>NZ_JAGGLB010000001.1 GCF_017874215.1 Paenibacillus eucommiae
ACGATGCGGAAAAACTACGGAAGCTCATCTTGATGTACTCCATCATCGCACTGGGGTTGCAACGGTTGACTTACCTGTCCCGGCTAGATCCCGATGTGCCCTGCACGCAGGTGATGAGCGAAGAGGAAGGGCAAGTTCTCTATCGCATCGCCAATAAAACGAAAACCCTTCCTGCCAAGCTGCCTACCCTGCAGGAGTCTGTGTTGGCTTTGGCCAAACTGGGAGGCTTTTTAGGGCGCAAGAGCGATGGAGCCCCGGGCGTAAAGGTGCTGTGGAGGGGGCTCCAAGTGTTTCGCAACGTCTTGGATACGTATCGATTCTTACTGTAAATTTCCGGAAACGTTGTGGGGCAAGCTTAGTCACCGCAGTCCGTTAGAAGCGGAAATGCAGCGAAATGAGATTGTAACGTTCACGGATGTCCCTTACAGGCTGAAAAGGGGGCGATTGTGGGGAAAACCCCCTTCTAATGGTCGCGGATGTCCATTAGAATCGTGAATTTGTAAAAATCAGCCTCTAAAGGTCAGCGGTGACCGTTAAAGACAGGTCCTTTCCGTATCTGGAAGATATCTTCCGTCGTTGTGATATACGGATTCTGCATCGGTCTATTCCTCTTTTGTTGGGTAGAACTTTCAACCGTACAGGATTGGCAGATGTTTTTCCAGTTTTAGCTATCCATTCATTTGTCAAGCACTGATTGTGGTGTTGAGTCAATTTAATATATTGAATTGAGAGATTCATAAAAGAGCAGGCCTTCATTCGCAGATTATAGTTTTTTGCGAATAAAGACCTGCTCTTCTTTGAATGTGTTCATACAATTACAACGATATCGTTCAATTATTATGAAACCGTCTGTTAAGTGCACGGATTTTCCTGTTTCGGTGAATTGCTACACGTCTCTCATTAAATATCACGAACACTGTGGACATCAGATCCATTATTTTAACAATTCAAGGGGTTTTTGCGGTGCTTCCGGACATGAAAGCCCTTATTGATGCAGAAACCGCGCCAAAATCATGTATTTATTGCAAATAACGGAACCTATGTCCGTAACTCTTGCCAAAAAGAGATAAATGGTAAAATAGCGTACCTCATGTCCGTAACCCTTACGTCCATTCGCTATAACTGTACATATACTATGCTTGCTGTTCATATTGTACGCTGGTCAAGTTGTGCCTATTATGCTTGCGCTTGTGCATGTTGTACAGTGCTATAGCATGGCATCCCATGCCATAGCGATGCTTTCAGTAATGTTGCGCAGACTAATCTATAAAAAGCCAATTGCTGCCATGATTTTCGAATCTATCGAATCTATGCTTCGTCTATGCTTCATTACCGCCGTGCGCCAGCAAAGAAATTCCAGCCCCCAACACTCCCTGGATTCCCGGAATCTTCAGCCAGGAGCTCTTTGTAATTTGCTGCTACCTTACGGTATGCCTCAACGTACTGTTCAATAATTTCCGGACGGTAATGCTTAAACCATGGAATCCCAAATACTTTGGCACCGATGCCTTCAGAGACAGGCAAGCTGCCCCTCTCCTGGCGCACATCCCGGTTCGCATTGGCAATGACGGTCGGCTTGCCATGTCCGTATACATCAACCTCATGGAGCAGTGAATGGAGATGCAGCGGCAAATTGCAGCCAGGGCTAGCATCCGCTCCCTCCGCTCGAACCGCTTCACAGAAGCGGGAGACGGACAAGCCGCCAAGCTCCTCGGCAACGTAATGCCCATGTGTCGCATACCAGCCGCCCATTGTACTGCCGCTGCCCGGATCTGGCCGATGCGCGCGGATCCCAGGGACGTCTGCCAGCTGGTCCCAGAAGTAGTTCATCGCTTTGTCAATTTCGCCAATCCGCCGATCGTACTCCTTCAATTGAACTCTGCCAACTGCCGAACTCATTTGATGCATACGATATTTATACCCGCCATAAGGGACGCCTATATGCGGCCGCAGCGCCTCGTTCTGGATGCTATCGTTAAAGCGCTCATAATGGCCAAGAGCAATGGCTCGTTCATAAATGTCTCTGTTATTAGTTACAAAAATACCGCCTTCTCCAATAGCAAACGATTTGCCCGCCATCAGAGACATCGCCCCAACGTCCCCGATCGTCCCGACCCTACGACCTTTGTAATAACCGCCTTGAGCATGAGATACATCTTCGATTACCTTGATATGATGCCTTTCGGCAATTTCCATAATCGCATCCATATCTGCCGGATGTCCCAAATAATGCACCACAACAATCGCTTTCGTCCGTTCCGTAATGCGATGCTCGATATCCTTGGGATCGATACACAGCGTCACCGGATCAATTTCTGCAAACACAACAGTCGCCCCCAATGAGAAAGCGGGCAGCGCCGTGGCCCAGTAAGTAACACTCGGACAGATGATCTCATCGCCTATCCCAACTTCACAGCCGTACATCGCTGCTTGCAGGGAATTCGTTCCGTTATTGAAACCAAGTGCATAATCCATTCCGAGCCAATCCGCGAATTCCTGTTCGAACTTCTTCGTAACATCTGTCCCGGACATCGTCCCTTTACGGAGCACTTCCAATACAGCAGCCTCATCTTCTTCTGTAACGATTGGCCAGTGAAACATCTCGGCTTCTACCTGTCCGACTGCTTTGGGTCCCCCTAGCAGAGCAAGCTTTTCATTACCCATGTTAAAAACCTCCCTTATCCCCAATGTGTGCTTAACAAATATCTCATATCTCTTATACAGCCCCTGCAGCAAGCTGTTTCCGGCAGATTACCCCATAGCGGGTCTCAATTGTTTCTCCTGCTAATGGAGCATAACTCTCTGGCATAGGCGCCCAAATAACTGCATTCGCAGGCAGTGGCATCCCCACTTCAACAGAAACATTCGTATCATCCACCGCAGTGACCTTGATGCTCCGGCGCGCCCGCTCCCAATCGTTAATTTCTTTCCCTCTCCAGAATACGTAGCCGCGCTTGCGAGCTTCTGCCACAATTTTGCGGAATGAGTTGCGGACCGTTTCCCGCATGCCGATATGCGTTTGATGAACCAGAAAGTGGGCAACTCCGCCGTCAACCTTACTTATCTCCTCGAGAAAGGGAACAATGATCGTGCTGTCCGACCAATGTGAGGATAAGTCCAGATCCTGCGTCAAAAAGCCAATCTCAAGAACATCATACAACCGGTTCTGATCGTTCGACCACGCTATTGGAAAATAGGGATGACAGGTGCCGAATAAGAAGCCCACGTTACCTTTTTTGCTCGGACCACGAGTTTGGTCACTTTCGATCCCTCGAGCCTCGCACCACTCGAACAGCTCTCCCCAGCCTTCAAAACGGGTATAATGATTTTTATTGGAAGTGACTTTATCCAGTGCTGCTGTTTGCTGCAAAAGGAGAAGCTGACGATCAAAATCATCCTGATCCCATATGCGGTCGTCTGACTCCAGTGCATTGTAGTGAAATGCGAGCTCGTGACCTGCCGCTTTTATTTGATCATAAATTGGCGTGCTGTATCCGGGTTCGATGATGCACCAGGTGGACTGTATCTGCAGTTCGTCCAGAATAGCCAGGGTCGCCAGTGCATATTCCTCCACATTTCCGTCACTGTCATGCGAGATCGTAGCCACACGCTCTATACCGTCCGGCCAGAAGCCGACGAAAGGCAGCGTCAGCCCCTGCCCAACCGCTGTACGCAGCAGACGTCCGATAAACAGTTCCCGCCAAAAATCCGCATACGGATAGGCGATATAAGGGTTTCCTGTTTCCGTGTAAAGACGGTCATGATGCCAATCCATCTCGCTCCGGTCATCAGCCTTTAGAATTCCTTCATTAATTGGCGCAGATCCATCCAATGCCGGAACGCCATCCTCCAGCACCGGGCTGTTGCCCTGCTGAAAACCGACGATAGTTGCCGGAATATCGACAGCCCAACGATCGAATAAGCCTTCTCCAATCCGGAAGCGCTGCAGAGCGGCGCCAATAGGAGCTCCCCCAGGTTCCCCCCGCCGCAGCTCACCTGCTTCCTCCTGCAAAAACTCATTCTCCGCAGAAGAAGACTTCCAAGGTGACGCCTGCAGGAACCGGATCACCTCTGCCTTATCATAAAAAGCTCCAAATGCCGCATACCCAACAGTGCCTCTTTCTTTCCACATACAGCCCAGCTTGGCAGCAAGCGCATTCAAACCGGCAAACGAAATAAGCACGCCGCCCTGCTCTACATATTTCCATAGAACTGAAGTTGATGCTGCGTCATCCTTTACCGAGCCAGCTATCAGGATATCGAACGAGCTGTTCTCGACCTCCCCGATATCACGAATAATCTCGAACGGAATTCCAGCATGAGCAAGAATTTCTTCCGTATAGTTGGCAAAAACATTCAGACCGTACGTCCAGCGGCGCTGAGCTTCACTCTGATCCAGCAGAAGTCCAAGACGTGCAAGTTTCATCTTATTTTGTCATCTCCATTTTTAAAATATAATAATATGTATCATACCTGTATTATATTTTAAAGTGTGAAAAAAAACTACCCTTTTCGCAAAAAAATCTTCCCACAGCCTATAGCCTGCATCCTACAGACTACGGACTACAGACTTCAGACTATAGTCTGATCCAGTTAGGATCTTTTTTATAAACCCCATGCTTCTTTAAGTAAATGAATCCCCTCTTCGATCGCGACCTCCTCCATCCCCCCAAATCCCAGGATTAGATACGAGCGGGGACATTCCTCCGGATTTAGCCAATGATGCTTCGGAGAATACACACCTATTTGTCTTTGCTTCGCTTCCTCAATTAAGGCTTCGCTTGTCCGTCCTTTTACATCCAGCAGGATATGCAGACCAGATTTAAGCCCGATAATTTCTACCTTTGTTCCCAAGTGACGAGAAATCGCATGAATAAAAACCTTATGCTTTCCTTGATACACCCTTCTCATTTTACGAATATGCCTGGCAAAGTGACCGCCGTTCATAAATAGAAATACTGCTTTTTGCAGGATCGGTGAGACCGACTGACTATATAGCTGAAGCTCTGAACCAATCCTATCCATAATCGCAGCAGGCAAAACCGTATAGCTGAGCCGTGCTGCAGGTAAAAAGGATTTCGAGAAAGTACCTGTGTAGATAACCCGATCTCCCGAATCAAGTGCCTTCAAGGATGGAATGGGCTGTCCCAAATATCGGAACTCACTATCATAGTCATCCTCAATAATAAGGCTTTCATGCTCGTTGGCCCATTGCAATAGCTTCATCCTCTTTTGTATCGGAAGAACCATGCCCAGGGGAAACTGGTGAGAAGGTGTGACATACACAGCCTTGGCATTAGAATTGTACAATTCTTCTATATTTAATCCGTCCGCTTCAAGAGAAATGGGCATAATTGTACAGTCATTATTTTTTAATACGGTTCTGACCCCCTCATAGCCCGGGTTTTCTATACCGACCACCTGTCCCCTTAAAGGCAGCAATTGACACAAGAAATTGACGGACTGCTGAGTACCTGAGCTAATAAAAATTTGTTCGGGCACACAAGTTATGCCTCTGGATTGAAACAAATACCTCGAAATTTCTACCCTGAGCTCATACTCCCCCAATGGATCCCCATAACCTAGCACCCCTGAGGATTCCTTATGTAAAGCATCCAACAAGCAGCTCTTCCAAACCGCCATCGGAAAACGTTTAATTTCTATGTGACCATAACGAAAATCGTACTTATACTTCTCAGGACTACTATCCGCATTACTATTAGCATTACTATTTGCAGAAGAAACTACAGTGGAAATCGAAGCAGAAGGCTCAGCTTCAGACGCTGCAGAAGTAGAATCCTGGATCATATCTTCCAATGGCAGGACCAGAAAACCAACTCGTCCCTTACTCTCTACATACCCTTCAGATAGCAACTGCTGATACGCTGCCTCGACTGTATTTTTGCTAATTTTCAAATGCTCGGCCAACTGGCGGATAGAGGGCAATTTAGTCCCCCGGACAATGATGCCCGCCTCAATTTTTTCCTTGATATAGCTGTACAACTGAACAAATAACGGATTCTTTCCCAACTTGTCCAGCAAGGGTGTTATTTCAATCATCTCCAGACACCTGACCCCTTCATATTAAATAAAACTGTCACTTTTCACAGGTACAATAATCTAATATTATGACCTTATCACAAATCCTGCCGTACAGAAAGGATGACAACCACTATGTTTCCCATAAGAATGCAAAAAAGAGAGTGTACCGATCTACTAAAAATCCAAACCTTTTTATTGCATGCAAAAACAGGCTACCTGGGGCTTTCCGCCAAAGATACTCCTTATGTGGTTCCCCTAAATTTCACTTGGATGAATGAAACCATCTACTTCCATGGAGCAGCAGAAGGCCGCAAAATAGACTTTATTCGTGACAATCCTTCTGCCTGCTTCACAGTTAGCGAGGAATTCGGCACTATAACTGATACCGTACCTGCCCATACAGATACTGCTTATATGAGTGTTATGATTTTTGGGAGCGTAGAGTTTGTTACAGATCTAGATGAAGCTGTTGAAGCGATGCAAAGTATGCTGAACAAATATGTTCCTGGATATTATGACCAACCGCTGTCCAAAACGCATGTTGAAAAATATAAATCTTCGTTAGGCAGCCGCACCTTAGTGTTCAAGCTAAATCAGTCATTCCTTTCCGCCAAGGAAAATGAACGTGATGAGCATGCCATGTTTTATGCCGGGAAAAAAATCCAATAGGAGCGTTTTTGGAAGCTGGGAGCGCTACGAGAGAACGAGAGGGAACGGCTGCAGAAGTGAGAAACAATCTTTAAGGCAGCCGCTAACGCTCTTCCTCCCATAGCCATAAGCCCCACCCTCTTCTCTGCTATAATCACACGAGTCACACGTACACCCAGCTCAAACCGGAAACCAGCAATGCTTTTTCTCCTGATTGGAAGAGCATTTTCCGTGGACAATGGTGCTGGGAATGAAAAACGCCCCCGCCAGTGCGTGCAACCAAGAGGAGCTGCTACTTTAACGATGATTTTCATCGTTAAAACTCCAACTTCTCTCCACAACCTTATCTTAACGATGAAAATCATCGTTAAAATTCCATTTATGCCCCCGAAGATCCCATCCGGCCTCTTTTAGCGATGAAAAACATCGTTAACGTGACCTATTGACCTGGAACACTTGCTTTAACGATGAAAAACATCGTTAAGTGGAGCACACGCTCCATTCGGGGAGCCGGCCTTCTTACCAGTTGTTCACTACTGTTCACTAATGTTTACTACTGTTCACTACTGTTCACTACTGTTTACTACTATTTACTTTTCCTCACTATCGTTCTTCCTCCCACATTCCATCCTTCCAGCTTCAAAGTGCCGAACCTGCCACGCTCAAACTGACTCACTTATATTTTCAAATACAAATATAAAAAAGAACCGTAAGAATAAAGACTCCTCACGATTCATTGACATTGATATTGATTCTCAATTACTATGGCTTTATACACGTTTTCAACTGTTTATAACTAAAATAAATGGAAAGTGCCCCAATCATCAATAGCACATTTGTGGATGAGTACATCATAATGACTACTAGAACAAACACGGATAAAATAACGCCCGATACGTTTACTAGCCTATTATTAAGCACTTTAATGCCTGCTAAAATTCCAATCAAGGCGTTCATCGCCAAAAAACTATTCGCAATAAGAACTAGAGATTCTAAATCAAACCACCCAAGCTGGATCAAAAAGATCACTATGAGATTCACAATCCCTATAGTGCTGATGGCCACAAAAGGAATGTTCTGCCGGGTACGCTTTGACATGAAAGCAGGCAATATTTGATCCTCTGATAAAGAAGCTGTCAGTCTGGATATTCCCCCTACATACAATAAATAGGTCGATGCACAGAGAAAAATGCCAAGAAACGCTATAATTAAATGACTCCATTCACCGAATAAGGGATGCATAATGGCTGCGAGAGAAAAGTCTTTGTTCCAATAGCTTTTTATATCTGTCCATTGCACAGCTGCTGCGACAACCATATAGACAACAGCAATGACAATGAAACTTAAAATAATGGCTCTCGTAGTCGTCTTTTTAACATCCTTGACCTCTTTGGTGTAATTACCTATAATGTCCCAGCCGAATACGGCCCAGAACAAGAGCAAAACCGCATACCCGATATGATTGACCTGAAAAGGAGTTGTAATGGCAAAAGGCTTCGGGTGTATGGAAAGGCTGACGACTGCGGCTACAAATAAAGTAATGGCAGAAACAGTAGACATCAAAAAAGACAATTTTCCAATAAACGTGATCTTACAAAATAACAAAAGGATACATGCAACAGTAAAACTATAACAAATAAAAATACTACTGCCTATTCCAACTTGCGCCATATATTCACTAGCTGTCATTAATACAGCCACTGCCCCCACGGATACTCCTAAAATTAGAAATAAAGAAGCCAATACTTTGATATGCTCTCCAAAAGCCATACAAATGGCATTCGTGATACCCCCATCACCCGGATATTGTATACTGATTGCACCAAAAATATAAGCCGCAACAAGACTCACTCCGATGATAATGATCCAGGCTGCAATAGCCCAATCTCCAGCAATTTGATAAACAGTATTAGGCAGCATGAGAATACCAGAGCCCAGTATAGGCCCAATAATTAATCCACTAAGGGTAAGCACTCCAAGCTTATTTTCCTTAGCTAAAGTTTTCCTATTAATGTTCACAACCAGCCTCTCTTTATTTATCTCTGTGTTATGTAACATTATTATAAACGGTCTTGTTCCGTATAGTGTAAATCCAAAAAGCTATGGCGTAATATAGTATAAAGCTATCTCAAGATTTAGTAACTCGTTGTAGTTTTCCTAAATATTGTTCTCCTAAGCGGCTTAGGTTCACATTTTTATGTGTAATGGTTCCTATGTGTATTTCCTCATCGACCTCTAAAGGGATTGCAATAAAATCATTACCATGAAGCTCCTCACTAATAATGCCCGTAGAAATCGTGTACCCATTAAGTCCAATCAGCAAATTCACAATCGCGGCCCGATCACTTACTTTAACGCTTTTTTTGTGCTCCAAGGTACTGAGTATCTCTTCAGAAAAATAAAAGGAGTTATATTCACCCTGCTCGAATGACAAGTAGGGAAATTCCTCCAAATCCTCGATACGCACACTTTTTCTTTGAGCTAACGGATTGTTTATACTAATAAATATGTGCGGTTTGGCTGTAAAAAGCTTTGAAAAAACAAGATCACTTTTTTTTAATAATTTAAGAATAATTTTTGAATTGAACTCGTTCATATATAATACGCCAATCTCACTACGCAGGCTTTTTACATCATTGATAATGTCGTAGGTTTTGGTTTCCCTGATTGTAAATTCATATTCTTCTGCACCATGTTCCTTGATTAGATCTACGAAAGCATTTGCTGCGAAAGTATAGTGCTGTGTAGACACTGAAAAATGTTGTTTTGAAGGCTTATAATTTATATATTTTTCTTCCAAAAGTTGATATTGCTGCATCATTTGCCTTGCATAACCTAAAAATTCCGCACCTTCCGTCGATAAGCTGATCCCTTGATTGGTTCGATTAAAAATTGAAATATGGATTTCAGCTTCTAATTCTCTGATAGCATTAGAAAGACTAGGTTGTGAAATAAACAGACTTCGCGCTGCTTCACTAAATGAACCTTTATTGGCAATTTCAACAGCATATTTTAATTGCTGCAATTTCATAACGCACTCCCCCATCCCTTTACACCCGTCGTATTATTTTAAATCTACTGATCAAGAAAAAGCAAAGAAAACCATCAGAACCATCCTGACGGTTTTCTAACTGGTTCCCCTTAATTCTTTATCACACGGGCTATCCCTTGCGCTGCAGCTTCCGCCGATTCCAGACCACACCAGTACAGCACCATGGCGGCCTCCAGCTCCTCCAGCACCTTCGGATCGTCGTACATCTCGTTTAGAAACAGACTGTTCTCGATCCGGTCCTCAACAATGTTCAGTGATTCCAGCGTTAAGCGGTCCCATTTCTCCTCATTAACGGAGCTAAGAACAGACAGGTATCCCGCGTCTTTGCTGATCTCCTCCTGAACCTCCTTGGATAGCGCAGTTTCCAAAAAGCGCAAAGCCCAATCCACAGCCCCGCCATCGGCAGGCACCATGAAAACACTGGCCAGCATTAAAGTGGACTGGTTCTCGCCAAAAGGCAGTGAGGCTACCTTAGGTTCAAATTGCAGCTTCTCTTTCCCCCATCCCGCAAGCTCGACCGAATTCGTCAGCAGCATTCCCGCTTTACCATAGACGAAAGCCTCGGATTCCACTTGGGTTCTTGGATTCATAATAGCGATCCGCTCCCGGTACAACAAATCGTGCATAAAGTTCAGTGTCTTTTCAATTGCCTCCAGCTTCACAGGCTCTTTAAAGCTGAACCCGTTTTGCAGAGCAAAAACCGGCCAGCGGTTCAGTCCCGTCGATATCGAAAATCCATATTGATCCAGAATCCCGTCGCCATTCGTATCAAGCGTCAGCTCCCGCGCCGCGCGAAGGAAATCGGCCTTGCTCCAGCCAAGCTCTGGTTGTGCTATGCCATACTTATCAAACAAATCCGGATTGTACACCAAATATATCGTGGAAAAAGTGACTGGAACCGCAAGCATCTCATCATTCCGGTGAAACGCATCTACCAGGCGTGGATATAGCAAAGCTAAGCTATCAGCAAGCGGAACTTTCAAATCGATGAATTTCTCTTCGCCCTCCGCTTCAAAGCAATGTCTATCCGCTGTAAAGATAATGTCCGGCTTCAAGCCATTCTCACTGTTGGAGCGCACATACCCCCAAAAATCTTGAGCCGGAAAATTGTACAGCTTCACTTCGACATGTGGATACTTGCTTTGGAAGGCTTGAATGATCAGATCCATACACTGATTAGCAAAAAATGATGGCGCTGCCGCAAAAATACGCAGTACCTTCCGGTAGTTCTCAGGTATAACCAAATCTAAGGCAACCGTCGTGCCTTGTCCTACTTTTTTTACAATCAGTCCTTCCTGCTGCAGCTGATCCAAGGATTTTCGAACTGACGTTCTACTTAAATTATAGTGCTTGCACAGCTCATTTTCCGAGAGCAAGAATTGCCCGGGCTTGATATAGCCAGATAGAATTTGCTCACGTAACATATTGGCCAATTTGGAATAGCGAAATTCGCTCTCTCTTCTCATAGGTTTGTCCGTCCATTTCATAATCATTGTCTAAATCGTAGTCATCATCAAGTTGCTGATGATACAAGTATATAACAATCTTGTGAAAATAGAAAAGAGGACCCTCCAAATGCAGGAAGGTCCTTCTATGAGCATTACTTTGAGCAATTCATTGGGCAATAAATTGGGCACTACTACGGGCATTACCCCTAGCTTACTTTTAGGCCACTTCTTGGCTTATATTAAAGCTACTTTAAAGCTAATTTAGGCTTGGTTAATACCCAGCACTTGTGCCATAACCGGAGTTAAACCTTCTGCCATGCGCAAGAAACCAAGATCAGTCGGATGCACACCGTCTACTGTACATTCCTCAAAGTCTTCACCAAGCAGCTCCGAGCCATCGTAGAAATAAATGTTTCTGTCCCCCTGCCGCTGCCGCTGGGCAACCGTTTCCTCCTGGACCTGTTTCATTGCTAATCGTGCCTTCATAGCTTCTTCGAAGAACTGCTCTCTGGCGTATTTGATTTTGGACAGTACAAGAATCGGCACCTCCGGATGGACGCGGCGGTAAATATTAATAAATTCAGGAAGTGTAATCCCCATTCGCTCAGCGTTAAGACAGTTCGCCTCATAATCCAGCACCAGGCAGGCGGGGTCAGGAATCGTTGCTATGATCTCAGCCAATTCAGGCTCCCCGAGCCCGCTTCCGGAAAAGCCCAAATTAATAAATTCGAGCGGGAATTTGCGGCTTAAAATGTTCGTATAGGCCATGCCGGGGCGGCAAGCACATCCACCTTGCGTAATCGAGGTGCCATAAAAGATGGCGCGTCCTGCGTGCTTATAAGGTATGGGAGCTATAACTTCAGCATTCGGCTCAACGCCGATTTCCACATCAAGAACCCCTTGATAAAGCGGAAAATTAATGATAATATTGCGATTTTGCTTCTCTAAAGCGTCAAAAAAAACGCTCTCATATTCCGTCTTCGTATGATCATAGGTCGTCGTACTGTAATATAGCCATTTCCCTTCACTTTCAATGTAACAGTCGAACCCGCATTGGCCGGTGGCCGGCATATGATACATATTCGCTGCACCCTGAAGCTTCACTCTGATCTTAAGCACAGCAGAATTCGTCTGAAAACGGATTTGTCCACCCGCCGTACAATTCGCAAGCTCCTCTACTGCGTTAGAAATCTTATGTGCCGGAGACTTCGGTAACCTGCGGTACACACCTTCCTCCTCGAACCAGGCTAAACCCGCGATGTGAAACGGCGCATGCAGTGGTGAAAGCCATTTCGTATCTCCTGTCTGGGGCAATTCAAGACTCATATTGGCATCAAGCTCATCAATGCGCAAAGCTTTTTTTTCCTCCGGCATTATCATTCTCCTTGTACTGTATAAGTATTTTTAACTTGCACTTGCTTCTCTCCACACTTTGTATCGGATTTAGTATGGGAATGAGCGCCTCCAGAAATAGCTTGTTTCACAATTGAATGCGCTGTTATGTATGTTATTAATTTTACATTTTATCCTTGATGTTATCAATCCATTTTTAGCTTCCATTCAGTGATTGGCGAGTCGGTGGTGGGTAAGTGGCGTAGGTGGGGTAGGTGGTCTTAATAATCTCACAAAAAAAAGGCTCTCCAATGATGAAAGCATCACTAACAGAGCCAGCTTTTATGAAATTTTTTCAGCTTAGATGCGCTGCCTGAGCCAGGCTCGCTCTATAAAGTCTTATTACACACTGTAATGCGCGGCTACTTTACGGATCCCCGCAATCACGTCTTCGATATCCTGATCGGTAAAAAACTCATTAATCGGCAGGCGGATCGATGTTAATAGAATCTGCTCAGCCACTGGGCTGGTTCCTTTACTGTATTCCGTATCGGATAGCTCAAACGGGAAGCTGCTGTTCGGGTAGGCCTGCTTCTTTTGGAACAAAGGCTGCATGTACACGACTTGTGGAATGTACCCCGCTGAGCAGGAAATGCCTTCTTCAGCCAAAGCTTGCGCGAACTCATCCCGCGAACAGCTCAGCTTCGACTCATCCACTCGCATGAGATAGAACCAATATGAGCTCCAGCCTCCCTCCGTGATCTGATGCGGCTGAATTGCAGCTAGATCCTTGATGCCCGCTGTCAGCTTATCCCCGAAGCGGTTCCGCTGCTCGCAGATCCAGTTCAGCTTCTTTAATTGGGCAATACCGACAGCCCCCTGCAGCTCAGTCATCCGATAGTTGGGCGCTAGATGTGTTAAATCGCGTACGACACTGCTGCCAAAGCGCTGATAGTTTTTATCGGCAAAAGCATGCGTAATGTAATAGTCTGCTTCTTCGCCGGAGTTCACCGTTACAATGCCTCCGTCGCCAGTTGACATATGCTTGAAATCATTCGTGCTGAAGCAGCCAAAATCACCAATTGTTCCAGCTAGGCGGCCCTTATATTTACAAAGGTAGCTTTGTGCGCAATCCTCTACAACCTTCAGCCCATGCCTGCGGGCAATGTCCATAATGGCGTCCATATCACACGGATTGCCTGCAAGATGCACAACAACAATCGCCTTCGTCCTTGGCGTGATAAGCGCTTCGATCGATTTCGGGTCCAGATTGTACGTATGCGGCTCCAGATCGGCAAATACCGGAATCGCATTCTGATACAAAATTCCAATGAGCGTGCCCTGGTCCGTAATCGGGCTGGTAATCACTTCATCTCCAACAGATATTCCGCATGCCCCCAGAGCCACATGGATCGCAGCCGTACCGGACGAAGTAGCCACACTATATTGGATTCCATACATCTCATTAAAATTGCTCAAAAACGTTTTAACCTTATTTCCAAAGTGATAAAACAACGTATTTTGCTCCAGCGCTTCCAGCAGCTCCTTGGCTTCCTCCAAACCGAACCGCTTTCCGCTGCCGTACGGAGTCGTCTTCACTTTATCGCCGCCGTGTATAGCCAACTTGCTTGTCATATAACCCGTCACTCTCCTTATTCAATCCCTCTGATCACTACCCCTTTATGTTAAAATGAAAACAGCTTAGGCAAAGGTCAAAATCAAAACGAAAGCAGTCATTTCTTTACAAGCATTTTATTTAAGAAAAGTACCTTGTCGCGTCCTTTGATGGGCGTGTTCGTGACGCCAGTGCTTGGGAGGGAATGGCTGTGGACTCCAGCCGCTGTTAAAGATTTGTTCCCTTGAATGGAATGGATGTGGAGGCAGGAACAAATCTTTAAAGGCGGACACTACCGCTCTTCCGCCCACAGCCATCCCCTCTTCTCAGCTACAATCGCACGAATCACACGAAAACCAAGATCAAACGGACAGCCAGCAAGGGTGTTTCACTTGGTTGGAGGAAATTCCCTGCGGCAAAGACGCTGGAGATGAAGAGCCCGCGCAGCTAAGAGGAGCTGATACTTTTACGATGTTTTTCATCGTTAAAAGCATCAACTCCTCTCCACAACCTTACTTTAACAATGAAAAACATCGTTAAAATCCCCTTTAACCACCCAGAGAGGCCATCTGACCTCTTTTAACGATGAAAATCATCATTAACGTGACTGCTCACCCGAAAATACTTACTTTAACGATGAAAAACATCGTTAAGTGAAGACACGCTCATTTCGGGAGAGCAAAGGCTGTTACTATCACTCTTCCCTTTATCACTGCAAAGTTGCACTGCGTTATTAAAGATTATCCACTCCAGACACCCCTCAAAAACTTCTACTTTCTAGCGAATAAAACCAAAAAAATCGTTGCTTTGTCCTGCATTCAGTCCCGCGACTGATTCCGGTATTTTCCTGGAGGCATACCTGTCACCTGCTTGAAAATACGCGAGAAGTTCTGCGAATTCGTATAGCGGAGGCGTTCCGATATTTCTTTTAGCGCCATATCCGTATGCGCCAGCCATTCCTTGGCCTTGGAAATACGCAGCTGAATCAAATATTCGACAAAAGAGTAGCCCGTCTCATTTTTAATCAGCCGGCTGATGTGTGAGGATGACACTGCAAAACGATCGGACAGCAGCTGCAAGGACAAATCCTGATCATAATGCAGCTCCATATATTCGATCAGCTCACGGGTAAGCCTCTTCTTTCCTTGCTGCTGGAACTGCTCCAAATGCCGTTCAAGAGCAGGAAAAAAAACCGTACAAAACCAGGACTTGGCATGCTCAATCGAAGGCAGCGATGATAACTGATCATAACGTTCGTCATCGATCAGCTCACTGAGATCATGTCCCATCTCCTGAAGCCGGGTGTCGATCTCACCCATCAAATAGTTGAGCGAGCCCAAGATGAGCTCCGGATTCGGAACATGGGCCGAAAGCTGGGCGATCATCATCTCGAAATGCTCAGCCGCCTGGCTCACCTCTCCTTCGATAATGCTGGTGACGATCATTTTATGCCACTTCACGAAAAACCGATTCGACTGCTTAACCGAGAAGCTTTCTGTCATTTGGGCTGTAATAACTTTTTCTGTACCAAGGATAAATTTATAGCCGATCAGATCCTCCGCTTCACGGAACTTTTCCCCAAGCTGCCGGTAATGCCTGAAGCCACGGCCGATTACAAGAGCCGCAGGGTCGCCGCTTTGCCGTTTGACTTCTTCCAGAAGCAGCGTACCCAGTGCGAACATGGCCTGATCGCCATCCTCATCCGGGTCTGCTATGCCAACGACGAACACAATTTTCCCGCTGCCCTCTATGGCAAACAGACATGGATGCCGTTTTTTCACCAGTACCTGCAGCAGAGCAGCTAATTCACGGTCGCTGAGCCCTTGATCCGGAACATCGGCTTCTACAGAAGCCTTGGGACTCTCCCGTTCGATCACAATAATATAGAACCAGAAACAGGTTTGCAGAAAATTGTTTTGCAGCACAAAGTCTTTATCCGCCGGTTCTCCACGCAGCATTTTGAGCAGTGTATTTTCCTGCAGCTCCGGTAATTTTTCATACATACGCTTGAAAGGAAAGGAAAATCTCTGTGTACCAATGATCGAAAAAATAAGCCAGACTCCCGTTAATATGCCAGTCATGGTCCAAGTAAATTGCTTAATATGATTGGCCCTCTGCCTCAGCTCTTTTGTCGGCGTTATCGTCATATAGGTCCAATCGTTGAAAGCGGACTTGATAGAATTCAATTTATACTCGATTTGATCGGAGTTATAGTGGCTGTAAGCCGCCTTTCGGGTCATCCAGAAATCATACAGCCCCATACCCGGTGTCAGCATAGTCCCGACCTCAGCATAATTGGAACTGACGATAATTCGTCCTAAATCATCAATGACAAGCACTTGACGGCCTTCATTTTCATTAGTACCAGTGCTTCTCAGCACATCAAACAAACTGTTTGTGTTCACTTCCAGCATGAGCGTGCCGATCTGTTCTGCAGGAGAAGATTGGACAGGGATGGAGCGAAGCAGAATCATATCTTTCTGATTGGCATAAGTCTTTGGCGGAACGATGACCGAGCCCGGATATATCGGAATGGACAAATCAAGCAGGTTAGCCAGCGGAAACCTCTTGGCCTGAATTTGCCCATATTCCTCGGAATAAACCATTTTGAAGCCGGTATACAGCAGTGACATTTTGAAACGGATATCGGAGACCGCCCGGTATTGTCTGGCACTCACATTTAAAGTGGTAATGGAGTCAAGCGGATCAAGAAGCGGACCTTGACGCAAATCTTCGAGAACATTAGGATCCGTAGCAATATGGACAGATATCATTTCCAGCCTTTTCATAAACCCGGTTAATTGCTGCTCGATTTGTCCCAAAATGATCTGCTGGCTTCTGTTCACTTCTTCTTCCACATTGGCCACTGCCGTGTAGTACGATAAAGTCCCCAGAATTGGCAGTGGAACAATACATAGAAATAATGAGTACAGCAGCAGCTTCTTTTTAAAAGATAATCTCCCCCATTTTCCAGTCACGAACGGTCACCCCCCTTCATTAACTGTAGGTAAATCTTATCATAACATTTCAAGGAATTGAATCCGCTTTCCTGCTCAGCCTTTGACGGCCCCAACCAGAATGCCGTGCATGAAATATTTTTGCAAGAAAGGGTAAATGACCAGAATAGGCAGGATGGACAAAATAAGCGCAGCCATCTTCATATTCTCCGGGTGGACCTTCATACGGGTGCTTACCGACTGCTGGGTGATCATGTCAATGGCAGCGGCATTAAACAAAATATCACGAAGCTTATACTGCAGTGTCCACAGGCTGTCATCGCGAATATACAGCAGGACATTAAACCATTCATTCCAGTAGCCTACCGCACTGAATATCGTAAAGGCCATCACCATAGGCAAAATTAAAGGAAAAATAATGCTTGCAAGCAGCCGTACCGCACCTGCACCATCCATTTCCGCAGACTCGATCAGCTCTTTGGGCAGCTGCATAATCGAGTTACGGAACACAATGATATAAAAAATGCTGACAAGGCTCGGTAAAATAAGCGCTCCATACGTGTTGTTCAGCCCGAGATTATTGACGAGCAAATACGTAGGGATCAGGCCGCCGCTGAAATACATCGGAATGAGAATATAAATGAAGATGATGTTCAATCCTATTATTTTTCTATTGGCTAGTGCGTATCCGGCTGCAAGTGAAATCAGAATGCACAGCACCGTATTGACGCCAGTCAGCATAATCGTATTTAAAGCCGCCCGAAGAAACGGCCAATTGTTAGCAAGGGTAGTGTAAGCATCCCAATTGAAGCCTACCGGCCAGAAGCCAACCTTGCCAGCCGCTACTGCACGATAATCACTAAAGGATACGGCCAGCACGTTGATAAAAGGTAAAATAATCGACAAACTGAACAAAGTGAATAAACAATAATTGATGACTTCAAAAACTTTGCGCGATGGCGACTTGTACAGCATGCCTGCTCCCCTCCCTTAATACAGACCGAGTCCAGCTAATTTTTTTGACAACTTGTTGGCCGTAAGCAGCATGATGAAGCCTAACAGGCTCTGCACAAAGCCGATCGCCGTCGTCAGACTGTATTGAAAATTCTGCAGCCCAATGCGGTACACATACGTGCTGATGACTTCGGAAACATCGAATACGAGTGGATTTTGCAGCAAAAAGATGCGATCGAACCCAATAGCAAAAATCGTCGATACCCTAAGCAGAAAGAGCAGCACAATCATCGGCAGCAGTGCCGGAAGCGTAACGTGGATCGTTTGCTGAAGCCGGTTCGCCCCATCAATCGTGGCCGCCTCATACAGACTGTCATCAATACTCGATATTACCGCAAAATAGAGAATCGCCGACCAGCCCACACCTTTCCAAATATCAGCAAAAACAACAATACTGCGAAAAAGATCCTGCTGTGTCATGAAAAACACCGGTTTCGTGCCAAATAAAGCATGCAGCAAATTGTTAACCGGACCCGCATCCGGAGACAGCATAATATAGAAAATACCGGAAACAACGACCCAGGATAAAAAATGCGGCAAATATGAGATCGTTTGTGTCACGCGCTTGAACAGCTTTATCTTGATCTCATTGGCTAACAGAGCAAACACAATCGGGGCCGTGAATCCAAATAAAAGATCGTAGAAATTAATAATTAAAGTATTGCGCATAACCCGCCAAAACGTCTCGTCATTCCAAAAATAAACAATATGCTTCAATCCGACCCACGGACTGCCTAGGACGCCTTTAAATGGCGTAAAATCTTGAAAAGCCATAACGATCCCGTATAGCGGAATATAGTTAAAAATAAAAAGCAGCACTAATGCAGGCGCCAGCAGCACATATAAAACACCTACCGTGGAGTTCAATTTTCTTCCCATGGATACCCTCCCGCAAGATGTAAGCGGACGCGAGCTGTCTGAGCTTCTTAAGCTCATAAGCTTTTCAAAGCGTCTTGAAACTTCGAGGCAGCTCATCGTCCGCTTGTTTGATGTAAATGATATTCTTAGTCCCCGCTTGCCAAATGGCTGTATATCACATTACCATCCCGCTTCGATCACACCATTTTCCAGCAGCATCTCCTTGTTATCCGTCAAAAACTTCGTGTAGTCGTCATAGATGAAATCGAATTTCTGATGAAATTCCTGTACACGCTGATCGAACTGCTCCATAGTAATGTTCCCCATGATCGCTTCTACCGTAGCTTTGGCGATGAAAGCTGTTTTTTCTCCTGTTTTCTTATTAATCTCATCAGATGGAGGGAAGAAATTCAACAAAGAAAGTGTGGCCGTTTTCATCAATTCTTGAGAAGCATCGAGACTGTCATACACGGCTTTGAAGTATTCCGGGTTATATTTCATTTTGGCCTGTGCCTTTTCGATTTCGCCCCCTGCAGAAAATCCCGGGATCAGCGCCAGCTGCAGCGCCCAATTCCTGTCTTCAGACTGTATTTTTTCCAGAACGGGTTCGCGTCCACCATCTTTGATCACATACTCTGAGCCTTCTTTGCCCCAATAAATCGCTTCAAACAAGTCTTTTGTGGCAAAACCTTCAATGACCTTCCAGGCTAAATCAGGATTTTTGGTTTTTGCGGAAATGTACAGACCGTGATCATTGATCGGCATATTCCGCGGCGAAAGCACATACTTGGGATCCTTCAGAACATCAGGAAATTGACTCAATGGCGGTGCAATAACAAACTCCTTATTCTCCAGCAATCCTCCCGCGGCCGCTGAGGTGAGACCCCGCCAAATAAGCTCTGCTGCTGAATTATTTTCGAGCAAAGCATTTCTATTGACCAGCTTCTGCCAGTATTGATCATTGTTGTTAGTGGCAAATTCTTTATCCAGAATGCCTTCCTCATACATCTGATGCATGAGCTCTGTCGCAGCCCGATATTCGGGCAGTACAAAGGTGCTAAGTACTTTCCCGTCCTGTACCCGATACGAATGCGGGAGAGCCCCATACCAGTAATACAGCACATTTCCGGCATAACCAAGGCCAGCTTCCCCAACGACACGATTCGTTAGCGGATAGGACTCCGGGTCAGCCTTCTTCATCCTCCGCAGCAAATCTACGTATTCATCTACCGATTGCGGAAATTTGCCATCATTGTACTTCTTGATAAATTCATACCTTACAAAATTAAACATGCCTTGGGGCGTCTTATCATTGGCCATCGGAATACGGAAGTAGCCCCCACCTTTTTTAGACTTGGCAAATTCCATCATTTCGGGCGTGATCCACTGCTGCACAACGGGCGAGTTATCATAATACTTTTTCAAATCCAGGAAGGCACCTTGTTCGGCAGCTGTTTCAGCCACGTCTCTGTAGTAGGTATGCACAATATCCGGCAGGTTTCCTGAAGACATAACCAAGTTGAACTTTGTTTGGAAATCCTGATACGGCGGCACCTCCACCTTCAAATTAACATTCGCGTAATCCTTGACAACATTAATGAATGGGTTATCGCTTAAATTCACACTATCCGGTGTTTCTACACCTGAATTACTCATAAACAGCGACAGCGTTTCCCGCTTGGACGGATCACTTGAAGGCTCGTTTGACGGATCACTTGATGGATCATTTGCTGCCGCATTCGAACTTGAAGACGCTTTCAAATCCGAACCTTCCTTTTTTGAACACGCTGACATCACCACACACATCGATAAAACTACCGCCAGCACAACAAACATCATTTTTCTCAACTATAAACCCTCCCCAACAATATTATTTTGTAAGCACTTACACGATAAATTATAATGGGAGGCCCTATCATGCAAAAGTATCCATTTCCGGTATGTCATTATGCCTAATTTGGACACATGAATGCAGGAAATGGATACAAAATTCTAGATGTATTTAAAGACTTTGATTCAATTTTGATTCAAAAATTAAAGATTAGGATTTAGGATTTAGGATTTAGGATTTAGGATTTAGGATTTAAGACCATCCAGTCCTAATATTTCCAAAACCTTCGCGGCAAGTACCTTGTTCCCGTATTTGGTCAAATGGACATTATCGAACCTCCACTGCACTATCGGTATTTCCGCAAACACTTTAGAAGTATCCAGATAACTGCAGCCAAGCTGCCCTGCAATTGTCTCCATCATGTCATTATACTTAATCGCCTTGGCATCAGGAATATAATTCCCATCATCAAGCAGTGGGTCCTGCTCGTTAACCGACGATGGCGGGGCAAGCAGCAGCACATGCGTCTGTGGATTGGAAGCGTATATTCCGCCAACTACTGCGCGCAGTTCTTGATCAAACTGCTCTAGGGTACGATACACCCGGTCATTGGCTCCGAGAATGAGAAGGACAAGATCGGGATTGTAGGCCGTAACTCTCGCTTCGAGGTTGCCCAGCAGCCATTCCGCCGTCTTGCCACCCTGTCCTGTTAGGTATACAGGAGAGAGTTTGGACCCAATTCCGAGCAGATGCAGGGTCCGTTCACCTGAAGCATGGGGGTGCGCCGCAGACTGCTCCCAATTCTTGAAGCAAATTTCATGCTGCTTCCCTGATGATGCCTGTATTTCAATATATAGAGGATTGTAACCCTGAAAAAGCTGTCCCTCCCCATTATTATCTACGGTCTGGCTGTACACCCCATCCACATAAATATCGAATTTGGCAGCTGTATCCCCAGGAACACTGCCCAAAAATAATACCGCACTATCCGTATCATTATGATGTAAATAAGAAAGCACCAGCTCTTCTTCCTTCTCGAACACGCGCGCCGTTAACGTGCGGTTATCGAACGGAAACGTAAACTCCGGCAAAGCAGAGATGGCAAACACAGTTTCAGCCTGCACATGCGTGTAAGGCACTTCGCCCCCATGACGGAACCATTCATCACTCCGGTGAATCTCATCACGAACCATAAACGACCACGAGCGAATGCCTGGCAAACAATCATAGGCATCTATGCGCGGTTCTTCTTCGAAATCATACCGATTATAGCTTAAGCTGTCGCCGGTAATAACAACTCTTGCCCCTCCGCGCTTCAGCAGCAGCGGGATATCCATGTTTGTTGGCAATGAAGTTCACCCCTTCTTTCATTCTTCTGTTTAATAGTGGAAATGCCGTGTAAAAAACCATATAATCTAAGGCTGATAACGTGGACTTCTCCGTAATGATGTTTTTCATCGTTAAAGATACCCTTTTCTGGAGACGATGCTCGTTAGTGATGTTTTATATCACTAAATACGCTCGGTGGTCCCCTTTGGGCTGGTTTTTGGACTTTTAATGATGATTTTCATCGTTAAGTGAGAGGTTTAGATGAATCTTGCTTCTTTAGCGATGTTTTTTATCGTTATTGAAGTGTCCATACCTTTTTGGAGCTGACTGATTCCTTCTTTCTACCTTCTACTTCTACTTCTACTTCTACTTCTACTTCTACTTCTACTTCTACTTCTACTTCTACTTCTACTTCTACTTCTACTTCTTCTACTTCTTCTCCTGCCTCTTCTCTTGCTTATTCTCCTGCCTATTCATCTTCTGCTCACTATGGGTGCTGCTACAAATAAGTTTGTTCCCTTAGACACAAAAGAAACCCTTGCGGGCTTCTGTTTGAGTTTGGAGTTGTTGGAGTTATTCCTAGACTTGGCAAAAATGAGAGAAGTCCAAACTTCATTGTCTTGATTATCCCTTTTATTCAGGAAACAGACGCCTGCCGGCTGTCCGTTTGAGCTTTTGGTGTTTTGCGCCAAGTAGCTGAGAGAGGGAAAGGGTGTGGGCGGAAGAGCGATAGCGTCCGCATTTAAAGATGTGTTTCAACCACCAGAGTCCAATTAAGGGAACACATCTTTAACAGCGGCTGGAGCCCACACCCTTTCCCTCCCCAAAAACTAGCGCCATGAACACCCACATCAAAGGACCTCGCGAGGCGTCCTCCTCGCTATCTTCTGTTAAACATGTTCCAGCCGCCCATTTTAACAGGATTGCCGGGATCAGTTTCCAGCAGCTGCTTGTAGTTTTCGGATACCTTCCGGAAGGCATTGGCATACTGCTTGATTTCCTCTGGTCTGTAATGTTTAAACCAAGGGATGCTATATAAGTTCGCTGTAATGCTCTCGCTCACAGGCAAACTCGTATCCCACAGCCGTACGTCCCGATTGGCGTTAGCGATACGTGTAGGTTGACCGGCTCCATATACGTCTGCCGTCTGAAATAACTGATGCTGATGCAGCGGCAGGTTGCAGCCTGGGGTACAAGGCGCGCCTTCAGCCTCAACAGCTTCGCAGAAGCGGGTTACGGATAATCCGCCCAGCTCCTCTGGTTTGTAATGCCCACGGGCTGCGTACCAGCCACCCATATAGCTCCCGGAGCCTTTTTCCGGACGGTGTGCGGCAACACCTGGAACACCCTCAAGCAAATCCCAGAACAAGTTCATTGCCCGGCCAATTTCCTCATTGCGCGCATCGTAATGCTTCAGCTGTACGCGTCCTACCGCGGAACTGATCTGATGCATGCGGAACTTGTAGCCTCCGAGAGGAAGCCCGATAAAAGGCTTAAGCGCCTCATTTTGAATATTGCTATCAAAACGCTCGTAATGTCCCAAGGCCAGCGAGCGCTCGTAAATGTCCCGATCATTTGTAACCAGCATCCCCGCTTCACCAATTGCCAGCGCCTTGCCTGCCATCAGCGACATCGCGCCAACGTCTCCGATTGTTCCCAGCTTGCGGCCCTTGTAAATGCCTCCGTGTGCATGGGATACATCCTCAATTACTTTCAGATTATGCTTGCGGGCAATCTCCAGAATCGGGTCCATGTCAGCAGGGTAACCGAAATAATGCACAACTACAATAGCCTTCGTGCGATCGCCGATTCTGTGCTCAATGTCCTTAGGGTCTATGCACAGTGTGACCGGATCGATATCTGCAAACGCTACAGTCGCACCCAACGCGTATGCTGAAGTACAGGATGCCCAATACGTAATGCTGGGACAAATGATTTCGTCGCCAATGCCGATCCCACAGCCGTACATGGCTGCTTGCAGTGATGCCGTCCCGTTGTTAAAACCTAGTGCATAGTCAACATCCAGCCATTTGCGGAAATCATCTTCAAATTGCATGGTTACATCACTACCGGACATGGCTCCCCTGCGAAGCACTTCAAGTGCCGCAGCCTCATCCTCTTCCGTAATAATCGGCCATGTGAACATATCTCCAGGTTCTGTTGTTACAGCTTTCGGTCCGCCTAATATAGCTAATACTTGTTGATCGCTCATTGTATAACATCCTCCTAATTATTTTTTATTATTTTTTATTTCTTTGAAAACAAATGTACCTCTAAGCTTGCAACGAATCCGTCCGAAACGGACTTGCTGGCAATCCGGCACTGTTCTGCAAATTAGCTTCCGTGTAGTTAGCCCACCCGTGTGAGAAACCTCTGTCTATGCCCCGCCTACTTCATCTCTGGCTATTTTATCCCTGCCAAGGGAACCAGCTTCAAAGCATTTTCAGCATAAATTTTGGCTAAGATGTGCTCCGGAAGGTTCAGTGAATTCAGCAGCACCTGATGGATATTATCGAAATAATCCCTCGCATATACAATACGATCCTGAAACTCCTCGATAAATTCACGTGTATAGTCGTGATCCCGGTTCAATGCGTTATGTCCGGAACCAGCCGAAATATCACAGTAAAGGTTCGGATACTGCCGGAGCATAGCCGCAACTTTACCACCTGGCTCCACTTTCCCTACGGGATAAGCCACCGTCTCATACTGGTCGTCGCCGGAAATATGTGCCCAGAAGCCAGGCGCGTGTCCCAGAAATTTCGTATCCGGGCATGCCTTGACCGCACGCTCGAACGCATCAATTCCCCCGCCATACCACCAGTTAGGACGTGGATACTGCTGTCCGCTGTCAAATTCATAATCAATGTGGACAACAACGGGCAGCCCTTGCTCCCCGCAGAAACGGAACAGCCGGATCGCATCCGGATTATCGTACATCATCCGCAGCTTGATTTCGCCATATATGCGCACGCCATATAAGTCGATAGCGGCCTTCAAGCGGTCGATTGCATCGGGGCGGCGCGGATCTGGTGCATATCCAAGTACGAATTTATCCGGATGCTGCTTCACGTATGCAACGCAGCGCTGGAAGGATATAGGCCCGTTGCCGTCATGGTCTGGTACGACGCGATTGTAGGAAGGATTATACTCATCTTTTGGCGATTCCCAGCTCAACAACCATGTTTTATCGATCTGATATTGCTCCATGTTTTGCAGAAATTTCTCGACATCATAGCCATACCAGTCCGGATGGTTGTGTGCATCGATAATCATAGTTCCACTCCTCATTTAAACTTCTCTTCACGATCTCTTATATGGTAGAATGAAAGCATCTAGAATGCACGTCAAAACCGAAACTGAAGTGGTCATTATTTTACTGGAGGGGCGATGGATGACGATCATTCCCACGTATGAGGATCTGTCTGCAAATCTGAACATGAAGAAGGGTCAGCTGCCCTTCTACATTGGAATTCACAAGCTCAGGTCAACCAAGCTGCATCATCACGATTTCGTGGAATTTGCGTTTGTTATCCAAGGAAGCGGCACCGAGACAGTCAACGGGAAAAAACATCAGCTCCGGCCAGGCGTCGCCTCCTTCCTGCTTCCGCACCATATGCATGAAATTCATAGCGATTCCGAACAACCCGTCAGCAAATATTGCTGCATGTTCGATGTCAACATCCTGTTCGGCTCATCTTACGATTCGGACTGGTGCGGCTTACTATATGAAATCGGCTCACAGTATCCTTCATTTAACGAATTTGCAGCAGACGACGCCAAATGGCTAAACGATATTCTCGGCAAGCTTCTGGCCGAAAGCACCAAGCCACCACTGCCCGGACGAAGCAGTATGATCCGCGCCATGCTAACAGAAGTACTGCTGCTCTTCGTCCGCGCTGTCAGTAATAACAAGCAAGCTGTGGCAGATTCCAGGGAACCGGAAATGAAGCAGCCCTTCTGGCCGATTTTGCAATATATGCATGTGCATTACACAGGCAAGCTTTCCCTGGAAAGCGTTGCGGAATATTTTAATGTAAGCGCACCTTATATTAGCCGGATATTCAAGCACTACACAGGAAAAAGCTTCCTTGGCTATCTTCATCAGCTGCGCATCGATTCCGCGGTCAATCTGCTGATCTCCACAAGCATGCCGATTATCGATGTTGCCGCGGAGACTGGCTTCGAATCCTTCCGCACCTTCTCGCGCGTATTTCAAAATCTGAAGGAGGTCACTCCCAGAGAATTTCGCAATATGCATGGGCGATCCGCTAAAAGGGAAGCGCAATCATAGCGGTATGCATTAGCAGAATGCATTAGCAATATGCATTAGCGCCATACAATGAAGCGTCCACTATTTTACTGGAGGGTCAATGGATGACAATCATTCCCGAGTACATGGATGTGTCTGCCAATCTGAATATGAAGAAAGGGCAGCTTCCTTTTTTCATTGGTATTAGCAAGATCCCATGGTCGACACATCTGCATCATCATGATTTCGTAGAATTCTCCTTAGTGACCAAGGGTAGTGGAACGGAAACCGTAAATGGGAAGACACATCACCTTCGCCCTGGTGTCGCTTCCTTTCTGCTTCCGCATCATATGCATGAAATTCACAGCGCCCCCGAACATGCGGTGCATAAATATTGCTGTATGTTCGATATCAATATTTTGTTCGGATCATCCTACGATTCCGATTGGTGCGGCTTACTGTATGAAATCGGCTCGCAGTTCCCTTCCTATGCCGAATTTACGGCAGATGACACGCTGTGGATCGAAGATATTTTTGCCAAGCTTATGACGGAAAGCACCAAGCCGCCCCAGCCTGGCCGCAGCAGCATGATACGAGCCATGCTCACGGAAGCGCTGCTCCTGTTCATCCGCACAGTAAGCCGCAATAGGCAAACAGGCGATTTTGCCAGAGAACCGGAAATGAAGCAGCCCTTCTGGCCGATTTTGCAATATCTACATGTGCATTACACGGATAAACTTTCCCTCGAAAGCGTTGCCGAGCATTTTAGCGTAAGCTCCCCCTATATCAGCCGGATATTCAAACATTACACAGGGAAAAGCTTTCTGAACTATCTTCATCAGCTGCGAATTGACTCCGCGGTCAACCTGCTGATTTCCACCAGCATGCCGATTATCGACATTGCCGTTGAGACTGGCTTTGAATCCTTCCGTACGTTCTCCCGTGTATTTCAAAACCTGAAGGAGGTTACCCCCAGGGAGTACCGCAACAGGCATGGAATTAGCGACCAGAAAGAGGCCCAATCGTAACACGCTTCGACTCCAAAAAGTATACTGTCAGCTGCCAAGCAGCAGGAACAGGCTTTCAGGCGCTGGGGATGAAGAGCTAGTTCTACAGCAGTTCAGCGGCTGGAGCAGAAAGTTTGAATGTTATAGCGATATTGAGCGTGTGCTTGACTTAACGATGTTTTTGATGATCGTTAAAGAAAGTGTTTCCAGTCAATCCGTCACGTTAATGATGTTTTTCATCGCTAAAAGAGGACGGTTGGCCTGACTGGGTGCTTTAAGGGGGTTTTAACGATGTTTTTCATTGTTAAAGTATGTATATGGCGAGGATCTCCTGCATTTAGCGATGAAAAACATCGCTAAATGCAGGTAGGCTCAATATGTCAATTAACATATTCATCCCAAGCTTCACCAAAAACTTATACTTTCCACTTTCAAAAAAAAGGACGTACAGAACTCAGTTGAGTTTGTACGTCCTTTTTTGATGATTGTTATAGTCGCGTTTGTCTTACCTTATCGAGCAAGCTCCACTTTCTTTCCGCTGTCGCGGCTTTCATTGGCGGCTTCAAGGAAGCGGATAATCTCCAGCGTTTCTGAAGAATCCACATCAGGCTTTCCTGTTTGGAACATTAGCAAAATACGCTCCAGCATGCCTGCATAGGCAGGCTTGGGATGAGCGCTTGTATCCACAAAGCTGTTTGTCTTCTTGCGCTGAATGGCCGCGCTGAACGCATAGTTTCCTTCCCGGTTTCCTCTAACCACTCCGATTCGGCCATCCTTCCAAGTCCCTACCACGACATCATGCTCATCCGTTGTCGTAACCGAAACATTGGCACAGCCTTTGCCCATAATTGTAAACAACATTTCTACAGAATGAATACCGTACCAGAACAGGCCAGGCTGAGTAGGCTCAATACTCATTGGGCCAAAGCAATCCGCACCTATGATGACATCGTCCTGCTCCGATCCCAGCTCATCGACCAGCCCCTGTGCATAACGAAGTGAAGAACAGCTCATCAGAGGAATCTTGTGCTCGGCTGCTATCGCAAACATTTCCTCTGCATGCTTACTGCTGACAGCAAACGGTTTATCAACGAAAACTGGCTTTCCGAATGGAGCTACCTTTTTCAGCAAATCCAGGTGTACACGGCCATCTACCGAAACAATCAGAATGGCATCGCTCTGTTCCGCCACAGCCTCTGCTGAATCAACAATGGTTACGCCGTATTGTTCCTTAAGTTCACTCGTATATTTGTCTACCCTGCCATAGCTCAATTCAAAGTCGGGCGAAGGTACACCTGGGTATGCGATTTCAATTTTCCCGCCAGGTACATGATAGGGATTCTGGGGATCATTTAATATGGCGGCAAATGCAGACACATGGGACGTGTCCAAGCCGATCATGCCGAGTTTCAATGTTTGCTGCATATTTTCTTTCTCCTCCTAGTCAAAATAACTAATCAAAATCAATCTCTGTTCCTACCTATCATAGAACGAAAGCACGCCACAAACATGCCAGATACGAAATGAAAACGGTCATTTTTTATCCAGGAAAGAAAATTAACCACAATCACTACATTTTGATCGATACCTATTATTATGTAAGAAAACGCCTTGCGGCGTCCTTTGATGTGCGTGTTCGTGAATTTGGTGCATTGCGGAGAGAATGGCTGTGGGCTCCAGCCGCTGTTAAAGATTTGTTCCCTGAATGGAATGGATAAGGAGGTAGGAACAAATCTTTAAAGGCGGACGCTACCGCTCTTCCGCCCACAGCCATTCCCTCTCTTTAGCTACGATCGCACGAACACCAAGCTCAAACGGACAGCCAGCAAGGGTTTTTCTCTTGGTTAGAGGAGATTTCCCAGCGGGCGCAGGCGCTGGGGATGAAGATCGCGCGCAACTGAGAAGGAGCTACTACTTTAACGAACTTTAATGATGTTTTTCATCGCTAAAAGCACTGGGTCCTCTCTATATCTATACTTTAAAAAAACATCGCTAAGTGGAGTACACGTTCATTTCGGCGGAGGGCGGGCTGCTTCTAACGCTTAAAAAAGGACTGCCAATAGAGGTTGCTTTCTGAGGGAAGGGGATAGTGGCGATAGGGAAATCTGTGCTTCCTTTCTGATTCCCTTGGTGAATGAACAGTCACACCGACTACTTCATCACTGTAAAGCTGCATCATGTGAATGATTCCTTTCACTCCAGGCATCCCAAAACTTATACTTTCAGTTCATAAAAAAGAGTGCCTCAAAATCCATTGATTTTGAAGACACCCTTAGACCCTTAGACCCTTAGACCCTTACACCCTTACACCCTTGCTTGCTTCCTTACACACTTCTCTTCGACAACTCAAGGACCCGCGTATCAATCCCGGCTTTTACAAATCAATCGTCAGCCCACCATCTGCCACCAGCGTAGCTCCAGTCATAAAAGAATTGTCCGGGCTTGCGGCGAACATGATTACTGAAGCAATCTCATCCGGCTGTCCGACTCTGCCTATGGGCTGAGATTCGTTCCACTGCTGCATAATTTCTTCCCGCGGCGTATCCAGACTCTTCACACTTGCTTCCAGCATTGGCGTCTGCACGGCTCCAGGAAGCACCACATTGACACGAATGTTCTGCTTGGCGTAATCAAGAGCGATAGCCCTCGTCATCGAAACAATTCCGCCCTTTGAAGCCGAGTAAGCGGAGTAGCCCTCCAAAGTTGCTACGGCATGAACCGAGCTAACATTGACAATAACACCGCCACCGGCTTCGACCATGGAAGGAATCACCTCACGGCAAAATAAAAAAACGGAGGTTAAATTGTTAGTGATCACTTCATTCCATTTGTCCAAGCTAAGATCCGTCAAGCGGATTTGCGGACATACGGCCGCATTGTTCACCATTACATCGATTTTGCCATAGAGTTTCAGCGTGTCGCCAATGACCCTCCTGACATCTGCTTCCGAAGATACATCCGCAGCCATAGCAACCGCCTGGTAGCCTTCTTCGGTAATTTCCTGTGCAACCCGCTCCGCCTTTTCCGCAGTCCGGTTCACGACAACAACGCTTGCGCCAGCCGCGGCAAACCTTCTGGAGACGGCACGCCCGATCCCACCGCCACCGCCTGTCACTACGATCACTTTACCTTCCCAACTCATCTAGCTAGCCTCCCCTATTTTGCTATTCAGTCCGCAGACGCTTTTCCCATCCTTGCTTAAAGAGCGGCAGCCAGTTTCCGACATGATAAGGATGATTTCCAAGCTCTTCCAAGTTCAATTCTACTCCAAGCCCCGGTCCTTCCGGAGGCTGCAAATATCCGTTCTGAACCTTCATGGCCGGCTGCAAAACATGCTCTTCCCAAGGCTCGTTAAACTCATCAAAAATCTCATGCATATAAAAATTAGGAGTAGCCATATTCAGATGCGCGCACACAACCGAGCATACCGGGCCTTGCGCGCTGTGCGGTGCTATAACACCGTTATGAGCATGAACCATCCCGTTAATTTGCTTGGAAGCAGAGATCCCGAGGAATTGTGGCTCCGGTTGGATGATATGCACGGCATCATGCTTCAGCAGCTCAGCGAATTGCTCGCGGCTATAATAATCTTCTCCGCAAGCTACCGGTACCGGACTGCGTCTGGCCACTTCAACCATGGAAGAAACCAGGTGCGGAGGTACAGGTGCTTCGAACCATGTTGGCTTGTATGGCAGCATCGCGTCTGCAAACTGCAACGCAGTGTGCACGGTGAAGCGGTTATGCCCCTCGATCAGAATATCCACATTTGGACCTACAGCCTCCCGCACAGCTGCAATAATTTCCAGAGAAAGATCGAAATCGGCACGGTCCACAGTCCGCCATGCGGAGCCAAAAGGATCGAATTTCAATGCCGTATACCCTTTAGCCGTTACAAGCTTGGCCAATTCATGAAAATTCTCCGGCGTTCTCGCCCCACGGTACCAGCCATTGGCATAGCAGCGCAGCTTTTCATGACAGCGTCCGCCAATCAGCTTGTAAATCGGCTTGTTCAACGCCTTGCCCATAATATCCCAGCAGGCGGTTTCAATCGCAGCAAGCGCTGAGCCCTGGATTTGACCGCCATCCGAATAGACATCACGGAACAGCTTTAATCCAATAGTCTCAACATCAAATGGATCCATGCCAATGACCAAATGCTTAAGCTCATGAATGGCCGCTTCAACCGTTTTGGCAAAGCCATTCAATGTTCCTTCTCCAAGACCAACAATGCCTTCATCCGTCTGTACCTGAACGAAAAGCCAATTTTTCCAAGGGTTCCCCAAAATGTGTGTAGTTATATCTATGATCTTCAATGTCATCCATCCCTTTCAGCATACTGCAATTTGATGACCTAAATTTAGCATAGGGATTACAGATTTTCAATATGTCTAACTTGTATACATTATAACAAAATCATTTTCACAAATTCAATATGCTTGGCAATAAGCTGTTCTGTCACCAGCGGATCATTTCCTGCTAATGCATCACGAATACTGCGATGTTCCTCCAGACTGCCCCAGAGACGTTTCTTATTTTTGATAAAAGTTGTCCGTACTGCAATAATAAACTTGTCCTGAATCCTTGACATGGCTTCTGCAAATTCAGAGTTATCGAGGCTATCCACGATCATTTCATGAAATTGGCGATCCAAATGGACATACTTGATAACATCTTCAGCCTGCACAGCAGCAGCTTGTGCCTCTAAGTTAGCATCGAGCCTGGAGAAGAACAAGGCATCCAGCTTTCCGGTCAATTGGCGCACAGCAAATGTCTCCAGAGCCAGCCTCAGCTCATAAATCTCTAATATTTTTTTCAAAGATATTTCCTGGACGATTACTCCTTGCTTGGGTGATAGTTTTACAAGTCCCATCATTTCCAGGCGGTCTAGAGCCGAACGAATCGGAGTCTTGCTCATTTCCAGCAGCTCGCTGAGCGCTTTTTCCGAAAGAAAGGTGCCTCCGCTCCACTCCCCATTGACGATTCGCTCCTTGATTACTTCGTATGCCGTTTCTTTCAATGTTTTTGTTGATTGCACATCACCCATGGATGATCATGATCTCCCCTCTGCTTTTTACAGATTAGACTATCACAGTTGACTCGAATCGTAAACACAAGCAACACGTTCATGCTATACTATTAGCAATGAATTTGCAGCGAAAGGGGGCTAACGGTATGGGATTGCGTGATCAGGCATACAGTACCATTTTCCAATGGATTATGTCAGCTCGATTACCCAGAGGATCCGTCACCTCGGAGGTCGAGCTAAGCAGCATGCTAGATATGAGCCGGACTCCCGTTAGGGCTGCTTTGCAGCAATTGGAAACGGAAGGCTATGTGCGGATCGTCCCCAAGCATGGGGTTATTATTTTGGACACATCAGCTCAGCGAGTGAGTGATTTAATAGAGGTCATTGCCTCACTTGTCTGTTATGCCATAGCGCATTCCAGACATGTCGGTCAGGATGAAATGGCCAGCAGTGCTGCAGATTTGTGGGCTTCAGCTGCGTATTTGCTGTACAAAGGCGAGGAAATTGAGGCCAGCGATTTGCAGACACAGGAAAAAACGACCTTTAAAGTCGAGGCGCTGATTGCGTTCGAATACCAGATGCTGGAACGCATCATCTCTATTTGTAATAACAAGGAGATGGACCACACGTTCAAAATGACGACAACAAAGCTTTTCTGGTTTCAAAATAAACGTCGATGGCATCCGCCTTACCACTATGAAACAGTTGAATGCCTGGAACAATTCATTTCCAGACTAACAAAACGCCAGGCTGAATCATTGGACACAATGGACACGTTGTTTGCTTATTTTCATATTTTAAAAAAGACTTGGGTATAAGTGTATAACCCTAATCCTGGTGTAGTATTGCATTATTGCATAGCAAAAAAGCCACTCAGCAGAGCGGCAGAAAAATATCATTCATTTGAACCGCGGCTTTCCAGCCGCGGTCATTTATTTGCATGCAGCTGTTTAATTTCCTCCGAGCTCAGCCCGGTTGCCTTCTGAATCATATCTATATCTGCCTTCAAGGCTAGCAGGTTTCGGGCTACTTCAATTTTTCCTTCTTTGATTCCTTCAACTTTCCCTTCTTTTATTCCTTCTGCCTTGATGCGTGGATCAATCAACGTCTTCACCATCTGCAGCACCTCCTTGTCAATCTTTCTGAATTCGCCGTAACGACGTACAAATATGTCGTAATGTTCTGCAGCACACGCAGGATACGCTCAAGATCCCCGGTGCCGATCTCTTTCGCATCATGCAGTTCACCGAGCACCTCGAGGGTTTTCTCTATCGTCTTTTTCATTTGCTCAAATTGCTCCGAGATTAAGAGGCTCTTTTCTTTCTCCGGCTTCTTGCTTTCGTAAATCAGCTTTAATCTCTTGCGCGAACTGAAAGCTAATAGCGGCAATAATGCATACAGCTTCTGGCGTTTCAGCATTTCTGGCGTATAGGTCCAGTATTTCATTGTTGGAACTGTATATTCTACCTCACGGCCGTCTGGGAGGCTTAACGCGAGTGATTGAGATTCCTGGATGGCTTCATTTTCTTCCAAATAAATAACAAGCTGCCGCGGGAACTTCATCAAAATTTTCTCTTGAGGGTTTCCCGTTGTAAACGCCCCGGACGCTTGTGCCTCTTCGAGCGCTTTCTTAAAACCATACTGGAACAGGCGAACCACCATCATATTGTCGTTAAGTGTCTGAAACTCGATATGAAATGTAATCGTTTCTTGCTTCGAGGTCACTGTTATGAACATATCGCCGATCGTACGGTCATATTCATCATCCACAAATTCGCCATTGCTGTACGCTATGGACACATCACTGCTGACGAATTTTTCGTCAAATAGCCCGTTGATCAGTTGAATGGTGATATCCTTAGAGAGCTTGAATAGCACCCGTAGGATTTGGTCCAGCTTCAATTGTTCCCGGTCTTTCCGTGTCAATTTCTTTTTTGATTTTTGTGAATTGGCCTTATCGTTTTCCATGCCCTTATTATAGCATAATTGGCTTAAAGGGAAAACAATAAGCTTAATAAAAATTACATTATTTTCAAATTATAAATTCAACAAACATCCATCCGTGCGAGCAAAAGCGTATTGATGTAATAGTCTGCAACTATATTTACATGTCCATTGTCATCCAACATCGGATTGGCCTTTGACACAAAAAACGCCTTGCGGGACTGTTGACAAAAACCAATTTTTCGAAAAAAGACTTTTAGATTCCCAGTTTTTACAAGGGTTCTCAAACGTCAATTTCGTCAAAAAGGTAATTTATCAACAGTCCCTTGCGGCGTTTTTAATGCACTTATTTATCCGATTGACCTTGGGCCTTTGACCTTTAACCTTCAACGTTACCCTTTCAGCGCACCAGCTGTAATGCCCCCAGTAATTTGCTTCTGGAAGATCGTGTACATGATAAGCACAGGTACCATCGAAATCAGCAGCGCTGCGAATAGCGGCCCCCACTCTGTGCGATACTGCATCTCTGCCTGCATGACCGCAATCGCCACTGGAATTGTATATTTGGCGGGATCGTTCGTGATGACCAGCGCGTAGATGTATTCATTCCAGATGTTCAAAACTGTAATAATGGCTACTGAGTACAGACCAGGTCTGGCCAGAGGCAGCATAATGCGGAAGAAAATCCCGTAAAGGGAAGCTCCATCCATAGCAGCCGATTCCTCAAGCTCCTTAGGCAATGTCCGAAAGAAGCCGACAAGCACGAAAACTCCAAAGGGAACCGCTGTTATTGTGTAAATAATAATAAGCCCTATTAGCGAGTTCGTCAGGTGAAGATCATCCATCAGGAAAAACAAAGGAATAATCCCAAGAAAAGGAGGAATCATCATATAAAAAAGATAGGAATAATAGAGCAGCCCGCTTCCACGGAAGGCATATCGCGCCAAGATGTAGGCGGTTGTTGCCGCTAACAGAACGCCCAGCACTGTACTGACTGCCGTTACAATAACTGAATTCATGAAGTACGAATTAAAGTTATATTTATCCCACACATAGGAAAAATTGGACCATAACAAAGGAAAATTCGGCAAGCTCCAAGGTTTATTCAGGAAAAACTGCTGGTTGTCTTTTAATGCGCCGAATAACGTCCACACCAGCGGATAAACAACACATATCGTCCACACGATCAGGCTGATCTTTGCCAACCAGCGCCACAATGGATTCATCACGCCTAGTTTCATTCGGATAACCCCTCTACGTTAATTCTATCGTTTCACGCTTCATCAAGCGTTGTAAGCCTAAGGTTGTAATCAGCGCCAAGATGAGAATCAGCACCCCAATTGCAGAGCCATAACTGAATTTGCCATACTTGAAAGCATTAAAGTACAAGTAAGAACCTAGAACCTGCGTTGCATTGTCTGTTCCGCCTTCAAACGTCATAATGCGTACGATTACGAAAGATCCGCTTAAAGTTGCCATCGTAATCCAAAGCACTGCGGTCTGAACCTGCTCCCACATCAAAGGCAGAGAGACGTTCCAAAACTGCTGCCACTGGGAGGCTCCATCCAATTCAGCTGCCTCAAATAAAGATTCGGGAATGGCCAAAATACCAGCGATAAGCAAAATAATCGAAAAGCCAACCCCAGCCCAAATGGCGGGAGGAAGCAGTGCAAAGATAGCCCATTTATCTCCAAGCCAAGCAAAATCATAAGGTTTTCCGGTAAACAAAGAAATGACAGAATTCAAAAATCCAAGATTGGGATTGTATACATAACGCCATAACACACCTACAACTACTACAGAAAGTACATTGGGAAAGAAGAAGACAGTCCGGAAAAAGGTAGAGCCTTTAACTTTAAATCGTGTCAGTACCACCGCAAAATACAATGACAAAACCATAAAGCCTAGAATTTTTCCGAAAAGCAAAATATAATCGTTGCGAATCGCTTTCGGAATGATCTCATCCTTGAATAGTTCTTTAAAGTTGCCCAGACCAATAAAATTATAGTTTTCGGAGCCGCCTGACCAGTCAAATAGGCTTAGATAAATACCTTTAAACATCGGATAAACGGTAAATACGAGGTAAAGCAGCAGGGTGGGGAGGATAAAGGAAGCGATGAAAACGTTCCGCATCATCCTGCCTGTTCTGATTTTGTTGTTCGCTCTCATACATGCCTCCAGCCCGGATAAACAGTCTAGCAGGACAACAATAAGGGAATTTGCATTCCCCTATTGTGCTTGCTGTTCGTTATTCCATTATTATTTTGTTGCTTTGGCGCGGATTTTATCCGCAGCTTCCTCAACCCGATCTCCCCACTGCTCCGGAGTGATCTTACCTTCTGTCAATGCGATTGTAGCATCACTTCTCACTTTGACCAGGTCTTCAGGAATAACCGTTTCCGGTGTAATAATCGTGTTCGGATCGCTCAAGTATTTATTCGCTTCTTTAATTAGAGCTGGTGCATTCGTATCATCCAAATCAACCTTAACGTTCATAATCGCTTTGGACAGCTCTGCCCATTTTTTAGAAGCATCTTTTGTGAAAATGAACTGCATGAATGCTTTTGCTGCTTCAGGGTTTTTAGCTTTTTTGGCAATACCTACGTTAGCGGTCAATGGAACAGCGACAAACTTGCCGCCTGGATCTTGGCCGATGGAAGGGATAAAGCCGAATTCAAAGCCAGCAGGAATATCCTTGGACATTTCTCCCTCGATCCAGAGACCGTTCGGAATAAAGGCAGCTTTGTGCTGCAGCCATTGTGACTGAGAATCGGTGTGATTCAAAGCTACCGAGCTCTTGGCGATAAAGCCTTTATCACGCATTTGTACAATTCGATCCAAAGCTTTCATAACAGGCTCACTCTTGAAAATACCTTTTTCTAGAGCATTAATCCGTGTAATAATCGACCCGTCATCATTGTTCATCGAAACCGTTGTGTTATCTAACAAGCCTCCGTTGATGTAATACGGGTAGACACCTGTATGAATGTATACATCCATACTTCCTTCTGCCTTGATTTTCTCACCTAGAGCCATAAAGCTTGGGAAATCCTTAGGTGCTTCCCATCCTTTGGTCTTGAATAGTGCTTTATCGTAAAAAGTACCCCACGCATCAAAAGAATGCGGTATTGTAAAATATTTGCCTGGCGTATATTCTTCAGGCTTGGAAATCAGAAGGTCAAGGATTTTATCACCTTCGTCGTTTTTCGCTTCCTTCAGCCAATCGGTTAGATCCATCAATTGATCATCAAGAAACATCGATCTTGGATTGGCACCTGCACCAGCAATGTACACGAAATCCGGCGGATTGCCTTGAATCCATCTTGGCTTCATTTGATCATTGATTTGGGATCCAGCAGACTGCTTGATTTTCAAATCAGGATGCTTTTGCTGGAATTCCTCAATGATGGCTTTCCACCATGCATCCCCGTAGCCACCAACAAAGTACTGAACTTCAAAATCACCAGTCAGCTTAGCCGTTCCAGCGCCGCCGTCAGTTCCAGGCTGTTCACTTGTAGTCGGTTTTGGGCTTTCCGCCCCCGGCTTTGTCTCGGTCTTCGCTCCGCAGCCTGCAAGTGCTATAACAAACGCAAGCATTATCAAGCTCCAGCTAACCCATCTCTTTTTATTCATTGTAACCCTCCTCAGTTTATGCTTTCTTTCTGTAATGACCAGGAGCCTGATAAACAGGCAGCCTGGGTATCCGCTTATACGCCTTGTGCTTAAAGCCTCTTGTTAGCCTTATGTAGCGCTCTCTTTCGGATAATCCTATATTAATTCGTTTTGCGCTCAGCCTCCATTGAATATCTTATATAAAAGGTTAAATTTTATACGCAATGTTGAAAATCACATGCCTGATGAGCATCCCAATACTGGAAGTTTGTTATTTATGCTATTCCCTTTTTAAAACATTCTCATTCATTCTTTCTCATTCATTCACATTCATTCACATTCATTCACATTCATTCACATCGTTTACAATGGGGCACAGTCCATTTACTGCTTCAAGGATGCACAAAAAACACGCACAGAAGCTGTGCGCGTTCGTTGTAAATTCACAGGCTAACGCCTATGGACCTTTGCTAACTGCTATTTGCTGCAGCTGATCCAGAGCAGCTTGCGGGGTCATTTGGCCTAGCAGCACGGCCTCACCCATTTTGCGCGAACCTTCCATCACACTCTGCCAGCCTGGCTTGACGATGGGGTAAAACTCGGCTTTGCTAATTGAATCCAGAAAGCCTTGCATTTCCGGGTTGTTGCGCGACATGGACTCACCGACAGTTTGGATAGTAGGGAGAAAGCCTTCCCTAATCATAAATTCCTCGTAGCGGGAATCCTCGTAGAAGAAATCGAGAAATTTGGAGAGCGCTTCTTTATCGGTATGATCGGTCTTGAAGGACATGATTACATCCTGCACACCAAAGGAAAACGGAGCCACTCCTTCCTTTACTGGAATGGGCCCTGTCCCCCATCGCAAACCGGGGAATTCCTTGGGCACCACTGCGCTGAAATAATTGCCGGATATAAGCATGCCAAGTTTTCCATTACCAAGAATCCTTTGCTTTTCATCACGCGAAGTAACGGTAGGTTCTGCATCTGTTAATCCTTTGTCATACAGCTCCTTCAAAAAAGTGAGCCCTTCCACATTTTCCGCAGAATTGATATTCCATTTGCCATCCTTCAGCCAGCCCCCGCCAGCCCCAAAAAAGAAATAAGACAAATAGGCATAAATTTCATTGTCAGAAAGATCGACACCAAAGCCGTCCATCTTATGGGTATCACGTATTTTGCTTGCGTCCTCCTGCAGCTCGGCCCATGTTCGCGGTGGTGAAGAAATGCCAAGCTCATCGAAAATATCCTTGTTATAGTACATGCCACGAATAGAAGCCACAAAAGGCAGCACATACTGTACCTCATTCACACGATCCGATTTCAAATAATGAGGATAAAATTTGTTCATGAGCTCAGGCGATACGATTTCCTCCATATTATTAAGCAGGTCATCCGCAACATAATGGGCATACCCGTTCATGGTAAGCAGATCCGGCGGATTTTTACTAATCATCGTACTGTACACGCTGAGCAAAATGTCCCAATTCATCACCTGTAGTTCGACATCAATGTTTGGATTGAGACTTTTGAAATCCCTGACCAGATTTTCCAGAAACGGCTTGGTCGCCGTACTATATTCAGCCGCCACAAATTTAATCATCGCTGGACGACCGCCATTCTCGGCGGGGGGTTCAGAAGGAGCTTTTGTGCAGCCTTGCAGCAATAACCCGATAACTAACAGCAAGGAAAGCAAGGAAAGCAGCGTCGGGAGCTGCCGCGGTATATTCATGGATATCCCCCATTTCTACTACTATCTAATATAAAAATGCTTATCTCTCCACAAAAGGAAACAGGAGCTTTTGATTTTCCTCGGTATACATCGTTTCCTTCGTGATAACCAGAGAATCGATACTCGTTCTGAGCGGCTTCTGTCCGCGTATAAGCTGCAGCGCAGCTTTAACGCCCAGATAGCCCATATTGAAAGGCCGCTGCACCACGGTTGCCTCCATCGTGCCTTCCTCAAGCAGCTTGATTTCATAGATGGAACTGTCGAAACCAACAAGCTTGACAGGCTGCTTGGACATCTTTTCCTTGACCGCTTTCGCCGCCCCTAATACCGCAGCCTCATTCAACGCAACGATCCCCGCCAAATCTGGAAATTCCGATAATAATTGCTGTGAATTCCTGTAAGCCTCGTCTTCAGAGCCATCAAAATAACGTGTACCTGCATGCGTAATATCCACATTCTTCGTCAATACTTCCATTATGCCTAATTCCCGTTCCTTTTCAGCCGCTGAGCCTCCGCTAGTACCGAGAATAGCCACTTTGGCATCTGCCGGCAAACGTTCAATTAACACGGACGCAGCCTTTCGTCCTGCTTCGGCATTGTCTACGGAAATATAGCTCTGCAGCCAATCGCTCTCCATAACCGAATCAATAGCAACAAGCGGAATGCCCGCATTGCTCACCTTTTTGGCGGATGGCTCCAGCTTGCCATACTCGGATGCCGCGAATACGACCGCATCTGGTTTCTCGGTAATCGCCTGCTCCAGAAGGAGAATTTGTCCAGCCGTATCTGCCTCGGATAAAGGCCCCCGGACATCTACATGGACATTGAATTCCTTGGCCGCTGCATTCACGCCAGCGCTCACCGTCTGCCAAAATTCAGAACGCAGATCATTGCTTTTAAGAATAACAACGATAGTAAGCTCTTTTTGCTGGGCATCCCGGCGGGCCGTCTCCAGGCTTAACAATCCCAGAATGCCTGCAGCCGCGGCCAACAATAACGAGAAGATAATCATTTTTTTTGCCTGCATGCTATCGCCTTCCTAATCGATTTTCGGAATGGTGACCGTGACGAGCGTACCCATTTCCAGCTCACTGTAGAAATCCAATCCATAATCTTTACCGAAGTAAAGCTGTATTCTTTCATGCACATTAACAATACCAACACCGCTGGCCTTTGCCCTTGTCTTTTCAGCATCCATCCTAAGTATGTCCTTCAGCTTGTCTGCATCTATACCAACGCCGTTATCCGCTACCGTGAGGACAATTTGACCATCCACTTCCCCGCCTTTGATCGTGAGCATTCCGCCTTCCGGCAAATACTTGATGCCATGATAAATCGCATTCTCGACGATCGGCTGCAGCAGAATCTTCGGCATCTTGCAAGCCATTACGTCCTCATCCACATCGATGATATAATCAAGCTTGTCGCGATACCTCATTTTCTGAATCAGTAAATACTGTGTGATATGCTCAATTTCTACCCGAATCGGCACCATTTCATCGTCTTTGGTAATGCTGGCCCGAAACAGCTTCGCTAACGCCGATGTCATCAGTACAACATCCTCATGCTTTTTCCGCTCTGACATCCAGATGATCGAATCGAGCGTATTGTACAAGAAATGCGGATTGATTTGCGACTGCAGCACCTTGAGCTCACTTTTGCGCTTCACTTCCTGATCTTGCATCCTGCGGTGCATAAGTTCATGGATTTGGCCCACCATCAGATTAAATGTACGGGATAGTTGTCCAATTTCATTCACCGAGGTGATTTCGGAGCGGACATCGAAGTTACCTTTTTCCACCTGCTTCATATGCTTTTGCAGCTCTATAATCGGCTTGGTCAGCCGCCTTGACACCACAATAGAGATCAACAGAGCAATGGCCAGTCCAAAAATACCCCAAAGCACAAACGACATGCCAATTTTGTTTTTGTCCGGCACCAATTCACCAGGATAAGCCACGCCGACAATTTTCCAGCCAAAGCTTGTGTCCTGAACGGTGTACATTTTTTTGCTGCCCTCTTCTTTCGTAAAGAAATGCCCGCCGCTCGTATTTTTGACTTCGTCGATTGCTTCTTTTTTCAAACCGCTATAAATAAGCTGCTGCTGAGGATGGTAGACGAGATTCCCTTCATTATCCACGATAAATACATAGCCCCGTTTACCCAGGTTGATGCCGCTGCTTATCTCATTGATAACGCTCAGATTCAGGTCAACCAGAAAGATGCCCTCGCCCGTAATGCCATCGGAGCTTTTGAGCTCACGACTGAGCGATACGACCCAGCGGTACTCGTTCTGGATAATATTCTGTACATGGGAGGAGGAAAGCACGGATTGTCCCTCCTTGTCCTTGGCGTTTCGATACCAGGCCTGCTCCTCGAGCTTGGCATTTGTGTTCAGGCTTGTAACTCTGCGGTCGGACACGAAGCGTCCATTGTAGCCAAACACCATGATCGAGGCGATATCCTTACGGCTAATTAGAATCGATTGAAAGAGATCGGAAATCCTTTTCTCATAAGGCCTGCGGTCTGCCTCACTAATAAAGCTGGTATCCGACAAGTAGTATTTCACATCTTTGTTCGTTAGCGCCAGCATCGAGATGTTCTCCATATTGGTCACATAGGACTGGATGTTGCCGTTCACCTGCTTCATCAGCTCGGAAATATTATCTGCCGTATTGCGCTCCACAGCTTCCGCAGACAAATAATACGAAATAAAGCTGGTAATCGCAATAGAGAAAATAATCAGACAAGAGAAAGCAGCCGCAATACTCGACTGGATGCTTTTGAATTTGAACAAATTAAGCGTAAATTCGCGTTTCCTCATTGCTGCCGCTCCCTTGCCACTTTCTCCCGATATTCGGTGGGCGTCATTCCTGTATGCTTCTTGAACAGTACGCTAAAATAATGCGGATCGGCCACACCAACCTTAGCCGCGATTTCATACGATTTCAACTGCGTTTCCTGCAAAAGCTCCCCGGCTTTCTCAATTCGGACTCTCGTTAAATATTCGACAAACGTATCACCCGTGTGCTGCTTGAAAATCATGCTGAAATAGCTCGTGCTCATAAGGACATGACGGCATAAATGCTGCAGCGAAATTTCCTCACTGTGATAATTTGCCTCGATATATTCGACTGCCCGCATGACCTGAAGCTTCGTTAAATCACTTCTTTGCTCCGTGGCAAATTGAACGACCAGTTTAATAATGCCCTTGACCCAATGTTCGATTTCATCCAGCGTTTTGAATCTGTAGCTGTCAGCCAGTACGATGCCCCGCTCCGTAAACAAAGTAATTTCATTGCCGCCCATTTCCTGAACAACGTTCATCAGGACTACGACAATCTTTTGCAGGTTCAAATAACAGGCTTCAATCGGCATCATCGATTCTTTCCATACCCGCATCAATTGTTCGATCTGCGCTTCCGCTTCACTTAGAATACCGGCCTTGACCGCCGAAGCCAGCTTACGGCTCCAATCCATATTCAGCTCGGGGACAGGCTTTCCTTCAGGGCCGGTACCTTCCATTTCAACAATGCTGACAATCCGGTTTTTTCCCAAAAGAAAACGATAATCGAGCGCTGAAACAGCCCCCTCGTAAGATAAAGGCAGCTGATCCAAACTCGCACAGACCCGCCCAACCCCGATCGTAACCGTAAATTTCAGATAACGTTCAATGCATTGACGAATTTCATCAGCCAGCTTGTAGGCGTTCTCATACAATTGATTTTCCTGGTCACCGCAGAGGATAACCGCCATCCGCTCTTCCCTTGTCCGGAATGTGATTCCGGTGTAATAATCCATGAGATCACCAATGATGTTATAACAAGCAAACCGCAGCAGCTCTGCATCCTTCAGCAAATCGCTTTCACTGTAATAGCTGCCGAAATCATCAATATCCATAACCATAACGATATAATTCGAGGTTGGCCACGTAATCTGAAAATATTCCGACCGCTCCCTGATCTCATTGATGGACAAGAACGAAGTAACCAGCCGCTCCAGAAAACGCTCCTTGAGCAAAGGCAAGCTCTGATCCAGCAGCTGCTGCAGCTTCGTATAATCCTCACGGATTTTCTTCTCTTCATCCATATCCTGCCTGACCTTATCCAGCAGCTTGCGCAGCTCCATGGCCGTAATCGGCTTCAGAATGAAATCGTAAGCCTTCAAACGCAGCGCCTGCTGGGCATATTCGAAGGAATCGTAACCGGTAAGAATGATCATTTTCGTAAAAGGGTAGCGCTCACTGACATGCTTCGTCAATTCGAGTCCGTCCATAAAAGGCATGTAAATATCCGATAAAACGACGTCCGGCCTCAGCCTCTCAATGGCTTCAAGTGCTTCCTGACCATTGGTACAATCGCCCACCAGCTCAAACCCGTGAGTGTCCCACTGAATACTCTCCCGAATGCCTTCCCGCACCTCCGGTTCATCGTCAACAAGTAGAATTTTATACATAGGCTCCCCCTGGTGTCAGTAAATATGCTAAACCGTGAACAACGGGCTAACATCCCATTTCGCAATATTCTTATCATAACATATCTTCTCTGGCTTGTTCCCAACCATTTGTGAAAGCCGCCCTTCTTGGGCATCCTTTGATGTGTCCGGGGCGCAGAGCGTTGCGGAGGGAATGGCTGTGGGCTCCAGCCGCTGTAAAGAAAACGCCTTTCGGCGTCCTTTGATGTGCATGTTCGTGACTTGGGTGCGTTGCAGAGGGAAGGGCTGTGGGCTCCAGCCGCTGTTAAAGATTTGTTCCCTGAATGGAATCGATGAGGAGGTAGGAACAAATCTTTAAATGCGGACGCTAACGCTCTTCCACCCACAGCCCTTCCCTCCCTCAGCTACAATCGTACAAACACCTAGCTCAAACGGACAGCCAGTAAGGGTTTCCACCCTGTATGTAGGCCAATTTCGGCAAAGAGGCTCTCCTCACTCGTTATAAAGTTCCCTGCTCACCTTGCTCACTTAGCCAACCTAGCCCGCGCCAAAGCCTGTCCAACTAGTCTTATTCCCACTTTATCCGTTTATTCTAGCTACTTCCGCACCTTCCTTTTGACTGTAAGCCAACAATGTCAGATAACAGTGCCAACTTGCACCAACTGATGTCATTCCCACACTTTAGCACTGTAAAACAGGCAGAAACACATCTTTAAATGCGGACGCAAACGCTCTTCCTCCCACAACCCTTCCCTCACTCAGCTACCATCGTACAAACACCAAGCACAAACGGACAGCCAGTAAGGGTTTCCACCCTGTATGTAGGCGAATTCCGGCAAATAGGCTCTCCTCATTCGTTACACAGTTCCCTGCTCACCTAGCTCAACTAGCCCACCTAGTCTTATTCCCCGTGTATTCCAGCTACTTCTGCACCTTCCTTTTGACCGTAAGCCAACAATTTCAGATAACAGCGCCTGCTGATGTCATCCACACATTTTAGCACTGTAAAACAGGCAGCATAGAGGAGCCGCTACTTTAGCGATGTTTTTCATCGTTAAAAGCACAGGTCGGGTCCACAACCTTACTTTAACAATGAAAAACATCGTTAAAATCCCCTTATTCCACCAGAAGAGGCCATCCACCCTCTTTTAACGATGAAAATCATCATTAAAGTGCGTATTGAGCTGGAAACACTTGCTTTAACGATGAAAAACATCGTTAAATGTAGCAAGCACACGCTCATTTCGGGGGAGGCGAGGGAGGCGAGCTGCTACGGGGTTACTCTTTCCTAAAAAGCAGATAGCGACTGTTTCCTGACTTAAAGGGATAGTGAAGACAATGAAATTTGGGCTTCATTACATATTTCATGAATCAAAAACCACAAACACTTTATCGATTTATCGCTGTAAAGTTATAATGTATAGATCAAAAAGTAGTTACTCTAAAACTAGATCTCTACCAAATAGTAAAACAAAAAAAAGATGATTCATCTAGAATCATCTTTTCCAAATTTTATCCAAATATTTCCCAAACCATATACACCAACATTTTATAAACTAGTAGCATATAAGTTCTATTCTTCTAGTAATCATAGTAATCTTTTAATCTATGACGCCAACGCCATAAAAGGAAAGCATGGGTAAATGCGAAGCAAAATCAATGGGAATAACAGCCTTCGGATTCTGCTCAAAAGCTCCATGCACCTGGCAGCTGCCTGTTAATGCTCTGTCAAGTGTAATCAGGATTGAATGTGCATCTTGCTGCTCATAGCTTGTGATACTTAAGAAGCCCTCTGCGTCCTCGACTACGAATGGCAAATGATCTGCGCCTACATCAAATGTAAATAGCCTGTCTGAAACATGCTGAAATTGAAGCTGTACTTTATCGGCATCCACCTTCTTAGCTTCAGATAGATCCGGAGCATTTCCGAGGAAGCCTTTTCCGTACACATGCTTGAGCGCGGTTCTGGCTAATCTTTCCCCCAAGACCATATTCGACGCCGAGCTTATATGGACAGCATCGGAAAGCCCGCTATCTGTCGATGGAATTACATAGACATCAGGAATTTGCTGGCCCGCCTGCCTCTGGGCTTCTCTTACTTTGCCCCAGCACTTGTCAGAAATCGCATTTGCTTGAGCCACATAGCGGTTTAATTGTACTGTGAGAATGGGCAAGCTAGGGGCGTTCAAATCTTCCCTAAGATGTGCAACCATGCTTTTAAATCTTTCCAGATAGGTATCGCAAGCTTCCTCTGAAGTGTCTGAGCATCCCTGGTACCACAATACGCCTTTGATGCTGTTAGCCTGTGAAGCTAATATTTGCATCATATTCCGGTATAAATAACCATCCTCTTCGGGATTCCACGCGCTAAGCGGAGAGCCCCCAAGTGATGCCTGTATGAGGCCTATGGGATAACCAAGCTCTTTCTTCAGCTTTTTGGAGAAGCTTAAATAAGGCGAGTGCCCCGGGTTGCTTTGCTCTCTGTTTTCTTTATGTATCGTATTCGTAGATTCATTGAGGGGATGAGAGGCTAAGTCCCACTTTCCGCTGTTCCTTAAAACGTGTATCCCTATTTCGGGTGCATCCTGGATCGGGTCTTTCCCATAGCCCGCTGAATTGCTTTGCCCCGTAATCACGTATACGTCGCCCACTCCGATATGATGAATCATATCGCCCCGGGTAGCCCATTCCAATGCTTTATTGCCACCGTGATTGAAGCATGTTTCAATCCTGTACAGGCCGCCGGCCGGAACCTCTTCGATGGTTACTTCCCATTTCCCAGCTTCCGGGCTGCTGCTTGCCTTCCAGGGGATAACGGTTTCACCCGTTTCCTCCCTGACAATCCTTGCGTATACGGTGGGATCTGCCGGATTCTCGGGCTCGGTCAATACCCAAATCCCGGCAAGAGTAATGCTTGCTTTTCCATCTACCTGTTGAATGATTTGCCAGTCCTTGGGTCCTTGTTCAATGATCGCTCCTATTTGCATATAGCACCTTCCTCATTTCCATATTAATCCTACTATAGCATGATATTTCTTATATAAAAATAAGTAAATTCATATTTAGAACACTCTGCTAGATACATCCAAAAATAGGAATTAATATATTAAAAAGGTTGCAACAGTTTAACAAAAAATACTACTCTACCAGCCCAGTACGCTCAATGCCTTCCGAGAACCAACGCTGCGTAAAGGTGTAGATAATCAAAGGCGGTAAAATAATCAGAAAGGCTGCAGCCATTTTCGGGCCTTCAGAAATCGGATCCTTGCCTACGCCAGCATTAAAATTAATAGCACTATTGCCCATTAACTCCTGCTGCATCAAGTTAAGCCGTAGTGATAAAGGCTGAAATCCCTTGCTCAAAAACATCGACGGCTCATAATACATATTCCAGTACCAAATAAATGAAAACAGGAATACGACGATAATCGCCGGACGGGCCAGCGGAAGCATAATACGGAAAAATAGGCGAAATGCGCTCGCTCCGTCAATCTTTGCCGCCTCCTCCAGCGCCTTCGGTTGGGTCAGGAAAAACTGGCGGAAGATAATAATGAATAAAGCGCCACGCAGCCCTTGGGCAAACAACGCAGGGATAATAAATACGAAAGGCGTATTCAACCAGCCAAGCTTGCCGAAAATCGTGTACATCGGGATAATCGTAATTTGTGGTGGAACGAGAAATGTTACGATGATCAGGATGAAGGCCAGAGTTTTTCCCGGAAAATGGAGCCTGGCCAGCGCATAGCCTGTAATTGCACAGGATACAACCTGCAGGACAGAGCATGTCATGGCGATAACAAACGTGTTCGTGAACGCCTCGGGATATCGAAGACCACGCCACGCATCAGCCAGATTCTGCCCATAAATCTTGCGTGGAATCCACTGCACAACTGGATCAATCAGGTCGCTTACCGATTTGACCATCGTCGACATCATATAGAAAAGGGGCTGTAAATACAAAAACGCGATGACAGCCAGCAGAAAATAGATGATGATTTTCGCCAGCCAACCGTCGTTCATATGCTGTCCCATCAGCAGCTTCTTCACCTTCCCCGCCTGCCGGCTGTGCAGCTTCTGACGGAGATTCAATTTCGCCTGGTCGTAGCTTTCAGTTATTTTCATCGGAAGCCCCCCTTTTTCACAACTGAACGATAGGTAATCCAGAGCGCAGCACCAAGCAGTGCCAAGATTAAAGCGAAATAGATCCAAGCCTGTGCGCTTGCGTAGCCGTATCCCGTCTGTGGACGAAACATATTGTCCTTCACCGTCTGCATCACCGGGTTGAAAGGAAAAGTGAAGAGATCAACGATCGTAAACACCGCATTCAGGCCAATGAATGGCACCATTCCTGGCAGCGTAATTTTCCAGAAGCTCTCCCATGGCGTCGCTCCATCGATCCGGATCGCTTCGTACACAGATCGCGGAATCGTCTGGTAACCAGCAATAAAGATCAGAATCTGCACGCCTGAGTACCATAAAATAATAACCGCTTTGCTGAGCACATTCAGCATCGGCTCCGCGATCCTTGCCCCCACATATTCCCGCACAAGTCCTTCCAAATTATACTGCGCGATGAACGGCAGCTTCCCAGCTCCTTGACCGAACAATTCCATTAGTACCTGCCCTGTGGCAAAAATAACCGGAAGGAAAAATATCGCCCGGATCCAGGCACGTCCTGGCAGCTTCTGATTTAACAGCAGCGATACAAAAAATGAGAAAATAAGAATCAGCGGAATCATCAGCAGCATTTCCTGGAAATAGGTGATCAGCTGAATCGGATACACGTTATCCTCAACCAGCACCCGGCGGAAGTTATCCAGTCCCACCCATTTATATTGGAATCCATCATTAGTTAAACGCACTTGATTAAAGCTGTTAAAAAACGACCAGCCAACCGGAAAGGCGACAAACACCGCAAAGCCGATCGCCCATGGCAGCATGAACAGGTAGCCGGTACCGTAATCTTTAAAGCGGTAGCTCCAATAGCCTTTCTGTCTGTTCACGGTGTGTCCCCTCCTTTCACGACCTTGAAATCATTGCTGTTATAATCGACGGTCACTTCGCTTCCATCATCATAGATCATTGTGTAAACACCCTCAGCCTGCTTCTCGTGCTTCACCATCTGACGGTTGACTAACGATGCGAGACTGTCAAATTTCTTGTATTCCTCGACCACTCGGTCCTTCCATACCGCATACTCACTGCTGTACAAATCATCATAATGAGTTCCCTTCAGCTCACGGCTGCGGGTATAGGTCAGACGAAATGAAGGAATAGCGCCATATTCAATTGCCTTCAACAGTTCCCTGTCATACTCGCTGCGGACGTTTCCTTCTTTGCCTGAATAGAGTACCGAGCCATGTACGGCCATGGGATAAAAGGGAACCGTCTCATCCACGAAGAAATCGTAGCTGGCCTCCAGTGGAAAGTTAGACAGCAAATCGCTAGCAGGCATTATATAATCGTTGCCACGCTGTGTGGCTGCTGTTCCCAGCCGCTCTTTCGTATAAGCCAGCAATGACTTATAGAGATGAGCTGTATCTTCCCGCTGGACGCCTTGTACCGCATAATCACGGAACAAAATACTCCCAACGCCATTAAATAAAATACCATCCACCCCAAGCTTCTCCAGCCTATCGATGGTGTCCTTGGCTGACCGGACAGCCGTGGCCGGTTTCAGGAGGAAGGTCCCTTTGCGGGTCTGGAAAACCGTCGTATCAATGCTGCGGATTCCTTCCGTTTTCATCGACAGTTTCGTTTCATCAATTCTCATTGACGTGATAAAATCCTCAAGCAGCACCGGGATTCCACGCTCTCTCATTGATGCTGTAAATTGCTGCAATCCCTTTGCACCACCCAGCTTCTGCTGCACAGGAAAGCGCCTGTCGGTTTGGCCGAAGCCGCTAGCCTGCCAGCCTTCATAGACGACCTTCATATTGGCAACACCCTGTTCAGTTAAGTCCTCTACCATCCGCTCCGCCTGCTCAAATGTTGTCGCCGGAACATAGCTATTGCCGCCGAATACATCCTTCGTACCGCCTCCGACTATGCCTAACTGAAGTGGCACATGTGATATTGGCCCTAGCAGGCCGGGCAGTTGCTGTGTCGTAAGCAAATAGTCGCGATATGCTGCCGCCATCCCGCTGTAATCAGCTTCACTGCCGGACAGCAGCCGGTATTCAACCTTGCGGTCCTGCTGGATACGTTCCTTCTGGACGGAATTCACCGGCTGCGCCATCATGCTTACTCTGCGCAAATACTCCTCACGGTAGAGAAACTTGGCCCCGATCGAATGATAGGTTGTCTGAACGCCTGCGGGCATCGCCGTAATCCGCGTCGTGTACTTGCCATCTTTAACGATAGCTGCATACGCCTGGTCTCCCCGCTTGATCCCAAATACCGGATAAGCGATCGCTTCCCGCGGAATATCACGCTCCTGCAAATTGGCAGGGTCTTCGTCATAGATCATGTAATCATAGCGATTGCCTACTGCCGGACGGCTGCCATCATAATAAATCAGTCCGCCGGGACCGTCCGGAACAAACATATAGCCGTCCTCCTCTGTACCCGATACAGCTCCGAAATACGGAAGCAGCTGCAGGGAGAACAATTGGTGATCACCACTCTCTTCAATCCCCTGAGAAGGTATCGTCACTTCCAGGCCATGGTCGGTCAGCTCGTAACGGATCACGATAGCTAAGGACAGCTGGGTATACCGGTACGTCACTTCCACACCCCGGTCCGTTTGGATGAAGCTTTTTTCCAGCTTGGCTTCCAGCGCGTTGGTCATATTCCGCTGCGTCTTGCCAGAAGTCACATATTCCAGTACATAAGGGGACTGAAGATTGGACAATAGCATTCCCTTTACTGTTTCTTTGGCAAGCAGTTCCTTCGCTGGATTGCTGCGCCAAAGAAAGCCATTATGCTTGCTGCGCACGGCGATTTGCGTAGTCTCGGGTGCGATGAGCAGTGTATAGCCACTATTATCAGAGACGATCGCAAATCCGTTCTCATCTAGTGCCCCCGGCTGCCAAGCTTCGCCCTTCGCAAGTGGCGCAAAGGTTTGCACGCGCTGTGAAATCCCCATCTCCGCCAGCTTCGGCAGCGTATCGCGGTTAACCCAAGCGCTAATGGACGCCACAACAAAGGACAGGATGGCAATCACGATCACAAAACGCATCCAGGTTCTTTTGGGCCAATGCCTACGGAAAAAAGATTGCTTATTAGGTCGCTCAGGTCGCTTAGGCTGCTCAGGCCAGTGAGAGTTCGAGACATCCAGATCAGCCATAGAACGTCACCTCCCGGTAAATTTGCTTCACAAAATCAAACAAGTTGTAGCTCAGCCCCGACAGTATGACAATAAATATCCAGATGACTACAATCGTGAAAAGCGTTATGGCCGTAATCTTCACCGCTTCAAGAAAATCAAAGTTGTGAATGACCTGCGTCATAATGAAAAACTGCACAGCGATCCAAATCCACATCACCTGGATCAGTGCATCGACGATAATTCTTTCTTCCAGCACAACCAGGTTGGAGAGAAGAATCGCTGGAATCATCAACACGATATAAGGCACCAATGCGTAGGTGCTGGCCTGCAGCACCTCACGAAACCGTCCTTCGCCACCTTTAACAGCACTAACCAGATAATTCGCAATGATCCAGGTGACCCAAGGCACCAGCAGCAGGCAAACCTCCAAAACCAGATTCACCTTGCTCAGATCATAAGGATGAAAAATAAAGCCCATGCCGTATATGGAAAGCAGGCGAATCACGATCGCTAGCAGTATGATGGTGAGAATCATTGACCATGACACTTTTCGTTCCTTCAACCGATAAAAGCCCTCGTAAGGGTGCAGCATAAGATACCACGCATCTTTAGCTTCCTGTCCATATCGGACTGCAAAAGCCGGCCACGATCGTTTCCCCGCATAGACGCGGGCACGCTTATAAAGAAAGCGAAGCAGCAAGATGAGCAGGATCAGGAGTACAACCACATAAATCAAATTGCCCTGAATCCAGTCGTAGCGTATATTCCAGAAAGCGTCTGAGTATCCGGCCGCATCGTAGGAATCTTGAAAGTGCATCATCGCTTCCTTATAACGCTTCTCGTAAAGCGCAATTTCTCCCATGCCGTTGTAAGGCAGATTCATCATCCCATTCTGCTTCATAACGGCTTCCCAGTAAGGCTTGCTTTCCTCATAGCTGCCTTCCACATACAGCTTCGCTGCGGTTAAAAAGGCTTCCCCGAATGCGGTTCGTGTATACACCTGCAGCAGGTTCAGACTGCTATCGGCGACCCACAGCTCTTTTTTACTATTCACAGCCAGACTCGTCGGATAATTCACAATCCCTTGCTGATGCGCCGATTTATCCATATCACCAAAATAAACAAGCACATGGCCATAAGGATCATAAATAGACATTTCTCCAAACTCACTATTCATTCCGTACAAAAAGCGATCCGAATCGATCGCGGTGTCCACGAGCTTAATTTCGTTAAAGGTTTTATTTAAAAAGGCATCCGCGCCTCCTGCATTCAGCTTCTTGATTTCGCCCTTATCCACGCCAAAGCTTGTCGTCAAGAGAAAGCCGTCGCCCGATAACGTCACATTGGCAATCGCTCCCGGACGCTTGGCAATTTCTTTCTCCATTTGCTGCTGGTTAAGAACTGTCCTTTTTAGGCGTGTCAGCCAGTCCACATTGGTTTTATTCGCCCCAAAGAAGCCGGTAAACTGGCCTTCCCCATTCATCCGCAGCAGCCCCTGGTACGAGTCTTTATTGACAATGTACATGACCCCACGGTTATCCACAACCAGCTTAGTCGGCACATAAAAATAACCTTCCGGCAGCAGCAGGGATTGCGGCTTATTAAATGCACGCACATACTCGCCACTTGCACCGTACACAACAACACGCTTGTTGCCTGTATCGGCCACATAGATCATGCCAGCTTCGGTGACGAAAACACCTTCCGGCGCATTCAAGGCGCCCTCACCTTCACCTGTGCCCACTGCACGGAGGAATCGCCCCTGTTCATCGAACACTACAATGCGGTTATTTCCGGTGTCCGCCACATAGACATGATCATCGGCAGTGATATACAGATCACTCGGCGCCGAAAGAGGTACCTCTATGTCCGCATATCCAATCACCTGACGGGGCACATAAAGCGGTTGAATCTTGATCGCCCGGTTCGTCTCCTGATCGATAAACCAGGTGCTATAAGGCAAACGGGCCGAAGTGGACACTGGAAACAGCAGTGTTGTAACAAGCGAAATCAGTATAATGAAAGCGAGCCATGCCGTCTTTCCCCCAGCAAACTGCCTCTCATCCCGTCCTCTCATTTACTTCACCCCCGAATGCAGCATCGTCTGGATCATTTTGCGCTGGAATAGGAGGAACATGATGAGGTTGGGAATAAACATCAGCAGTGCGGCTGCGGCTGCCATGCTTTGCCCGGCTACACTGTTTTGCAGGTTGGCTGTTAAGCTAGTTACATAGAAGGCGAGCGTCTTCATCGTCTCCTTGGTCGTGTACAGTGTCGAGCCCTCTGCGTCCAGGTAAACCGCCTGGAACGTAATAATCGAAATGGTAGCTACGGCCGGAGCCGTCAGCGGAATAATAATACGCGTGAAAATGTACATATCATTCGCTCCGTCCAGCTTGGCCGCCTCCAGTAAGGAGTCCGGGATTTGGTCGATGAACTGCTTCATCAGAAACACCGCCACCGGCGAAGCGATAAACGGCAAAATATGAGCCAGATACGTATTCGTAATCCCCAGGCTGCTGACGATCAAATAGCGCGGAATCGCCACCGTCTCCGGTGCAAACATCAGCGACAGCATAATTAGCGACATGATCAGCGCCTTGAAATGAAAGCGGTGCTTCGCCAGCACATACCCCGCCATCGTGCTGACCAGGATCACGAAGACGAGCGATAGCGAAACGACGACAATACTGTTAAACAAGTAGCGCGTGAACGGCACCACAGCAGCCCCCGCATGCAAAAACAGCTGCTCGAAATTGCGCATCGTCGGCTCCTTCACCCAAATCGTCGGCGGGAATAAGAACAGCTCGTTCAGCGGTTTAAAAGCATTGTTGAACAAAAAGATAATCGGCAGCAGCATAAACACCGCTAGGCCAATAAAGACGATAATGAGCAGCGATCTGGATAGAGAGATCCGCTTGAGTTTGGATAGCCTTGACATCCTGGAAAACCGGGAGATCGTCGAAGGCTTATTTGGCTTGGATTGCTTGAAGAGCTTGGATTGCCTCGAGAACTTAGAATGCTTGGCAAGCTTGGAAAACTTTGAAAGCTCCTGAGGCGGTGCCATCGGGTTATTCCCCCTCCTTTGTCGCGAACAAACGATAGCAAAAGCGCATAACCAAATAGGAAATGATCAGCAGCGCCACCGAAACCGCCGAGGCATAGCCCCACTCGTAGCGCAGGAAGGCGTAATCATCAATATGATTCGTCATCAAATGCCCCGAGTAGCTCGGCGTAATGGCCAGGCCCGTAAGCTGGGTCGAGATCGCCCCGGCTTTGAGCGTTCCCACAATCGCCATCACGGCGCTGAACAGCATTTGCGGCTTCATCGACGGAATCGTGATGTAGTACACTTCCTGCAGCGCATTTTTGATGCCGTCAATTCGGCCAGCCTCATACAGCTCTGTATTCACCGTCTGCAGGCCGCCCAGCATCGCCAGAAAACCTACGCCCATGCTGGTCCATAGCGTGACGATAATCATAATGTTCATCAAATATTTCGGGTCCTGCAGCCACAGCTGCGACGTTTCAATCAAGCCGAACTTAAGCAAAATATTGTTCAAATAGCCGACCCGGTCCCCACTGAAGGTAGCGATCCAAATGACGGATAACGCCACACCTCCCGCCATCGAAGGCGCATAAAAAGCCAAAGTGAAGTAATCCCGGACACTTCTTGGCAGCTGATGAATAAGCCAGGCGAACACAAAGGACAACACGTAGCCGCCAGGTCCCACAATCAGTGCAAACTTGAACGTGTTGGGCAGTGTATATTTCATGAACACAACATCCTGTGTCACTAAGGCGATAAAATTATCGATCCCAATAAACGTCGGAAACGCAAATCCGTTGAACGTGGTCACACTGAGCACAACCGCCATAAGAACCGGAATCAGGATAAAGCAGCAAAAGGCGATCAGAAACGGCGCCAAAAACAGGTACGATAACCGGGCGCTCCAGCATTCCCGTACAAACTGCCGGAACCGCCGCACAAAGAGGGGGCCTGTAGGGACATCTCGCATAACTGGCATACCTGGCATGCCGGGCACACCGGGTATACTTGGCGCGCTGGACATTCTTGCTGCACCTGACGCAGCCGGCTCCATCGGCACCAGCCCAGATTGGCTTATGTGGTCTTTATTTCCCACCCTCATCGCCCCCTTCCCCTATGCTTCCGCCGGCTTCCCCGTCATAGCTGGGTAGATGCAGATTCATCCCCGGCCCAAAGCCGAACTCTTTCTGCTTGCGGGTCATTTCCCGCTGAAGCGATACGGCCGCTTTCCGGATCGCTTCTTTAGGCGGCATGCCGCTCAGCACCGTGTTATTCCAGGCAAAGTCCATTTCCCGCGCCAGGAAGTAATAGCCCGGCACGTAAGGCATGTTTTTGCCCCAGCGTCCTTGCTCGGCCAGCACATGCATATCCTCGCTTGGCCATGGCACATACTGCAGCGCCTCGATATTGGCCGGATTCCAGCGGTATTCAATCCCGGCAAATGATTCGATATCATTCGCATACTGGGCCTGTGTGTCCGTTGATGTCCACCAATCCAGAAACGTCCACGCCTGCTCTTTGTTCTTGCTCTTCTCCATCAGCATAGCTGCTGTGGTGCTTTGCTGCGACCAGCGGACGACTTGCCCGTCTTCCCCCCGCAGTCCCGGCAGAGGCGCCATCTTCCACTTCCCGGTAATTTCCGGTGCAGCCACGCTAAGCTGGATGTACGTATTGTAATCGGCGATGCCAATAGGAATATCCCCCGACCTGAAATGATTGAAAAAGGCCGGCACTTCCTTCGGCACATTATAGGTGCTGAACAAATCGGTCCACCGCTGAAAGGCTGCCTGCGCTGTCTTGCTGTCGATTGCCGTCTGCATCCCGTCCGCTGTATAAAATTCGGCACCCTGCTGGTAGAACGGCATCACGAATTCCTTGGCCGGATAATATATATCCATGCCATTCTCCTGCAGTGTCGGCAGCAGGTCCAGCACATCGTCCCACGTATCCGGCGGGGTCAATCCCAGTCGCTCCAGCACATCGGTCCGGTAAAACATCACCATAAACGACTGGGTCTCCGGCAGTCCATACATACCTTCGTTGTAAGCATAAGAACGCATCACGCCAGGGTTAAAGCGCTGCACGACGTCTTTAAAGCCCGGCAGTCGGGATAGTTCTGCTGCTGCCCCGCGCATGGCGTAATCGACCGGCGTTTCCATTCCCAGGCCAAGCGCTATATCCGGTTGATCCCCGGCCGCATTGCCCAGCATCAGCACATTCGTGCTCGGCATCAGGTTGACGTTCACCCGAATGCCTGTTTGGGGCGTAAAGTCGGCTTCAATCATTTTTTGCAGAAGATCGACATAGTCCCGGCCCCGCTGCACCCACACGGTGATCGCTTCCTCATCGTTCAAATCCTTCAGGTCATACTTCTGAAAAAAGGTACGTGCGAAGTTCAGTGTACTGTAGCTGATTTTGTCCCATGCATGAGGAAGCTTAAGCCCCGGATCCGCTTGCGGCTCGCGCACGACCAGATAATCCAGCAGCACAGCCTGACTTTCCATCGGCTTCATCCACGTGTTGATGCTCGTCTGTATATCCGCAAACACCTTCACTTGGTTGGGAATTTCATTGACATCCTCCAGCATCTTCTCCAGGCTGTTCATCGCGGAAGAAATCGCCGTCGTCGGATCGGTCACATGCTGGTTCAAGCCATCGACATAATCGCGAACGGTCCGCAAACGTTCGATAACTCCCGAGAGCTTGGTCTCGATCTGAGGATCGTACGCCTTCACCTGCCAGGTCCGTCCGGTGTCCAGATTCGAGCTGCTCCCGCTTCCGTAGTTGCCGGAGATCAGGCGAATATCCCGCTCCATCACGCTTAGATCCGTTAGCACATCCCGCAAGGATTCGGCCGCCGGGCTGATCAGCGAGCTATCTGCGATGAGACGCAGCTGGTGAACTCCTGCTTCCAGCCAAAACTGATAGGGCTTTCCGGTCTCGTCATTCAATGAACGAATCTCCATGTCCGAACTTGCCGGCAAGGCATAATGGAGCAGCTCGCGAAACGGCACCTGCCCATCCAGCATCACCGTGCGGTAAGCGGCTGCTTTGCCGTTATAGCCTTGCATAACCTTCATATCGATCACATACCAGCCGCTTGCCGGCACGGTAAATTCCCATTCGATCCAGTCCCCGGCCTGCTGCCAGCGGTCTCCGCCAATGGCGTTATAGACGAGCCGGCCTTTCGGGTCCGGGGAGAGATACGGCTCAGCCACACTTTGCGTCTGAATCCCAATCGCCGACTTGGCTTTATACTGCTCCGCCTCCATGACGGTAAACCAGCCTGTACCTGATTGCGGGGACGCTGTTGCGGCTGTTTCTGCATTCGTCTCTGCTTTTGTTTCCAAGCCTGCATCGTCCTCTGTCTCCACGCCCGTCACCGCAGTTGAATCCGAGTCTGCAACCACACCTGCCTCACTACCTGCCTCACTACCTGCTTCTCTATCCTTTCCTCCAGCAGCCACATAATCCGCATACACGGGAATCGGCTGCGGAGCTGCCAGCGTCAGCGAAGCGAGCGATAGCGGCTCCCTGCCTCCCGTCAGCCGGATCGTGTGCCGCCCTTTCGTCAGTGGCCACAAGAGTGGCTCCGATGACGCCGCATAATTCGTCACGAGTACCGTCCGCCACTCGCTCAGCTCCATCTGTACCGGACGAATTTCGTTGCCCAGTCCATTGCGCTCATACGGATATTGGCTGTCCTTCCACAGCCGCTCCAAGGTAATCCGCTCCGCTTCCCGGTAAGGGTATCTCCCGTCAATCTGGATACCACGTACTCCATTGGCGAAGCTTCCTTTCAGCGGTCTATACGCCACCGCCAGCGTGTACAATCCGTCTTGCGGCGCGTCCACGGTCCATTCGAGCCAGCCTCCGGCATCCGTCCAGTCGATGACCTCACTCTGCTGTTCATCGCTGCGCAGCACGATTTGGGCATCTGTCGAAGCTGCCGAGTATTCTGCTGCACGGACTGTAAGCTCTGATGTCCCTGGAGTCTCTGATGTCTGCGAAGTCTCTGATGCCTCTGATGTCTCTGATGACTCTGATGTCTCCAAAGTCTCCGAAGTCAGCAAGCCCTGCAGCGCCTGAACCTGCTCGCTCCGCAGCCACTGCACGTAGGCTGGAATCGTCTGCGTCTTGGCAGCCGATGCCTCGAGCGTGCTTCCCATTTGGATCGCGCTGGCCTGAAGCTTTGGAAATACGCGCTCCTCCTGGAAGTAATCTCTTATTCCCCACACGGCTACAACAAGCAGCAGCATCAAGCCCAGGATGAGCGTTCCCCGAAATTTGTTTACGTTCCTCATCCCGAAGCCTCCCGCCCTGTCAGCGATTCCCCGCTCTCCCGCTCAAACAGATGCGCTTTATCCATCCGCAGCACCATCTTGATCGTATCTCCCATGCGCACAGGCGTATGTGCATCAGCTCTCGATAAAATCGTATTCCCGCCCAAATTGGCGTGTACATACGTGTCAGGGCCCATAGGCTCTTTCATCTCCACCGTCACCGACACCTGCCAGCCGGCATATAGATCGGTTTGCAGCGCATCCCCATCGCACAGCACATGCTCGGGGCGCAAGCCCAGCACAACGTGCCGCAGGTTCGTATTCATCCCCCGTACATACTGGGCGTACGTCTCAGGAAGAAGCAGCTTTAACCGTTTATTTTCAAAGTAAATGCCATCGGAATGAGCAGCAATCGCCCCTTCAATGAAGTTCATTTGCGGTGTCCCGATAAATCCGGCTACAAACATGTTGCGTGGCTCGTCATAGAGCGTCTGTGGCGCAGCTACCTGCTGAATCTTGCCGTCACGCATCACCACGATCCGCGTGCCCATGGTCATCGCCTCTGTCTGGTCATGGGTGACATACACAAACGTTGTCTGCAGTTGACTGTGAATTTTAATGATTTCAGCGCGCGTCTGCGCCCGCAGCTTCGCATCCAGGTTCGAGAGCGGCTCATCCATCAGAAACGACTTCGGCTCCCGGACCAGTGCCCGCCCGAGCGCCACCCGCTGCTTCTGTCCTCCGGACAGCTGAGCCGGCCGCTTCGTCAACAGATGCGAAATTTCCAGCATCTTGGCAGCCCGGCTTACGCGCAGCTCTACCTCGTGCTTGGCTACCTTGCGGAGCTGCAGCCCCAGCGCCATATTGTCATAGACCGATAAGTTCGGGTACAATGCATAGTTTTGGAACACCATGGCAATGTCCCGGTCCTTCGGCGATACATAGTTCGTAAACTTCCCGTCAATGTAAATGTCACCTTGGGAGACGTCCTCTAGTCCAGCCAGCATGCGCAGCGTCGTTGACTTGCCGCAGCCAGACGGTCCAACCATCACAAGAAATTCCCCATCCGCAACGTCGAGATGAAAATCGTTAACCGAGGGATTCGGCTCCCCTTTGTAATATTTATATACGTGCTGAAAGACCACATTCCCCACTTTTCAAAACCCTCCTTTCGACTTGCCAAAAACCACACTATAAGCTATATTTTCTAATCTCTATTTTCTAAGCTCTAATCTCTAATCTCTATTCTCTATTCTCTATTCTCTATGCTCTATGCTCTAAGCTCTGAGCTCTAAGCTCTAAGCTCTAAGCTCTAAGCTCTACAGGCGCTCCTGCACCGTATAATAAGCACCGGCGCAAGAGAGCCATAAGCAGCTGCGGATAGCTTACCAGCCGGTTACCAGCCTAAATCTTTACGTAATTTCGGTGAATTTTCATTAAATTTATCCACTAAAGGAACGAGCGATGTAATATCGAAATCCTTGGTCATAGCTCTAAAAAGCGGATCATCAACAGTGGCATTGAAATTATCTAAATCTGGAATGATAGGGTCCAGCAAGAAGCAGCACATATTTTTGCTCATTTTAAGAACCTCTAGATCCTTTCCTTGCCAAGTTGGTGTCTTTTCCAATTCAGCATCAAGATCAGGGTGAATGACAAATGCATTCGAGCCATTCTTAATATGCCATTTCTGTGCTTCCATCTCGAATTGAAAGCTGATCCATTTGTAGGCTGCATCTTTATGCTTAGAGGCGCTTAGAATCCCGATCGGCCCAAGCAGCTGCGCTGTTACTTGCTTCTCTTTTCCTCTTGGAACGGGGAGAATATCCCAGTCAAACGTTGCAAGCTCATTATAGCCCGGAACGACCCAGTCTGCCCCAAGCGTGAACAGCACCTTGCCTGTCAAGAAGTTATTGGCCTGCTCCCAGCCCAGCTTTGCTGCTTCCTCGTCCGTCGGCTTAACATGCCATTTGGTCGTTAGCTCCTGCAGCCATTTCAGATCTGCCTGAACGCCTGGCGTATTGAATACACTTTGGGACAAATCTTCATTGAAAAAACGCAGGTTAGCAGCATTGCCGTTCGCCACTGGCAGCATCCAGTTAAAATGCGAGCTGAATAAAGAATCATAGGATAATCCATATTCATTCGCCGCAGGGTCTGTAGCCTTCTTGGCCATCTCCAGCATGTCGTCGTAAGTCCAATCATACGAAGGCATTTCCATGCCATGTTTTTTTAATAAATCTTTGTTGACTACCATCCATTCCGAAATGAAGGTGTATGGAATGGCAAACGTTTTTCCGTCTGGTGTTTTGAACGCATCCACAAACCCGTCGATAATTTTGGCGTTTTGAATGTTGGGATCTTTGGCAATATAGGGTGTTAAATCTTCCAGCATGCCATCCTTCAGCCATGGGGTTAGCCCTGCAATCCAGACCAAATCCGCTGGATCCCCTGCCGCCTGCATGGCAACAGCTTTATCGACGCCCCATTCTTCTGCTTGAATCGTAATCCATGGATATTTCTCATGAAAAAGATCAAATAACTCCTGAGTAGCCCCAACATGCCAAGATAACAGCTTTAAGGTAACCGGATCACGATTCTCTTCCTCTTTCGGTGGTGCTTCTGGCGCAGCCGTCTTTTCCGCTTGTTGTGTGCCTTCCGGGGACGTACTCTCCTCAGTGGAATTTGTTTTGGAGCATGCTGTAACAACTAACAAACCTGCAAGCACAATAGTAAGCAATAGAACTAAAGATTTTCCTTTCATATTATTCCCCCTTTTTCTTCAGTTTTAGATAGCGTTTACAATTCATTAGTGCTTTTTCGAATCCTGCTCTTGGTGAAAGTTCCTCCTTACCATGTACTTAGTTTTAGTGCAGCAGCAGCTTTTGATGATAACTGGAGTACTTTTTTACGAAAAAGTAGTCTTTTTTTGTATGCGAATTCTGCTCATCCAGCTTGGATGCTGTTCACTGCTTTCTAGTGTACAGCTTAACTCAGCCTGCGTCTTTGCAGAACATATTGGTCTTTCCTCTAATTCCCATTTGGTATTCCTTGTGATAGCTTCCTAATTTCGATACCGTTTGCATTTTATTGACTTGTTCATCCATTACACACTGCCTGTTTACTGACACCAGACACCCATGGTACAATTTGGAATAAATTCAACAACCTTTCTCAAGGGAGATGATCGTATGCACATCCGTATGTTTGATTTCGTCTGCGACTATAATCGACCTGCAAACCAATTACAGGCATCCCAGTTCTCCCCGCTTCTGATTCATCCCGATCACCATGAAATGCTATATATAATCGAAGGAACCGTCCTACTTCATAGCATTAATCATCAGTATGAAATCGTAGGTCCTTCTCTGATTTTGCTTCCCCTCAATACCTTCCATCAACTGATTCATATTTCCAAGCATTATTGCTATGCCTACTGGGAGCTTGAAGACGATGCAAATGGATCATTTCCACAGCCCCATCAGTGTACGATCTGGAACGATCTTCAGAGCACATTAGACCGGACTCTCCCCCATGTAGACATGCTCTATCAGCGAATGAATGAGCTTATTACATTAATGAATACGGACTGGATGCAGCAGCATCCTGAATTAATTCATGAAATAACTCTTTCTGATATTACAGCCATTCTGGCCTTAACCCGGCATGCTGTGAAACCTTATGAGCCCAGTGAAAAAATAACCCCTCTGACCAACAGCCGGATCACCCCTACCAAAGAAACGATCGAAATGCTGGTCCGTTGGATGGAGGAAAGCTATTGGGACAATATCACTTTGCAAACACTTTCTGAAAGAGTTCACTTTAATTCTTCTTATTTAATCCGTATGTTTAGAGAGTATCAGGGAGAAACTCCCTTCCAATACTTGAACAGATTAAGAATGAATGCTGCGATCAGCTACCTCGCTAACAGCAGCCTGAGTATTCAGGAAATTGCCTTTACGATCGGGTATCAAAGTATTCATTACTTCAGCCGATTATTTAAGCAAACCTATGGCACAAGCCCCGCCCAGTGGCGAATAGAGCACAAAATCCCCGTGCAGCAAAACGGTAACTGAGCTGAGAATACTGCTCTTGCACCCCATCTTCTAAGCGACAGTGCAAGAGCAGTAACTAACATATAGCTTACCAGCCCATCTCTTTACGCAGCTTCAATGTATCTTCATTAAATTTATCTACCCTAGAAACAAGGGAAGTAATATCGAAATTTGTATACATGCTTTCAAACAATGCTGCATCAATATTTTGGAATTCATCAAAGTCTGGAATGGTTGGACCCGGCAAGTTGCAGCACATCGTTCTGGTCATTTTGACGACCTCTGTATCCTTTCCTTTCCATGTCGGGGTGCGGTCAATTTCAGCATCAATTTCAGGATGAATCACAAATGTATTGGAGCCATTCTTCACATTCCACTTCTGTGCCTCTAATTCAAACTGGAAGCTGATCCATTTAAACGCCTCTTCCTTATGCTTGGATGCACTAAGAATCGAGATCGGGCCGAGAAGCTGAACCGTTGCTTGCGTCACTTTGCCTCTTGGCAGCGGTAGCAGATCCCATTCGAATGTGGCGAGCTCATTGTAGCCTGGAATTACCCAGTCTGCGCCCAGCGTAAACAGTACTTTTCCGGTAAGGAAGTTATTCGCCTTCTCCCAGCCTAGCTTTGCTGCTTCTTCATCACTAGGTCTGACGTGCCACTTGGTCGTTAAATCCTGCAGCCACTTCATATCTGCCAGCACTTCTGGCGTGTTCAATAAATTTTGTGACAAATCCTCATTGAAAAACCGTAAATTGGGGGCATGCCCATTAGCCACAGGCAGAATCCAGTTAAAATGAGAAGCCATCAAGGAATCATAGGAAATGCCATATTCATTTGCCGCAGGATCTGTAGCCTTCTTGGCCATTTCCAGCATATCGTCATAGGTCCAGTCATAGGAAGGCATTTCCATACCGTGTTTTTTCAACAAATCTTTGTTGACAACAATCCATTCCGAAATAGCCGTGTAGGGAATCGCCCAAAGCTTATCATCCGGTGTTTTAAAGGCATCCAGGAAGCCATCAATGATTTTTGCATTTTGAATGGTGGGGTCTTTCGCGATATAAGGAGTCAAATCCTCCAGCATACCGTCCTTCAGCCAGGGGCTTAGCCCAGTAATCCAGACCAAATCTGCGGGTTCACCGGCAGCCTGCATAGCCACAGCTTTATCAATGCCCCATTCCTCCACTTCGATCGTAATCCATGGATACTTTTCATGAAACATATCAAATAACTCCTGATGTGCCCCTACGTGCCAAGCTAACAATTTCAAAGTTACAGGTTCGTGCTTTTCTTCCTCTTTCGGCGGTGCAGCTGTGGCTTTTTCAGTATCCGTTTGCTTAGTTTCTTGGGGAATAGCAGTGTCCTTAATCTCTTTGGAATCTGTTTTCGTGCACGCCGTAATAACCAGCAGACATACTAGCATTACCGTAAATAACGGGCTAATAAAAACCTTCCTTTTCATGCCTAACACCCCTTTTTTATAGGTTGATTAATAAGGACTTGCCACCAAATCTCCGCTATTATTGACTGTCACCTTATAACGGTAACCGTTAGGAGCCTTGAGAACAATTCCTTCCCCTTCGACATCGAGGGATCTGTTTAACTCATTAATGAATGAATTCCTGAAATGACTGTCGATCCTCGTATACAGCTCCATGCCGGTTACATAGGTGGAACCCGCTTCAGCCGTTATTTTAATCCTGCCGTAAGCTGCATCTGAGGGAATGTTCACGGACACCATGAAATCCAACCAGTCAGAAGCCATGTCATCGGTCCCGAACAATCTGGTTTCCGCTGTAGAAGAAGCCGTCCCATTCGCTTTGTACCAGACGATTCTAATGCCTGTCTGCCCATAGCCATTGCTGATCTTCGCTTTTGCCTGAAAGACAGCCTCCGCACTCGCAGTTACAGCAAACGGTTTCGACAGGATATAAGCCTCACCCGTTGCGCAAACCTCAATAGCACTGCTGTATCCTTGAGGAAGGCTTGAAACCGCTTTGCTGAAGTAGACCGTTCCGGAGCCATACAGATTAGTCCAGGCCCAGCCAGACTTATCGTTCGTATTATGTGCTGTCGTCATATTCTCGCCCGTTGTGTCAACTGAAGAGATCAGGTTTGTGTAATCCCGCTTGTCATGAATCGTGTATCGTTTCACATTACTATCCTGTGTATAAGCAAAGTGCGTATCGGCCACAAAAACCCGGCTTCTTTCTTTAGGTATAGCGATCTTCTGCGGATTCCACTCCCCTAAATCGCAGCCCCCAACGCTGACGTGGTAATGAGGCGCCTGAGTCAAACCCGAAATCATATAATTGGTTAAATAACCGCCTACTCCTGCGCTTCTGCTCATTCTTATATGTTCCAGACGCAAGGAGCCTTCTGCATTGGCAGCGATTTCAAACATCGGCAGCCCGGAATTCCCTCCCATAAATCCGCCATGAACACCATCAATCGTTACATCGCCTTCGGCAACTACCCATGTACAGGGCATTTCCATCACACAGTTAGCTATAATGATGTTCTTCCCCTTAAGCCCACAGCCTTCTAAATAAATCACCTTCAGCAGCTCACTGTCTTCCACCGAAACTTGACCAATTTTGCAATAAATCAAATTAGAAGCTGCTGTTTGAAATGGATTTCCCTCTGTCAGCGACCACTCTCGCTCATGGCAATCCAGCGTGCTCCCCGATATTTTCAGAAATCCATTCGGCTGGTTGCTGATCACACAGTTCTGAATGCCTCTTGTAACATAACCATACAAATAATTTTCACTTTGCGAGGTGTCATAAGGATTCGGATCGTCAAGCCAGGCCCCGTACTGGATGCCAACCAGTATATTTCTGATAAACAAGCCGAATATATTGACATAACCGGAATGTGGAAAGCCGGGTCGTGAATACCAATGAATGGCTGCTTTGTAGTTGGTGTTAAATTGGCCTTCTATTTTGAGATTAAGCAGATGCAGATAAATACCGGTTATTTTCAGGATGGCATCTTTATCGGAAGCCGAATCACTGCTTTTAGAAATACCTATCAGAAAGTACCCGTTAAAATCGATCGTCTGCACATCCCCTTTCATTTCAACGGATTTGACATAATAATTGCGGGTAAAAATAACAGTTTGCCCGGAGTCGAACGCTGCCTGCACAGCTGCCGTATCATCAGGCCCAGTGCCCACCTTGTAAAAATCGGGAGTTACGGCCCGGCCGCCAAATTCTGCATCTATCCGGTCGAAGTTGCCATTAACATCAATGGGATCAAGCGGATCCGACTTGCTTAGCTTTAAATAGGCTGTCGATAACGGGGATGCTGCGCAAGGGATACCACCACCTGCCATGAACACTAAACTGCCTGCTCCAAGAGCTGTCAGCATCTTTCTTCTGCTTAATGTCTTTCCACTTTGTTCCTCATCATTTCTCATACACAATTCCTCCTTTAATGTTTTTGCGGATTAATTGCTCTGCCCCCTCCTTCGTTACTCTTAGTTTACAGAGTGAGGACGGCATCGTCTTTGCAAATCTTATTGCTCTTTATTTTCTCGTTTCCCTTGTGATAATCCCCCACTTTTGATAGCGTTTGCATTTTATTGACTTATTCCGTTTTCCTCAGCCATTGGATCGTCTTTTATATGAGGGATATCCGTTTTCTTACTGTGTACTCGCAAGAGTCACTGTTTACCGCCCTTTGATTTTCATGATACAATTACCATAAATTATGGAATATAGAGAAATAAGATTAAACAAAAAAAGGGAGATGATCATATGCATATTCGTACTTATGGTTACGACAGTGATTCAAGCTTACCTGTCCATTACATGCAGGATTATCGGCACACACCCCCTTTTCAGAATAGACTTGGAGGCATTCATCCTGATCACCATGAAATCCTGTATATCATAGAAGGAACCGTTCAATTACATAGAATAAAGCGGGTTTATGAAATTGAAGGTCCGGCATTGATCCTGCTTCCCCTCAACACCTACCACCAACTAGTTCATATTTCCAAGCAATACAGCTATGCCTATTGGGAGCTTGAGGATGAGCAGTTCTCAACCTTTCCGACACCCCGTCAATGTACCATCTGGAATGATCTCCAATTTAAGCTGGACGTCAGCTTGTCTGAAATCAATGTGGTCTATCAACGAGCGAACGAGCTCAATAAACTCATGCATACAGATTTGGCGCAGCAGCAGCCAGATCTCATTCGTGATATCTGCCTCTCTGATATTAAAACCATGCTCACACTGATTTGTCATATCGTGAAGCCTCATGAGCAGCATAATGAACACCTGGTTTCTCAGCAGATCGACCGGTTGCCCCACATCAAAGAAACCATAGAAATGTTGATCCGCTGGATGGAAGCTAGTTATTGGGAAGACATTACACTACAAACGCTCTCAGACATGGTTCATTTTAACCCCTCTTATTTAATCCGCATGTTTAAGGAGTATCAAGGCGAAACCCCCTTCCAATACTTGAACAGATTAAGAATGAATGCTGCGATCAGCTACCTTGCCAACACCAATATGAGTGTACAGGAAATTGCCTTTACGATCGGATATCAAAGTATTCACTATTTCAGCCGATTATTTAAACAAACCTATGGCAAAAGCCCTGTTCAATGGCGAATCGAGCATAAAATCCCCACGCTGTAACATGCAATTGTTTCACTACCACGTTCATGTTTATGGATCCTTATGCTTCCATTTTCACACAGAAGAGGCCCAAAGTATGTTTCCATACTGTGGGCCTCTTCTGCATGTTCTGCATATTGTTTATTTGTTCATTTGAGCCAACATTCTCAGTAGAACGGTTACGGCCTCTCCTCTTGTTGTTTGCGCATTTGGAGCGAATTCGTTAGTACCTCTGCCTTCTACAACACCAATTTTCTTGATTGCCGCTACTGCACCTTTCGCCCACTCCGGAATGTCCTTGTCATCGGCGAAGCCTGTTGCTGCATTCGCTTCGCCCGTTAGATGAAGTGCATTAGCGAGCAGCACTGCCATCTCAGGGCGTGTGATTTCTGCATCCGGACGGAAGCTGCCGTCCTCATAGCCTGTAATAATGTCTGCTTGCACGGCTTGCGCAACCGCTTTAAGAGCCCAAGACCCGATCTTCGCTGTATCCTTGAAAGTCAGCTCCACTCCTTCTCCTTCCAGCTTCAACGCATTCATTAGCATAACCGAAAATTCAGCACGGGTCACGGTAGTGTCCGGCTTAAAGGTACCGTCTGGATAACCACTCACGATTCCTTTGCTTAATGCTTGCTTGATATTTGCCTCTGCCCAGTGTCCAGAGATATCGCTAAAGTTAACTTCTGTTGTAGGGTCAACCGCTCCGTCAACAGCGAGTACCGCGTACTTGGTGAAGTGGTCTACCTGTACAGTTATGTGATTTCCACTTATTTTGCCGCCGTCCACTTTCACCCATTCTTTTTTCACTTCATCATAATAAAATACAGCTGCTGTTTGATTATTCTTTAAACTTGCCGGATCGAAAAGAAACTTCAACGTTACCGGCTTAAGAAAGTTCTCCGGGAAGTTTTTCAAAATCTCAAAGACCGGACTAACAAGAACTTCTTTACCAGTTAGAAGCTTTTGAGTATCGAGCACTTTTTCTATCGTTACTTTCAGCTCTTTATTTGTAGCACCAGCAGGAATAGCGATTATGATTGCATCTCCCAAGCTGACTTCGCCCGTCTTACCTATGGGAAGCGTTAATTTACCATCCGTTGCGATCACTTTGTTGTCGCTTGTAGATGATGATGTTGTTGTTGTTGAACCACTGTTGTAGCTTCCTGCCTGTGGAGCTGTGCTTACTTCATTCGAATAAGCACTGACTGCGCCTGCATGGCCTGCCTTTATTGCAAAGAAATAGGTAGTTCCGTTTGTCAAATCTGTAACGTCATACGTTGTTCCAGTAACCGTCGCAACCGGAGCAGCGCCGTATGTACCGGTTGTGGTTCCATAATAAATCGAATAGTAGGTAGCCCCTGTTACACTCTCCCAATTTAATGTGACTTTACCATTACCCGCTGTTGCCGTTACATTCGCAGGTGATGCGGGTGGCACACTCTCACGGGCAAACAGATACGTATGGCTCCTTTCAACAGGAATCTCATGTACCGTACTTGCAGGATAAACCTGACCGCTAAACAAATCCGTAAGAATTTCTGGGGTTGGAAATTGCAGTCTGATTGTTTCTGTTTTATCTGCATGAACACCAACATAGGACTTGTTCATCATGAACAGTGCTGTTGAATCCGTGTATTGAAAAGCATTTGCCTTTTGCAAAGCCAATTCAAAAAGAGGTAATGTCAGATTGCCTGATGCCGAATAAATAACCTGGTAGTCAGAGCTTTCGAAAAGCCCTGCAGTTATTTGTCCATGCTCATTTTGTGCAAGTGGAATCACATTGTCGTTATCATCGATTGTTATCGTATAGGATGGACCGTATTTATATGTGCGTGCATCCGTAAGCCCTGGATGCATATTATCCGGCGGCACCAATCCCACCTCTTGACCTTCCTGTGCAGTTGTCAAACTTGCCAGCTCCGCGGTTGCCTTCATCGCCCAGGAACGTTCTTCATTCGACAGCCTTATATCCATTCCTGTCAGATCGCTGATCGTCTGATCATTATAGCTTTCCGTGCCTGATAAAACGCCATCAGCCCAGAGGAATATGGCTGTTTGACCATTTTTGAAAACTTTGCTGCGAATCATATCAAGCTGCTCCGTACTATATTTCCATGTATTGAAGAACACATATACTTTATAAGGATCCATATCTTCAATCTGATCCAGAAAAATCATATCGAATGGAACACCAGCACGCTGCCACATATGTTTGGCCATATCAAACAGGGCAAAATAGCGGGACGGTGCCGAGTATTCAGCATCCTTACCCAAATAAAGGCGCATATCAGGATCGAAGACGAAAGCGACTTCTGCCGTAGAATTTCGATCCTTTTGCAGAGCTTCTCTCAAGATATCCTCCTGGCGCTTATATTCGGCTAACAGTTCGGTATTATCATAGCCAAAGCTCAGTTGAAAGAGAGTCGGGTTCGTCCCATTCGTTAAAGCATTAGCAAATATTTGCCTTTGCTTCTGAATTGTCGTTGGAAGATCCGGCGTACGGCCGAAGCCTTCGGTTTCAGCGGATAAGTATGTCCGCACATCATTCTCAATAAAAACAGCTTTCCCATATTGGTTGACAGCTTTAACCGGGATAACAGGAACATTGGCGCCATCCCCCAAATGTCTGCCTACATAGGGCTCTTGCACATCAAAGTAATCAAAATTCGGATCTTGAAGAAGAGGCATCAGCCAGCCAGAATCCTCCCCGATCGTGAAAGTAGTTTCATCCCATCCAAATTGTCCGACAAAGTCGCCTGTTCGGGCTCCAACCAAAGCACGTCCACTTGTCGCCTCTTTGATTACTTTGGCAAAGTCGGAGAAGACCTCCCGAAACTGGCCTAACATAAGCGCACGGGTATCCAGAAAGCGTTGGTTCTCAGAAGGCTGCAGAATAAGGCCAGGCGGAACTGCATGCGCTGCTGGCAGCGCTGAGACTGGCAGTGCAGTATTCAGTGATACACTGGGATCTTTCCATGCAAGTCTCAGCGCAGCATCCGTCTCATATTTATCTGTGAGGTAGGTCCGGAAATCTGCAATCACCCGATCATTGTTATGTGGAATAAAGAAATTAGTATCCATCGAAAATCCATTAAACAGCTCGTACCCAATGACGGATTTGCCCCACTCACTCGTCTGCACATGAGCGATCAGCTGTCGTAGAACTTCACGGGAAGCCGCCTTCCATTTGGGGCTTAAATAATCCGGTATCCCCTTTGATCCCGGAATCTTGTTATTTACAAGAGCCGTTTCTTGATCCACATCGGGGTTAGCAGCATCCGGATTTTCGTCCGTCCACCAGGTGGCCCCGTCAAGAGCAAGGAACAGAATAATTTTAACATCGGAACGTGCGCCCAAAATTCGCTGTGCCTGCGTATCCAGGGATGTCCAGTCGTATACGTTATCTGCCAGCCAAGTGGTTGGATACATATTATTTAATGTATTTTGTCCGACAGCAAAAGGGAGGCCGACAATTGGATAATCCAGTCCATTTACTACCTCGTCCAGATATTGATCTCTCACGTTGAACGGCAGAATGGATGTCCACGACTGTCCGCTGATCGGATTGTTGTCCAAAAATAAGGTCATGGCACCATTATGCATGCGCAGCTTGGTATCATGAACAGGAGGTGTTTGCAGAATTTCATCAGCATCCAGCGCGTTAGTGGGAAGCGGTGCACTCACCAATGGCTGCCACACTCGCAGGCTGTTGATCTTCAATGCAGCAGGAGCAGGTCCAGACCGGACAAACTTAGACCGCAGCGTCGAAATCGTAAAATCTGCAGTATCATTAGCCACCCAAGTCGCTTTAACTGAATCTCCTTGTACGACGAGAGCCGGGTCCGGCAGAGCTACAAAGCCCGATTTAAATAGCGCGATGTCCGCTAACAAACCATTGGTCAAAGTCGCATCAAGCTCCACACGGGTTCCAGGCTGAGCATGGACTTGGATCTGCCCTGCATCCCAAAAGAGGAATCCTGAGTCAGAGGCCGGGTCGCTAATCGTGATACTGCTATTGCTATAAGTCGTATGATCACGTGGAGTTGCCGGATCTACCGGATACTTGCTCGTATCCATCTCCCCAACGACTTTCTCCGAAGTTTTATACACTTTAAGGCTATGAATGGTAATTACGCAAGGATCACTGCCGGTTCTGCTCCCATGCATGCCCAGTGCAGACAGAAGGAAATTCTCCCGCTCGTTGACATACCAAACATACGTAACACGGTCCCCGTTCTTGATCGTCAGGTCCGGAGCAGGCATGCCGCCTCCGCCAAACTTCTGGAGACCAGGGGAGTAAACACCGTTCTTAACTTCTGTCTCAAGGACGATTTTGGCCTTGCTTGGCACTACCAGCTGCCCAACTTCCCAGACAAAGGGACTTGGATTGGCTGGTGCGGTGATCGTAACCTGATTGCCGCTATACGTCACTCCTGCTCCAGGAGCAGCAGGGTCGAAGGGTGCCCTGTTCGTATTCATCTCTCCCATAAATTGATCTGTGCCAGAAACGGGAACCGAGGGTACCCCAGCATTCGCATAGGTTACCCCCTTGCTGCTCAGGCAAATAGCGATAACTATTGTAAGTACACTTAAAAATAAAATCGTTTTTCTCATTCATTTCACCTCGTATAATATGATGGTTTATGCTTACGGTTTATCGCTTACAGTTTATCGTTTAAGGCTTATCGCTTACGTTTCATCAAGTCTGCATCTTAGAATACACTGCCTCCCATTTATCAGCCCCCTTAAGTTTGATCTGCTTTTTTCAAATTTCGTTTTCAAACAATTGCATGACTCAAATTCATGGCTTTTCTAACAGTTAGGTTGTCGGTGACCACCCCCTTAAAAGAACTGTGGATTCAATATCCCGCGAAATTGGTAGCATGATGTTTCCATGCCAATTAAAGCGTCTAATGAGAACGCTTCCTTTAAAAACCTTGGAATTATTTTATAATCTGTTTTAAAAAATAGCTTCGAACTAATGCTTGTATGTTTCCATCAAACATTAGTTCGAATAGGTTTTATAAGTTCGAATAAAGAAGCCTGCCGATTAACTAAAATGTCAGCTTAAAGGTTTTAATTTCATAAGGCTTGATAAAAGCCTGGATCACAGGAGCATTAGACAGCTTGCCTTCCGGCCTTTCCAGTAAATCGCATTCCTGCCAGCTAAGGATAGGGAAATCACTTGCCAGCTCGAACGTACCGCGTGAGCCTGTAAATTCGTGGACACGCACAATAACGGTATCGTCATCCTCTGCTTTTTTGACTGCATCGATCATAATGTTTGCTGAAGAAACTCGGATCAAGGACAGCTCAGGCTGCGGTTGAGAGCATGCTGTATAGGTTAATGGATTGTTTAGCTGCCAGGCTTCTTGTACGGTATTTCCTTCCACCCAATCCCCCATGTGAGGCAACAGGGAATAGGTGAAGGTGTGCTCCCCCTGATCGGCAGCATAGTCGGGATAAATAGCTGATTTGATCAATGACAAGCGCATCATATTTTGCTTGATATCATACCCGTACTTACAATTGTTAAGCAGGCTTACACCGTATCCACGCTCGGAAAGATCGGCCCATTGCTGTCCAACCGTTTCAAAGCGGGCATAATCCCAGCTTGTATTCCAGTGTGTCGGTCGTTTCACGTTGCCGAACTGGATGTCATAGGTCGCTTCCGTTGATTTGACGGCAACTGGGAAGGCAGCCTTCAATAGCTGCTGGCGTTCGTGCCAGTTCACATGAGTAACAAAATCAATACGGCGACTATGTGCATACAGGGTCATGTCTTGCCGGATAACAGAATCACTGTAGCTCCACTCGAAGCGGATGATAGCCCGTAAGGCTCCACATTCTACAACCTCAAAGCTTATTAAATCAGAAACCTCACGCATTTTATCTTGATAAAAAATATCAATGTCCCAAGCATCGTGAGCCAAGGGCTTGTCTTCAAACACCTGCAGTACATTGCCCCGGGCACCCATCTCCAGCACTTCTCTTTGGGCTTCACGGTCGTAAATGCGGGTCAGCTGCCCAGCTTCATTCCATTCAATTTCGTAATACGGGGTTAAGATCCTGCTGTTATCAGGCATGGTAAAGCTCTCTGACTTCGTTTCCACCTTTTCCCCGCTAATCCACTGGATCGTTGTAAAACCCATCGAAGGTATTTCTTCTGCGTAAATCTGCCACTCGCCGTCCAGGTATTCTGCTTTCAGCATCTTACCTTCCATATCTTGCCACGATCCTTGATGGCTCACGGACTCAGCTGACTCATTGGACTCATTAGACTCCACGGACTTCATGGACTTCATGGACTTCATGGGAATTCGGATCAAGTCATTCCGGCTCCAAGGTGCGCTATTAAATAAAGTGAAATAGGAGCTGTCTTCAGGCAGTCGGGCAGATGAATGGTCATAAAGCCCGGCAATAGAATGGTTCCTTGCTTGGCTAATCAAACGGACAGCTTCCTCATATTCCAGCCTGCAGTCTTCATTAACCTCTCGTATGGATGACCCTGGCAAGATGTCGTGGAATTGATTGCGCAGTACAATTTTCCAAGCTTCGTGCAGCCATTCGCTGGCATAGAGCGACATATCCTTTTGCAGCAAGCACTGAACAATATTTAACCATTCGGTTTCACGCAAGGCTAACTCGCAGGATCGATTCAACTTTTTAATAAAAGCTTGGCTCGTGTAAGTCCCCCGGTGATATTCAAAATAAAGCTCGCCTTCCCAGGTAGGAACATACTGATCGGTATGCGTTACGGTTTGCTGCAGCCTGTCGAAATAGTCCCCCATTCCCCCTGTTTCCACATGAAACATCCCTGGAAGCGCATCTAATCTACGCCGCATCTCCAGCATTTCACGGTTGACGCCGCCACCGCCATCGCCATGCCCGTATATAAGCAGCAGGTTTTGATTCAATTCTTTGTCTTTATAACGGTTCCATAGATCCTGGATGGTTGGAGCATCGATATTGTAGTTATAGGCATACCCGGCGAAGTGAGTCAGCACATCCGTGCCATCGATACCGCGCCAACGGAACGTATCATGAGGCATCTTGTTATAAGGAGTCGTGGAATTAATTTTTATCGTCATAAAATATTCCAGACCGGACTTCTGCATAATTTGCGGCAGTGCCCAGCTATAACCGAATGCATCAGGAAGCCACAGGCACTTGCATTCTTTGCCAAATTCTTCGCGGAAGAAACGCGTGCCCATAAGGATCTGCCTGACCAGCGACTCGCCTGATGTGAGATTGCAGTCTGCTTCAAGCCACATCCCGCCCTCAACTTCCCAGCGCCCCTCCTGAATTCTTGCTTTCATTTGCTCATAAATGTACGGATAGTCGGTTTTGATATAATCATATAATTGCGGCTGAGATTCTTGAAAAATATATTCCGGATACAGCTCCATCAGGCGCAGTACGGTAGAGAACGAGCGGGCTATTTTTTCCCGGGTGTGCTTCAGGCGCCAGAGCCACGCCACATCAATGTGGGTATGTCCAATGCAAGTGAATGTAACGGATGAATGCTTCTCCAAACGCTCCAATTCGCTGTGCAGCACTTGTTGAGCCGAGGCGACAGAGTCATAAAAGGACTGCGAGCCCGGTTTAGACCAGTCGATTTGCAGAACGGAGCGATTCAAAGCCGCAAGCAAATGATGACGGTTCGGATCGTTGTCTGGCAGACCCTGGAGCGTTTCCAAAACTGCTTTTCCATAAAAATACAGATCATCCGCTGCCTCATCCATCCATGCTATTTCTGCCCTGCCAATGATATGCTCTTGCATTTGCGGCTGACCCGCTTGAGTAGGATCGGCATAAAAGCTATGACGTGTGGGGCCGGTGACATCCCAATTATTCAGCATAAGTGGCGCATGGTTTTGCAAACCAGACCATAGCCGGAAACAAAGAGATAGCGAGGTCCCTGCAAAGGTGTCAGCTAAGAAAACCTCTTGGTGATTAGAGTCAACCCCTTGATAGGCAGCTCCATTGACATACAGCAGAGATTCAAAGCCCGAAATATTGGAAATACCCGTATTGCCGAAGTAGAAGCATCCAACGATACGGCGATCTTTCCAAACGGCAGGAACTTGAACATCAGCTTTAAGCCATACATAGGCGTCATATCCAGACCACCGGTCTCCTAAACGGATCGACTGCCAATCCCCATCCTGAGGCGGTGCCCCGCCAATTTCAGCATTCAAATCCGGCTGCATGGCAAATTCCTGGATAGGCATACGTTCCCGGTAACGATATTCCGCAAGCTCTTGAATCCGGACGTTCAGCTTCTCAAAAGTCATAAACATAGATATTTCTCCTTTTCTGTTTTTAACGTTTGCAAATTAAGGGGGCATGGACTTGTCCACACCTGACCCTCAGGGAATTAACTTATTGATTAAATATATTATATGGATATCTGCATGACAAGTAAAGAGTTGATCTGAAATAGCCTTTGCAAAAGGTAATATCAGGTAATATAAGATAATATCAGGAGGAGCGTGTTCTTGAACTGGGTGCTCTGCGGAGGGAATGGCTGTGGGCTACAGCCGCTGTTAAAGATTTGTTCCCTTGATTGGTATACATGAGGAGGTAGGAACAAATCTTTAAAGGCGGACACTACCGCTCTACCGCTCTTCCGCCCACAGCCATTCCCTCTTCCAGCTACAATCGCGCGAATCGCACCAATCAAGCAAATCAAGCGAACATTAAACTCAAACCGGGAGCCAACTCAAACGGACAGCCAGCGAGATTTCGTAGCGGCAAAGGCGTTGGGGATGGAGAGCTGGAAAGCTGGAGAGATGAAGAGATGAAGAGCTGGAAAGATGAAGAGAATAGAGATGCTACTTTAACGATGTTTTTCATCGTTAAAAGCCCAGGTCGGGTCCACAACATTACTTTAACGATGAAAAACATCGTTAAGTCAAAACTCACGCTCCAAGCCGGACAAATATGGGTGTTTTTTCGTATACATTCTGCTGATTCGGCCTCGTACAAGCACATTGTGGGTGGTTTTTCATTTATATTCTGCAGATTCGGCCAGGCACAAGCACTTGTGGGCGGGTTTTCGCATACATTCTGCCGATTCGCCAGGCGCAAGCATATTGTGGGCGGTTTTCGCATACATTCTGCCGATTCGGCCAGGCGCAAGCATATTGTGGGCGGTTTTTCATATACATTCAGCCGATTCCGCCAGGCGCAAGCACATTGTAGGTGGTTTTTCGCATGCATTCTGCTAATTCGGCCAGGCGCAAGCATATTGTAGGTGGTTTTTCGCATACATTCTGCTAATTCGGCCAGGCACAAGCACATGTGGGCGGTTTTTCATTTATATTCTGCAGATTCGACCAGGCACAAGCACGTGTGGGCGGTTTTTCGCATACATTCTGCAAATTCGGCCAGGCGCAAGCATATTGTGGGTGGTTTTTCATATACATTCTGCCGATTCGCCAGGCACAAGCACCTGTGGGCGGGTTTTCGCATGCATTCTGCAGATTCGGCCAGGCACAAGCACTTGTGGGCGGTTTTTCGCATACATTCTGCTAATTCGGACAGGCACAAGCATATTGTGGGCAGTTTTTCGCATACATTCTGCAGATTCGGCCAGGCGCAAGCACATGTGGGGAGTTTTTCGTATGCATTCTGCTAATTCGGTCAGGCGCAAGCACGTGTGGGCGGTTTTTCGCATACATTCTGCCGCTTCGGACTCCACTTGCATGTTGCCTGACTAGCATTTCACAACACAAAAAACCTGGCCGCAGGCCAGGTTCTATTTATATTGCAGCTGCTTATCAAGCATTTGCAAGGTTCAAAATATCCTTGAGCGTCCCGGCATCCTCAAAAAATTGCCCAGGATCATCCCCTTTAACGAATTCCAGCATGGTATAGTGCATTCTGCCTGTCTGCTGAATCAGCGGCATATATTGCAGCCAGTCATTTTTCCCTTCAGAGAGTGGTCTTCTCTCATCGGCTATCCAATGATACACATGAACATTAGCCAGCCAAGGAAGAATGGCCTTCAAAGAGGGAATAGCAGCTTCTACATTGGCAGGAACCGGTGCCTGCCAGTTGCAGCGTACATTGGGATGATGATGGATCTCCTCTAACAAGCTGAGCGTGGATTCCGTACAATCCGTAAGCGTTCCGCCGTGATATTCAAAGTCTATCGTAATTCCATGCTCTTGCGCCAAGTCTCCGATCCGTATAGCATCTGCCGCTATTTCCCGGCGCCATTCCGGGCTTGCAGCATCAGAACCCCGATCGCCTGCCCATACACGGATAGTTGGAGCCTTCAACGCACGTGCGCTCCCTAGGACGTCCTCGAAAGCCACCTTTGGGGATGATAGGCCTAAGTGATAATAAGAACCATACGAAGCTACTTCAATTCCCGCTTCTCTAGTCAATTCACCGACTTGTGCAGCTTTCTTGAAATCTCCATGAGGAACATGAAGATCTCCTCCCCATTCTATCCCTTGTAAACCCGCCTGTGAGACAAGCTGAATGACTTGCTCAGGGGACATTTCGCGAAATGTAACCGATAATAATCCGCTTTTCATCCGAATCAACTCCTCTTTGTTAAGAACAAATCGTTATTCAGAACAAATTATAGCTGAACAGAGCTTTGCTTGTCATTATTTGGACTTCATTTGGACACACGGCATTCTATTATTGTATTATTCTTTTGACGGTCATCTTGATCAACATTGCCAAACCTTAATTTCCTCTTCAACGGCTTTCTTCATTAAGCTTAGGCATTGTACTTCCGTTTTGGCAAAAACCCTCTTACTGTTCACCATCGCATAGGGTAATGCCCCGCATAAATGGCACATCGTCAAGCAATTCGTCCTCAAAACAGCAATTTCCGGATACTCTGCTTCTAAATCCTCCAATGGAAGTGATGCTATGGCGTTTCGCTCACACACTTCAACAACGACAAGCCCAAGTGCCACAACAATCACCCACGGTCAAATACAATTTCATCATGCCGGCAATCGATCGTTAAATTCCGGTCACTCAGGTACCATGCATCTTTTTCTTCCATAAAAAATGTAATTCCGCCATCGACATACGAAATTGCAAGGTTCTGCGGATCGTCTTTCATAATACCAAAAGCGAAGGCATCCTCTGCACCGCCACTATATCTCACATAAATGCGTATAAACTCTCCCTGGCGGTATCCCCAGACTTTTTGAAAGCAATCCACTGCGGCATGTGTAACCATCAAATTCAAGAGCTACTCCTCCTTATTAACAAAAAAATAGGCCGTTATAGACAAACGTTCCAAAATCTCCTCCCGAAGTGACACATCTTGAATCGTTTCCTGCAGCGCTTTGTGCATACATGCCAGCCATGCGTCTGCCCGTTCCCGTGTGATTGGAAAAGACAAGTGGCGCGCCCTCATCCTTGGATGACCATACTCGTTCGTATATAAAGGCGGGCCACCGAAAAATTGGGTCAAAAACTGTTCTTGTTTTATCATAACAGGCTTTATATCTGGAGGAAACAAAGATTTCAATATGGGATCAGCTAATACATGCTGGTAAAACAATTCAACGAGATTATGAAGCGCAGGGGTCCCACCCATCTGTTCAAACAAAGTTATTCGTTCAATCTCCATTTTATTCATAGCTCCTTAGCTCCTGGACTCTTTACTCAACAATCAGTCGCATTTTTTGGCTTTACCACGGTAGGTTGCCGTCCGAAAGCTGGCCCCGCAGCCGCATGTGAACTTGGCATTGGGGTTATTTATCGTGAAACCACCAGTCATGCCCGTTTCTTCATAATCAATTTGTACACCTTCAAGGTACTCTGCACTTGTGTTATCAATCACAACTTGAAATTTATTCCAAGCGATCACCCGATCATCCTTTACCAGTGAATCGTCAAAACGCATACTGTAAGACAGACCATTGCATCCACCATCACTGACCCCCAGACGCAGAAAATTATGATCAATACCAATGTCTTTGAGCATTCCGGCAATTTTTTCCGAAGCAGTCTCGCTAATTTGAATCATGGGTGTTCCCTCCCTGTATGGACTAATATTTACACGCATTTTTAATTATCAAAACTTTTTATACTATTATATATACTAAGTATGAAGAATGAAGTCCCCCTTGTCAACCAGTTATCTTGTGTTAAAATACTTTATAAAGATAAAAGTATGCTTTCTTTTTTTATGCTCAGCAATTTAATCCATAATCAGTCAGGTGAATACAATGAATCCACACATGAACATGAACCCAACATTAGAATACTCTGTATTGCTATTTTATAAATTCGTGAAGATTCCCGATGCCCGGCAATTCGCGCAAGATCATTTAGCTTATTGTAACGACCTTGGAATCAAAGGCCGAATTTTGATTGCAGACGAAGGCATCAACGGGACATTGTCCGGTTCTTTTGAACAAACGGAGCAATACATGCGTGATTTACGCCAGAACCCTTTATTCTCCGATATCGTATTTAAAGTAGATGATTCCGACAGGCATACGTTCAAAAAAATGTTTGTCCGTTACAAAAAAGAACTGGTTACTTTTCGGGTTGATGAGGAGCTTGATCCTAATGTCATCAGTGGTGAAAGGCTTGCTCCCAAACAATTCTACGAACAGCTTCAACGTGACGATGTGATCGTGCTGGACGGGCGAACCGGATATGAATACGACATTGGCCATTTTCGCAATTCGATTCGACCAGATGTCGATAGCTTCCGAGAATTTCCGCAATGGATACAAGAAAATATGAACGAATTCAAGGACAAGCCCATTCTGACCTATTGTACGGGAGGAATCCGTTGTGAAAAATTGAGCGGCTACTTGCTGAAGGAAGGATTTCAGGAAGTTTACCAGCTGGATGGCGGTATCGTCTCTTACGGAAAAGATGCGGACGTACAGGGAAAGCTTTTTGACGGCAAATGCTACGTCTTTGATGAACGGATAATCGTACCTATTAATCATACAGATGAAGACATTGTTGTCGGGAAATGCTCCCATTGTGGAAATCCTTCAGAGCGGTTCATTAATTGTGCAAATAACGATTGTGACCTCCAGCATATTTCTTGTGAAGAATGCGATGCTGCTCACAACGGTCATTGTTCTGAGCGGTGCATGCCGAATTAGTGAACATTTGCAATCTTGTTACAATCTGCAACCCAAGCAAAAATGCAAATACAACCACCCTGAAAAAGGATGGTTGTACATGTTTACAAGTATTTGTTTCGATGCTTTTGCATTGATTCTTTTGTATTGATGCTATAAAGTATAAGTCTTATTAAAAGAATTAGACTTCTATGGGCTCAATAATGATGCCGTTTAATTTAAGATTGACTTCATTAGCAATTGTATCTCCAACCGGGCAGGTGCGCTCCAGGAATTCGATGAACTCTTCAACTTGTTCTCTGGATGCGTCTGTTTTGATGTGAAACGTATACCTGATCTCGGAGTAGCCGCGGCGTACGTCGGACTTGTTAAAGAAACCGTCTGTATCCAGATCTCCTTCGACTTCCACCCAAAAATCATCAAGACGAACATTGAACTTTTTGGCATATACTCGGGCAACAATGGATTGGCAAGCTCCTAGTGCTGCAAGAACAACTTCTACAGGATTCATCCCTGTATCCGTTCCACCTAAATTTTTGGGCTCATCAATCGTAATTTCGAAATTTCTGGATCTAGCCTTAACTACAACTCCTTCTTGCAAATGAGCGGTTGCTTTAAACACTTCTGGTGGCATATTTGTACACTTCTTTCCTTGGATGATTTATAATCGTTATGAACTAAAAATATAATAACATACTTTTCCTATAATGTTAATTGGAATTATGAATTTTTATTAACACGGAACGGAGCAGATCCAAGGCAGATCTACCTGGATCTGTCTTGATCTGCCCGTTGCTCTTAGTCTGCTCTTAGTCAGCCCGAGTATTCAGCCGTGAAATCAGCCAATAGCCTGGCTCCATAGCCAGTAGCTCCAGCAGCGATATAGCCCTTGGTCGCATCGGCTTCCATTGGACCAGCCATATCGACATGTGCCCATGGAATCGAAGAATCAACGAATCTGCGAAGGAACAGTGCTGCCGTAATAGCGCCCCCATATGGCCCCATGCTGATGTTGGACAGATCGGCGTAATGGCTTTCTAGCATATCTTCATATTCGTCTTCAAGCGGCATCGGCCATGCCTTATCTCCGTTACTACGCCCAATGCTTTGCAGCTTTGCCGTCATCGAATCATCGCCCCAGACTCCGGCCATCCGTTCCCCAAGAGAAACCGCACATGCTCCAGTTAGCGTGGCAATATCTACGATTCGCGCTGCACCCAGGTTGGCCGCATGAATAAGTGCATCAGCGAGCACGAGTCTGCCTTCCGCATCGGTATTTTTCACCTGTACGGTGATCTGATTTGCATATTGAATCACTTCACCTGGCAGCATGGACGCTCCATCCGGCATGTTCTCAGCTGTTGCCACAATCGCGACGACATTGACAGCTATCCCGCTAGCCACAATAATATGCAGTGCCCCTAGAACTGCCGCGGCACCTCCCATATCAATTCTCATATCGCTCAAATCACGGCCCGATTTCAAGCTGATTCCACCTGTGTCGAAAGTGATGCCTTTGCCAACCAGCGCAATTAATGGTTTGGACGGATCGCTGCAGTAGCTAAGCTCCAGCAAGGCAGGCGGATGCACACTTCCTTTGCCGACAGCAATAATACCGTTCATCTGCTTCTCGGCCAATTGTTCACCCTGATACACCTGGACCTTCACATTCTTATTCTCCTTGGCAAAGTGCTCCACAGCACGCTGTACCAGTGTATCTGGACGTAATTGATTGGGTGGTTCATTGCCCAGATCACGTGCTAATATAGTGCCTTCGGCACGAATCTCCCCTAGTCTTACAGCCTTGTCCACATCCACGCCTTCAGCGCTTTGCAGATGAACCGTTTGAACATGTCGAGGTGCCTTTTTTGTTTTGTATTTGTCGAACGCGTATGTACCGAGCAGCCAGCCTTCCACCCAAGCCGTAAGGGCTGTGGCTTCGCTTAAAGCTTCACCATATTTCAATATTTCCAAGACAACCTCAGCGCTTTCCAGCTTTTGCTGCTCTACAGCTCTTCCGGCTGAGCCTGCAGCTGCTCTAATGATCTCCGTCGTCAATTTAGCTTCATCGCCAAGTCCTACAAGCAGCAAATGTGGTTCACCGCGGCGGCCATACTGCCAAGTAATGACCCCTTTTTCACCCATACTTTCTTTGGAATCAATACCATCCAGTATACTTAGTTCCATACGATCCTTAAAAATCACAATCACTTTCACTTGTGACCCTTCAGTTGCTTCAGATGCTCCCACTACAAAATTCATATTTTCCCTCCCAATTATCATACTCGCTTTATCCAGCCTGAGCTGTCAGTTAATCCCATCATACCATGAACGAAATTGTGAAACCAACTGGCCTGGTAATGAATCTTGATTCCAAATGCTCAAGCACTCATTCAGAGCCATCTGGCTCCAGCTTTGCCAACAACTCCGCTACCTCCGCAGAAAACTTAGTATTGCCAGCTTGCAGTCTTTTGAAGTCAGGGATCGCTTCTTTTAATAACAAGTCACTGTAATAATAATAACTGGAAAAAGGCAGCTCCGCGTAGCCCGGCGGCTCTTGCTCCTCCCACAACAGCTCGTCCTCATCGTCATTTTCCGGCCATAAATAGCTTTCGTCCAACAAAAGCGCAGGCCGTTCTACATGCGGAGCAGATCCCAGCTTATTTCCGATGAATGAATCCGCAACTGCGCTATACAGCTTCAACTCGAAAAGAGCTACTTCTTGTGGTTGTTTCTTCTTCAGTTCCCGCAGCAAAAAAGACAACACCCACGGCGTTACCTGCCAAAGCGTACTTTGATGCTCAACCAACTGCGCTATTTCGTCATATTGTCGATCAGCCATAAGCCGAGGCAGGTCGCTCCCTCTTCCATAAGGCGTCGTCAGCCTTTGCCAAGGAATATCCGTAATTGCGGTATTTTCAAAGTCAATAAGCATCATAATCTCCTCCGTTTGTTTTACATATGTTTCACATATGTTTTATGCACGTTTTACATACGTTTTATATCCTTTTTATCGAATTATGCAAGAAAATATGCGGTGAAAGTAGTTCTATTGACACTTCCATTTTATTACATATTATATTATCATTTACATGAGACGACTTGTACGTAGGCGGGCACCTCACTGGAAAGGTGGAGCTGTGAACATGGATATATTTCAATCTCTTACAATCATGTTTGCATTTGGGTTATTTATACTCACACTGTTAACCTACATTGACAAGAGGAAATGATCTACTGGCTCTAGTCTTGGTTTGAAACCATACTAATTAAATCCGCCAATTACAAGCCGCCGTACGAGTCAGGTCATATTCATTGATCTGACTTTTTCTTTTGACAACCAAAACGCCTTGCGGCGTCCTTTGATGTGCGTGCTCGTGACGTTGGTGCATGGAGGGAGAGAATCGCTGTGGGCTCCAGCCGCTGTTAAAGATTTGTTCCATTGAATGGTGTAGATGAGGGGGTAGGAACAAATCTTTAAAGGCAGACGCTAACGCTCTTCCTCCCACAGCCATTCCCTCTTCTCAGCTGCAATCGTACGAACACCAAGCTGAACACCAAGCTCAAACGGATAGTCAGCAAGAGTTTTTCTCTTGGTTGGAAGAGACTTCCTAGCGGGCAAAGGCGCTGGGGATGAAGAGCATGCGCAGCCGAGAAGGATTTGCTACTTTAACGATGTTTTTCATCGTTAAAAGCACCTGGTCCTCTCCACATCCTTCTTTAACAATGAAAAACATCGTTAAAATTCCTTTTTTCCACCTAGTGAGGCCATCTGTCCTCTTTTAACGATTTAAAAACATCATTAACGTACGGATTGGCCTGGAACCCCTTCCTTTAACGATGAAAATCATCGTTAAATGTGCAAAGAACCCAGAAATCGCAACTAACACTACGATTTCTGGGTTCGAATGACTTTATTTTTTAGAAGCCTTCGTTTTTAGGTTCCAACACGAGCAGCAAATCGCCAGAATCAACGGATTCATCCGCCTTGACGACAACCTCAGTGACAGTTCCGGCAAATGGAGACTGAATAACCATTTCCATCTTCATGGCTTCGTTGACGAGGAGTGCATCCCCTTTTTGGACTTCATCCCCTTGTTTAACCATGATCTTCAGTACAGTACCCGGCATATTGGCGCCGATATGTCCCTTTTCATGCGGGTTAGCCTTCGCTTTGCGTTGGACAGTTACTTTGGCTGATGAATCTCTGACCATAATTTCCCGCGGCAGACCGTTCATCTCAAAGTAGATCGTACGCTGTCCGTCAGGCTGAATGTCCCCGATCATAACCAGCTTGATAATCAGCGTTTTCCCTTGCTCGATGCTAACCGCCGCTTCTTCTCCAACAGCCAGACCGTAGAAGAAGGTCGGTGTATCCAGCACGGAAAGATCGCCGAATTCCTCTACTTTCTTCATCATATCCTCATATACCTTAGGGTACATAATATAGGACAAGATATCGAAATCGGTAATTTCACGACTTAAATCTTTTTCCAATTTACCGCGCAATTCTTCCAAATCGATATGCGGAAGCAGCTCGCCCGGACGGCGCGTGAAATATTCGCGTTTTTTGACGATGATTTTCCGCAGATCCTCTGGGAAGCCACCTTGCGGTTGTCCTAAGTAACCTTGGAACATCTGGATGACCGATTCCGGGAAATCAAGCGTATCCCCCAGATTGAATACATCCTTTTCCGTCAAATTATTCTGCACCATGAACAAGGCCATGTCTCCAACTACCTTAGAAGAAGGCGTTACTTTGACAATGTCTCCGAACATTTGATTGACAGTGCTGTAAGCCTCCTTGACCTCTTCCCAACGGTTGCCGAGTCCTACAGACTTAGCCTGCTGCTGCAAGTTGCTGTACTGCCCGCCTGGCATTTCATGACGGTAAATTTCCGCGCTGCTTGCTTTCATACCCGACTCAAACGGGAAGTAATATTGACGCACATCTTCCCAGTAATCGGATAATTTCTGGAAGTCACGGTCATTCAACCCGGTAGCGCGCTCTTCATGCTCCACGGAGTAAATAAGCGAGTTCAAGCTAGGCTGAGACGTCAGGCCAGACATCGAACCGATCGCCGTGTCCACAATATCGACACCCGCTTCAACAGCTTTGAGCAGCAGAGCCGCTCCGTTTCCGCTCGTATCATGCGTATGGAGATGAATCGGAATGCCTACTTCTTCTTTAAGCGCCTTAATCAATTGGTAGCCGGCATACGGCTTCAGCAGTGAAGCCATATCTTTGATCGCCAAAATATGAGCGCCTGCTTTTTCCAATTCCTTGGCCATTTCAATATAATATTTCAGGTTGTATTTCGAACGATTCGGATCAAGAATGTCTCCGGTGTAGCAAATGGCCGCTTCGGCGACTTTCCCGGTTTCGCATACCGTTTCAATAGCTAACCGCATATTGTCGATACTGTTCAAGCTGTCGAAAATACGGAAAACATCGATTCCCGTATCCGCGGCGGTATGGATGAATTTCTTGATCACATTGTCCGGATAGGTCGCATAACCAACCGCATTCGCACCACGAAACAGCATTTGAAAAAGAATGTTCGGAATCTTTTGGCGCAGCTTGATCAATCTCTCCCACGGGTCTTCGTTTGAAAAACGCATGGACGTATCAAAGGTTGCTCCTCCCCACATTTCCAGAGAGAACAAATCATGTCCCATTTTTCCGGTTTCCTCGGCGATCTGCAGCAGATCGTAAGTACGCACACGTGTAGCCAGCAGTGATTGATGGGCATCACGGAAGGTGGTATCTGTCACGAGAACGCGTTTTTGATCCTGGATCCACTGTTGTAAGCCGGCAACGCCCTTTTCCTGCAAAATCTGTCTCGTCCCTGGGACGTATGGCTGTTTGACAGAAATTTTGGGAATCCGCACATCATCAAAAACAGGCTTCTTATCCAGCTTGGGAATGCCCGGGTGGCCGTTGACCATAGTGAGTCCAATATATTTTAAGATTTTCGTTCCACGATCCTGCTTTTGTACAAAATCGAACAGCTCTGGTTTCGTATCAATAAACGAGGTATCATAGGCCCCAGTTAAAAAGTCGGGATGCTGCACCACATTTTCCAGAAAAGGTATGTTCGTTTTTACGCCGCGGATCCGAAATTCACGGAGTGCACGCAGCATTTTTCTCGAAGCTTGCTCGAAATTGCCTGCATGTGTGGATAGCTTCACGAGCAGCGAATCGTAATAAGGGGTGATGTTAGCTCCAACCCCTGTGTTGCCTGTGTCGAGACGAACGCCGAATCCTCCGCCAGAGCGGTAAGCGACAATCCGTCCTGTATCGGGCACGAATCCGCGCTCCGGATCTTCAGTCGTTACCCGGCTTTGAATCGCAAAGCCATTAATTTTAACCGACTCTTGGGAAGGAATGCCAACTTCCGTATCAGACAATGCGTAACCTTGGGCAATTAAAATCTGCGATTGTACAATATCGATATTGGTAATCAGCTCAGTGATTGTATGCTCCACTTGAATACGCGGATTTACTTCGATGAAGTAGAAGCTTCCATCTTTCGTAACGAGAAACTCTACGGTTCCCGCATTAATATAACCAGTCTTGGTTGCAAGCTTTAACGCAGCATTACAAATTTCATTCCGCTGCTCCTCAGATAAGGTAAGACTTGGAGCGACTTCAACTACTTTCTGGTAACGGCGTTGGATCGAACAGTCGCGTTCAAATAAATGAACGGCATGGCCGTAGCTATCCGCAAGTACCTGAACCTCGATATGCTTCGGATTTTCCAGAAATCTCTCCAAGTAGACCGCTTCGTTGCCAAACGCAGATTTCGCCTCTGAACGAGCTCTTTCCAAGCTAGGCTGCAGCTCATCCGCTTGTTTAACAATTCTCATCCCGCGCCCGCCACCACCTGAAGCGGCTTTGATAATAACCGGGTATCCGTATTCCTTCGTGAACAGCATCGCTTCCTCAAGCGATTTGATTGGTTCCGGTGTTCCCGGTATGATCGGAATTTCAGCCTCAATCGCCATTTGACGGGCAATTACCTTATCCCCGAACATACGGATATGCTCCGATTTAGGCCCGATAAAGACGACGCCCTCTTCCTCGCAGCGTTTGGCAAATTCCTCGTTCTCCGCCAGGAAGCCATATCCGGGATGAATCGCATCCACATCATAACGCTTGGCTACTTCCAATATCTCTTCAATTCCCAAATAAGCTTCAATTGGGCCTTTTCCTTTGCCAATCAAATAGGCTTCGTCCGCTTTAAAGCGATGCAGTGACAAGTTGTCCTGCTCCGAATAAATAGCCACTGTTTGAATGTTCAATTCCGTACAAGCCCGAAAAACCCTGATCGCAATCTCACCACGGTTGGCTACCAGTATTTTTTTAAACGCTCTGATCTCTCTCATAGGAACTCCTCTGCCTTTATTTACTAACTAGGCGAATTTGCTTAAATTTTAAAATAGCGCATTCATCCGGAAATAACTGCCTGTCAATTAGCTTGTTGACCATGTCTAATTTACTTTTCATTGCCCTCGTAATCAGAGTCATTCGACAAACTTTTCCGAAAATACCGCACTTGTATAATAATAACACAAAACCTATATAGTGTGTCGTATTAATTCATCAGAACTTTTTTTCACATGAAAAAAAGTTTTTTCTCACTTGGAATGACGGCCCTGCGGCGTCCTTTGAGGTGCACGTTCGTGACTTGAGGTGCGTTACGGAGTGAAGGGATGTGGGGGCTCCAACCACTTTTCCACCAACACCCCTTCACTCTCTCGACTGCAAAGTGCAGAACAAGCCATTCTCAAACGGGCAGCTAGCAGACGTCTGGTTCCTGAGGCAAAGGGATAGTGACTATAATGAACATTTGGACTTCTTTACAGATGTCATGATTTTATGAATTTATCACTTCACCGCATTGCCGCTGCACTTATACAAATCACAAACTACAATCGCACGAACACCATGCTCAAACAGACTGCCAGCAAGGGATTTTCTCTTGGTTAGAGGAGAATTCCTAACGGGTACAGGCGCTGCGGATGAAGAACGCGCGCAGCTGAGAAGGACCTGATGCTTTTAATGATGTTCATCGTTAAAAGCATCAGGTCCGCTCCATATCCTTGCTTTAACGATGAAAAACATCGTCCCTTTTAACCACCCTGAGAGGCCATCTGTCCAATTTTAACGATGAAAATCATCGCTAACGTGACGGCTTGACCAGGAACACTTGCTTTAACGATGAAAATCATCGTTAAGTGGAGCACACGCTCATTTCGGCGGAGGTTAAGCTGCTCCCAGGCTGCTACTAACACTTATCTTACCCAGTTCCCTCTCAGCTGCAAAGTGCCGAACGTGTCACGCCCAAACAGACTGCTGGCAGAAGTTTATTGCTATCCTGAGGGAACGGGATCATGGGGATCAGTAACTTAAGAACAAAAAAGAATAAGGCAGCATCATCCGCCCTATTCTTCGATTGTATATTCTTATTGGAAGTTCTGGCTCTGGCTCCAGTCAGGACTAGTATTCTTCAGTTTAACAGCTTTAGCCTAGCAGCTGATCATCCATGAGACGCCAAATTTATCTTCCAGCTGCCCATACATGCCGCCCCAGAATACGGGTTCAAGCGGATGCAACACTTTGCCTCCTGCGGCAAGGTTATCGAACGCTTTCCGGCCCTCGTCCCCAGACTCAAACTCCAGATTCAGGCTGATACCGTTCCCACGCGTAAGGGTATCCAAGGCATCAGCCATGAAGAGGGTAATTCCTGCAGCCGTCAGACACAAGTGCATGACTTTGTCTTTGAACGCATCATTCGGCTCCGGAGCCTGTGCATGCGTCATGACGGAGTTGATCTCCCCCCCGAGCGCTTCAACGTAGAACTGCGCTTGAGCTCTGGAATCCTCCGAAAATAGAAAAGGTTTAATTGTTGCCATCCTCCATCATCCTTCCATCCATCCAATTATTTTATACTCGTCCCTATTATAGCATTTCTGAAGTGGTGGAGTTTCTTATGGATTGCTGTATTAGGGGACGAAAAATAATTTCATACTGGAAGTTCAGCCGCGACAGGATCAATTCATATCCAAATTCACTGACTCTCTTTAATTCCCCTTCGTTAGCTTCAGGCGGCCATTCACTTGTGAATGAAAGAACTCCAGTACCAGAGCTGCTCGTCGTCACATTTATCCGTGATTTATCCATGTATACGACAATTTCGCCATCCGGCGTTGGAACCGCTCCCTTGATCCAATCCAAGCCGCAGAGGTGAGGCTCTACCTGATAATGCTTGTAACCTGGTTTCAGCGGTTTCACACCCAAGACGTATTTGCCGGTCAGGTAAATCGGTGCTGCTCCCCAGGCATGACACAAGCTTTTGCGGAATTTATCGCCGTACATGTCATATTGAAGCTCGTCCGGCAAAGAAGGATCGTATTCTTCCCAGAACGTCGTTGCCCCGAGATCAAGCATGCCTCCCCAGTAATCACGGATTTCCTGAAGCACCCGCTCCTGCTCACCAATTTGGCACAGCGCCTCCAACTCGAAAAAACGCATAAACGGCGTACTGATTTTCTGAATCCCTTCATTTAACAGAACATGCTGCCTGACCATCTCCTGCTGCGCCAAATCCAGGTACCCGAAGCGCATGGCAAACATACTCGGATACTTCAGCATCTGCTGATTGAGCTCACCATCAAGCCTGCCATGAATCAAACCGCCCTGCTCTTCATCCCAGAACAGACTGAATATCGTTTGCCGGAGCTTCTCCGCAAGCTTCACAAACCGCTCTTCATCTTCCTTATCTCCCAGCTCCTTGGCAAAGCCCGCCATAGTCTCCATACTCCTGCAGAATAGAAGCTGCTCAAAACAAAGCTCGCCGCGCCGCTCCATAGGTGCCCAATCAACAAATACCCAATCGTCAGGGTAGCCTTCCATCATGCCATCGTCATTACAGCGTTTCAAACAAAAATTCATCAGCGACAACATCTTCGCGTAATTCGCTTCTATGAATGCGATGTCACCTGTGTAGAGGTAATATTCGGATAAGCTGATAAACCAATAGAAGGTATAGTCCATAATTGTATTCATATGAATTTCGACGGGTTCTTTTCCGCGCAGGGCGACCAAAGTTCGCTTCGTTACGTCTTGTTCGAAAAACACATAATTATTAATTAAAAAGCCCAGATTCGCGTCCCCGCTCCACACCCAACGATCCCGTTTCATGCCATCAAAAATAAATTCCCGCATATTCATGTGCAGCGTATGGGCAGATACATCCCATATCTGGTTGATTCGCTCATCCGAGCAGCTAAAGGATCCGTGCTTCTCCAAGGGAACATATTCATATTCATGAATCAGCTCCCTCCACGAAATGCCTTCATCCGCCCTAAGCTGAATATAACGAAATGCTCTGGTTACGGAGGTCGTATAATCCAGAGGCGTATCGCTTTCAATAGCCAACTCATCAAATGTTTCAGCTAATTCTCCAGCCATTGCTTCTTGCAGGGATTCACCGTAATATAGCCGGATAGTTCCTTTCCCGGCAGCTCCAAGAAACTTTATGTATCCGAATGTTTCACGGCCGAAATCAACGATTATTGCACCATTCACTGTGGAAATGGATGTCGGCCTCACAGTCTCGTAAGAAAAAGGAAATCCGGAGGGCGGACAGCAAATATCATGGAAATTCCATGATGCCGCTCTCACCCATTTGCCGTTATAAGCGCTCACTTCCCAAGTGTTGTCAGTGCAGGAATTCGCGCCGCCTGTCGCATAAACAGCCGGTATCGTCTGATCATTATATACCGTTACTGTCAGTTCATGCTTGCCTGCAGGAATCAGCAAGGAAGTGACCGGTCTCCTTTCGTAGGGAACCGGTGTCATGCTACCGTCCATATGCAGGACGTACGTGCCTTGAACCGATAAGGTCAACAGCTCGGGTTGTGCGAAATCAAAGGTTTTGCGAAATTTAACACTGGTATAAGCCGAATCCAGCCGCCATGACGGAGGACAGATGTAGCCCCTGAACTGCCTCAAAACAGATACTTTCTGGTGCAGCCAGATCTCATAATCGTCTGGATACCAAATCCATGTCGCCTGATTGTGATTCTTGTCCATATCCTTCCCACCCTCCAATTTCGTTGCCTTGTCCTTACGTTCTTGCTGCACGGTAGATGCTTTCCTTCGTTTATTGGACCGCTACAGAATAACGAGGTCCGAACTGACGACATTGCCTCTGTCATCTTCCAGGGTAAAGAAATATGCCGTCACCCCCGGAGGCAAGTGACTTGAGAATGCCCGGCGATTCGCATCATGCTTCGCCTCTTGCTCATGCCATAGTCGGTCCGGCCAAGAAGCTGTATCAGATGAATAGACAAAATTTACTCGCTTGATTTGACTGGAGCTGCTATAGCTTGCCCCTGCCTCATTATCTGCTATCCTTAGGGCTGTGATGGCCGCCAAGGGCGTCCCCCCTCTTGCCCGAGAGTCGGCATATGTGAAGAATTCCTGCGCTTCCCAAGGCACAGTATAACCGTGCTGCCAGCCATTAGCGAGCCTTAGTGTCCGCTCGCCCTTTGCTGCCTCATAGGTTTGCTGCCAATTATGCAAATAAAAACAATTGTCTTTCGTACCTGTGGCACGGAAAGTCGGAATGGTCGATTGGCCCATGTAAGACATGATTTCGAATTGCTCCTCCCATGCCTGAAGCCCACTTGCCCCCAGCTTCTCCAGCTCCGCCATCCAGCAGGAACCTGTGGCGAAGCTGCCTGCCGAATAAACTGACATGACATAAGCCAACCTCTGATCAAAGCTGGTAGCAATATCAGCCACATAACCGCCCCAGGAGATGCCCATCATTCCGATTGTCGTCTCATCCACCTCAGGCTGTGCCGCTATGACGGTCACGGCGAGAATCACATTGGAGACAGCATGATATTCCCACATATCCGTTAAGGGTACCTTGAAGATCTCGAAGACACCCTGGGCCGGCCCGCCATCAGCCATCCTCTCGCCATCAGGGCCATTGCCATACAGATCCATCGCAATCGCAACATATCCCCGCTCTGCCCATTGTCCGGCCCAATCAGCGAATGCTCTTCCCCCGCCGCCATGAAGGAGAACGATTGCTGGGGCTTTGCCAGCTATCCCCTTCGGAACCGCATAGTAAGCAAAAACTCGCGTCGGCTGTCCGCGATAGCACTCACCTGTGTAGTAAAGCTGCTTCAATGTATAACCTGGATAATCAACCTCTGCACCCCATTCTATAGCAGGGCTTTGCTGCAGCGCTTCCAGGTCCCATGGCCCGGTATACAATGGACCCTGGGAAGGTCGCTTATTGCCGTTTTGTTTCATACCAATCTACTCCCCTTCCATACCAATACAACCCCTAAGCACATTTTTTTCTTATCAAGAATAAGTTTCCAAGCCTCATCCGCTTGCTCTGCAGGAAATCGGTGTGTAATAAGAGGCTCCGTCTTCAGCCATCCTTCTTCAATTCCTTCCAAGGTCGCATCCATCCGCGCTTTATCCCATCCAGACGGACAATGAAGAGTTATCTCCTGCTCACGGAGCGACTGAATGTTAAGCACCCCAGTTTCCCCCAGGAATCCTGCGGAGATGAAATGGCTGTTGTACTTCATCATGGGCTGTATCTTACGGAAGGTAGCCATATCCCCTACAGTATCCACGACGATTTTAATTCCGTTATATGCTGACAACGCATCAGAAGCTGATTTCTTCTGCGTGTTGATGCCGTGAATCGTTTTAGGCAAATAGCCAAGGCGCTCATCATGGCGGCCAAGCACAGCAACCCGGGCGCCGCGATGCAGCAAAGTTTGCGCAGTCCACTGGCCAACCAGACCATCGCCGATCACCACAGCGAAGTCACCCGGCTGTATGGGGGCCCGAAATCCACAGTTATAGCCGACTTGTGTCAATACAAGCCCGGAGTACGTGATCGGATCGCATCCCTCGGGCAGCTTCCATACCTGACTCGCATGCGTAACAGCTAGACTGACATGACCGGCATAAGGAAATACCATGCCCATCACCATACTCAATGAGGTGAATACCCGTTCGCCCACAGCAAGTCCGTGTACATCTGCCCCAACCGCTTGAATCACACCTACCTTTTGGTATCCAGGCACATGTGGAAAAGGCGATGGATCTCCTTCTTTGTACATAACCTCTCCTGAAATTCGTTCCTTTCGCAGGAAGGAAGATTCCGTTCCAATGCTGATCCAAGAATATTCCACTTCTATCAACACTTGATCACTACCGAGCTCGGGAATCTCAATATCTTGAAAGCTCACTTGAAGCTTATCCGTAAATACAACAGCCTTTGCTTTCATACAATACCTCCTTTAGCATTCAAAGAGACAGGCGGCCAAGGTTTTCCCTGAGCCGCCGTTCCTCTTTGAACCTGTACCTGCTTGCTCCTATTCAATCGCAAACAGCCTGTTGCTCGCTGTCAAACTGATGGGGCCGGAATAATGATTGACTTTACATATTTCATTACCGTCCGCGACAATCGGCGTCGGCTGCTCCACGACAAAATCGGCAAAATGAGGAGCATTGAAAGCGACATAAGCCAGACGGATCGAATCCGCGGCGCGATCGTAATTTCTCGTAAGATCCGGCAAACAAACAGGGCCCGTATCGACTTGATATAAATTTTTCTCATTATGAATGTTCATCGTCTTTACCGGATATTCGATAATAGCCTTTAGTCCTAAGTCCGGATTGCTAATTTCCGTTTGTGCAACCAGCATCCATCCTTCATTTGTCGCGTTGCGAATCTCTTCGTTTGTGTTCAACAATCGGCAAACAGCAGGCTCCTTCAGTCTATACGTTTGCCCTCCCCACATATTCACAGCTTCCGGACAAAGCTTGTAAGTTCCAGTTAGATAGGCATGCCGTCTGAATACGATGCCGTACTCCGGCCCGAATACAGGTGTAAAATCATAGTTGTCCTCATAAAACAAGTTGTTCTCGGCAAATGTATCTTCACTTTTACAGGAACCGCATTGGTAATAATCTTCCGAACGTCCAGATTGCTCATCGATAAAGCGAGTGCGGGATTCCACCCAAAAACGTACCGAGTTTTCCGACCACTTGCCTGTAATAAATGATGAGTTGTATTGAATTGGTTGCATATATCGTCTACCTCTTTTCCATTGATTTCGGCAGACGGTCGAGATTTTTCTCAACCGCCGTCCCCTTAACGATTTATTCTTTGATTATCTCTGAGATATTTATTTTCCGTACCCTGGCACCGGCATTAACCCAATAGCCTAGCAGCACAGCTTCATCGGTAAAAAAGATCGCCGGATAACTACAATCGCCAGCCTCCTCCGTCTCCACCAGGAAATGGTCTCCCCACGTCTTTCCGTCGTCCTTGCTAATCGCTCCGATCAAAGGCGCGCGTCCACCGGCCATCAAGCCGTATGTGCTTCCCAGCCTGAACTGTTCCTTGGTTTGCCTGGTTTCATAGTCCGGCACTGGATTCCAAATCGCCAGTAAATGACCATAGTGAGGCATGCGTTTCATGGACAATGGCGAACATGGCGATGTAAATCGGGAAGGCTGCGGCGCTCCCCAGGTTTCCCCTCCGTCCATTGAAAACATTTCGTATTGACGGCCCAAATCGGTGCGGGCCCAGCTCCACAACACCCCATTGTTCAGTTCGATGATACCCGGCTCCTGCAGGCCGCTCCAGCAATTCGCCGATTCCAGGGTAGAAAAATTCTTTGCTTCCCGCCAGGTCAACCCATCATCATCTGACAAGAAAAAGTAAACGATAGCCCTGAAATCGAAAAATGACATAAATGCACTCGGATCCGAAATATCCCCTTTCATCCTGTGAAATGAGGCTGGGACAACGAGCCTTCCAGAAGACAGACGTACGACGCGGTCATTGTTTGTTACATAATAGCCTTGCCCGGGCACACAGCACACTGGGTCGCTCCATGTCTCTCCTTCGTCAGTTGACCTCCTGAGATGAAGACGTGTGTCGTGAAAGCCATAACGAAGCACATAGAACAGTCCAATGTCGCCATCCAGCATCCGAAGGAGTGAAACACTCATAATGTTTTGTAGAGTGCCATGATCTTCCGATCTGGCTAAGATCACATCCTCCGACCAAGTATTGCCTTTATCCGCGGAATAGCGGGCAGCAACGCACGCCTCTGCGTGATCATCGGTTGAATTCCCGGTATATCGGCTGTAGGCGAACATCAGTCTGCCATCCTTCATGTCGAGGAATGCTCCCTCGCTGTTGCGCGCGTTGTTCGGACCTGTACGCAAATCCAATACAACACTTCCTGCATGTTTGAGCAAATCTTTCAACTCCTTCAAATCGTTCAAATTGATATTAACTAATATTTACTAGATGTTAATACGATTTTCAACCCAATCCGTACCTAGCACGTCACCCGTACCATCCGTCAATCGCAACCAACTGAGTACATAATATAGACCGCTAATCAAGGTAAGATCCGAATTGTAAACGGTATCCCCCTTTTTCCATGTGCTGGCCGTAGTCGGCAGTAAATTTCTGACATAGACGCTGTTCACAACCACTTTCTCGTTGGCAGGATGACAAAACATGCTGCCGCTCATTCGGTTTTCATTCATGTAGACAACACCAGTCATGATGCTTACATATATAGAAGTGGTTACATCTGAGAGCAAGGTGTTGCTGGATATATTCACATTTTCACAGGCTTCCACGAAAATATCATATTTCTTCATCCCGGTAATACGGTTACCTTGGATAATCGTATTATCCTGATTCCATCCAAGACGAATTCCGATACATTCTGAGTTCGCCTCAACGCTGTAATGTGTTATATTGTTGTTCTCAATGCTGCAAAAGGCACTACTTCCAGGCACACTTAAATTAATAGCGGATATGGCTCCCAATGCATTCTCTAAAAGCAATGCGATGTAATTGTTCCTGATCGTTAGACCTCCATCCGCTTGAACGTACTGAATACCATACTTCAAGCAGGCGTCCAGGTCACAATCCGATATACTGCCATATAAGCAACTTCTCCAATTGACACCAATATCAAAACCATAGGTAAGCGTTTTGGTTATGATCAGATCCTCAGGCCTATGTATAGTCGTTCCGCCAGGATCATAATCAAAGCCCGCATCCACAGATATCGCCATTGAATCTCCGGTACCCGTAATCGTACCCGTTCCCCTTGTAATCTGGCAGCTGTCTATCACATTTTTCACACATTGTCCATGCACATTTATCCCCGCAAAAACATTATTGATGTAACATCCATATATCCTTGAATGCCATAAACTTCTCAAGCTCATTCCTGTACCATAAAAAGAAATATAAATATTGCTGAAGGTAATACCGGTAGTTCTATGCGCTGTATTTGCTGAGCCTGCTACTTTAATGGCTGCATAATCATCCGCTTGATCACCGAATATGGCGAATTTCTCTACAACGATAGGCGAAATAATGTTCGATATGGCAAATGACAGGCAATCGCAAGCTATCGCTCTAAGCTTGGATTCATATCCATTACCGCGTATAGAAGTTCCTTCCGGCACAATTATGGGTGATGTAAGGATAAAAGTGCCTTCGGGAATGAAAATGGTCCCATACTTCGCGGTATCAAAACAAGCTTGGACAGCTTGCGTATCATCAGTGACACCATCCCCTTTGGCTCCAAACCATTGAATATTCAATTCGCCCTCATAAATCCTTTTGAATCTTGCCCCGGAGACTGAAACAAGAACGGTTCCCGTATTATCCAGTGAAGTAGAATCTGTGGAATCGTAGTAAAAATGCCCTTCCTGTCCATGGTTGGTTACATAATAAATATCATCTGGCTGCGCATTGGTTTTTGCCCGCAGTTCAGCTATCGTTGCAAGCTGTACACAGCAATCACAGCCATTCAAATTCTTCTTCTTTTTCTTCTCCTCCTCCCCCTCCCCCTGGTTCCCGTACACCGCCTCTGTCACAGAAGGAGATGCAAACGCTGTGGACTGAAGCAACCCACCAGCAACCATCGCTGTACCTGCCATCCCCATAGAGACCAACAATTTTCTTCTACTCAGCAAACTTTTCTCATCATTTGGCATTATTAAATTCCTCCTTGGTATAAGTGATCAACCTCTTGGAGTAGGGGTGCCTTCTGTTATTTGCTTAGCTCTTTCCATTTCGCATTAGCCTGCTCGTCAACTGCTTTCATCGCATCCTCAAGCGAAGATGAATTGTCTATATACTTATTAAACCCTTCACGCAGCTTACTTCTTACAATACTAGCCACTTCAAGCGGCAGCTCCGTTATTAATTCGGATACCACATCCGCTTCGGGATATATAACGAAGGCATCCATATTTTTCCCCGGGACAGGAAGGTCTCTCCAAACTTGGCTGTTTGCCATCGATTTCAATACCGGAATGGAGTTGCCCGACGTTTCAAATTGCTTTTGCCCTTCCTCGCTTGTAATGAAGCTGACCAAGGCAGCGGCTTCCTCCGTATGCTTGGATTTGGCAAATACCCCATAACCGCTCATTCCTGAACCAACCGCCCGCCGTTCCGGCAGCTCCGGGAAGGGAAGCACATCCCACTCGAATCCTGCTGTTGCCGCCCATTCCTCAATACTCATGATGCCTGGCCTTACTGCAATCATGAAAGCAGATTTCCCCTCTGTCCAATCCACCTTTGGCAGCTCCTTGGACCAGGCGTCAAACATATACCCCTCCTTGAACAGGTCGAAGTATTCCTTCAGCGACTGAAGGACCTTGGGATCGGAGAGCGTAACCTTCTTGTTCTCCTCGTCCACTAAAGAACCGTTGTGACCTCGAACGATCCCGGTCCACTGAGCTTCGAAGAACGGATCAACGATGGGCCCTCCCTGAATAAATTGACCAGAGCTATCTTTTTTGGTCGTTTGCTTCAGAATATTTACAAAGTCATCCCATTTCCAATCATTGCCCGGCATCGGAATGCCTTCATTCTTTAGCAGCGTAGTATTGACATAAATGACAATATGGTTGTAATCACGGGGAAGTATATACGTTTTCCCATCCACTTGTGATAACCTCAGCATAGCTGGATAAATATCATCGAACTTAAATTGATTAGCGCTTAAATAATCATCTAATGGATACAAAATTTTATTTGCCACAAAATTCTGTAATTGCGTGTCAAGAACTTGGAACACATCCCCCAGATCACCAGAAGCAGCCTTCGTAATTACTGCAGCATTATAATCTGGTAAAGTCTCAACCTTCACCGTAACATAGGGATACTTTTTGTGGAATGCCTCAACAATCGGTTCAACATTCTTCGCTTCGCCATCATTAATAACCGTAAAACGGAGCTCAACCGGATCTTTTTTAACTTCTACTTTCGGTGTTTCCGTCGCCTCTGCACCTTTATTCTCTGTCACTTTCGGTGATTCTGCAGCTGGCTTCTCGCTTCCCCCGGAGCACGCCGTCAGCAGCATAAGCATCACGACCATGGTAACTACTGTCCATTGACTAAACCTGGTTTTCATCTGAACCCTCCAAATTTCTTATTTTCTTTTCCAAAAAAAAGTACTTATGCTTTCTTTTCAGAAACCCGATTTTAAATGATTTTTTTTATACAACCACCTCCTTTAAGGCTCTACTCTTGCTGCATATTGTTCCTTCACAGCTCATGCTTCGCAGCTATCCCGCTTGGTCTATTCAACCAATCCGGTTCTTTCCACCCCTTCCGTCAGAAACCGCTGGGCAAAAATATAGAGAACGAATAAAGGAAACACCAGTAATAGGCAGCAGGCAAAAAGAATAGGCTCATTTACATAATCGGACGGTATAATTCCGTTTATATTGCTATTAGCATAGATCAAAGCATTCAAAACGGTAGCAATCGTCGTGCTCTCCATACTGCTGAAATAAATGGACGGTTCAAAAGAGTCATTCCAATGCCAAATAAATGAGAAAACCCCAACAAGAACGATAGCGGGCTTCACTAATGGAAGCATAATCTGGAAAAAAACACGAAAGGAACCAGCACCGTCAACCCGAGCAGCCTCTTCCATCTCACGCGGCAAGGTGCGGAAAAACTGTAAAAAAATTAGAATAAAGAGCGACCCCCGAAGGCCTTGGGCGAAAAAGGCAGGAACCGTGAAAGGCAGATTGCTGTTCAGCCAGCCTAACTGATGGAACAATGAGTATAGTGAAATGATGATCGTTTGTGGCGGCACAATCAGACCGATCAGCAGGATCACATACAACATACCTTTACCCGGAAAATGATAGCGTGCGAAGCCGTATCCGGTTAAAGCGCAAGATAGCAGCTGCCCAATACTGGAAGGAATGACGATTTCCAATGTATTTTTCAGTGATGGCCAATACTGTAGCACCTTTACCGCTTCCTGATAGTTCAGCCAATGAACGGCATTAGGGATCAGCATCACCGTTGCATCGAGATAATCTTCAATCGATTTCGCAGAATTGGACAAAATATAAATCAACGGAAGCAGAAACAGGAACGAAAGCTCAAAAAGTGCTGCATAAATCAGGACTTTGAGCAATACCCGTTTTCCTTGACGCATATAACGGTTTAATGCCATATTCTTATGAAATCCAGCTCGCCTGACCGCGCCGTTACGTCCGGTCTCCGCCATAGTATACAAACCTCCTCCCCAAGCTGATGACAATGGCTACAAAGAGTAAAACAACGACAAAGTACATCCAGCCGAGCGCAGAGGCATTGCCGAAATTCAAACCATAAAAAGCGATATCTTTAATCTTCACCATTAATTCGTTCAAAGGATCGATAAAGGAATCAATCGTTGCATAAATAACATTTAGTAAAATGACAGGTGACAAGTAGGGCAGCGTAATCAGCCAAAAACATTCCCATGCGGTAGCCCCGTCTACTTCCGCAGCCTCATACTGCAAGCGCGGGATTCCCTGCAGCCCACCAAGGAATATAAGTATTTCCACGCTGCTGCGCCACATAAGCAGGCCTATCCGACTCATCAGTTCACCGGTCCCCAGTTGGTCAAACATAGTAATGTCACCGACCTGTTGATTAAGCAAAAACCCCATCACAACTCCCGACAAGATGACTGGCGAGAAAAAGAGCGCCCGGAAATAAGTTCTTCCGAGAAGTGCATGATTGAGCAGCACGGCGACAAAAAGTGAAAACATCACAATAATCGGTATATCCATCCCTGCATGAAGCAAAGTTTCGGCAAAAATTTGGCTATAGACCGGATCCACAAGGACTGCCTTGTAATTCGCGAATCCAACAAATTCACCATTAAAAAGATCGGCTAAAGTAGATTTCGTAAAGCTGATTTTCAGAGAAGTGGCCAACGGGTACAGCATAAAGCAGAGAACCCCGAGGAGCCATAATGAAATGAATCCTATGCCTTCAAACATCCTTCGTCTTTCATAAGTAATGAATCGTTTCTTGCCACCCTGATCCGTGCCCTGCCTTATTGCCCCCATCACCAACCATCTCCTTTCCGCATCACATAATCCAGCGCTTTTATGGTGATTCCAGACTCTGGTGAAAACGGCTGTTCACCATAATTCACCCAGACCACCGTACCGTCCGCATAAGTCGTACGAAATACGTGTTCTGTTATTTTTTGATGTTCTATCATCGGCAATTCCTGCAGGGGCTGCAATATGGCCTTCCACATCTCATAAGCCTTCTGAATTTCCGGCATCCAGTCTTCATATTGGGAGCTGAACAGACGGTCGTAATAAGTAAAGCTCAAATCGATGGAGGAACGGAACGTTAATTCATAGCTGGGAATGCCTCCGAATTCCAGCGAGCGCAGCAATTGCTTTTGCGGATCACTGCCACGATTCACTGGAATCGAATAGTAGGGACGGAGGCCGTGATACACCATTTGAAGCAACGGAATCGCCTCATCAAGCAAATAGTCGCTCGATGTATCCATTGGAGTCTCAAGTATGCGATCGGCAAATTGGGCAGCATAATCATATCCGTAAAATATGCTTGCCTGTCCCAGCCTGCTCGCTGACTCCTTGATCCAGCTCCTGTAATAATTGGCTGTATCCAGGCGTCGAAGTGGCTCCTCGGGATTGTAATCGCTAAACAACGTATCGCCAACATAACGCAGATCCACGCCTTGAAGACCGATCTCATCCCATTTATCCATCAATCCCTTACGGTATTTCTGCTCCTCCACACGTGGACTCAGCAAATGCCATTCCACACTGTAATAATCACCTGAAGGTTTGATCGGATGATACGTATATAGCTCACCATTCGGTTGTCGCACCGCATCTTGGCGCAAGGTAACTCCGTTCTTCTCCTTGTGGTAAATATCCAGACCATCATGCTCCAGGGAAATCGGTACACTCTGTTGCTCACCCCATGTCAGCAGCTGCTTCAATCCATCATCCCCTCCAAAACGGCTGTCCGCTGACAAGCTCCCGGGAAGCTTGCCATACAAACCGTCCTGATACCACCCCGCAACACTGAATGCAAAGTCGGCTATGCCCTGCTGCCTGAAAGCCTCACCCATTTGAATCATTTCAGCGAAAGTCGAAGTGACGTTCATCTTCTGAAGCAAGGTGTCACTGCGGCTTTCGGCTCCAGTGAATACACGTATAAGTGGTGCGTTTGCCGTCTGCTTGAACAAGCCCCATTCCGACTCGTACTGCTTGCGGAGCGTTTCTGCCAGATCGGCATAGCTTGCATTCGTCTTGGCTACAAAATCAAAGCGGATTTCTCTGTCGCCAGCGATCCTGTTCTTTTCAATCCGTTTGACAGGTATAGCATCTTTTTTCGTCTGGATCGCATAGCTTTTTCTGTAAACGAATTTAAGACCTCCACGATAATAATTCAGATTAAGAACACCGGGCGGGCTTACAACAACCTGAGCATCGGAAGCTCCCTGTACGATTCGGGCGATGAATCCTCCCTCTTCCTTAATCAAGCCAAATACAGGCAGGGTGATACGCTGGCTAATCAGCGGTTTCGTCATCTGCTCAAAGGCCGGATCTGATCCGTATACCCATTTGCTGTAACCTGTTTCATTAAAATTGGGATGGCTGCGGTTAAAATAGGTAATCGCTCCAGATCCATCTGGAATCACCATGTAGCCTGCATCTCCCTGTCTGGCTGAAGCTATGAAGGGAAACACCTGAATGTTCGTTAACAGGCTTTGCTCCTCTTCTTTGATCCCCTGCTCCGGTATGCGGATATGAAAGGCTCCATCGATCAAGGTGAACTCGGCAATAAATGAAATCCCAATGCTTTTTATGTTATATAGAAGTTGAATTCCGTTTGAAATGGGATAAGCTGTCCACTCAGCCTTCTCTGTAAGCAAGCTTGTGGATATTTCATCCTTGCCATTTTTGCTGTAGGCGATGGCGAACGGCGAGGCCGCGATTTGTTCCCCTAATGGATTTATATCCTGCTGCCCGGATGTAAGTGGACTGCTGCGCCACTGCATGCCATTTCGCTTATCGGTAATCATAAACAACTGGTTGGTGAGATCCACCGTCAACTTCAAAGTTTCATCTTCAGCGACCGTTTGCAGCTTTCCCTCAATCGGAATTTCTCCCCCTGTGGGCTTCATGGGTGCCTGATCGGAAGAGGCTGTTGATGCGAATTGAAGAGATCGTTCATCCGACTGCACCACACTCCAAATCAACCAGGAAAAAAGAAGGAGAAAGAGCAACAAGGCAGCCCATTTGCTTCCTAGTCTCGTGATATTACTTCTGAAAGCCAAGGCCTATCACCTCCTTAACAAGCTGCCTGACAAATTCGATAATGTGTGCCGACATGCCGGTAATAATCAGGAACAAGCCAGACACCGCCAGACAACCGACCAAAGTACTGAACATGATCCATAAGGTTTTGCCCACACTGTAATCGTGAGTCTCTTTTACCTTGAAAAATAACAAGATCAATACCCAGACATTCATAGCCCGCTCAAATAACTCATAAAAATTTTGTTCCTGCAAGGTCAATATACGTGAAAGCAAGGCCAGCGGGAGCGAACAAATGATCCAGGGTGTCAAACAGTATGCAGTTCCCACCAGTACGTCTCTGAATCGACCTTCGCCTCCTGAGATCGTTGTCAACCCGTAGTTGCAAATACTCCACAACAGCCAAGGTACAATGGATACGAGCACCACATTCGTCCAATCTACAAAGGCGATCTGCTGATCCTCATACAGGAAGCCAACGAAGGCTATGCTCATCACTTTGACCGCCAAGTAGAGAATTACAAGTATAAACGCATCACGGACCCGCCCTTTGTTCTCGTAACGCAGCGCTTCGAAGCCTTGAACAGGGTGAAACATCACCCATATCGGCAGCCGGAACCATCCTAATGGAGATGCGGCCAGCCATTTTTTGATGGAAATCCCTTTGCTCCGCATGAGTCGAAGCAGGATGTACAGGACTGCTATGCCGGCCACAGCTGGCGTAGCTGCTTGTTCGAAATGAGTACGGACTAAGAGTCTGCGTTTTTCGTGATAAGCATCAGAGTAACCAGCTTTATCATGCGCCTGTTGAAAATAATGCATCGCCTCGGCATTTCTGCCCTGACGCTGCAGAGACTGACCTATAGCCTGAAGTGCCGGCTCGTAATAACTGTTCAGCTTGAGAACTTCACTCCAAGGCTTCACGGCTTGCTCATATCGTCCCTCGTTGTACAATTGATTCGCCTCATGCACAAGCTTGGTGAATCGTGTTGGCATATACGTCTGTATGCCATTCTTTGTCTCATCAAGCACATACAGCACGCCTTGCGAATCGACATCAATCGAAGCGGGCGAAGCACTTTTGCCGAAATCGAAACCCCGATCCCCGAATGCAAACAACATCCGTCCACTCACATCATATTGATACATACGCCCATACTCCTTATCAAGTACAGTCATATTACCCGACTGATCGATCGCTGCATCCATAAAATTTTGTTTCTTTGTCTTATCTGTCAGCGAAGGGTCAGCATAATCCCTTCCTCCTCCCGGCATTACATCACTACCGACGGCATTTAATTTACGCACCTGCTTGCTGCTGAGTCCTGTTGTCGTTGTATATACAAAGCCATCGTCAGATAGCACCACATTATTGAAGGAGTAGGGCAGCTTCACTACGTTCCCCCGTCTTTGCTCCTTGGTGTAAACAAGCCGCAGAAGCATGTCCGTGAATGTTGTTTGTACCCGGTTGGCACCGAAAAATCCGCGAAATTGTCCTTCCGAGTCCAGCATGACAAGTCCTTGCTGGTTTCCTTTATTCACGACGTACAAATAATTCCGTGAATCCACTATGACCCGGATCGGCTGGTAAACAAAATCTTTACCCAGCAGTGGAGAGGCAGGCGCCGGATACTCCCGCAAAAAATCCCCATTCCCGGCAAATACAGCTATACGCTTATTTCCCGTATCTGCCACATATACTTGTTCGTTGTCATCTACAAAAACGCCGTTTGGCTGATTCAGCTTCCCCTGGCCTATAATGTTCAGTAAGACTCCGGAGCGATCGACCGCAAGAATCCGCTGATTACCTGTATCCGCAATATAAAGATGATCCTTAGTGTCAATGAACAGATCCTGTGGATTTTTCATAGCACCATCCGGTTCCTGAGCCATATTGAAGTAATGGTCCGGTTCATAAGGAGCCGGAACGGGTAAAACCATGTTCTCCGGATTCATGTAATAGTTGAAATAGTTCGTTTCCGCATGTGCTTCTTGCTGCCAAATTCCAGGCAAAAGGCCAATGAACAGCAGTAGAATGGCTTTCCTGAACAATTGCAGATAACAAAAATATCGAATTTTGCGTTTTCTGGTATTCATAGTTCACCCCCTTACGACTTGATGCCAGAATAGGCTAGCGTCGACATTACCTTGCGCTGAAAGAGCACGAAGATCAACACGCCCGGCAGTGTCATCAGGAGAGTCGCAGCAGCGTTCGCGCCAATTCTCGCCGCCCCTTGTCCATTAATCGTTGACATATAATAGGGAAGTGTTTTCATAGCTTCGGACTGGGTGAACAGAGTTGAAGAAGAAGCATCATTCCATACGCCCACAAAGCTTAAAATAACGACTGTCACCCATGCCGGACGAATCAGTGGCAGCGCAATTTTAAGAAACATTGTCCACTCATTCGCACCATCGATTTTGGCTGCTTCAAATATTTCATCCGGCACCTGCTCCAAAAACTGCTTCATCAAAAACAATCCGATTGGAAAAGCAAGATTGGGTAAAATCAATGCACTGTACGTATCAACCAGGCCCAAATAATTCACAACCAGATACCTCGGGATTTCCACCACTTCAGGAGCAAACATCAGCGAAGTGACGATTAGGCTGAAAGTAAAGCCGCGTCCGGGAAATTTATGTTTGGCCAGCGGATAGCTGGCGAGTGACCCGAGCAGGATGGTGAAAACGACTGTGACACCCACCACTAACAAGCTGTTGAATACGTATCTCGTGAATGGAATCATGTCCATGGAAGTAGCAAGAATCAACTGCTTGAAATTATCCAACGTCGGATTTGAAACCAGAAACCGGGGCGGATACAGAAACAGTTCCTCCATCGGTTTAAATGCGGTGCTTACCAAGAATAGCAATGGCAGGAACATAAATGCACCAAGAAAGCTGAGAAACAAAATAATGCTGATAAGACCGTAATCCACTTTCTTCCGCAGCCGCAATCGGGAGGAAAACCAGTTCATAGTTACAATTCCCCTTTCGATTGGAAAAGTCTGAAGCAGAGTCTGCCTGCTCCAAAGATGAGCACAAACAAGACGACGGAAATGGCCGAAGCGTAGCCCATCTCATAGCGCAGAACCGCATAATCCTGCAAATGCAGGATGACTGTCAAGCCGGCATTGAGGGGACTTGGAAAACCTGCAATAGCCTTGCTTATTTCGCCAACTTTAAAAGAACCCACAATGGAAAGGACTGCTCCAAACAATAGCTGCGGCTTCATGCTTGGAATCGTAATGTACCACAGCTCCTGAATTCTGGAGCGAATGCCGTCTACTTTACCTGCGTCATACAGATCCGGATTGATCGTTTCAAAACCGGCAAGAAAAGCAAGAAATGCGGTTCCGAGGCTCATCCATAACGATATGATAATGATGACAGGCATAATCATGGTAATATCCTGAAGCCATTGCATCGGTTCCTGGATGAATCCGAAATGCATCAAAAACTGGTTCAAGTAACCGTTGCTGTCATTTGCAAATATAACAAGCCAAACGACAGTCATAGCTACCCCGCTAGTAAGCGATGGCACATAAAATACAGTCGTATAAAACGTGCGCATCCGCATCGGAATTTGATGAATCAGCCAAGCAAAGAAGAAAGCCAGGCAAAAGCTCAGCGGACCGGTTACCAAGGCGAAATATAAGGTGTTTTTCAAGGAGGTAATAAAAATGTCGTCATCGACAAACAGCAGCTTGTAATTGGACCACCCTGTCCAGGTTGCCGGCTCCAGCACATTGTAATAGGTAAAGCTCAAAGCCACCGAAGTGACTACAGGAACGATAACAAACAAAATGAAAAGCACATAGAAAGGAAATAAAAATAAATAGGACGCTTTGAATTTCCACACTTCTTTGATGAGTTCTTTGGTGTTCAAGCGAAGGGAAACCCATCTGGATACTCTTTGCGGCTTCTTTTGGATGTCGTTCACCTTTACTTCTGCCGCAGGCATCATGGCTCGTTCCCTCCATCTGAATGAAATTCTTCTTGTTTGCGCAGCAGCTCTTTATTAATTTCCTTCACCGCATCCTCCAGCGCAACCCTCGGACTTTGTCCCAGAAGCACGGTACGGTTCCATGCGTTCATCAAGTGGCGGTCCGTATAATATCCGCCAAGCACTACCGGCAGCTCCTTAAACCACGACCATTGTTCCATAATGGCGGCCAGCTCCGGGGCAGACCAAGGCATCCCTTCCATCGCTTCGACATTCGCCGTATTCCATCGCGAGCCTACGCCGATCAAACCCTCCACTTCACTGCCGAACCGAATCTGTACATCTTTCGATGTCCACCACTTCAATAGCTCCCAGGCGTCATCAGGGTGTTTCGTTGCATTCAGAATGATTCCAGTATTGTTGGAGCCGCCGGCAGAGCGATTGATAGTGTCGTCACTTTGCCTTTTACCCGGCAAGGGGATCATCGCCCAACGCCCTTTCAGCTCAGGGGCAGCAGTGGCCAAACGAACGTAAAGCTCGTAGCCGCCAATACCGATCGGCATTTCCCCGGTGCGGAGGCGCTGGTAGAAGTCCGCTTTCATTTGCAGCTTATAATTGTTATACAAGTCCGTCCATTCCTTGAAAGCCTGGTAAGCTTCTGGTGAATCCAGCCCCGATTTCCTTCCATCGTCCTTATAGGCCTCTCCATGGTTCTGGAACAAAAAGGGATAGAAGCCGGCAACGCCATCAGGATAATAGAAGCTCATATCATTTTCCAGCAGCTTTGGCATCAGCGCATAAATATCCTGCCATGTCTGGGGAGGTTTCACACCAAGGCCTTCCAGAATATCCGTCCGATAAAATAACATCTGGAAATCCTGAGTCTCCGGAAGCGCATACAGTCCATCTGTGTACTGATAAGGAATAAGAGCCTGGGGCAAAAATCTCTGCTTAATGCTATCGATATCCGCAAATTGATTCAGATCGTAAATGGCATTTCTTACGGCAAATTCCACAGGTATACGTGCACCAACGCCAAGCGCGACATCCGGTGCTTTCCCGGCTGTATAAGCCAGCAGCAGCAAATGCTCCGCATCGCCTGGTACCGTATTAATATGGACCGGTATGCCAGTGCTTGCTGTAAAATCTTCATCGATCATCTGCTTCATGATTTCTACCCATTCCCGTCCACGGGCCACCCATACATTCAATGCCGGCTTTTCCTCGACAATTGTCTGCGATTCGGTGTTTATGCCTCCGAGTTTCGTAGTATCCTTCGTAAAGGATCGCACAAACCTGCCGGCTGCTATCCATAAGCTTTCCCCATATGTACTCGTGCTGCGTTCATAAACCGCTTCTGGCGAGCTTACAAGCATGTAATCCAATTGCAGCGGTTGTTCCTTCATCGTAATCGCGGCATTGCTGATTGCCGACTGCATGTTGCCGAGCTCGTTTAATTTTTGCGGTATCAGCTCCGTATTATGAATCACTTGATTCAACAGACCAATCCCCGCCGAAATCGCTGATACATAGGAGGGCCTTTTCCCCCCGTTTAGCTCAATCACATTGTCTTCACTGCTTTGAAGCACTTCCTGCGCTTTACTCAACCTTACAATGAGATTCGGTATTTGCTGTTCCAGCTCCCAATCGCGGTTGCGGTCACTCTGGATCGAACCGTCTGCTGTACGCGAGGAAGCCGTCACCTGCAGCACTTCCCTCGTCAGTAAGCTTAATTCTTGAACCACTTCATTTAAATCCTGGATAATTTGCCGGTAGGGTCCCAATACTGCCTTCATGCTCATTGAATGAGAGCCTTTGGTCAAATAAAACAGGTACGGTTGATTGTTTGCATCCTTCAGCGGATCCGCATGCCAGCCTTCGGCTGCCGGAAAAGCATATTCCTCCATTTCCATAAATGGAATCTTTCCGTCAATCGCTATCATGCGCCGGCTTACAGGATTCGTTCCTGAAGCATTGTATCGAAATCCAATTTTATACAGACCATCCTCTGGAACCTCAAACTTCCATGTCGCGGACTGCCCTCCCCGAATCCATCGCCCGCCGCCGAATGTGTTGAAACGGATTTCTTTCACTCCACTCGGCTCGGCCAAGGCATCATCGGACCATTCGGCGCGCAAGATCGGATCCGATTTAGACGATGGATGCTCCATTTGAATCTTGATGATTCCATCAGTAGCCGACTGCAAATCACGCTTTTGATAGTCCTCCCGTACATCCTGGTAAAGGGGAGGATTTAACGGTGGTTTCAGTGTCAGTTGAACAATAGCCATCGCTTCACTGAAATTGGCAAACCGGATCGTGTGAACACCACTTTCCAGCAAAAATTTGTATGGTCTTTTGTATAAGGCCTCCGGGTGCTCAAGCTGTATAGTCTGCCAAGCTGCAATTTCCTTTTGTGGTGTCCGCATTTCATTGCCCTGATTGTCCAGTTGAGCGCCCTCCTGGCCCCTCTGGTCTTCCCAGATCCGGGGAAACACGAAACGGCTGGCTTCTTCAAAGGGTTGCTTGCCATCAATCGTTAAGCTGGAATGAATGGCCGAACGCGTACCCGGAAAAGCATCATACATCAATTCAATTTGATAAAGTGCGGTTTCCTTCACATTCACTTTCCATTCAATCCATCCATTTTCCCCTCTAGTAACTGCCGCAGCACGCTGCTCCCCATCAATCCCTTTATCCAGACCCGCTTGGCTTGATGCGCTTTCAGAAGTATAAATAAGCTCCTGACCTGAGTAATCCTTGTACTCCATCTTCTCATATTGTCCAAGCAGTCTACCGTACAAAGGCAGAGTGGAATTCTGGGATTCCTCAGGAACATTCCAGCGTGCAGAAGGAAACACATCACTGCTAACCTGCTGCCCAAATTGTTGACCTGCAGACTGTGTGTCAAATAATTCAACAACGAAGATAGCCAGAAAACAAGCAAAGATAGAAAGTCCAATTATGGTTCTTTTAGAGTTAAAATTATTTATTATATTCATTTTCTATCACCTTGCCCTTATACTTTATAACTCTTCCAGTTTTTCCAACCCCTTCTTGTATTTATGCGCCTGGTAGACTTATAATACAACATAAGAACAGCATCCGTCTTTGCAGCCAATACTGTTTATGCGGATTTACAGCGTTTATTTTTCCTAGTGTAATCGCTTACCTAAATAACCTGCTTGCACTAGATCCACTTTTTCTGCAAAGGAAGTCATTCCCAATGAAATTACGCAATTTTGGCATGGAGCAAGCCCTTTACCAAGAGCAGAGAAAATTAGGGGGAATACACCCATATCATCATGAGATCTTGTACATTTCATCAGGAAAGGTCAGGCTTACGTGGCTGGATCAGGAGATTCATACCGATGGACGGGCTTTATTCTTACTGCCATCCAATGTTCCGCACGAGCTTCTCACCTTTTCAGGAGGGTTTTTGTACTTCTATTTCGAGTTCGAGGTTCAGGAAAATGATACATTTCCCGATCTATCCGTCGTACAATGCTGGAACAGACTGCAAGGCAGCATAGCTCATCAGGCTCTTAATCAGGCGCCAAGCGTGGAAGTCCTGTTTCAAACTATGGATTCTTTGAAGCGGATCATGGAGACTGAGCTTCCGGCTCACCGCGAGCTGGTCGAACAGATTGCCTCTCACGATCTCCATAAAGTTTTGCTGCTGGTGGGACATGTTTTGCATTCTAGCCAGAGTCAGAGTCCGCTCCCTTTACCTGACGTCGAGAAAGATAAACGTCCCAGCTACAATTACACGCATTCGTCTTTGAAGGAAGTTGTAGAAACATTAATGAGGTTTATGGAATGTTATTACAAAAACACCATAACATTACACACTCTTTCCGAGTACGTTCATCTAAACGCCAATTATTTAATTCGCATCTTTAAAGAATATAAGGGAATAACGCCCTTTCAATATTTGCAGGAAATCCGCCTTCAAGCCGCTTATAGCTATTTATCAGGCAGCCACCTGCCGATTAAAGAAATTGTAACAGCAACGGGTTTCCAGAGTATTCATTATTTCAGCCGAGCGTTCAAGCAAAAGTATGGGGTTAGTCCGTCAGAATGGAGGAAGACTGTGGGGCATGAGGATCAGCATAAAAATGCCTAGCTTCATGGGGGATCAACCAATTGCCCAACCAAAGGGGCTGCAAAGTTATCGCAGCCTCTTATTATTCGATTTATTCAAGTAATTAACGGCTCGCCTGCTTATACTCCTTAGGAGTCATGGCTGTGATCTTTTTAAACATCCGGTTGAAGTGGGTAATATTCTCAAAACCCGTTTTACTGCATATATCGAAAATTTTGATATCCGTCTTTTTCAGATACTCCTTAGCTTTGGATACCCTGAGCTCATTCAAGTACCGGGTAAAAGATTTATTTGTAAACCTTTTAAATGCCGAACAAAAATAAGTATGGCAAAGCAGGGATACTTTCACGGCATCTTCCAAATATATTTTTTCAGCATAATGTTCTTCAACATATTTAACAACCCTCAGCACGGCTTCCCTCTGCTTTTCGACAAGCTTTGCCTTCTCGGACTCTGTATATTCGTTGGTTGTTTCCCTTCCTATCATTGCAAGCAATTTAAGAAGCATGGATTTGGTCATAAGCTCGAAACCCGGCTTTTTCTCATTAAACTCGTACATAAAATCGTTCAATAGACTTTCCACATCGATTTCAATCTTCCCGGAAAGGCTCAGCCTCGGTCTCGCTATCATAAACGGCTCAATATACATAAAATCCATGAACGATTTGACATCCGTGTCGCTTCCGAAGCTCTGATTGATAAATTCCGGTTTAAATTCAAGCTCGATGACTTCGCAAGACATATTGTCACACGTGGCAGTACTGTGAGGGATATACGGAGGAATGATAAACAAGTCGCCTTTAACCAACTCAAATTCTTTATTATTAATGTAATGTTTCAGTTTACCTTTAGAAATATACTGAATTTGGAAATATTCATGTCTGTGCTGGTAACTTTCAAAATGATCATAAATTACGTTTTGAATAAAAAACGGGTAATCGCCATGGTCGTTTTCGTCAAGTGTATAGAGCAATATATCCTGATATTCCTCAATGTCAAATTGCTCGAATAACATGGAACCACCTCTGACTGATATTTTTACATCTTATTGCCTGATTGCAAGTTACTTTATTTTATATATAGTGTATACTACTCATATTTTATCACAGAATTGCTTTTTTTTCAGCTGATTTAGGCTTAGTGAAAGCTGTTTAGGAGAAGGCAAAATAAGATAAACGCCTTGCGGCGTCCTTTGAGGTGCATGTTCGTGACTTGGGTGCGTTGCGGAGGGAATGGCTGTGGGCTCCAGCCGCTGTTAAAGATTTGTTCCCTAAATGGTATCGATGAAGAGGTAGGAACAAATCTTTAAAGGCGGACGCTACCGCTCTTCCTCCCACAGCCATTCCCTCTCTTTAGCTACAATCGCACGAATCACACGAACACCACGCTCAAACGGACAGCCAGCAAGGCTTTTTCTTTTGGTTAGTAGAGATTTCCTAGCGGGCGCAGGCGCTGGGAATGAAGAGCGCGCGCAGCTGAGAAGGACTTGCTTTAACGATGAAAATCATCGTTAAAATCCCTTTTAACCACCCTGAGAGGCCATCCTGCCTCTTTTAACGATGAAAAACATCGTTAACGTGACGGATTGACCTGGAACACTTACTTTAACGATGAAAAACATCGTTAATTGGAGTACACGCTCATTTCAGCGAGGGTGGGCTGCTACTACCACTCATCCTCCCCTGATCCCTTCCCTCTCAACTAAAAAGTTCCGAAACTGCCACGATCAAACGGATAACGGACTGTCAGTAGAAGTTACTTTCCTGAGGGAGAGGGATAGTGGCGATAGAATAATCTGAGCTTCCTTCCTGACTCCCTCGCAGGATGAAGAGTCACACCGTCCACTTTCCCACTGTAAAGCTACACTGTGTATTCGGGAATTTTTCATTCCAGGCATCACCCAAAAAACTTATACGCTAATAAGTTCATAAAAAAACGGTGGAACAAAACTTACTCTGTCCCACCGCTTTTCATTCGGTTTTCTTTAAATCGGCTCGGCGTCGCTTCGGCTCCCAGTTGTCTCAGCTCCTGCAAAGCTCTTACCAGGCCAGCACCTTCCATACACAGCCAGCCTCTACCGTAACTAAAGCTGCTTTGCCTTCGCGCATGCTGCTCATAGCGCTCCTCCTTGCATTCATTCATTCATTAAATAATCCATTCAACAAACGGGTGCCCGTTTCGACCAATATCGATTCGCATTGCGGGTCAAAGGCTGACGGCTGGCCGTATCCTCGATGGGAAACGCTCGGCTCGTATCCGCCATAAGCATATTCGGCGGCAGTGGGAAAGTATCCAAGAACCCCGTTCGAGTACCCGCAGTAAAAAGTCACCTTCGCTTTCGATCTTTCCTTCACTGCTAAACCGATCTCGTTGAAAATTTCACCAGGCGCGGCGCAAATCCCGAGATTCCCGATTCTGATCGCCTGCAAAGGTGCTTCCACATCTGCTTGCAATGAACCCTCGTCTATGGTTCTTACTATCTCTTTCGCCCATGCGATGTGATATCGAACCGTATTGGGAGAAGTAAGGGGATCGGGGTTTGCCAGCACTTCGGCCAATTGCTCTTCGCGCCGCTCGATTTCGGCTGCGAGATCCTGACGGGCCGGCAGCTTTTCATACGGTAAACAAATCCATTGTTCCGTGGCTGAAATGACCGGCTGCGCCTCGGCAAAAGCCGGCTTCATCACTTTCTTGCGATAGAGAGAAATCGGCGTCGTCGAGGCGAAATCGAATTTCTCCATAACTGTTGCAGGCTCAACCGGGTTTAATACGGACTCGATCGCTTTCATAGCCAATTTCGTTCCGAATTCCACTTCCTTCCCTTTCGATTGGTTGAAACCTTCCAAAGGCAAGATGTTGCCCGCAGCCCCTTGCAGAAATATACATTCCCCGCCTAATACTTGTTTAACCGTTTTTCTAAGGGGGCCGACAAAATCCGAGGAATACTCCGAAATGTCCTTTCCCAATACGACAGGGTGGCAGGCAAAATTAACGGCGGTCACAATGACAGATTGGTCTTTTCGTTTAAAGCAAACCGTCTGTACACTGCGATCACAAACTCCGTCCGGATTCCAGCCAAGTATGGTTCCTCCATCCTTCGTGCGTTCCCGTCTGTTGACAGACAGCCCTTCTACGGCTGAAACGCCCAATTCCATTTCGGCATCTTCAAGTCTGGAGATCGCAAGCCCTGCCGCCGAGACGGCCATCTCTGCTACATAGTCGGCAAACATGCGCTCCTTAAGCGTGTACTCCGGGTACTGTCCGCCCAGCTTGACCGCAGCAGGAAAACCCGGCAAGCCATGGCTGTGATTGAAATTTATCAATACCGCGTGCTTCGGGCACGAACCAGCTCTGCTAAGGCTCGCTCTGATTTCCTCGGCTCTGTCCAGAGGGCAGACAGCCATATCGATCGAAACGATGATGACGCGTTGTCCGCCGCTTTCTACGGCAATAGCGCCGACTTCCATAGGTTCACCGTAGCCTGTGCCCGCCCTCATCCGATTAACGAAGCCCAGCATATCGATGCCTAGCGGCGGGGTAATCGGCAGAACGGCTGCTCCGACCCGCAAATGGTGTTCTGTCATTTTTCCCACCCTTACTTTTCCAAATAAGCTTGCGCTTCAATCTCGACTAACAGGCGAGGATCCATAAGCGCCGAGACTTCCACCATGGAGGCTACCGGCATAATATCGCTGAAAGCTTCTCTGTGAGCTTTGGCGATCTGTTCCCATAACTTAATATCCGTGACGAAAATTCTCGTGCGGGTAACATCCTGCATGCTGGCTCCGACTTCCTCCAAAGCTTCTTCGATAATTTGCAGAATTCGTTTCGTTTGCTGGTACGCATCTCCAATCCCTACGATTTCCCCATCTTTCATCGCCGTCGTACCGGATACCTCCACCACATTTCCGATCCGCAACGCCCGGCAATAACCAAAAATCGTTTCCCATGGCGCTCCTGACATTGCTTTTTTACGTTCTAGCATCGTGGTTTTTGCCCCCTCTCAGGTTTCAGTTACAGTGTTCCAAATGCCGACGCGACTTGCCCGATGATGATATCTTCTATTTCCGGAACAAAAGGCCCTCTATGTCCGTAATAGTAAAAGTTATCCACCTCATAGCCGCCTTCATGAATCATTTGGCGGGTAGGAATATAACAATAAATCCCGTTCGTATAGCCAAGCACCATGGTGAGGTCAGGGCCGGACAGCTTCTTGATCATTCGCGAATACCCTGTCGATACTTCTCCTTCTATCGCCACGATCCGGGTCGATTCATCCAATTGCCAGACTGCGATATACAAGGGCACCCGATCTTTAATCGATCCATCTTCAAATTTTCCTAATAATTTTTTTACCCTTACTTTATTGAATTCAGAAGATTCGGGGTCATCGAGTATTTGCTGATAATGTTCCACAGGAGTCCGTTCTGTATAAAGATTGGGCTCCAGGAGCACGGTGCGAAAATTGCAGCTTACCGATTTGAACGCGCCCTTCTCCATAAAGTTTATGATTTCATTCGCCAGTTCAGCGCCCGCCTCTTCCATTTCCTCGATGCTGCATTCTTTAAACGTGTCGCCGTCTGCACTTTTCATCGGTTTGATCTCGGCGCCGCAACCCTGCAGAAACATGGCGACGGCTTCCGGACAGGATTGTTCCAAATAACGGGATGTTGCGCCGGGAAAGTCACCGGATATGAGATAATTTGTTGATCCCAGCGACGTCGGATGGCAACCATAGGCGTACAGAATGCCTTTCACTTTGCGCTCTGCATCCACTACCTTTAGAACCAATAAATCTTGATCTATTTCCGCATCATAGCTAGGTCTCCATTCAATCCCTTGGTTTGTTAGATAACGCCGGCTGACGCCAAAATGGGAAGCGGTGCGTCCAATCAGGAGTTCTCCTTCCTCAAGATGGTCAAAACAATATTGTACAAGACGAATCAGCTTTTCCTTCACGAGATCAAAGTAGTGTTCATCATAGGCATAATCAAGATCTTCTTCCTGATCCGTCCACTGATCCTGTCCCATACTGTACCCGCCGTTGCGTAAGTGAACATCTCTGCCCGTGAGGTAGACGGATGCATGGGTATGTGAAAAATTGATCATAACTTCATCATGATGAAGACCAAACTTCGCCTCAAGCTCGTCCTTAACACCTTGAATAAAACTCCGGTCAGAGCCTAATGCATCAATAGTTACGATCAACAAGGATTTGTTCGATTGCATCAGAGCCGCCTTTACATAAATCGGATCATGCACGCCCTCGCTTTTGTGATCCCGATCTCCGAATCCGCTCAAAAAGACGGGTTCAGCCGGTGTAATGTTGTCTTTGCCCATACAGAATTTCAAGAAGAACCCTCCTACATACAATATAATACATGAGTTGAACCCAGAATAAGCTTAATCAACATACCTGTCAACGTAATGTCGACGCTTACCCTGCCTCCTTCGAATCGCAACGAATCCCGGGAGGAGCCGTCCTTATATCAGGAAGCGGCTCCTCTCCTATTTCCGGGACAACAACCGGGCATCCAACCTGCTCACCCGGCCGCTTTAAGCTAAAACCTATTCGATCTTGTAAACACTCACATCATCGATATATACCTTCTCGCCCGGATTCATATACCAGATGCTAATACCCAATCCCTGATTCGTCGGCACTAGTCCGTTATAATCTTCTTTGATCTCATATTCAAATTCGAAGTAGTTCCACATTTCTTTGGTCCAATCCAGCGGAACTTGCTCCGATTTCAGAGTTTCCAGTATGCCCGAACCATCAGCTACAAGAGAGAACCATTGGATTTTGCCGTCGGTTGGCGCACTACCGGCCATAAAGTAATAGAAGGATGCTCTGTATTTGCCAGGCTCAGCCATTTGCAAGTTCTGATAAGGCCCCATTCCTCCCCATAAGCCATCTGCCAGCAAGCTGTATCTTCCCGAATGCGCTATAACATCCGACCTTTTCTCAACCGCGGGGCTAATGACATAATCATTCCAAGGAGCAGGAATATTTCCTGTACCCTCTTCAAACGACGGATTTCCGATCAAATTTTTGCTCTCTACCAATTGTACAGAATTAAAGTCCTTAGGCGTCCATGGATTTCCTCCGCCCCAGCTTATATAGTGGGTAGCCCCCATGTAGTTGCGCATGAAGAAGCCTTGCAGATTGCGGCTATTTTTCGGATCGTTAATGCCAATGCTCGCAAAAGGAATGACCTGAACGAGATTCCAGCGATCCGACTTAAGACTAGCATTTGCCTCCCAATTCGGGTCGTTCGCCGGAGCCGGGGCTCCGGCAGCTTGGCTGTACTGATACACAAATTTGACGGCCTTAGGGTTGGTAAAGTAACCTTTGAAATCCGAATTCGGATCCGCAGTAATGTAAGTCTCATTCGAATCATCGTAGCCGCTGCTCCACCATGAACCGGTTGCATCGTCGCTTATTACGAGATCATTTACATCGTCAAAAAAGTTCTCATATCCCACGTACAGGTTCTCATCATCCCACAGCAGATAAACCTTCGTTTGTACAGACGGAGTCGCTTTTGTCTCCATCGTCAGGAAATCGGTGAGAGGCTCTGCAGCAGTCCACGGACCGGAACTAAAATCAAGAGACTGCAAGATCGCTGCTTTGCCAGCATTCGTCTTGACGGCATAAGCGGACAAATGCTCCGTGAGCCCTTGGTATTCAGGGACCCCTTGCAAAAACTCGTTCAATGCCTGACGCACAGGACCATTCCCAGGCTCATTTGCTGTATAGGCTTGCAAAGCAACAATCATTTGTCTCTGCACGCCGTCCCATGTGCCGCTGACTGCAGGCATATCCAGCACGGGATGGCCGGCAAATTCAGTTATCAGCTGCTTGCGCTTCTGTCCCATATCATAGCTTTTCTCGATATCAGCGAGCAGTTCCATAGCGGCCTGCTCATTGGCCGGCGTCGCCGGTCGATCCTTCGGATAGCTTAGCGCAGAAGCTTCATAGAATTCGAATGCGCGCAGCAGAAGCTGAGCTCTTGTCTTTTGAGCATCCGACCCCGCATGGGCTACGGCCTGCTCCAGCAAGCTGCGGCTGTCCGCTATCTCTTCCTTGGTGATCTCTTTAAGATAATAGTGTTCATACAAGTTCAAGTAATTGCTTCTCTTGGCTTTGTTTCTCCAATCCAGATACCACGCCGACTGGAACACCCGATCCGTCCAGAATTGTTCCCAATGATCATAATATTGTTCCAGATATGGCGCAGCGTCGGCACCCACCGCCCGCTCATACCATTGCTGCAATAACGTGTCTACATCCTGATCCGCATTCCACTGCAGTTTGGCGGCAATCCACGCTTTTGGCCCTTCTCCGAAGTTGGGATACAGTTCAGCAAAATGCGCAATCGCGCCGTGATCCTGCTCGTATTTATAGTTGGCTGCCATTTTATGAACGTACGTTCTGGGCAAGTTGTACGGCGAACCGTACAAATATTCATAAAAGCCAAGATTCGTTGCCGATTCAAGCCAGTCCTCCGTCAATTGAGTCCCCTTGGCCCCCAGATCCGGATCCAGCCATGTCAAACGATCGTCCGTAATAAAAGGAACCACATGCGAATTAAGCTTGAACGGGGTACCGTCCTCCTTCATCGGAGGGTCATACATCTCCCTGTATGCTAACACGCCGAAGTATTTATCCGGATGCTGCGTCAGCACGCCCTCGACAATTTTGTTCACCCAAGGATAGTAAATATCGGACATATGCCAAGCCCCAACCGAATTCTTTTTTGTCGGCGCTTCACAGTACTCGTATCCCAAATCGTTAATCGCCAAAGAATAGGAAGAATGCGAAGGATTTGCATTAAAATACTGGACAATCCGCGCAATCGCCGCTTGTGCTGTATCGTCGTTGAAGCACGGCTGCCAGCTTTCCAAACTGGTCGGAACAACCCCGCCCACATAATACTCCGGATGATCCGCAAAAACTTGCGGGTCGAACAGTTCGTACAAATTATGATGCATCATCATATTGTTATCCGTCCGCATCACTCTTTGCCATTCTCTCAGCGAAGGGGTATAGGTCGAATACATATAACGCGAAAGTGTTTTAGGCTCATCTTGAACCAAATCGTTTGGAATCACAAGCGTCGTATGCTGTGGAATATCCTCGCCGTCCGGTCCCGGCATCAGCCAGCTTATCCCTACATACCGCTCGAGGAAATCGTAAATGCCGTATTCCAGCCCGCCCAAATTGTTGCCGTCTATCGTAATGTGATCGTTCTGGGAATCGATGATAAAGCCCTGTTCATTCAGCGTTTGCAGCACCAACTGATGCTGGCTGCGCTCCCCGGCACTGCTGCCGCCTACATAGATCTTCACTCCGTCATATTCCGCCGGTTCTCCGGTTACAATCGGAAGCGTGACTCCTGTCGACTTCTGGATATAGGTCACCAGCTTTTGCGCAAGCACGGCCGGCGTGAGATAGGTCCAGGCAGGACTTGGATTCAACGATTCGTTCGCATGCTCATCCATGACGACAACCATAGCATTGGCCTGACCGTTCTGCACAATCGCCAGTCCATCCTCGTTGTTATCCGTTGGTGTCGGCGATGGCGAAAGAGTTGGCGTTGGCGTTGGTGTAGATGTTGGTGTCGGCGATGGCGAAAGTGTTGGCGTTGGTGTTGGCGTTGGTGTAGACGTTGGTGTAGGAGCTGGCGTTGCAGTTCCTGGGGAACTCCCTCCATTAACAGTTACCGATGAAGAAGACGTCGGCGCACCGATCCCATTCACCGTGCCAGGCTGCTTCTCGAAGGTTGATCCCTTTCCTTTGTCGTTTATCGTGGCGGTTTGAATCGTGCCTTGACCGGACGCCTTGAGCAGCGCATCCAGAACGAGCTTGCCGATCACCGTGTTTGCACCGATATGGAGCGTCGATCCATCGGCCCCCTCAAACAGCTGCAATAACTGAACGCTGCCGGAAACAAGATCGATTGCCGTTTGCGGAGAAGAAATATCCGCTTGCTCGAATGTCCCCTTGAGTGTCAGCTTCAGACCTTCCAGCTGCGCGCCGCTGACCACGATCTTTACGAAGCCCTGGCCCGTCAAAGCCGACTCCTCCAGTACCGCATTAGAGTTCACGTGAACAATTTGCGCAAGGGTAGACCCCTCGGCAACTACTCGAACGGTTCCATCCTTTTTCTCAATGATGATCCCGGTCAAGCTGCTGTCCTGCAAATGAATACTTTCCGTTCCGCCGCCCCGGATCGTTGTCGTTCCAAGCACGGTTACATTTTTGAGAAAAGCATCGCCTTCCTTGATCCCTTCGGCCAGAAGCAAGCTACCGGTTACTTTCAAGTTCCGAAGCGTTACACCAGCTGCAGCTACCGTCACATCTCCGTTAATGATTCGAACGCCTTCCGCAGGACCGTATATGCCTTTTTCCTTGTATGTAAATGAAGTATTTGATTTTAAAGCACGATCCAGTGTTGACACAAGTTCCGCACGTGTAATAAAGGCTCCCGGACGGAAGCTTCCATCTTCATAACCGGTCATTATTTTTTGGGCTGCAGCGGCTGCAACAGCTCCCCTGCTCCACTGTGGAATTTGCTTCGCATCTGTAAAGACATTCACATCGATGTCCTCTTCGTGTGTATCCAATTCCAATAAACGATTGATCATGACGACCGCTTCTTGTCTGCTGATTGGAAGATTGGCACCAATTGTGCCATTCGAATAACCCTCGACATATTGTGCCTTTACCGCCTTCGACACATCTTCGTATGCCCAGTCCGAGTCGGATAGGTCGGAGAATGTGATGAATGCGCTATCATTAAACCCGAAAGAGCGATTGACCAGCGCAATTGCCTCTGCCCGGCTTACCGTACGATCCGGTTGAAAAGAACCGTCCGGATAACCTTGAATAAGCCCAGATGCGGCCCATTCTTGTAAAGACTTCTCTGCCCAATGACCTTCCATGTCTGAGAACTGGGGAGAGGCTGCAGAGATGGATATTGGAGAGGAATCACTATTCCGGCTCGTCTCTGCTCCGAAAGCCGTGGTGATAGTTGAACCAAATGTAGAAAAAATGAGACAAGCCGTCAAAAACAGAATGAATATGCTATTGCGATTTCTAATTGAAACCATATTGCTCCTCCTTTTTTTATCCATAATTCCACTTAAAATAACTCCAATTTCTTACACTATCTTTATCACCGCCTTACCGTCTATGTCGATCTCATTTTAAGGAAATAGAACGAGCATGAACATCGATAAAAGCTATAATTTTATGGACGTATTGTACATTTCAGGGTAAACACAAAAAAAGCCCCAATTGGAATCAGGGGCCAAATGTAATGAGGGACTGTCTTTCAGACGCTTACGAGCCGGGTTCCCCCGTCTTAATTACAACCGTTTTCGTAACCTCGTCCCAACCAACGCTGGCCCCAAAGGATTCGCCAATAAATCGGACAGGAACAAGGGTTCTTTCATGAATGATAACAGGTGGTGCGTCCAGCTTGAGGGTTTGACCATTTACATATGCAATATCGCTGCCTATTGTAAGCTTGATTTCAGTCTGTCCCTTTATGGCAGTTGCCGTAGATGTAGCATTGTTCCACTCAATGTCAGCCCCCATAGACTCAAAAATCGTTCGCAGCGGAACCATCGTCCGCTCTGCAATCAACATGGGGGGTTGATCAAATGTGAGTGCTTTGCCGTCTAGATCTACTTTTATCGTATTTATATCCTGCAGGATCTGCGTATCATAGCTTTTAATCATCGTTGGAACGGTTCTATACCATTCGGTTCCATCTCCAACATAGCCGCCTCCCCATGACCAAAGCGTACCATCTTCCTTGAGCGCCATGGCACTGTAGCCTGTTCCCGCTGCAGATATTTTCTTGACATGAGTTAATCCTTTAACTTGCACAGGAACGTTCTTGCTTTCATACGACCCAATGCCGAGCTGACCTCCAAGATTGCTGCCATTTGTCCATACTGTCCCATCTTTTTTAAGATACAAGGGGCCTCCTGCATTAGCTGTCAGCGCCATTACATCCTTAATTGTAGTAATTTTCACAGGATTTTTGCGGTCTATATGGGTCCCATCTCCAAGCTGTCCGCTGCTGTTTTGGCCCCATGCCCAAACCGTTCCATCGTCCTGCAAGGCGTACATGCTTCCGGCACTCACTGCAACCGTTGTAATATTGGCAAGTCCCTTCACCTGCTTAAGCTCAGATTCTAATGTCCATACGGTTCCATTTTTTTTAGCTAACAGTAAATTGCTGCTATAGCCTGTAGCAATGGAGGCGATGTTTTTTACGCCTTTAAACTTTACTGGGGTTGTCGTATAAGGAACACTGATAAAGCCCCAGCCCCATAACGTCCCATCCTCTTGCAAGGCAAAGCTGGCAGCAAAATTAGCAGCAATTTCCTTTATATTCGATAATCCTTTGATTTGAACAGGTTCAGCACGGTTGTTATTTTCCAGCACTTTACCAGATCCTACTTCTCTAGTAGTGACTGTCCCATCACCAACTTGCCCATCCGTATTATCGCCCCACCCCCAGACCGTACCATCCTTCTTCAACGCAAATGAATGGGCATCTCCGGCAGCAACAGAAATAACATCGCTAATCCCTTTAACTTGAACAGGTGATTTTATGGCATGTAAAAAGAGAGACTCCGATCAATAGCATTTTGGATATTTTCCCTTTAAAAACATTTTTAATAAAATTATACAAATCTAGCATCCCCTTTAGTTAAAATCATGTTCCCAACATCAAAAAAACGCCACATTTAGTCCTATACAATAGAAGGGTTTTAAAATGGTATGACGAATACATATTACAAAAGTACTATTACATTTTCTACAAAGTACTATGACATGATTGAGGAGGAGGGAATACTTAACCAGTTTTCACAGATTTCCCTGAATTAAAAGTGAATATTTGACTAATATTTGACAAAATGAGTTTAAGTTAGTATCTTATTAGTTGGCGATTTTTACATACACTGAAAATAGCAAACTTGCTGAAAGGCAAGGACGCAAAGTCACAGGTCTAAAGCTTCGGCTATGACGGCTGGATTACCAAAGGATGGGATAAAATCAAATGAACATGTTCACTACTCAAATTAAAAAAACGATCGTAGAAATGAGTCATCTATTCAGCTTGACGCCTCGCGAAAGTGAAATCATACTACTGCTCTCCCTCTATGGCCATACCAATAAGAAGCTTGCTGAAATATTGTTCGTCTCTGAAAAGACGTTAAAAAATCACATTGCCAACATACAATTCAAAACCAACAGCAGCTCTACAAGACATCTTCTATCTATGGTGATCAATTTCCAGGCAGAAGCTACATCTTATCAATACAACGCCAGATGATCCGCTATTTTTCAAGCATAGGCAAAGTAATCGTAAATACAGTTCCTTCCAAAGGGCCACTCTGCACGGACACTGTACCGCCTAATGCACGAATGACTTTATAAGAGAACGTTAACCCCAAGCCTGTACCACTTGATTTGGTAGAAAAATAAATCGTCCCCAAGCGGTTTATCTGATCTGCATTCATCCCGATTCCATTGTCTTTAATAACAAGGATGACATGACCAGCTTCTACCTTAAGTCGAAGTGATACATTGGCTTTGGGGATATCGGAACAAGCCTCAATCGCATTTTTGATAAAATTAACGAGGATTTGCTTGATCCCATCCTGATTCGCCAGAATCCATACGGGAAAGGCCGGCTTATCTATTTCTAATTGAACATTGCTCATATTGGCAAAGGGTGTCATGACATCCTTAATCACTTGCAAAACATTAGACATCTCCGTCTGTTCCCGTTGTGTGCTTAGAGGTTTGGAAATAGACAAATATTGGGAAAGTATCGATTCTGTGCGCTGAATTTCATCAATACTAATATCAATGTACTGCTCCAGCTTATGTCTTTCCAGCGGCTTTTCGCGGATTAAGGTTAGGAAGCCCTTCACCGCTGTCAGCGGATTTCTGACTTCATGGGCCAGCGAGGCCGCTACATGGCTGATTGCCTTTACTTTTTCATTTTCAGCGAATTGAATAAATAGAACTTTATCCGATACAGACTTGTTAAATAAGGAAATAAGCAGCCAAATTCCAAAGGAGTTTTGAACAGGTATAACAAGCATGTGAAAGGCAAGGTCATCTGTAAAATAATTCGAATCAAAATAAGAAAAGGTAATGATCGAAGGCACGATACTAAAGACGATTCCTGCTATAAAAGTTACTAGGGCAACGCGGGAAGTTTTCTGATAGATTTTATAAAAAAGTAATGATAAAGGGAACGTAAACAGCATAATGACCATCGCGATCCATTTGCCCTCTCCACCCAAAAAGAAACGGTAAACCACAAATTCAAGAAGAAGAATGATCCCCGTCCTCGTCCCGCCAAAAACAATCCCGAAATACATGATAATATAGCGGATATCAAAAAAAATCCCTTCTTTCACACTTGAACCAAAAGTCATAGAGAGAAACAGACAGCAGGCGCTTGTGACCATAATAAATTTCTGACTATAATTTTGCGCCTTATCCCGATAATAGACGTTGAACATAACAAAGGGCATAAGAGTAAAAAAGAGCTGAAGTAAAAATTCTTTGATTATAGTCACCGTCACACAAGGTTCTCCTCTTTGTACCATCTTTTTACTTCCATCCACAGTTCCACATCGCATTCAATTCGACATTCTTACACAGGAATCCTTCAATAAAAAGGGGATTTCTAGCATTAATTGACAACAGGCTTGTAACCGATTCTACTGACATCATTTGAAGCATTCTTGCCTATGCCTAAGGTATGAGAAAAACGCCTTGTGGTGTCCTTAGATGAGCGTGTTTGTGATGGCTTGTGCCATGGGAGGGAATGGCTGTGGGCTCCAGCCGCTGTTAAAGATTTGTTTCCTTAAATGGTATACATGAGGAGGTAAGAACAAATCTTTAAAGGCGGACGCTACCGCTCTTCCTCCCACAGCCATTCCCTCTCCCAGCTACAGGCGCAGAACACCCCATGCTCAAACGGACAGCCAGCAGACGTCTGTTTCCTGACCGGAAGGGATAGTGAATACAATGAAAATTTGGACTTCCTTTTAATCAAACATTTCAAAAAAAAGAACTCCCTTTTCAGGAAGTCCCATTATTGTTTAAACATTCACGAAGCTTGCCAAATAACCTATATTTCCAGATGTACTCTTAACTTTTCCCCCTTATTCTTCAATCGCTGCTAGCACGACGTTGTTAAACAAAAATCTGCTAGGAAACCATATTTGATTGCCATCGTTTGGTGTTTCTGTAATCGAGAAAATGACCTGTACGGTTTCATAGACGGGATCAATTGCCATAATGACTCCACCTGCGCCTCCACATGAATAAGCATGCTTTGAAAATAAATCTCCGGAATCTTTTTTATTTCCGTTTACAGGCCAGCAGTATCCGTACGTTGCTTCTGCAAAATGTTCCTGACCATAACTTGAAGAAACACCTGGAATTTGATTTCGAGTCATTTCAATTACGGATAAAGGACTTAATACGCGGACATCCCCGTATTTCCCACGATTAAGCAGCATTTGGCCAAAAATAACCATATCCGAAACGGTCGAATAAGCACCTCCCGCGGCTGATGCTCTTTGTAAAGCTTCTCTGCTGGAAAACCATTTTCCACCACTTATTTCTTCTGATCTCCTTATTACTCTGTCATGCATAGACTCGGGGACGATTAAGTGAGTGTCATTCATTCCGAGTGGGTCGAATATTTTTTGCCGGGTAAATACATCTAAAGATGTTCCGCTTACGATCCGAACGATTTCACCTAAGAGCTCAACTCCATAATTGCAATAAGACATTACAGTTCCTGGCGGATTCGAAAGTGGGGCATCATACCCCAGGAAAAGCTTGCTATGTACGTCAAAATCTTGAGTTATTTCTGCCGGAGGGATGTCGGTACTTTTTTGTTTTTGTTTGGAATGTGCATAAACATCCTCGTCCTTTAGTCCTGAGGTATGGGTCATCAACTGATGAATCAGAACCTTTTCTTTATCTTTGCCAGTGAATTGCGGAATATATTGCACTACCGGAAAATTCAGACTCAATGCGCCTTCTTCCACAAGAATCATGGCTGCTGCTGCCGTTATCGGTTTTGTTAGAGAAGCAAGCGGAAATATTGTATTCTTTACAAGAGGGAGATTCAGTTCGGGCGTATGGTAACCCACAGCTTTATGGCTTACAATAACGCCTCTTCTTGCAACAACAAACTCAAAAGCTTGCGAGACTTGTTGGTCCACCCAACTTGACACTAAGTCCTCAAGATGCTTTATTCTTTCCGATGACATTCCTACTTCTTCAGGAGAACCCAATTTTAGAATCATTTTCTCAGCCTCCTATATGCTCAAGGTTTGAAGATCACTCTTTACATTCGCTACTTTTAGGGAGATTCCTTTTTATGTATAATACAGATCGATTAGGCTGGTCGTTATGCTATTATTTATGATAGGAATGACACGGGTTCAAAAATTCTGATTCGAGGGGGATAGTTATGGCTCTAAACTTAAGCGATATTTTGAAAATGGATATTATGGATGGAACCGAGGTGCTCGCCGGACACAAGGGTCTACATCGCCAAGTGACCTCTGCAACTGTCATGGATGCGCCTGATGGGATGCCATGGATCAAAGGCATGGAGCTCCTTTTTACTTCCACCTACCCGTTTCACAAAGAAACAGCACATAATTTAAACCATTTTATCGAGGAATTGGCCCGGCGAAACGTTGCTGGATTAGGAGTTAAGCTAAACCGCTACATGAAGGAAATACCCGCGGCCATGCTGAAAGCTGCCGACGATCTGGCTTTTCCGATTATTTCTATTCCCTTTGAGAAAGCATGGATCGAATATACGAATCCCATCCTGTCAGAAATTTTGAATGACCGTTCCATTCGGCTGATCCGCTCTGAAGAAATCAACCGAAACTTCACCAAAGTACTGCTTTCCAATTCGAATTTGGAGCAAATCTGCCAATTACTGCAGCATTATGTGGAAAATCCGGTGACCATCGTTCTGAATGATACAGTTATACAGATTCAGGACCCAACCATCAACAATTCCTCAGCACTCTTTACCTCTATTCAACAAAAAGTGGAGCATGAGAAGGAAATCATGCATCCGGGGCATGATGTTTTTCGAATCCATTTGAAGGATGTACCTTATGTCGTCATTTCATTTCAAAAGGATGTCGAGCTTGCCGGCTATATTTGCATTCAAGAAAGTCACCGCAGGTTTAAGTCTGGCGATTTAGACTGTCTACTGCATGGGAAAAATGCCATTTCACTGAAAACGTTGCAGATCAGCTCTGAGCAGGAGCATAGAAAGCGTTATCGTAACGATTTTATTCTCAGACTGCTTTATGAAAAAATAGAAGAAGAAAACCTGACAGAATGGCAGCGGAAGGCTTGGGAGCTCGGCATCGAGCTTAAGGAACGCTACGTGGTGACTGCCTGTAAAATCAACAATAAATCGGTGGAACTCTTATATCGAATCGTCGATGAAATGAGCGGTGATCCGCATTTACCGGCCTCCTCTCTTATTGGACTGGACAAAAAAAATCAGATTATCCTGATGAAGCCCATACACGAACAGGATAGCCCGAAAAATGATAACGACATCCTTCATAAAGTGTTTGAACAATTGCAGCAAATTCATATTCACGGGCCATTCGAATGGGCCGCGGGAATTAGCCAACAGCAAGCCATCACCGATTTGCAGGAAGGGTATCATCAGGCGGTTGAGGCGCTTTATCACGGAATCCAAATTGCCGGATACGGCCAAACTCAGCATTACATGGATATGGGGGTATATAGACTGTTCTCCCACCCAGCGATGCAGCCGGAAATTGTAAAATTCGTTACCCAGTGGCTGCAGCCGTTGATCGATTACGACCACTTACATGAGGCTGACCTCATTCAAACGCTTGGTGTTTTTTTGGAATGTGACGGAAATTACCGTAAAACGGCCGCAAGGATGTACCTTCATCACAACACCGTTCGTTATCGCATTCAGACTATCAACAGAGAGTTACAATGTGTCATTCAAGATACGAAAACAAAGCTTCAACTGCAAATCGCCCTCCTCTTGCTGCCCTTGTCAAAGTGAATTCATAGAGCATTTGTACCATACATACAAATAGTGGGGACTATTTTCATTTATTTGGTCAATAGATTCCCCTGCTGCATTCGTTTAATATGAGGGTGACAAGATAAGAAGGAGGTTTTTTTTATGAGAAAAGTTATTTTTGCGGAATCCACACCTAATGCGGTAGGACCTTATTCGGATGCGGTAAGAGTGGGAAACCTGTTAGTTTGCGGTGGTCAAGGGCCTTTGGATCCCATTACATCGGAAGTGTACCGGGGCGAATTTGAGGAAGAAGTCCGCATTACCATGAACAATTTAAAAAGATCCGTTGAAGAAGGCGGCTCTTCCATGAGCCAATTGGTCAAAGTGAATGTGTATATTACCGATATCAACAACTTTGATCGCTTCAACCAGGTATACGCAGAATTTTTCCCAGATCCCACAAATGTGCCAACCCGGGTACTTTGCCAGGTTGCCGGACTTTGGGGCGGAATTAACGTTGAGGTGGAAGCGCTCGCATACGTTGCAGATTAACAAACTGCCCAAACGCATGACGAAAAGATTTTGCACGCAAAACCGTCAGGGACTCCTGACGGTTCTCTCCGTATCACTATGATTTTGTTTTTATTCTCCCTGCATCCACAGCTTCAAATCGTTTGTCGTCTGCATAATATCTTGACGCTGCTCTTCACCCGATATTTCACGTTCGATAATATATTCGCCAGTAAATCCTATTTCCTTAAGCTTGCGCATAAACACGGGGAAATTGACCTTCCCCGCGCCTGCCCTCACTTCTTCGCCCAGTCGGTCTCCGTCAGTCGGATACAGCCCGTCCTTCACATGAATGTTGCGCACATAAGAACCAATGACATCAAGCGCATCAATAGGGTTTCCTTTGCCATACAAGATCAAATTGGCCGGATCCAGGTTAATGCCCAGATTGGAAGTGCCAACCTGCTGGATAGTGCGGAGCAGCACGATCGGCGTTTCTTGACCGGTCTCGAACCAGAAGCCGATCCCCTTGCTTTCGCAATATGCCGCGACCTCGCGAATGGCAGCTACCACCTTCGGATATTCCGGATCTGTCATATTCTCGGGAATAAATCCGCAATGGGTAATAATCGCAGGCGCACCGATCCATACGGCAAAGTCGGCCCATCCCTTCAGCGCCTTGATCCTTTCCTCGCGATATTGCTCCGGTACAAGCCCAAGTGTGATGGGGCCCTCTGTGAAATTCCACTCTGACGGTCCTGGAACGCCAGCCCACACGGCGCAAACGCGTACGCTTGCCTCACGCGCTTCCCGGACTACGCGTTCCGCTGTTTCAGGTGTACAAAGCCCGCTGTCCCAACAGCAAAGCTGACAGACACCAAAGCCATATTCACTGACTTTATGGAACATATTTTCCTTCCCGCTTGTATCCAGCATATGTATAACACCGATTTCCATATTAGCTGCCTCCTTAAGTGCATTAAGCTAGCGTTTCTCTGAATGGCTAGAATCGCTTCCTGTGCCCTGACATATTTAATTGTTGATGTTAGGCTCTCATTCATTTACCGATCGATACAAATTGACCGCCTTGACCTGAGGATTGCCGCTCAGCCTCCACGATTTGCAGCGTAAGAAGGGAATCCTCCGGACGCGATGTGGTTACAGCCTCTCCATTTTGCAATCGTTCAGCGAAATATTTGATTTCCCGGTAATAGCCGGAATCTCCCGGATGCTCGTAGATCCAGGCCGGTCCATCTGCGGGATACACCGTTAATTGACCGGCTTGAAACATAAGTGTGGCTGTATCCAGATGCACCCGGAAACTCATTTCGAATCCGGTTTCCCCCGGCAGCGACAAGTCGGCATGGGCATGAATGATGGCCCCGTCCGAATAACGGAAGTGTGCAGACACAATATCATAACGCTCACTGCATAACGCTGATACCGCTTCCGGCTTGCCTAACAGCCATTGGATCATATCAACATCGTGAATGTGCAAATCAACGAGTGCACCACCGCTTTTATCCACCTGCAGCATCCAGTTCTCATAGGACCACAGCGGCGCATTGCCGCCTCTATAGAATGTGGCAGCCTTCACCTTTCCATACTTCCCGCTATCCACTACATCCTTTAAATACTCATACTCAGGCCAGAAACGCAGGCAATGGCCGATCATCAAGTTTTTCCCCGCTGCCTCCGCTGCCTTCACCATAGCAGCCCCTTTGTCCGCATCCAGTGCAATCGGTTTTTCGCACAGCACATGCAATCCCTGGTTCAGCGCCCGGATGGTAAATACATCATGCAAATAAGTGGGCAGCGCGATATCCACCATATCCATTTCTTCCTGATAAAATAGCTCCGGATCGGTGTAAGTATGAATGTTGGACAAGTCATGGACCGTACTCAAATCAGCTACGTTGCTCTCCTGGGTTTTCCCCTTAAACTTCTGCTCATCGATATCACAGATGGCAACCAGCTTAACCGGAAAGCCCTCGCGCTCCAACCGCAAGTAGGTATCCAGATGCACATGCCCCATCGATCCCAAACCAATTAGTCCCACTTTTATCATCGAATAGCTATCTCCTCTCTCTTACCTCTTTACTAATCTTACAGTTTCCATCATATCGCTTCATCCATTCGCTTGATTTGGATAATAAATCCGTTTATTTGCACTTTTACTTGCATTATAGAACCGTTTATTTATACTTTATATCGGAGGGGATTGGCGATGGATTTTATACCTTACAGACTTCGTGAACAGCTTATCGTGAATGACATATACACTTGTTTTTATTTCGAGCTGTCCAACCGGCAGAATTTTAGCGGAGAAAGCCATGATTTCTGGGAAATGGTGTACATGGATAAAGGGGAGGTGAACGCCAATACCGAATCCGGCTATTACCGGCTCCATCAGGGCAATATTCTTATTCATAGTCCTAATGAGTATCACCAGTTGGAGAGCACCGGCAACCAGGCGCCGAATTTGTTCATTATCACCTTTCGCTGCGATAACGAAGCGATGACGTTTTTTGACGAACATAAGCTGTTTCGTATTGGACATGTTGAGCATGCGGTGTTGACGCAATTAATGAAGGAAAGCCTTCATTCCTTTGCTCTGAATATGTTCCCGATTAATCCCAGACAGGATGCCCCATTCGCTTCGGAGCAGCTTTTCAAAACTTACCTGGAGCAGCTGCTTATTCTGATCATCCGCAATGGACGGCCAGACAAACAGCGGGCAGCGCTGTTGTCAACTACAAAAGAAAATCAAAATGCACAGCTGAGCAAGCAAATTATCGCCTATCTCGAACAGAACTTGTCTAACAAAATGACATTGGACTCCTTGTGTGCGCAATTCGGCATCAGCAGAACCCAAATGAACATACTGTTCAAGCGGACGGTCGGCATCGGGATTATTACTTATGTTAATCGGTCAAAAATTGAACACGCCAAAAAATACATCCGCGAGGAGATCTACAACCTGACGGAAATATCGAATCTGCTTGGATACAGCAGCGTCCATTACTTCTCACGGCATTTCAAGAAGATGGTCGGCATGACGCCTTCGGAATACACCAGGACGATTAAAGCAAGGATCACTTCCGAGTCGACCTAGGTAATCCCGTTCCAGGCTGATCTCTCATAACTAGAGCCACAGATTGCGGGATAAATAATACTTTCTGCAACAAATTTAGAAATCGTCTCGTCAAAGACAACAGAACCAAAAAAAACCTACATCCAGAAAGGAATTACACACATGCACCCCAAAATGAAAAAAAGCTTTGTCGTCCTATCCCTATCAATGCTGATGACCACTGGCGCGGCCTATGCTTCAACGGCTCCTGTAGCCCCTGTAAATACGTCATCATCTGTTACCTCTCAATCTGCTTTGCTGCCCATTTCCATTCAAATAAACGGAGAAGCGATCACGGGGAATGGTTACCAAAAATCGAATGATACAGAACCAATGCTTCCTCTTCGTGCTGTTGCTGAAAGTTTAGGGTTCGATTTGACCTGGCATCAAGAAAACCTCTCGGTTGATTTGATCAAAAACGCAACTTTCACAACTGTAACTACAGGCCAAGATCGCTACACCATCAACAAAATGTTTACAACGCTTGGCACAGCACCTGAGCTAGTGGATAACAAACTATATGTGCCCGCATCCTTCGTAAGCAAGGTGTTGAACGGTTCCCTATCCATCGAGGGCAAAACGGTTTCCATAACACTCGAGGAACAGCAAAAGAGTATAAAGTCGGCAGGCGTCATAACGGCTATTAATCATGCTGAGGATTACCCGTCCATTCATATCCAAGGTGTCGGCCCAGACGGAATCGTACTTAATTTAGAAAAAGATACCCCTATTCAAATGCTTGACGGCACCAAGCTCAGCCTCTCCGATCTGCATATTGGCTTGACAGTGGAAGCCGAGCATTCCATGGTTACTACGCTCAGCTTGCCACCACAAACGCCTACATACAAAATTACTGTTCTGGATCCAAAGAAGCAGGCAGATCTGTTAGGAACAGCAGGTGAAATTGAAGAAGTGCGCATCGATGATGATGGAAATACCAGCTTCCTTATTAAAGGCACTGGTCTCAATGATCAGTCCCAAAGTGAAATCGTCCTTCAGCTAACCGATGAAACCTCACTAATCAACAAAGATGGGAAAAGCATTGAGAAAAGTGCTCTTGTGAAGGGCACAAAAGTAATCGGCTTTTATAACCCGACAATGACAAAAAGCTTGCCGCCAATCGGTAAAGCCTACAAAATTGTTGTAGATGTAGATAAAGACACAGATGCAGATAAAGATACGGATAAAGAATAAGGTGCATGTTCTTAATTCATTTATGCTCCGTTATGCCTAGGCTGCTATGAATAAACTTAGAGATCTTCCATTCTGATATGGAAGGTCTCTCTTTTTGTGAGGAATCAATGAGGTCTATCCCTATGATCAAATTCTAACTACAAAGATATAGCTTTCAAATAGCTTTCAGGTATAATGGACCTATCATAAGATACGAGGAATGGGATATGAACGAAAATCAGCGAATTAATTGTATGAAATGCCAACATTTTTATATTACATGGGATCCTAAGTTTCCTAAAGGCTGTAGAGCTTTTGGGTTTAAAACCGCTACAATGCCCAGTCTTTCTGTGTTGTCTTCTTCGGGAAAGCCTTGTATGAGCTTTGAGCCCAAAACAAGACCACAAGCTTGAATCTTATTCATTCTTCGCGATGTGCAAAATAACGGACCAGGAGGATAAAGCCGCGCTGAGAGAATGCTTTTATAATGAGGAGGTAGACTTAATTATTTAACTTAAAGGGAAAAGGATGGTCGATATGAGTAAAATTCGTTTAGGAATCATTGGATGCGGGGGCATGACCGGAAGCCATGCATTGGGCTTTCTGGAATTGAAGGACCGTATGGACATTACCGCAACATGTGATATCATCCTGGAGCGTGCGCAGGAAGCAGCAGCAAAAATCGAAGGCGCGCAGGCTTTTGAGAACTATCAAGACCTCGTTGATCTTGTCGATGCGGTCCTCGTTGTTCTGCCTCACGACCTGCATTTTGAGGTGGGGATGTATTTCTTGCAAGCAGGCAAGCATGTGCTGATGGAAAAACCGATGTGCAATACGGAGGAAGAGTGCATCGAACTGATCCGCACCTCTGAAGCGCAGGGCAAGGTGCTGATGACCGCCTATCCGGTACGCTTCTGGCCAATCGTACTGAAGTTGAAGGAACTTCTCGACTCAAAGGCGTATGGCGATTGCTTCCAGATGTCTGTATGGACAGAGCAGTATACACGCTATGAAGAAGGGCACTGGGCACTTTCCTCCAAGCGTCTTGGCGGCGGTCAATTTTTCAGCCATGGCTGCCATTATGTAGATCTGTTGCTGTGGTTTCTTGGAAATCCGGTGCGCGGAACCCACCTTGGGACAAACTACGGGACACCATGGATGGAAAAAGAAGGAACCAGCAGCGTAAGTATCGTCTTTGAAAGCGGTGCACTAGGTTACCACTTCGGCACTTGGGGAGCTCGGGGATCACGCTTGGGCTGGAGCATTCACGCCCACTGTACAGAGGGCATGCTGGAAATTAATCTGAAAGATGGCAAACTTTACGCCCATACCGAAATGAATCCAGAGCAGGCTAATCTGGACACAGATTCGAAGACGGCTGTGCTGATGGACTTCAATACAGAGGGGAAATTCACTCATTTTGAAATCGAGCACTTCCTTGATTGCATCAACACAGGTCAGCGTCCTATCACTGACGGATTGACCAGCCTGCAGGGTCTGCGTGTCATCTGGAAGCTGTATGAAGCTGAAGAAAATAACACAATTGCCGATTTACGGGGATTAGGTTTGGACGAAATAAGCGCCAGCATCTAGTTTACATCAACAGCCCAACCAAGGAGCCGATTTCGGCTCCTTTATTACTATTGCTTTTTGCAAAGTGTTCGAACGATCCTGCGCAGCCCGTGGCTGAATGGAACGCGCATATTCTGTAGGCGTCATATTCGTCTCACTTTTGAAGCGGCGCGAGAAATAATGGATGCTGCTGTAGCCAAGCTTCTCGGCGATTTCTGTATAGTTGAACTGCTCCTCGCGGATCATCGTCTTCGCCAGCTCGACCTTCAGATTTGCGTTATAGGCAAGCAGACTATGTCCGGTTACTTGGCGAAATACCGTTTTCAGATAGGTGCGGCTTATACTGAACGCCTGGCATACACTGTCCACCGTAGGATTCTCTGACACATGCTGCTGCAGATAAAGCATGATCTCCATCACCATAGCATGATCCCGGTTCTCCTTGACCATAGAAGCAGGCTTCGCCTTCGACTCCTCGCCAAGCGTACTTTCCCGGCGAATAAGGTGGATCAGGAAGCTCTCCAGGTAGTTGCGGATCAGCTGCTCACAGCCAAATGGAGCGTCTGCCTTTCTCTGCAGCAGCTTGCCTTCGGCTGTTCTCGAGCTGGGCTCGAAGGCTTCCAGACATTCTTTTACCAATTGTGTAAAAAGCCCGCGTTCCTTTTCATCAGGAACAAATATTCTGCGCCCCATGAACATCTCCATGGACGGAGAATCACATTCAAAAGACAGAATGATCACGTTGGGGGCCGTCCTCCCGGCCGCTCCGCCACTATGAAATTCATCCGGACGATAGAAAACAAGCTCTCCCGGCTCCAGAAGAAATGCCTCTCCATCGATCTCAACCTCTAATTTTCCTTTATCTATAAAAACCATTTCCCAGAAATGATGCTTCTCTCCGCTGCTCATGAAATTCGCAGACATTTCCAAGTAATAGAACGAGATCAATTTACGCACGACCAGCTGCTCCTGCAGCTCGAGCTTCTCATAATTCAAAGCGAACATCTCCCTTATCCTAATGATTCAAACGCCCGCCCAGGGAACAGTATGCAGTATGGGGCCCGATTTCACCTGATTTCCACACATAAAGCCCAAACAGAGGGAGCTTCCCTCCCTCTGTTCATCATAACTTCTAGACGATAGTTATTTCAACCCCGAACTTGTCATACCTTCAATAAAATATCGCTGACCTCCAATAAATAACGCAATGACCGGTAAAGTTGCATAAGTGGCTACCGTCATTAAAACGGGCCAATTTGTGCTGAACTCCCCCACCATATTTGCCATGCCAACAGGCAGCACCATACGTTCCTGTGAATTGGTTACGATCAAAGGCCACATAAAGTCATTCCAATGGGAGAGAAAGGTAACCAGAATCATTGTCATCATGACAGGCTTGGCATTCGGAATCACAATGCGCAGCAAGGTCCCCAGCGGATTGCAGCCGTCCATCTTGGCAGCTTCGATCAATTCAAGCGGCAGCGTAAGGAAGTACTGGCGAAACAAAAAGATCGCGAAGGGCCACACCATCTGCGGAACGATCAATGCCTTATACGAATCCAGCCAGCCCAACTGCTTCATCAGCAAAAACTGCGGGATGATCACTACTTGATGAGGGATCATCAAAACCATCAGCATGCCAATAAACACCACCTGTTTGCCCCTAAAGGATAAGAAGGCAAAGGCATAAGCAGCCAGCATGCCAAGCACAAGCTGCGAGGCCACGCGCGCAATCGCGACTACGAAAGAGTTTTTCAGCCACAGCAGCAGCTCGGTTTGGTGCCAAATCTGAACATAATTGTCCCAAACCCATAGTCGTGGAATCCATGTAGGAGGGTATTGCATCGATTCTGGCAGCGTCTTTAGCGAAGTAGCCAGCATGTACACAAATGGAACCGTCATTCCTGCAGCCAGCAGGATGACAAAAGCATACATCAAGGTTACTCCGCCCCATTTCATTGCTTTCATAAGGGAATCCCCCTAACGTTCATAATTCACCCATTTTTTCTGCACAGCAAACTGCACGATAGTCACTATAATGACGAGCAGGAACAGTACAGCCGACAGCGAACTCGCATAACCAACGGAGTAATTCTGAAACGCCTGTTGATAAATATAATATACAAGCGTAGTTGTAGCATCTCCCGGCCCACCCTTCGTCATGACATAAAGCTGGTCAAAGGCCTGAAAGGATCCAATCACATTAATAATCAGCAGAAAAAATGTCGTTGGTGAAAGCAGCGGTATCGTCACATACAGGATCTTCTTCCAAGAGGTCGCCCCATCAATTTCAGCAGCCTCATAGATCGTTTTGGGAATGTTCTGCAGAGCAGCCAGATAAAATACTGTATTGTAGCCAGCCTGCAGCCAGATGCCCATTAACGCGATGGAAGCCACCGCTGTACTTGGATCATAGATCCACTTCAGACCAGGGATGCCGAGCAAGCCGAGCAAAGCATTGAATAGTCCAGTCTGAGGGTTATAAATCAGCGTCCATACGAGCGAAGTAGCAACCGTCATACAGACCGCAGGTAAAAAAAACAAAGTGCGGAACAAAACTGCAAAACGGATACGATTCAGCAGGATGGACAGAAACATCGAAGCGATAATCGTTGCCGGAACGAACAAACACACATACTGGAAGGTGACCTTCAGTGAATGATAAAACATCGGATCCTTAACAAGCCTAGCATAATTGCTTATCCCCACAAATTGCTTCGCTGTAATCAGATCCCATTCGAAAAACCCAAGAGCCATCACATAAACAACAGGTCCCCACATAAATATGAGCAAACCCAGAACAGCCGGCGCAATCATGGCCCAAGCCCACAGAGAATCTTGGCGGAATGCGGATATACGAGGCTTTGCAAGATTCGTCATCCGTCTATTTCCCCTTTGGCACGTTCTTCAATGCCTCGTTCATTTTGGCTGCCGCAGCCTGCAGGGCCTCCTTGGGCTTGGTCTGATTCAGCATTAGCAGATCCCCCTGCTTCGTAATTTCATTATTCCAGATTTTAAAATTCGCAGTCGACGGATAAATAGCTGCGTAGGAGGTAGATTCGACCAGTACCTTCAAGTTTTTATCCGGCTGAGTATCAATGAAATTTTGCTGTAAATCCTTCCGGCTGCTGATATTATTTTTGGAGAGCTCCACCAAGCTGTCCTTCAGGCCGAGAAACAGCACGAAATCTGCGGCAATATCTTTATTCTTGCTATTAGCCGATACGACCCTTGCCGGACCATGCGTAACGACAATCCTTCCCTTGCTGCCCTCCGGGTAAGGAGCAACATCCCAATCCAGATTTTTTTCCGGCTGCAGCAGGGCGGACAAAGCGCTGCCGGACGGATGCATCGCGATTTTACCAGCAACAAAGAGCGTTTCCGGATTATCGTTCGGAATTTCCGTCTTATCAGGCGCTGATTTATCGACGAAAATCATATCCTGGAGAAACTGCATCGTCTCGATATTCTCCTTGGAATCGAGCAGTGATTCGGTTTTATCCTCATTGTAGAAGGCACCTCCCTGTGAGAGCAGGTAGGGCTGCGCGATCAGCATATTTAAAGAAATTGAAGCTCCCCAATAGCTCCCGGCTTTGGTCAACTGCTTGGCAACCGAGCGGAACTTCTCTAAGTCCCAGGTATCATCAGGATAAGGCACATGGTTCTCATCGAAGATTTTTTTGTTATAAAAAATGCCGTTGCCATCCATCGCTGCACTGACTCCATAAAGCTCATCCTTGTACCTGTACAAATCCTGAATCGATTTCACAAATTCATCTTCTTTATATTCACTGTCCGGTATATAGGGCTGCAGCGATAGAAGCAAATCCTTGGTCACATAATCATAGAAGTTCGGACCATTCATATCAAAGATATCCGGCAGCACATTGCCCGCCGCTTGTGTCAGCAGCTTATCCCAATACTTGCCGAAAGGTAAAATTTCCGCTTTCACTGAGAATTCCAGCTCCGGGTGAAGCTCTTGGTATTTCACTGCACTCTGCTGCACATAATCCAAATAAGGTTGATACCAGGCTTGGTAAATCAATTCAACCTTTTTCTTACCACCTCCTGAGCTGCCGCCCTTGTCACCTTCCTTGCCTTGATCCGTTCCGCTGTTTGAGCAGGCTGCCAGGATGACCGCCATGACCAGCAGCAGGATGCCCCACCTTTTTGTACGAAGAAACCGATGCTTGTTCAACGCTGTCCACTCTCCTTTTGTTGTTCTCACGTCCTAATGTAAGTTGGGACAAGGGTAGGGGTCAATAAACACTTTTTGCCGGATAAATCGAATTGCAAAAAAACAGCTGCCAACGCTTGCAAGCGCAGACAGCCCTGGAATAAACTGAATCTGTAAAGTAAACTGTTCTGGCAATTAGCGCCCACAGCTAGCGGAAACTGGCCTTTTTCCGAAAATCGCCGGGTGTATAGCCGTATGTCTTCTTGAACATCCGGATAAAAGCAATAGAGGTCGTATAACCTACAGATGTCGCAATCTCCTGCACGCTCTTTGAGGTTTCGCTTAATAACCGCTTGGCATGATCCATCCGAAGATCAATTAAATAATCGACGAAATTCTCACCGTGCTCGCTTTTGAACAGACGGCTTAAATAATTAGGATTCATATCAAACTTGTCGCCTATATAAATCAAGGACAGCTCTGGATTGGCATAGTGCTCCTCAATATAGCCGCGGATTTGTCCAAGGAGCGCATAGTGGTTACTCTGCTCCCGCTGCTCAACAGCATGTGTTGCATATTCGTTCAAAATGCGCAGCAAACAGATTTCTGTCTCATCCAGTGTTTCAATCCATTCGAGCATGGCTGTGAGCTGAGGCATACTTTCCAGCTCCCACTTATCGTCGAGACTACCGGACAGACTTTTCATTTCTTTATGGAAATAATAGATCATGTAATTCATGACGCCTATCAGATCCTCGCGGGTCAACAAAACCTTGCGAAGCTCTACAAAAAAATCAGCAACGGCCGCCTTCCAGCTCTCATCACCACGCTTATAAGCAATAGCAAGCGGCTGTATCGCCTGAATATGCCTAAATACATTTTGCTGAAAATCACTTTGCGCCTCGTTGCTTTCAATGACCCTGTTTGTTCCAAGTGAGGCCTTGCAGGCAAGTGCACGCAGTGCGCTTTCGTACGATTGCGGAATATCAGTAATTTCACCAGTCGCTTTGCCAATTCCCATGGTTATGGTAAAAGGCAGATGCTGTACGGTCCACAGTCTGGCCTCCTCACAAAGCGAGTATAGCTGGGAAAGTCCTTCCTCCGCTTTCTTTTTCACTTCAAGCATCATGCCCAAGCGGTTTGGGGCGATCCACTCGATCCACTGCACAGCCCGGTGATGGTCCGCGATTTCTGCAACAATCATACGCAGAGCATACTTGAATAAAGCCTGATCCTGGGTTGAATACCCGAAACGAAACCCGGTAAATGCATCAATCTCCACAACAATAACGGCAGTAGGCTTAAAAGTGAGCGGCATCTGCAGAGCTTCCAGCCTTCGCTTCCATTCCTCAGCATCAACCGGACGTATGCCTTCAAGCAGCTCCTTAAGGCCCGCTTGCCGCCGGATGGCCATGCTTTCTTCCTGCATTTGTTCGTACTTAGTCGTAAACTTGGTCGTATCCTCGGCCATTTGCTCTATGGCTGATTCAATCTGGGCGAATTCGTCTCCTTGCTGAGGCCCATTTCTCCAGGGCATGGAGGATATCGAATTAATTTTGGCCAAAATCTGCAGCACCGGTCTGTAATTGCGCCTGCTTACATAAACAATCCAGATGATCCCTGCGACAAAGGTCATTGCAGCTATACCGATGCAGATCAAAGTAAAGTTGGAGATCGAATGCAGTAAGCCCAAATATTTAACACCGGATTGAATTTCCCAGCCCGTATAGGAAGAAACCTTTTTCGTCAAAGTTTCCTTGAAGCTGCCTTCTCCCACACCAGGCTCAGTTGCCGTAATCACTTGCTTATCGCGATCCAGCACCCGCATATAATTGAAGCTTGAGCTGGACATATTCTTAAGGAAATTTTGCACTGCTTCAACATCCACATTCACAACCACATAACCACCGGAAAAGAAAGGTACAGCTTTGACCAGTGAAATGACGGCAACTTTACGGTTACCAGCGAAGCTCTGAAATTCACGCACTCCCGTCCACAAATAAGGATTCTTATCTTTGCGGATCGCTTCAACGAAAGCGCTATCACTAAGCTCGCCGCTCTTGCCAATCGTCGTATTTGACACGTAGGAGGAATCCAGATCACGTACGACATAAATCGAATCAATGAGCGGGAAGCTATCCTTCAGCTCAGCCAATGAGACAGATACCTCATAGGGCACGGGATCCAAAGGTTTAATTTCTACCTTAAGATACTGCTCAATCGTATTTTCGGAGAAAATCTTGCGCAAAACCGCCTGCTCCACAGTCTGCAGTTGATTATCCAGCGTCTGCGCGGCGTGTCCGGTAAACACCTCATTCGCCCGAATCGCAGATTTACGGGATAAATCACTGCCAATAAAATAAACCAGCAGCAGCAAAAGAGCAGCCATCGAAATAAACACCGGCAAATATGACAAAATCAAACGATGAAACCAATTATTTGTCATGGAGCCCCTCCCTATGCTGGAACAGCAGATCCATCATGCCCAGTTCCGCTTGCTAACAGAATATCAGAATGCTTCCAGGTCTGCAAGGAACGCCTGAAAGCGAATTCACGGGCTTTTTACCTCTTAACGGGATGACTTTACCCTCTTGCTTATTTGTGCTAACTTTCTCAAAAAATTATTTTTTATGGTTAATTATGTTAATAAAGCGGTGACTATGGGTAATGGATCATATGTTATTCTTTTCCTTTTTATGAAAGGAGGTGAACTCATGCATAAACACGGTTGGTTACTAGGGATAGCTGCCATCCTATTGACCTTCTCCTTTGCTAATGAATGCAGGGCGGAACAAGGAATCTTATCCTCCGTAACTTCCATTCTATCTGGATCGGTTGATTCATATAAACCATTTGTTGAGACGGTGGATTCTGTTTTGGAACCTGTGACTGTTATTGGGACAGTAGTGGAGTCACTTGTTGAGCCTGTTTTGGAGCCTGTTCTTCAGCCTGCCGCTGAGCCTGTTCTCGGGGTCATCACGGAAACTGTTAGCACGATCGTTGACAGAACTTCAGAGCTGACGGAAGAAATCACAGCTCAAACAGGGCAAGCTCTTGCACCTGTGACAGAAAAGGCTGCAGATACATTGAAGCCTTTGACAACGCCAGTTAAGGAACTACTGGATAAGGTCGTGCAGCCCGTTCTCGAGTCAACTGAAAATATCATTCAGAAAAAAGACGAAATTATAGACGACATTGAGATTAATTTGGATGAAGAAACTGATGATATTGCGGATAGCATTTCCAATCCTACTGTCCCCAATGTTCCCGTTTTAAAAGAGGAAGTTTCCGAGAAGCAGATGGATCGGGCAGAGACAAGGAAAATCCCTCCGTCTTTGGATATGACCGTGAACCATACAGCCGCGATCAACGAATATGACGAGGACTTAGTCAAGAACGTACCCAATACTGTTCCGACTTTTTATTGCTGTAAGTATATTTTCTCAGTGAATAGTGCAGAGCTGGAAAAATTACAAATTGTTCAAAGTAAAAAGATTTTAAACACGATCTCTGCCCCAGATGATAAGCATAAATCGCTACTCCCACTCACGAAGCATACACCGTTCAAAGGTACGCCACTTTACAGTGCAGGTATTAATAATATTCAGGGCACACTTCAGAATCAACCAAATGGAAGCGCGAGCGGTCCCAGCTTGTCTGGGGGAGATTTGGGGTTAAATGCTGTACTCAATGACATTCAAAGTGATATCCAGAAAGAACGAAATATAACCTGGAAAAAAGAACTGTTCTTAAAAGATCAATATTCCCACGCTCCACCGTTTGCTCCTCCGCAGTACCTCCTTTTCTTAGAAGTTGAACGTACAACTATCTAAACAAAAGGAGTGTTACAAAATGACAAAAAAACTTATTGGAGCTCTGTTCACACTTGCACTTATCTTAGTTTTCGTATCCGGCCACAAAGAGGTCCATGCGGAAATTCTTAAGCTTAATTTAGATATTTTGCAAAAAGACGAACATCCTGCTGCTGCCACTGTGGATCTGGATTTACTCAAAGATCAGGACGAGGATTCTGTTCTTGAGCTGAATGTTGATCTGCTGCCTGATAAGCAAGTGAAGGACGAAAGTGACGCTTCGCGTGACGAGGCTGTTGCCACTGTGGATCTGGATTTGTTCAAGGATCAGGAGCTGGACGACTCTGTTCTTGAGCTTAATGTTGATTTGCTGCAGGACGAGCAAGTGAAGAGCGAAAGTGATGTTTCACATGGCGAGGCAGTTGCCACTGTCGACCTCGATTTGCTCAAGGAGCAGGACGATTCTGTTCTTGAGCTCGATGTGAATTTGCTGCCGGACAAGCAAGTGAAGGGTGAAAGTGACGCTTCACGTAACGAGGCTGCTGCCACTGTGGATCTCGATCTGCTCAAGGGGCAGGACGAGGGTGCTGTTCTTGAGATCGATGTGAATTTGCTGCCGGGCAAGCAAGTGAAGGGTGAAAGTGATGCTTCGCATGATGAGGCTGTTGCCACTATCGATCTCAATCTGCTTAAAGATCAAAAGGATGCTTTTCTAGATTTGGATGTTGGTTTACTGCCGCACAATAGAGTAAACAACGAAACCGACGCTACTCAGGATGAAATACTAGCTGTTAATATATGCGCTGAACCGCTTTTAGTCGGCTATATTGGTTTACTAGGTAATAAAGACGATTGTAGCATTTCATTCAATCTACCAAACAATGGACTTATGGACATCCGCCCTATTCTTGTTGATTTGGACATACCGTTGAATCAAAATGAACATTCACTTATTAACGCCAATATTTGCTTAGAACCTTTGCTAGATGTTCAACTTGGGGTGCTAGGCTTAAATAATGGTAATTGCAACTCCTTTGCTGCATCTCCTGATAACGGAAATGGCCCTGATTCACCCGGTGATGGCGGTGGCTCTACTCCCCCAGGTTATGGGAACGGTTCTACACCGCCAACTGATGGTGTCGGCTCTACTCCTCCAGGTGGTGGCGATGGCTTTACTTCCCCAGATGATGGGGACGGTTCTACACTTCCAAGTGGTGGCGATGGCTCTACACCTCCAGCTAATGGCGGCGGCTCTACTTCTCCAGGTGGTGGAGACGGTTCTGCATCTCCAGGTAGCGGTGGTGGTTCTACATCTCCTAATGGGGGCCAGGGTTCTACTTCTCCATCTGAAAGTGGCGTTGACGGTGCTGTGTCTCCAGATAAAGTAGCTTCTTCTTCACCAGGCAGCGAGTATGCCTCAGTAACACCTATTAGCAGTAGCAGTACCAGTAGTGTTGTCTCAGCTCCTACAAGTAAAAGTCCCAATGCTTCAGGAAACATGACGCTACAACAACTTCCAGTAACCGGTGGATTTTTTGATAGTTTATCATTATTGCTGATAGCAGCCTTTCTTATTCTTATCGGCAGTCTTATTAGACGTAAAGCTTCACAAGTCTAAAAGAAAGGGAGATTTCTCCCTTTCTTTTACGTTCAAAGTCAAAATCAGGGCTTGGCGAATTGGAGTGAATGCACAGAAGAATATAGCCAGAGCCCGATGAATGATGAAGTTTGCTGAGACAGGTCTTTACTAGTTGGAGCGAAGCCGTTGTGGACATGAGTTCCGCTATTTCCCCAAAATGAGGCTGTTTCTAATACATACGGACATGAGGGCCCTTATTTACCCTAAATAGGGATAAATCAGGAGAAAAATAGCCTAATAAAGGCTTCTGTGTCCGTAAGCATTTCAAATCATGCGATTTGGTCACAAATAGCGTCAGTGAGGTCCGTTAGCAATTCGGTGAGCGAGCTTTTCCAAGTTAAATGTGCCCGTTACCAACTCCGACTCCGACTCTTTATTCTATATCATGCTTATAGGGGGACTTAAATTGAAGAACATGGGTAACATCTTTATTTGCATAGGAATTTTAATAATTGCTTATTTGGGGTATGGAAACTATGTAAACCAGCGAGCAACCGATCGACTTTTGCGTAGTTTTGAGGAACTGCCGTTCGAAAAGCTAAATGTTCAAAGCCAAACTGAACCTATCACCTCTAATGAAATGGATGCATATGACAACACAAACAAAATCATTTCCACATCAAATGAGGATAAGCTCATAGGGATTCTTGAAATACCATCGATCCAACTCACAGTTCCTATCATCGAAGGGGTCGGCGAAAAAGAATTAAAGCATGCAGTAGGACACCTCCCCGAAAGTGGTGAAATAGAGAAGGAAGATAATAATTTTGCTATTGCTGGCCATCGCTCCTGGACCTTTGGGCAATATTTCAACCGTCTGGACGAGCTTTCAGTCAACGATGAATTCACCGTAACTACCAAATCACACACATTTACATATCGTGTAATCACAAAAAGAATTGTCAAACCAACAGATATGTCCGTTTTAAAACCTATATCAGGAAAAACACTCCTGACCTTGATTACCTGTCATCCTCTCCGTTCAAATAAACAGCGCCTGATTGTTACCTCAGAACGGGTTATAACCAGTTAAATCTAAGGTCACAAAAGGAAATAACCTCTACACCTTGGTATAGAGGCTTTGCATTCAATTATATATGTTACTCCTACGCTCCAACATCGTAGTCCTATATCCTCTCATGTTTCACTTTTTTCATTGCTTTCATTGCTTCACTTTATTCACTTGCTTCGCTAGCTTTACTTGCTATTCACTAGCTTTGCTTGCTTCACTCGAAATCATCAAGCGGGTATATGGGCCGTTGAATATGTTCGTACGGGAGCTCATGCAAGTTAAAGCCACAGCATCCCGGAGTGTCCACTTGAATGATCGCTTTAGCTAAGGGACCAAATGCAGTCTGCCATGCAACTGCAGATTTCACGACAATCAGCTTAAAATCATTTGGCTGTAAGCCTACAGAAGTAATGTGGCCAACGTCCCAAGGTCCCACTCTTTTTCCCGTTAAAACCACGGTGACAGTATCTGTTTCAATGACCGCTGAAGGTCCCATATCCGCCGAATGGCCTGTCATGTACGGACCTATGTGGCGATACTTGCCATCGAATAAAACACGTACTTCCCCGCTTATCCAAACAGGAGGCCCGTGGAAAGTATCCGTTTTACCCCCAATAAGACCTTGAAACAAAGCTCCTACTCCTAACCTACAAGCTTCTGTCACTGCTTCCTTATCATGGATGACGATCAGGCTTTTGGCCGGTGCGTCCACTAAATGCTTTAACAAAAAAGTAGCATCACCAGGGCTGCCTCCACCCACGTTATCCGAGCCTTCAATTAAAATGACCGGAGCCACAGCAGATTGAACGCCTAAAGCAACGCTCTCTTCAGCAGTAAACCCTGTCACCTCAAATTCGCCGCGCCTGTCCCAAACCAATTGACACAGCTGCTCCGCATAACTTTCAGCCAAAGAAAGATCATTCTCCGTAGTGACCACAAATGACATCCCTGCATCCACTACATCACTAAACGGAAATCCCCCTGCCACTGTCACATTAAGCACCCTCACATCCTTCTCTATTTCAAATGCCGCTTCTATGATTTCTTTCATAAATCCCTTATCGGTAACCATTGCCTGTGGAGCAACAAGGATGCGGGCATGCCTATAAGAGCGGGTCGGCCGAATTTCCGAATGCATACATCGATATAGTAGATAAATAGCTTCAATCGCCCTCTCGTAGGAATCCACATGGGGATATGTATCCTGGCCAACTAGAATATCAGCGAGCTGCACCATCTGCGGACTTATATTGGCGTGTAAATCCAAAGTAATGGCAACAGGAAGATTGGATCCGGCTTTCTCCCTGATACGTCTTAATAATTGACCTTCTACATCATCGAAATTTTCCGATACGATAGCACCATGCAGCATAACCACAAGTCCATCTATAGGATCCGGAATGGAATCTACCAAATGTTCGATTATTGAATCCATACTATCCCTTGTCACCATTCCACTTGGAGTAGCCGCAGCATACAAGCCGACTGCTATTTCCACATCCAGCTTCGCAGCAGCAGAGAGAACGCCCCCCATAAACGTCCGGGTATGTTCATAACGTTTAATAAACGGAGCATTCCCCACAATCCATTCATCCTGGAAATGGCAAAGCTCCGTTCTCCCAGGAGCAAACGTATTTGTTTCGTGAACTAAACCAATAATTCCTATTCTCATCGGTTTCCCTCCTATGGTCATTTCCTAACTATATTAAACTTTCTATAATGTTAACACAAAAGCAATCCGGGCTCTTTAACCCTTTTTACTTACGTATTGTTCATTTTTTTCGATTCTGCCTATGATAGCAAAAAAGAGTCTCATTCCGATGAGAGTACTTATGTACTTCCGTCGAAATTGACTCCTAGATGATCCACTTGGCTTCCGGTTCTCCATTTAACTATGGTTCGCAATTGCACAAGTCCCTCCCTGAAAGAGACTTATATCAGAAAGATATTTAACTTCTTTTGGGTATTCAGGATCATTAATTATAGAGATTAATTGTCCAATTAACTTCTTTAATTCTATCCATTCGAGATGAACAGACGATAGCGGAGGAATGCTTGCATGATTTAGCACTGTAAGTCCATAGCCGATCAGGCTTTTTTCAGCGGGAATAGAAACCCCAAGTTCCTTGAGCCGCTGTAAGGCTCCGAACTGAATAAGCGTATTGGAACATACAAGCCCTGTATACTCAATGTTCAGATAATGGGCCCGCCCACACATCTCATAGCCATCTTCCTCGTTGCTGGCCTGAACTCGCTCTATTTGAAACGGAATATCGTTTTCTTCCAACGCCTTGCGGTAGCCTTCCAGTACAAATCGCTGCACATCATTATCCAGATTGCCGCAGAAAAAAGCGATTTTGCGGTGCCCCAAACTGATCAAATGACGGGTTGCCTCGTAGCCAGCCTTCCAGTGATCAGGCATAACGATATGCAAGTTCTCACGGGCATTTCCACCATACAAAATATACGGAATATCCGAATTGACAATCACTTTCGTAATGGCCTCATCGATATCCCCTGTGACAATCACACCTTTTAACTCCTTCGAGTTCAGAAACTGTTCCAGATTCATCTCAACCATAGTCGACGAATTAATGTTCATATACATAAAGTTATATTGAACTTCCCTAACCGCCTTTTCTATAACGGATAAAAGGTAAGAATAGATGGGATCGTCAGATTCACGATTATAGAGGATGAAGCAAATTTGAGGCGTTGCATTTAAATCCTTATAGCCAAGCTGCTTGGCAGCTTTCAAGATTTTAATTCTTGTCTCTTCCGCAATCTTGCTTCCCGGGGGATTATTCAGCGCCAAGGAAACGGTTGCTTGTGATATTCCCAAGTATGCAGCAATATCTTTCTTTCTTACAGTCATTGGAATTCCCCTTCAATATTATTACCCTCAGCATACATAAAATTAATTAGTTCGTCAAACTGAATTTAAATTTATTTAATTTTTATCTTCCCTATTTAAAATCAACAAAAGCCAACCCTACCCCTTCAACTGAAAGGATAGGGCTGGCATTTCTAACACCAACTAACCCGCAGACTATATCATTAAATCTCCGCCATTAATATCTATCGATGCGCCCGTTATATAAGAGGAATCATCGCTTGCCAAAAATAATACCAAATCGGCAACCTCGCGGGTAGTGCCCAGTCTTTGGATCGGAAAGCTGCTTTCATAAGCTGCGATTTGCTCCGGCGGACACGTTTTTCTGACCATTTCCGTATCAATTAATCCCGGGCATACCGCATTAACCCGAATGTTGTGGGACGCCAGTTCTTTCGCCAAATGACGGGTCAAACCGAGAACGGCCGCTTTTGAAGTCGTGTAATGCGCGCCTCCGAGTGTGCTGACACTTCTTCCTGCCGAGGAAGACATATTGATGATTTTGCCGCCCTTATTGGCTATCATTAACGGCACAACAGCCTTCGTGCTCAGGTACACGCTTTTCAAATTGACCTCCATCACCAGGTCCCACTCCTCATCTTCCACATCTACAAAAGGAGTTGAACGCAGCAAGCCGGCATTATTCACTAAAATATCAATCGTGGAATAAGCCTCCGTCGCTTGATCAATCATCGAGGCTACTTCCTCACGTTTGCTGACATCGGCTTTCACCCAGATGGCCTCTCCTCCATCTCTCCTGATGTCTTCCGCGGCTGCTTGCAGCGCCTCGCCGCTCAGATCATTCATTACAACTTTCGCACCCTGCCGGGCCAAAAGCCTGGCGATGTCCTTGCCCATTCCCTGGGCAGCCCCCGTGATCAAGGCAACTTTACCTTGCAGTTTTTGTTCCATAAAAAGCATCCCCCATTTCCATTTTCACCTCACGAAATGCCTGTATGGCCGCATCCAAATCCGCTATCGACAGTGCGGATGAGATCTGGATGCGAATTCTGGCCGCTCCCTGGGGAACGACAGGATAGAAAAAGCCAATGACATAGACGCCCTTCTCCAGCAGCCGCTTCGCCATTTCCTGGGCAACCGCGGCTTCCCCTACCATGATGGGCACGATCGGATGCACGCCATCCGGGATTGGGAACCCGGCTTGCACCATGCCCTCCCTGAAATATATCGTGTTGCTGTGCAGCTTGTCTCTGTAATCTGTAGATCCTGAAAGAAGCTCCAGTACCTTCAAGGACGTTGCCGCAATCGTCGGCGCCAGCGTATTCGAAAAAAGATACGGCCTCGACCGCTGCCTTAACAGCGCAATGATTTCCTTCCTGCCGCTGGTATAGCCGCCGCTTGCCCCGCCTAATGCTTTTCCCAGCGTTCCCGTGATAATGTCAACTCTTCCTGACACACCGCAGTATTCCGGAGTTCCGCGGCCGCGGCTTCCGATGAAGCCAACCGCATGGCTGTCATCCACCATCACCATCGCCTTGTAGGTATCTGCAAGATCGCAGATGTCTTTCAAGTTGGCCAGCGAACCTTCCATTGAAAACACGCCATCGGTCACTATCAGCCTGAACCGCGCATGCTGTGCCTCCTTCAGCTTCTGCTCTAAATCCTTCATATCATTGTTCTTGTAGCGGTAACGACTCGCCTTGCACAGCCGTATACCATCAATAATGCTTGCATGGTTAAGCTCATCACTGATCACAGCATCCGTCTCGGAAAGCAGCGTTTCAAAGAGGCCACCGTTGGCATCAAAGCAGGAGCTGTACAGCAGGGTGTCCTCGGTTTCCAGAAATTCAGACAAGGCATGCTCGAGCTGCGTGTGAATCTGCTGGGTACCACATATGAAACGGACGGACGAAAGTCCGTAGCCCCACTCTGCCATACTGGCCTTCGCCGCTGCGATGACCTCCGGATGATTCGAGAGTCCCAGGTAGTTGTTAGCACACATGTTGAGTACGCCCTCATGCCCCTCCACGTTAATCCGCACATCCTGGGGCCCTGTAATCACTCTTTCTTCCTTCCACAAACCCTGTTTCTTCATATTTTCAAGCTCGGACTGGTAATATTCCTTCTCTCTATCGAACATTGTTTCTTCCATCTCCTATTAAGGATATTAAGGTTATATAGGCTATTAAGGCTATTAAGGCTATATTGGCTGACCTGCATACTGATATTCAAAATGAAGCAGATTTGCGCTGCTGCAGCCAGGTGTATCCACATGAATAACCTGTTTGGCAAAAGCACCAAAAGCAGCCTGCCAAGCCACTGCAGATTTCACAACGATTACCTTGAAGTCCGTCGGCCACAGCCCGACGCAGCGCACATGGCCCAAATCAAATGGCGGCACCCGCTTCGTCGTCAGCATCAGTGTCAGATGACCGCACTGGATAACTGCGGTTTTTCCCATGTCCACCTGCTGTCCGGTGCGATAAGCGCCTACGTTATGAAAAATCCCATCATATAAATGACGGACCTTCCCCTGAATCAGCACTGGTTTTCCATGAAGCTTATCAGTCTTTCCGCCCACATATCCGCTAAACTCCCCGCCAACACCAACCGCTTCGGCAGCCTGAACCGCTTCAGCGTCACAGATCACCATCAAAGTACTCTCCGGGATATCCACCAGGTGCTTGAGGATATGCGTAGCATCTGCCGGTCCGCCTCCACCTACGTTATCCGAGCCTTCAGCCAAAATAGCCGGACCTTCGGGTTGTGCCAAAGCCTGTTCAATCGCCGCTTGCGGGGAGCAATACGACACATTGAAGCTTTCCCTTTGTTCGATGGCGAATGCCTTCAGCTCATTGGCATAGCGCTCCGCCAGTTCAGCATCCCCATCCGTTGTGACCACGAATGACATGCCAGCATCCTGCACATCGCTGTAAGGAAAGCCGCCGGCCACTGTAACATTTAGCACCTTGTCGTCCATCTCCATGTCAAATGCACGGTCCATCAGCGCCTTCATGCTGCCTTCTGCGGTCATCATGCCTTGAGGAACGACCAGCATGCCGGTATGCGCGTGCGCTTGACGAGGAGCCATTTCCTCGCGAAGCAGGCGGATGGCCAGCTCTACGGCCTTTACGCCGCATTCATACATATCCACATGCGGATACGTATTATAGCCGATGATCACATCGGATAGCTGAACCATCTGCCTGGAAATATTGGCATGCAAGTCAAGCGTCAGAATCACGGGGAAATGCCCCTTATCTCCGAACCGTTCACGAACCCGGCGAAGACATTCGCCTTCAAAGTCACGGTAATTTTCCGCTACCATCGCCCCGTGCAGGAGCAGAACTAGCCCATCTGCAGTGGCATCGATCGAGTCGATCATGGCATCGAGCAGCACATCAGCAGTCAGAGCGGAAATAATGCCGCCGGGCGGGGCTTCCGTATACAATCCTGCTGCAAGGTCCGCGCCATGAGCTTTTGCGGAATCGATAACTCCGCCCATCGTCGTTGTGGTCCCTTCATAAAAATCGAAAATAGGGTCGTTGCCGCTTAACCAATGCTCACGAAACGATTCTTCCAACGTCGGAGCAGGAACAAACGTATTGGTTTCATGAAAAATACCTGTGACAGCGATTTTCAAGCCCTTTCCTTTCATCCTTTCGACCCTCCGTTCGTTATTTTGCCTGCTTAGACCTGTTCTTCGTTATTTCAGCGGCTCAGCGGCGCTTCGTTACTTCGTTACTTCGGCCTGCGCACAGCAATCGCATCAATTTCAACGAGCAGATCATAATTCAAATCGCAATAAATCGTCGTACGTGCCGGGTACGGCGCTGTAAAGAATCGTCCATATACCTCATTAAATTTCCCGTACAGATCACGATCGGTTAAATACACATTCACTTTAACAATGGAATCCAGGTCCAGCCCGCCCTCCGCTAAAATAGCCCGAATATTCTCCATCGTAGCCACCGTCTGTGATTCAATATCCGGACCCACAATTTCACCTGTGACCGTATTCAGACCTCCTTGGCCTGACACATACATACAGCTTTCCGTTTCGAATGAACGGGATGCTGGCAATACCGTAAAAACTGTCTGCTCTTTCATCTGGATCTTCCCTCCGTGTGTTCTTTTATTTATCAAACAGAAGCTCTGGTGTTTCCAATTTTTGATTTTGATGCAAAGCTTCCATGATATAGTTGATCAGTCCGCTGGACAGGAGAATGCGTTTTGCCGGAAACGGTTCTATCCCGGTGATGATAAAGTTCTCGATCATGCTTGTTAATGTTTCAAAATGCCGGAACGGGCGCTCCAGATCACCCACGCACATCGCACTTGTAATTTCGCCCGACTCGCCCGACTTATGACGAAACGCAAAGCCCCATTGGTTGATCCAATCCTCCTGCTGCAGAACATATCCCTTCGTTCCATTCGCGTATTCGACTATAAACAGCACTGCCGTATCCTTCATACTTTTGGGGTAGACCTCTGCTTTGTCATAGCAGGCATATGCATGGGTCAACAGATCCTCCGGCCATTCCTTGCGAGCCAGCGCCGCCCAGATTTGTGCTCCCCGCAGCGCCTGAACAGCCCGAACGCCCATCTCACCACCGGCACGGGTCTCGGCAAGCGACTGAAGCAGTTCTAGCGCATGATATCCATACGCTTCCATAACATCCGAAAAGCTAACGACAAGTATCTCGTCTGTTTCTTCCAGAAGCTTCCGGTCAAATGCGGGAACCTGCGGCGTATGGGGAATTGAAGAACCACCCATGAACGGAAGGTTCCGCTTCTGGAGCTGCTCATACATCCATACTGTATCCGCAATGTTGTAGGATAAGTGCTTATCTGAGAATATGGGAACCTTGAGCTGCAAATCATCGAGCGCAAGTAGAACTTCTTCCAGAAACCGGCGGCGAGGGTACCATTTCCGCCCTAGCTCATCCTCAGGATAATCCCCATGCTCACCGATGATAATAACCCCGTCCAGACCCCCATCCGCATAGGGAGCTCTGATCGCTTCTTCAATCGTGGCATAGATGGGAATTTGACAGCGGGCCGCTGCTTCCCGGCTCATATCATTCTCCGGTACCTGATCGGTGTAAATAGCAGCGACCTCAACTTGCGGCTTATACTCATGATCGCCTAACAATCGGCCCAGAATAACGTCGGCATGGGAATTAAACCGATATTCAGTCACAATAACAGCTACTCGTTTGGCCTTTTCTTTCGGAATAGGATGCCACACGACCATCAGATTTCACCTCCATTTTCCATCGCTTGTATAGTAGTTACCAGCCAATCCGCTACACACTTCGTGATGGCATCCAAATAAATGCGGCCCGCAGCGGCTGTCGCCTGATACGGAGCATCTGTGTAACCATCCTGGCCGGTAAGCTCCCCGTGCTTCCCGATAAACGTGCCTGGTGCCCCTGTGTGAATCCAATCCCGGATTACATGAACGGTCTCCAAGCGGTCAGTTCGTACCAGGTCGGGCCGAAGCGCCATAACAGCAGCCGTTTCAAAGCCACCCGCATGTCCAGGAACGAGGCCGACTTCAGATGCCTGCAGCTCATCCAGCGCAGCGCCGGATACGCTCCAGTAAGAAGTAGAAGCCCCCCATATAGGGTGTTTCACGACCAGATCGTTCACAGTCTGGAGCATCATCGGGGCGTTCCCGCCGTGCGCGTTAACAAAAATAATCTTGCGGAAGCCGCCTGTCACTAAGCTTTCTCCCACATCCCGCAGCATCTGCAAATACGTGGCTGAGGAGTAGGATAGCGTACCTCCAAAGGAAAGGTGATGCTCCGAGCAGCCAATCGTGAGGACAGGAGACACTAGAATGTCTACGGTTTCGGCCGCTTGACGAACTGCTCCGGAAACTACATGCTCACAAATCAGGCTGTCGGTATACACAGGCAAATGAGGACCGTGCTGCTCTGTAGCAGCAAGCGGAACGACAATGGCACATCCGCCCTTCGCCCTCTGTGAAATCATTTCCCGTGTTAGATGATGCATATGAAATTCATTCATAATTACAAGCCTCCAGACACTACACGTAATAAAATGAGCCCATATTATTGTCTGACAAATAAAAATCTATGGACATATTAATCAGTGCGTTAGTAAGTAATCCACTGCAAGACACATAAGCATCAGGACCAGCTACTACAAAATCCAACGTCACCGCCAGATCTCCAGTATCCACTACGTCAGCCCGTGGTATGATCATTTCCCAATTGCCTGTTGAATGCTTAAATGCGCTATATACAGATTCTCTGGTTACTGCCTCTCCTGGCACATTTTGATTATTGATGATTGTATAGGAGAGATTCACCCGTAACCAGCCGATTCTGTCCGGGCTAAAATTTTTGAATCTGGCGATAACCTCACCGGAAGCATAATTCATAGCTTTGGTATATCGGATAGTATCCATATGTGTATACACTTGCGAATCCATTGGTATTTCTATGCCTTCTCGCAGGCTTTTGGTTGAGTAGCATACAAATTCCTGCAGCAACGAGGGATAAGAGCTTGAACCCAAAAAACCAAAAATGGTAGATTGATATCGAACCGGATATATGAGAGGCCTGTCAGATAGAACTTCCACTGAGCCATCCGAAATAGCAACTTTAACCGTCTTTCCATACATGCTCGCATATTCAGGCGTCGACTGATCCGTTGCATTACCTATAAGATAATCTCCGACCCTAATATGTGTTGACATGTTGTAATATTCACCAATTTTAACAGGGGTAAAAGAAGTGATATCCAAGGCCACTGTTTTGGCGCTCATCGTGCTGTAACCGCCCACCGTCATAACGCCGTTGTAAATATCCGCATAACGAGGCAAGTAAATCCCGGGAATAGCAAATACCCCTCTATTATAAACGTCCCCGTGCTCATCTATATCGAGCCTTGTAATATTATTTGTTTCTGTCCACGTTATCAGAAAATGAATAGATCCGTAGGAAGCTATGGAGGCATTGCCTATCGCCCCAATGCTGAATTGAGTCTCATTAGAAGGCACTCCGTTCACGAGATCAAATCTGTCAATCGTACCCATGCCCCAATTGGGAGCGTAGAGTCTGCCATTGATCACTTTGCAGGTCTGCATCCATCCCCCAAATTTACGCGTATATTCAACCTTCGGTTGTAAGGCTGTGTCAATAATACGAAAAACTTTAATTTTATCATTAGTAAAAACAAAGAGATTATCGTTATAAATAGCCATGGCTCTTGCATCAGCCCCGATGCCCAGATCCACCCTGAATACGACCTCGAGTATACCATTCCCTACAGGTCTTATTACACAAATATAGGAATGATCATCCAGTGAATAGCTACCTTTGAATAGGCAGTAAATTGCCCCCTTGTAGGGAATCACTGCCTCTGCTTCATCCGCGTTCTGACCCGCTGGCGGAGTCGGCTTGACTCTCGCATACTCGTATAAACCATCTTCGCTAAGCTTGGCTTGCAACGAGTTTTCATTCACCTCTTCGAAAATACGCTTAAATCTCGCTCCCGATGTCGATACCAAGACGTTTTTCATGTCGTCCATGGACGTCGTATCCAGAGCATCATAATAAAAGTGACCTTCCAAACCCCTATCCTTCACATAATAAATGAGATCTGCATCAGGAGCTGTGTCAGCTTGCAAAGCAGCAATTGTCGTGATCGTAACAAACTCTGAAACCGGGTCGGCATAAGCCCTATCCATCCCTCCCCTAACTAAACCAGTTGATGCTAACGCAACTCCCGCCAGCCCTAACGAAGCAAGGAGCTTCCGTCTGCTTATCGCGCTTTTTGCAGGTTCCGGAATGGGAGTACTCGTCAGTTCTTTTTCATCAAACATGGGTTCATTCCTCCTTTTTTTGGAGCAAGCCCTATCCACCATGCTCAAAGATAGGGCTTGCGGTAATCATTTCGACTGCAATTTCTGTAACATGGAATAAATCGCCATAATCGATTCCGCGCGGGTAACCGCATGCTGTGGATCAAATACTCGGTTTGATTTCCCTTGCAGCAATCCAATTTCAGTGGCTGCATCAACAGCATTTAGCGCCCAATTGCTAATCTTTTCCCTGTCCGAATAATCCGAATAACCGGACGTTTGGATGCTCTTTTTTGTCTTCCATTCGTACGCCCTCACCAGGATCACAGCCATTTGTTCCCGCTGGATGATATCATCAGGGCCGAATGCACCGTTCCCATATCCATTCACCAGACCTTCCTCTACTGCTTTGGCTACCCAGCCTGCATACCAGGCGCCATCAGCTACATCGTGAAACGGAATGGTCGTGCTTTCCCCCAGGTTTAAGGCTTGAGCGAGCATAGCTATATACTGCGCTCTCGTCATTTCCTCTTCAGGGAATAATTTGGCGCCCGTATCCTGAAGCAAATGCTTGGCACTCATCTCTTTGATAACATTTAGGGCCCAATGGCTCGCAGGTACATCAACATACTGCTTATCCAGCAGTATAGCAGCAAACGAACTATTGACATTCGCAAGCTGCGTTTCAATGCGGCCGCCTTGAACAGTCCCACCCATGAATTCCAGATTTCCTTTGTCATCGATTCCATAAACGCCAGTCAGCTTGTGATTTCCAGTTTGCTGGAGAGGCAAGGAGACCCGCACTTGCGGTAAGCTAACCGCAGTCACTTCTTTCCCATTAGACTGGACAGATAAGCTCAGCTCGCGTATTGAACCTTGCGGCGTTAACTTGGCGTTCGTGTTTAACTCTGCTTGTGCAAGCCGCTTCGATGCGATCTGCTGCGGCAGTGCTTGGAGCGATACCCATAAACCAGCCTGATTGCGATCCTTTTCCGCTACTTGATTCCATAACGCCTTTATTCCATCAGCCGTTAACGTTGCTGTCATCTCCCCATCTGTAAAGATCAGCGAGCGGCCTTCTGCAGCCAGCTTACCGAGCTGATCCCAAGACACAAGCGCCTCTTTCAGGTCCTTGCCAAGATCAACAACGAGATTGCCTTCTGCATCAGACACGGGTTTGACCTGGGGTTCCGCTTGGGGCTGGGCACCAGGTCCAGACGTTACGGGTACATAAGAACCTGTGCTCTGCTCACTCACAGTAATTTCAGCTTCTGCTTGAAGCGCAATCCCTTTTAAAACGGTATTCGCCACCACTTTGACCTTCCCAGGTTTAATGGCCTTCACGGATTTCAATTTACCTTTAGCACTAATTTCAGCCACTGAAGCATCCGTGCTTGCCAACTGAATGTCCGTATTGTTCAAAGCAATTTCCTTGCCTTGTGCATCCAGACCGCTGATCACCATGGGCAGGTTCTCTCCAACCTTCAAGTTGGTTGTGTCCATGTTTATTTTCATGCTTGTCGGTGCCCCTATCCATTCCCGTAAAAATACATCATCGACAAATATGTAATCACTGCCGGCCTCGCGTTTCACATAAACTTCCGCTTCGCTGAACTGTGCAGGAGCTATAAAAGTCATGCTTCCCTTGCTGTATGCCGATGTGTTTATGTCGAAAGAATGCTCAGTAATTATCTGACTTTGGTCATCTTTGAAAATAATACCGATCTGGGCCTTGTCGTTCGCATTCAATACCTGCGCCCAAGCGCTTAATTCATACGCTCTGCCTCCAAGCAAATTAGTCAACTGCTGCTTTGCTCCTCCTACACGTTGGTTCAATGACAAGCCTACTGCACTCGAATAGGATACTTTCATTGATTTTACTGTTGCCTTTCTCTCAGCACTGCCATAGAAGTCCCAATTCACTTTCCCCAGCTCAAATCCGCTGTTATAGATCCGATTCGTTCCCAATAGCTTTTCTTCGACTGCTTTCCTTCCTTCAATAACGGAATTGAACCATGTTTCATCCACATCACCTGGGACTAACCAATTTCCATAATCATCTTCAGGCTCGTGATAAAACCAGACCATCTCCTCGCTCGTCCGTAGAGCGTACTCCAGTGTTGAGCGCATGATTTCCGGGCTCATCGGATATGCATTATTTACGTGATGCGTGTAAAGACCAAAACTGATTTTAACTGTACTTGGATAGCTTTCTCGCAAATACTCGGGAATAAACTTATTTTCCTGGAAAGAGGGCATTTCATATTTGCGATATTGGTAAGCATCCATGAAATCCCCTTCTGACCGCCGGCTGTACAACTCTCCCCCATCTATAACCGCCCCTTGGTTTCCCCCTTCTACGACAGCTTCCATCATGCCTACAAACAAAGGACCATACAGATTCCAATAAGGAAGCTCCCCTTTGTTGAACCAGGTTGGCATCTTCTTGTCAGAAAGATAAGGACCGTGCAGATGTACGATTCTTGCATCCGGAATCTCACCTAAAATAGCGTTCATAAGCTCTTTCCCCCGCTGCCGGGTCTTATCTTCGTATTCCTTCAATGTTTTATCTTTGTAAAAGGATAGCCGGGGATGATCCAGAAATGGAAACCAATACTCTTCATTATCAAAGAGGAAATTGTGAATGCCCACTTCCTTCGCCGCCCGTGCATAATTTTTGAAATTTTGCTCCACAATATCCCAGGCTTCATCCACGAATACATCTCCCCAACCATCCGTTTGATCGGATTCATGGTAAGGTCTGCTAATATTAATTTGGAGATAATTATCTTTCAAATTGTTGAATAACCCTTTCAAAACCTTTAATTCCTCATAAATCTCTTCATAGGTGACCTCTTTACCGCGCATTAAACCGAGCCGGATATCAGGACTAATCAATATGCCATCGAATGGCAGTGAATCGATATGGTCAATATTTTTCTGTATCTGAGCCGGGGTACCCGAGTTGTCCACGAAAGCCTTTTCCATCAGAATTAATTTAGGTGTAGTTTTGCTCTCCTCGACAGGGATGTATTTATCAACGGCCGGGAGATCGTCATCCTTCTGACTAGGTGCTTCTGTCAAATAAAAATCGTCGGCATATACCGAACCCGCTCCACCAATCTTGTAAATGACAAGGGTGGCACTGGAAAATTGGGCTGGGGCTTCAAAAAACAATTCATATTTTTGGTATTCTGCCGAATCCACTTCCGTTAATACACCTTGGCGGCCCAGCCCCGGGACATCCCAGAAATTAATGCCAAGCGCATTACTATCTGGCGGCCCTTCTCTTTTCGCATAGAACTCCAACTTGTAACTCTTGCCTGGCTGAATGGGCAGCGTCTGTTCCAAACTGCTTTCTTGTACTCTTAAAGCCTTCTCGCCGCTATGGGCATCCGTAGTAATTTCGGCCTTAGTATCCTCCCATTCGACATCCCAGCCTGCTTTGTCTTCTTCGAAGCCTGGATTGGTCACAAGATTTGTGAGCTCCGTAAGAAGGAAGTCGTCGGCATACACAGAACCCTCTCCCGCAATCTTGTAAATGACAAGAGTGGCACTGGAAAATTGGGCTGGGGCTTCAAAAAACAGTTCATATTGCTGGTATCCTTCGGAATCTACCTCCGTTAATACACCTTGGCGGCCCATCCCCGGGACATCCCAGAAATTAATGCCAAGCGCATTACTATCTGGTGGTCCTTCTCTTTTTGCAAAGAACTCCAACTTGTAGCTCTTACCCGGTTGAATCGGCAGCGTCTGTTCCAAGCTGCTTGCTTGTACTTTTAAAGCCTTCTCACCGCTATGAGCATCGGTAGTAATTTCGGCCTTAGTATCTTCCCATTCGACATCCCAGCCCGCTTTATCTTCTTCGAAGCCTGGATTAGTCACAAGATTCGTTGTTGGCAGCAGTAACTCCTGTCCCCCAGCCGCGTCTGCTGTTGTAGGCCGGACAGCAGGGAAGATGAATAATTGAATAATAAGGGCAAACACAATCCCTCTAACAAGCATGGCATTGATTTTATTCATGGTTTGTTCCTCCTCATTACCTTCATTATCCAAATCTTTTAATTATCCAAATCCTTTTGTACAATCAGATTATCCAAGTACACCACTTCATCTTCTGCGAAACCTTCCAGCAACGCGGAGAGTTGAATGTGCTCCACTACCATGCCGTTGTAGGTTTCCGGCACTTCGAGCAGCCACGTTATCGTATGCCAAGCTCCTGATGTTTCTTTGACCTGATGTTTCACATCGTTTACAGTGCCGACATACCCATTACTGTTGCGATAGTTGACAGTTAAATTCATCGTGCCTTCTGTTTGCGTATCAGCAGGTGTATAGTAGGAGGCCGAGATCTTATACATACCTGGAGAGAGCGTAATATTCTGATAGGGGGCTCCAAATTTTACACCGGTTGCTTTCAAGCTGTATTCACCTGTCAGAGCAAACTCCGTACTGCGTTCCATCTTGGTAAGCGCGAAGTTGCTCGCTGGTTCGGCGAACATGTACCATGTGCTGTCCAACGATGTTTCGAAGGATGGGTTCTGGTTAACCGGCTGAGGAGCAAGTTTAATCAAATCCACATCATCTATAAACACCACTTCATCTTCTGAGAAACCCTCCAACAACACAGAAAGTTGAATTTGCTCCACTACCATGCCGTTATAGGTTTCCGGAACATCGAGCGGCCACGTTATCGTATGCCATTCTCCTGAAGCTTCTTTGACCTGATGTTTCACATCACTTACAGTACCCACATAGCCATTACTACTGTTGCGATAGTTGACAGTTAAATTCATCGTGCCTTCTGTTTGCGTACCAGCAGGTGTGTAGTAGGAGGCCGAGATCTTATAATTACCCGGAGAGAGCGTTATATTCTGATAGGGGGCTCCAAATTTCACACCGGCTGCTTTCAAGCTGTGTTCACCTGTCAGAGTAAACTCTGTACTGCGTTCCATCTTGGTAAGCGCGAAGTTACTCGCTGGTTCGGCGAACATGTACCAAGTGCCGTCCAACGATGTTTCGAAGGAGGGATTCCGATTATACGGCTTCGTTAGATCTGCCGGAATCACAACCGCTTCACCTTCAATCGCTGGTTTTCCTTGATAGGCAACACGGTAGACTACACGTTGTTGGGTTGCTGTCGCATCTACTTGCGGGATCGTCAATGTTACTGTCCGGGTAGATTCGTCCCATGCGATAGCGGTAGGCACGACAACCACTTCTTCATCCGCGTTCACTTGCTGCTTTACTGCGAAATCTCCTAGAGCAGGCAGATCGCTTGGGATCGTGCTCAGCACTGCCCGAATCGTTCCATTCTCTGCAGCTAAGTTCGATATTTGAACATTAGGCACAGAGCCAAGTGTAATCAAATTAAAATCATCTATAAACACCACTTCACCTTCCGCGAAGCCGTCCAATAAGGCCGAGATCTGAATGTGATCCATGGACATGCCGTTTAACGTTTCTGGAACTTCGAACGTCCACTCGATCGTATTCCATACTCCCGAAGTTTCCTGAACTTGATGCTTCACGTCGTCTATGGTACCAATATAGCTCGTACTGCTACGATAATTGACAGTTAAATTAATCGTACCGTCCGTTTGCGTACCCGCAGCTGTATAATAGGAAACTGAAAGCTTATAACTCCCCGGAGCTACGGATACATTCTGATACGGAGCTCCATGTTTGACATCACTTGCTTTAAAGCTGTATTTACCGGTTGCCGCCAGCTCATTCGTGCGTTCCATCTTCGTACTGGCTAAGTTATCCGCTGGTTCAAACCACCTGATCCAACTCCCATCCATATACCCCTCGAACGATGGGTTTTTATTAATCGGCTTCGTAGTATCCGCTGGTATAACGACTTCTACAGGGTCATTTAGAGGTTTTCCTTTATACGCAACGCGATACATAAATCGTTGTTCGTTTGCTGCTGTATCCAGAATTGGAAGCGTCAATTCAACCGTTCTTGTTGTTTCATCCCAGCTGATATGTTCAGGAACAATCGTTATACTAGTACCAAAGTCCGTTTCTGTTACCCTTTTTATTATTTTGAAATCTCTAATGGCCGGCTGATTGTCGGGTATCTCATTAAGAACCGCTCGCATCCTGCCATTTTCAGCACTTATAGAGGCTACTTGTACAGAAACGGGAGCTTTGCTTGACTTTCTAAGTATAAGGTCATCCAAATAAATGATTTCATTCGGGTTGAACCCTTTTAGGTCCACTCCGATTTGCGCAATCTTGACTTCATTTCCGGAAACGGATTCCGGCACTTGCAGTGTCCAGTGAAACGTGTTCCACTGTCCCTTGTCATATTGGGATGGCCACACTTCTGATACCGCTTCACTAAGCCACATTCCCCGATCATCCATGAACTGTACAAACAACTGCAGCGTTCCCTCTGTAGAGGAATTTGCAGGCACATAGTAAGATGTCGACATGGCGTAGTTGCCTGGCTGGAGATGAAGATTTTGATACAACCCGCCTGATTGTACCGCTATGGCCTTCATGCTGGAGCTATTGGAATGAGCTTGCTCGCTGCTGCGCTTAATGGAGGAGCCAGCAGAATTATTTTTCAGGAATGGCGTCCAAAAGCGGGCCCCTTCAGCACCTGTTACTTCTTCAAATGAGCTGTTGCTATTCATAATCCCTTCATCATTCTCAGGAGTGATAGGTTGTTCATCAGGATTAATGACTGGATTACTTCCCCCTGATCCACCACCACCACCATAACTGTAGGAAGGTGCATAACTGCTTGCAGGCGATTCCTTTCGATTCGGTTTTCGTTCAAAAGTACTCTCTTCCGCGCCTTTATGAATGACTGCTTGTTGAATTTCTCCCTGACCTGTTACTTGGATGCTTCCATCCAGCACCAGCCTGCTGATACGAGCCATTTGATTCACGTTTACTTTGGACCCGGCGGCTTTAGCTGCTGCAAGCAATTCTTTGACCAATCCTGATTGGATATCGATTTCAACAGCTGAAGAATCAGCTTCCAGCTTGCTTATCGTGCCTTTCAGCTTCACTTTGCCTGCACGGATAAATACGGTACCGGTAACTTCAATTCCATCCGCTGTCACTTGGCCATTGCCAACACTTCCATCGATAAAAATATCTCCGTTAATGATCAAATTTCTAAGATGAACTCCGCCAGCCTTTATAGTGACATTGCCATTCACCGTTTGAGTTACCTGCTTCGGTCCAAAGGTGCCTGCCTTATCATAAACCTGATCACCTTGACGGACCCTTGCCCGATCCAGCATAACGATCGCTTCGGCACGGGTCACCCAATCCTTCGGACGAAAGCTGCCATCCTCGTAACCATCAATAATTTTATGCGCGGTCATCATAGCAATAGCTTTGTCGCTCCAGCTTGCTATTTGGGCTTGGTCTTTGTAAGTCGTCTCCCCGCCTAAACCGCTTGAATCAAGAGCTGCATTCGCCTCTAATTGCAGCATGCCCGCAATCAGGATCGCTACTTCTTGCCGTGTAATCTGGTTTCTGACACGAATCGTGCCATCCTCATACCCTTGGATATAACCAGCCTTCACGGCGATAGCCACTTCATCATACTCCCAATCGGATCGGGATAAATCGGAGAAAGCAACCTCTGCTTTTGCGGTAAGACCGAAAGCACGGTTCGCAAATGCCATCATTTCTCCTCTAAGAATTGGGCGGTCAGGCTGTACAGAGCCGTCCGCATCCGCGCGAATCCAGCCTTTGGCCAACCAATCTCCGAGCGTTTTTCCCGCCCAATGAGCCGACAATGGTGTCTTCGTGTGCCCCACTTCCGCAGCTGCGAAAGCCGTGGACACTCCCCAAGTTGAAACAAGCAAGCAAATCGTCAACAATAGCGGCAAAGCCCGCTTAGGCATCCTGTGTCTCATTTCATCATCTCCTAAACATTTTTTCATCTATCTGTTTTTGACTACAGCGCTTGATACCGTTTACAAAACCTGCAGCTTCTCTCATTATCCTCTCCCTCCCCAAATAGAAACCGATTACTTTAATATTGCAAGCAGCCAGGCACTTCACTCATTAATTGTAAAGCGCCTGAAGCTGGAGTTGCAGATGGTTCAGAACTTCAGAACAGCTTGCGCACTCAGCGCATAAAACCCCCGTCGATCGGATATAAGGAGCCTGTTATATAGGCAGATAAGTCGGACAGCAGAAAAGCCGCAAGCTCGGCAACCTCCTCCGGTCTCCCGCTGCGTCCTATCAGGTTGTCAACGTCTTGGATGATGCTATCGGCATTTTTGATATCGCCGGGTATAATCGCGTTAGCGCGTAATCCATGCTTGGCATACTCCACAGCAATAATGCGGGTGAGATGATTGACAGCCGCCTTCGCTGAGCCGTATGCTGCGGATGTACTCTTCGTCGGAACTTTCCCCAGAATGGAGGACGTGTTGACGATCGAGCCACCTCCACCTTCAATCATTGCAGCAATCGCATATTTGTTGACGAGAAAAGTGCTTGTGAGCGTTCCGGCAGTAACTGCATTCCATTCCTCCAGGGTCAGCTCGAGCACACCTTTCCAGATTTGTGTATACACATTATGAAAAAGTCCATCTATCCGGCCGAATACCTCTTTGACTTGAAATGCACTTTTCTTTACCTGCTGCTCGTCCGTAGCATCTGAAACGGATAGAAAAAGCCTCTCACCATAAGCTTCCTGCAGCCGCTGAATATCAGGGCTTGCCTCCCCCTTCAGAATATCTGTCCCGAAGACGAAGGCGCCCTTGGCCAGGAACGCCTCCATCGAGGCTCTGCCAACTAACCCCATGGCTCCGGTAACCCAAATTACTTTGTCCCGCAGCATATCTTTCATTTCGTACGGCCTCCTAGCCTGCTAAGCATTTATCTGTTTATGTACCCACAGCTTCTATTCCATATTTGCAGTTCTCTAACCGGCTATCCCTTAACAGCACCAAGCGTAGCTCCTTCCATGACCTTCCGTTGAAATAATACATAAAGAATAACAGGCGGCAGCATGGAAATAACGACACCGGCAAATAACGTGACCCAATCCGAGCTGTACTGCATGCGCTGGTTGGCGAAATACATATTGACAGCCATCGTGTACTTGCTTTCATCCCCCAGATAAATAAATGGCGCCAGAAAGTTATTGTAAAGTCCAATAAATTTAAATATACCAACCGTCACAATCCCTGCCATTGACAGCGGCATAATAATTTTCCAGAATACTTGAAACAAGGAAGCCCCATCAACAAATGCGCCTTCTTCCAGCTCCTTCGGCAGCGACTGCATAAAGCCGCTAAGCAGCAGCAGGAAAAATACACTTTCGCCAAGGCTGTCAAGAATAATCAGTCCGGTTAAGCTGTTCGTCAGATGCAAATCCCGCATCAGCACATACTGTGGAACTAGTGCATTAATGCCGGGAAGAAAAAGCGATAGCATAATGGTCGACCAAATGAAGGCTCTGCCCTTGAACTGAATCCTTGTTAACGCAAAAGCATTAATCGCTGTCAGGAACGTACCGAGCAGCAGGCTTCCGCCCACATAATACAGCGTATTAAAGAACACCTGGCCAAATTTAAACGTTTCCCATGCCTTTACGTAGTTTTTCCATTGCAGTACATCCGGCAAGGACCAAATATCCTGAAAAAATTCACGGTTCGTTTTGAGCGATTCATAGATTAACCACAGGAGCGGTACAATAATAGAGATGGCAAAAGCAACCAGACAAATTCTCCAGAGCGTATCTCCGATTAATGATGTTTTCTCTTTCATAACCCGTACACCTCCATTCTTTTTGACGCTAACTTAATATTCCCAATCACTTTTTGGCACCAGTCTGTCAATAAGCACCTTGCCGCCTACCAGAATAACGAACAGGAACAATCCGATTGCGGAAGCATATCCATAGTTTTGTGTAGCTTGACTAAAAGCCTGGTTGAACATATACAGTCCGATGACATTCGTGGATCCCGCTGGACCGCCATTGGTCATAACAAGAATAATTTCAAAGCTTTTGATGCCGCCAAGAAATAGAAAGAGCAGTGTAATCCGAATCACAGGATTGATCAGCGGTATCGTAATCGTATGCAAACGGGTAAAATGACTCGCTCCTTCCAGAATCGCCGCTTCATACATCGATTTCGGAATCCCCTTCATGGCATTCATGAAAATAATGACGTAAAATCCGACGCCTCCCCAAATCATGGGCGGAAGCAGCAGCCATAAGGCTGTTTTCGGATCTGATAGCCAGTAATATCCACCATTATCGTATCCGAATAATCTAAATACGCCGTTCAATAACCCGTTGCTGCCATCGTAGATATAAATCCAGAGCAGCGTAATGACAACGGTGGACAACACATTGGGCAGGAAAAAGATCACTTTATAAAAAGGAGCTTCACGGAAGCCTTTATTTATAAGTAAATGCGCGAGTACGAGTGAGATGACTGTCGTAAGTATTGGCAAAACGATCATCAAAACCAGGTTATGAGATAAAGCACGCCACACGAATTCATCTTTGAACATAAATACAAAGTTATCCAGACCGACAAATTCCTTCTTCGATATGCCATCCCATTTCATAAACGCATAAAAAACCGACATGAAATTCGGATACAGCGTAAACAACAAATATCCGGCATAAGCTGGTCCCACGGCAAGCAGCAAAAAGATCCATTTCTGCCGCTTGATCCCCTTCATTCCTTTACCCGATGATTTGGGTATGGCCGCACCAGCCTTTGAGCTAGCTGCATCATTCATCATGAATTTCCCCTTTCCCCTAAAGCTAAAGCATGAAGGGGAGCATAGCTCCCCCGTACCTCTTTATACACATAACCTATTGCATAACCTATTTAGTAGTTGCTTCAATAGCTTGTTTCAATAATTCATCCATTTTCTCAAAAACAGGCAGATAATCTTTCTTTCCTAAAGCCATTTCATTGGCTGATTCTGCTAACAACTGATTCGCTTGAGCAATCGCCGGATGATCGATAGTTACATCCTTTCTCATCGATTCAAATCTTGTTTTATTTTTACCCATATACTCCAGAATCGCTCTTGGTGCATCCTGCATCTTGGCAATACGCTGCGGATCGTCTCCAAAATCACCACGGATCGGGAATATGCCTGCGTTTTCCGCATTAAAGGTTTGTACATCCAGGTTTACAAAGGAAAGCAGAAACTCCTTCGCCCATTTTTTCGTTAAATCCGGTGTGCTCGCCCAGATCACCATACCACCTGCACCACTGCTGTCACTCCAAATCCATTTGGTTTGATCTGGCTTGTCACCGAAAGGAATCGTCATAAAGCCCCATTTGAATCCCTCCGGAACAGCTTCCTTCATTTCGTTCTGCACCCAGTCTCCCGTTGGTACCAAGGCTGCCTTATGCTGAAGCATTTGCATTTGGGACTGTGTATGATTAATGGCAGCTACACCGTCTGCGTAGTATCCTTTTTTGCCAAGCTCGGCAATACGTTTCCATGTTTCAAGGTATTCTGGCGCTGTATACGTCGGTAATTTCATATTGCGGTAATTATCGATGTATGTATCCAAGGTTCCGTTGATTTCTGCAATCTCAAAAGGTTTAGGACCAAATCCGAAATTGTATAAGTAATCCGGATACACACCTGCATAAATAATCGGTGTTATGTTTTTCGCCTTAATATCAGCGAGAAGCTGAACAAATTCATCCCATGTTTGCGGGTTTGCGTTCCAACCATTTTGTTCAAAGAAGACCGCATCAAAAAACATGCCTGTTGAGCCCCCGCCAATGGGAACATGGTAGGATTTGCCCTTATATCTCGCATGGTTCTCGAAAGCTCCTCCAACCAGCACATCCTTCAGCTTCTTGCCCCCTGCATCCGGTATTTCACGTTCCCACAGGTCGTCAAGCGATTCAATCTTTCCTGCATCGACCAGTTTGGATCTGGATACTCCAGTCCCAGGGAAAATATCAAACATGTCACTATCCTTGTTCGCTGCAAGCTTTGTATTAACCATGTCGCCAACTTTTGGTGAAGAGGTAATATCAAAGCTGACATTCGGATATTTTTCGGTAAAGATCGAGATTGCATTGTCGATCCATGCTCTACCGTAACCGTTTTCATCGATCGCAAGTTTGATCTTTACCTTTTCTGTTTTGGACAGCCCGTTTTCCGGGTACACATCTCCTGCGCTATCCGTTGTAGCTTTCGGTGTGCTTTCCGCAGCTCCTGTCTCCTCCGGTTTGTTATCCTTGCCTCCACACCCTGCAACCACTGCCATCATAAGTATAAGTGCGAATGCCAACAACCACTTTCCATTTCTAATCAAACTAAACCCTCCTTGATGATTGTTTTTAACTGCCAACTCCTATAATTTAAATTAATTTAAGTTTAATGTCAATATATTTATTTTATTTAAAAATGATAATAAATCGAGTTGAGAATGCGCTTTCATTTTGTTCGTATATTAAAAGCAATCTGTTTCGACGGAATAGATGAAATATGTCCATCAAAACAGATCCTCACAAGACCCTCTTACAGCTAATTCACAGCCTTCATAGCCTTTCACAGCCCTTCACAGCTCCCCTTGGCTCGCATTTGCGCAAGTCCCCCCATGATAAACAAGCATCTCGGAAAGATAGATCACCTCTTTAGGACGACACGGATCATGGATAATAGCAATTAATTGTTGGATCAACTTGTTAACTTCTATCCAATCCATATGAACGGACGATAGCTCTGGAATGCTTGCACTATTCAGCACTGTATAACCGTAGCCAATCAAGCTTTTGTCAGCAGGAACGGAAACCCCCAGCTCCTTAAGCCGCTGCAAAGCTCCAAATTGGATAAGCGTATTGGAGCAAATAAGCCCCGTATACTCTACATTCAAATAATGTGCCCGCCCGCACATCTCATAGCCATCCTCTTCCTTACTGGCCTGAACCCGTTCACTAGTAAACACAATATCGTGCTCCTCTAGCGCCTTGCGGTAACCTTCCAGAACAAATCGATGCACATCATTATCCAGATTCCCACAAAACAAAGCAATTTTCTTATGGCCCAGGCGGATTAAATGACGGGTTGCCTCGTATCCGGCCCGCCAATGATCCGGCATAACAATATGTAAACCTTCACGGGCATTTCCCCCATAGAATACATAGGGAATGTTCGCATCCAGAATCACCTTCGTTATCGCATCATCAATATCACCTGTTACAATCACGCCCTTTAGCTCCTTCGAGCTCAAAAACTGCCCCAGGTTCAACTCCGCCATACTCTTCGAATTCATGATCATAAACATGAAATTGAAATGAGCTTCCCTGACTGCCTTCTCTATGTAGGACAAAATATAAGAATAGACGGGGTCCTCAGGCTCCCGATTATAAATAATAAAGCAAATTTGCGGCGTTGCATTTAAATCTTTATAACCAAGCTGCCTGGCTGCTTTCAAGATTTTAATTCGCGTTTCTTCCGCAATCTTGCTGCCCGGCGGATTGTTAAGTGCCAAGGAAACAGTTGCCTGCGATATTCCCAAATAGGAAGCAATATCTTTCTTTCTTACGGTCATCAGGATTCCCCTTCACAAGTATTACGTTCAGCATACATAAAATCAATTAATTCGTCAAACTAAATTTAAATTAATTTAAAAACAATACTCCGTAGGGCATCCTTTGAGGAGTTTGTTCGTAACGCTAATGCTTGTGCTTGGGAGGTAAGGGATGTGGGCTCCAGCCGCTGTTAAAGATTTGTTCCTTTGAATGGTATAAATAAGGAGGTAGGAACAAATCTTTAAAGGCGGACGCTATCGCTCTTCCTCCCACACCCCTTACCTCTCTCAGCTACAATCGCACGAGCACCAAGCTTAAACGGACAGCCACCAGACGTATGCTTCCTTAGCGTAAGGAAGAATGTACATTAGGAAAACATGGAGTTTTATCTAGATTTCAGAATTTAAATATTTTAACACTTCACCACTTCACTACTTTATCACTTTAAATCTATGCTTAGACAATCGACGTTAGACTTATGCCAAAAACTTAAACTTTATAATAAGTAGATCAATTTGGCCAAGTGTGGCCGTTTTTCTCATGTATTCTGCCACTTCGCCACGTGCAAGCACATTGTGGATGGTTTTTCCCGTACATTCTGCCACTTCGGCCACGCGCAAGCACATTGTAGACGGTTTTTCCCATACTTTCTGCCACTTTGGCCACGCGCAAGCACATTGTAGACGGTTTTTCCCATACATTGCGCCACTTCGGCCACGTGCAAGCACATTGTAGACGGTTTTTCCCATACATTGCGCCACTTCGGCCACGTGCAAGCACATTGTAGACGGTTTTTCCCATACATTCTGCCACTTTGGCCACGCTCAAGCACATTGTAGACGGTTTTTCCCATACATTCTGCCACTTTGGCCACGCTCAAGCACATTGTAGACGGTTTTTCCCATACATTCTGCCACTTCGGCCCAGCACGATAAAGAGATGGGAGGAATCTACTACTTTAACGTAGTTTAACGATGTTTTTCATCGCTAAAAGTACCAGGTCGTCCCCACAACCTTACTTTAACGATGAAAAACATCGTTAAAATCCCTTTTCACCACCCAGAGATGCCCTCTGACCACTTTTAGCGATGAAAAACATCATTAAAGTGCTGATTGACCTGGAAACACCTGTTTTAACGATGAAAAACATCGTTAAGTCACGCACACGCTCCACTCGAGGAGGGGGGGCTGCTCCATGGCTGCTCCATGGCGGCTACAGGTCGGGTCTTTTAGTTCAATAAAAAAAGACCCGGAATAATATCCAGGCCATAAGCAAGCTATGTTCTATTTACTTTAACTAGGCGTAGTAGAAAAGCTTCCCCCATTATTGCGGTTACCAGCTCCAAATAGAGTGGCCGTATGCAAATCGCTGATCCCGAAGAGGGTCCCGCCTTGGTAGCAGTCATTGTTGGTTACCAGGTTGCCACTGCCCGTTCCACTTAACAAAATGCCAAGTGCAGGCTTGTTCGACTGACTTCCTCTGCGGCAAACATTGCCTTGGAACGACGAGAGTGTACATGCTCTCAGCTGTATATTGCTGTAGGTCGCGTTTGTCAGCTGTCCATTGCCCATGCAGTAATTATCGGCTACCAGGTAATTCGCCCCACCGTTGATATAAATGCCATCCTTTTTGTTCAATTCAACGATATTGCCGCTAATGGTATTGTCGCTGGAGCCGTCGGACACGAGAATACCTGTGCCGTTTTGGTTCACCTTATTATTGGAAACCATATTGTTCGCTGCCGCATATAAGTAGATCCCGTAATCCGTGTTGTTATGGCATTGATTACCTGTAATTTGATTATTCGCAGACGTCACGATAATGCCCAATGATATATTGGAATCTAGTGTATTATTGGAAACAACATTATTATCCCCATTTCTAATAGAAACATGAGGAGCAGACACTCCCACATAAATACCGGTATTATTTCCGCTGCATTGATTTTCCGAAACTGTAACATAATTGCAATTCAATACCATGATCGCACTGTTAGCTGTATGGCCGATGAACGTATTTCCAATAATCGACCCGTGTACATTCAAAAAAGTGGAAATCCCCCTGCCGCCATTCCCCACAAAAGTATTGCTGCTGAAAACAAAATGCGCCGCTGATTTGTTTAACTGGATGCCATCCCCGGTATTATTGATAAACTCGCAGCCGACAATTTTAATATTTTTATTTTCCATGTTGATCTCTGCCTCGAAATCAATACCCGAATGGGGCGGTGTGCCGTTCGTGTTTCTAAAGCTGCTGCCAGCAATGTAAATACCGTCTACAGCAAGACAGCTCATTCCTTGACGGCGGTTGTTGTCACAGGTGACTCCAATGATTTTGATATTTGAAGATGGCGCAGTTGTAGCAATGCCTTGACTAATAAAGATGCCGTCCCCCCAGCAGTTTTTGACAATGACATCCTCGATCGTTACGTTCTTCGCCCCGTTCAGGCAGATTCCATAGCCCCATTCACCACCTACGCCTGTATGGGTGCTGCGGTCGCCTTCAATGGTGCCGCCGGATATTTTCACATGGGTGCGATCCTGAATGCGAATAATCGTTGAAGAATCTGAAGCATTCGTGATCATTCTAATCACGGCTTTCGGAGATAGCTGCAAATGGGTGTGATCCGGAATATCCAACCCCCGGTTCGGAGCATCCCGATTCGCCCAGGTCACTACCCCGTCTATGATATAAGTGCCTTCAGGTACATACACCGTACCTAATCCAGCATATAAAGCCGCCTGCATCGCAGCTGTATCGTCCGTTACTCCGTCCCCCTTCGCATCAAACCACTTCACATTCACGCAGTCCTCTTCTGTAATTCGTTTAAAGCGCGCTCCCGATGAAGAAACGACCACGGTTCCTGTATTATCCGCAGAGGTCGTGTCTGCAGGCGTATAATAAAAATACCCTTCCTTTTCATAATCCGTTACAAAATAAATCGTCAGCGTGCTTGGACTCGTCGTCAGCCTTAAATCAGCAATCGTCACCGTTTCCACACTACCCACTGCAGCATGCGCAACGCCCATGGTTCCCTTCATAGGCAGCAAGCTGCCTACCGATAATGCAGCCCCCGCTACGCCTAGTGAGACAAGTAATTTTCGCCTGCTAATAAATCCCTCGCTTTCAGATAGAACGCTTTCATTTTCAGCGGTAAAAAAAGCTTCTTCTTTGTTCATCTTCTTAGCCTCCTTGGATGTTGAATATGTTGAATATTGTGAAAAGGAACTACCTGTTTTGAAAAGGGGCCGCCCCTCCTCATTGAGTTTGGGGCGGCATTCCTGGACAAATACACTTCACTTACTTCAAAGCAAGCTAGTCTTTCGTGATAAGATGAATCGGGCTAAAGTCGGATGAATTCCAGACCGAACCGCCTCCCCAGCCGTACAGTCCATTTGCTCCATGATAATTTCTAAAGAAGAAGCCCATTAATGTATCTGTTTTGGTAATATCTACGCCTATACTTGCGAATGGAATGACTTGAATAACGTTCCAACGATCTGTTTCCGTATTGGCATTCATTTCCCATGGCGTTTCAGGTATAGGTATTACCCCTTTCTTATAAGTAATTCGAACCGATTTAGGGTTAGAAAAGAAGGCGTAAAAGTCTCCGTTGATGTCCCCTGTGATATAGGTTTCTACGGAGTCATCCGCTCCGCTGCTCCACCAGTTGCTAGGGGCGCTGTCACTTACAATCATTTTCGAGACATCATCATCAAAATTCTCATAGCCAACGTAGAGGTTCTCATCGTCCCACAGCAGATACACCTTTGTCTCAACGTCTACAGGCGCTCTCGTTTTCTGAACCCTAAAGTCATTAAACGCTTCAGCTTTGACCCAAGGTCCTTGACTGAAATCAAGAGCTTGCAGAATATCTGCTTTACTTGCAGTCGTTTTAACCGCATTAGCGGAAAGCTTGGGAATACCTCCAATTAAGTATGTCATCATTTCAAAAGTCTTTTTAATCGGCTCGATTCTTGCCCGTTCCTTCGCATCGGCCAGCTTCCATGCTTCGTTCAGAGCACTCTGTGCAGCATCCTTTATTCCTGCTTTTATAATATAGTTTCCTATTAATTGACTTTCACTGGAATAGAAGTTGATCACCTGCTGATCAGAATTCCATCCTTGCTTGATAAGATCATAATACTTCTGCATCGGTACGACGGCTTTTCCATAAGCTTTATTCATAAATTCTCTCGTCAGCTTCTGCAGGTCGGCATCCGGATTCCAAAAGAGCTTGTGGTATAACCAGAACTGCAGCGCATTAACCCCCCATGAAGGAGCAACACCAGGATACATATTCATTCCAATCGTATCTACGATACCGTAATCGACTGAGCCCTCAGGCATGACGCCCATAATGCCTAAATCCCTGTAGAACTTCACATCCGCCTGAACCTTTTCTGCCATCGGTCTTTCATAGGAGTGTGTATAACAGCAGCCATAGTAATTGTACATCACAACATTTTTGGTTTTCTTGGCCCAGTCCTCCAACTTGACTTTATACATAGAGTTAGGATTATCTGGATTATTCGAATTCAGAGGCGTTCTCCCATCTTCATTCGCTGGCGCCATCACAATCACAATATTATCTTCCAACGCTACCTTCGGAGGCGTATCTGTGAAGAAGTAAGCAAAAGTCACAATCTTCACTCCCGGATTTGTCACCTTCACCTTGGCAGCTATTTGATTCAGAAAGTTAAAGAAGACGGTAGATTTATAGGCAGGATCATCAGGCTGAACTACAACACCATTATCCGCAATAAATTCCTGTTTGCTTAGTTCTCCCATATTGAAGTTATGGGTATCATTAATTCCTATTCCCACATATTCGATCGGTTGAGTTTTCAGAAATTCCTTCACTCTTCCTGCGATAACGCCAGGTAAATCCTTGTTATAAAAGTTAATTTGCGTATCATGGGCAACAGGCAGTGGATTTCCACTCAGATCCGTACTGTAATACTCAGGATGCTCAGCGAAATACACATTATTCGGCACCCAGAACTCCAAATTATGGCCCAGATTAACAGCATTTAGCCCTGTTTTTTCATACCTTTGCCATAAATGCATGTTCATAGTTTCTGCAAATTTGGCATTTAATTTGTTGCGCGCCATCAATTTCTCGGTCTCCAGATCGGAGTGAGGATCTTTATTCGCACCGACACCTGTAAGATGCCATCCACGCACAGCAAATGGTGATTTTTCCCGATAATCGACTTTCGATGCCTTTATGGTAGATTGTGGTTCGTACAGCGTGCCAGATTCCACAGACCGTGTCCAGAAGATATCGGCATTTTTCTCCAGAAAGTCATAGACGCCGTTCAGAACTCCCTTGGGCTCAGCTGCTAAAATATAAATGCGATTGCCCGCTTTTCTAACTGCAAATCCATCGGAATCCTTGAGGAAATCCAGGTCGGCTGCATAGCTTCCCAATAATTCCGGATAAGAATCAGCTGTTCCAAGAATAATTTGAATACGGTCGCTATCGTCCGAATCCGAACTAAGAATCGTTACGTCTTCACTATCCGGACTAGTTGGCAGCGGCTGATCAGCTCCACCCTGCTCTTCAACCCGCTGCTCTGCCTGTTGTTCCGGCTGCTGTTCAACCTGTTGTTCCAGCGATTGCTCCAGCTGTCGTTCCAGCTGTTGTTCAGGCTCCACCTCGACCAAGGTAACATCATCGATCCACAATGTATCTGTAGCACCGCTTATAAAGAAGTAAATCCAGGTAAAAGCAGCGACTTGTTCAGCATCCAGGGTAAAACGCATCTCTAAGAGCTCCCACTCTTCGCCAACAGCAAAATCCTGCCGCTTCAAGTTTTCACCAATACTCAGGAGTACCCCTTGCCCTGGTGACGTACCTTTTACCCAGGCACTCAGCAAATATTCTTTACCTGCTTCAAATTGGGGCTGCTGATCTCCTCTGCTATGCGTATATTCTTTACTGCCCAAGCTCATCTTTAAAGAGCTGCTGCCCGTATGCCAGTTAACGTGGTCTACCGAACCCACATCCGCTGGTGCGTACCAGCCGTCCGGCATATAAGCTCCCTGGCTCTGAAGCTCCATGCCGCTATTGAATAGCAGGTTGCGCTTTACGTGAATGGTCAAGGTCAATTCAGTCAGCATTTGTCCATCCAATTTAACGGCAGCGGTGATTTTGTAGGTTCCATCTGCAACTGTCGCCGGAACATTCACCATACTGTCCACAATTTTACTTTGGTTGGCCCCAAGCTCAATTCCAGTTGTTGAAGACAACGTCAGAGAACTGTTATCTGTTTGGACTAAATCCAGCGTAACTGGCGTATCACTTGTATTAGCAAGCTGGAATTGAACGGGATAATTACCGCTCTTCGTTACATTCAGTTCACTCTGCTGCAAATGTACGCTTACCGGCTCCACCTCGGCCAAAGCAACCTCATCGATCCACAACATACTAGTGCTGCCTGAGATCAAGAAATAAATACCGTTAGATCGTAGGGCATGCTGGGCATCCGGCGTATACCGCATCTCCAAGTGCGTCCAATCATCACTTACCGCGAAGGTCTGCTGTTTCTTGCTGAGATCCTCCCCAGCCTCAATGCTTACCAGAACCGATTGTCCTGATGATGTGCCTTTGACCCATGCACTCAACATGTATTCCGTATCCTGCTTTAACCGCAGTTCCTGATTCGTGCGGCTATGGGTATATGCATAGCTGCCAAGGTTCATTTTCATCGAAGAATTACCTTTATAGGCAACTGTATTATCTACTGAACCCACGTTCTCTGGCGCATACCAGCCGTCAGGCGTAGCTGCCCCAGCGTTATGAAGCTCCATCCCACTATTAAATAGCAGATTACGATTCAGATTCACGGTCAAGTTCAAAGCATCTAACTCGCTGCCATCTACTTGGACACGAATCGTCATCACGTAATTTCCATCCGGAGTTGCCTGAGATACATGCACAAAGCTGTCTACTGTCTTGCTCTGACCTGCCAAAAGTTCAATTCCATTAGCTGCTGCCAACATAATGGGCCCGTTATCACTCTTCACCAGATCCACGCTAATTGGAGCATTGGAGTTATTAAGGAGCTGGAACTGCAGCGGATACTTGCCGCTCTTCGTTACATTCAGTTCGTTCTGCCGGAGTTCTACACTGACAACGTTGTTCAAATCCGCAACCACAATCGGCAGCTCCGCGCCGCTGATCATCTTAATCGTACTTTGCAGCTCGGATGCAGCTAGCTCCTCCAAATCAGTGGCAGAAGGACTAATAATAATATCTGCATTAGGTATACCTGACTTCACGATGGATACTCCAGTTGATGGGTTTCCAGTATCCGGTGGATTGCTGATAAAACCACCCGAACCGGATGACTGGTTACGGATATCTTCCGTCACGGATTTACCCTCAATCTTGGCTGATATTCCTTTTGCAAATTCAACCTTTTTCGGCCATTTGTTAAGACTCACGCCATTTGCATTCAGATTGGCCTGCTCAATTTCCCCTTCTCCACCTACATCTGCTGCTTCATCGAAAATGAACTTATTGATCATCGTATGAAGCGGAAGCTGGAACCTGGCTCCCTGGTTTTGATTCCATATTTGCATAAATTTACCAATAAATGTAACATCATAGTTGTCGGCGGGGCTCACCATCTTGACCTCAACATCTTTGAATCCAGCTGAGTCCCCTGCAAGTCCTTCTTCCTCCAGAATGCCTCCGGAAAGCATCAGAGTTTGCGGTATTTCTGTTGTTCCTGAAGCCAGGATGCGAATCAGGGAATTCCATTTATGTACAATCAGCGCACCTTGAAGCTTGGAATCCTTCACTTTAATGCTGTTTTTACCGCCGCCCATCACATACGTTTTCCCTTTTACAGTTACGCCTTCAAGAATCAGGTCTCCTTCTCCGACACCTTGGGTTACGTACAAATCACCGGATATAACTTGATCTTTCAGCGTAATGCCATCCGTATTTACAACCAAATTTCCGGATTTTTCAATGCTATCCGTTCCTGGCTTATTGATTAAAGTACCCATCACATTATCGATCAGCTGCACAATTTCTGCCCGGGTTATTTTGCCTTTAGGAACAAACTTCTGGTTCTCACGCCCTTGAATATAGCCCCCTGCATGTAATCCGGCTACAGCTTCAAGCGCATAGGAAGAGATCTGGTCGTAATCTGTAAAACCAGCCCCAGCAGATCCTTGATTATCCTCACTGGCAAAAGCGATGCGGAAGGCTCTGGCCACAATGACCGCTGCATCCTCTCGCGATATTTGCGCTTCAGGCTCGAACTTACCACCGCCTAAGCCTTCAACAATACCTGCGGCATATATCCTGGATACATCTTCCGCATACCATGCATTGGTTTGTACGTCCGTGAAGGGCTGGCCCTCTGTGCTTTGCGTAAATCGAAAAATCTGATTCATCAGCACAACAAACTCAGCTCTTGTCGCTAATCGATCCGGACGATACTCGTTATCTCCGTAGCCTTGAATTAGCCCCTGATCAATCCATTTGCCCATAACAGGCTTGGCCCAATGTCCTGCCAGATCAGACCGGTCGAGACCATTATCATCCGGCTCAGAGTTGTTGGCCAAAGCCGTGGAGCTTAAAGGCAGAATCATGCTTATCAACATACAAATAGTCATGATGATGGACAAGCCGCGTTTGAATCTTCTAGTCATGCTACTTTCATCTCCCTGGTTCAATTATTTCTCCAAATATAACAGCGCTTTCAATTAAATTTCGTTTTAGCCCCCTTTCATGAACTCCTTATTACCTTTCACTTCTACCTTCATCATAGAAAACATGAAGTCCCCTGACAATTAGCAGAACCTCCCACTATTTGTCCATTTGTAGCTTTTCTGAGCCAATGTCAAAGTTTCCGTCAATGCTTATCATCTATATCAATGCGATTATGATCTTGCCTGAGAAATTCCCTTCAAAGCAAGATCTTATCGCTGATTATGTTCAGTATTTTATCGAGTCTTTTATCGATTAAAGCCCCCATCAATCGGATACAAGGAGCCTGTCACATAAGAAGAAGAGTCAGACAGAAGGAATGCGGCGAGCTCGGCAACCTCCTCCGGTCTTCCGCTGCGTCCCAGCAAATTATTAACATCTTGCAAATGGTCAGCAGTTTTGATATCACCGGGAACTATCGCATTAGCACGTAATCCATACTTGGCATATTCAACTGCAATAATCCGGGTCAAATGGTTGAGAGCCGCCTTCGCTGAGCTGTATGCTGCAGATGTGTTCTTTACAGGTATTTTACCTAATATGGAGGACGTGTTAACAATCGAGCCCCCTCCAGTTTCAATCATGGCTTCAATCGCATATTTATTGACCAAAAAGGTGCTTGTGAGCGTTCCTGTAGTCACTGCATTCCATTCCTCGAGGGTCAGTTCAAGCACGCCCTTCCAGATTTGGGTATACACATTGTGGAAAAGGCCATCAAGCCGCCCGAATGCCTCTTTGATTGAAAGTACACTTTCCTTCACCTGCTGCTCGTCTGTAGCGTCCGAAACACTCAGCACAAGCTTCTCTCCATAGGTTTCCCGCAAGCGCTGAATAACAGGGTTCGCCTCATCTTCACGGATGTCCGTTCCTAAGACGAGAGCCCCCTTGGCAAGAAACACCTCCAGCGAAGCCATGCCGATTAACCCCATAGCTCCGGTAACCCAAATCACTTTATTTTGCAGCATATCATTCATGTTGTATGGCCTCGATTCTATTATGTGAATGGCTATCCCTTAACTGCGCCCAGTGTAGCACCTTCCATTACCTTCCGTTGGAACAATATATAAAGGATGACAGGCGGCAGCATCGAAATCACGACACCAGCAAATAACGTAACCCAGTCAGAGCTGTACTGCATTCTCGCATTCGCAAAAAACATATTGACCGCCATCGTATACTTGCTCTCATCACCCAGATAAATAAACGGCCCGAGAAAATTATTATAAAGTCCAATAAATTTAAAAATACCGACCGTCACAATGCCCGCCATCGATAATGGCATAATAATTTTCCAGAACACCTGAAACAAGGAAGCCCCATCGACAAATGCACCTTCTTCCAGCTCCTTCGGCAGCGACTGCATAAATCCGCTAAGCAGCAGCAGGAAAAACACACTTTCGCCAAGGCTGTCAAGAATAATCAGTCCGGTAAGACTGTTCGTCAGATGCAAATCGCGCATCAATACATACTGCGGCACCAAAGCATTGATACCAGGAAGAAATAGCGATAGCATAATGGTCGACCAAATAAAGGCTCTTCCCTTGAACTGAATCCTCGTTAATGCAAAAGCGTTAATAGCTGTCAGGAACGTACCCAGCAGCAGGCTTCCGCCCACATAATACAGCGTATTAAAGAACACCTGACCAAATTTAAACGTTTCCCACGCCTTGGCATAGTTTTTCCACTGAAGCACTTCCGGCAGCGCCCAAATATCCCGGAAAAATTCCCGGTTCGTTTTGAGCGATTCATAAAACAGCCACAGCAGCGGGACAATAATCGAAATAGCAAACGCGACCAGGCAAATTCTCCATAGCGTATCTCCGATTAACGATGTTTTCTCTTTCACAGCCCGCACACCCCCATTCTTATTCGCACGTTGTTAATATTCCCAATCACTTTTCGGCACTAATTTATCAATAAGCAGCTTCCCGCCAACAAGGATAACGAACAGGAACAATCCGATCGCGGAGGCATATCCATAGTTTTGTGTATTTGCACCGAAAGCCTGGTTGAACATATACAGCCCGATCACATTCGTAGAACCGGATGGCCCGCCGTTGGTCATAATCAGAATAATTTCAAAGCTTTTGATACCGCCCAAAAATAAAAAGAGCAGCGTGATTCGAATGACCGGATTAATGAGCGGAATCGTGATCGTACGCAAGCGGGTAAAATGACTCGCTCCTTCCAGAATCGCCGCTTCATACATCGATTTCGGAATCCCCTTCATGGCATTCATGAAAATAATGACGTAAAATCCGACGCCTCCCCAAATCATGGGCGGGAGCAGCAGCCAAAGGGCAGTTTTCGGATCTGAAAGCCAATAGTAATTTCCATTATCGTAACCAAATAAGCGGAGCATGCCATTCAGCAGCCCATTGCTGCCATCGTAGATATAAATCCAGAGCAGCGTAATCACAACACTCGACAACACATTCGGCAGAAAAAAGATCACTTTATAAAATGGAGCTTCCCGGTAGCCTTTATTAATAAGCAAATGTGCCAATACGAGGGAAATCACGGTCGTAAGGATCGGTAGTGTAATCATCAAAAACAGATTATGATACAAAGCACGCCAAACGAATTCGTCCTTGAACATAAATACAAAGTTGTCCAGACCGACAAACTCCTTCTTCGATATGCCATCCCATTTCATAAATGCATAAAACACCGACATGAAATTGGGATATAGCGTAAACAATAAATATCCGGCATAAGCAGGTCCTACGGCAAGCAGCAAAAAGATCCACTTCTGCCGCTTGACCCCCTTCATACCCATACCCGATGATCGGGTTATGACCGCTTCAACCTTTGATCCGGCAGCATCATTCATCATGAATTTCCCCTTTCCTCCAAAGCTTTTGGGGGAGCTGCGCTCCCCCAATCCTTTTGACTAACTAACCTTATTTATTATTAGCTTCAATAGCTTGCTTTAATAATGCATCCATTTTTTCAAAAACTGGCAAATAGTCTTTCTTTCCTAGTATCATCTCATTCGCCGACTCTGCTAATAACTGGGTTGCTTGAGCCATAGCAGGGTGATCAATCACAACGTCTTTTCTCATGGATTCAAATCTGGTCTTATGATTGTTCATATATTCCACAATCGCTCTTGGCGCATCCTGCATTTTGGCCAAACGCTCCGGATCGTCTGAGAAATCAGCACGAATCGGGAATATGCCTGCATGCTCCGCATTAAAGGTTTGTGCCTCCAAAGTTACAAAAGTAAGTAAAAATTCTTTGGCCCATTTCTTCGTCAAATCAGGTGCATTAGCCCAGATCACCAAACCACCAGATCCATTGTCACCCATAATCCACTTGGTCTGGTCCGGCTTGTCACCGAAAGGAACCGCCATAAAGCCCCATTTGAAGCCTTCTGGAATCGCATCCTTCATTTCGTTTTGCACCCAATCTCCAGTTGGCACTAAAGCAGCTTTATGCTGCAGCATTTGCATCTGGGACTGCGTATGATTGATTGCCGCTACGCCATCGGCATAATATCCTTTTTTGCCCAACTCCGAAATGCGTTTCCAAGTTTCCAAGTATTCAGGCGCCGTATATGTAGGCAATTTCAAGTTCCGGTAATTATCCAGATAAGCATCCAGTGTTCCATTAATTTCAGCAAGCTCAAACGGCTTTGCCCCAAATCCAAAATTGTATAAATAATCCGGATAAACGCCCGCGTAAATAATTGGTGTGATGTTTTTCGCCTTAATATCAGCTAGAAGCTGTACAAACTCATCCCAAGTCTGCGGGTTCTGATTCCAGCCATTTTCTTCAAAAAAGTTAATATCGAAGAACATACCTGCTGTGTAACCACCGACTGGAACATTATACGTCTTACCCTTATATCTGGCATGATTCTCATAAACTCCAGCTGTAAGTGCATCCTTCAACTTCTTGCCTGCCTCATCTGGTACGTCGCGTTCCCACAAATCATCGATAGCTTCGAGCTTGCCACCTTCGATCAATTTGGTGCTCGCAGCTGCTGTTCCCGGGAAAATATCAAACATATCGCTATCCTTATTCGCAGCAACCTTGGTATTTACCATGTCACCAATCTTTGGAGAAGAGGTAATATCGAAGCTGACGTTCGGATATTTCTTCGTGAAGATCTCAATCGCATTGTCGACCCACGCTCTTCCGTAACCGTTTTCATCGATGGCAAGTTTTATCTTTACTTTATCTGCTTTAGAAAGTCCGTTCTCTGGATAAACGTCTCCTGCGCTATCACCTGTAGCAGCCGGCGTGCTTCCCGCTGCGCCCGTTTCCTCCGGTGTCTTTTCATCTTTGCTGCCGCAAGCAGCCGCTACTGACATCATAAGGATAAGTGCGAACATTACGGCTAACCATTTCACATTTCTTTTCAATATAAACCCTCCTTGTTTGTCTTTATTTTATTAATCACTTTAATAATATAAAATATTTTATATTTGGTGTCAACAACATTCTTTTTTTTATTTCAAATGCCTTGCGGCGTCTTTGAGATACGTGTTCATAACTAAGGTGGTTTGGGAAGGGATAACGTGTGGGCGCCAATTGTGGGCGGTTTTCCGGCTACATGCTGCCGCTTCGGCCACACTCAAGCGCATTGTGGGTGGTTTTCCGCCTACATTCTGCTGCTTCGGCTACACGCAAGCGCATTGTGGGTGGTTTTTCGACTACGTTCTGCTTCGGATTAGGCCTGCCTTCTAATTGGGGAAAGCCAACCTCCACTTGCATGTTAACCTGACAATATTGGGCGTGTAGGCTCCAAGCACGTTAAAGATTTATGGACACAAAATAGGTTACGGACATGAGATCCGCTATTTTGCCATTTATCCCTTTTTCGCGACTGTTACGGACATACGTTCCGCTATTTGCACTCAATTCATGCTTTTAGGAAGGTTTCAGCATAAATAACGGCCTCCATGTCCGTAAGCATCACAAAAACCCCTTGAATTTCTAAAATAAAGGATCTGAGGTCCGTAAGGTCCGCACCGAATAATTTTAGGGGTATGGAGAAAATCAACAAAGCAGATTTCTACAGTTGAAATGTGATTATTTTGGCGTCTATACGCTTAGTGAGTGGACCAACCATAGGGCAGCAGCACGGGATTTCATGATAGCAATATTTGGTGCCACGCTTAAGTAATGCAGCAATTCAGTAAATTTTTTTATTTTAATGCTTAGGTCCTATCGTGGGGAAACGACATTCCCTTTTCCAAAGGCTTTTCCTCACTTGGTATGTATGCTTATCAGTGCCAAAAAACACCAAAAAAGACCTATGCTGCTTAGCTGCTAAGGTCCATCAATTGGGGTCATGGGCTACAAGATTTTGGAGCAAAGCTTCGGGACAGCAGTTGCCATGCCACATGTCGCGCCCCTCTAAACTACACTAAACTACATGCACTGCATTACACATGCAAGGCACATGTGCCTCCTTCAAATAAACGCATATCATCGAGATATAGGATCTCTTTGGGGCGAGCCGGGTCGTTGATAACAGCTAGCAAACGGCGAACCATCCTGGATTTCTCCGAAAAGTCCAGATACACCGTCGACAGTTGAGGGATGCTGGCTTGCATCAACTGCGTATAGCCGTAACCGATCAAGCTTTTGTCCTGGGGCACTGATACCCTCATTTCCCTTAACCGCTGCAAGGCTCCAAATTGAATAATCGTATTGCTGCAAATAGCCGCTGAATAGTTAATGTTCAGAAAATGCATGCGTCCGCACATCTCATATCCGTCTTCCTGATTGCTCACTTGGACCAGTTCTTTGTTAAAGGGGATTCCGTTCTCCTCCAAGGCTTGCTGGTAGCCCTCAAGGAAACAGCGGTGCACATCGAGATCCAGGATTCCGCATAGCAAAGCGATCTCGCGGTGCCCAAGCCCGATTAAATGTTTAGCCGCCTCATAGCCACCCTTCCTGTGATCAGGCAGCACGATATGCAGGTTGTCACGCGCATTACCCCCAAAGAAAACATACGGGATGTCTGCCTCTACGATGACTTTAGTAATAGCCTCGTCGATATCTCCCGTAACAATAACTCCCTTCAATTCCTTTGCACTCAAAAATTGCTGAAGATTATACAGTTCTTCTGTCAACGAGCTTACAGCCATAAACATAAAATTGTAATTTACATCTCTGACAGCCTTCTCAGTCGTAGACAAATCCGGAACATACCTGGGGTCATCCGTGGTCCGGTTATATAAGAGAAATCCGATTTTCGGAGTTGCATTTAAATCCTTATAACCAAGCTCCTTAGCCGCTCTAAGGATCTTGCTTCGTGTTTCTTGCGAAATCGTGCTTCCGGGAGTATTATTCAAGGCCAGAGAGACAGTCGCCCGCGATACGCCCAGATATTCCGCAATATCTTGCTTTCTTACAGTCATGGATATGCCCCTTTAGTAGTTTTTTTCTTATAGCATACCTAGAAAGAGAAAGTTAGTCAAATCATTATATAAAATATTTTATATTTAAAATAAAGAATAAGAGTGCAAACCACTGTTAAAGTTGCAGCTAATTCGTGGAGTGAGCCGAGTAAAGCTCCAGCTTCTCCATATCACTCCATATCCACTTCATAGTGAATCTTCATATTCCACGTCTCACTCTCAGCAGAGGGTCTTTACGTAGACGAATGACGCAGTCCTCATTGGAGGTGTGATAAACAATATTACCGGGTTCAGCACTGAAAAATTCCCTGTTGGCATCCTTCTCAAGGATCACCATACAGGAACGCCGAACTGCCCCTCCTAAGTAGGTAAGGGGCAATTCAACTTCTATAAAATTCAACCTGAACGCTTTATCACTGCTTTATTCCTGCCTCACTCCACATCAGCATCCAGCGGATAGATGGGTCTGCGAACACGCTGATAGGAGAATTCAGTAAAATTGATCATCGACAGCCCGGCAGAATCAACGGTAATGATGTGATCACTCAGAGCTTCGAACGCCGCACGAAAGTGTATGCTGGATTTCAGCGCAACGATTTTCATCTGCCTGATGTCAATGCCGTGAAGCACAAATATTTGCTCATCAAATACCTGGTTTCTGACCGAACAGACAATAATATCGATACCGTCTACCTGGAGCCTCACCGATTTTCCGGAATCGATTTTCGTTCCTTTTCCCATTGGCGAAGAAGTAATAAATTTAACATCCGTCAAACTTTTTCATGAATGATTTGCCCGATGACGAATCGCATGGTCCACCCTCTTCTGCATTTTCTACAAGGATAACATAGGCATATGCATAGTCAGATCGATTCTACACAAACTTTACCCGGAACGTCTCGAACGAGACGTGGTCAGGCACACTGCTGCCTTGAAGGGTCAGACGAATGCCGCCGTTCGGATGCTCTGCTGCCGAATACTCAGCTTCGTTCCAAACGCCTTCGCGGGAAAGGATGTCCAGACCGGCAAGCTTTCGTCCGGTTGGAATCCATAGATCAAGCGACGGATACGTCTCCAGACTGAAATTTGTTAAACCTAAAATCGCCTCTTTAGCCTGGTTATCCTGCTCCCACCATACCGGGTACATATTAACACCGAGCTCGACCATCGCCGGATATTCTCCGCCAGACACAAAAGCAAGGATTTGCTGATACAGCCATTGCAGGCCGGTTTCCTTCAGCATGCTTCCTTCATGGGCAACAACAGCAATTCTGTAGGGGTGTTCACTCACTACCACACCCGCATTTCTCCTTGTCCCCAAGTTGTCATACAGCCCTGACCATGCTTCGGCGCCATCATCCGCGATGATCTGGTATTCCGTATGCACGGGGATCCAGACCCAATTCACCATATCCTTGTCTTTTAACCATTTCGGAGCGCGCGGCGTATGGACCTTTTCGAATACTAAGTAAGTCTGAGGAATTTCTTCCCCTTTTTCTACACGGATTGGACAATCCTGCAGCATGCCTCTATGCTCTCTTAAGTGATAGTACGCTTCAGATGTCAGAACCGCCCCCTTATTTAGCCAGGACTGGATCTCTTCCTCTGCAAAAGCACTAGCCTCTCTCAGCGAAATCAAGGCTGGACTTGTATCGCTTGGAGCGAGCGGAATGCCAATTTGAGATAATTGGGCATTGAAAGAAAACCCCGGAATCTTATTTAAATCATAACGCGCAGTAACCTCCGGTTGGGATGGAAAAGGAATTGAAGCCCCCCGCCTTGATTTGCCATGTACAGCGTCCGTGACAGCCTGCAGGTAATGTTTCAATGGGCCAAGCGTTTTCTGAATGTTGCCAGAGACATCATCGAACCCAAAAAACGTATCATTGATGGAAAGCGTTAAATGGCCTCCAATCGTTGCTGTTAGCAAATATAGCTCCAGATTTAAGCCGCGTGCTGATTTGCCGCCGATCGTCCACGGGAAATTCTCGATCTCTGAGCTTAGACGACAAGGCTCTGAAATCATAGAGGCCAGGATATCGAATGAATGGACGCGGCTAAGAAGATCCAGCAAATTATCATCGGTATACGCGGCTCCCCCTACCCTTACCCAAGGCTCCGCTTGCTTCGGTGTGCGCAGCGCCCGAATTTCGGCATTCAGATCGCGGGCGTTATGCAGAACAGATTCGATGGAATTTGTCATAATCCCCATCACAACCGCTGGATTCACAGCAAAGCAGGCTTCACGAATCTCACTGGCCAGACCGGCAAGCCCTTCTTCCTGGAACGTTCTCCAATTCGAGCGCAGCGCGATTTCAGCTTCGGTACATGTCTGTGGAGACTTAAGCAGCAACTCCATGATTTTCTCTTTACTGTAAGCTTGACCTGTCCGTTCTTCAAAAGCTTGCATATGCAGCTCGCAAAAGCATTGGAAGGTCTCTGTCCCTGAGCGCCCGGCCAAGCGAAAATCGTCATCGATCCACATGGCATCAATATCGAGCCCGGCAAATAGCGCATAGGCTTCCCTCATATAGGAACGAAAATCCGGGCATAACGGACATGGACAGCCCGTTGGCCGATTGCCGTACCCATCCATAATCGTGGTAAATTTCTCAGCGTGCGGTTCGGGCAGCAATTGACCATGACCGATTGTCGTATAATAGTTAATCTGCGGACTCATGCCTGCTTCACGTACCTCAGCAAACCGCTTTGCGAATATAGGAAGGCGTTCCCGCAGACTTTGCAGATCCGGATGATTCGCCTCAATATGCAAATTAAAAGGCATGATCGCATCTGCACGGATCGCCTTGGCATACGCCATGAATGGATTCCACAGTTCATCGTCTCGTACCATCTGATAGCCCGGGCGTAAAATATATTGTACTTTTGCAGGATAATTTCCCATTGTCATTGTTATACTCCCCTTCGTTCTAACTTTGCTTAAGCCCTATTCCTCACTCCAAAGTGATTGAATCATCTCAACGGTGTAGTCGACCAGCGCCTGACCGCCTTCGGCTCCCACATACCCGCTGAATACTTGTGTGCTGTAGCCCCCAGTAGCAATCGCTTCAGCGGATGGAAGATATCCGTCGTTACCGCACGCCAGTTGGGCAATAAAGGTCTGCTTGGCAGCACTTCTCGCTTTAATTTGCAAGCCAAATTCCGTAAACAATTCGAACGGATTCGTTGCGAACGCAACGTCTCCAAGACGCAGCACATGCAGCTCCATCGGGAAAGAAGAGGTTCTCTGCATATGTTCATAACGGTCTACGATCGCATAGTAATTAAATATGTTTCTTTGCCGGTTGAAATCCAGGGATGTAAAATAAGCAACCGAATCCTCCGCTCGCTCCAATTGTTCTTGAAAGCCGCTTAATTCCTGCTTGGCCAATTCAACTTCAGATTTCACTACTTTTCTCAGCGGCAGATTGATTTGTTTATAGGCATGCTTGAACATAGGTGTGGTTTGAATCTGTTCTCTCGCCACTTCCAGCCCATCTTCCAAGGTCCTTAGCAAAGTTTTGGTTAACTGACGAAGCTCTTTGTCAGGTTGATATCCACGGTGATGCTTCGTGAGGGTATCACGGGGTGCCAAATCGCCGGCTGCGCTAATCATGCCAAGAACATGAACATTAGGATCCCACTGCGCAGCGATCATGCTTCTTAATTCGCCGAAATAATCAGCAGATATATCGGAGATGCCCTCCATGACTTGTGCGGTACATGCAGCACTAAATAGAACGCCCGTTAATTCACGATTGGCATTCCAAGTAAACAGCATTTCCACGCGAGGATCCTCAGGTCCTCCTATTCCGCGGAAATGAACGGTATTCACATTACCGTACATGGCAGCAGTTCCATCATCATAAACCACTCTACGATTAAGACCAAGCACCGCATACCCTTGTGTCGTACTGATGCCTCCAGCTGTCCGCCCTTCCCATGCTTCCTTCACAGCTTCAGCGATTCTCTCAATGGCAAAATCTGAATATTGTTCAGGAGTCATAACATTCGTATGCGTTTTGTGATAACCGAGATTGGGAAAACGTGTTGTTTCCTCAACAAGAAGAGGTCCCGTATGTGTGTGTGACGCGTTCAGGATGACATGCTCCGGATCCAGACCAGGTACGCTTTGTTTGACTTTTGCCCGGACACCATCTCTAATATGCGTATCGATCCCAATCAGATCGCAGCTTACAAGTACAGTCCCTTTCCCCTCCGCTTCAGCGCCTTCCAAAGCCATTGCTGTAGCAAACAACGGATCCCGCACATGATCTGTAATTCTTTCATGGAACTGTCCCGCCAAAGATATTGGCTTTTCAGGTGTTATGCTTTTGGAGCTCCAACCTATTTTAATCGTGTCCATTAATTTATAGCCTCACTTTCATTAATATATATCTATTTTAGATGAAGCCTCATCAACTGCTCCTCATAATCCACGGTAAAACCTACTTCCGCTAGAGCATCTATCGCCGCCTGATTCGTAGATCGGAGATAATGGGCTACGCGCCTCACCGGGACGTCAAAAGGTCCGTAAACCTGGGCCAGCATATAGCGAACAACATCACTGCCATCCTCACGCTTCGGATTCGCTTCACAATGATACAAAGTTATGCCAGACAATTCGCCTGATTTCGTAAAACTTCTAATAAACAGAGAATAGCCAGCGACCTCCCCACTCCGGTCATAGACAATGAGCGACTGGGCTCCTGCCGTCAAATTAAACCAATTCATCATCCATGCTGATTGTTCCAAATAAAAAGGCAGTCTGCTTACGTCCTCCGGGATTCCATACACATTTAAATAATCATCAAACCTCGAGCGTTGAAAAGGTACTTGTTCAAATGCCCCGTTACGAACCAAGACAGGCAAACTGTGGATGCTCTGAAATCCCGCTCTGATATAAGCAGAAATCGCATTCGAATTTTCAGTCCTTACCTCCAGAGTAATCATATCTACATCCGCTTCCCGCAATCGCGCAATCGCTTCCTGTAACAGAATCTTGGCGATGCCCCTACCGCGAAAGAGAGGATTAACACCCGTACCGCCATTCCATGCTGTCTTCACTCCGTGGACATTCTTCAGACCGATAAAAACAAAACCCGCAGGCACCCCGTCAATATACGCCGCAACGGATAAATTAGGTTTGATACTGCACGCTCCCAAATGATTTACCGTCTGCTCAACTCCCCGGGTCATATCGTTAAAGTACTCCTGAAAACCTACGTTCCATAATTCGTTAATTTGATCAAGGGTGCACTCATTAAGGCTTTTAATTTGCACTTCTTCTACAGACATTGTATCCCTCCAATTGGTCCTTCTAATAAGTATGGTGACGCTGCCAAATGATTAGGATCCTGCTTCTTGGATGACAACAAATATTATTACGAGATCATTATACGTCCGGGTTGTTTGATTGTCAACAATCCTTTTGTAGAGTCCTTTTTTGGGCAAAAAGCCTCACTCACTCGGCAAACATTCCTTTTTACTGTGCAAGTTTGGATCAAGTTGCACTTTGACTTGGGTGCATGGCAAGAAAAGGCACTGGGGGTGTAGGGCTACTACTTTAGCGATGTTTTTCATCGTTAAATGTACAAGGTCGTCTCCACCAACTTACTTTAACGATGAAAAATATCGTTAAGTGGAACACACGCGAAAAAAATGGCCAATGCCAGCAATCGACATTGACCATTCGGAAAAATACCCTTTTACCCTTCATACAAGCTAATAAATCAGATCAGTCTACTCTGATGATTTGAGCATCATCCATATATACAACTTCCTGACCTGTGAAGCCGCTCAGATCCATCCCTATCCTGATTTTGCTAACTGGCGTCCCGTTTATATTTGCCGGAATATGCGTATTCAAAATCAGCTTAAACCAGCTGCCACCACTGTCTACGGATGTTGCAAAGCCGCTTTTGGGTGTATCCAGCACGTTACCCTCCGCATCCATGAGGTTGATAAAGAGCTGTGCTGCTCCATTCGTCTGTACCTCTTGCGGAAAATACACATACGCCGATAATTCATGTTGTCCATGCTGGGTCATCGGCATTTCCTGAACTAACCAGCCCTGAACGGTTCCAACAGCTTTCAGGCTGGAATTACCGCTTCTTGCCTGCTCATTGCTGCGCAGTATTGTCGCATTCCAATACATCCATGGCACAGCATCTTCTCTGCCTGCAAAGCCGATTTCAAACGAGGGATTCAAGTTTAATGGTGCCTGCGCATCCGCTGCCACGACCACATTCGAGCTGTCCATCGAAGCCCCATTGTTGTAGGAAACCCCATACACAACACTTTGTTGGACAGTTGCCGCAGCAACAGCCGGCACGGTTAAGGTCGCGGTTTTCGTTGTTGCATCCCAGTTGACCGCATTAGGATGCACTTCCTGCGCAGCTGCCCCATTGACGAACGGCTGCACTTTAAAGTCCGCTGCAGTCGGTATAGCCATAGGAGCATGACTCAGCTTCGCATAAATCACACCATTCTCAGCTGTCACCTCTGAGAGTGAAGCTTCCCCCGCCTCACTTACTTTGATAAGCTGAGCATCATCGATATACACGACCTCCTGACCAGCGAAACCGCTCAGACTTACACCGATTCTGACTTTATTTACCGGTGTTCTATTGATAGCTGCCGGAATGTCAGTATTCAAGCTCAGCCGCACCCAACTGCCGTTGCTATCCGTGTAAATTGCGGTCCCGCTTTTTGGAGTATCCAGCACATTGCCGTCAGCATCCATCAGATTGATAAAGAGCTGTGCCGCACCATTCGTCTGCACCCCTTGCGGAAAATACACATACGCCGATAATTCATGCTGTCCATGCTGGGTCATTGCCATTTCCTGAACTAACCAGCCCTCGACGGTTCCAACAGCTTTCGTGCTGGAATTCCCGCTTTTGGCCTGCTCATTGCTGCGCATAATTGTCGCATTCCAATACATCCACGGCACAGCATCTTCTCTGCCTGCATAGCCGATTTCAAACGAGGGATTAAAGTTTAATGGCGCCTGCGCATCCGCTGCCACGACCACATTCGAGCTATCCATGGAAGTCCCATTGTTGTAAGAAACCCCATACACAATACTCTGTTGGACAGTTGCCACAGCAACAGCCGGCACGGTTAATGTCGCCGTTTGCGTTGCTGCATCCCAAGTGACCGCATTAGGGTGCACTTCCTGCGCAGCTACCCCATTGACGAGCGGCTTCACCGTAAAATCTGCCACTGTCGGAATCACAGCAGGCTCATGACTCAACTTGGCATGAATCATACCATTCTCTGCCGTCACTGCGCTGAGCACGGCCTCATCAGCGCTCCATTCGCGCAGTGTAAAATCATCTACAAACACCGATCCTGTCCCCACATCCTTATAAACAACAATGGTCGCATGGGAGAATTGAGCAGGTGCTGTAAACCTGATCACATATTTTTTGTAGGCATCCGAATCAACCGCAACACGGTCTCCCTTCAGCCCAATGCCTGGAACATCCCAATAGTTGATGCCGACCAAGTTTAATTCCGTGCCCGTACGTTTGCCATAAAACGAAATTTCATAGGTTTTGCCTGCCTCTATAAATACCGTCTGCTCCCGGCTGCTCGTACTTACCTTTAGCGCTTTGGTGCCGCTATGCGCTTCATCGGTCAGCTCCGCCCGCGTATCCGGCCAATCAAACCAACCGTTCATCCCATCCTCAAATCCGGGATTTCTGACCCCTGTTCCATAGGATGCCGATAACACATTGTTCATAAATTCCCGAATCCTCAAAGATGAGGAGGACATGGCGAGGTCATCGACTCTCGCTTGAACTGCATCCCCAGGATGGGCAGCTATCCATCTGGCCATCAACCAGAGCTCATCGTTGGACATCACATTCCAATTAATGGGGGCCACTGCGATTTCCAGGGCAACATTAGCGGCAATTTGGTCAAAAATCCGGAAGCGCTCCTCCATCAGCTCCAGCCGCTGCACATAATTATCCAATAGCGTCATAGCTTCCGCCACATTCCCTGGGGCAGTCACTTCTTCGTTATATTTGGGATAGCTTAAATAAGACGCTTCGTAAAAGCTAAACAATTGCAGTAAATCCTCAGCCCGTTTCCTTTGCTTCGGCGTCCCCGCCTTGTCTACAACGGATTCAAGAAGCCTTCGGCTTTCAGTGATATCAGCGGCAGAGACGTCTTTTAAATAGGTGGGCACATACAATGGCATAAAATTAGCTCGTGGCAGGCTGTACCTCCAAGTCGTATACCAGCTGCTTGCCAGCACATCTTCTTCCCAGAATTCCTGCCAAATTTGATAATAAGCTCGCAGGTCCGATTTCGCCGCTGATCCAACTGCCCGCTCATACCATTCATCCAGCAGCGCGTCTTCGTCCTGGAACGGATTCCACTGCAGCTTGGCAGAAAGCCAAGGCTTGGGACCCTCCCCAAAGTTCGGGTACAATTCACTATAATAGGCTGCGGCTCCGCTTTCCGCTGCATAGCGGTAATTATCGGCCATCACATGAAAGTAGGTTCTTGGCATCAGATAAGGCGAGCCGTATAAATATTCATAAAAAGCTATCGTTGCTCCGGTGTGCTCCCATGCTTCTGTCAGCGAATGTCCGGCATTACGCAAATCCGGGTCCACCCAGGACAAGCGCTCATCCGTAATGTAGACGACTACGCGGGGATCAATTTGAATACCGGATGGCGGGTCATACACATTGTAATAAGCATAGGTTCCCAAAAGTTTATCCGGATGCTCCGCAAACACCCCTTCTGCCACTTCATTGACCCACGTAAAAAAGATGTTGGACATATCCACCATGCCGATGGAATTCAGCTTATTCGGATAATTAGGATGCGACGGATTGGCTTCACAAAAGTTAGTTGTATCATTTATACCAATGGAATAGGATTTCTCATCCGGGTTCGCTTCGAAATAAGCGTTGATATTTTGGATCGCCTCCTCTACAATACCTTCCGCTGTAAAACACGGCTGCCAGCCATGATCAAGCTCCAAATCCGCTCCTTGCGGATAAAATTGCGGGTGCGTATCTTTGTATATTTTCGGCGGAAATAAATTGAAAAAATTATGGGCAAACTGCACTTCACCGTGCATTCGATTGTTTCTTTTCCATGCTTCATGAGCCCAGTTGCCCAAATTCTCGAATGCCCGGGAAAAAAATGCCGGCTCCTGGCGTACCTGATCATTTGCAGGTATGGCCAGACTCGTATGTACGGGAACATCCTCCCAGTCATCCCCTGGCATCAGCCAACGAACTCCCACATAACGCTCCAGAAATTCATTGACGCCAAATTCTGTCCCCCACGAGGTCGGTCCGGCAATCGTAATGCCCCCGCCTACTTGTTGAATCACAAAACCATCGTTATCCATCCCATCCAGCAGCTCCGCCTGCTCCTGGACAGTCAGGCCTTCTTTGCCCACATAAATTTGTGTTTTCGCCTGATCATGCCCCTCACCGTTGTTTTGGTCAGCTACCTCACCCTTGCCAGCGTAATCATATCCTGGATTCACTTTGATGAGCTGAACATCATCGATATACACAGCTTCTTGAGCTGCAAAGCCATTTAGATCAACCCCAATTCTAATTTTACGAACGGGCCTTCCATCTATAGCTGCCGGAATATCGGTGCTCAAATTTAGTTTTACCCAACTGCCATTGCTGTCTGAGGATAGGACGGATCCGCTCACCGGGGTACCCAGTACAGCATCATCCGTACCCAAGAGATTTATAAACAGCCTGGCACTGCCGTTCGTCTGCATCCCCTGCGGAAAATAAAGGTACGCCGATAAATCGTGTTGGCCATACTGTGTCATCGCAATTTCCTGCACTAGCCAGCCTTGAGCGCTTCCAGTGGCTTTTAGGCTGAAGCTGCCGCTTCTTACTTGCTCATTGCTGCGCTTCATAGCTGCACTCCAATACATCCAGGGCGCGGTCTCTCCAACACCCGCATAACCAATTTCAAACGATCCGTTTAAATTCAATGGCGCCTGTGCATCTGCTGCAATAATTACATTGTGGCTGTGCATCGCAGCGCCCTGTCGATATCGGATGGCGTAAGAAACACTCTGCTGGATGGTAGCAGGTTCAACAGCAGGCACCGCTAGTATAGCTGTAAGGTTTGCCGCATCCCACACTACGGAGCTGGGGCGTGCGATCGAAGCTTTGACACCATCTGCAATCGGCTGAACAGTGAAATCTTCTTTTACCGGTACCGTGTCAGGCTCATTGGCAAATTGAATTTGAACGCTGCCATTTTCCGCTATCACATTATCTGCGTAGGTGACATCGACAACAAGCGGCAGCTCAACTCCGGTAGACTTTTTTACATATTGAATCAATTTAAGCGCTGCATCTCTGGTCTGATTGTCCGCTTCTATAGAGATGACGACAGTAGCTGCAGGATTACCGTTGTTCACAATTTGTAGCGCCTCTTCACCTTCGCCAGGCCTTGTTGTTGGCACAGGCGTGTTTGTTGGTGTGACCGTCGGTGTTGATGTTGATGTCGGCGTTAATGTCGGCGCGGGGGTATAAACAACGTTGCCAGAATCGCCAGGGGGCGTGGTAGACGACGTACTCCGATTATCTTCTGTCACCAGCTGCGAAGCAATAGTCGCCGAAACCCTGTCACCAAACTTAGCTTTCACAGGCCATTTGCTCAGAATGACACCGCTCACATTCAGATTCGCGAGTTCAATCGCCCCTTCATCCGACACAGTTGCCGGTGCATCGAAATTCATGATGCGAACGACTGTGTTTTTTCCCAGCTTAAATTTAGCTCCCTTCGTGTGATTGCGTACTTGTTCAAATACTCCGCTAAGCGTTACATCCTGCCCTTCCGAATTGTCCGTCATGTTCACATCAACTTCGTTAAATCCGCTGCTGCCGCTGGCAAGCTCCTCTTCCTCCAGAATCCCTCCAGAGAGCATGATCGTTTGCGGTATTTCTGTTGCTCCTGAGACAGCTACACGAATCTGGGAATTCCACTTATTTATGATCAAGGGACCCTGCAGCTTCGAATTACGCAGCTTGATACTGTCTTTGCCGCCCCCCATTACATACGTGCTGCCTTTCACCGTAACCCCATCCAAAATCAGGTTCCCTTCTCCTACACCTTGGGTCACGAATAAATTACCAGATATAACAACATCCTGCAGCTTAACGCCATCGGTGTTTACAAGCATATTCTTGGCTGCATTACTACTGAACGTTCCGGGCTCGTTAATAAGCGTTCCCATTAAGTTATCGATTAACTGGACAATTTCTGCTCTGGTGATTTTACCTTTTGGGGCAAATTGTTGATTTCCCCGCCCCTGTACATAACCTCCCGCATACAAAGCGGACACAGCTTCAAGCGCATAAGAGGAAATTAGGTTGTAATCCGTAAGGCCCACAGCTTCTGCCTTCCCCTGATTGCTAAGAGCTATCTTAAAAGCTCTGACTGCTATAACTGCCGCATCCTCTCGGGATATTTGTGCTTCAGGCTCAAACCTTCCACCGCCTACACCTTCGATAATGCCTGCCTGATACAGGTTCGAAACAGCATCGGAGTACCAGGCATCTGCTCTCACATCCACAAATGACTGGCCCGGAGAATGTTGTGCAAATTGAAAAATTTGATCCATCCACATAACAAATTCAGCTCTTGTAGCTAATTGCTCCGGGCGAAACTCATTATTTCCATAACCTTGAATAAGACCCTGATAAATCCATTTGCTCATAACAGGCTTCGCCCAATGTCCGGCCAGATCGGACTTTTCTAGTTCAGGACCACTTCCTAATACAGTCGAACTAAAAGGCAGCACAGCCGTGATCACGATACATAGTGACATCACAAGTGACAAAACGCGCTTGAATCCCTGCTTCATTCTATATTCATCTCCCTCTCATTTATGGCCTACTACACCTTAATCATATGAATTATTGCTGTTGGGGACAATTGTCAAAGCTGTCCTTTGTTTGTCCTTTTGTCGCCAATGATGCTTAGAAAATAACATATTAACCAGTAATAAGAAAAATGCTTGGGGACATCTTTGAGGTGCGTGTTCGTGACATGGATGCTTTGGGCAGGGAATGGCTGCAGAAGTGCGACAAACCTTTACATGCGGACGCTACCGCCGCTCTTTCACACGCAATCCACACCCGTTTCCTCCTTCCAGCTACATTCACATGAACACCAAGCTCAAACGGGCAGCCAGCATGAAGAACTGCTACATTTAGCGATGTTTTCATCGTTAAATGTACAAGGTCGTCTCCACAACCTTACTTTAACAATGAAAAACATCGTTAAAACTTCTTTTAGCTACCCAAAATGGCCATCCGGCCGGTTTTAACGATGAATTCATCATTAAAGTACCTGATTGACCTGGAACACTTGCTTTAACGATGAAAAACATCGTTAAGTGGAGTACACGCTCATTCTGCGGAGGACTAACTGCTACTAAGCTGCTACTAGGCGCTACTAGGCGCTACTATCGCTACTCTCGTTCTTCCTCCGCATACCTTCCCTCTCAGCTTCAAAGTGCCGAACCTGCCACGTTCATATCAAATCTGCTATGGTACTGGGGCTGGGTGCTCAGATCATGACGGAGCCCTTCCCAAAGCAGCTTACGGACATGAGATGCGCTATTTGTGACAATTAACGTCTTTTTGGGATCGTTACGGACATCAGATCCCTTATTCGCCTTGGCTAGTGGGTTTTAGACTTCTTTTGATCTAAATAGCGGCTCTGGTGTCCGTAAGCTTCCTTAAACAGGGGATTTGCCACAAATAACGGCTCTCATGTCCGTAAGGATTTGCAAAGCAAAAAAAACCAACCATAGATAGTTGGGGATGGTCTGGGGTGTCTGGGGTTAAATGGGTTTAGCTGGGTTTAGCTGGGTTTATATACTATTCACTCCATTCACGGCTTTCAAGGCTTTGGCCGAAATTGGTTAGGAGAGATGCCTGCCCATCTCCTGAACTGCCGTGAAAAGTGACTGCTGGAAGCAAAGCCTAACTCCCTGGAAATAGCATCTACCGTTAGCTCACTGCTGAGCAGCAGTTGTTTGGCCTGGTTTAGCTTGAGCTGGCTCAAATATTGGCGTGGAGACCTGCCGTACACCTTGGTGAAAATTTTATGGCAGTGGCTGCGGCTCAAACTTTGTTCTTTGGCAATTTGAGCAATAGCGCCCTTGGCGCAAACTGTGCTTTGAAGTCTGGACTCAATGGCATGGGCAATATCTATTTGGAGGGTAGATCCGAACAGAGATGCTGCTTCATCTTCCTCGGCTCTGGAGGTCAGAAATGAAACGACCTCTTGAATAATTAAGAGAATATGGCCTTGTAGAAATAGCTTCTCCATCTTTTTCAAGTGAATAAATTGATAGTCGTTGATCCATTGACGATTGCCAGGATCGATCAGTCCCTGCTGCAGCAGGCCTTCAAGCTCTTTTAAATACGCCGGAAGCCGGGTTTGACGCACACCTTCATAGTCCATATGCTGGTAGGAGGAATTGGTGAGTAAATTACGCAGCTCCAGATCATCTATATTGAAATGGATATTAAAATAAGCGTGCGGCTCCGAAGAATCGTTATGTGACAAATGTTTGATTCCAGGCTTTATCAGGACTAATTCTCCTGTACGCACTTTGATTTTCTGCTCATCCACGATTTGCGTGAAAGTGCCTTCCCAACAATACAGAATTTCAAATAAATGATGATGGTGTCTCGGGTATAACCAGCCCGCCGGTTTGACTCCAAAGTGGCAGCCTGCAATCTGCAGCGTATGGGTCATATCTGAAAAATGAAACTCGACATGCACCAGCGTCCCTCCTCTCTACCGAAACCGAAAAAAAGAGGCCAAATATTGTACAAGCTACAATGTCTGACCTCTTATGTTGTTCAAAAGAGAAGCATTATGCAAGATCAATCATCATCAGCTTTTGTTCATATACTTGAGTGAATCCAGCCTCCACTAAAGCTTCAACAGCAAACGTGCTCGACAAAGATAAATTATCCGTAGCGCGTACAAAAGACAGATTAAAGGGTTCAAATGCTCTGGCGAGTGCGAACCGCACTACTTCATCCGCATCTTCCCGCTGTGGATTTGCTTCACAGTGACTGATGGTAATGGAAGATACAGAGCCGTCATCGTTGTAGCTGCGTCTTAGCAGTACGTAGGCTGCCGCTTCACCTTTGCTATCGTAAACGAGGATCGACTCCCCTCCGTTCCAATTGAACCATTGCGTCATCCAGGCCGCCTTGTCCCTGTAGAAGGAAAGACCGCTTACCTCATTCGGCTTACCTGTATGATAGGAATATGGAGTGCTGCTTTTCCGGCGGAAGGGCACCTCTGCAAAAGCTCCCTCGTGACGCATTCCGGTCAAGCCATCTACTGACTCAAAGCCTCCGCTTTCATAAGCTGCTATAGCTCCGACATTCTTGCTTACCACTTCCAGTGTAGCTATATGAGCACCTTCCTCACGCAGCTTATGTACCATTTCCTTCATTAATGCCTTGGCAATTCCCATGCCGCGAAACTCGGGTGACACTCCAGTTCCGCCGTTCCAGGCCGTCTTGATTCCATTCACTTCCTTAATACCCGTCAGAACGAAACCGGCAGGCTTTCCTTCTACAAATGCTGCAACAGATAACCCGGGGTGAATGCTGGCATTTCCCAAATGGGAAATAATTCCGGGCATTGATTGCGTCATGTCGGAATAATAGCCTTGAAATCCATTGTTCCATAATTCCAGAGTTTCATTAAAAGTGCACTCACTAAGTGATTTAATTTGTACCTGCGGTCTTTCCATTTCCGATTTGCCTCCTAGTTCTTTGTCATTAATTATGATTTTAACTCATTTTCGCGTCATAAAACATAGCTGATTTAAAAAGTGCAAATTAAAAGATCAAAGAGACAAATACCTTCTATACTTACAAGGGATATAATGAAGAATAAAAATAATGAAAGGAATGACTTGAATGATCAAATGCGGTGTTAGTGAACAGATCATCACGCCTCCCTTGGGTAACTCGATCCCGGGATATTTTGAAGACAGAAAATCTACAGGTATCAAAGACGAGCTGTTCGCCAAATCGCTTGTCATCGAATCAGAGGGAGTGACGCTTGCTTTTATTGCAATGGACTGCATTGATTTGGATAGCGACATCGTGAAGCGGATTCGGGACCGGGTTCATCAATTTTCCGCCATTCCTCAATCCTCTATTATGATTTCAGCATCTCACACCCACACCGGGCCTCCCGTACAAAGTGGCTTTATTGATAGTCGCGATGAACATTATCTTTCTTTCATGGTGCAAAAAGCAGCTGATGCAGCAATTCTCGCTTTCAACAGCCGCCGCGAGGCAAAAATCGGCTTCGGATCGGGAGAAGAAAGCAGCATCGCCTTTAATCGCCGTTTTTTCTTGAAGGATGGCAGCTTTGCAACGAATCCAGGCATACTTAACCCGCTCATTGATCGCGCGGCAGGTCCGATTGACCCTGAGGTTGCGGTCATCCGGATCGATGACATAGAAGGAAATCCGCTAGGCGTAGTAACGAATTATGCCTGCCATACAGATGCTGTTGGGGGTACAGAATACAGCGCTGACTATCCTGGCAAGCTTGCAGCCGAATTAAAGCGACTGTTAGGGGGACAGACAGCCAGCTTGTTCCTTATGGGCGCTTCAGGGAACATCAATCACATTGATGTCAGCGGCCGCTTCCCCAGAGTCCCCAACCATTACCTTACGATGGGCAAAATCCTTGCCGGGGAAGTCGTGAAGGTACGTGAAGCTATTATTCCTTCTGAGCATGTGATACCCTTGGCAGTTAAACAAACCTTTTTCTCCGTGGCGCACAGGAAGCCTTCCGAACAAGATGTTCAAGCAGCCCATGAGCTTTTAGAAGCTGGAACAGAATCATTGACGGAGCAGCTTTTTGCCCAGAAGGCTCTCGAGGTGGTAGCCAGCGAAGAAAACCACTCCGAGGTTGAGCTTCAAGTATTCAGGATCGGTGAGCTTGCAGTAGTCGGCCTGCCTTGTGAGCTGTTTGTTGAATTCGGACTTGAAATTAAACAAAAATCACCATTTAAATATACCATTATCAATGAGTTATGCAACGGCTCTGCTACCGGCTACATATCTACCCGTGAGGCTTACGAACAGGGCGGATACGAGCCACGAATAACGGCGCGCAGCAAGCTTGCTGTGGAAACCGGCGAACAATTCGTCCAGTTTGCTTTGAAGGCGCTGCATGAGCTGATTTAACTTGATTACACGGGTACATGGAAATACAAACGGCAAAGGGCTGGATTTGCCCTTTGCCGTTTGCCATTTCCCGCTGTTAAAGTCTTGTTCGATATAAAAAAATAAGTGAAAGCTGCACTAAGCAGCCCTCACCTACGAGTAAGCGTTTCCAATCAGATCAGAACAAGGAAACTTCCTTATCCTTGCTTCTCAACATCAATCGTTGTACGTTCTTTTTGGGAAGAGCCTTCATTACTGTCTAGCAATTCCTTGGTACCTTTTTTAAATTCGCTGAGCGTTTTTCCGACTGCTCGTCCTAGCTCAGGCAGCTTGGATGGCCCAAACAACACGATAGCCAAAATAGCTATTAGCAGAAAACCAGAAAGACCAATATTTCCTAGCATAGTATCAGCTCCTTTTTCTTCATTCTAACTGCTGGGCTTCATAATTGCAAACCATTTTGTCAATAGTTTTTGTAAAGAAAGTGGCAAATGCCTTGCCTAGCTGCAGAAAGCCCGTATATACGAACTTTCTGCATGATAATTCTACTATTTCTTGCTATTTCACCTTACATTACTTATACGCTGATCGTAGCCCGGGCTTCAAACGACTTATTAGCTGCAAGTGTAACCGCCAACGTCTGGAGACCCTCAGCATAGCTGCTTAAGATTGGAGCCTGAGAACCTGAAATTACGGCTTCAATAAAGGCTTTTGATTGTTCAAAATAGGCTTCTACCTTCGTCGTTTCAGTTATATTCTGTGTACTGTCAATGATTGTAAGCGTGTGACCATTGTTGCTGAGATGAAGGAAAAAATCAGGACCAAATACTTTGATATCTGACGCCGAATAGTGAGGTGAAAGACAGGATTCGGTAATATTGCCGACAGCCCCGCTTTCCATAGTAAAGGTAATCGCACCTGCATCATAGATCGTTACATCCGGATTCAGCTTCTCGAAGGAGACTCTTCCGAATTTAGCTTCAACCTCACTGAACTCACCGGAAATATAGCGGATCATATCGATCTGATGGGTAACCGCATCGACCAAATGCCCGCCTGAAGTTTCGAGGCGATTCCACCATCTTGCTGGATGGGCTCCACCGAAACGGAATGCTTGGATGAGATGTACCGAGCGTCCTGCCAAATACGCTTTCGCTTTTTGTACGGTGTCCAGATAACGCAGGCAGTAACCAACGGATTGAATGACTCCCGCTTCACGAATGGTTTGCTCCTTTTTGCGGACTACGTCCACATCCAGACCTAGCGGTTTCTCCACAAACAAATGGATGCCCCGGCCAGCTGCGACTTCCTCCAGATCTTCTCTCGCAAATTGCGGCGTACAAATAAATACAGCATCAATGCGGCTTGGATCCAGCACTTGATCCGCTGTCGCAACAACCTCTGCACCCGTCTTGGCAGCAACTGCAGCTGCATTTTCCCCGTTCACATCAAAGACACTGACAATCTTCACGTCGTTAATTCTCAGCAAGCTATCAATGTGCAATTGGGCAATACCGCCTACCCCGATAAATCCGATTTTCACTGTCATTTCTATTCCACAATCCTTTCAAATTCTCGATTAAATTAGGTTGTTCACTTGCATTAAACAAATTAATCCAGGTTTTGTCAAGTGTTTTATTTTCAATGCCTTAAATTACCTAAAATTTCCAATTATACTTTGTATGTAAAGAAGTGTTGAACGTATACGATCCATGGAAGTTTTTATAATTTGCAGCCGTTTTCTGCAGGTTCTGAACAGCCGTATTCCGCTGTTTCCTGTTTGTTCTGCTCGAATGCCTTCCAGTTCATCAACAACAAATAAAAAAAGCCCGTATCGGTAATCGAAACGGACCATAAGCATTTTCATTTAACCCATTGCACGGAACCAAGAGCAGATTTTCCCACCGCTTTGTCCGGCTCCTGTTCCTGAAATGTAATCAATAAGCTTTGAATAAAAAACGAGCCGGGAAGAGGATTGCCCGCTTCATCTCTCAATTGCTTGAAAGGAACATCGATAGTATTCCATCCCTGGGTAAGGCTGACGTTGTATGCCCATCTCCGTTCTCCTGCGACCGCAGTCCGGTAAATTGCCTTACAAACCCAATCCCCTTCGGTCGCAGCATAGAAACGAAAGCTCAGTCCCATATGCTCTGGACTTGACTGCCACTTCGGATCTACACATTTGAAAGTCGTCCAGTGATATAAGCCTTGAAAATCGGGTAAAGCTACCCCTCTTCCCCCTTGCGGATCCGGTACAAAATCATAACGAAACTCTGCATCTATCGGCTCCGTCCACATGATCGGACAGTACCAACCGTCATTCCCTTCTTGAAAATCCGCTAACACATCACTGGAAACGTCATCTGCCTGCTGCATCCCGAGTTGTTGAGGCAGTGCCCTGAGTGGCAACCCGCTTATTTTCATACCGTTTGGATAAATAGCATCCGCATATATGTAGAGTGCTGTTTGCGGATTGACAACCGGCACCCTTAGTTCATGTATCCCGTCACTTGTTCCGCTTGACAGCGGGGCTACATTCCAATAACGGCTTGGCGGTGGAACCTCCGAATAATCTGCCCACGACCAACATAAACGGTAGGATGGATTACCTTCAGCATTAGCATCTGCAACTGCATCTGCAACTGCATCTGGAATCACCCTTGCATATAATCCATTGCCTTCTCTAACCTCCAGCTGAATTTCAGGAAGCCTTGGCCATTCCTTTACTTTTCCTCTCAAATGATGATCCATCCAGGCATTCAAAGTAACTTCTGTCCATTCATCCAAATGGTGGTTCTGGTTAACAGATGTGGTCAAGCTCCATGTCACCTGATTGATTCGCACCAGGGCTTCCTCCACCGCATCCATCCAACCCCAGTCATCATTCGTTGCAGCAATCATCAACAACGGCGACTGCTGCTTGGCGGCCACCTGAATACCATCGAGCCATTGCTCCCCGGCAAACCGTTCTTTTGCAGTATGGGGGACACTTGCATTACCATAGCTGCGATCCGTGCGAAAATGTCCACCACATCCATAAATCGGAGCAACGGCACGGAGCCCGCTTTCATATCTGTTCAAGAGCCATGTAATAGCTCCTCCCCAAGATATTCCGTAGGCACCAATATGATCGGATTGAATTTCCGCTTGCTGTTTCATCCATTTAACAATCGTTTTGGCTACTACCACCCTAGTCAGCATCATCAACTGCATTGGCGATAAGCCATCAGTGATTAACTTGTCCGGCAACCCTCCCAAGGTCGACACTTGAGTTCTGTCTCCCCAGGGGCCGGTCCAATCATAGGAAACAGATGCATATCCACGTTTCACCCAATGTTTGACATGCTTCACATCTGCCGTTTGGCCCCCTCCATGAATATGCAAGACGGCAGGGACTCTCTCCGTATTTATGGGAGTTCCATATATGACGAATATTTGAATGGGTTCACCTAACAATACCGTATTTACATACAGTTTTCTTATGCTGTGCTCTACGGTTTCTTCCATTTCCAACAGTTCCATATCCCACTTCATCGTCTTGTCCATTGATGTAAGTGCTTTTGTAAAATCCATGTTCATCGACATCACCTCTTGGAATTTTCATCAAACAAATTTCATCAAACAATTTACATCCTACCCGTTCCATACCTCAGACAGTATGGTGGGAGATTCTTCCTAACTTTAACATTCGGATGTGGCTCGAAGCAATACTCATCTTCTTCTATTAAAAGGTGCTGTCGTTCTATAACAGAACACCAAAAAACCGTCATCTCATAGTGAAAACGACGGTTTTGGGATAAACACGTAAGTATGCACAGCGGCTTCACACTGCCCTGCGTATTTTTATCATGTGAGTTCCTCTTATTTTAATTGTTGCACCCTGCCATAGGCTTCTTTGTTAATTGCGAGAATCTGATCCACTCCAAGCTTATTCATTTCATTCACGTACTGATCCCACTCGCTTATATTCCGGTCGCCCAGGATAAATTTCGTAATGCTCTCTTCGAGGTGTTTTTGAATCGTCAGTCCTACAGAATTGATAACGTCGTTCTCTTTATCCGTATAGGCCGGCTTAGGCTGCAGCTTGGAATCGTATTTGCGGGCTTCCACGTAAGCGTCTTGGGTCTCTTTAGCTGAAATCGAAAGACTCGAATCATAATCAATCCACGTGTAGGTTCCGGAATTAAGCAGGCCCGGCTTCTCCCTAAGGTCAGATAAGGTCTTGAATTGCTCGAGGAACTTTTTCTTTCCGTCCACCACATCATAGGTCACGCCCTTGATGCCCCAGCTCGACAGCTCCCGTCCTTCCTCCGTATAGAAAAAGTCCATATATTTCATGGCTTCCTTAATTTTGGACGAGGTGGAGGCGACGGTCATGCCCAAATCAACAACATTTTGATTCAGATTTTGTCTGGGGGCCCCTGGAAAACCTGCCGGAGGCGGCATAAATAACATATTAAATTCAGGATTATCCTTGCGCAGCGGGCTGTTATAATAATCCATCACCATATAATCAAGAAATACAAACGCCTTGTCATTGGCAATCGAATCCTCCCATTTCTTGTTGTTGGCAGACAGCCAATCTGGAGCAATTAATCCTTCCTTGTATAAGGTATTCATGAAGACAACTAATTTCTTATAGTTTTCCTCGATCGGACCGTAGCGCCATTCGTCTTTATCAAAGTCGTAATAGGCCCCGTTACTTGTATCGAATTGCGGCGCCATGCGTGAAAGTGTGTTGAACCCGGCACGTGAAGCAAATGGATAGCTATCCGGGTACAATTGCTTCAGCTTCTTCAGCACGCTGTACAACTCTTCGTAAGACTCTGGTATTTCAAGCCCGTTTTTCCTGAAAATATCTTCGCGATACAACCAGATAATCCGTTCCGTTTCGCCGAAGCCCTGGTTGGGGAACATAAACATTTCACCCTCCGTGGACAAATATCTTTCCTTGATTTCCGGGTATTGCTCTAACCATTTCTGAAAATTCGGCATCAAATCGAGATAGTCCAGAATGTTAACCAGAGCACCCTGCTGTCCGTATCTATTCGCTACAGCAAAGTCGAACATGTACATCAGATCAGGCATCTCGCCCGAGGCAATGGTCAGATTTAAAGCTTCATTATAGTTATCCCCTGGCGGCATCTGTCCATTAATCGTTACGTTCGTCTTTTCGGTGATCGCCTTCCAAATGGGTTTATCTTTGCTGTAAGACCAGTTCGCCTGTGCATTAACAAGCATACTGAGCGTTACAGGGGCCGGCTTTGAGGTACCCTCCTCTGTCTCTGCTTTTGAGCTTTCCTGTGGAGCTGCCTCCTTGCCCGAACAGCCAGCCAGCACAACCAACAGGGACACTAGCATAAATATCATCATTTTTCTCAAACTATGCGGCGCACATCTCCCGCTCAGACAATCCGGGAGCATGCGCCTCCCTCCTCTCGTATGTTCCATTTTTATGGCCTTTATCCCTTTATCCCTTTATCCCTTTAATGAACCGATGGTCACCCCCTTGACGAAATATTTTTGCAGGAAGGGGTACACAACAAGAATGGGCAGGGTCCCTACCAAAATAGTGGCATATTTCAGCGACTCCTCAATAATTTGCCGATCTTTGCCCAAACCGTGATTTCCGTTCAGATCCATTTGGCCCGACAACACAATATTTCTTAAAATGACCTGCAAAGGAACCAAGTCCGGGTTTCGCAAATAAATCAGTGGTGTGTAAAAATTATTCCAAATGCCTACGGCATAAAATAAACCGATGGTAGCCAGTACAGCCTTCGATAACGGCAGGACAAGCCGCAAAAATAGACCTATTTCATTCAAGCCGTCGAGCTTCCCGGCCTCTTCCATTTCCTGCGGAAGTCCGGCAAAGAAGGTGCGCATCATTATTAAGTACCAGGTGCTAATAGCACCGGGGAAAATCATCGCCCAGAACGTATCGACCAGCCCCAAGCTTTTCACAACCAGAAAGGTCGGGATCATCCCGCCGCCGAAAAACATCGTAACGACGATAAGGATCGTAAATTGTTTGTGAAACAACAGATTTTTCTTCGATAAAGCATAGGCCGCCATCGCCGTGAATGAGAGCGATACCGCTGTTCCTACTACGGTGTAAAGCACCGTGTTCCTATACCCGCTCCATATTCGCGGATCTGTCAGCACAATTTCATACATCCGTACATTAAAGCCCTTCGGCCAGATCGAGACCTGACCTTTCAGCACATATACATCCTCACTGAACGATACGGCGATCATATAAATGAAAGGATATACCGTGGCTACAATCAGCAGCAGCATCACTGCTATGCACATGGCATCAAACAAGCTGAAAGTTCTTTTTCTCATGCGCTGCGCCCCCCTCACCATAGACTCGTTTCCCCCACTTTGCGGCTGAAATAATTAGCCCCCACCAAAAGCACAAGGTTAACGACCCCGGTAAAAAGTCCGATTGCTGTCGCATAGCTATAATTGCCCTGTCCTAGGCCAACCCGGTACACATAGGTACTGAGAATATCCGCTGTCTCGTAGGTTGCCGGATTGTAGAGCAGAAATACCTTCTCGAAGCCCACACCAAGCACGCTGCCAATCTCCAAAATAAGCAGGACGACGATAACAGGCATCATGCCAGGGATAGAAATATGCAGCATTTTGCCAAGCCTGCTTGCACCATCCATCTCGGCAGCTTCGTATAAATGCGGATCAACGGCCGTAAGCGCAGCCAAATAAATAATCGATGACCAGCCGATGCCCTGCCATATACCAGACGACACATAAATGGTGCGGAACCATTCAGGCTGCATCAGCCAATTGACCGGATTTAGTCCCACCGCCTCTATAAAACGGTTGATCATCCCCCCCGACGGAGAGAGGAAAACAACGATCATGCTGGCTACGATAACAGTGGAAATGAAATGCGGCAAGTAGCTGACAGACTGTACGAACTTTTTAAACATGACATGCTTTAATTCGTTTAACAATAGCGCTAGCACAATCGGTGCAGGAAAGCCGAATACGATACTATAAAAGCTGAGCAGAAACGTATTTCGCAGCAGCTTAAAAAAATCCGGATTTTGAAAAAACATGATATAGTGCTTCCATCCGACCCACTCGCTCTGCCACACGCCTTTAAAGAGATTGTACTTCTGAAATGAAATGACAATACCAAACATCGGAATATAATGAAAAATGATATAATACACCAAACAAGGCAGCACAAGCAGCAATAAATATTTGCTCTCTTTAAACCGCTTGGCCAAGCTCGTGGCTTTATCCGCATTCAGCTTCTGCTTCTGTACAGTCGCCTTGGGAAAGCCGCCGCTTTTATTCAATTGCATGTTTAATCCTCCCTTCTTCTGATTCTGTAATTACTGCTTTGCTAGCGTACAACCTTTTGCTACAATGGGCTTACACTGAGATTGCATTAGGATTGTACTGGGATTGTACCGGGCTTACATCGAATATTAGCGGTAACTGCGGCCGTTTGTATATATTCTGTTTTTCACCTTTGTCATCCGTTGGGCTGAATCTGACATATGGCGTATAAACCTGAAGATTTGCATATTTACTTAAGCAGACTGCCTGCTTACACTATTCATGAAGCTATTAGTGAGGGGGAAATTACTTGATCCGTCCGTTTGCCTTTCGCTGGAATTCCTTATTTGTTAAGCTGCTCATCGGATTCCTTATCGTCATTGTGCTGCTGCTTTCGTTTAATCTGTTGTCATTCACATTTTTTAAAACGAATATTCAGCAGGAAATTATTGATCACAATGCGCTAAATCTCACCCACACCGTCGACAATTACGAAAAGCAGCTGCGCCTCGTCAACAGTGTCGTGCTGCGTTTTTATTTTAACGAAAGATTTACTTCTTTAATTAAGGATGACAAGCAACTAAACTATGACACTGCCAACCAGCTGCATAAGGAAATGAAGCTGCTGCTTTCCAACGAGCTCTTTTATATCAATAACCTGCTTGTCATTTCCCGTGATAATCCCCAGGTGCTGGAGAAGGATGGGATCAACTCTTCGTCAGAAATGTTCACCAAATACTATGTCAGCGCTTACTACAATACTTCCTTCTGGATAGAGCAGTTCAAAGAGAACTACCCTTTCCGTGTATTCCCTGCGTCTCCTTTTCAGGAAATCAAATACGACAAAGGCATTCTGGACAAAGGCAACCTGATGCCCTTCATCGTCAGAAACAAATACAACCCCCAATACATCATCGTAGCCCTGATCGACGCGGAACAAATGAGGCAAGCCTTCCTGCTGAACGGAAAAGGGGAAGACCGCTTCTTTATTCTGGATGAGAGCGGCCAAACCATGTATCGGACACCACCTGAAAGCAGCCAGACAGAATTGGACGACAATGGAAGCAAGCATGCTGATGAGATCAGGGATGAAGCTATTATGAAGCTCAATCCATTTCCTGCAAACGAAGGCTTTTTCACCAAAAATAATCAGTACTATTTCTATAAAAAAGGCAGCCACTCCTCCCTTACCTATGTAACGGTTATTCCTAATGTACGCATAGCTTCCCAGGTAGCCCAGCTTAATCAGGTGCTGATCGTTATTTTGGCTGTATCGCTTGTGCTCAGCGTATCCATCTCCATCCTGCTTAGCATGAAAATCAATAATCCGATTCAAACGATGGTCAGACTTGTACAGAAAGCCGGACATCACGGAAAGCTTCCCAGCAAAATTCATGAATTCAACCTGATTAGCACAAACATCACCGATATTATTCGTGCCAATCATAAATTCCACCTTGATCTGAACGATAAAAACAGCTTGCTCAAGGATTACGGTTATATCAATAAAATAAAAAATATTTATCCAAATAACCATACAGATGATTTAATCGAGACAAACAAACCTTATTATCTGGTTGTGTTTCAGCTGGCTTTTACCGACAAATACCACAGTCTGATGGAGGAGGAGCAAGAGAAAGCATCCTTCTATATCAAGGAATTTATTACGCTTCATGTGAAGGAAGGATTTACAGAGTCAGTCACCTTTCAGATGGAGGAAGAGCAGATCTTATCGCTTATTTTCACTGGGGAAAACGAGGGAAGTTACGGAGATTGCGGGCATGGTGGATGCGGGGAATTTGGGGAAATGAGTGGAATTGGTGAGAGTGGAGGATTTGGAAGAAATGAAGGCGTTGGCGACAGTGCCGGATTTGGTGCACATGGCGGCGTTAGCGACAGTGCTGGATTTGGAACAAATGGAGGCGTTGGCAACATTGCCGGATTTGGTGCACATGGAGACAGTAGAAGATTTGCTGGAAATGGAGGAAACGTTGAAGATGCTATGGCAGTTATGAGCTGTATGCGACAATTAAAACAAATCCTTGATCACGATAAGGAATACTCCTTTCTAACTATTGCCTTCCATCCCGCACCACATCACGCTACGGAAATTTCCGCCGCTTATAAGCATACACAAGCGATGCTGCGGCAGCGACTGCTGAATGCCGACACCCAAATCATAACCGAATTGCAATCCGAAAAGCGCCCGCTCTGGCTGCCAGCAATCCAGGAGCAGGAGCTGCTTACCTGCCTGCAGGCTGGCTGTGGAGATAAAGCGATGGAACCGATCGCCCGCTTCCTGCATCATATGGAGCAAAAAAAGGCAACAGCCGATCAGTTCCGCGGCTTCGGCAAAGAAGTCATGGTCAAGGTCGTGAAATCATTGCTTGCGTACAACATCGATTTCAGCCCGCTGCTGAACACTCATTCCCCCTATACACGTATGGAGGCCTTTACCTCCAGAGAGGAATATGAGCAATTTTTCCGTCAAATTGTAAATGAAACCGCCGAATTGATTAGAGCGAACATGCTGGAGAAGGATCCCATCAAAGATTTTGTGTTGGAATATATAGCTGAGCATTACGGGGAAGACATTTCCCTCGAGCTGTTGGCTGATAAACTAAACTTATCACGGGGATATTTATCAAGCTATTTCCATGAAAACACAGGTACAACCTTCAGTGATTATTTAAATCGAATCCGAATCCGTCATGCCAAGGAAATGCTCAATCAGACGGATGGCCGTATTCAGGATGTTGCCCTGCAGGTCGGCTACCAGAATGTAAATTCCTTCATTCGCATGTTCAAACGGATATGTGGCCTTACTCCCGGAGAATACCGCAAGCTTTCTCTGCAGGAGCGTGGGGATGTGGGAATGGATGAACCTTTATTAGGCTGATGAGAGAGAGGCCTTGTCGGGAGGGAAGGGCTGTGGGCTCCAGCCGCTGTTAAAGATTTGTTCCCTTGAATGAATGAATTTGGGGTTGGAACAAATCTTTAAAGGCGGACGCTAACGCTCTTCCATCCACAGCCCTCCCCTCTTGATTGGAGGAGATTTCCTAGCAAACGCAGGCGCTGGGGATGAAGAGCGCGCCGCGCTTCGCCGCTTGCTACTTTAGCGATGTTTTTCATCGTTAAAAGCACTGGCCGTCTCCAAATACTTACTTTAACAATGAAAAACATCGTTAAAATCCCTTTTTCCCCCCCAGTGATGCCATGCATCCTCTTTTAGCGATGAAAAACATCGTTAAGTCAAGCACTCGCCCAGTTACATTCGGAGGAGGCGGGCTGCTACTATCGCTTTTCCTCCCACCTCCATTCCTTCTCAGCTTCAAAGTGCCGAAAATGCCACGCTCAAACAGACAGCCAGCAGACATTGCTTCCCTGATGGAAAGGGATAGCGGCGATAGGGAAAAATTGTGGTTCCTTACTGATCCCTTGGTGAATGAATGGTAATATCGGTTGCTTTGTCACTGCAAAGCTGCATTGTAAATGAGCTGTCTGGCTTACCATAGTTCCTTCCAATGTTCTTACCGCAACCGCAATGCTTCCATTACGCTTACCAGTCGGCAACAGCACCGTCTTCATGCCAATAACGGGCCAAAACCTCCTGTTTGAACGGATGCTTGGCAGCCTCCGCTTCGTTCACCTCAACGCCTAATCCGGGTCGCTCAATAGGATTCACATATCCGTTGTGCACGATAACCGGATTCTCGATCACATCATAGCGCCAGGGAACATCTGAGGTGATCGATTCCTGAATCAGCCAATTAGGCGTCGATACTGCAAAGTGAATCGCCGCAGCGGTTGCAATAGGTCCCATCGGGTTATGAGGCGCCACGCCCACATAGTAAGTTTCGGCAAGAGCCGCAATTTTCCGGGCTTCCCACAGTCCCCCGCAATGACAGATGTCTGGCTGAACAATGGCGCAAGCCCCCTTTTCCAGCAGCTCCCGGAACTGAAAGCGTGTGTTTAAGCGCTCTCCCGTTGCAATGGGGATATCAACCGCTTTTGATACCTTCACCATGCCAAGCACATTTTCGGGTAAACAAGGTTCTTCTAGAAAGAATGGCCGATAAGGAGCCAACACCTTGGCGTATTGAATAGCCATATCAGGTGTTGTGCGGCCATGGAAATCAACCATAATATCCATGTCATCACCTACAGCGTGGCGAATAGCCCCCATCAGATTGGCGGCATGATTTAATACTTTACTGCCTTCCAAAGGCTCCGAGCGGGGAACGACTAGAACCTTGAGCGCCGTAAAACCGGCTTCCTTGGATCTAATGGCCTTCTCAGCCATACTGCCGGCATCATGAATCGAATTATACAAGCTATCCATGTTCCCGCCGCCTAAATGATCATACATCCTGATTTTCTGCCGCACCTTCCCGCCCAGCAATTTATACACAGGCAAGTTCAGACTTTTCCCAAAAATATCCCAGCACGCCATCTCGATCCCACTGATTGCACTGAACTGCTCGATCCCGCCGCGAAAAAAAGGATGGCGCGTCATCACCTGATACAGATGCTCTATATTGGTAGGGTCTAAGCCAAGAATAAACGGCTTCAAATCTTCAATTCCCCCCACTGCGCTCCGCGTCTTCCACTCGACTGAGGCTTCCCCCCACCCGATGATCCCTTCGTCAGTTTCCACCTTGACGAAAATCCAATTTCGCATTTCGGCGTTGACAATAACTGTTTTGATATCAGAAATGATCATAAGAAAGCTCCTCTCTTCTCCAATGTTTCATAAATAAATGTTTCAAGGAAAACCCAAATTCATTCTTGCTCTTGGATGATCACAGACGATGCGGCTGATCCTTCCTAACATTCAGATGCTGTTCGAAGCCATGGTTCGCCGGGATGAGATAGCGCTTACAAATAAAACAAAGACAGAGTCGTAAAGGTACCCATGCAATAATAAGATTCTTATGTTCAACTTATATAAAATAAATTCAAACCCAGATTATCCCTTTTCCAGCAATCTGTCAATTAAATAAGAAGACTATCTCACAAAGTCTTCACCTCTTGAGATAGCCTCCTTACTCGTTTACAACATACCTGCTTAATGCAGGCATTATGCTTGTCTAGTACCCATACTATTTCCCCGGAAATTACTTTCGCTTCTGTCCCTGTCAAAGCAGCATAGCTAAAGCTGCAGTAGCGGCACATCCGGTACACAGAGTAATCTTGATTCTTGCAATTGTCCTGCTGCATGCAGATGCCGCATCTCCTCCAAACGCATTGTAAGATGATCCGGGAGGTTCCACTCCACCAGATTGTTCACGATCCATGTCTGCTACCGCTAAGGCTCTTCCCCCTACAGCCCTTCCCTCTTCTTTAGCTGCAAAATCATCGTTAACGTGACGGATTGCCCTCGAACCCTTACTTTAACGATCAAAAACATCGTTAAAGTGAAGAAGCAATCTCAATGTGGGGGAGGCGGGACGCTGCTATTGCTATTGCTATTGCTACCGCTACCGCTCTACCTCCCACATCACTTCCCTCAGCATCAAAGTGCCGACACGCACGCTCAAACGGACTACCAGCAGAGGTTGCTTTCCTGAGGGAAATAGATAGTGGCTATATTGATAATTATTCACTCCAGGCATCCGCAAAAAAAGACCATTCCATCTTCGAAAGATGAAATGGTCTTTTTTTAACACGCCAGAAAGTTTAAGTTTTGATGAAAGCCTCCTGGCACTATTTTAAATTGACTCCATACAGCTTTACTATCCCTTTCTTCCGGCAGCACTTCCCTTAGAAGAATTAACGGGAGATACTTTGCCCGGCCTCCGCAGCATAGAAGCGCCCAAAATGACTAAACAAAACACGAAGCAAAGCAGGAACAAATAACGAAGCTGGGAATCCGCTGGCGTTGGGCCATCCGCTCCTCCCAGGTTACCGACGAAGGCTGCCGCCAAACCAATACCGGCGATCATGCCGAGATAACGGATTAAGGCCAGCATGCTGCCGGTATGGCTAATTTTATGCTCAGGTGCTGCACTCATAATCTCTGCATTATTGGTAGCCTGGAAGAAACCCATCGCCGCGCCGAATAGCGCTAGATGAACAGCTATGGCCACCGCCGAGCCGATTGGCAGCACAACCACGACCACCAAGGAAGCAGCCCCGATGACAGGACCCGCGACCAGCAAGGCAAAAGCTCCAAACCTGTCGCGATACCATCCGGAAATAGGCGCTACGATACCCATGAACAGCGGCTGCAGACTGAGCATCAATCCTGTTAACCAGGGTTCATAACCTAGCTTGTACTGTAAATAAAACGTAATCGGAATCAGCGTAGCCATCTGTACGAGATGAAAAAAGAAGGCAGATGTGTTTCCGATAGCTATCGTCCGGTTCGTAAACAGCTCTTTATCAAGAATACCGTTCGAAATCCGCGTCTCATAATAGATTAATCCGGCCAGCAGCGCCACACCACTCCCAGTTAACAGCCATACCTGACGAACGTCGACGCCTCCCTCAGCAGCAAGCACTAAGAGTACAGTTGCCGCAGCCAGCGCGACAATACCAATCACATCGAGCCCTTTGGAAGCAGCCTGCTTAATGTTCGGAAACATCCGTAATCCAGCCACCAGACCTAAAATACCGAGCGGGACATTAATCAGAAACAGCCCTTCCCAGCCTGTGTATACCATAAGGATCCCACCAACTGCCGGGCCCGCCAATGTTCCAACCGATATAATAACAGCATTAAGACCGAGCGCTTTGCCCCTTTCGTTATCCGGAAAAATCTGCCTAACCATCGCCTGACTGTTAGCCATAATCATCGTAGCCCCTACCCCTTGAATACAGCGGGCGATGATAATCCAGGTCAAACTGCCCGACAAAGCAGCAACTAAGGAACCCAGGCCAAAAACGAGAAAACCGCCACTATAAATTTTGTTTCGGCCAACCTGATCTGACAGCTTCCCCATAAGCGGGAGTAAAGCTACCATTGTAAGTAAATAACAAGTCACGACCCATTGAATTTGGGCCAGCGAAACCGAGAATTGCTCTGCCATTGTTGGCAATGCAACATTCACAATACCGATATCCAAGGTCGAAACGAACGTACCTAAATTAACAATATGCAAAATCCGCCAGCGGTTTGTATACATGGTTCTCCCCTTCTACTGCTTTTCTTCTCCCTATAATAGACACTAGACATACTTTTGTATAGCACAATTTTTACAAATTTCTTTGTAGATCATTCGGCTAAAAAGAAAAGGCCAGCCTTCAAGGAAAAGTCAGCAAAACATGCTGACACTCCATCAAAGCTGACCTATAACATATTAATTGTGTACGGTAGTCAATGTATAAATAACAGATCCTTTTTGAACCATCGGCGTTCCCGCCATACCCACTACAAGACCATCTCCATATGCCTTGAAGATCTGAAGCTCTTCTCCAAACCAATCGTACACTGCGCCGATCCGGTCTCCCTCCGCAACCTGGTCAAGCAGCTTGACCGTTGGGATAAAGAAACCTTCAACCTCTGCTGTTACAGACAGGTCAAAGTTGCCGTCACCCATCAGCCTGTACCGGATCGGAGGTGCCTCTTCTTGAATCCACTCTTCCGGCTGCAGCAGCATGCCTAGATGATTCATGATCCGCAATGTTCCTGAACGGTACCGCTTCTGCTCCTCAGGCTTAATTCGTTTTCCTCCGAAGCCCTCTGTGTAGAGCCAAGGAACCCCATGCTCCGTAGCCGCGGAAACCGTCCGTCCAGGATTCAGTTCGGGATGTGCCCACAAAATTTCCATTCCAAACGCTTCGGCAGCAGCCCTCGAACGTCTTCCTACCTCATCATCATCATTATGGTAATAGCCGACCAGCTCAGGTACAGCATAATTAGCGCCTCCACTGTGCAAATCCAGCAGAAAATCTGCTTTGGCAATAAGTGAACGGTCAAGATGCCAAGCTAATCGCTGTGTCACAGTACCGTCCTGCTTCCCGGGAAATTCACGCGCCAGGTTGCAGCCATCCTCAGGAGTTTCCCGTGATGCCCCGTAATAGGAAAGAAGATTCGTAATAGGAACCATCAACAGCGTGCCACGAATATCCTTGGGATGAAGCTCGCGGCAAAGCTCGATAAGGGTATGCACACCTTCATACTCATCACCATGCACCGCGGCGAGTACGAGCATCGTGGGTCCAGGTTCGCTGCCCTTTACGATATGAAGCGGAATCTGGCCGTCCGGCCCCTCCACCGTTGAAAAGCTGAGCACCAGGCTTTCCTTCGTTCCTGGGGCAATTTTCCCGGCATCAAATAGCTCTGCCTGCAATTTTTTGTGCATACTTATTCCCTCACTTCCTAATTATCTGCAAACCGTGTAAATTTACCTGCTTTCTGCTTCACCAGAACTACACAATGCTCTCCGGAACCAGCCCATGGGCAAATATCGCAGCTGCTTTAAGTACGGTCTCGCGAGCGTTTTCCAGCACAGGGTCCATATGCCCTGGAAACAAAGCAGCAGTATCCAGGTTTGCCAGCTTCTGCATGCTGCTTTCCAGATCAGTCATGGAAAAATCCGCTGTGTCAATCACCGCAACCCGCCCACCTTCAAACACAGTGTCACTGCTGAACAAGGCCTTCAGCTCAGGGCAATAGGCACAGACCATATCAAAGCTGTGACCAGGGGTCTCGATAAACTCGATACTTAGATCACCTACTTGCAGCCGGTCCCCTTCCTGCACTTCAATAGAAGGACTGCAAGGAATCAGCTTATAATCCTCTGGATAAATACCTGCTTCCCGGGCCCCAGGCAGGCCAATCGCCGCTTCGTCCCCTTCCCGCATAATGCGTGCGGTGGCAGGAGAACAAACGAGCTGAGCGCCAGTAAGCTGCTGAAGCTTGCTGGCTCCGCCAGCATGATCGGCATGTCCATGGGTCAACAGGATGTGGCTAATGTCGCTGAGCTGGAACCCAAGCTCCTCAATCGTCTTAGCAATAGGTCCAGCACCCATTCCAGCGCCGCAGTCAATCAGCAGCATGGAGCTGCCCCCATCCAGCAAATACACGTTGCAATCGTAATCATTCGTTTTATTGGAGCCGAGTGCACCGCTTCCGACCAAATAAACGCGACCCAGCATTTGCATTTGCGCTTTCATCTGCATGCTACACTGCACCGTCTTTCTTTTCCTTTTTATCCATACATCCTAAAATCATCAAGCATTTCATCCCAGCTTCACCGGCAGCCCCGAATCGCAGGATTGAAGAATGGCCTTCGCTACCCTAACTGCAGAGAGGGCATCCTCTGGCCGTAAAATAGCCGATGTCTTGTTCTCGCGAACGCATGCATAGAAATGCTTCAATTCCTCCAGCAAAGCTCCGGAAATGTTTCCATATGTCTCGCTCCATGCATAAGAAGCAGGCGTTGTCACAGCAGCGTTGTCCCAAAAGGTCAGCGTCTGATCTGGATCCTGAAAATGAGCCGTGCCTGTCTCTCCCACAATCTCCATACGCACATCCTGCTCAGCAGGCGTTCTGTCAGGCATCAGCCAATTATTTTCGATAACTGCGATCGTACCGTCAGCAAATTTAAGCATCGACCAGATCAAATCGTATTCGTTATTTCCCGGTCCGGATCGTCTTGCATACACTTCTTCCACCTGTGAACCGGTAAACCAGTGCAGTAAATCGATATCATGAATACCTAATATATATATCGGGTCCGTACGTCTGTAGATCGGAAAATATTTCTTCGGATTGTTTCTGCGCGCATAGATGGAACGCAGCTTGCCAAGCCGGCCTTCCTGAATGGCTTCCTTGATTGAAATCAATCTGGAATCGAACCGGCACACATGCCCGACCGTAAGCACCTTGCCAGTCGTCTCGGACACACGAATCATTTCCTGTGCAGAAGCCTCGTCAAGAGCAAGCGGCTTCTCGACAAAAACATGGCAGCCTGCCTGCAGCGCGGCAATAACCGGCTCGACGTGATAGGCTTCCGGAGTTAATACAGTTACGGCATCAAGCTGCTGCTCCGCAAGCATTTCCGACCAATCCGTGTACCCCTTGCAGTTCCATTCGGCAGCTGTTTCACTAGCTCTTTGTGGATCCAGATCGACAACGGCAGCTATTTTAACACCCGGAATTTGTTTCAGGCACTGAAAATGAAGCCGGGAAAACCGCCCTAAACCGATGATGCCTATTTTGATTTCGCTCATTTAGAACTTCCCCTCCGCTTCCTAATCAACTTAATAAAGAATCAATCTCAACCAGTGGGACCTCATTTTTGGTATTTACGATCGCTTGAACACGGCCCATATCTTTATATCCAGCGCCACTTATGACACAAACGACAACCGAATCCTTATGAATGCGTCCTGCTTGCAGGGCCTGCTCCACCGCAGCCATCGTAATCGCCGATGCCGGCTCGCAAAGAATGCCATCGCGTGACGCCAACCGCTCCTGCCAGCTCCATGTTGACGTATCTGGTACCGATTCTCCCCATCCGTTGCCCGCGTTCAGCACTTCCAGCACCTCTTTGCCATCCAGCGAGTTTGGCACTTGAAGCCCGGAAATCTGCGAAGTTGAATCACCCGGAACAGGCTCTGCCTCCCCCAGCTTCCAAGCCTGCACGATGTTGGAGCAGCCCGCTGATTGTACAGCCACGAGCGATGGGAATCGTGCGTCCTTCTCATGCTGGACTACGTCTTCAAACCCTTTGGCGATACCTGTAAACAAGCCTCCTCCGCCAACTGGAATAAATACAGCATCCGGAGATTGGCCGCCGAAATCATTAAACAACTCGTAGGAAATCGTTTTGACGCCCATCATAGCAGTCGGGTTGAATTTAAAGGCCGTAATCAGCACTTCCCAATTGTTCTTAACAGACTGCTCATCTATATAGGTAAATACTTTACTTCCAACCGCCGCGCTTTCGCCGAAGCCTTTTATTTTCTTAACCTGTGCATCGTACACAACGACCTGCATCAGCTTAGCTTCAAGAATACTTTCCAGTACAAGCAAATGGTATGGTAATCCCGAACTGGCTGCATAAGCAGCAATAGAAGCACCCGCATTGCCAGAGGTTGTGCCAATACAAGCTTCTTTTCCCTGCTCCAAAGCCCATGACACCCCTACTGCCGCTATGCGGTCCTTATAAGAACCGGTCGGATTCGCAGATTCCAATTTATAATATAAATGATTCAAGCCAAGCTCACGCCCGATATTCCGGCTTTTGACAAGCGGTGTATTGCCCTCTCCAAGTGTCACTTGATTGTCTGTGGAAATGTTCGGAAGCAGAGCTTCGTATTTCCAGATGCCGCTTTTATTGCTTCTTATCATCGGTCTCCATCCTTTGCTTTACGCCGTTAATTTCTCTTGCACACCAGTCTGGAAGTCAAATAATATATACTATGGTCTAACCAATTAATTCAATTAAAGTATAGCAAAAGCCTAAAAAAAGGTCAATAACCTTTGTGGGCTTCGTGTCGTTGTGCTTTGAGCCGGCAACCCATTTGACCCCTGCGTATTCATATCCTTGAATATAAGCAGGCATCGCGTCACATACCGTTTGAACGCCCGGGCGTACTGAGAAACGCATTTGCGTTTCTCAGTATCCCTATACCGTTTAGCTTCTGGTCAGCTTGATAAAGCGCATCAGGATCGTCGCGACTTCGGCGCGAGTGATGTTATTTTTGGGATTCAGCGCGCCGTTGTATCCGACAAGCAGACCGTTCTGTACAGCCCACTGTACCGCGTCCGAAGCCCAGCCGCTGACCCGGTTCGCATCCTTGAATCCGCTCAGGTCACGGCTTGCGGTCGGCGTACCGAAATAGCGATACAACATGGTAATGAGCTGTTCGCGGGTGACGTTCCCATTCGGTATGGAGCCGTCGGAAATGTCGTTTTCCTTAGCCCAGGCCTGCGCCCATGCATACCAACTCTCTCCGCCTTCTGTTGTCTGGCCGTCAAGCCGCGCCAGCACCGTCCAGGCCATCGCACGGGTCATCTCGGTATCGGGGGAGAAGGTCGTCCCCGTGACGCCGGTGAACAAACCTCTGCTAAGCACATAGTCAATGGCTTCCTTGCCCCAGTGACCAGCGGTGTCGGTCATTTTCGCGGGAGCGTCCGGCGCTGTGACAGGCGGTTCGGGCTTCTTTCCCGGGGTGGCCGGCTTGGTTGGCTCAACCGGTTCGGTTGGCTTGGTCTGCTCGACCGGTTCTGTCGGCTTGGTCGGCTTGGTCGGTTCGGTTGGCTTGGTCGGCTCGACCGGTTCGGTTGGCGTTGTCGACGTTGCCAGCCTGAGGGAGGCGTCCCTCCCATCGATGACCATAAAGTTGTCCAGATAAAATTCCGTGCCGGTTTCTGCAGCGCTCATGGAATAGGCCGCGAAATAGGCGATGACACTCTGCTGCTCCACAGCGGGCAGCTGAGCGGCCAGCTTGCCGTCCACATAGAGGGCCAGGCTGGCTGCGGACACGTCGAACCGCAGGGAGAAAGTGTGCCAGGCGTCCCGGGTAAGGGTCACCCCCGTGGGAGCCAGACTGCCGTCCGGCAGCCGCATGGAGAGCGCGCCCGCTTTGTCCACATCCATCTCGAACATCAACCCGGCGTTGTCGGGGAACGAGGGCAGGCTCTCCCAAAGTCCCAGCCGCAGCCCGCTGTCCGCGGAATGAAAGTTCAGCGAGAAGCGAACCTCACCCTTGTGCACACCCATAAAGTTCCGGGCGGCCATCGCATTGTCGATGGTGCTGGTATCGGATACGCGCAGGGCGCGCAATCCGGACGCAGCCCTCAGGTCGGACACGCCCACGCTGGGGCCGATCTCGTACCAGTAGTTGCCCTTGACGGAGGAGGGCTGTTCAAAGTCGTCGAACGCGCCGGTGTTCTCCGCCACCCAGCGGTCGAAGTCCTCCATCCGGAAGGCGAACCAGGCTCCGTTTGCGGCACTGCTGTAGATGGTGCCCCGCATCCAGATCATAACGTACAGGCTGCCGTCGGGCGCGATGCTGAAGTCGGGCTGCATCGCCTGCGGAGAGCCGAAGGGGACATTGAAAAGCATGCGCCCCGAAATCTCCTGGTAGCCCTGCCAGCTCTCGCCGCCGTCATCGGAATAGACCATGGTGATTGGCATACGCTGATACGTGTGGGAGCCGGTACCGTTGTGCCCCGCCCACATGAGATAGATGCGGCCGCTCTCGGCGCGATACAGGGCGGGCTGGGTTGCAGTTGCATAGAATGGAGACTGTCCGGGCTCCGTCCAGGTATCCCCATTGTCGTAGGAGGTGATCTCCCCCAGTCTGTTGATGCTCTCGTCCGCGCCCTGACGGTAATAGATCCGCAGTACGCCGGGGCGCAGCTCCACTACCGCGGCCTCGCTGAAGCCTGACTCAAAGCCTTCAAAATCCGATTTGACAATACCGGTGACATTCGTCCAGGTCTGTCCGCCGTCGGTAGAGCGCATCAGGCAGATGCCGCCCGCGCCATGGTCGGAGATCATCGGCGCCACGGGAACATAGATGCTCCCGTCCGACGCCAGGATCGGATTGGAGGTGGCCAGGTTGTAGGCATAGCCGGTGTCGATTTTGACCGGCTCGTTCCATTCGGTGACACCGTTCTTGGAAGTCATGGCGTAAACCTGGAAATTGGTCAGCTCGGCGTTCGTATAGTGACCGTAGCCGCCGTCCTTTTCAAACCACGTATAGGTCAGCATCACCTCGCCGTTCGGGAGGGCTAGCAGGCCGTCCATCGCGTCATTGCCGTTAAAGGTGACCCGTTGATACGCCCCGAAGGTCTGACCGTTATTCTCCGAGAAGGCCACCTGCACCTCGCGGGGTGCACCCTCGGTGTGCCAGCCGTGGTTGGCAATCATCATCCGCCCGTCGGCCAGCATCGCGGCCTTGCTGTCCCCCATGCCGAAGTTGGCGAAACTGATGGTTCTGCCGCCGAAGTCCACCTGCAGGGTCTGCATGCCATCGCTGACGCTCTGGGCCAGCGGATTGCCGAAGTAGAAAACAATCTGTGCGCCGGTCGCCGGGATGGCGGACAGCCTTACAAAGAAGCCCTTCCCGTCGTCGTAGCAGGGCAGGAGCCGTCCGGTTGTGTCGGCAAAACGCACGTCGGCGAGATCCGCCCGGAGCTTGCCCTGGGATATTAGAGCCGGAATCCCCAACTCCTCGTAGCTAAGATAGGCAAGGCCGGTATCCATAGCGCCGTTGTCGCTTTGCAGGTAGATGTCCTTATAGTCGCTCCACTGTCCCTGACCATAAGGGAATACATTGGTCTGGCTCGTCTTCGAGAACAGCGGCATCCGGTACACCTCCATCATCCGCTGCAGGTTGGAGCCGGTGAAGGTGGCGAAAAAATCAAACGCCTTCATGCCGGGGATGGCCGCATTGGTTTCGAAATGGGTCTGGTGCACCTTAACATAGCGAGCCGTTCCCTCGAAATTGTACAGATGGTACTCGTTGCCACTCCGGCGGAGGGCGAAATCCTTCACCCTTTCATAGTGAATGTTGTCGTCGCTGAGCCAGACGCTCAGATCCTGCGCGGCCAGCCGGTTCTCTCCATCCAGATCGAAGAGCTTGATGTAGTTAACCGAACGGCTCTCTCCCAGATCGGCCACGAGGCTGCGCAGATTCCAGTCGAAGGCGAAGGCCTCATCGCTGCCGAAGCGCTCCCCGGTTCCTGAGGCCGGGAGGCGGTCGTTTTCCGCGTAACCGATCATGGCCGCATGGCGGTACATGGTATCCACCATGCTCTTCTCGGTGAGGGTGAAGGCCAGTATGTCTGTATCCGGGTCGGCCAGCAGGAAGCTGTCGCCGGTGGGACCTGTGTACTGGAGCTTGATGTAGGGCGATGTCAGCCTGTTTACGTCAAAATTCAGCTGGGTTTTGCCGTTTGCGGACGCGACGGATACGCTAAAGAATGTCACGGGCCGGAAGCTCAGATTGTCGTCGCTGACCCAGACGCGATAGTCGGAGGCCGAGGCAGAGACAGGCACGCCCTCACCCGCTCCCAATAGCAGGATGCGGGATATCGGCTCACCGCCGCTGTTGGAAAGTCCCAGCGAGAGATTCTGACGGTCGAAGATCAGCCGGCTCCGCTTGATGGGATCTTCCCCCAGCGGCGCTTCGTTTTGCGCCAGCAGCTTCGCGGTCGGGGTCACAGGGACGGTGTAGTCCTCGGGAATCACATCGTACACGGCCATGTTGTCCGGCAGGGGAAGTGCCTTGAAGTGATTTTTCCCCGCAGGCAGAGCCTCCAGCTCTCCCAGAGAATATTTGGTGTAGATCATCAGATGGCTGGCGCTGATGCTGGGAAAATCCAGTGTAAACCGGTGGATGTCTCCCTCCAACGTTTCCGGGGTTACGGTGAGGCTGGAGCGATTCACAGGTGTGAAATTCTTGCCGTCAGTGGAAGTGGAGACATAGAAATCGTCGGCAGTTAGGCGGGTATCGGCGGCCTGTGCCGCGGTCAGTACCACGCGGCTGAACGTCTTGGTGCCGCTGTTCCACCAGAGCATGGCGCTTTGGCGCAAGGAAGCATCGTCCAGATCGTAAGCATCTTTAACCCGGTAGGCCCATCCGATGGATACACCGTTTGCCAAAGCGGTGGCGAACATCGCTTCGGGCGTCGTCTCCGCCGTAATCTCGGTCCAAATCTGTCCGGCGGGCTTTGAAAGTCCCGTCGGCAGCAGCCCCGAAGACTGCACGAAACCACCGCGGGCGTCGGGATTCCGCGGAATGACACGAGATACGCCGGGCAGGGCGTACGGGTCGGTGTTCACCGTAGCGCTTCCGGTCAGCCGGTCGAAATAAGCCCCGTCCGCTGCCTGCACCAGCAGATAGCGGGTCAGCATCGTCCCCTCGGGCAAGGTGAAGAGGTGGACGCCCTCCCCCGCCGTCACCGTCCAGCCGGTGAGTGGCAGGAAATCTCCTGTGGTCTGGTCATAATAGGAGATCGCGAAATCCATGTCATCCGGCGCGGCCCCGTCAGAGACGGGCAGCGTAAAGGAGCGGGGGCAGACAGTCTCCCCCATGTCCAGCAGCAGACGGTTCTGCGGCTGCTCCGACAGCGGCTCCCCGGTGCGGCCCGTGACGGCAGTGGGCGGCGCGTAGAACACCCCGTCCGTCGGAACGGTCAGCCCGGCTTTGAAGGAGCTGGCGTCCGACTTCACCGGAAAATAGTCGCTGCCGATGGGCACGCCGTTCTTGGCGTAGACGTTATATACCAGGATGGTGCTGGCCTGTATCTCCGGGAAGCGCAGCAGAAAGGCGGGCATGCCGTTCTCCGTCACCGTCTCGCCGTCGATCTGCGAGGGATCAATGACCGTAAAATTGCGCATGTCGGTGGAGTAGGAAATCCGCCAGTCCGCCGTCGTCAGCCGGGAGGGCAGGGTTCGGGTGCCGATGATGGTGACGTTGTTCACCGGCAGCTCGGAGGGGAGCTTGATGGCCGTGCTAATGTTCCTGTCGTCAGCCGCGTAGGATTCCCCGAGGTTGTCCCAGCGGTACAGGTAGTTGAAGTTGTTGTTGAGATTGTCCAGATACCACGGGATAAAATCCTCCACGGACAGCTCGTTGCGCTTGTCCAGCGCGGCCTGTCCGTATTCACCCTTAAAACGGCCGTCGAAATACGCGACGGAAATGGAGCCGTTGTGGATATTACGCCGGAAAGGGTCAGAGCCCGCCAGTCCGAAGGGGTCGTAGGCGGCCTGTATGTCCTGCCGGGGATTGAGAATCCGGAAAGTCCCGCCCCCCGTCCCCCCTATGTAGGAGAGTTTGAAATAGCGGCCGACGAGGGTGGCAGGGACACCCGCATCCGAGAGAACCGTGACGCGCAGCGTCCGGCGGCCGGCCGTGACCTCCTGCTCCGTCGTGAAACGCTCCTGCCGCGTGTACAGCTTCCCGTCGTCGCTCACGTAGAGCGCAAGGCTGGCCCCGTCGACCGGCGCTGCCTCGTCGCTTGCCCGCAGCAGCAGTGACTTAACGGCCATGGGCCCGCCCATATCCAGGGTGAGGCTGGCGCCAGGCACATCAAGGGCGGTGAAGGCCCCCGCTCCCAGTTGGGAAAAGCCGCCCGCTCCCCCCGCATCGTCTTCCAGGAAATCCGTGGTCACCGGGACGGAAGCGGCGGTCGTCCGCGCAAAGTCCTCCCCCGTGACGGCATAATTGCCGAAGGCTCGCACGTCCCGGCCCAAATTCGATAGCACAAAGGCGGCGGGGGTATAGCTCTTTGTCTGCCGGACGATCAGATACCGGGCAGCGGCGTTGTGCTTGAAGGTGAACACATGCACCGTCCGGCCGTCACGCGTCTCGGCACGGAAGCTGTAGTCCTGCGGAGAGAGCCGGGCGGTCTGGGTCCGCTTCTCCGGGACGGCGGAGCCGAAGTAATGCTTACCGAAGTTCTCGGTGCCCAGCCAGATCTCGTAGTCCTCCCCGGTCAGACGGCTGCCGGCGGAAGCCGCCGTCAACTCCAATCGGCGGACATTGGCGGCCACACCGAAGTCCAGGGAAAGAGTGCCGGGCTGTGCGTCCAGCGTATAGCTGGATGCCTGGTTGGCGATCTGCGCCTCGGGGAAGATGGCGCTCTGGGTCTCGGGATTGCCGGTGGTAGCGTAGGCCCCCACCAGCTTGTGCAGCTCCGTCTCCTCGAGACGGACAGCTGCCATGGCCGTCGGCAGAAAGGGAAGGCACATGGCGGTGATGAGAAGCAGAGACAGGAGTCTCCTCGTCATCGTTTTCATTTTAATTCCTCCTTTTATTTTTTGAATGCGCTTACAGGTTCCAGCTTATCATCGCCGCAGACCTTTGTTAATGCGCGCGATTTGCGCGATAAACTTATCGTCTGCGGCCGTTTTTTCGTTGATATACCGCGGTTTTTCATGCATCGGACTGCCGGCTCGGCCGGGTGTAAATCGTCTATTTTTTACGCATATACTTTTTCCGGAATTGACCCGGCGTCATCTTTTTATACCGCTTGAACGTCCGGATAAACACATTCGCATCAGAGTCCCCACCAAGGGTTGTATTTATCCAATTTCAAACCATTGAGCCGCAGCATCCGTGTATATCGCATATACTCTGATCCATTGGGCTTCATATTCATAAGCTTGTCAGGGGAGCCTAGCCGCGAAATTACGGGTCGGAAATTCTGTCTATTCATATAACTATTGCAGTCCCATATGGCTACTCCGGATAGCCCCTTATCATATGCTTCGAGTGCTTTGCGCCGCGTATCATCGGGTCCGTCACGTCGCGGGATGAGATCTGCACAACTAATAATCCCATAAGTCTGAGCCAAACTTGCATAAAAATCCAGATCGACAGTACCAAATTCATTATATTTAAAATCATCAGGTGTACGCATAATGGATGGATAACCGACAGCGATATCAATCACCTTACGTTTGGCAAGATCTTCTAGATCCAATGCAAAAAACAAGTTTGTACGCCGGTCTGCAAGTGCAGAAATCGAGAGAAAAGGACGATCTTTTCGTCCCATTTCGAGTGCCGTATCATCAATCACTTTCCGAACGCGCTCAATAAAGATACGACTAAAATAATTGGCCCTAAATTGGATAAAAACAGGATCCTCTTCGTCCAAAGAGAAGGGGTTCATTCCTGTCTCCTTGACAAAAGCATCAACCAGGGGCTGTTCATATAGCAGGTTAGGGACGCCGCGACAGAACAACATATGCACACCATCTGCACCAGACAATATCATGCTTCTAAATAAGTTAACCACTGTATCACATACTTCGGAGTAAGCATAGCTCAGCCTTCCTATTTGTTCGCCATTATAATCCACGCAACGAAGATCGGGACGATCAGCAAATAAGGGAGAGTTAAATCCGATATCCCAAGGTGGTTGTGCACCGAAAGGGTTCATACGGTATGAAAAGCCGATTTTCAAACCTAATTCATGTGCATATGCTGCTACTTCCTTGTAGAAGTTCTCACCCCGGTCTTTAAACCCTTCGATCGAATTAAAAAAGTTTTGATCGCCAAACCCGGCATAGCATTCATAGTCCCGCATGCTCCAAAACATATCCTGATTGGTTTGCGAATTTTCCAAATCCAAATAATATTCCAACATCACATGAGTGAAATCTTTGTGGGCAAACGGCTCAATCTCGCTAGCCATACCCGCTGAACTTTGCGGATTGTTGTAACATAAGGCGGAATGACAGTCATGCAAGGCGATAACCGTCTTCCCGTGTGCTGCCCGTTGACATACATCACGAATCTCTTCCCCATCTAAAGGTACAAATTTAAAATAAGCTATCTGTGAAAGTGAGGGAGTACCTTCTTCAGGATGCTTGATAAAAATGTCTTGATCCGTCATATCTGCACACTTCCATTCGCTTTCCAGCACATACGGGGCAGAAGCGAAATCACCATGAAATGTATGGCTTAACGTTTCACCATATCTTTCATCAGTCAGACGAAAGATCGTTCGTGACAGTGTCCCTTCAGTAGATACGGTGTTGAGAAGACCAATATATATGTTGTACCAACCGTTTAATTTAACTTTTAGCTGCAGTTCTGGCAAGGTCATCGTTCCATGCCCCCAAAGCATCACTCCATCAAATTCCTCGGTAGTATACTCAGCTGCTTGCCACGCCTCGGCTTTCACACGATAACTTATGCCGCTCTCAGGAATGACTTGCGTCATATCCGAGAAGATCACCGTTTCTCTAGAATCGTGTCCCATATTTGTGAAATCCCCCTCCACTAGCTTAGCTTCTTAGCTTCATATCACTTTATACTATCGATCGTATCGCATAGTTGATTGTAACCATTTATGAAGAAACTCATGTCGCTTCCGCTCCAAATCAAATTCATACCCTGACCCCGCCAGTGTCGAATATTGGCTTCTTCTCCCAAAAACATACCGCAGGAAACTTTTCTTTCATCACAAATTCGTATTACATTCTGAACGGCTTCGAGAAACTGGGGATGATCGAATTCTCCAGGAATACCAAGGGAAACGGACAGGTCAAAAGGTCCAACGATGACTCCAGCAACTTCCCCTGTTGCCAGCATTTTATCCAATTCAGGAATCGCTTTTTCCCGTTCAATCTGAATCAGAATTAGTTTTTCCTTGTTGTAATTAGCCAGTTTGGCAGTGAGATCACCTACGGAGAAATCATAGCCGCCTACCCCCTTCTGCCCTACAGGGGGCAGTCTAACCATATTGATCACCTGTTCTAGCTGTTCGAACCGTTCAATGCGCGGAATAAGAACACCGGTTGCACCCATGTCTAGAAATAACGAAATTTGATGATAAGCAATGTCCGTGACTCGAACAACTGAGGGCAGATCAAGCATCTTGCACATTCGTAACAATCCCTCTAAATCTCGCCAATCGTAATGGCTATGTTCCATCTCGAACAAGACAAAATCTAGGTTTCGCTTCTTCAATACCGGAATAATTCCTGTCCATGTCGTATGAGAGATCATGGTAGTAAACACTTTTTCCCTACGATTCAGCTTAGCCGCCAAGTCAATTCCTGCCACTCTCGACCACCCTTCCCGTTTTCTTAGTAGAAAAGCATACTATTAATTTAGGCATGTGAAACCAAGTGAGAACAAACGATTAGCGTTGTCATGCAATAATTTCCCTGCTATTGACACCGCCTGTTCTTCTGTAAGGAGACGATTTTCAATTTTTTGAATCAATACTTTAGCGATCAAATCCTTGACATACATAGTGCCGCCATACAAGGTTTCCAAATGAAAAACATCGCAGCCAAATGTAATTTTATTGGACGGCACCATATCCAAACATACGCTGAGCCACTGCGCAGCCGCCTCGTAAGAAATTATCGTCAAATAACTCATGTTGATAAATACGTTAGGTGTGTTGGCTGCTATTACCGACATTTCTCCAAGATGCGGATACCCGCCATGCATGAATTCAAAGTTGACATTGGGAAAGCGTTTTAGAGTCCCTTCCATGTAGATGGGGTTGAGATCCTGCAATGACAGCTCTCCCCAGCGCATCCCAGTATGAAACTGGACAGGAATCTGGTGTTTTTCAGCGAGTTCCAATATTCGATAAGAAATGTAATTGCTCAACTGTTTCTTTTCTTCCTCTGTTCGTTCTTTCTTGAATGCTTTGCGAGCCGTTTCTTTATCGATCTCATCGTAATCTAACCGGCGGAAGTAGGCTTCACTAAATTTAAATCCTTTGACGCTGTACTTTGTAACAAAGAAATCAGCTAGTTTCTCCAAAAATATTTCGTATTCTTCCAAAGAGTTGTAGGAAACGTTAACGAGTTGAGCGTACTTTTCCGTGACTGCTGCAAAAGGATCCATGGCATATGAATCGAAAGTAGCAATTCGCGTAAAACAGCGCTGATCAGATGCCAAATCTGCTTGCGATAATTGCTGCAAATAACCTCCGTAGTAATAAGCACCTGCGTCAGTCCCCATATTCAATAGGGAAGTACGGATTTGCAATCGGTCAAACACCTCGACCATCCATTCATAGCGGTTTTCATAAGCCTTCTGCATCCTATTCTCTAACGAATCCCAGTTATTTTCATTCAGTTTTCGTACATCAAAGCCGTAGAGCTCCTCCATACCTCGCGCCATCCAATTATAGGACACGGTATTTTCAATATTATGCATATAATGCAGCAAAGACTTCCGCGAAGCTATCGTTTCCATCCGTCCAGAGACGATATCATTGAGCAGGCTTGCGGGCATGCCTGACGATAACAAAGCGATACGATTTTCCGGTCCAGTAATCGTTTCGATCAGTAAAGAAATTGGGATACTCATATCCTGATTTCTTCCATGAGTCATAATATCCGGATGTATGATATGATCATGACTATCGATTACCGGTAACGACTCAATTATTAGTCTTAGTGAATCATAATGGCTGCTCACTTATCCATACCTCCTTATTCTAATAGCCTCCTACAAAGCGATGTCCACCCTGCTAATCCGAGGAGTACCGCAGTCATTGACAGCGCCAAGCACCAGCCGGTATTGCAACCAGCGTCCAGAACACGGTTGCTGGAGACTATCGCCGCTTTGTTCAAACCAGGTGCCCTCGCCATCAGGACCCATCCAGCTTGCGCTCTGCAGCGCTTCCTGCTGATCAGCGGTACGGAGCTGTGCCTTCACCCACGTTTTGTGCGGGATTTCACCGGTCCAGGCTATCCCAGTGACCACTTCGCCATCAGGAATCCGGATATACCGGGATTCATATATTTCCTCCGGCCCCCGATCCATCAGGTTGCCGATATCGGAATGGGTGATGCCATGTGGCCCAAGCGTCGGCAGACTCGTGCGGTTCCGTTCGGAGAAGCCCTCGGGTCCGTTCCACCAGACGTAGGACTGTCCCGGATGATTGCCATATGTTTTGTGATTCGTAACAGCCAGATCGATGTAGCCGTCCTCGTTGAAATCTGCCGCGAGCGCTCCCGAAGCGGAATGATGGAATAGACGGGTGCAGTTATCAGCCGAGTAATAACCGCCCTCCTTTCCCCAATATAAATAAGAGTTCAAATCACGCGTCCGCAGCCCATGATAGCAGGCGACGAAAATGTCCAGAATGCCATCATTATTAAAATCGGCAATCGTCATATCAACCGCAAAGTTTGCGGGCAGTTGCGTCCTGCGCGCATTGGAAAATCCTTCAGGTCCTCCCCAATAAATATACACAAAGGTCCGGTACGGATCCCCCGGATCGTCGCCGGTAGTCCCGCCGACAACAAGGTCCAGCCAGCCGTTCCCGTTCAGATCGGCCGCTCTTGACGATACGGTCGGCCCGGACAGAAGCGCGGTGAAGCGATCATTCGAATATCCATCCGGTCCGCCCCACAAGATAAGGGTCCGCCCTGAATTGCCGCAATCCGGCACGACTATATCCAGCCAGCCATTCCGGTTGAAGTCTCCAAGCGTCATATATCTTGGCTGTGTCATATGAAAGCCCGGAAATTCTAGTTTGATCCGCGTAGGCTCGGAAGCAAATCCGTCTTCACTGCCATAGAAAATAAGCAGTTCATCATTGTTATGGCCTACGGTCACAAGATCCAGATATCCGTCCTGGTTCAAGTCCGCCACACAGCCGCTCATATTGAAGCGCGTAGGAAGCTCAATCCTGCGATCTTCCGTATAGCCATCCGTACCGCCGTAGTAAATATAGGACCCTCTTTCCAGGTGCATGGCGTTCTCATTGCAGTTGGCGATAAAAATATCCGGATACCCGTTATCATTGAAATCGGCCATTTTCACTTCCGTAGCTGCCCAGCTAGGCAGCTCCGTACGGCGATCCGCCTTAAAGCCATCAGGCCCGCCGGTATAGAAATAAGTGGGGACATCCCCCAGAATCCGGTTGGACAAATGGTTGATAAACAACACCTGGGATCTGTCCTGTGCCGGAGCTCTCATAATAAAAACATCCATCGCACAATGCGTTGGCAATCGTACAGGCTCGGGATCAATTCCTCCCGCTGTGCCCTTATAAATCAGCGATTCGAAACTGTACATCCGCTCTGTTTTATCCTGACAAAAGACCACATCGCTGCAGCCGCTGCCACTTAGATCACCGAGCTTGACATCATTGACACTTGTTGTCGCCACCTTTGTACGGCGTTCATTGGAGTAGCCGGATTCTGAGCCCCAGTAAATCCACGAGAACTGTCCGCCGCTTTCATCCGCTTGTCTGGAGGCAATCACGATATCCTCATAGCCGTTGCCGTTAATGTCACCGACCGCCGCACTGATGCAGGAGCCACTCTCAAGCGCCAGCACGCATTTCAGCGTTCTATCCGCCCCACAAGAGAGGAACAAGGCCTTGTCTTCCTGGCCAAGAAAGAGATGCGGCCTGTTCTGCAGAGCCACGATTTTGAGACGCAGAGCCTCAGGCACCGCATATACAGTCAGCGTTCCTGCGCCGGCTCCGCTTGCGGCCTGATCGATGCCTGCTTCGATGCTTCCCGAACCCGTCAGCTCCGGATCAATCCGGGTATGGCGGTCCGCCTGTATGCCGTCAGGTCCACCCCAATACACCCGGACCGAATTGTCTTTGGAGCGAATAACAAGCTCCTCATACCCGTCTCCGTCCAGATCCTGCGCAGCAAGCGAATCAAGATCATGAGACAGCGGGATATCAACGAACCCGTTCGCCTTAAAGCCATGCTCATCCTGATAAAAAATGCGCAATTGCTCCCTGCTGATGAAGGCAATATCCTTCCGGCCATCGCCGTTGAAGTCGCCGATCTCCACATCTTTACAGGCTGGCGCCCACAGCTGCAGTCTGTATTTGGAGCTTAGTCCTTCTTCCGAGCCGTAATAAATCTGAGCGTAGACTTCGTTGGACACGCCATCGTATTGATTGGCAATGACCACATCGTCAAAGCCGTTATTCGTGAGATCGCCCACCGCAGCCGCATAAGCGCCATCAGTCGGCAGCTCAATCCGCTCCCCGTTTTCCAGCGGATTCACATACAGGTAGGCCGGAACCCGCGTTTCGTCATCATGGGAATTCACGAAGGGCAGATCGACGTAGCCGTCTCCGTTCATATCGAAATGATGGATACGCTGAATGATTCCCTGTTTTGATACATAGAGATTGTGGCCTGCATTGCCAAATGTGCCAAGCCTAAATTGGTCAAATCCGCTATCTGTTATTTTCCTGTTAAGCACTTCTGTCATTCCTTCCATAATGTCAATTTCTTATTCTTTAACAGACCCCACCATCATTCCCTTGACAAAATACTTTTGCAGTAAGGGATAGAGGCCAATGATTGGCAAAATAGAGAAAATAATGATGGCGTATTTCAATTGCTCCTGGTAGGAGGCCTTTTCCCCGTAGGACAAGCTTTGCATCTCATTGATCATTTTGCCTGATTCTCCGGACACAAGTATTTTCATTAAATACAGCTGCAGGGGATGCTTATCCGTATCCATGATGTAGATTAAGGCAGAGAAATAAGAGTTCCAGTAACTAACCGCCCCATATAAAGCAACAACAGCGATAATGGGCATAGACAGCGGGATAATGATTCTAATCAAGATGCCTATATGTCTACTGCCGTCGATTTTTGCTGATTCGATCAGGCTGGCGGGTATGGTTTTAAAGAAAGTTCTCGCAATAATGATATACCACGCGCTTACCGCTCCAGGAAGTACCAGAGACCACAGGGAATTAATGAGGCCCAGAGACTTAATCAACAAATAGGAAGGGATCATACCTCCGCTAAAAAACATCGTAAATGTGATCAAAACCATAAAAAATCGCTTAAATGGCATTTCATCTCTCGACAAGGGGTACGAGGCAAGCACCGTTGTTATAATGTTCAATAAGGTACCTACAACAACAATCCAGATCGTGTTGCCAAGCTTTCTCCATATTTCAGCACTCTGAAAAATCAGCTTATACGACTCAAGGCTGAATCCGACAGGGAACAGCTTGATCCTGCCCGAAACTACAGCTCCGGGATCACTAACAGACATGCTGAACACATAAAGAAAGGGGTAAAATGTTAGGATAATAGTAACTATGGCTATGAAATAAACGGCAATATCCATCCCTGCATCCGTACGTATTCGTTTGTTGATTACCATAAGCTTTCCGCTCCTGCTCTTTTGCTCATATGATTGAAAAACAACAGCAGCATAAAATTCAGAACTTGATTAAAAAGGCCGACTGCTGTAGCAAAGCTGTATTCTCCGCCCTGAATGCCAAGCCTGTAAACATACGTCGACACTACATCGGCGACCCCATAAGTCGTCGGATTGTACATCAAAACAATTTTCTCGAAACCGACATTTAAAATGCTGCCCAGGTTTAACAACAGAAGAATCATAATTGTAGTAAATATGCCCGGGATTGAAATGTATCTCATTTGCTGCACGCGGCTTGCACCATCGATCTTCGCAGCCTCATATAAGGTTGGATCAACGGCGGTCAATGCTGCCAGGAAAATAATCGCATTCCAGCCGAGATTCTGCCATAATCCCGAAAAAATGTACAAGGGCTTAAACCACTGCTCGCTGTTAAAAAAATTGATCGGCTCCATGCCGAGCTCTCTCAGTATCGTATTGACGATGCCGCTATCTACGCTTAGAAAATTATACATCATCCCTACAACAACAACTGTGGACATAAAATAGGGGAAATAGCTAATCGACTGTGTAATTCTCTTGAAGTACTTCCCTCTGATTTCATTGATGGCCAAGGCAAAGATAATGGGTAGAGGAAATTGAACCAGCAAAGATAATACGCTGATCACAAAGGTGTTTTTTAATGATCTCCAGAAATATGGAGAATGGAGAAATTGATCGAACCATTTCAAGCCGACCCAAGGACTGTTAAATATCGTAAGTCCGGGCTTCAGATCCTTAAACGCTATAATTAATCCATACATTGGAATGTAAGAAAATAGGATCAGAAGCAGTATCGCAGGAGCCAATAAGAAAAATAATTCACGCTCTCTATAAACTTCCTTGAACCGCATCGATAGCAATTTCATATGGGCTTCTCCCTGACTTCTCTTTAGTTTCATCTATGGAATACTGCTCTTCAGCAGCATTCCATAGATGTTTTCAAGCAGTGTTTATTTACTTCTGGCATCAACTTTCTGGTAAATTTCTACCATTTTGTCGATACCTTTGTCGTTTAACGTCTTAACGAAGCTGTCAAACTCATCAATCGGTTTGTTGCCAACTAATATTTTCGCTAATGTTTCACTAATATATGTTTCCAGCTGCGTGTGTATATCTTTGATCTGGCCCGATTCTTCAGAAGTAAAGCGGTATCTCTTTTCCGGATCCCGGATAACCCCGGCCTCTTCATATCTTTTTATCCCCTCTGTTATCCAGGGATGATCCTTTAGTTGTATTTCCGAAATTTTCTCATGTGCCGAAGGATCAATAATTTTGGGAAGTACAGGCTGTACCCCCAGGGAAAGAAGCACATCACTTGGAGTTAGGCCTTCCGGATTGTTCAATACAAAATCAGTAGATTGCTTGACACCCCCCTCTTCTTCATAAGACATCCCCTTAATTCCCCAATTGACTAAGCTCGATCCCTCAGGATCGGCAAAAATATAGTCTATAAACCGGGTGGCAGCTTCAACGTTTTTGCTGTTTTTGGAGACAAAGAACTCCCCGTCTAATCCGCTGTAGGAGCGCATTCCCCGGTCGCCCCGAGGTCCCTTAAGCGGCAGCATTACGGTCCACTTGGCATCGAGGCCGGGATTGGCTTCTTTAATCTTGTTCAGATAGTCGGGACCGAGAGCATCAAAAATAACCCCTGTTCTATTATCCGTAATTAGCTTCTGATAGCCTTCCGCCGACACATTCAGAATGTCCTGATTCATTAATTTTTCTGTGTACAGCTTGCTTGCAAAGGCCATTGTTTCCTTGAATTCCGGTCTTGTCAAATAAGTGTAAAATTGACCATTCTCGTCTTGGCCGAGATAATCCCATGGTTGTGCGGTATTAATCCCATAAGCATGCATCAAATAAAACCAGACGTAATTCACATAGTTAAAGGCTGCGGGTACTTCGTCTTTCTTCTTATTTCCGTTCGGATCTAGATCCCGGAACGCTTTTAGCACTTCATAGAATTCGTCCATCGTTTCCGGTACCTTCAAATTCAGCGTATCCAGCCAGTCCTGCCTGATTAACCAGCCCATTTTGGGAGGCTGATTGACAGAGGGCAGGAAATAGACCTTCCCGTCAGGCGAGGTGACAGCCGCTTTCAGAACCGGATTGCTTTCAATCGCTTTTTTCGTATTCGGCATGGTGGTGTCAAAATAATCACTCAAGGCCACCACCGCCCCATTTTTCCCAAGCTCCTCCGGGCTTTGCTGCCAGGTCGCGAAGATGTCCGGCATGTCGGCTCCCGCGGAAAGCTTGATTTTCAAAGCATCCTCAAAGCCTGCGGATGGCATCAGCTGCCACTTCAATTTGACATTCAAGTTTTTTTCAATTTCTTTAAATACGGGCAAATCCTGATCATAATTCTTTTTTACATAAGGACTGTCAATGGTAAAGATACTGATTTCTGCCGGCTCAGCGGACTGGCCTGCTGTAGGCTTTGTTGAACTCCCGGGACTGCTGCTTGCGTTATCGCCCGGATTTTTTGCCGTGCTGCAGCCTGCCAGCAGGATGAACATAGCTAGCATAAAGACAGAAAGCCTGATAATAGGTGTTCTTCTTGTCATCGGACATAACCCCTTTATTAAAGTTATTGGGATGGATCGAAAAATGGATCGAATCAGCATCAATCCGTTTTGAGAGCGCTCTCACGAATGATTGTATCACCCCCGTCTAACCTTTGTTAATGAGGGTAATTTGATAGGTGAAATCATCCCATTTCCTTGCTCCATCAAGGGAAAACTCCACTTGATCCGGAGCTGAATCGACTATTTTTTACTTATATACTTTTGCAAAAACAGCTTATTTGGATTACTTTTTCCTATATTGGCCTGGTGTTATCCCTTCATAACGCTTGAAAACTCGAATAAACACATTCTCATTGGTGAAGCCGGACATCGTGGAAATTTGACCGACTGAGTAAGAGCCTTCTTTCAGCAGATGCAGGGCGTAATCTATTCTTTTCCGGTTCACATAATCTTGTATGTCGATTCGCATGCTTTTGGAAATTACATAAGGTGAAGTGTTCAATTCCTCAGCTATGTAATTTAAAGTCAGCTTAGGCTTGCAGTAGTTAGCTTCGATAAATTGATAGACCTGATGCTCGATCGCATCGCCCTCTTCACTGTTTGGGCTATGGCCTATTTTCTCCAAAGCTTTGGCCGCATACAGATGAAGCTCCATGAGACTATAGTGCTGTTCTATATAGCTGATATCCAGCTTTGCATAACCGGGATCAAGAGCTGCCACCCCTCGTAGCATGGCTGCGCATAGTTCATAGTACAGACACTGCAATGCGAACAAGCTCAAGGCTTTATCCTGCACATCTTGCAACCGCTCCTGGACCAGAGTAGTTATCATTTCTGTAATCCCTGCAGCATCTCTCATCTTAAAGCCGTTCAACAGCTTGGCCTCAAATTCATGCGGGTAAGTCATAAATTCGGGATGCAAGGGTGGCAAACCAGACAATGTCTCGTATTCGATGACTTGGTGAATACCACTTGCAGCAGCAAAGCTCAGAGCATGCACAGACTGCCTGCAGGATAAATAAATATGATCCATAGTAGAGACAAGTGTCCCTACGCCTACATATAAGCCGATACCCTTTTCTTCCACGAAGCCCCTCTGGATCGCTTGCAAATCGCTAATAAGCTGAGCACGCTGCTCCTCTTTGCTTAAGCAGAGCAGTACAAGCTGCTTGCCTGTGTCCCCTGCCAGCTGATAAGTATGGATAGCATGGCTTTGGGCATATTCGGTCAAGGCCCAGCCTACTTGATCATTGCTTGATCCCGAAGTCCCCGCTGACGGGAAGGTCTCCGCAAACTCGGCTGTCAGCACAGACTCCTCAGCCGGCTCCTGCCTGATCTGATAGGCGATCACCAGAAAGCCCGCATGATGCTCCGGAAAAGAGTGCTCCTCCGTCATGAATTTAAAGTCTTGGCGTCCAATGGGCATACCGGTTAATAACCGGGACAGGCTGCTGTCTCTGTACATCCCCCTATGTAAAGCCAGCTTACCACTCAGCTTCGCTGTCCGTTCCCTCTCATTTTCCAAATATCTCCTTATCCGGGTGTACTCATCTGTCAGATGCAGCTCCGTCGCCTTTTCATCGGGATTTCGTTCAATAAAACGTAGAATTCTATTCACTGGCCTGTAGTTGCTAAAGGATAGACCAAAAGCCAACAGGAGCCCTGCGAAAATAAATAAAAGCATAACGATCACAAACGAACGTGTATATTCCTTTAAAAAGAAAATAGAGCTTTTCGGAAAAACCATCGTCATTTCCCAGGGGGCATCCTTGATCTTCTCGCTGAACACAAAGCTATTGCGGGGATCTGTGTCTTCCTTCGCGGGAAGTGCTGAGCTTCCGGCAATAATGGTATGGTTGGCACTGTCCCGAATAAAGGCATAGGTGTGCTTGTTCAAGTCCGTCGCAGGCAAAATCTCATCAAGCCAGCTGTTGTTAATAATAAAAAGCACCCCTGCCTGGATGACCGAGGTATCGGTTGTTAATGTTTTTATGAAGGTCATCGCCTTCGTATGGCGGTTGTTGACAACGACCTGTTCCGGCTCTAAATAATAAAAATGGTTCCACAGCGGCACATTGCTTAATATATCTTCAAAGCCGGCATAGTTTTGCTGATACAAGCTCTTCAAATAATCGGCTGAGGCTTCCATGCCCGAGATTTTGAGTACACGATCGGCGTTCCCCAAATAGAGGGACACATGCTCGATACTAGGATTCGTATAGCTGATTCCCTTAAGGTCGTTTACAATTTCAAAAATGTCCAAGCTGCTGTTATCCAGATCCTTCTCCAGAATCAGCTTTTGAACTCTTCTATCGCTCAATAAAAATACCGATGTATCATTCAGGCTTCTTAGCCTGCTCTCAATGGCCTCCTTAGCGTTGGTGATCATGCTTCGATACAGCCGCTCATTCTTCTTATCAATAATCTGCTTGGAATATAGGTAACTAAAAGAGCCAAACAACATCAGCACAGCTAAAAACATCAGGGTGAAAAAGAGAAAAAATTGAACGAACAGCTTGTTTTTGGCTATGGAGTAGCGTTGGAATGGTTTCATTTTCTGGCCTGCCTGTCCCCAAGAACTGGATTTCTTTTGTAATCACCAGGTGTTACGCCTTCATATTTTTTAAATACTTTAATAAATGTACTATCGTCGTTAAAGCCGCTGATTTCTCTGATCCTGGAGATGCTGCCTTCATTTTGCTTCAGCAGTGCTTTCGCATAATCAACCCGGAGTCTGCTTACATATTCCAGAAATCCAAACCCGGTTTCACTTTTCACCATTCTTGTAATCAGCGCAAAGGAAATATGAAATTGCTCCTTGACCATCTGCAGAGACATATCCGGGCTTGCAAATTGCTCATTGATAAAAGCAATGATCTCCTTCTTCGTATCTTTGCTGGAGATATCGGCGTTGCTGGCGCAAATTTCCTTATACAGCTGAAGGACATCCTCAATGCTTTCCGCACGGCTGAACCTTGACTTGTCCATGATGGAATTGTCCATTTGGCTGTCCTCCATATGTTTAAGCGCAATAGCAATTAGCTCGAAATAAAGCATTTGCCCGTTGACAGCATAAGTGGGCTGAGCATCACCGGAATCGCCAGACTGAGGAAGAAGTGACTGCATCATCCCCGCGATCTGCTCAAATTCCTTCATCTTGAGATGATGCAATAATTTCATCTTGATTGGCAGCGGCAGCGGCCTAGATGCCATTTCTGCTGCTGCTTCTGCTGCTTCTCCGGTTTCTGTGGTTTCTGGCGACTCCCCGCCAACATATTGAAGCTTGCTAAACAGCGTATTATTCCTTAAGGATATAAGGGCATGCTCAACTGACTGCGTAATAGCATTCATCGAATAACAAAGTCCGCTTATGCCAATAAAAATCCGGGTCTTGTATTTGCTTTCCAAATTACCTGTGTATTCGCTGAATTGTTGAATCCATTCACGATAGTATCCCTCTTGATCCGCAAGGCCTTGCGGCAGCCAGGCTAACAAAACGAGCTGACCTGAGTAATCATGTACAGCATTGAAAATGAGGGTCTTGGTTCTAATCCATCTTTGAACTTTGGCCATGATTTGACTAGCCACTCGTTCTTCTATATGCACAGAAGTGCGTATTACAAGAGTAAAGGCGGCTTCCCCGCCTGCCCATTTATGTTCAAAATCGTCCAGCACCTCTTCATATTTGAGCAGCTCTTCCTTCTTGATGATGCTGTATAGAAAGCTGTGCTTAATGCTTTGGTTGTACGGATGGATTTGTTTAATCAGAGCAGCCTGCTGTTCTTTCATCCCGACTATCCGGCTTTCAATTTCACCAAAGGCATTGCCGGAAATACGCTGTGGGGACTTGGCAGGGTCATAAGTGGGGATCATCGAATAATACAACTGCTGCAGCGGTTTGTAGCTGTAACGGGATAACAAATAAGCAATTGCCAGGCTTGCAAGCAAAATGATTGCGAAAAGCAGCATATAAGACTGGGAAAACCACAGTCCATTGAATGAAGAAGCAAGCGGCTGATTCACCAACACCACTTTCCAGGGAATGGAATTGATCTTGGCGACGTAGTAATCATACCCATCCGCTCCGTGTTGTCCGGAACCTCCTTGTTCTTCAAGGGATGTATAAGGCAGTATGGGAGTAGCCCCGCTGTAATTGCCAGTGCTTGCTACAATTTGGTTATTCTCATCCAGGATGAGACCATAGGTTTGCCCGTCCGTGCTCAGTGCATCCAGGGCATTCGTGAAAATGTCTCTGCTCATAACAGCAAAAATCATGCCTTGAACATTGGAGTCGTTCGCAGGAATCGTTTTGTAGAAAGTAGTGCCTGTAAAGGCTTTTCCGTTAAAGAAACCGCTATCATAAGGCAGGATGTTAAAATTTTGATAGGAGCTGGCCAAGCCGTACCAATTATTTTTATCAAACCCGGTTATTTTCAGTATTTGTTTAAAATATTCGTCTGCCGGATAGGTGGAGAAATTATCAATAACAAAATCCTCCTGTTTATAAAAAACCCCGGCTAGTTGAAGTCCCTTCACCATATTTTTATAATGGAAGAGCTCATTGATCGCTTCGTAGGCAGCAAATGATTGCAGGCGCTCTTTCTGCAAGCCGTCTTCACCAGTTCCGCTTCCCTCAGTGAGCTGCTGCTCAAATCTAAAGCTCTCAAGCCTGTTATTGTTGGCCATTTGCAGAAATAGATTTCTGACATTGCCGACTGTAGTTTCTATGATATCCTTCACTACGATCAGATTGGATTCGTAATAAGCCTTATCTTGTTCGTTCGAGATATGTGAAGTTCTGGCCAAATTAATAACTACAATGGATGACGCTATGAGAATAATCAAAAAGTAAGAAATGTAGGTGTACAAGAACCTGTTCAACATATTCCCCCCACCGGCAAAGAGCCAAAGCACTAATTGAAATTTAGAGTTATTATACCATATCCTGCAAATACGTGGAATCATAAAACAAATAGCCGGCACCTCTTCAGGCACCAGCTAATTGTATTCTTATTCTGCATATTGAAGCAGTATCGCGAAAGCTATATAACGGAATACAGCCTGTTAACCGCCTGCAGGCTTACTATTTCGGAGTAATGGTGAACTTCAGACTGCTGCTGCGTATTGGCATAGACCGTTGTAGGACGTTCAATCACAAAATCAGTAAAATGATCCACATTAAATGCTGCATATGCCAAGCTTAGCGAATCGACCAGCCGGTCGTAGCGAACCGAAATATCAGGGAACAGCAGCGGGCCGGTGTCCGTCTGATATAAATCCTTGCTGTCATGAATATTCATCGTTTTCACTGGATATTCGATGATGGCTCTCAGCTGCAGAGCAGGATTATATAGTTCGGTCTGCGCAACCAGCGGCAGACCTTCATTCGTAGCACGGCGTATTTCCGCGTTGGTCAACAAGAGCTGGCAAAATTGCGGCTGCTTGATCTTATAGTTGGGCCCGTCCCACATTTTGTCTACCTTCTGAACCGATCTGTAATTATCGTTTAAATACGCCTTGCGCCGGAATATGACCCCGTACTCAGGGCCGAAGATTGGCGTGAAATCATAATTGTCCTGATAAAATAAATCCTTCTCGGCAAACGTATCTTCACTTTTACAAGAAGCACACTGGTAATAATCCTCCACGTTCCCGGTCGCCTCATCGATCAGACGCACCCTGGATTCTATCCACAGCCGAACTGAATTCTCTGTCCATTTCCCCGCAATAAACGATAAGCCATAATGTATGGGCAGCATTTCATTCTTAGTATCAGTCATAAGATCTCTTATCCCCTTTTCTTTTCTTATTACTTTTCAATTAGCTGCTATTCACTACTCATTTCAGTAAAATTAATTTTGCGGACTTTGAGCCGCGTTAAGCAGGCGCCATCCTCAGGTTCACCCGCGCAGTAAGCAAGAAGAAAAGCATCCTCCACAAAATGAATGGCCGTATAGCAATAGCCTCCACCCTGCTCTTCCTCCAGCTCGGCGGCAAAAAATTGTTCCCACGTCTTGCCCTCATCCTTGCTCACAGCCCCGACCAACGGAGTGCGTCCCCAGGAAGTAACATGATCAATAGGCCGGGTCTGATAATTAGGAATCGGGTTCCAAACCGCCAATAAATGTCCGCTTCCCGGAATCCGCTTCATGGATAATGGTGATGCCGGTGAAGTGAACTTGGAAGGCGCCGGCGGCGTCCAGGTATCCCCCCCGTCCAAGGAGAACATTTCATACTGCATGCCCTGATCGGTTCTGGACCAGGACCAGACCACGCCACTCGCAAGCTCTATGGCCCCTGGCTCCTGCAGACCGCTTCTTGACCATGTTACCGGCATGGAACAAGATTGCTCGCCTTGCCTCCAAGTCGTTCCATCATCATCCGAGATGAAGAAAAAGGCATGCCCCTTCTCATCAAAGCCGCTCCAATCGGTTGTGTTGTTTCCACGGATCTTGTGAAAAGCAGCAGGGACCAATAATCTGCCTGACTTCAGCCTGATTACCCGGTCATTGTTAGTCACATAGTATCCGAGACAAGGTACACAGCAGACAGGCTCTCCCCACGTTTTCCCTTCATCGGATGACCGTCTTAAGTGAAGCCGTGTGTCGTGCCAGCCTTGACGAATAACATAGAACAAGCCGATATCTTCATTCCCCATTCTCAACAGTGAAACACTCATAATATTAAGCGCGTTGTATTCCTCTGGAACGGCGATAATTTCATCGTCGCTCCATGTATCGCCCTGATCCTCCGAAACACGAGCGGCGATACATGCCTTTGCGTCATCATGGTAGGACCCGCCGATAAACCGGCTGTACACAAGAAGCACCCGGCCATCCTTTAAATTGAGGAAAGCCCCTTCACTATTACGCGGATTTCCTGGTGTAGGACGTAGATCCAGCACAACATTGCCCTTTTTTTGCATTTCTGATCGTCTCCTTTTATATCTATTTTTTTATAAGATAATTCCGCTAGGACTGAAGAACGCCCCCTCCAGCGCGCACGACCGAGAGTATCTGCTACTTAACGATGTTTTTCATCGTTAAAAGCACCAGGTCCGCTCCAATCCTTACTTTAACGATGAAAAACATCGTTAAATGAAGCACACGCTCAAACAGACTGCCAGTAGAGGTTGCTTTGAACACTTTTTTGAGTTGCTAACAGTTAATTGACAGCCAGACAGCCTCACCAGAGCCGTGATTTGTTAGTTTTTATACCAAACCATTTAAACCAAACCATTTAAGCCTTGCTCCAGATCGCCGATTAAAGAATCAATATGCTCAAGTCCTACAGAAATCCGGACCAGGCCTGCTCCCTGCGGTATGCCCAGATGCCACGCGAGCTGCTCATCAACCTTCATAGGTCCTATCAAGCTTTCGAAGCCGCCCCAGCTTGGTCCGATCTCATATAGCTTCAATCCGCGCAGCGCTTCCATAATCTGTTCATAGGAGCGATTGACGATAAAGCCCATTACGCCCGAGTAGCCACTCATTTGCTTCTGTCCGAGCTCATATTGCGGATGACTGGGCAAGCCCGGATAGAAAACCTGCGAAACCGCCTCGTGCCGCTCCAAAAAAGTCGCCATCGCCAAGCTGCTTTGCTGGTGCTGCAGCATCCGCACCGGAAGCGTGCGCAGACTGCGAATCAGCAGCCATGCCTGATGAGGATCCATGACCGCTCCGAACAAGCCTCTTTCCCGGAAGTTCAGCTCCTCCAGAACCTCCGCCCGGCTTACGATCGCCCCACCCAGAATATCGCTGTGGCCACCGAGATATTTCGTCGCGGAATGAATGACCATGTCGATCCCGAAGTTAAGGGGATTCTGAAACAGCGGAGTCGCCCAGGTGTTGTCGATGACTGTGGCAATGCCATAGGCCTGAGCCAGCTTGGCAACAGCGGCCAGATCCTGCATCGCAAAAATAAGCGATGAGGGGCTTTCCAAATAAATAAGCTTCGTATTAGGCTGTATCGCTTGCTCGAACTCTTCTACAGCGGCGCCGGAAACATAGGTGATTTCAATCCCGAATTTCCGCAAGTAGCTATCAAGCAGCTCCCTCGCCCGCGGGTAGACGCTTTTAATACAAATGATATGGTCGTCCTTGGACAACCAGTGCATAACAGCGGCGCTTACAGCCGCCATGCCGGAGGAAAAGCATTTGGCCGCCTCCCCTTCTTCCAGTGCTGCTATTTTCTTCTCGGCGATTTCAATCGTCGGGTTGCTTTCCCTCGTGTAGGAATAACCCTGATCGGACGTTTTCTGGGTAAATAGCGTATTTTGGAAAATTGGAGGAACTATCGCGCCCAAATAACGCTCATAATCATCGCCCAAATGCGTGCAGATATCCTCTTTACGGCTGTACGAATTCAACATCCCCGCTCCTTCATATTTATTTTGCCACTGTATACTTCTATCCTGTTGTACACGTATCCTGCTCCTTATATACATCTAAACATTTTCTATATTATATTTCTATATTTCTAGTCTTCTAGTCTCCTAGCCTTCTAGCCTTCTAGCCTTCTAGCCTTTAATAGATCCGGTCAAAACCCCTTTGACGAAATGCTTTTGCAAAAAGGGATACACAAAAATAATCGGCAGCGTCGTGACCACGATCATCGCTCCGCGCAAACTCTGCGAGGTAGGCTTGCTGGACAAAGTCCCCATAATCTCCGAGCTTAAATCCTGACTCGTCATCGTCAGCACGACACGCCGCATCAGCACCTGCATCGGCATCTTGTTCACGTCATTGATATAAATGGTCGCATCGAACCAGGCATTCCAGTGCCCCACGGCATAGAAAAGCCCAATTGTGGCAAACGTCGGCATGCTCAGTGGAACTACGATACGGGTCAAAATCTTCAAAGGGGAGGCCCCGTCTATCGTCGCAGATTCCTCCAGGCTCTCTGGTAATTGCGAGAAGAAGCCTTTCATAATGATGAAGTTCCAGGCGCTGATAAGGCTCGGGACAATCATGACCCAGAACGTATTGATCAAATATAAATACTTCAGCAGTAAATAAGTCGGGACGAGACCACCTCCGAAGAGCATCGTAATCACAACCATCGTGATGAAAAAATTCCGGCCAGGCAGCGATTTACGCGCCAATCCATAAGCAAGCATCGAGGTAAAAATCAAATTAAGCGTCGTCCCGATCGTGACTCTAAGCAGCGTGATGCCGTAGGCATTGTACAGAACGGAGCCTTGCCCCAGCAGCACCTTGTAGGCAGCAAAATCAAGCTTATCGGGAATAAGTATAAAGCTCCCTCTGCGAATCAATTCGCTCTCCCCGACCATGGAGGTAGAAACAACGACCAGGAAAGGAATAATAAACAGCAGGGTGAGCACCGACAGAGCGGAATAATTGAAGGTTTGGAACACTTTTTCACTAAGGGTTGTTTTACCTGGCTGCATCGATTTCCACCTTTCTACCATATCCCTTCCTGGTCGAATTTTTTGGCAATGTAATTTGCACCCAAAATAAGCACTACAGCAATCACAGATTTAAACAAGCCAACTGCTGCTGCAAAAGAATACTGCACTTCTACAAGCCCTTTGCGGTACACATAAGTATCAATAATATCCGACACGCCGTACACTGGAGGCGAATATAGCAGGAAAATCTGCTCGAAGCCAGCATCCATAATGCCACCGATCGCCAAAATAAACAAGATCACGATCATATGGCTAATACCGGGAATCGTTATATTCCACATTTGCCGAAATCTCCCCGCACCATCCACTCGTGCCGCTTCATACAGCTGCTGATCCACACCCGCAATGGCAGCCAGGTAAATGATACTACTCCAGCCCACCTCCTTCCAAATGCTCGTAATGACCAGCATCGGCCGGAAGTAATGCGTGTCCGTCATAAAAATGATTTTTTCCAAACCAACGGCCTGCAAAATCCCGTTCATAAACCCGTCTACATTCAAAATTGTCGTCACAAGCCCTGCAAGCACAACCATCGATATAAAATGCGGCAGGTAGGAGACGGTTTGCACCATTTTTTTGAACAGTGTATGCCTAACTTCATTAATCATCAGAGCCAAAATAACAGGTGCAGGAAAGCCGAATAATAGCTTGTAAAAGCTGATTGTCAGCGTATTTCCAATAATATTCCAGAAGTAATAGGAGCCCATAAAATTTCTAAAATGCTTCAGCCCAACCCATTCTGATTGAAAAATACCCTTCAGCCCATCAAAGGGCGAAATATCCTTAAACGCAATAATAACTCCATACATAGGTATATAATGAAAAACTAAAAAATATAGAATTCCCGGTATTACCAGCATATAAAATAAGCGATGCTTATTTATATTTCTCAACGTGTGTGATTTCACGGAAGTTCAGCCCCGCTTTCTGTCATTTGCACACCGTATCAGGCATTGCAGCATGGAGATTTGCAGATCTGGTGATCTGGAGCCATGCCCCAATGCCTGATACATGTCTGATCCTATTGAAGGGACTGCTTATTTGGATGCACTAGCTTTGTTGTATTGGTCGGTGTACACTTCAATCCACTTCTCCAGCCCCGCCTTATTCAATTCCTGCAGGAACTTGTCATAATCAGCCAAAGGTCTGGCCCCCATAATAAATTTGACAACTTCTTCTTCAATCATCCGGTTGATATCAGCCAGTGTAGGAATATTATCGGATATTGCCTTCTGGTCGAAGCGGAAATCCACCTCGAAGGTAGCCGGCTTTTTCACCCGTGACATGTCGGTCAAATAATTACGGATATAGACGAATTGCGGCTCAGATACCGGATCCTCCTGCTGATATTTCACCGTCTGGGCAAATGAGGAGCCAGCAAGCAGCTCGCCGAGGTAATCGCGATTTAATTTTTTAATAATCTTTTTTTCTTCATCCACGTATTCCCAGTGCTTTCCTTTAATACCGAACATGGCGATAAAGAAATTTTCCAGATCGGATTGTATCCAATTGACGTATTTCATTGCTGCTTCTGGGTTCTGAGCATTTTTGCTGATCATCTGCCCGTTGCTGCTGACGCTTGAAGTTGTTGTAATCAGGCCTTTGGGTCCTTGCAAATCAGCGGCCACTTCATATTTGGCATCCGGGTTCGTTTCCCGCAGAACACTATCATTCGCCAAAACCCTTGTGTACCAGATTGCACCCGTAGCTACGCGATTTTGCTTCACCAAATCGATCATTTGATTTTTGTTGATCGAGAACGCTTCTTTATAGATGTATCCCTTCTTGTACCAATCAGCCATTTTCGCCACAAAATCCTTATAACCCGGGTTGAGCACAACCGGCTTCACTTTGCCATCCGAATCCAGCCAATTGCCATAGCCCACATCCATAAAGCCTGCTGCCAGCGCATTGTTGAGACCACTCAGGTTAGTTAACATCGGAATGGTTTGGCCTGCTCCTGCCGGATCATTGTCCTTGAATGCCTTTAGTACAACTTCGTATTCATCCATTGTTTTGGGCATTTGCAGATTCAATTTTTTCAGCCAGTCGGTTCTGATCAGTACGGTATCGCCTGCGATTGACGGCAGCTCGGGTATCGCCCATATTTTACCGTCCGTTGTGGATACAGCATCCCATGAGGTTGCCCACTCTTCTGGCCAAAACTTTTTAACGTTTTCCCCGTATTTATCCATTAACTCGTTCAGCGGCTGGGCTGCTCCCTTTACCTGATGCTCTGCCATGGACCCCATAAACAGATCCAGCGGTTCATTGGAAGCGAGCAAAATATTTAATTTGTCAGCTTCTGAGCCTCTCGGGGGTACAATCCCGATCACTTCAATTCCGGTTTTCTCCTTAATATATTGTCTAACCTCTTCGATCGCTTCCGGTTTGCTCGTATCCGAGGTAACAGACAACACCCCTGTATTGTTGTAAACGTATACTTTTTCTATCTTTTTCTCTTCCCCATTCGTTCCTTTGGCCGTTGTCTCTGGTGATTGCGTAGAACCACCCGATTCCTTCGTCGAGCATCCGATCATAGTTGTGATCATAAGGCTTAAAATTGCGATGGATATTAGAAGCTTTTTGTTCATTGACTTAACCCCTCCCCTATCATTAGAAAACGGTTTCATTCCATCCTATCGTTCAATTCCGTTCGTTCGGCCGACCGGCGCTAAAGCAGCAATTGAATACTCTAATTGTAAGTCCAGCGGGCTAGATCGGAAATGCCTCATATTAGGCATTCATATCCATTCCTATGACATCATATCAAAGAAGGTATGATGTCACAGGTAGAGATACCGCGGCTTTCACGGCTTTCGCTTATTCTTCTATATGCATTTTGCGGTATTCACCTGGAGTTGTTCCTGTGAAATCCTTGAACAGCTTAATGAAATAGGTAGTTTTGTGATAGCCGACTTCATCGCCGATTTCTTTAATTTTCAGCCCGGTTTCGAGCAGAAGCTTCTTGCTTTTGTCAATGCGCTTGCGGGTCAAATACTCAGAGAACGACTCTCCCGTCTTTTCTTTGAAAATGCGGCTTAAATAGGACGGGGTTATACGCAGCTTATCCGCTGCCACGGCAAGTGACATATTGCTGCCGCAATCCTGCTCCAGGATATCTATGACCTGATCGACATGACGATTATATTTCTCTTTAAATGCGCCGCCAATATGCTTGGAGAGCAGCCCAATGACCTCTTCCAGCCAGCTGACAACCTCGCTCACATCCTTTTTTTGCAGCAGCACACTGTACAAATTCTCTTTCTCCTGCAAAATACGGTTCAAATCCAAGCGCAGATCGCTCGTTGTTGTAACAAGGATGCCAAACAATTGAAAGAATGCCTGCTGGATTTGCCGATAATGCACCTTGCCCTGCTGTGACTGAATTTCCTGGGTAATCTCCGCAAAAACCCGCAGCGCCTGCTCGGTCTCGCCATTGATCAGATAACCGTTCAGCACCGTTTCTTTATCCTTCGGATAAACAAATACAGGGGTGCCCTCTAATCTGACATCCTCAATATAAATCACCTCGCAAAGCCCGGTTATACTGCGATAACGCAGCGCCTCCCGCGCCTCGCGATAAGCATGCTTCAGCTCATAAATATCCCGGCAATAGGTGCCGATGCCTATGGAGCATTTCAGCCCAAGAAGCTGCTCCGCCTCCTGAATCATCTGCTCGGCGAAAAGCATATGCTCCATGAAGGCTTCCTCATCGCAATTAATAATGCCGACGAAGAAGCCGTCCGACATTTCCATTATAAGCCTGCTGTGTTCGGCCGGAATAATGGCTTCCATCATGTCGATAATTTGCAGCTTTTTAATATTATAATGCTCCACATCGGATGTTAGCTCGTCCGTTTCCTCAAGAGCAACAGCCATAAGCATCAAGCCATCAAGCGCCAGATTTAAGCCTAGAAACTGCATACGGTCCATAATCTCTTCTCTGCTGCCCGGCTTTAAAATCAGTGAACGCATAAAAATTTCCCTGTAAGCTGGAACACTCTCCTTGAGCCGCACCTGCAAGCTTACCCGATCCTCGAAAGCCTCCTCTAGACTGCTGCGAATCATCGCAAGCTCATTGGAGCTTCTGGACGATGGAAACTCCGGATTGCTGAAGTTTTGATCTTTATTTTTGATATACTGGGTCAAATGGAAAATCGGATTGTAAATCCTTTTGCTCGTAATGAGTGCAAGCAGAATCGTAAACGTAACCAACAGGAAGCACGTAAGAACAATAATTCCCTTGATATTGGAGACGCTCCTATACAGCTCGTCCAGACTTGTCGCAGAAATAAAGGTCCAGCCAAGTATATCCGAGGTCATGTATGTGACCAGCATGCGTTTCCCTTCATACTTGCCTTCAAAGGTTTGCTCGGAGGCTTGCTCGGAAGTAGGAGCGGAAGCTTGATTAGAAGTAGGACCAGATGTAGGATCAGAAGCTTGATTAGAAGCTTGCCCGAGACGGGCGCGCAAACCAGCATCCTCGTTCACCGACTGGCTAAGTCCGCTCGAACGGTCGTACAGCATCAATTGGCCGCTGCCGGATAAAACGAAAAAAACATTGTCCGATTTATGCTCCAGCTTATTAACAAAGCTTTGGTAAATCAGCCCCGCATCCAAATTAATGACCAGAAAGTTGCCATCCACAGACGAACGATAAACGATAGGAATCACCTCTATCAATCTCCCGTCATCCTGCCTGGCCTTGCGCAAATCCATAAACATCGGGAAAGCATGCCCGGCTGCCGAGAATTCATCCCAACCCTTGTCGTAAAAGCTTTCACGCGTATACTGCAAACCTTCGGATGTAATGAGCACATTCTTCCACTTATCGTAGAAATAAATCGAATTGATAAAATCGTTAGACTGCTTTAAGAAAGACAAATTCCACGACATCGTCGCTTTGCTGGTCAAATAGCTGCCCAATATGGGCAAGTCCTCCTCAATCAGCTCACCTTTCAGCTCTTCATAATAGGAGCCGCGCGGAAAGCTTTCAAAGTTGCGTATCGTTTTATCCAAAGCCAACTGCTTAAAGCTTCCGTTAATTTGATTAATAATCATTTCGATAGCCCTGACAGTCTGCTTCAAATACTCCTGCTTGGCAACCTGCAGCTCCTGCTGCATCGTATTTTTGGCATTATGATAAATGACGATACTCATAATCAGAATAGGCAAAAGAGAAATCAGCAGCGTATAGCTGATCAACTTGTAATAAAAATTTTGGCTTCTTCTTGGAGCCAGCAGCCGATGATTCACCCTGCGCAAGAATTCCATGTAACTTGTCCCTCTTTCCCAAAGCATTACTTGCACTCCATTGTAAGCGCTATCTATATTGGCCGATAGCGCAAGATATTTATTATACTAACACATCGGAGCGTCGTTTCGGTAGAGCCAGCAGGTAAATCCCAAAAGGGCAGCCAGCAAGAATTCTCTCCCTTGGCTGAAGGAGATTCCCCATTGGGCGTTGACTTGGGCGCGGGGCAAGCGTAGGCGTAGATGTGGGTATAGATGCAGGCTTAGATGCTGGGGCTGGGGCAGATCCGGGTATAGTTGCAGGCGTAGTTGCTGGGGCTGGGGGCAGATCCGGGTATAGATGCAGGCGTAGTTGCTGGGGCTCGCGTAGATCCGGGCGCATCTTCAGATTCTTGGGATGAACAGCGGCTTAGCGGCTTCTTTAACGATGTTTTTCATCGTTAAAACGCTGTGCCCCCTCCTCAAACTTGAGATAACGATGAAAAACATCGTTAAAATCCCTTTTGTACACCCAGAGGGGCCATCCGGCCTCTTTTAGCGATGAAAAACATCATTAAAGTGACGGATTGACCTGGAACACTTACTTTAACGATGAAAAACATCGTTAAGTCGATAGCGCAGCAGGCAACCTAGCGACCCCGAGACACCCGAGACACCCGAATCAACTCGAAATACCTCGGGGGCAACTTGGGAGCAACTTGCCCAAATCGGATCGAGGGCGCTGGCTACTGGAAAAACTACTCGCAGACTGACTGCGCTCTCCCTACATGTATGCTTCTAATCGAGGCTCTGCATCAAAAAATCACAAAAACGGAGCTGTCCTAAGTCAGAAAGATGACTTGTACAACTCCGTTGAGGAAGTGCTATGAGATTCACTCTTTGACCTATAGTTTGGCCGATAGTTTGACCTAAGCTTGGCCTAATGCTTGGCTACAAACTCAGCTTCATGCTGGAGCTTTAAGCCCCAAATTGTGCCCGGTGCAGGCGGCTGTAAACCCCGCCAACAGCAGTCAGCTCCTCGTGGGTTCCCTGCTCAGCAATGCCCTGGTCAGCTACCACCAGGATGCGGTCGGCATCCTTGATTGTGGCCAGACGGTGCGCTATGACCAGTGTCGTCCTCCCCCGGGACAGCTCCGAGAGGGCAAGTTGGATGGCTGCCTCCGTTTCTGTATCAAGCGCAGAGGTCGCTTCATCCAGAATAAGAATCGGCGGATTTTTCAGAAACATCCGGGCGATGGACAGACGCTGCTTCTGGCCGCCAGAGAGCTTCACGCCGCGCTCGCCGATCATCGTGTCCAGACCTTCCGGCTGGGAAAGGATCAATTCCTCGAGCTGCGCGCGTCTTGCGGCCTGCCAGATTTCCTCCTCAGGTGCATGCAGCTTGCCGTAGGCAATATTGTCACGGATCGTCCCGTCGAAGAGGAACACATCCTGCTGTACGATCCCAATATGGGAACGCAAAGATTCCAGCGTCATCTGACGGATGTCTATGCCGTCGATGGTAATGGAGCCGCTATCCACATCATAGAAGCGCGGCAGCAGACTGCACAGCGTCGATTTACCTCCTCCCGATGGGCCGACTAGCGCTATGCTTTCCCCTGATCGCACAGACAGATTGACATTTTGCAGTACCTGCTCCTTGTTCTCATAACCAAAGCTAACGCCGTGGAATTCGATATCTCCGCGCAGGTTGGAGGCCGGCTTCGCATCAGGAAGGTCGTCTATATCAGGCGCCGTTTCGAGAAGCTCCAGGTAACGCTTAAAGCCGGCAATGCCTTTCGGATAGGTCTCAATAACGGAGCTGATCTGCTCGATCGGTGCCAGAAACACATTGGACAGCAGCAGAAAAGCAATAAATTCTCCATAAGTCATCTGCCCCTGGATAACAAACCAGGTTCCACATACAAGCACAAACAGCGATACAAATTTCATCAGAATGAAGCTGATCGAGGAGTTCCAGGCCATAATACGGTAAGTTAGCAGCTTCGTTAGCCGGAATCGCTCATTATTTTCCGCAAACCGGTTGATTTCATGATTCTCGTTGGCAAATGCCTGAACAACACGAATGCCGCTGACATTGTTCTCCACACGCGCGTTAAAGTCTGCAATATCTCTAAACATACGGTTGAAGGCACGTGACATTTTACCGCCAAAATACATCGACAAATAAATCATGAACGGAACGATAATAAAGGTCAGGACCGCCAGCTTCCAGTTGATGCCAAGCATGATGCCGAACGCTCCCAGCAGGGTCATGATGGCAATAAATAAATCCTCTGGCCCGTGGTGGGCAATTTCCCCAATATCCATTAGGTCGTTGGTCATACGGGAAACGAGGTGGCCCGTTTTGTTATTATCGAAGAACCGGAACGACAGTTTCTGTATGCGGTCAAACAGCTTTTTGCGCATGTCCGACTCGATGTTGATGCCCAGCTTATGCCCCCAGTAGGTCACTACATAATGAAGCGCCGAACTGATGATATAAATACCCAGAAGACCCAGACAAGCGAACAGAATCCATTTCCAGTTGCCGCTTGGAAGCAGATCATCAACGACCCTGTTAAGGGCAAGCGGAAAAACAAGCTCAAGCAGCGCAGCTAGAATGGCACATGAGAAATCAAGAATAAACAATCTTTTATAAGGACGGTAATAAGCATAAAAGCGTCTCAGCATTCAGAGTCAGCTCCCCCTTCGTTCTTTGGGCTATAGATAAGGAACCAGCCTGTCTGGCTAAGATTTGCTCCATGCTCCTAATTTAATTGATAACGATTATCATTGTCAACTTATTTTTAAGAAATGCTGGAGTGTTACCCGTTTTTAGTTCTTTTTTTGCAAAATGTCTCCGCTAATCTGCTCCATAACAGCAAGCTTGCCTAGCGCGAAAAAGGCTTCATTATAGTTCTGCCGGGTAGTCATGCGATACACGTGTCCGGACCGGACCGCTCTCAGATTGCTCCAGATGTCATTCTGCTCTAGCACATTCTGATCATTTTCCGCCAGCAGTAAAATATGATCCGCATCAAAGCTTGCCAGAGCCTCCAGACTCGTCACCTTTCCTCCCCATGGGTCAGGCTCGGGTGTTCCCGGCGCCATCGGCAAAGACAGGTCATTAAATAGGATAGCGGCAACGCCTGTACGGGAATAAATGCGAATTTCCTTTTGAGTAGCTTCGATGACAGCAAACGTCTCCTGTCCGGTAACCGCCTCAATCTGGCTGTGCAAATCGGCTGCACGCTCTTCATAGGATTTCAGCCAGCTCTTCATCTCTGTTGTCTTGTCCATAACCTCGGCTACAAAAGCGAAGCGGTCCCGAAACGCATTGAAGCCAAAGGGCACTCTTATAGTCGGAGCAATCTTCTCCAGCTGCTCATAAACTTTTTCCTGGGTCGGTCCGGCCAGGATCAAGTCAGGGCTGGCCGCTACTAATGCTTCCAGATTAATCTCTGTTTGGAACCATCCTGCTGTGCTCGTACTCTTTCCAAGCTTTTCTTTCACAATAGGTGTAAGCAGGGTAGGATCGGCCATGTCGGTATTGCCACTCAGTATCGGCTTGAAGCCAAGTATCAGCAGTTCTTCGGTCGAACCCGAAATATCCGCAATCCGCTGCGGATTGGCAGGGATAGTGACCTCCCCTTTGGCATCCATGACCTTACGAGTTTGTTGCCCCTCAGCTTCTTGCACTTTAACCGTGGCCTCTGGAGTTGTCCCCTCTTGTTCCTGTTTTGGTGTCGTATTCCCTTCTGAATTGCTGCAGCCGGCCAGCAGCAAAACAAACAAGAGAAAGATTCCCACATACGAAATTTTGTTCAATTGAATCATAGCCATTCCACCCCTTCATTGATAATTATTCTCACTAGAACGAGGATAAGAATATCATCTGACGGAAGCTATGGACTACCCGCAAACGGAGAATATGATGGCTGACGGATTTTATTTGCGCAAAAAAAAGCCGGAAATACAATTCCGGATCCCGCTCCTCCACTGCTATGGTTTCGAAATTTTCCCGCTGCTCAATTCAGAAGGATTGAAACCAAACTGCTTATGAAATGCTGCCGCGAAATGACTGAAATTCGCATAGCCAACCATCCCCGCGGCTTGACTGACGTTCATCCCGCTATAGCTCATTAGCTCCCAGGCCTTCTCCATGCGCCTGTCGCGCAGATAAGCGTAGACGCTTTTGCCATACATCTCCTTAAAGCCCACCTTCAGCTTGTAATCATTGAGTCCGACCAGCCTCGCTAATTCCAGTAAGGAGGGCGGTGACTCCATTCTGTGCAGCAGCAGCTGCTTGGCCTCGCCAATTTTACCCTGCTCCGTACGAGATAGCTGTGATGACTGCCTTCTGCTGCCGTCCAGCTCAAGCAGGAAAATTTCCAGATACCTGTAAATCAGCTCAAGAGCTCTACTCTCAACAAATAACTCACGCATTCCATGTGTATAAGGACAGTTTATAAGCTCATGCAGCAGCCGGGTGGTTACTGAATCCACCGGTTTGCGGAACATCCTGAACGATTTCGAACGCAGTAAAGCTGCGAAGCTCAGGTTATCTTTTTTTTCAAACCCGCCAACATAATAATCGAATAATGCCACAGGAATTCCAATGGCCACAGAACGAAAGTCCTTTCCTCCTTCATAGCCAAAAGAAGCGGAAAAATCACGGATCAGCTGGAGCGAACAACTGTCCTGCAGCAGCTCGTGCTTCTTGTGTTCCGCGACCTCCACCTCTCCGCTGCCCTGCATACAAAAACTTAACTCTGCCATAGCAGCGGAAGATTGCATCTGAATACGGCTATCCTTTCTCATACAGAAATCGGACTCGACAATTTCCATGCCCGAAGCTGTGGCCATTCGCCTGATCTTTCCTTCGCCAGCTGCTTGATCCATCTGCATCATTTCCGAGCCCGCCGATGGCTGCCGCGACAGGAACATGGAATCATAATAAACGTTAAATAGCCGCTGTATATCAGGAGAACCCGCCGCTGTTGAAGACTTCGCATATGGATGCATCTGTACCTCCCATTTTCAATTGATAACGATTATCATTATAAAAGATTATCAGCAGTGAAACAAGCTTCATTCAAAATAAATCCACACTGAACTCTGATTCGCATTGTTGCAAGGACAAATTGGCCTCCCCTCCGCTGACAGGTGTTTGTCCCGCACTTCTTGTTTAATTGCCTGTTTCTATTGTATAATCAGTTTGATTTACCTTCAATTTCAATTCATAGCAATGGGGGTATACAACGTTGAAAACCCATTACTTTGATCTTCCGCAGGACGCCCATATTTTTAATTTTGGCGAATCTCCGCCCGGAGCACCTGCTTTATTAAAATCCATTGGCTGCTCGGAGGTGAATTTCACTCCGTATATATGGAACGGGCTGAAACGCGGGCAGGCAGGCAATTTTATCTTTCAATATACTTTGAAAGGTAAGGGCATGATCAGAATTGGGGAGCAGCTTTACACGCTTGAAACAGGCAAAGCATTTCTTGTAGATGTACCTAGCGATCATGAGTACTATTATCCAGGAGAAGACGAAGGCTGGCTCTCTCTCTTTATCGTTCTCAGTGGAGAGCATGTGAACAAATGCTGGTCCGTTATCCGCCAGCAGTTAGGCAGCGTCACCGTATTCGAACCCGATTCGTTCGTTATTCGCTATTTGGTTCGTCTTTTTTGGGAAGCCTGCCAAGGTCATCTGGTAGACGGCTTCCAGTCTGCAGGCGCAGCTTACCAATTCCTGACGGAATTATACCGGTCTGCCCATCACAATACCTGCACCCCCTCTCCTTTACCCGATTCGATTAAACGGGTGGTTGACCTTATTGACAGCGATTACCGGACCTTAACCGGTCTAGATGAATTGGCGAACCGGCTGCAGGTGTCTAAATTCCATCTCACCCGCTCGTTCCATCAACACACCGGCACCACGATTATGCAGCACTTTACCAAAACCCGCATGAAGCGTGCCATCGAGCTGCTCTTGAACACGAACGAAAATCTGGAGTCCATCGCCCAGGAAATCGGTTATCAGAACGGCAAATATTTCTCCAAAGTATTTCGCGAACAAATTGGCATCCCTCCGGGCCAGTATCGTACTATCTACCTCAATTCCTAAACAGATTCAGAGTCTCAAACACATTCTAAATTTTATACCGCGAGAGCCGGTGCCCGGTGTTGCACAGGGCTATATGTATACGCTTTCTTTGGTACTTATCAGGTTCAGGTCCGGCTGCAGGCAGCCGGGTCTTTTTTTTATGAACTATTGGCCAGGAAAGTAACTTCTACTGGCAGTTCGTTATCCATTTGATCGTGGCAGGTTCGGCACTTTGGGGCTGAGCGGAAAGGAATCAGGGGAGGATGCGGGTTAGTAGCAGCCCGCCCTCCGCTGAAATGAGCGTACGCCATTTAAGACGATGTTTTTCATCGTTAAAGCATCAGCTTCTCTCAGTTGCGTGGGCTCTTCATCTCCAGCTCCTGCACCCGTTAGGAAATCTCCTCTAATCAAGAGGGAGACCCTTGCTGGTTGTCCGTTTGAGCTTGGTGTTCGTGCGATTGTAGCTAAAGAGAGGTAAGGGGTGTGGGAGGAAGAGCAATAGCGTCCGCCTTTAAAGATTTGTTCCTACCTCATCATCCATTTCATTCAAGGGAACAAATCTTTAACAGCGGCTGGAGCCCACGCCCCTTACCTCCGCAACGCTCCCACGTCACGAACACGCACCTCAAGAGCGCCACAAGTCACTTTTCATACTCCACCGCAAAAATGTATACTTTCCTCACAACAAAGTGGAATTGAATATAGATACCGCTAATTATATATTATTACTAACAACTTGCTAAAGCTGCCTGGACTACCAAACATACCAAGAAGGGAATGATCCTGCTAATGGATGTAAAGCAATTTGGAGCCAAAGGAGACGGAGTAACAAATGATACCGCGGCCATACAAGCAGCGCTTAATGCTGCTGTAGTATCCCCAACGGAGATCAGAAGTGTTTATTTTCCTGCCGGAAAGTATATGGTTACAGGGTTGGTCAATAACAGCCGGGTAGCCATGGTCGGCAGCGACCCGCAAAATACGGCGCTCATCGGAATGGATGCAACAACCCCAATCATTACGTACAATAACGATTTAAGCCAGGTACTGCTGCGTAATATAACCATAGACCGCTCGGTCCCCGCGACAGCAGGAGGTTACGGGATATACAGTGCAGCATCGGGCATGGGATTTCATTTCGAAAATTTATATATTCGAAACCAGGACATCGGATTACTCCTGGAAGGAAATATCGCGGGAGCCTGGTTTGTTGATAGTATGGTTATGGACAATGTGCGAGACGGTGTGCGGGTTGCGATTAGCAATATGACGTTCTCTAACGTGTACTCCATGAATAACGGCGGGTCCGGCTTCTATTTTTACCGGGGAACGGGCGGCTTGTACATGACCAAATGCGAATCGTTCAACAATGGCGGACATGGCGTATGGATTGGGGCATTGGACAAGCAGACAGATCATATTTACGATGTGCTGCTGGAGCAGCTGTCGATTGGCACAAATTTGGGTTACGGTATTTTACTGGACTCCAACGGTGCAAATATTTGCATTTCCGACAGTTTTATTGAATATGCCGGCAGCAATCCGAGCCAGACTGCACTGAACAATCGCGAAGGGATTTACATTACCCCATACAATCAGAAGGTCGATATCAACAACTGTATTGTGGTATGGAATGCGGGTTCGGGAATGACGATTCTGGCTGACGGGGTTAAAGTGAATGGCGGCATCTATGCTTTGAATTCCCTTTTGTATGCGGGGACCTATGCCGGAATTGTTGTCGGGGAAAATGTAAAACGAACCATCATACGTGGAGTTTCCTCCTGCCGGTATACGCAGGATCTGGCTGCTACACAGGGATATGGCATAAAGCTGCTTGCGGGGGCTGACGAATATCTGGTAGCCGATAGCGATTTAAAGAACAATTTGACAGGGGCAGTGTACCTGGATACAGCAGTGGGAAAAAAGGGTAAAATAAAGGACTGCATGGGCTTTAATCCCATAGGAGCCATCAGTCCGCAGCCAGCCGTTCCGGCATCGGGCGTGGTCTTTGCCAATTCATATTCAGCCACCTGCCAGGTGTTGATTCATGGAGGAGGCGTAACCTGGATCGGTAAAAACGGGCAAGGTATTGCTGGGATGCAGTCCGGTACGATCACGCTGGAGCCGAATGAGACGATTCAGATCAATTATACATCGGTTCCGTATTGGACCTGGTTCGGCATGTAATCCGGCAGTAATAGCCGTAGCTGCTATCCTCTCGGGACTATTCAGGACTATTTACATTCCGGACGAATTTAGGAAAAGCAGGACAAGTCCAGGGCTAATCTAGGATCATTCTTGAATTTGTCCTGGATCTGTCTTGGATTTGTCTTGGACCATTCATGGATCTGTCCTGGACCATTCAGGGACCAATCATAGATCTGTCCTAAATCTGTCCAGGACTAATTCGGGCCCTTAATGACTGTTCAATTCTTTCCCACTGTGCCATGAAGAAACACATGAATCGCTTTTTGATACATATTTAATGTCGATTCGTTGTTTGAGGTACGTTTGGACATTTCCCCAAGTCCCATAAGCAGCCCCTCCAGAATAAAACCAAGCGTCCAGGCGTCATCAGATTTCAGCTCGCCCGCCTCCATCGCCTGCTGCAGCATCTCCTGGTTGAACTGAATATGCTCTGTGAGGTAATTAGCTACATTTTCTTGCACATCGCTTCTTTCCCACTCACTAGTTATAAATTCATCCGTCGCTTTGGTCAGCGGGTGATTTAGATCGTTGGCAACCAGGTGCTCCGCAAAACCATACAGTTTCTCTTCTATGGTAGTATAGAGCTGCTCTTTCTCACTCCACTGCTGCTTCCACTCCCGGTCCCATTCGTCCAAAAGATGCAGGAATAGCCCCTCTTTGCTTTGAAAGTGATAATAGATGTTGCCTTTGCTGCTTCCGGTAGCTGCTACAATATCTTCAATCGAAGTGGCTGCATACCCTTTTTGACCAAACAATGCCCGCGCAGCTTCAGCCACCTTTTTTTTAGTTTGCTCGCTCTGCAACTGCTTTTTATTCAACTGCTCCAGCCCCTTTTCAGATATCGGCCTTGCGTAACGGATTTTTCTCAGATTGTGCATGTCTTTTATAATAAATGACAATGGTGATTAGTACCATACATTCTGACAAAGGAACAGCCAGCCAAACACCCGTAATCCCGATGAGCTTCGGAAGTATCAAAATTATCGCTAGCATTAGAATCATTTCACGCGCTGCTGTAATCCAGGTCGCCATTCTCACGCTGCCAATCGATTGGAAATAGGTCATCATCACGAAATTAATCCCCATAAACAGGTAAGCCATCACGAATATCCTCAATCCGCTCACCGCAAGATCCGTCACTCCATCACTAAAGCTGCCAAAAATACCAACAATCGGAACAGCAGCCATTTGCACAATCAATAGCAGGGCCACTCCCGCCCCCAGCGCTGTCTGGACCGCGATCCGGATCGTACGCCGTTTACGTTCGTCCTGTTTGCCGCCATGATAATAACTGATCAGTGGTTGTATCGCCGAGCCCATTCCCAGAAATGTTAATAAAATAATGCTATGAATATAATTCATAATGGAAAACGCGGCAACCCCGTCTGTCCCTGCAATCCGCTCCAACGAAAGATTATGAGATATCGTAAAAACCGAAAGCCCGACCTCGGCCAAAAAGCTTGGAAACCCGATAACAATAACCGTAATCAGCAGAGTCTTGTCCCATTTGATACGCCGCAGCTTTAACTGATTTGCCTTTTTGAGAAAATGCGTTAGCAACACAAGCAATCCCAGGAAAGCTGCGAGAATCGTACCGAATGCAACACTGGCAACCCCTAATTCAAGTACATATAAAATGATGTAATTGATAACAATATTGGACAGCGCAAAGGTAATATGTGCCACCATCGACAGATTCGGGTTGCCGTCATTGCGGACAAATACACTCAGCGCATTTTCCACCGTAAATACAAAGCCAAACATCAGCATGACCTTCATATAGGCGGAAGCATAAGGATACGTCTCTGCATTGGCCCCAAGTCCATATATAAGCGGATCCCGAAAAATAAATGCAGTGATTCCTATCACCAGTGTAGCCACAAAAATAATCGTCACCGAATACGTAAAAACCGTCTGCGCCCTAAGCCGATCCTTGGCCCCCAAGGCATGAGAATACACGGTTGCACCGCCAATACCAATCCAGAGCGACATCGCCACAAAAAGCGAATACACAGGACTTGCAATCCCTAGCCCAGCCAACGCCGTTGATCCCAGCTTGTTGCCAACCATTACACCATCGACCACAATATTGACAGCAACCAGCAGCATCCCAAGCATGGATGGGATCAAATATCGAAGGAATGCTTGCCCAACGGATTGTGTATCCAGTAAATGTAGCGTTTGTTGTTCTTTCATCATGCACTCCCCCGGTAGCTTTCCGATTACATACTGAACGTTCGGTTTGTATTATAGCATAAGAACAAAAGAGATACAAATCTTGACTGAAATCTTGACTGAGTACACTCCGTACAGTCTACAGAATCTGGCTCAGCGATGTTTGGCTGATGGGTGCGCACTTTAATGATGAAAAACATCACTAAAGAGCACTGTTCCTAAAAATTTCGGTAGCGTTTAGTGATGAAAAACATCGTTATCGAGGCCGAAGAGGGCCTCAAACACGACAAGAAGGCTCGTTAGTGATGAAAAACATCACTAACGAGCCTTCTTCCTAAAAATTTCATCGTTTAACGATGAAAAACATCGTTACCGGCGGTAGTACACCTCGACCAAACCTTTCCCCCATCTAAAATCTGTTTTGACCAAGGGAAAAGGGTTCAAAAGGGTTCTACGTTCTACCACCAATCTCACTCTACTGCCCCAGCTTTTTCATGAAGCTTTATTTGATTTTTTCCAACAGGTTGTAAACTGCTTGTGCGATCTCGGCGCGACTGGTTGCATCCTTCGGAGCAAATCGGCTATTTAGCTTGCCCTGGACAATTCCGTTTTCCGCAGCTGCCTGGATGAAAGGCCGCGCCCATTCGCTTGCATCAGCTTGATCCACAAATTCCTTGAATCCTGCACCACTTGTAATCACACTTGTAATACCAGTCACCTTTACTTCATTTGATAGTTTCTTCCCAGTTTTCCATTCATAAGCACGCAGCAGCAGTACGGCCATTTGCTCGCGGCTAACCGGTTCATTTGGCGCAAAACGGTTGCCGCTTACACCGTTCACCAGGCCGGCTTTGACCGCAGAAGCAATCGCAGCTGCATACCAATCGCCAGGCTGGACATCGGAGAAAGGCACGTCAGCCTGCTCATTCACCCCAAGGATACGTACAAGCAGCGCAGTGAACTCCGCTCTGGTAATCGGACGCTGTGGGGCAAAGTGCTCATCGTCCACTCCCTCGATCAAATGATGAGCGGAAAGCACCTTGATCACTTTCGCCGCCCAGAAACCCGCTGGAATATCTAAAAACGTTTTATCATATTCCAACAAAGCATACCTACCAGCTAATCCTTCTTTCGTTTCCGTCTTTTTCATCATTTTGGTCATTTCGGTCACATCAGTTATTCCCGTCGTTTCCATCCAATTTCCTTCAATTGCTCCACCCTTATATTCCAGCTGCCCGGCTTCACCAACGAGGTAAATACCAAGCAGCTGCCTATCCGCATTCGACGGTATCTTGAACCCGACCTTCAGTAGATGATCAAATTTGCCAATGGCAATTCGACGTCCATCAGCCGTAATTAACGATACCGCGATGTCATATACCGGACTAGCCGCATTCAGCTGAGCGTAAATATTGCCTGCCGCTCTACCCAGCATCTGATTAGCGTCGCTTGTCGAAAGGGCTGCCATTTTGAGCGAAAATCTGCCCTGCTTACCCTCACTCTCACTCGCCCCTGCTGCTGCATGCATCAATAATTCGCTGGTTATTTCTACTCTCACATCTCCAGCCGTAACCATCAAGCGGTTCCCATTGAGCATTTTTCCAGCATCGCTGGGTAGAATGATTTCTCCAGTGTCGGCTGATAAGACGATTTCGATCTTCCCATCCTTGGCAGCCTTCAGCTCATCAGTGGAAATATCACGTATTTTGCTTCTTCCTTCAGCTCCGTGGTCACTGCCTTCTCCAATACCTTTGCCTGATGAAGAGTTCGCGGGCGGCATGCTTGGAGTTGGCGATGGTGTTGGCGTGGATGTTGGCACCGGTGTTGAAGTTGGTGATGGCGTTGGAGTCGGTGTTGTTGTTGGCGATGGTGTAGTCTCCTCCGACACAACGATCTGATATACGCCAGCGGATAGCTGGATCGTTAACAGTTTATTGGCTGGATCGAAGCTGTATTCGCTACTGCCAAGCTGATTACCGTCAAGCATAACCTGCCCTGCAGAAGAGGCATGCAATTGCAAGGATTGAGCTTGCTTAAGCTCCACGATTCCTTGCCATTCCATCGTATCTGCGATGAAATCAAAGGCAGCATTGAACGGCTCTTCTCCCTGCAATAGCACGACACAGTCATCTTGAAGGAAGGTGCCGCCGCTTAATTTATACCCCGTGACATCGCCGGTTCCCTTGCGGCTAACGACCGATTGATCGGCATCACTATGAATTCCTTCTATTAAATACTCGGAGCCTTCTGTTTTGAATAGGACATAGTCGGTTGTGGCATCATTGTCTTCCCGTTCAATTTTTGCACCGATTGCCCCAATGCCCTGTACCCGCTCTGCAGCAATCTCCTTCTCGATCTGCGGCTCAGGATCGCCGCCGGACCCGGCAAGGGTAAGCTTGATCGTATCAACTCCCAAGAAGTAGTTGTCGGAAGCTGCGTTTTTGCCAACAATTTCATAACGAATCGTATGTGTTCCCGCCTGAAGCGTTACATCGCCATGATGGAATGGGCCTGCCGCCTGAACCTCAGCATTGTAGCCATCATATACGCCCCCAATCTGCTGGCCATCCAGATAAGTCTGCACCTTTCCGTAGGAGGGGGACTGAATGAACATCGTATCGAGCGCATAGGTTCCGGCTTCATCGACATTAAATTCGAGCGTCATGTAATCTCCAACCGTATCCGCCCGGTAAAAAACCAGCTGTGTGTTGGCGGCCTCGACGACTTTGACCAGCTTGCTGGATGTCTCGAGTGGCGGCAGCAGCTCTGTTGCCCGGTACTGGCCTTCAACGTGAACAGGAGCCGCCTTCAGCACAGTCAAGTACCGGAAATCAGTTGCCGGGGCTCCGCTCGATACTTTCGAGGAATAGCCGTAGCTTTCCGCACCCGGGTAAAGCTGTGTCGTAATCGGCATCGGACTGGAGCTCAGAAATTTTGCCGTTAAGGCCGCCCTGCCGTTGTTCACATATAAATTGTTCCCCTGTGTTGTCTGTCCGAAGGGCACCGTCTGTCCATCAACTGCCATTTCAGACAGGCCGCCATTGTAAAGCACCCAATCGAATGTTCGGGGTATATCTGCTTTCAAGTCATCGAACATAACGAAATAGTCAGGCTTCATATAGACGATATGGCGGTCGAATTTCTCCAGCTTCGGGCTTGTATAAGCCCCCGCAGCCGAGCCTTTCACGTAATCATAAGTCGGAGACAGCATGCCCTTCGTTAAGCTGCCCCCACCCAATTCCGACTGCCCCTGGCCATCGACTTGAATCGTGCTATGACCCATCCGCACAGTGAAATCATTCGCCGGACCCGGCGTATAATCCTGATATCCAGGATCAGCCGCAATCCAGGAGCGGTTGATACCGATCTGGAAGCTGTTCTGGTCGTAATGATTGTGCCCCAGCCGGGAATTGTTGCTGGTGAAGGCGAACAGCGTATCATCATTTTCCCAGCCTGAACGGAGTGCCGCCCACCCGATTTCATCAAGCACTGCAGATGCAGGCCAATCATCAGGCTGCGTAATCACTGGCTGCGGATTAAAATACAGGAAGCGCATAAATAGATCCGATTCCGTCCTCGTTTCATCCATGTACCAGCCTGCATGGCCATCCTGAAGTCTATTGTTGATAACACTCAGTGTCGGCACGGAATAGCTGCCATATTGCGAATCGGAGAATTTAGCCCAATCGCCGCCTCCCGGCACCAGGAAATAAGTCAGCCAGCGGACGATAAAATCATTCAGGTAGGGATGATCGATGAACTCCGAAAGCCCTGTTGCCCGCGAAATGCTGTCGATCGCCCTCATCATATTATCCATAGTATAGGCCGAATACATTAATCCTTCCTGTTGGCCGGAAGACATCCGTGAATCCATATACCACTGATAATAGTTAGCCGCTCTGGTCAAGTATTTATTCGCATTTGGCAGCTTGCCAAGCACGGCCGTTGCTCCCACACCAAGAGCGATAGCGCGCAAGGCTTCAATATTGTTGTCTACCCTTCCCGTTGAATCGATGTAAAGCGGAATCAATCCCTTGGACTCCAGCGCGTTTTCGATCTGCGTCCGTTCCACCTCTGTCAACAAATCGTACAAAGTATCATAAGCCATGCTGACACCTAGTGTGATGTGAGCTGTGTCCAGACAGGTTATGCCTTCACATTGACTGCCAACATCCGTCCATGAATCCCAGGTCGTCATCGCAAGCAGGTACTGCTTGGCCTTATCAGCAAAAGCCTGCTCCTGAGTAATGACGTACGCCAGACTGAGCGCTTCCAGCCGATCCTCGATCGCTCTGCTCATCGCTGTCCAATAAGGGTATCCGATCGTTTCAAAACCCGGCGGATTCGGAATCGGTCCAGGCTGCTCCGGTGGCAGGGGGAATGTAACTCTAAACTCATCATAATAATGGATGGTGAAGTCCGTTTCATCCAAGTAAGGCCGGGCTTTGTTTTCCAGTGATGTCCATATTTGTTTGCCGGTCAGGCCAAATGCAGTATGGACATCATCGTTGGCTTTCGCGCGGAGAGCGGGAAGATCACTGCTGGTGAAAAAAAGACGCGGATGATCATTCACAAGAAGCGGAAATTCACGAAGCGGCTCGGTTGGGGCAGGTCCGAACACAGCTTCATCGAAATAGGCACTGCCGATGTTAGTACCATGCAAATATAAAAGAATCGTCGCATAGGCTGCATCCGGAGGTGCAGCGCGGTTAAGGACAAGCTGCTGCCAGCTGCCTGACGCTGAGTTCGTACCAACCACCACGTCGATCCGCTCATCGGAACTGTTCCAGTATTCAAGATACAATTGGGATACACCTGAAACGTTATAGTTCATAACGGAGGCGCGATATGCCTCCCCCGGCGTTATCGGCAAATGTACACTGCGCATGCCAGTCGCATGGACGGGTGAAGGATCATCCAGCTTAACACTGTACGTTCCCGAGTAGACGATATCCGTGACGGATTGATAGAGACTGTTTCCTTCGAAATCGCTCCAATTGCCCGGCTTTCCACTTATAACATCCTCAAAGCCGAAATTCGGGTCTGATGCAGACAGCGCTGCCTGCAGCGATGCGTTGTCAAAATAGGAGGTGCCCACATTGGTCATATGCAAATAAAGCAGCAGCGTTGCATAAGTAGTGCCGGCTGGCGCTTCCCCCACAATTTCGAGCCGGTTCCACTGGTTCTGTGACGGGTTGCTTACGTACTGAGCACCGATGCGCTCATTGGAACTGTTCCAATATTGCAGATAAAATTGGGATGTTCCCTCCACGTCATACGCATATACACTCGCACGATATGTTGTCCCCGGTGTAACTGGAATGTGAGCGCTCTCTATTTCTGTCGAAGTGATAGCGCTGGTATCGTCCAGTTTGACGCTGTAATTGCCGCTGCGAACGTAAACGCTATCAGAAATGGACGTGACAGAGCCGCTGGCTCCCTCCACCCACTGCCCGGGCTTGGCGCTTACAACTTCCTCGAAATCAGCGTTTGGCAGAAGCTCGGCAGCGGCCTGAACTTTTGCAGATCCTGCCGGAATAATCATTGAAGAACAAACAATCATGAATATCAATAATTGGCTGATCAGCTTCTTTTTCATCATGTACTCTACTCCCTTCATGTTTTAAATAAGGACTAACCGGGCTTGCCTCATTCCCTGGTGACCTGGTGACCTGGTGATTTGAAGAATAGATGACATTTTTGCGAATCTATCTCCAACAGATCGTAAACCACCTCCTTTCCCTTAAGATAGAGCCCGCGAGCTGCTTACCCTTTCACCGCACCGACCAATTGCCCGTGAATGAAGTATTTTTGTACGAATGGATACACCGCAATAATCGGTAAAATAGTCAGCATAAGCGCTGCCATCTTCAGGTTTTCCGGATGTACCTTCGGTGCCTGGCTGGCCAGCACTTTCTGCGTGGTCGAATCGACCAGAGCCGAGTTAATCAAGATGTCGCGCACCTGGAACTGCAGCGTCCACATCGAACGGTCACGAATGTAGATCAGCACGCCGAACCATTCGTTCCAGTAGGAGACTGCGCTGAATACGACAAACGCCATCGCCATAGGCAGGACAAGCGGGACGATAATATTGAACAAAATGCGCGATTCGCTGGCACCATCGATTTCTGCTGATTCCATAAGCTCCTGTGGCAGCTGGTTAATCTGATTGCGGAAAACAATAATGTAAAAAATGTTTACCACCGCCGGCAATATAAGAGCCCAGTAAGTGTTGTTCATGCCCAAACCGTTAATCAGCAAATAAGTAGGAATCAAGCCACCGCTGAAATACATCGGAATGATCAAATAAATGAACAGGAATCCGCGCCCGAGCAGATGCTTATGCGACATGGCATAGCCTGCGGCCAGCGATAAAATAATCACAAGCGTCGTGTTGACTACAGTCAAAAAGATGGTATTAAATAACGTCCGCAGGAACTGCTTGCTGTAGGCCAGGTTTTTGTAGGATTCCCAAGTAAATTCCTTCGGCCACAACCCTACTTTGCCCTGTTCAAGAGCGTCATAGCTGCTGAGCGAGATGGCGATTGCATTGATAAAAGGTACGATAATTGAGATGCAGAACAAAATGAAGAGTAAGTAATTGACTACTTCGAATATTTTTCTTGACGTTGATCTGTGTACCATAGCCGTTCCTCCTGCTTCCTAATAAAGTCCCATGCCTGTCGTTTTTTTCGACAGCTTGTTAGCCGTAACCAGCATTAAAAAACCAAGCAGGCTTTGAACAAATCCGATGGCAGTCGTCAAGCTGTACTGGGCCCTTTCGAGACCTAAGCGGTATATATACGTGCTCATTACGTCCGATTCATCAAGCACGAGCGCATTCTGCATCGTAAAAACCCGTTCAAAACCAACATCAAATATGCTTCCCAAGCGCAGCAGCAGCAGTAAAACAATCATCGGTACCATGCCCGGCAGCGTAATATGCCATATTTGGCGTACCCGCCCCGCTCCGTCGATGCTGGCAGCTTCGTATAAGCTGGAGTCTATACCAGCGATGACTGCAAAATATAAAATGGCCGACCAGCCGATCTCCTTCCATAAGCCTGCAGAAACGAGAATGCCCCGAAAAAAATCTTTTTCCGTCATAAAGAAAATTTCCGTACCTCCGAACCACTTGATCAGTTCATTCACAAGTCCGGTTGATGGAGACAACATTTGATAAAATATACCTGAAACGACTACCCACGAAAGAAAATGCGGTAAATAAGAGATCGTCTGTGTCACCCGTTTGAACGACTTGTTCATGATCTCGTTCGCCAGAATCGCGAATATGATCGGCGCTGTAAAGCCAAATACGATATCGTAGAAGTTCAATATCAGCGTATTTTTCATCACCATCCAAAATGTCTCATCGGTCAAAAAGTACTTAATATGCTTGAGACCAACCCAGGGACTGTTGAAAAATCCTTTAAATGGAGAAAAGTCTTCGAATGCAATAATGATTCCGTAAATCGGAATGTACTTAAAAACAAATGACAAAATAAATACGGGAGCCAGCAGCAAATAAAGGGAAAACAATGTTTTTCGATACACTCTTTTGCGCTTCTTCTTAGGTGGTGCAGGCGATGTTTCAAGCGCGACATTCATACATTACAGCCTCCTATAGTTTGGCGTTTAGTCTATACAAAATGGTTTTCCAAGCAAAGTACAAATCGCCGCTCTTCGTCAAAGCCGCCGTATGGACATGCCCAGGCAGCTCACAGTTACGCTCCAACCGGCCCGTTCGGACGTTAAGCACGAGCAGATCTTTCCCAAACACGGCTGCACGTTCGCTGTCCAACGCGACAAGCGCACCACTTGATTGCTCCATATCGATGCTATCAACAAAGGCCATCGAGTGAGTGTCGAACAGATGCATTTCGCTACCAGCAGGAACGAGCACTCTTCCGCCGACGGCCAGCACAAATCCGAGCTTAACGCCTTGAGGGAAAGCGTGTTTGAACACAACACGGCCTTCTGGCGACCAAACGGCGAAATGGCAGTTTACATCGTCGTTATACGGCAGCCCGCTTGCATATCCATTCGTCGCAAAGTAGATATGCTTCTTATCTGCAGTAAGACCACTCACCTGTTGACCGGGAATAGGATCGTACCACGAACTTACCTCCTGTGTGCTTGGATCGATACGTGAGAGACCGCCTCCGTAGGTGCCGTAGCTGGCCGACCAGCCCGTCCATATGCCGCCATCCGGTCCAAGATTGGTCCGGCCGGTCGGCCTGATCAGGTCCGGAGCGACTGAGCGCAGCGTCTTCGGATTAATGTTGTTCAACTGGTCCCATGGCTGCTGCGGATCATAAACAATATGATCGCCACCAGCGTAGGCGGAGAGATACAGCTTGCTTTCCAACAGCTGCATGCCATATACTTCACCTCCGCTATTGCAGACGTTAGATGAATTCCAGTAGGTGCCGTCCTCCGGATTGCAGCTGAATATCGTCTGGCCGAACTCAGTCGCCCCCCAGATCATTCCGTTATCATCCGCGATAACTGTGTGAATGGCGGTTGGAGGCGTGGGGACGGGGATACTTCGCAGATCAAGCCTTCCTCCATCCGCATCCGCAAGAAAGTAGTCCTGTCCGCATACGCCCGCCCAGCTTCCACTAGCCAGCTTGATTATAGGACGATTACTGCCGTCCGGAAGAGCTAGCCTGTTCATTTCCAATTGTTCGATCAGCCCTTCACCCGATATAGGAGAAAAGGTTTTGGGGTCGAAAAACTCAAAGCTGCCGTTATATTCCGTACAAATAAAATCATCCGTAATTTGTCGCACTTCCGCCCCAGGCGTTCCAAAATCGAAAAAGGATCGAGTCCCGATATGGTAAGCACGAAGAAACGAGCTGTCATAGCCTCCAATAATGACCATATGTCCCGGCACCCCGCCATATACGGTTCTGCTATATTGGTCGCGTGGATTGTCCGAGACACGGCCCATCGAATCAAGCGTATGCCTCTCGGGATCGTACCGCAGCAGCAGGCATCCCGGATAAGTGCCACCATACACCATTCCGTCCGAACCAAGGGCCAAATTCCATATGTAAAGCTCATTCTCATGCCGAAGCGGCTTTGCCCACGTTCGCGATTTCAGATCAAGGCTATGCAAGTAGCCATAGCTCTCGCAGGTGCCAACAAGCAGCCGCCCGTACTGCGGCAGATATAACAATGCCCATGCTCCGGTATCCCCGGGCAGCTGCAGCACCTCTCCCCTACCTGTCTCCGTGTCGATGAATATAAGATTGCCCGTTGAGCCTTCGATGCAATTGGATAATACGAACTTCTCGCGCCCGTCTTGCGGATCGATAAAAACCGTCATCCCCAAAATATTAAAATTGCGGCATGGCTCAGCTACTGCGGTGTAATGTTTAACATTAGCCCCCATAAATCTTCTAATTCCTCTCTTAGGCAAATTAAAAATAATAGTAGTGATTGGTATCCTGTCTGTTACGATGGAGCCATAACTGGCTGCACGAGACTTCAAGGTCGCGCAGCCAGCAGCCAAACATTCTATTCTCCTATTGAACCATACCTTCTACCTTCTACCTTTTACCTTCTAACTTCGGATACCTTCCAGATTCATCCTACCAGCCAGCTTCCTTCACGCCAGCCTTCAGTAATTCTTCCTTATGCTCGGTCAAATATTTCGTATATTCCTCATAAATAAATCCGAATTTCTTCTCAAACTCCTGCACCCGCTGATCGAACTCCTGCATCGTAATTTTGCCCATGATCGCTTCAACTGTAGCTTTGGAAATGAACTTCGCCTCTTCAGGGCGTTTTTTTGCCACTTCGTCAGATAGAACAACGAAGTTGTCTAACCCAAGTCCGGTCTCCATCGCCTGATCATTCAGCATCTTCATCGCGTCGTACATCCGTTTCAGCTCGGCCGGGTCCTGCACCATTTCTGCTTGTGCCTGCGTCACTTCTTTACCATCTGCGAACCCGAAGACGATACCAAGATGCAGCGCCCAAGTACGGCTTTTATCAGCAAGCTTCTCAACGATCGGAACTCTTTTGCCATCGTTCACCGTATACGTCTCGCCTTCTTTCCCCCAGAAAACCGCCTCATGAAGCTCGTCGGAAGCAAATCCTTCGATCACTTTCCAGGCCCGGTCGGGATCTTTTGATTTAGCAGAAATGTAGACTCCATGGCCTGCGATTGGCATCCAGCGGTATGGCAGCGTATATTTCACATCTTTTAATACGGACGGATATGTTTTCAGTGGTGGCGCCCAAAGCCATTCCTTCGTCTTATCTTCCGGCTTCTTCGGTACGCCGCCTGGAACATATTGATCCGCCGAGTTGTACTCCCAGAGCACGTTTTTATTTTTTACCTTTTCGTAATATTTAGCATTATCATTGACGGCAAACTCCTTATCCACAATTCCTTCGTCATAAAGCTGCTTATACAGCTCGACTGCTGCACGGTATTCCGGCAATGTAAATGTACTGACTGCTTTGCCGCCATTTACACGGTACGTATAGGGAGCTGCGCCGAACATGTTAAAAATCGGTGTCCCGCCATAAGAGAATGTGTAGTCACCGCTGACACGGTTGGACAAAATAATCGAGTCGGGCTCGGCTTTTTTCATCGTACGCATCATATTGACCCATTCATCAATCGTCTCTGGCCATTTGTTGTTATTGTATTTCATAACAAGATCATAACGGACGGCAATACCGGTACCCTGCGGGGTGTTTTGCGCTGCCATCGGGATACGCCAGTAATTTCCTGACACCTTGTCTTTCGCCAGCTCCATCATCTCAGGAGTCACGTATTTCTGCAGCTGCGGTGAATTATCGTAATATTTCTTCAAGTCGATAAAAGCGCCTTCTCTGGCACGTTGGTCCGTCTCGTCAATGAACCAGCTATGCACAATGTCAGGCAGCTGACCAGAGGAGAGCAGCAGGTTGAACTTCGTTTGGAAATCCTGATAACTGGGCACTTCCATGTCGAGGTCAACGTTCGCATAATCTTTAACGATATTGATAAACGGGTTATCGCTTGGATCCACGCCATCCGGATGCGGAACGCCGGAATCACCCATAAACATTTTCAACTTGATGCGCGGTTCCTCTACTTTTGCGGAGCTGCTAGATGTGCTTGTTGCCTCCGGAGCAACAGTTCCCGTATTTTTCTCAGAATCGCCAGACTCCCCGCCACTTGAGCAGGCCGAAATTATGACTCCCATAAGCAATGTGATAGCTAACAGCATGGAACGGAACAGATTTGTTTTTATTCCTGTCATTTAACAACATCCTTTCAATATTTTAGAAATAACAACCAAGATAATAACTAAAATTTATAAAAAATAATAACAAATGCATTCAAACACAGATTTTCACTTATCGTCATTATCCTATCCTGTAATCAAATCAACGATTGCCTCCTTCACCAACCGTTCAATGACGGGGTCAAAGGGCGACGGTCTGCCTTGAATAAAAAAGAAACTGCGACCCTCATAGCCACCTTCCTCCAGCTGCCTTTCAGTCGGGACATAGCCTATATTTCCATTGCTGTAGCCGAGCGGAATGATGGCCCCTGCTGATATTTCCTTCATAAAATGACCATATTCGATAACCATCTCCGCATTCATTGCCACGATCGCCAATTTATCAAACAGACGGATATAGGTTATTTCTAATGTTTCCAAGGGCTTCATGCTTTGTGGATTAGCGAGTAAAGAACGGCTCCAGCTTCCCATCATGCCTGGATCATTCACGCTTGCCTTAAGCTCTTCCAAAGTTGGCATGTACCGGTAGGGCAGCTCTATCACTCGATGACAGGCCAGAAACGAAGCAGATTCGAGCCGCCTCATCGGACGACGGACAACCGCCATCACCTCTTGCGTTAGCTCACTGGCCAATTTCCGAACCTCTGCATCACTTCCTTCGCAATAAAGACCATCCCGGATGAGGCCAGGGCGAACATCCCCGCAGCAGCCTTGCATAAACAAAGATACAACGTCACCATCATGCTGCTGCTCGATAGCATCCATCGCCGCTCCGGGATAATCGGATGAATAATAATCTTCATACGTCGTAGTCGGGTGGCATGTGTAGTGGACAAGTAGTGCCTTAACCTCGCCGTCAGGCTTTTGAAACCGAATGACCGTAACTTCCGGGTCAATCGGCCCGTTCTCATCCGGCGCCATCAGCCACTGTCCGTCCACAAGCTTGCGCCGGTTCGAAGCGAATGTGCACGTACCGCTCCCCCGCTCTGCCAGCACGGGCTGCATATCGGTCATCGCCTGTCCGATTCCTTCGATGATCGCCTTCTCGACAAAGCCCATGTAACCATCAAATTCAGCATCATACGAGCTGTCTATGGCCGATGCATCGAATCCGTATACCGGATACGGCGCTGAATGCGTATGGGTCGCATGCAGCACGATCGCCTCCATGTCAATCCCCCATCGCTTGGCAATTTGCGAGCGCAGGCTGTCGACACATGACTGGGGAAAAAAAATGATATCAACAGAGATGAATATCGAGTTGTGCTGCCTTCCATCCTTTTCTTCCACGCGTATTATAAGTACACGGGCATGGAGGCGATGCTTGACTCCTTTACTCGTTCGCGGAGAATCGCTCGTCATGATCAGATGAAGCGGTTCGTCAGGAGTGATGTCCATTTTGGCGGTGCCGATATCAAGAGCGTTGTTCACCTTCACTATTTTCCACCCGCTTCCCTTCTGGTGTCTTTCAGCGTGGATTTGGTGTCTTTCGCGTTGACTCACTCACCCAGTGCCTATCGCCAATTCAGTAGTTTGGCTGCGTTCCCAAATGCAATTGCATCGACGTCTTCCTGAGTCGCATCCGTTACTTTCAGCTTACTGAAGGAGGCTTCAGGGATATAGAACGGGCTATGCGTAGCAAACAGCACTTTATCGAACTTCTTGTTTTGCTTCAGCTGCTTGACGGTATCGGGCTCCTCCAGGCTGGATATATCAATCCAGACGTTGTCGAGTGACAACAGCGCCTCCGGCACCTCGTGTATGTACAGGTTGCTAACAATAAAGCGCTGTTCCGGGAAATAAGCCATCATCTTAACTACTTGTACAATGTCGATATCCTTCACCAGCATAAGCGGGTGCTGACCGCGCATATCTTCGACGCGCATTTGGATCGAGATGATCAGCCTATGCTGACCGGTCAGCTTTACAAGCGGCTCGAACCTTTTTTCATGCACCTCATACATGTGGTAGTTCGGCAGCAGCTTCACTATTTGCACCCGTGCGTCGTCAGCAGCCCTTGCCACATTCTCATCCCAATTCGCATAGGACAAGTCTACAATCGGCACAGGAGAGAAAAAGTCGTCCTTGACACCTGCAAGCAGCTCCTTGTTCGCCCTTGACGGGTCCTGTTCCAGAATAGCTTCCGTTGGTGCTACGAAAGCCTTTGCCACCTGAAGTGATTCCAGCCGCTCCCGAAGCTCTACCAACTGAGTGAACCGCTGCTTGGTAAACGGCCACTGTCCCGTCCATACGGACATATCAATCAGCGAGGAGACTTTTCTCATTGTGCCGCCCCCTTGTGGAAAAATCGCTGCGCATTGCACTGCAATACTTTTTCCCGCACTTCCTCGCTCATATCAACCGACTCGATTCGTGCCAGCTGCGTGGAGAATGCACGTATCGGGTAATCGGAACCATACAGCACTCGATCCGGCCCAAGCTCCTCAAGCGCCCGCTGTAAATACCCTTCCTCCGGCTGCGAACCCGAGGTGTCGATACATACATTCGGATATTTTTTGATATCCATAATTCCGCGCAGCTTACTCCCTGTAAGGTGAGCCATCAAAATTCGCAAGTCCGGATGCCTCCTCGCCACCTCCGCGATTTGGGAAGGGGTCGATTCGTAAGCGTAGTTCTCGACCGTTTTATACCAAGCGTGGAACAGCAGCGGGAGATCATGCCGCTCCAAATAGTTGTAGATGGGTTCATACCTGTCATCATCCGCATACAGAGAGACGTGAAATTTCGCCCCAATAAGCGGCCCCTTCAGTATGTATTGTTCCATCAAATCAAGCGTAAAGTCGTATGGCAGCAGCGGACAAATGAACAACAACGGAAGAAAGCGGCCGGGAAAGGCATTCGTGATTTCTGAAAGCGCTTCCGCCTGAAAAAGCATCTCATCCTTACTTGGAAAATAAGTCCCCGTCCATTGCGGATTTGGCAAAAGACACGTTTGCTTGATTCCTGCCATTTCCATATGGTGCAGCGTCTCCTCCACTTGCGGACGCCACGGCTGTGACTGCGAGAAAAATACGTGCAGATGACTGTCGATGATCAACTTGTTCACCTGTATACACACTCCCCCATAAATTATTATTATTATTTTTGCTCTTCTTTTAACCCCCTCAAGCTTATTGCTTTTCGAATGGGGAGCATTTCCTCCTCATTTCCTATATGATATAATGGAAGTATATGTGAAGCGCGTCAAATATGGGATTTTATCGGCCATTATTTTACTGGAGGTTTATTAAATGACTAACATCCCAGAGCACATGGATTTGTCTGATAATCCGAAACAGGGGCCTCTGCCATTATATTGTGGGATGTATGAAATCATTTCAACTCCCCTGCATTTTCATGAACATGTGGAGCTCTCATTGGTGATTGAAGGAAGCGGTACAGAAATCGTGAATGGAAAAGCACACCGGCTCAGCCCAGGCGTTGCCTCCTTTATGCTGCCAAATCATTTGCATGGTATTCAGTGCGATGCCGGACATCCAATACTGAAATACTGCTGCACGTTCGATATTAACATCCTGCTGAACACCTCCTACGATTCCGAATGGTGCAGCCTGCTTTACAAAATCGGCTCACAGTTCCCTTCCTTTGTTGAGCTTTCTTCAGAAGAAACCAAATGGATGAGCGATATATTCCACAAGCTTCTGTTGGAAAGCAACCCGACACTGCCCAGCCCAGGCCGCAACAGCATTATCTGCGCCATGGTACTTGAAGCACTCTTGAGATTCATACGTGCTGTCAGCAATGTGCAATCTGCCGAAACTTTACAGGAGCCTGCAATAAAGCAGCCTATCTGGCCCATTTTGCATTATCTGCATATTCATTACACTGACAAGGTTTCTCTGGAAAGTTTGTCTGAGCATTTCGATGTAAGCGTTTCATATGTTAGCCGACTTTTCAAACAATATATGGGAACAAGCTTTCTCAGTTATCTTCATCAACTGCGCATTGAGTCTGCAGTTAATCTGCTGACATCCACCCACATGTCGATTATCGACATAGCCGCTGAATCCGGATTTGAATCCGTCCGTACCTTCTCACGTGTATTCCAAAACCTGAAAAAGGTCACGCCTAGCGAATATCGTAATACTCAGCACTGAGATCGGATAATAAATAACCTTCTTAATCTTACATATTATACAAATTTTGTTTTTTTCAAAAAAGGACCTAGCCAATATGGCTAGGTCCTCTTTTAATGAAGCTTATTTGAATCGTATCGAGGCCAGTCAGCACGCCTATCCGACTGTTTAAAAAACTTTTTAAAACTCGCTTAATTTTCGCAAGGAAACATCATCGATGTACAGTTTTTCTCCGGTACCGAAACCCCAGATATAAAAAGCAAAGTTAATTTGGCTCACATCCGACGCTTCCGTTACCTCGAAGGTCGTCCGCATCGCCGTCCAGCTTCCTTTTCCTGTAACAGCAGCTATCTGCGGCGTAATCACCCTGCTCACAAGCTGGTTGCTAGAATCATTCAGATCGATCCACCAGTTCAGCTTTCCTAGCGTCTCTGAATCCACTGGCGTGTAGAAGTACAGCTCAGCTTCATACACACCAGGCTCTACCAAAGCGTTCTGGATCACTCCGCCTGAAGGCGAGATGCCGGTTGTCACAAGACTGTATTCGCCCGTGCGGGCTTGTTCTGTTGTACGGCTTTTCGTGCCTAGTTCATTGGTGAAAAACACCCATGACGGCAAATCACTCAGATTACCCGCATCCCCGATTTCGAAGGAGGGGTTATCTAGCAGGTTCAAGACGGTGCTAACCGCAGGCACTATAAACGGAGCTGCTTCGACTGCAGCCTTACCCTTGTACGACACACTGACAACCACGCTCTTGTCACTTTCCCCCGCTGGAACGTTCGGCAGCACTAACGATGCCTTGAGGGAAACCGCATCCCATGTCATGGACGTTGGCGTTACCACTTCCGCTGCTCCCCCATCAACCTTCCATTGCACCATAAAGTCTGAAAGCACTGGGCTTTGCGCTGGTGCAGAATCGAAAACCGCTTGCAGGCTACCATTGCTGGCTTGTGCTGAGGTGATCTGCTCAGGACCGCTCAATTTGCGCAAGGAAACATCATCGATGTACAGCTTTTCTCCCGTACTGAAATTCCAGATATAGAAAGCAAAATTAACTTGGCTCACATCCGACGCTTCCGTTACCTCGAAGGTCGTCCGCATCGCCGTCCAGCTTCCTTTTCCTGTAACAGCAGCTATCTGCGGCGTAATCACCCTGCTCACAAGCTGGTTGCTAGAATCATTCAGATCGATCCACCAGTTCAGCTTTCCTAGCGTCTCTGAATCCACTGGCGTGTAGAAGTACAGCTCAGCTTCATAGGTGCCAGGCTCCACCAAAGCACTCTGGATCACTCCACCTGAAGGTGAGATGCCGGTTGTCACCAGGCTGTATTCGCCTGTGCGGGCTTGTTCTTTTGTCCTGCTTCTCGTGCCTACTTCATTGGTGAAAAACACCCATGATGGCAAATCACTCAGATCACCCGCATCCCCGATTTCGAAGGACGGGTTATCTAGCAGATTCAAGATCGTGCTAGCCGCATGCACTACAAACGGAGCAGCTTCGACTGCAGCCTTACCTTTGTATGAGACACTGACAACCACGCTCTTGTCACTTTCCCCCGCTGGAACGTTCGGCAGCACTAACGATGCCTTGAGGGAAACCGCATCCCATGTCATGGACGTTGGCGTTACCACTTCCGCTGCTCCCCCATCAACCTTCCATTGCACCATAAAGTCTGAAAGCACTGGGCTTTGCGCTGGTGCAGAATCGAAAACCGCTTGCAGGCTACCATTGCTGGCTTGTGCTGAGGTGATCTGCTCAGGACCGCTCAATTTGCGCAAGGAAACATCATCGATGTACAGCTTTTCTCCCGTACTGAAATTCCAGATATAGAAAGCAAAATTAACTTGGCTCACATCCGACGCTTCCGTGACTTCGAAGGTCGTCCGCATCGCTGTCCAGCTTCCTTTACCTGTAGAGGCAGCAATTTGAGGCGTAATCACCCTACTCACAAGTTGGTTGCTAGAATCATTCAGATCGATCCACCAGTTCAGCTTTCCTAGCGTCTCTGAATCCACTGGTGTGTAGAAGTACAGCTCAGCTTCATAGGTGCCAGGCTCCACCAATGCGTTCTGGATCACTCCGCCTGAAGGCGATATGCCGGTTGTCACCAGACTGTATTCGCCTGTGCGAGCTTGTTCTTTTGTCCGGCTTTTCGTGCCAAGTTCATTGGTGAAAAACACCCACGACGGCACATCACTCATATTACCCGCATCCCCGATTTCGAAGGACGGGTTATGAAGTGCATTTAAGTCACTGCTGCCAGCTGGAACTACAAACGGAGCAGCTTCGACAGGTGCCGCACTCTTGTAAGCTACACTAACGACCACAGACTTATCACTCGCCCCTGCTGGTACATAAGGAGTAGTTAGAGTTACGGTTTGAGTGGCTGCATCCCATGACAGGGCAGTTGGCGTTACGGACACGGCAGCGCTGCCATTGATCGTCCACTGAACGGTAAAATCTTCAAGAGCAAGACTCGCTGGCCCCGGACTGAAAACCGCCTGCACGCTGCCATTGCCTGCTTGTGCTGAAACCATCTTTGTGGGACTGCTCAATTTACGCAGGGAAACATCATCTATATACATCTTTTCACCCGACTTGAAGTTCCACAAATAAAAACCAAAATCCACACGACTCACATTTGATGCTTCCGTAATCTCGAAGGTCGTTCGCAGTGCTGTCCAGTTTCCCTTGCCGGATATGGCGGAAGTCTGCCCAGTGATTACCCTGCCGACGATTTGATTGTTGTCATCCTTCAAATCATGCCACCAATTGATCGTTCCTTCTGTTATGGAATCCTCCGGCGTATAGAAGTAAAGCTCGGCTTCATACACACCAGGCTCCACAAGAGCCTGCTGAATGACTCCCCCTGCCGGTGCTATGCCGGTAGCAATCAGGCTGTATGCACCTGTGCGGGCTTGTTCCTTCGTGCGGCTTGTCGTACCAAACGCATTGGTGAAATACGCCCATGAGGGCACCTCCTCCAAATGATTGGCAGAGCCGGATTCGAAGGACGGATTATGCAGCAGATTCATTTGGCTGCCTGCGGTCACGATGAATGGTGCTGCAGCTACAGCAGTTTGGCCTTTGTAGGCGGCACTCATGACGACAGACTTGTCACTTCCCCCTGAGGGAACAAAGGGAATCGTTAATGATACGGTTTTCGTTGCTGCATCCCATGACAAAGCAGATGGCGTAACGGATACCGCTGCACCGCCGTTGATCTTCCATTGGACATTAAAGTCGCTGATGAGTGGAGTCTGCGATAACGCTGGATCAAACACGGCCAGCACCTTGCCATTCTCCGCTTGCACCGAAGCAATCTCAGGCGGGCCGCTTAATCGATACAAAGCCAGATCGTCGATATACAATTGCTCGCCCGCTGCAAATCCCATCTGCTTAATGCCCATCTGATGGTTGCCGACTATTTTCCCGTTCACCAGTTCAGTTACCTCAAATATATAACTGGAGGCTACCCAGCGTCCTTTGGTTGCTTCCGGCGAATGCAGAGCTCCATCAAGGTTGGCAATGACGCCGCCCTGTTCACCCTGCACGTTGTGAAACAAGGAAACCATGCCCGTTGTTTCTGCCTCGGCCGGCATGTAGTAATAATAAATAGCCGCATATTTGCCGAGCGGAAGCTCAATATCATCGAGGGCCACACCACCGGGTGATAGTCCTGTCGTCAAGATACTGTAGTCCCCTGTATGGGCAAGTGAATTCGTGCGCTGTACCGTTTCACCGGGTTGATCGATTCCCCAATACCACCATGGCGGAGCTGCAAGGGCATCTGCTGCCCCCCCGGTTTCAAACGAACCATTGGGAAATAGATTCGGTTCATCCCCCGCAATAGCCAACAGCAAACGTGCGTTGTCGCGAACGATCGGCATCAAGCTGGTAGCTTCGAGCTGGGCTAGCCGCTGCCTGACAGCTCCACCAACCGCTTCCTGTTTCACCCAATCTATTAACGCAGTGAACATGCTGTTGCTCATCCCCGACCAAGTTGTACCGTTATAGCCATTCGTCGGAGGCATCAATACAGGATCAGATCTAAACTGCTCCAGCAGCTCATCTCGCCGCTGCGCGAGCTCCATACTTTCGACGCTTTCTTCAAGCAGCGCAAGCGCCTGAGTCGTATTGGCCGGAGGCGTCACCCCATTCTCCCGTGGATAGCTAAGCGCCGAGGCTTCGTAGTACTCGAAGGCGCGCATCAGCACCTCAGCCCGAGCCTTTTGTTTGTCCGTCTGCGCTTTGGCCACCACCTGCTCCATCAGGTCCCGGCTATCCTCCATTTCCTGTGCGGTAATCTCAGTTAAGAAGGAAGAATCGTAGAAAGGCAGATAAGGGGGCATATCCACGGAACCAGCCCACTGTTTATACCAATTCGTTGTGAATACGCGTGTCGTCCAGAACGTTTCCCAATGCTCATAATACTGCTGCAAATACGGTGCCGCTTCTTCACCGACCGCCCGCACGTACCAGTCATTCAAGAGTACATCGACATTCTGATCCGGATCCCACTGCAGCTTCGTGGACAGCCAGTTTTTCGGTCCTTCACCGAAGTGCGGAGCCAGCTCTGCTACATGTGCGATAACCGCGTTATCCTTGGCATAAGCGTAATTAGCCGCCATCTCGTGCGGGTATACCCGCGGAAGTGTATACGGCCAGCCGAACAAATATTCATACCAGCCCATATTCGTCGCCTTCTGCTGCCAGCTATCCATATGGTTTTTACCTGCACTTCCAACTGTAGGATCGAGCCAAGTCATCCGGTCGTATGTCACATAAGGAATGACATGAGCATTCAGGCTGAACGTCGGCGGATCATACACATTTAAGTAAGCCAACAGTCCAAAATATTTATCGGGATGCACCTGCAGTACGCCTGCCACCACCTGATTCACCCAATTATAATAAATATCGGACATATTCTGCTTGCCTACAGAGTTCAACTCTCCAGGGTGATTCGGATGATTCGGATCGCTCTCACAATAATTTTCACTATCATTAATCCCGAGCGAGAACGATACTTCATTCGGGTTCGCAGTAAAATAATCATTGATTCTGTTAATCGCAGCCGTAACCGTATCCGGATTGGAGAAGCAAGGCTGCCAAGCGTAAGGATGTGTAGGAATAACCCCGCCCGGATAGAAATCAGGACGATCGGCAAACACTACCGGATCAAACAGGTAGGGCATATTGTGATGAAAACGAATTTTATCATGCAGCCGGTTGTACCTAGCCCACTTGACATAAGAGCTTTGAATTTCCGTGCCAAAAAATAATCGGGATGTCGCTGCCGGGTTGTTACGAACGATATCCCGGGAAATGGCAAGGGTTTGCTGCTGCGGCACATCCTCGCCATCGGGTCCTGGCATCAGCCAGCGTATGCCGACATAACGCTCCAGAAACTCATACACACCAAATTCCGTGCCCCAAGGTGTAGGCCCTTTGATCGTAATGACTTCCTCTTGCGGATCGATGATAAAGCCATCGCCATCAAGCCCCTGCAGCAGTGCATTATGGGCTGCTTCATCCGTTGTCTGGCTAACACCGAGATAAATATACACAGCATCGGTAACCGATGGTGTCATGCCCGGTATCTCCGCAACGGTTTTCGTCACTATATTCGCTCCTGTGGATTTCTTCACATATTCATTCAGCGCATTGGCCGCTCCAACAATTTGCTGGCTGGCATCTGTCGGAATGACGATCACGGCTCTTGCTTCCCCATTCTCGACAATCACAATGCCATCTTCTACAGTAAAAGCCAGGGAATCCACAGCCTGGGCCCCTTTATAGCTTACCTGATAAACAACGGACTGTTCGAACGCCTTTGTCGAGACAGCCGGAATCGTTAATGAAGCTGTTATCGAGCTTGCATCCCACTCAACAACAATCGGTTTAACCGATTTGGAAGCGGTAAGGTTGATAACTTCCTGCACGGTAAAATCACCGATCGTTGGCGCGATATCCGGAACCTTATTGAGTGTAACGCTTACAGTCCCGTTAACTGCAGATACCGAAGAAATTTGTGCGGGCGCTTCCGTTTCGTTCCCTCCGCTGCCTTCTGTGCCTCCACTGCCTACATACCCTGCACGATTTCCAACAGGGGCGCCAGCGCCCTCCAATTTCAAAGGTTGCGTCTCGAACGAAGTCCCCTTCGCTTTCGCGCTCAAGGTCGCCTTTTCGATAACTCCCTGCCCCATTATCTTAAGTATGGCATCCAAAACCATGGAAATAATCTTGGCTTCTTTCCCGATTTGAATGCTTGTATCCACCGCTAATTCACCAGCCGAGAATTGATCGATTATGCCTTCCGGGAATTCGATACTAATCCCTTTTGACGCAGCTTCTACCTTGCCGAAATGGCCAATCAATTTGACCTTTGAGCCTGCTGGAAGCGCATCTGTAAGCTTAATCAAGCTGAACGCAGCAGTGCTTTTCAAGCCGGGTTGCTCTAAAATAACCGAAGATTTGATAACCACCTCAGCTATCGTTGTCGTTCCCTCAGCAACAATGCGTACAGTGCCCGCTGCTTTATTCACGGTAACGGTAGCCAGCACGCTGTTGTCAACGTGAATGCTGTTAACTCCCCCGCCCTTTACGGTTGTCTTGCCGAGAACGGTTACATTCCGAAGGAAAACTTCTCCCTCTTTAATGCCTTCGGCTAACATTAAATCTCCTGCAATCTTCATATTCTGCAGCGTCACACCGGAAGTCAGGATAGCAACATTACCGCTAATTGTCTGAACAACGTCGGCAGCAGCAGGTCCGTAGGTGCCCGCTTTATCATATTCTTGTGTTTTTCTTGACTTTAGTGCGCGATCCAAGGTCGCTATAACCTCCGCACGCGTGATCAGGACTTCCGGCTTGAAGCTTCCGTCCTCATAACCTTCCATGAGGTGGGCGGCTGCAACAGCTGCTATAGCTCCCTTGCTCCACAACGCCATCTGCTTCGTATCTGTAAAAACATTCGCAGCATCGCTCACTGCCTGGATGTCCAATTGCAGTAAACGAGCCAGAATTACAGCGGCTTCTTGTCTGCTGATCGCTTTCTTGAAGCCGATTGTGCCGTCAGCATACCCTTCCAAGTACCCAGCTTTTACTGCTTTGGAAATATCATTATATGCCCAATCGGCAGCCGTTAGATCAGAGAAATCAATCTGTGTCTGTTCGCTAAATCCAAAGGAGCGGTTAACCAAAGCAGCCGCTTCACCCCGGGTCACCGTTTGATTCGGCTTAAATGTACCATCTTGATAACCCTGGGTAAAACCCGAATTCGTCCAGGCTGTCAATATGGGTGCAGCCCAGTGGCCCTCCAAATCAGAAAAACGTGTCTGAGCTGCGGAGGGTGTATCCAGTGCAGCATAAGGACCAGCATTCGGACCAGCCTCTGCACCAAATACCGTGGCGATTGCTGAACCATAAGAAGAAAAAATTAGACAAAACATTAAAAATAGCTTAAACATGTTCTTGCTATTTTTTTTCGAAACCATGGGACGCCTCCTTATTTTTATTTTTCGATCCTAATCCTTTAGACGTACAGGAAAATCACGTTATTTTTCTTCCTACATTTTTTATCAACTCCTTTCATAATCTACACCTCTCCTGAGAGCGCATACAATTTTTGGAAAGTGACAGTAGGTTAAATGTGTTTAGCTGCGCACCTAGGCACAGCCCACACTTGCGTAAAACGCGTAATTCTCTAAATCCTGAAGGTATTTACAGGGGTTGGTAGCACTCAGTCACATAGTTGGAAAATGAAGTGCTTTTGCAGTTTTTATATGGCGGTATCTAGTTTCTTCGTTGCTCTACCTTTTCATTATAGGGATAATGCTTGTTTAAAGCTTTGCAACGTCAGCCGATTTATTTGCATTTATTGCTTACGCCTTGACCGAACCTGAAGTTAACCCTTCAATAAAATATCTCATGCCAAAAGTAAATAAAAACAATAACGGTATCGAAGCAAAAGCATACCCCGATGTAATAATGCCAAGATCCGGACGGGACATTTGCCCCACGGCGTTCCCCGCATTCGGGGCATAATTCGCAAGTGCCATGGAGATCGTCTGCAGATTTGGCGTGCTGATTAGCAGAATAGGCCAGATCAAATCGTTATAGATCGAAAGGAAATTCATAATCCCGATCGTAATCAGAATGGGGCGGGCTAGCGGGATGGCAATTGCCCATACACAGCGAAACTCGGATGCCCCTTCCATCCTGGCAGCTTCAAACATTTCCTCCGGCTGGGACTGAAAAAAGGTGCTTAACAGGAAAATGGCAAACAATTGCCCACCCCCGATATAAAACACGGCTAACCCTTCCAGGCTATTTTTCAAATGCAGGAAATCTGCCAAAATAAAGTTAGGTGTCAGCAGCAGCACTCCTGGAACCGTCATCATCAGAACGACGATGAAAAACAACATATTTCTGCCAACAAAGGTAAGTCGGGCAAAAGCATACCCGCTGAGTGTGGCGAAAATCATGATGCCCACAATAGAGATTACACATAGATAGATCGTGCGCAAAATCGGTACGGTCAGATCAATTAATGCGAAAGAATAGTTTTCCCATTTAGGCGGCCAAGGCAAGCTCCAAAAATCCCCATAGATCATCAAGCTGTCACGCAGGGACATCGAGATCATCATGAAAATAGGAATAAATGAAAGCAATAACAGCACAACAAGCGTGCCATAGCTTACTGCTGATTTCATGTAAAGCTTCCTGCCCCTTTTACGGTCAACATTTTTATCCGAGTTTTTATCAGAGCTTTTACCAGAACGCTCACCCCAACTACTGCCGGAACTCCAACTCATCCAATCACTCCCTTTCCTGTTTCGAGAATCGAACATTGAGTATACTGCCAGCCAGAACCAGAATGGCCAGTACGACACCGATGGCCGAAGCGTAGCCGAAGTTGGCGCTCGAAATTTGATTGTACATTTGCAGGCCAGGCACATAAGTCGCTGTCCCAGGTCCGCCCCGTGTAAATATGAAAATATTAGCAAAGCCTTGTATGCTGCCAATGAAGGTAAAAAATAAAATAAGCCTAATTTGCGGACGAATGAGTGGCACATCAATTTTCCAAAAACGTCCCCAGGCATTGATGCCATCGATAGCAGACGAATCATAAATATCTCTGCTGATCCCAATCAAACCGCCAAAATAAATCAGAAAAGCGAAAACGCTGATAAACGGAAATCCGGCTGCGATAATACTCCAGATAGCCAGATTTTCATCCCCCAGCCATGCATGCTGTAAAGCGCCCAGTCCAAGTACCCCTAAAAACTGATTAATCAAACCCGTTTCGGGCTCATACATCATTTTCCATAATAAAACCACCACAACTCCTGGCACAATACTGGGCACTACAAAAGCCGTGCGAAACACATATTTTAACTTGCTGCTTCTTAACCAGAAGATTAGCTCTGCAGCAAGAAGCGGCATCGTGAGTTCTTTAAGAATGGATGTCACAATAATCAGGATCATGTTCCACATGCCGACCCAAAAGAATGAATCCGACCCTAATTTCACAAAATTAGCCAAGCCAATCACTTTAAGAGGTTCCTTCAAACTAAAGTTAGTAAACGAATAAAACACCGCCATAAGTGTAGGCGTAATATTAAACACAATAATAAGCGCGATGGAAGGCAGCAGCAGCAAATAGGCTGTCCTTGAGCGCTTTAATCTTCGTCCAAATTGAATAGCCGCCTTGCGCCAAGCAGGAACCGAAGAAATGCTGATCCCAATAGCAGTGAGTACTAAGATAAGATCCATGATGATCAAGCCTGTTTTGATCTTATTTTGGGTGTTTGCCTGCAGTGCTTGATGGAGATTAATCGTCAAATCTCTGCCTTGATCCGTTATCACGATAAGTTCCTTCTCATCATTATGGATCAAACTGCTGATTGCACCTTTATTGAAATTGGCTTGATAAAGCACATTTCCCCATGTATTAAGAATAAATAAGCTCCCATCCTTATCTCCTACAATTATATGGCCGGATTGCTTAGCCTCATCCAGCATAGTAATAGGATAAGCAGATAGAGACTGCGTCCAAATCACCTTCCCCTTTGCGGACAGCAGGGATACATTCCCTCTCTCATCTGCTGCCAGCAATTCCTGGTTGGCGTTCAGACTAAGCCGGGTGATCGGTTGAATTAAATTGGTTCGCCACAGCTCCTTTCCATCTGGAGACAATAGCCCCACCTTCGAATCCACAGTACCAAAATAAGAGCCATCCTTACCCGTTGTAATCGTAGTCACATCAATGCCGACTTTGGTTTTGAATATGGCATTTCCCGCTTCATCAAACTGCCCCACCCAAAATTTATTCGTATACTGACCGATTCCATATGCGACGTTAATGCCACCATCTATCGTTGCATCGAGCCCAATCACTTTACCATTCACCGGAAAGCTGCCGATCTCTTGCAGTAGAGGATCTAATACATATACGTTCCGGTCATTCGTACCCACATAAATGTGGGAGCGATCCGTTGACACGGCCATGTCTGTGATTGTACCCTTTATTTCTTTTTCGATTTGAATTTGAGTTCCATCAAGCAAGAGCAGCCTGCTGTCAGTCGTTATCGCAAGTGTTGTGCCCTCCTGCAGCTCTACGGCCTTGAATATTTTCACTCCGCTTAAGGAACCGCCTACCTCATAGGGTCTGCCTTTTGACGCATCCATCACCAAATATACCGAACTCGCCAGCAGGATAAGAATAATGATTCCGATCCATAACCTCCGGCTGCCTTTTCTGTTGGGTGATGAGCTGCGTTCCTTCATTAGATTAGACATTTCTTCCCCCTCCACATAATTCCAATCCTAGGCTCCTATACAATGAAATCAAATAGGCCATTTTGAGCAAATGACCTATTTGACCAGACCAGCCTACTTCCCTGGCGCTCTGTCTGGATGTTCAATATTATCTGCGGTCAAACCAGCTTGTTTAATTATTTCGTCGAAATTTTTGGTCCAGGATTCCTGCAGCTTTTTGCCAAAATCCTCAGGGGTTATTTTCCCTTCCAACGCTTCCTTGTACAGATTAAAGTTTGCTTTATCCACATCTGCTACTCTCGTTAACAAAAGGTTATTCAGCACGATTTCTGCATTCCCTAGCATCTTTACATTACCAAACAGCTCCTTGATATCTTCTGGAACCTCGACACCTTTGATCATAATAGGACCGCCCGGGATAAACTTATTGGCCTTCACCTGACCGTCTACCCATGCTTGGTACCCCGGCTTGGAGAGCCAGAACATCACGAAATCCAGTACCATGTCGCTTTGCTCCTGGTTTTTATCCACAATACTGATATATTCCCCTGTTGCTGATTCCACGCTGCGTACAGGTCCTTGAACAAGGGAGCCAACCATAGGTGGATTTTCAAAAGTCCCCCACTCAAATGGCTTCAACGCACCTGAATCTTTAATTTGTAGTTCCTCAAGACGTTTCGGATCGTTTAAATTTTCCATATCCTTTTTCACTGTCGGCAGGCTCCAGGTACCATCAATAATCATGGCCGCCTTCTGCTGCAAAAATAAAGGGTAGTCGTCGTTGCTGACGAAAAAATCCTTCTGGGCATATTTAGGAAAGAGTTTGGCCATATTCGTGACCAGCTCTGCTACTTCCGGCGTATCAAAACGAATCGTTCCATCTTTGATTCCTTTATAGAAACGTGCCTGATTAAAGTTATACTTCAAATTAATGAACGGATCATTCGGATCAGCTACAAAAGTACCGTCTACATCATCGTCGTAGTTGTAATCGCCCGGCTGCGCTCTGACCAGATCATGCCAATCGCGCGTAAATTGATCCATATAAATTTCGTTCATCCACAGTGGTACTTTGTAGCCGTAGCTGGAAGCAATGGGGATAATGCCTGCATCGCTAATCTTCTTGGACACCTCTACCATCTCATCCCAATTGGTTGGAGGGACCAGATTTAATTTGTTGAAAATATCCTTGTTATAGAACCACATAATATGGACGGATTGCGTAGTGAGCACGCTGCGTTCGCCTTTTGCATTTTTACCGACCCAGAAATTAAAGTCCAGATCTTCATCCCATTTGTTACCGGTATATGGATTGGTTTGGTAGCGGTATTTATCAAAATTCAGAAATTTATCATACGTTGGCATGTAGGCTCCAGCGACAATATCCGGCCGGGGCGTGCCCGCTGCCAGCATCGTTCCTAATACGCTGGGATAATCAGTACCTGGTCCCCCTTTGGGTTCCCACACCAGCTTCACATCTGGCTGAACCTTCTTATAGGCTTCCTGTAGGGAGGCAAAGCCCTCTGCACTTGTGTTATCCAGTGAGATCACGATTTCACCACTGTACTGCTTTTTCTCTGTCTCCGCACCGGGAGTGGCATCCGGCTTCGCAGTCTCTCCTTGTTTTGCCGTTTCAGATGGCGGTTCAGAGACCGCTGGTGACTTGCTGCTGCACGCAGCCAAAATAGTACTCATCGCAAACATTAAAACTAGTAGTACAAAACTCATCTTTTTCACAGTTATACCCCCATATTGAATGTGTATTTAAGAACTTGCCAAAGGAGACTTCCAATCATCTTCTAACCCAAGTCCACGGAGATCCGCAAAACTGCTGGTCTGTTCTGCCTCATACATACGCCAAATGACACGGAGCCCCTGCAAGCTGCCAGGCCCGTCAGTTAACGGGGTCTCGCCATTTAAGATGCATTCCAGAAAATGCTTTATTTCAAATTGCGTCATCTTTCCTGCTTCAGGTTCTTCCATCAGCACTTGAATTTGAGAGGTTGTATTCATATCCGCGTTCTCTTCTTTAATCTGAGAATGAAGATACAAGGTTCTTTTTCCGATATCGTATTCAAGCATTCCTTCTGTGCAATGAATATGGATGCTGTAGCCTAAACGAGAGCCTCGTGCCCCCCATGTCCCAAAATGATAGCCGAGCACACCACTTTCGAATTCCATCACAACATTGCTTGTGCCTTCCTTCTCCAACCAAGGTGTGCCAATTCGATTCCCCATATGCATGCCTTTGACAGGTTGACCAAGGAACCAGAGCAGCAAATCGACATAATGGCACCCATGACTGAAGAACTGGCCACCACCCAACTGCTCAGCAGATGCCAACCAGCTATCGGGAGCCGCATAGGTGAACTGTTCAGTCCAAATGGACATTTGGAATACATCGCCATAAGCTTTAGTATCCACTAACTCCTTCATCTTCTTAACTATCGGCCAGAAACGAACCGGGTAGGCTGTCATCAATACCAGCTTTTCCTGCTCTGCCTTTTCAATAATCCGGATGCATTCCTCTTCTGTATTGCAAAGCGGTTTCTCCATCAAGACATGCTTGCCAGCTTCCAGACAAGCCATGCCCACTTCGAAGTGCAGATCATGAGGCAGCGCGATCAGCACCGCATCCACACTTTCCAGCAAATCACGGTAATCAGTCACGGCAAGCCCGGCTCCTGCCGAATTTGCTGCAGCTTGTGCCCGCTCAAGCACGATGTCACAATCAGCTGTTATTTGCAACAGTTGACTTAAATCATGCAAGCCATGAGCATGTGTACCCGCCATACCCCCACATCCTATGATGCCCATGCGGATTTTCTCCATATCCAACCCCAGCTCCCTCTCGATATCCTATATAAATGAATGTATAATGGATATTATAGGGTTTAATGAAACGGCTGGCTTTACCCCCTAGGGCGTACATTTTACACTTTTGGTCGGAGGGCGATGGTTGTATGGAGTTAGAAATATACCGTCTGAAAGAAGATCTGCAGATTCAAGGGATATTTACTCTTTATTACATGGAGCTTCCCAAGCATTTTATAGTCAATGGAGAGGAACACAACTTCTGGGAATTGGTATATGTAGATAAAGGCGAGGTTATTATTTATAATGGAAAAAAATTGCGCCAGGGAGATATGATATTTTATAAACCAAACGAGTTTCATATTGCGAATTCAAGCAATGAAACAGCGCCTAATTTGGTCGTCATCACCTTCGAATGCCAATCCCCCTCCATCAATTTCTTTGCGGATAAGGTGTTTGTTCTGAATGAGATCGAGCGGGGGCTATTGTCCAATCTGGTCAAAGAAGGCATGCAAGCCTTCGATCCGCCGATCGACTCCCCCTTTATTAGCCAGCCCAGCAGATGCGAGGAAGCCCCATTTGGCAGTGAACAGTTAATTAAAAATTATTTGGAAATTTTATTAATTCAACTGATTCGAAGAGGAGATTCCCGGCCGAGCAACGCTAGGCCCGTATCTTTTGTCGAAGAAACGAAAGATCAGGAGCTTACCACACAAATTATCGCCTATATGAACAATAATCTATCGCAAGTATTGTCTCTTGAGCTTCTGTGCAGTGAGTTCGTTATTGGCCGGACAAGGCTTAAAACAGCCTTTAAAGCTAAGACGGGGCTGGGCGTTATGGAGTATTTCAACATGCTAAAAATTGAAAAGGCAAAGCTGCTTATCCGGGAGGGCAAGCATAACTTCACGGAAGTCGCTGCAGAGCTAGGCTACAGCAGTGTGCACTACTTTTCAAGAAATTTCAAAAAAGTTACCCACATGACACTAACGGAGTATACCTGCTCGATCAGTGCGCGGGCAAAGAGAGATCGTTGAGCTCGCTCGACAGACCTATAATTGCCCCCCATTTATCTTTCTCAAGGGGGCAATTGTTGTTTCCCAACTTCCGTCACCGCTTTCGGTTAGTCCGTCTAAGGCTCAGGTTTCGTCAGCTTAAATGGACAAGAACAAGCGAAAGTTGTCTAAGTATCCCCAAATATCACATTTGTACCATTTCACCAAATCCTGCTCATTGATATACTTTTATTGAAAGCGTTTGTAATTTGAAACCCAAACCGAGCAGGAGGAAAATAAAAATGTCTAAACCAAGTGATAACGAAAGCGCAAGTGTACTAAGCAGGAGGAAAATGCTAACTTCACTTGCAGCTGCAGGTGTAGTGACAGCCGCAGGTGCTTTTTTGAACAGCGGCAGCTTGGGGGCGTCTACCGTGGAAGCGGGTGGGGTAAGCTTGCGCAGCGATCTGGCCGATCCCACTAATGTGGCCAATGGTGATGCCCTTATTGCGGTTTTGCAACCCCTTACCGGGGCTGTTGCACGTACTCAGCACAGTAAGAACAGTGACGTTATTCATGTCAAGGATTTCGGGGCAAAATGCGATTGGAATGGAACGACTGGGACAGATGATACTGCAGCCTTTCAAGCAGCTTTGAATGCAGCCTCCTCGGCTGCATCAGGTCTTAGCGTTAAGTTTTCCGGACAGGCGAAAATCACTTCAAAGCTTACTATTCCCCCATTTGTGACTCTGACGGGTGACGGCAGGAAATCCTCCTTTCTTATTAAAGCGTTCAACGGAGACGTAATCGATCTTCAGGCTTATGGAGCACTAATGAATCTGGGTATTAAAGATGATACCGGAAGTAGAACAGGCCGGGGTGTACTTATCACATCCGCATTCTGCCAGTTTATCTTCAATTGTGCTTTCACTATAGATCAGCAGTGTGTGGACTTTACGAACCCTGGCGCAGGCAGCGGAGCAGTGATTGCATTCTCTGAACTTTATTCTATAAATGCGGTCGGTGTCCGGATGCCTGACGATGTAGGGGCAGGATTGGGTGCATGTCCGCGAAAGATCATTTCATGTGAAAGCGGCGGATGCATACTGGTGGATTTTGGCGGCTGCAATGATGCATGGTATTATGGTGGATATACCAATGGCATGATTTTTGGTCCGAATTCAACAAAAGCGTTTATTTCCAATGTTCGTATTGGTGCTATCCTTCCTACGATTATCAAGGGCGGCGAACACAATATTTCCGGCTGTGTGTTTTCCACTCCTGTAACATTTGACACAACCTCGGCCAATTGTATGTTTACAAGCAACATCGCTCCCGGCTACGATATTACCGATAATGGCATTGGGAATTACATTGACATTAAAGAGCGGAACTACACGCCGGCATGGACAGGATCCTCTACCAACCCCTCTCTTGGAAACGGTAAGCTTGCAGCTAATTGGTCTCGTACAGGCAACACGATCACACTCAACATCGAACTGATTATAGGCAGCACGACTACGCTTGGAAGTGGCGACTGGCGTTTTTCGCTTCCTCAAGCACCTTACCAATATGGGTTCACTAAGGTAGGTCATGCCTTGCTTTCTGGCCCAACCGGATTTCAAACGGCCACAGTAGTTTCCAATCCTGAATTAAGCTACTTGACTATTGCGGTTTCTGGGGGTTCCACGAATGTTGGTCCAACAATCCCATTCACTTGGGCAAATGGAAATTATTTGAGAGCATCCATAAGTTATCAAGTTTAGGAAATTTATACAATAACTAAAAGATCCTTTCCCAGCAGAACTGCTTGGTTAAGGATCTTTTAGCGTGTCCAATTTTTGTGTCTCCCACTATTATAAGCTATTCGACAATTCCCGTTCTTTCAATACCTTCCACAAAATATTTCTGTGCAAACATATATAGCAGTAGCGGCGGTAAGATGATGATAAATGCAGCAGCCATTTTGATCGCTTCATTCACATCATACGCTCCACCCCCGAGACTCGCTCCGCCTCCACCAATTCCACCGATTTTGCCAGCAGAATAGTCCAGGACGCCTTGCATGTAATTCAGCCGCAATGATAAGGGGATGAAATCCTCTGCCCTTGCGGACCGCAAATACAGCATGGGTTCAAAAAAATCATTCCAATGCCATACAAAAGCGAACAAAAATACGATAAGCAGCGCTGGGCGAGATAAGGGCAGCATAATCTTCCAAAATGTACGTACCGCCCCTGCTCCGTCCATTTTGGCTGACTCCTCCAGCTCCTTTGGCAAGGTACTGAAAAATTGGCGAAAAATAATGATGAACAACGAGCCCTTTAACCCCTGGGCAAAAATCGCCGGGATGATAAATGGCAGCGAGGTGTTCAGCCAATGCAATTTGGCATAGGTTACATAAAGTGGAATAACTAGCGACTGCGGCGGAATTAAAAACGTTATGAGAACGACCACGAATAATATGTTCTTAAACGGTATGCGCAGCCGTGCAAACGCATAACCTGTAATGCCACAGGAAATTACCTGCAGCAGGGATGCCGAAAGTGACATATACGTCGTTTGCCATAATGCTTTCCAATAATGTAATCCCCTGAATGCATCAAAATAACTGGCAAAATTAAATTGTCGCGGGATCCATTTCACAGTAGGGTCCATAAGATCGCTAACCGTTTTGAACGATGTTGAAATCATGTACAGGACGGGTTGAAGGTAAAGAACAGAAATCGAAATCAAGATAATATAAATAAATAATTTGAACAACGCACCGTCATTGACATTCTGTCCCAGCACGAATCTTTTCAATCGCGCGATCTTGTTTCCATAGTTATGAATCAACCCTTTCACCTCTTCCCGTTATTCTGTCTTCTTGCCAACAGGACGAGCAGTCCAATCGGAATGAAAATAATTAGAAAATATATCCAACCAAGCGCGCTTGCATATCCATAACCTGTTTTTGCATCCCCCATGGCATTGGATATGTGAGTCAGGATCGGGTTGAAGGGAAACGTAGCCAAATCCACGATGGTATAAATCAAATTCAAGACTATAAATGGAATGATAGCCGGGAAAGTGATTTTCCAGAAGGACTCCCAAGGCGTTACACCATCAATCCGTGCTGCTTCATAGGTTGAAGGGGATATCGTCTGGAATGCTGCCAGGAAGATTAACACCTGTATGCCGGAGTACCATAAAACAATTACAAATTGCTTCAAAACACCCATAAGCGAATCGGCCAGGCTTCTCGGAAACATGGCGTAAATCGTATCTTCCAAATTATATTGATCGATAAAAGGGATCGAGCCCTGCCCTTCTCTGAACAGCTCCGACAATACTTGTCCAGTTGCAAAGATTACGGGCAAAAAGAAAATGGCACGAAACAGCATTCTTCCAGGAAACTTCTGGTTAAGCAGCACAGAGACCAACAAGGCGAAAATGACCGTTATCGGAACCGTCAGAATCGTCTGCTGAATAAATTGAAGCATTTGCACAGGAAATTCGTTGTCGATAATAAAAGCATATTTGAAATTGAGCCAACCGACAAATTCAAAGCTTAAACCTGAGCCATCCGCAGCCGCAGAAAGCTTATGAAAGCTAATGTAAAGCGAGAAGAAAAAGGGATAGGCGACAAATGCCAATACACCGAACAGCCAGGGGGTAATGAACAATAGCCCTCTGAACGACTCTGATCTTAACATAGACTTGCGTCTGCTGTTATGCTCTCTTAACGTCATGGCCGGTAAAGAATCCGCCATAACCGTAGACTCCGAAGCTGCTTGATTCGTGTTGTTTGTTTCGGCGCTCACTGTGCTCCCCCCTTATCTATTACGGCATATGATAATTCCTTAACTACAAACCCGTCTTGCTTAAACGGTTGATCCTTATAGTTGACCCAGATGCGGCGCCCGCCGGAATAAGTAGTTTCGTACACCCCCTCTGCCAGCTTGCGATGATTTTCAATAAAGCTCCCCCAGACATCAGAGGCAACCTCCATTTGCTGCTTGTACTCTTGGACGATTTGCGGCTTCAATTGCGAGAATTTAGAGCTATAAAGCCAAGGGAAGTTGGTGCGTCCTAATTGTCCCGGGTCTTCATTCGTGACCAAATATGCTGGTATGGCGCCATATTCAATTTCACGAAGCCTATCCACCTCTGGATTGCGGCGCAAATTGCCGGCTTGACCGGAATAGGTCACCAGACCGTGAACGGCAATCGGATAAAACGGCACTTGCTCATCAATGATTAAATCGTAATTATATTCCAGCGGGAAATGGAACATGTGATCCACATAGCCAAGCGCATACGCAAATCCGCCGCCACTGCCGCCTTGCCAATCTTCAAAACCTGAGGAAGTGACCGATCCTATGTCCTTTTTGATCGAATCCATGATCTGCTGATAAACCTTAATGCTCGTCTCACGAGTCGTATAATGATCCGGCTTAAAGTCACTATAAAGCAAGCCTCCCATCTCCTGCAGTCCAATGCCGCTAACATCTAGCTCTTCCCAGCCTTTCAGAGCCTTGGAAAGGATCTTATTCAGCATAATCTGCGGTGAAATAAAATAAAAGAAGTGAGCTTTGTTATCATTATCGCCTGTATGAAATTCAGATTTTACCGTTGATCCGCTTATATTGCGAATGGCATCCTGACGTGATGAGAAGCTCGAATTTAATTGGTCTCCTGCATAATATAACTTGTCATCCAGTCTCAGCGGAATATGCTCCGCTTTAAGAGCTGCCGATAGCTTGATCATGTCCTTCTTGCCGCCAATAGCGGATTCAACTGGAAACCGGCTTGGAAGCGCTCCGGGAACCCCGCCATGCTGCCAGCCTTCCAGACCAACCTGCATCTGAGTAACCCCATCCTTTTTCAAGGCTTGCACCATATCCCCTACTTGAGAAAGCGAGGAAACCTTTACGACTTTTTCGCCACTTGGTGTTTGCTCGCTCGTAGAAAGCAGCACATTTAAGAATATTGGAGGAGCGCCTGCAGATGTGCCCAAAGGTTTCACGCCCGCTTTATCGGTTAAATAACTCCGGTAAGCCTTCGCCATCCCCACATAATCCGCTTGCCCCTGCATGAGCGGGATGTATCGGGCCGTAAACGGTTCTATGTTAAGCCGGGATTCGTATACATTTCTGGATTGCGATAAACCTACAGGCTGCTCATAATAACGTCTTAAAGTAATCCGCGGGTTCACCTGATTGAATCCGGTTGAGAGTCCAGCTGGTGTTGCAACAACACTTGTTTTTGTAGCGCCCTGCTCAACTATCGTGATAAATCCATTTTCTTCACGATTCATGCCGAAGACAGGATAGGCGATGTCCGTACGTTCCCACTTCGCATTCGCCAATATAGCCGCTGGGTCATCTCCATATATCGGGAAACGGTAGGGAACAATTTGATCCAAATGTTCTTTATTAAACCGGATAATGCCACCCGGACCATCAGGGACGAGCATATAACCGTCTGGGCCATTCATTGCAGCACCAAAAAATGGGAGCACGTCTAAGCTAACTAGCCGATTTTCTTTATCTTCATAGATGCCCAGCTCTGGAATATTTACAACCAGCTGCCCGTCATCCAACGTATATTCGGTATAGACAGTAATACCTAAATCAGCCATGTGATACGTAACGCCTATACCAAACTCTAGTGTTTTCCAGCTGATTTGAGCCTTATGCTCTATCGTATTGCCTGCCGTTTCATTCTGCTTGTCCTTCTCCAAAAACCGAAAAATAAAGGGAGATTGTAAATTGGTTTGCCCCAGGCCTTTGGTCTGATCCTTGGCTAATTGCTCTGCACCAGGGTTGCTCAGCCATGCATCTCCACCGCGTTTCAAGGCAATTTTCCCAATAACGGGGTCCAGCCATAAGGAGGCATCAGCTGATTCTGCTACCTGAATCCAGTCCGTTCCTGCAAAATTCATCTTCTCACCAGCGGGATCGCCGGTTGTAAGCTTCAATCCCTGGATAAATGCGGCTGCCTTTTGCGGACTGTAAGTACCCAGATCCCCTTTCTGTTGTTCGGCTGAAAGGAATATATATCCAAGGATCGCCACTATAAGTCCTACTATAATAATTGTTGTCAGCTTGCTTCTGAACCATGCACCTATTGCTACTCTTATATGCTTAAACACGCCCCACCAACTCCTGCCCCCACTGAATGAAGAAATCAACCGCCTGGTAGATAAGTCCAATAAGCACAAATCCAAACAACCAAATGCAGCCAAGTGTAATTAGCGATACGCTGACCATTCCAAGTGCTTCCTTCAAATTATAATTTTGCACAGCTTGCGTTCCCAAGAACATCAAGATCAATACCCAAACGGTAATGACCGTCGTCAAGAAAGTAAATATCACACCCTCTTGCAGCGTCAGCAAGTTGGAAAAAAGCTTGAGTGGAAGATTGAATAAAATAAACGGAACCAGCGCGTAGGCATTCACAATAAATACCTTGGTCAGCGTGCCTTCCCCCTTCATAATCGAACCGATCAGATAACTGGCCAGCACCCAGGTTAGAAAAGGAAGAAAGAAGTAAAGCATCTCGTTCATCAGATCTACGCGGACGAAAACCACATCCGTGAACAGATAGCTCACGGCCGCTTTGCCCGTTATACTAATCATAAATGCAACCATCACAAGTAGGACTGCAAACCAGAAGCGCACCTGAGCACGTTCAACAATATCCGTAAAGGTATTAACTGGATACCGGACAATGGAAATCACACGCTGCAGTGAAATCAACCAGCGATTTGTCGTCCGCGTATGAATGAGCCCAGTAAAAGGATCTATTCTGGCTGTTGCAACGGCAGGTGCATGCACGATATTGTCAATGGGATTACCCAAGTGCAAACCTTGGAAGTCTTCATCCGGATTCCCTTGCAGCTTTGCGTTTGCCGCAGATCGACGTCGTTGTAACCGAGCCGCTGATAGCCGATAAAGGATCCATGCAACCAGCAGAGCTAGTAGAGTCGTCACACCTATGCCAAAATAAGTAAGCAGCCAGTTCATCCGAAGCTCCCAGAAAGAATTTGAATACCCTTTTTTATCTTGGGCCTTCTCGAAATTAGTGATGGAAGCTGCATAATCCCCCGCTTTGAAATCCGCCTTTGCAATACCTTGGTAAGCTCGATCATACAAACCATCCAGCTCCAAGATACGCTCCCAATGCTCACGGCTTTCCGCATATTTCCCCTTCGTGTACTCTGAAACAGCCAGCAGCACCAGTTCCCCGAATTGCGTACGTTTGAAGGTTTGAATGACGCCTAGTTCGCCATCCGACACAAGAATCTTACCATCCTGCTTGACAACGATGCTTGTAGCCCGCTTAAACAAACCCATCCGCTGAGAGCTGTTTGATTTATTGCCGAATCTAAAGATCATTTTTCCATATTTATCATATTGGTAGATGCGGCCCTTGCCTTCCTCAAGTACGGTCATGATCTCATTTTCATCAACGAAGACATCTCTGAACGAAAAATAATTACGAGGTGGATTCCATGGTGCGAAATTCTGATTATTCAACAAATCGACACCACCAAAGCTAAGTCGTTTCAGCTGTCCAGATGGAAGGTCTTTGTTCACCGAATATAGAAATCCCCGTGAATCGACCGTAACGTTGGTAACAGCACCGGGTAGCTTGGGCTGCTCTTGCTTCAGCTGTTCTTCCGTATAATATTTACGCTTAAAAGCTGTAAGCCAATCCGTTGTCACTTTATTCGCACCAAAAAATCCAGCAAAGTCACCTTCCGACGTTAGCTGCAGCAGCCCTTGATAACCGCCTTTAGTCGAAATATACAGATAACCGCGTTTATCGAGCACAATCTTCGATGGCATATAAATAAATGTGCTTGGGATGAGCGTTGATTTGGGCTCCCCATATTCCTTGATGAATTGTCCGTCCTTATCGTACACGGCAATCCGGCGGTTGTTAGTATCCGCAACATAGATCGTTCCGTCATCTGCCACAAAGACGCCTCCGGGACTATTCAGTCTTTCTTTCGGATTACGCGACTTTTCGTCTGCCTCATCCTTGTAGGCATGAGGTATGGCTCGCATGATTTTCCCGTTTTCATCCAGCTGCACAATACGGTTGTTGCCTGAGTCCGCTACATACACATCATCATTATTGGTAAGAAATAAATCCTCCGCCCCTTTAAATCCCCGCCAAATCTGATCAGGGATATAGGCATGCGGGGTTTCAATCCATTCGCCCTTGGCATTCATGGAAGTAGTCCCATACGGAACTACAGCCTCAGCTGGTTGGCCTGGCACAAAAAACAGCAGAATATGCGAAGCCAGCACAAGCGCTATCATACGTTGGAAGGTGCTTTTCTTCTTCCATAACGAGTTGCTCTGCAACGAAGATACATCTCTGGTTTCTTTCTCTCTTCCCACCTTCGTCCCCCCCTCCCCTACTTAATGCCCGAGTGGGCCATTGTCATCAATATCTTACGTTGGAAAAACAGGAATACAACGAGAGTCGGCAGGAAGATAAGGAGACCTCCCGCAGCTGCAGCGCCTTGGCCAACCACGTTGTTCGAAGCTCCGCTTAACAATGAAGCTATATAATAAGGCAAGGTCTTCATGGATTCGACCTGCGTGAACAGGTTGGAGGATTCTACATTGGTCCACGCCCCCTGAAAGGCCAATATGCCAACAGTAGCCACCGCAGGCATGCATACCGGTATAACGATCCGGAATAATATCGTCCATTCCTTGGCACCGTCAATCTTAGCTGCTTCCATCAACGCGCCGGGGATTTGATCAATAAACTGCTTCATTAGGAATACGGCCATCGGTGCCGCGAAAAAAGGCACAATATGCACGAAATACGTGTTCAACATATTCAAATTAGCCATCACCAAATATCGGGGAATGCCAACGGCCTCAGGCGCAAACATCAACGCGAGGATAATAATTGAAAAGAGAACATTCTTCCCTGGAAAATGATGCTTGGAAAACGCATAGGCAGCCATTGCACTAATCATAATAACTCCTGATACGGTCAGCACTGTGGTGATTAGGCTATTGAATAAATATCTGGAAAAAGGAATCACTTGCGGTCTTAACAAAAGTTCCTTGATATTAAATAAAGTAGGTTTCTTGGCAAAAAAGGTTGGCGGGTATAAAAACAGCTCATTAATCGGCTTGAAAGCATGATTAATAATAAATAGCACAGGAAGAATCATAAACAAAGAGAACACAATGAGTCCAAGTATCGTGATGACCTGAAAGGCATCGATCCGCTTCAGCTTTTTGCGGTATCCTAATCTATGAAGTATTCTCCTAATGGAACTTTGTTGTCTAGTTGTTGTCATTAAATCGGATTGTCCCATTGGTTACTCTCCCTCCTGGCTGCTGAACAGATGAAATGAAAACTTCGTCGCACCATAAACAATCAATAAAAGAATCACGGAAAGCGCTGATGCATATCCCAGCTCATAACGAACGAACGCGAAATCATCGATTTGATTGATGATCAAATGGCCTGAATAACTTGGGGAAACCGTAAGCCCATGCGTCATGGCAAGTACCGCACTAATCTGTCCCGCTTTCAGTGTCCCCACAACTGCCATTACAGCTCCGAATAGCATTTGCGGCTTAATCGCCGGGATTGTAATATAGAAAATCTCTTGCAGCCGATTGGAAATCCCATCAATTTGTCCCGCTTCGTACAGTTCCTGATTAACGGTTTGCAGCCCTGCAAGCATGGCCAGAAAACCGACGCCCATACTCCCCCAAAGTGAAATAGCGATCATAATCTTCATGAAATATTCCGGACTTTGCAGCCATAGCACTGGGGCATCTACCCAGCCCAGATTTAAGAGCAGACTGTTCAAATATCCGATGCGATCCCCGCTGAAAACGACAACCCACACGACCGTCATCGCCACTCCGCCTGCAAGTGAAGGCAGGTATATGGATAGTGTAAAGTAATCACGAATCGATTTGGGCAATTGATGGATCAGCCATGCCAAGTAGAATGACAATATATAACCTAAGGGGCCGACAATAATGGCAAACTTAAATGTATTCGGAATCGCATATTGCAGAAAAATACGATCCTGCGTAAGAATGGCCAGGAAATTATGCCAGCCAATAAAGACTGGCGGAGAAATACCATTGAATTTGTAAAAGGACAGTCCGATCGCAATCAGGATCGGGATCGCGATAAACAACAGAAAGCAAATCATAAAAGGCGCGATAAACAGATAGGACATTCGACTTCCCCAGATGCGCTGCCAGAGTGGCTCCCGCAGAGCTATAGCTTTATGCTTCATGGTTTCCCCCCTTCCCATGGCTGCTGAACAAGTGGCACATCCAACTCATGCTGTACATCGCCCTGATTATCGATGATGCCAAATTCCAGCTGCTTGCGAGCCATTTCGCGGTTTATATCATTAACAGCTGATTCAATTTCTTCACGTGGATTTAATTTTCCACCTGTTACATTTACCCATGCAAAGCTCATCATTCGTGGCGTGAAATATCCACCTGGCACCTGCGGCGCTTCTTTATACCATTTCCATTGCTCCATAATCGTCTTCAAGTCTTCCCGTGGCCATGGCAGCTGTGTAAAAGCATGTAAGTTCGCTGTATTCCAACGGAATTCAGGACCGTTGAGCGCTTCTATATCATTACCGAATTGCGACTGGGTTTCAGCTGAAGTCCACCATTTCAAGAATGTCCAGCTTTCATCCTGCTTGTCTGATTTATTGAATATCACACCAGCCTGCAAGGGACCACCCGACCAACGGACAATCGTCCCATCTTCCTGTTTATTACCCGGTATGGGAACAATTTTCCACCGATCCACAAGCTCTGGTGCCGCAAAAGATATTTGTAAATACGTATTGAAATCAATAATCCCTATTGGAATATCTCCCAGACGAAAGTGGCTGTAAAAGCTTGGCACTTCTTTAGGCAATTGATATAACGAAAACATATCGGTCCACTGCTGGAAGCCTTTATAGGCTGCTTCGCTGTCAAGTCCGGATTTCAAGCCATTGCCAGCATAAAGCTCGCCGCCGTTTTGATAAATAAACGTTTGATAATCGCCAGGCTGAATGAAGAAATTGTACCCATTTTGCTGTAACGAGGGCAATATTTTCACTAAGTCAGCCCAGGTTTCAGGTGGCTCTACCCCCAAGCTGCCTAGAATGTCGCTTCTATACATCATCACGTTAAAGCCTTGCGTTTCTGGCAGCGCATAATCCTTACTGTCATAGTGGAAGGTACGGAGCGCCCCAGGATGAAACTGCCGGGCCACTTCCTTATAATCAGGAAATTGGGATAGATCAACCAAGGCTCCCCTTGTAGCGAAATCGATAGGCATAGCCCCATCTACCCCAAGCGCGACATCTGGCTGCAAGCCTGAGATATTGCCAAGAATGAACATCTGCGCATCCGGGACAATATTGACGTTTACCGGAATACCTGTTTTCGGCGTGAAGGTTTCATCAGCCAATTGCTGAATCAGGTTGGCGTAGTCCCGCCCGCGGTTTACCCAAATATCAATCGCTTCAGGATTCTTCCGACGAAACTCATAATCGATCGTAAATGAATGAGAGAAATCGGTTGTAAATTTGCTGATACTGTCCCAAAGATTCGCCCTTATCTTCGGAGAATCCGCTCCCGGCTCTGCAACCCAGAAATAGTCAAGCATAAGCGGCTGTTCCAGCAGCACATTCGCCCATACGGCCAGGTTATTCTGCATCGCTTCAAACGTATTCAACCTATTCGGAATTTGCTTGATATGCTTTTTAAGATATTCCAAATCTTCTGCTCCTGAACGGAAGGCATTCTCTGTATCGCTTCGTCCGGTTGTAATGCCGGAAAGCTCATCCGCCAATTGATTCATATCATCTATCATCATCTGAAGCCGCTGCCCCAGATCCGGAATATACGTTTCCAGATCCCAATCGCGGTTTAAATCAACATTGCCTCCCGATCCGGATGATTTATCATAATTACCCGTAATACGGCGGATTTCCTGATTCAATTGCGAAATTTGACTTAAATTTCGCAGCAGCCCTTCATATACAGGCTTGATAGGAGCTGAATTAACAGTCATACGAAGATGATGCTTGCCTGCTTTTAATTGAAACAACAGTGGCTGATTAGTCTGGTCTGATAAGGTTAATCCCTGCCATTTCCATGAAGGATCGTAAGGAAAGCGAACCGTTTGCATTTCTTGAAATAAGGGATCCCCATCAATTGTCATCGTCCGAAATGCATAAGAGTTGTTCAAAAATTTCTGCAAAAATTTGAATCCTATTTGATAGCGCCCATCTTTGGGCACCTCAAACTCCCATTCTAACCACTGACCCCCGAATCGAAATCCATCCCCACCTATGGCGTTATAGCGGACTAACCCATCCGTTGAAGGTGAAATCAGTGCGTCATTATTGGATTGCAGCTGTAAGGAGGTATTGGATTTCGTATCGACCTTTTCTGCTTCATAAATTTGAATCCAATCCCCATTAGCATCCGCTTGCGAGTACCCTGCCGAAGCCTCAGCATAGCTGGGCAGCTCGATTGGAGCTTGAACAAAAAGCTCTTTAAGCATGATCGACTCTCGATCCCCTAACAAACGAATCGTGTGCACTCCTTTGGTTAAAAGCCACTTCAGTGGTCTAGCATCTGCTGTAAAATCACTTAGCAGCTCGCTTTTCCAGCCAGGCACTTCGACAGACGCAGGTCTTATATCATTATTAAAATCATCACGCTCAGGTGGAAAATTAGCATGCTTGTATACACGTTTAAGCTGTACATGCCGGGCTTCTTTATAGGGCAGCACTCCATCGATTTGTACGCCGCGCGATATATCCATTCCATTTGAATGAACCGAATCATAGACGAGACCTAAATGATATAAACCGTCTTCTGGCACATCTACCTGATATTCAATCCAGCTTTCTCCATCTTTCCACAGCAAGCCCTCAGTTCCCTTATCCTCAAACCCGGCTGTGTCAGATAAAGCGCTATAGTCTGAAGAAGGGATGACAAGAGGCTTGGAAAGTGCGCTTGCATCAGCCATTTCCGCCCCAATCGTTGCTCTCCACACCGAATAGGTAACTTCACCGTTTACAGGTACAGTTGTTTGTACTGTAGGTGTATTTTCCTTTTCCATATAGAGTCTAGGCAGAGAAGAGAAGGATAAGGTAAACAACATACATAAGATCAGCAGGAGTGCCAGCCTCTTAATCGCTTTCAACATATTAGCTCCTCCGTTGCTTTATCAAAGAAATGAGCCCGATTCATATCCAATCCAACTTGAATCGTTTTCCCTTCCTCAAATCGGGCACGCGGATCCACACGAATAACGAGTCTTTGCTCTTTGTTGTATAGATATAAGTACACGTCGGAACCTAATAACTCTCTCATTTCAATTACTGCTTCAAATTGCGTTGAAATGAAAGCTTCGAGTGACAGTTCTTCCTTTTTGTATATCGCATCCTCGGCACGCACACCCATCACAATCACTTTGCCTTCGTAACCGGCCTTAATCAGCGGCTTTGCTCTTTCTTCCGGTATAAGCAGCGAATATCTTTTCGTTTCAAAAAAACTGGCTCCGTCCATCGATACAAACTTGCCGTGCATAAAATTCATGGGAGGCGATCCGATAAATCCAGCAACGAACATATTCGCTGGTCTTGTATAGATCATTTCAGGTGTAGCCACCTGCTGCACCAAACCTTCTTTCATTACAACGATCCGTGTCCCCATCGTCATGGCTTCGATTTGATCATGTGTAACATAAATCATAGTTGTCTTCAATCGGCGATATAGCTTACCGATCTCTTCACGCATCTGTACGCGCAGCTTGGCATCCAGGTTGGATAGCGGCTCGTCGAACAGGAATACAGCAGGCTCACGCACAATCGCTCGGCCTAGCGCTACCCGCTGGCGTTGACCGCCAGACATTTGCTTCGGCTGCTTCGACAAATGTGATTCAATTTCAAGAATTTTCGCGGCACGTGTCACACGTTCATGTATGTCTGCTTTTGCCATTTTGCGTAAACGCAATCCGAAAGCAATGTTTTCGTACACACTCATATGAGGATAGAGGGCATAATTCTGGAAAACCATCGAGATGTTGCGATCTTTGGATGAGACATAATTAACCAGCTTATCCCCGATGTAAATTTCTCCTTCTGTTATATCCTCTAGCCCCGCCAGCATGCGTAATAATGTAGATTTCCCACAGCCAGAAGGCCCTACAAGCACTAGAAATTCGCCTTCCTCTACCTTCAGACTAAAGTCATTAACCGACTTTCGCTTTTCACCCGCATACCGTTTCGAAACGTGCTGAAATGTTACATTCCCCATTTTCAGTGCCCCTATCCACTAGTAAATGATATTATTTCCCTTGCCATACGAAAAACCAAAGTCCCAGGAACCCCCCAGGAGCCCTGGAACTTCGGATGAACACCATAAAGCTTGATTCGTTATTTATTTACTTGTCTGCAGCTTTGGAAATTTTCTCATCTAGAATTTGCGCTTCTGCAATGCTGGCATTTGCTTGTTGAATAGCAGCCGGGAAGTAATCGAATGCACTTATTTCGTCCTGATAGCCTTTATTTCCAAAGTCTTGCACAGCACGATCAATGAAATTTCCACCGACCATACCGTAAGTTGGATCATAGAGGACATTCTTCTGCGCGTAGTTCATAGCCTCTTTATTTAATTTGGAATAAGCTTCAACATTGTTGAAATAAGCTACCAGCTCTGCATCGTCCGTGTTAGGGAAGGACCCTCCAATATCATACAAAATCTTTTGGCCTTCCTTTGAAGCTGCCCAGAAGCTCATTAATTTCCAAGCTTCTTCTTTATGCTTGCTGGCTTTTCCCATGAACATTCCGCTATTCCAGGCAAAGCTTACTTGCTTGGCAGTACCTTTAGGTGCAGGCGCAACATCCCAATCAAATTTCAAGCTGGCATTGTAGCCTGGAATGACTGGAGTTACAATAGATTGAAATAAAGCTTGCCCTGAAGACCATAAATCACCTGAAAGTCCAGCATCCTTAAGGCCTTTGTCATTTAACAACGAACCGTCTTTTGTCATCAGGTCTTGATACCACTGGAAATCATTCAGCAGATCCGGGTTAGTTCCATCCAATGTTGATTTGCTTAAGTCTTCCGTTAATCCGAACAAATTCGGAGCGTGGCCATTGGCAACCGCCATAGTCATCGGAACGAAGCTGAACCACCAGCTAAAGTTTGAAAAACCATAATGCCTGTCAGCTACACTAGTCGCCTTTTTAGCCATAGCTTTCATATCCTCATAAGTCCAATCATTCTTCGGAGCTTCCATACCGTATTGCTTCAATAAATCTTTATTATAAAAGATCATATGCAGGTCATTCCCTCGTGATAAACCATATTGTTTGCCATGGCTTTGGAACGTTTCAAGAATGCCTGGTTTGAATGGATACGCTTTGAAATCAGCATCCTTTTCTATAAATGGAGTCAAGTCTTCCACATAGTTCTGCGATAAAACCTCCCACATTGTAGGGTTCCAGAATATATCAATGGGCTCACCAGCGGCAATATATTCTTGGAGCGTTTTTGGTCCTTGTCCATAAATAGTCTCAACAGTGATCCAAGGATATTTCGCAGTGAAAGCATTCAATATTTTGGTGAAATTCTCGTTATCTGGCGGAATCGCCCACAAGAATCTTAATTTTACCGGCTCATGTTTGCTGTCATCTGGTGCAGGAGTAGTATCATTCTTTACTTCTGCTGCTGGAGTAGACCCACTAGACGCTGATGGGCTTGGACTTGCCGTATCTCCCCCACAAGCTGCCGTCACTAATGCCATTATTAACAATGTACTAAGCATAACCATTTTCTTTATCCCCAAAAAATATGTATTCCTCTTCACAAAAATCTCCTCCTTTTAAAATTAGTTACTGCCTAACCCCTTGCTCAAAGCCAAAACCAACTGAACTGCTTGCAACCTGCCATAGCTCCAAATACTTTGTATCACCACCTTTACTATGGAGCAGTACCTTACAATGAAGCAGTACCTTTACACTGAAGCAGTACCTGCATCTTCCTTACTTATCAATACCAAATCTATATGGGCATTCACTTGTAAGCGCGGTCAATTCCAAGAGCAAATACATGACCACACTCATCTCAATTTTTCTCTGTATTGGGTAGGCGTGCAGCCAACAAACAGCTTAAATATTTTTATAAAATACTTGGTATTCTTGTATCCGATGAGCGGAGCAATCTCGTAAACTTTGTATTGTGGTTTTTGAAGAAGTTCCATCGCTTTTTTCATGCGCACTTGTATTAAATAATCAGTGAATGTGCATCCTGTTTGTTTCTTGAAGAGCCGACCGAAATAAACCGGGTTCAAAAAGATATGCTCCGCGACTTGTTCAAGCGAAATATCATCGCTATATTGCTCCAGAATATATTCTTTTGCTTTTTTGATAACGATTGAAGCTGAATTCAGCCTGTAGCTTTCAAAAAAACTCACTAGATCGCTAATTATCGTTTGTCCCCAAGTATGAATTTCCTGTAATGATTTCATATTCAGAATAGTGTCATAAGAAAAATGACCGTTGGTAACCGTATATATACCGGTATCCATTTCTTTTAACAAGTGACTAATGACTGAAAATAAATCGATCGTGATATTATGAACGGATTTCAAGCTCATCCGCGAACGCGCGATCATGTCCATGATTTCCGAGAATAAGCGACTTAAGTATTCGAAGTTTCCGGCGTTTGCATAAACGGCAAAACGGTTTTGCTGTTTAGCTATCAAAGAATGCGCGGACCAGTCCCAGTCTACTAAATCAGCCGAGCTTGCTTTTACGTCATTTTTGTCGTCAACAATCAGAAGCAGTTCTATCATAAATGACCACTCCATCCACGTTTTCTATAATCATACAATGACAGAAATAAACACTAGTCATCGTCATGTACTCCAACGCCGCAACCTGGTGAATCATCACATTTTATCTTCCTCCAGATTGTCAATCGTCGTCATCTCAATTTCATAGCTGTGCAAAATTTTTACTAAGTAACCGATTTCTTTTTTTCTCATGCTTAGCTTTGCCACTGCTGTCCTTCTAGTGATATTTTTATTATGCTGGTTATATCGAAAAGATGGAACTGCAACTTCAGAATCGGAACTGTACATTTATACTGCAACTTTTGCATTTCCCTGTAATAACTGCATTTTAGTTATGAAAGACACCTCGTGGCGTCCTTTGATGTGTGTGTTCATGGCGTTGGTGCATGACGGAGGGAATGGCTGTGGGCTCCAGCCGCTGTTAAAGATTTGTTCCCTTGAATGGTAGAGATGAGGAGGTAGGAACAAATCTTTAAAGGCGGACGCTACCGCTCTTCCGCCCACAGCCTTTCCCTCTCTTTAGCTACAATCGTACGAATCGCACGAACACCAAGCTCAAACGGACAATAGGTTAGAGGGGATTTCCTGGCAGTTGCAGGCTCTAGGGATGAAGAGTGCCCGCCACCCCGCGCCAATGTGAGCAACTGAGCAGAATCTGCTACTTTAACGATGTTTTTCATCGTTAAAACATCAGTTCCCTTCCACATCCTTACTTTAACGATGAAAAACATCGTTAAGTCAAGCACACGCTCCATTCGGGGGAGACGGGCTGCTACATTTGCTACATCTGCTACGGGATTGCTCTTTCAACCTCCCTAAAGCCCGACTCATCTTCCAAATCTGGCCCATCTTGCGTCACACTTTACCGCCCTGTACCGCCCCCCTCCGGTGTCACACCGTGCCCCCATTTCTCCCCGCGTCTGTTACTCCTGTGGACTCCAGCCCTGTTAAAGGATACACTTTTTACAGGTCAAACTCCATCATCTCGAAATTTGTTAGCATATTCCTTAGGTGTTACTCCATAGCGACTTTTAAACATTTTGTAAAAATAGGACTCATTCTCATAGCCCACCCGGAAAATGATATCGTACACATTCATTTTGGAATTTTCGAGTAAAGCTGCCGCTTCCTTCATCCGGACTTCATTGATGTAATCGGCTATAGACATCCCCGTTCCATCCTTAAAGATTTTTGCAAGCCGTCGAGGGTGAAGATTTAATTTAGTGGCGATAAGATCCGCACTAAGCGTGCTTTCCGTATATGTCAATTGAATCATGTTATATGCGATTTCCAACACAATGCTTTGATTGGAAGGTTCATCATTTTTACTGCCATTCTCTATCGGACTTAAAATGGAAATTAGTTTTTCAAAGCACTCTTCCAGCGTTTCATAACTTCCTAACGATCGTAACATTTCTAAGATATCATATCCGACTTCCTGATAGTTCATCTTTCCATTTTGAATCAATGTACTCCTTATGGCGTTTAGAACATGCATGAAAGATAACATCATATTCTCATAGCTTATATCCTTAAGTTCGGCTTGGATCAAGCTTAATGAATGCTGTATGCCAGACATATTGCCTGTATGTATGTGATCAAGCAAAGCAGTTTCAAGCTTTTGAGAGTAAGAAGTCTTTCGGCTTTCTTTGTTTGTTTTCAAAAGTTTGGGTGTAATGAAACTGCCATGCCCGAAGAAAAAGCGATAGGATGCATCGTTAAGCAGCGACTTGTAAGCTCCTGGGATATTCTTGACACCGTGAACAATATCACTAATGGAAACAGTAACGGATAGCTTGTAATATTTCTGCATGAAATACTGTGCCTTGTGTACCTCGTCCTCCAACGTTCCTGGCCCGCCCGTTTCAAGACTGCCATACGGAAGAATCAACACAATGTTGTCATCGTACATATCAGCACCTTCAGCCTGACCTACCTCTGCATATGATTCGGTAAAAACATTTAAGAGAGCATATTTAAATAAATTCCGGTCATTCTGGTTATAGCTCTGCTGGAAGCGATCATATTCGTCAATTTGAACGAGGCAAAGGCAATAGGCTCCATCATAAAGAAAATTCACTGTATATGCTTGGCATGTTTTTTCGAAAAGCTCTCTGGAAGACAACCCTTCCCCTGATAACATGTTTTTAATAAAATACTTTTTCATCACAGAATGATAGTTCTGTTTTTCAGCATCATATTTCTTCAGAGTGTTTATGGATTCATCATAGTTACTGCTGAGAAATAAAATTTCATCGTTGCCCTGACTTTTGTTGGATATGCCCGTTACTTGCCGAACCAATTTCTCGATTGGATTGTAAACAATGCCCGATATCAGGATTGAAAAGAATAACGCCACTAAAGTAAAGATAATAAAAATGATCCATAAGAAGATACCTAAGGTATGAAGAGATTGGTAGACCACAGCGCTAGGGCGTATTTTAAAAATGGTCAGCCCTTGATCCTTCAAATGTAAGTAGGTGATAACATAATCTTGCTTATTCAGCTTTTGCTCAAAGGACCCTAAATCATCCTGATCCTTTTTAGTTTCGCGGCCATAAGCGACGAGCAACGACTTACGCAAACTCTCATCAGACTCACTGCTATCCAGAAAGCCGCTAGTGTCGCTATATATATAAACGCTCTCACCAATTTTATGATTAACCATATTGAGTAAATTGATGTTATCTCTAATCCAATTAGCATTTACGTTAATGGCTACAGCGGAGTCAATCTTCGCAGGATCGCCAGATGCTTGGTAGAGCAAGTAAGTGATGATCGTCTCATTCACCTTTTTATCTCCGAATGTATGATCAATTAAGCGGAAAATCGGTTTCATGCGCGGGATCTTCGGATATTCGGCAATCATTTGCTTGAATCCCGCATCATCGTAATACATTTGTATGCCAGCATAATAATATTGGCTTTGATATTCATTATAAAACCCAATGGAATGGATAAACGAATTCGAAGCAATAACGGAGCTTGTCACCCGATTCAAACGGTTATAACTATCGTCATAGTCCAGATTGCCTGTAGAATTCAGTAATGCGGTAGTGTCAGGGTTAACGAACAAATATTTAGCAACATTCTTCACGGTTGAGTCCATTAATTCAAAATTAAACCGCACTTGATTTAAAACTTGTATATTGCTTTGTGATTCTATTCGAGATATGGTTTTTTTGCCGTATACATATAAAGCGAAGGTTAAAGCGCCTACTAGAAGAACTGTCACCAAACTAATGGAGAGCACGATACGAAGATAATACTTTTTTCGATAAAAGAAAGATTCTTTGAAAAACTTCATAAGCCACCTCGATAAATAAAGAAATATGAGAAATATGGTATCCACTATACTCTGAAAATTGGAAATATGTAAAGGAAACATCCGCTTCGTGCAATCATTACAGGAGGCTGCAAAATGTACAGTATACATTTACAGTCCTACGTCTGAAGTTGCAGTCACACCTATAGACTTGAGGTCGCTGCAAAAGCAAAATGGACAGATACAAACCTGCAAAAGTGCAAGCTTGTATCTGTCCTTGTATGATTACTTTGAATTATTGTATTCTCTATTCTAATAGCTCACATCGTTACTCGGAACCAATCTTCACTTTTTGTCCTGAAGCAATGGATTCATCAATAGCAAAGCTTACTTCCATCGATTTGTAGGCATCGAAAAAGTCACAGCGGGTTGTCGAATTGTTCTGAACCGCCTGCATGAAATCGGCCAGCTCCTGGGCAAAGGGATGATGGGACACATCTCCGCTGTCCGGCAAGATGGTCGGGATCGCCGTGTAATCCGTTTGTCCCGGAAGCTTATGGCTATACACTTTATTGTCCATAATCGCGCCTTTTTCACCAAGCAGGTTCACATTAAATTTATATGGCGTTTTACATTCCACAGAGGATGAAACCTTCCCTAACCCGCCATTTTTCAATTTGAAAATCGCGATTGCATTCGGGTCAAACTCATAATCCGAATCCGCCCAGGTTCTGCAGCTGTACGCCGTTACTTCCGTGATATCGCCGGCAAAGTAGCGCACCGCATCTACCGCATGACAGCCCGCGGAGAGAATGCTGCTGCCGCCGAGTGCCTTCGTTTTACTCCATTTATATTGAACATAATGAGGGCCGATGTGATGCCAGTAATCGACCTGAGCCATGTAAACCCTTCCAAGAGCATCATCATTGATAAGCGCTTTGGTCGTTTCGAACATCGGATTCCAGCGCAGTACGAAGCTGACTACGGTTTTGACCGGATTTTTACTGATCGCGCTTGCCATGATCTCAAGACCTTCCCGATCCATGGCCATCGGTTTTTCGATAATCAGATGCTTGCCATGCTGGGCAGCAATCGCCGCTTGCTGAGGGCGGATATCCGGGGTCGAGCAGAGCACGACGGCATCCACCTGCGGATCTTTAATCATCTCATCAAAGGTTGGATATATGCGTGCTTCGATACCTAAGCCAGCCAGCCTGGGCTGCACACGATTCGCATCTTTGGAGACAATAGCATGGACCTCTGCATCCTCTCGTGCATGAATCGCTTTCAAATACTCTCCCGCTACCCAGCCTGTTCCTACAATCGCAAATTTTACTGTCATTTCTCATCTCTCCTTCTACGGATTTTTTTGAATTCAAGCCTTCTATACCATGAATGGGTTATACAGGAAACCTCACCGCATTCGGACGGGTCCACGCCATATGCTGAATAAATCCTTCGGCATACTTGCATCCGGCTTGAACGCCCCGAAATTTGCTTAACGTTTCCATTAAATCCAGTACATCCACATTATCATGCTCTTTCAGCCACACCAGCTGACTCTCATGCTGCTTCAGCATTTCCGCTTTGGTTGGAAAAGTATCCGTAATATCGACATACATGGTTGGCTGAAAATCGATACCCGAAAGGTTATCCATATAAAATAAAGATGGCACCTTGCTGGCAATAGGATGATGCTTGGAGGCTTCAGGCAGAGTTGCAAGAAACGTGGTGTCAAAAACAAGCCGGTTCACAGCAACATGGTCCGGCATATAATCGTTCGGAGCATGCGTAATCACCATATCCGGCTGCACCAAGCAGATTAAATCGATAAAACGTGTCCGGTTCTCTTCATTGTCAGCGAGAATTTTGCCGTCCCTCATCCCAAGCGAGATGACTTTACAGCCGATTATCGCCCCGGATTGCTGAGCCTCCTGTTTCCGAATGCGGATTAATTCTTCTGCCGGTACCTCATAATGCCCTTTATCTCCGTCACTTACGTGGCAAATGACCACATTATGCCCTGCCTGAACCAGCTTTGCCAGCGTACCGGCGCAGGAAATTTCGATATCATCCGGGTGCGCCCCGATGGCCAATATGTTCATAGTAAACCCCTCCCATTCGAGTTATATCTGTTTTTACATTTGCAAACCCGCACATTTACAAATCATTTACTAATATCAACTACGACAGCTTAATGATTTGCCCGCCATCGACGACCAGACAATGGCCGGTTATGTAACGTGACTGCTCACTTGCCAGGAATACGGCGGCATCGGCTATTTCTTCCGGCTGTCCGACCCTGCCCATAGGAATACTTTTTAAATAATCGTTGATCGCTTGTTTATTATCGATTACTGGCTTGGTCAGCCTCGTCTCGATAAAACCTGGACAGAGGGCATTTACTCGAATGCCAAGCGGGGCCAGCTCAAGCGCCATCGACATCGCCAAGAGATTCATCCCGCCCTTGGACGTGTTATAGTGCGCCAGGTCCGCCTCCGCAGCCAGCCCGTTAACACTTGACATCAGGATGACAGCGCCTTGCTGCTTTCGCTTGACCATCTCCCGGCATACTCGCTGCGAGACAAGGAAAGCTCCCTTCAGGTTGATGTTAATATGGCGGTCCCATTCTGCTTCTGAAATGTCTAGAAACGGAGTTGGATTGTTGATACCAGCATTATGGACAAGTACATCGATGCTTCCCCATTTATGCAACACATCATCAACCATGCGATGTACCTGCACCTGATCCTGCACATCCGACTCCAAGATCAGCACCTCACCGCCCTGCTCCCGGATGAAAGACGCCGCTTCTTCCAAGGCCGCAGATCCGCGTCCGGATATCGCCACCTTGGCGCCTTCCCAGGCAAACCGCTGGGCAATCGCCCGGCCTATGCCAAGCGATCCCCCCGTAATCAAAGCGATTTTCCCTTCCAATGCTGCGCTCCTCATAAATCGTTCCATATCTGCTTCACGTTATCCAGGCTGGCTTTCACCCCGGTGCGGCAGTCCTCAATGCCTTCAAATTCGATGGAGATGTATCCGTCATAGCCTGAGGCTTTGATGATGCCGAGAATTTCCGGTATATCGATGTCCCCTTGACCGACAATCGCTCCGCGCAAATAGTTGCCTCCTGACGTTTGGAAGAAGAAACCCGCTCCCGGATTGCGGTGCCGGGAGCGAATGTAGAAATCCTTCAGATGGATCATAGAGGCGAGCTGAATATTATTGCGGACACCCTTCACCGGACTTTCATCCACACAAATAAAATTCCCGGTATCCATTGTAGTTCTAAAGTTAGAGCGTTCAACGGCGTGAATCAGGCTTTCGATGCGCTCGCTCGCTTGCATGTAATAGCCGTGATTTTCTACGCTCGTTGTAATTCCGAACTGAGCCGCATAATCGGCTATTCGCCGGCACGCCTCCGCCAGCTTTGGCAGATCTTCCTGAAATTGGACAATCGAGCATTCACCAGGTGGTCTCCATGCCACATCATGGCGCATCAGCTTCACACCAAGCTCGGCTGCGACGTCCACCTCACCCTTGACCCGCAGGATCTCCTGTTCCCATGCTGCCTCATCCGGCTGGACGAAGTTGGCGGCTACTGTGTAATTGGATATATCGATGCCAACCTCTTCCGCCTTGCGTCTTAAGGCCTGCACCTGCCCAGGTGTATCGGTCAGCTTATAACCGCTGGGCACGATTTCAATATGCTCGCCTCCTGCCTCCTTGGTCCATTCCACCATATCCAGCAGTGTCATTTGCCCCGCAGCCAGAGCCTGGCCAAGACTGTTCGAGCTTATGCCCCACTTCATTTCCCTGCACCGCCTTTTACAGCTTTGAATTTATTGCGCGCGAAGTCGGGGAAAGAGACCGGCTGGCCATTGGCCGCTGCAGATGCAACCGAGAGAGGGAATACACTGCTGATCGCCACGGAGTCATACACATCCATCTCCGGGGAACGCCCTTCACGGATCGCAGCAGCGAACTCTTCCATAATGAAGTAATCTCCGAAAGCGGCCGCCTGTTCTGCTTGCTGGCGCGAACGCTGCCACCAAGGATGCTCGAATTCATCAACATAGTCCCATGCCGGGGTCCAAGTGACCGTACCATGATAGGATTTTTCGGAAGAACGGCTATTGAACCAGACCAGTGGCTCTTCACCTTCATGTCTTGGTGGAATAAGTGAGCCTTTGGTGCCTTGTAGTGCGTGATGCTTGTAGTTGAAAGGACGCGGAGAGGAGAAGTCGTTACGCATGTAAATAACGGCCCCCTTCTTCGTCCGGATCAAGGCTAAAGCGGAATCGCCCTGTTTCCAGAATTCAGGTTTAGCTCCCGGATGATCCTTGCCGAACAACTCCGCGAAGTAATCACACTGGGAAGCCGGCTTTGATACAACCGTAGTTATATAATCGAATGAGTCTCCTCCTAGCTGATTAATGCCAATCCACTGGGCAATCGGCCCCAACGAATGAGTAGGGTAATTAATGCCGTTGTAATCCCGCAGCATCTCACCACGCCATAGCAAGTTCCCATCGGGCTTATTGGTTGCTGTGCGCACGTCATGAATATAGCCGCATTCTGCATGTGTGATTTCTCCAAACATGCCCTTCTCGGACATATTGCGAATCATCATATTCATCCGGGTATAGCAGAAATTTTCCGCCATCATATAGACGCGTCCAGTTTGCTCGACGGTTTCGACCAGCTCCCAGCAGTCCTCTACCGTATGTGCAGACGATACCTCGCAAAGAACATGCTTGCCTGCTTTCATGGCTTGCACAGATTGCTTGGCGTGAATTAGCATAGGTGTTGCAATGAATACGGCATCAATTGTCGAATCATCAAGTATTTGTTCATAACTGGTGCTAGTACGGATTTCAGGATACCTTTCTTTCCATTTGCCAAAAACGCTTTCATCCAAATCACAAACAGCCACCAATTCAATCTGTTCCTTCAATAAATCCATGGTTCCCGTATAGGCAAACCCACGGTTCCCTCCGATTACCGCTAAACGCAGCGGATTGTAATTAGCCATCTTCATTTCCTCCAATTGGCGGTAACGCCATCCTATTTAAATTATTCATACTAATATCAATAATCATAATGAAAACAGGTAAAAGATGAAATGGAATTTCGTAAGGGAAACCCGGAAATAAATCAGTTCTTTTTACGATAGGCTGTAGGAGATAAGCCGGAATGATGCCTGAAAAACTTGGTGAAATACTCAGGTACAATTCCGATTTTCCCGGCAATCTCATTGCAGCCCAGGGCAGTCGTTGAAAGCAGCAGGCATGCGCTCTCATATCTAAGCTTTGTAATATATTGCATCGGCGGACAGCCGATCATGGACTTGAATACTTGTATGAAATAGTTCGGATGCAGATGGATAAGACCAGCAAGCTTCTCCACAGTCAGCCTTTCGGCAAGATGATGCTCGATATATTGAATGACCGTATGAATCGGTTCAAACTGGTCGGTGTTTTGTAGAAGGCAGATGGGACTCTGATCGATATAGCTGCAAAGAAGCTGGTGCAATATCGCCTTACTGTGCAGCATGGAGGTGACGGTTCTGTTCCGCGAATGATGCATCAGCTGCTCAAATTGCTGATGGGTCGCGGCTTGATCCTCCGCGTGGACCAGGGTAGAGAGCTTGAGCAAATCAAACAGTGGCGTCTCCCCGATCGTAGATGCAAAATGACAGTAGTATTTGGAAAAATGTGGTTTATCCGAACTCGTCGTAATCGTCGTACCGGCAGGCAAAAGCACAAGATCGCCCGCAGAGGGCTGCAAATGCACATCATCTGCCTGGATTTGGCAATCACCGGAGATGATATAGTATAGCAGATTAAACTCGTGTTTCTGATTAAAATGAGCCCAGTTCGTACCAACCTGTTGAAAAGACAAAGTAAATATGGAGGTTTGAATATTAGCCAGATAATCTCCAAAGCTGGCATTAGGCAATAACATGGTTCTCCTCCTCAATGCTTCCTATGACTCCAGGAATTAATGATTCTGCGATCCAACAATTATTTATTTTAATAGTTTATCACAAGATGATTTGGTAATCTAAGAAATAACATCAACAGTCCATTTGCTTATATAAATGTGATCATAATTAAAAAACTTCAACAAGTCCTCACAAAATAACTTTAATTCATCTATTTCTTCTTCTTTCTTTAGGATTTTTAGAATTGCCTCAAAGGAAAACTCACTTAGGTCGTATTTCTCAAGTTTAAAAGGTTTGATGTATTTTCGATTATAGGGAAATGTCCAAAGACGCAGTAGATCTCTCACTATTTCTCCACTAATTTCATCAATGGGTTCACTGCAAACTACTTCTATTCTTATACGACTGCCTTGTTTTATAGGACTATTTGGAGCTTCATAAACATCTTCAATATTATCGTATCGATCTTTCATTGCATTGCCTCCCTCTTGTGAAATAAATTACAAAAAAAGGAAGCGCCACTACTACTAACAGTAATGATGCTCCCTCTAGAAAAACAATATTTTTTCAAAATACTTCCAGCTTATTTAGCTAAATGTTCAGCAAGCAGCTCCGTTATATGCTTCTCCATTGCAACTGCCTGTTCAGGCAACAGAAGTCCAGCTTCCAATTCAAAGCTAACACTTTTCTTGGCTGGAAGAAGCCGGATATTCCCCTTTTTCTTCTCGTTCGTATAGCCGCCTGGTGTTGCCGTGGCCGGTAAAGCCATTCCCAGCGCATCCTCTTCCTCGGTCCTGACGATCCAGCGCACTACTTTATCCAGCTGCTCAGGACGATGCTTGACATAACCAGCATAGCCATCAGGCTGTATGTGGATGCTGTGCGCCCAGCCATCTCGATCACCAATGTATTTGAAAAATAGCAGCAGCTCAGGATCAAGTGTATGTTCAGGGTCAAGGACGTCCATCAATGCCGGGTTCTGTGATATCTTCTCAATAAATGCGGCATACTCAAGCTTCTTGTCATCGGATATCGGCCCGGGGAAAATCTCCACCTGCTCCGAACTGCAAGGTGCACTATACACGAGCCTTCCGTAATCCACAGGTTTGAAATTTACGTGAGCCAAATACATATACTCCATTGGAGTTGATTTGAGATTGGTTATCTGCAAACTAATCTGAACAGTCGTCGCATGCTCGTACAAGCGGACCCATGGCTCTGCTTTATAATCGTAAGTGAAGGCCATAGCATGTCTGTAGCTGCCGCCAACCTCCAGATAAGCGCCCTTCTCATCAGAGCCAGCCCGTATAAATGCCTGCTGATAATGGGCGTTTGGCAATTCCCCATGCAAAGGATGCGTATCCCCAGGTCCAGGATTTCCCATGCCCAGCATGCCACAATGGATTAAAAATGCCCCATATGTGGATAAATAGTCCTGTGTAGGCACAGGCTCCTCAAACATAGATTTCATCGTCAATGATTGACCCGCGAATTCCATGGACCAAATCTGCTGCCCCTGATAGGGCAGAACGACCAATTGCCCCGAAGCATTCTTCAGTCTAACTCCACAAACGCCCGACCGATAGCGAAAAATCGATGCCTGAAGTGATGCATGCTCCACAAATAGGGCTTCATCCCTGCCAAAAGTGGTGGGCTCCAAATGAATAGTTGTATAAATCCCCATTTTGTTCCTCCTGTGCGTAAATGTAAAAGTGTTGAAATGTGATGATTTCAGCATTTATGCCTGACCTCGTCAGACCCAATCTTATATTCGATATAGCATTCATTTGGGTATGCAGGTCGAGCTTAAACTCTATATCCTATAACATTCTCTGATAAAGGCCGATGTCCTTCTTTCGATTTCATTAAATTATCACTACGGGAGCAAGGATGACGGACATACAACCTGATCTGAAGGGGAGGTTTGCTATGAAGGCACAGAAGGCAGGCATTTTCACAGGCGGGGCTTCTGGAATCAGACATGCGATATGTAAATAATTGGCGACGAAGGAAGTATATTAGGTTTGCCGGGTAGTTAGGGAAGCAAAAGTTACTTAGCAGCAGTGTTAAGGAGGTACCCTGTATCGTCAAATATTTTTTCTGATTTATCTACAATATTAGAAAGATAGGTCCCCGCCGGTCCATTAATAGTGTTGCAGGATGATGTCTTTATTTCTTTCATTTGCAGATAGCTCAGAAAATTTCAAAACTCAATGTATCGTCCTATCGTACATGAAACCTTAAACCTTAAACAAAGGATGCCAAGCATCTGCTGGCATCCTTTGCATATTAAGGGTGACTCCTAACTCCTACCTGTCAACAGCTTCGTTAAATTATAGATCGCCTGAGCGCTTTCCGCCCGGTTCATTGCACCTTTTGGCATAAAGAGCTGATTGCCTCTGCCTGTGATCAACCCTAGTTCAAGAGCTGTTTGCATTGAGGCTTGCGCCCATTCACTTGCCTGGTCCTGGTCGCTAAACCTCACCGATCCATTCGAAGTTGAGGGCTCGCCTTGCTTTAAAGTGTAGGCCCGAACAAGCATAACCGCCATTTCCTCACGTGTAAGGGTGCGATCCGGCCCAAATGTGTTTTCATCTAAGCCACTGACAAGTCCGGCTTCTATGGCGGCGTTGATATAGCCCGCGTGCCAGTCGGAAGGCTTAACATCTGCAAAACGGTTGCCTTGCTGAGCTTCAAGTACTTGTGCTTCAAGTATGGGTCCTTTAAGTACTTGTGGCTCAAGACCAAGCCCTCGCACAAGTAGTGTCGTAAACTCGGTTCTTGTAACACCACGGGAAGGAGCGTACCCGGAGTCACTCATTCCTTCAATCAGGTGCTTTGCCGCCATTTCCTTAAGCATCCTGTAAGCCCAATGGACTGCAGGAACATCGGTAAATGTCCTATCAAACGACAGCACCACCACTTTCCCTTGGCTTGGCAGCAAGGCCTCGATCCACCCCCCGCTCAGCTTACCGCCAATATATATGAGTTCCCCTTCATCATTGAGAAGATACACACCAAGCAACTGCTGATCGGCCTGCGGATCAGCCTCTATACGGATTTGAAGCGATGCCGCAAATTTGCTGCCTGCGGGCATGCCTGCTATTTGAACATCGTAAATTGAACTCGCCCTTGTCAACAGGGCCTTGGCCTTAGCGCTTGCTGTTGCGAAAGCCTTTTGATCCGCATCCTTCCAGCTTGCTGCAAAAGTAAGGGCTATCCCGGCAGCGTCATCTGCATGTGTTCCCGCAGTTGTGGACTCATCCAATTGCCGCAGCATATCCTTGATTACAGCTTGCGGAATTTGCAATACAGCCGCTCCCTGAATCACTTTCAACCGCTTCGCATCGGTAAGATCGTTCCGTGAAAGAAGCAGCTCCGTCTGGGCTTTTTCCATAGACCAGGTGACCGTACCCTCCATATCTGGCTTCATGCTTTGCATGGTCTGGACGGCTGGCAGCTTATCCTTGGCAGACTGCTGCTGTTCTTCGGACCCACCCCCGGTCCCCGAACCGTTCCCATTTCCGTTTCCATTTCCATTTCCATTTCCATTTCCATTTCCGTTATTGCCACCTTGCGAAGATTCGTAACCGAAATGTACCTTATAGATTTTCGACGTAACACCATCCTCTGCCGTCACTGTAATTTTCGTCGTCCCGGGAAGAGAAGGCGCTGGATCGACATGATAAAGAGCATGTGCATCCTCAGTTATGACTGTCGCAGTAGGCGCTGTCGGCGTGCCGTTTGGCACATACAAGGTATACTCCTCCTGCCCAGGAGCGAATCCGGCCACAGTTTCACCGTTGATCAGCAAATCGCTTAATCTCGCGTTGCTCCCCTTCTCCCGGACTGTCAAGTTAAACACAGCAGGCTGATAAGATCCATATGTGGCTGTAATTACAGTTTGACCGGCACTCGCAGCAGCTATAAGCCCGCCGCTCGTTACCGAAGCCACACCTGGATCGCTGCTGGTGTAGACTGCCCATTCAGCAACATTGGCTGCGCCGGGCTCTTCTGCCGCATACAACGATGCTTGCTGCTGACCGCCAACCACCATTGGAGATTGCATACCTACAAAGGTCAGAGTGCTTTGCTCCAGCACCATAAGTTTTAAGACGGCAGATTGGCCGCCAAAGGAAGCCGTTATATCGGCTTGCCCCGGCTGGACAGCTGTAATAAGGCCATCCTCCACAATAGCAATATTCGTATCACTGCTGTGCCAAACCGCTTCCTCATAGGTCACATCGGCCACCGTCATATTGCTGTAGTGCGCGGCTGCTTGAATCTGCAAGGACTCGCCCTCCACAAGCATCAAGGGGTTTGATTGGCTCAGCCCTGTAAGAATGTTAACGGCATTGACATAAGGAACATACGGGTGAATTTGGGTCTCCACATTGGCGATACGGAATGAATGCTCTCCTTTCCACCGGGTACCCGGGAAAAACTTTAGCTCCGAGGAACCGTCCGGATAAATCGCAAACCCCGGCTCACTTTCAAGGCGAATGATGGACTTCCCGTTTTCGGCGATTACATCCTTTATTTTGTACCCGTCCGTTGTTCCATCTGGATGTTTCACGATTATATACTGACCTGCAGCCCCTACAGGAACAGTCGCAGAAGTGACAAAAGCGTCATAAGCCTTGCCGCCGGCTTTGCGATACACATCGTCGATCACGCCTATAGAAGCACCTGGACCGCTGACCTCCTGATCCCCGTAAGTAAGACTCGTTCCATCCAGGAGAACCATTTTCGTAACGACACCAGCCTCGATCCGGACAAAACCCATTTTGCCATCCAGCTTGATCTGATTGACGATTAATGGCGTCTGGTCATGCTGTGGGGAGCTGAGAATAATGTCTGTTGTTGTTCCGTAAGTAATGGCCACTGCCACATCGCCGTCCTGAGACTGGTCCGGTGTCAGCCTTTCTACCTGTTCAATTTGCCAGGAAGCACCCGCCGCATAAGGCTCCAGTGCTGTAATAAAGGTGCTCTTCAGATCAACCCCCTCACGGCGCAGCACCATTGTCGGCATGCTGTACTGATCCGCTACATCATTAGAATCGATATAGTCCGTTCTAGTCATGCGTAAGGAGGGTGATTTACCGAGGAACAGCTCATTGCTGCCGGCATCCGTTAAGCCGATAATGTTCAAGCCCGCTTTAGCGGCACCTTCCACTCCATCCTCTTTAGTCGAGAGGTTCAGTTGGTATTGCCCGTTCTGCACCTCTGTCCGCTTAACATCATTGACGTAGATATACCCGTAATACTCTCCGTCCGCACTACCTGTATCATTCTGATCCACTGGCGGGTTCACATTCGTGCCTGCTGGCAGGAGATACGGTCCGTAGGGCTGCATCGGCAGTGCAGTCGTGAATGCCGCATCGTGGTTGGCATCGCCATGCAGCGTGTATTCATGCCGGCTCCCGCCTTCTACCCGAAACAGATCGAGCACATAACCTTCCGTGCTTCCCGGAAATGCGATATGCCAAGGCTCGCGGTCATATTCGCTGAGTCCCGGATAGCCATTCTCCTGGCTAGCCTTTATGACTTGAACAGCCTCATCCACAGAAGCGAAAGCTTCCAACTGACCGGCGCCATGGAATCCGAGGTTATCAGCCTGCATGTCCTTGCTGTCGACCACTACAGTGTTGTGCGCCATCGTCGACCGGGTCCACATCCCATATTTCGTGTGGGTGTAGCCGATATCAGGCAGCAGCTCCTGGCCCTGCGCATAAAGCGTCAGATTCAGAGGATCCCAATGATTGTGCCCGAATTTGGGGGCGAACATCATATAGAGCTGGGATTGATCGGCTCCTGCTCCTAACGTCGTGCGAGCCACCCCGGCTGCCGACAACAAAGTGGGTCCTGCTGCCGTATTCGGCGCATCTGAAATATCATAAGCCCATGTGTCGTTGATTGGCAGCAGCTGCCCATCCGGATAAGCAAGCAGATTCTGGATGTCTGCAGATTGGCGCAAAAAAGGGAAATCCGTGGCCAAATCCAGTGCATCCAAGCGCCCACCTATTCTTTGCGAAACATATCCATCAGGATCGGACCAGCCCGCTAATGCTTTTAGACTGTCCCGCAGACCTGCATAGCTCTGCATATGGTAGGAAACCGTGACCTCTTTCCAGAAGCCGTCGAACATAAAATGATTGGAAGCATAATCCTCGATTCTTTCGATCGCTTCATGCACATAATCCGGATAATCGATTGCGTTCCCGATAGCTATAAGCCCGGACCAAATCATGTAATCCATATTAGAATTCCAAATAGTGAAGGAGTGGATATAATCGACGGACGGCTTAAACATCCGTTCCTTGATTTTCTCCTGCACATCTACCCCGAGCTCGAGGGACAAAAGATCAAAGGCATCCGTCTTTTTCACGATATCGTAGGCTTTAGCCAAGCTTTTCAGCGCATCCAAATCCATGAAAAACCAACTGCTCCACACACCACCATAATGAGGATACGGAGGTCCTGACTGGGGAGAGGACGGATAAAAATTCCACGTCAGATCATAAATAGGCACATACTTTTCATACATGTCTGTAAATTGATTTAATATACGCGCTGCGCCAAGCGGGTCTTGGGCCGCTATTAGCGGAGCCTGCTTCAGAACATATTCTCTTTTCTTGAAATCGATAAAAGCGGAGAAAAAATATTTTTTTCCCTCACTGTCCTCGTAGTACGGATATTCCATAATTTCGCCCTTGGCATTCTTAACCTGCAAGACCTTGTTCTCAGGGAACGAAGCATTGGGAAACACGATTCCCCCTTGCTTGCTGACGATTTGGTCCGGGTGGGCAGGATCCCAATCATACAGTCCTACAGGATGCAAATCCGGATTAGTTGGCAATCCAAGGATCGAGTTTCCTGCTTTATCAGGAATAAGTGCAAGCAAGCGCTGGACTTCTGCTGACGGCTCCGCAGCCTGTACCTCAGTCTGTGGTACTGCAGCAGGCAGCCAGGCTGAGCTCTGCTCGCCCGCATCAATCACATCCTCCCTGTCGAACCAGACGATAGCCATGCGGGTTTTCTCTTCCATAGCATCCTCAGCGAATATGTCCAGCTGGTACAAGCCCGGCTTATCCAACACCGGATGGGTAAAAGTTCCGGTATAGCGGCCATTATCCTCCGTCCATGAAGCATCTGTAATTGCATAATGCTCCCCGGTAGGCGCACGCAAGCTTAGCGCAATTTCATTGCCGCCTGAAGGGATATTTGAGGCTGAGAATGAAATGCTTTTCTCCGTATAGCCGCTATAAGTCAGCGACAGTGACTCAGGGTACCATGGAACTAACGGATTCATCATAGTAGCCGGGACTGCAGAGCTTGTAATATCCTCAAAGTACACCCGCCCCATGCGTCCCTGTTCAGCTACGGAAGCATACAACGCGTATTGATTTGGGCTCTCGTTGTCAGTGTATTCAGATTGGCGGATTGGCGCCCAGGAGGATAAGGGGTTCCCTATCCGATGACGGATAACGTTCAGTCCCCATTCTTTTCCTGTCGGCATGCCTGGCACGCCAAGCGATTGCCAAGGAATGGACACCTCGGCAGTCCATGCACTCTCACCTTGAGCTGTCTGGACGGACGCACCTGCAATGGATTTTGGCGGTCCACCGTACCTATCGTAATTCGTTGCCAATTGTTTATGTGCATCTTCTTTAAGCATCACTAACAAACTGTAAGTATCAGATGGATCAGCGCCTGGCGAAAGCAGCAGTTCAATGCCGTCGGAAGCGAGCAGGTTGTCGTCCTCCAGGGTTTGGCTGGTAACGCCGATATACAGATGGGATTCGTCATAAGTTAGCTTCACCGAAGTATCCGGATTGGCTGCCTGCTTGCGGTATGCTGTAACAAAACCGCTCCAGCCATACACAGCCTGCCAGACTGTCTCATTCAGACTGCCGTCAAGCGTAACTGCAGCTGTAGCAGGTGCAGCCACACCCCATAAATCCGTGAACACAGGTATAGGCTGTGGTTCGGCTAGCTTATCCGAAACCGTAATGGCCACTTCAGCCTCGAATGTTTCTCCAAGCAAAGTGATGCAGGCACGAAGAACAGCTGTCCCGGCATTCTTTGCTGTAATCACTCCTTTGCTGTTGACTGAAGCTACCTGCTGGTCCGGGATAGACCAGCTGAATTGAACAGGCAGTCCGGCCAAATCAAGAGGAGCTTCTTCTGCTGTGTAGCCAATCAGCTTGGCAAACGACTTTTGACCGGGAAACAGTTCCGTTTGCGTGAGGGAAAGCTGCACGCTATCAGGCAGCCCGCTCATCGCGAGCAGCCGCAGTGAAGCTTCTTTCCGGACACCGCCTAAAGTAGCTGCTGCCGTAATCGTCGCCCATCCTGGAGAATGCGCTTTCACAACACCGAATGCATCGACCGTCAGCACGTCTTCGTCAGAGCTCTCGTATTCCAGCGCAGCCCCGCTCAAATTTGCCGCGCTGCCATCACTGAGCTGACCGGCAAGCTGCAGTTGGAGCGTATCATCAACCATCAACTCAGCAGCAGGTGCGGACACCGATATAGAAGTAAATTCGGGTTCAAGCTCCTCCAGAAACATCGTATTAGGCGCCATATAGTACCAGCCAGAATCCTCATTTTTCCCTACCAATGTTAAGGTCAAAGTATGGGTACCGGCGGCTAGATTTAGCTTCCCCATCGTTATGGGCTCCGGTTCCAGCTGACTGACGGCCGAATAAAAATCATAGGTCCCCAGCACACTGGTATCTATTTTCACTTCCCCGATTCCATTGCCACTGCTTAAAGCTCCATTCAGCTTAATCTGATAGGTGCCTGCTTCTGGTACTTGAAAATAAAAGAGCCTGCTGTCCTGGTTCACTGCCGCTGAGTGAATTGTAATCCCGTATTGTTCCCACATTCGGACCGTTGGATAATCCTGAAGCGAGCCTTGCAGCTTCCAGCCTGCGGGCGTTCCCTCTGCTCCATCCAGTCCAAGCTTTGAAAAATCAAACACAAGCGGCACACCGCTCAAAACCCGCAACGGGATCGTCGCTTCGTGTTGAACTCCGTTTAAGGTTACGGCCGCTGTAATGATGGCTGAACCTCGCGAATGCGCGGTCACCTTGCCTGCTGCATCCACTTCAAGTACAGTGTCGTCAGAGCTCGTATAAGCAATATCAGCACCATTTAAATTTACGGTACTGCTATCACTTAGCACGCCTGCCAGTTGCAATTGAAGTGAATCAGCGACCTTCAGCGTCGAGGAATCCGCCGTTAAAGATACGGAATTAACCTCAGACGCCAAATTTTCCAGGATCATTTGAACAGGCATCATATAATAATAGGTGGAATCCTCATTCTTGCCTATCAGTTTTATTGTCAGGGTATGTGTCCCCGCAGCTAAATAAAGATTCCCCATCGCCGCCGGCTCGGGTTCAGCCTGTGTGATCTCGGAATAGAAATCATAGGAACCTAGTACCGTATTATCTACCGCTAGCTCCCCAATTCCATTTCCAATATACAAAAGACCTTGAAACTTGACTCGGTACAAGCCCGCTTCCGGAACGTTAAACTTAAAGCTTCTGCTATCCTGATTCACTGCAGCCGAATGGATGGTGAGCCCGCCTGCTGCATATACGGTCACCGTGGGATAGTCCGTGGTTAAGCCATCCAGCTCCCAGCCGGCGGGCGTTCCGGCAGCGCCATCCACCCCAATCTTCGAGAAATCAAACAGAAGGGGGGCATCTTCTGTTTCCTCCGCATAAGATACCCCGGAATAATTGCCAAAAAACACACCAAAAATAAGAAAAAATAAAACGATCTTGGTACATCGTACTCTCATTCTCTGATTGTTCAAGACATTACCTCCTGATTTTCAAATGTACTACCTTCAGTTCCTGCCTTCAGATCTTTTACTTCTTATAAGCCAGATCTACCTTCTCAAATGCTGCCAGGGTGTCGGCAATCTCCTGCTCTCCCCAGCTTTCCGTGATGTACAAATTAAATTGAACACTTGTTGCTGCCATCGCGTTCGGGCACTGGAATTCCCGGTCCGCATTTCCTTTATATGCAGGGGCCTTCCAGGGGTAGCCGCTTGTGCCAAACACATTTTGCTGCTGAAACCAATCCATCAAGTGAGGCATCGCCCTGTACGAGGGATTAATCGGCAGCCCTTCAGCGCTTAATGCACGGCAATAAGTGTCCTTGTCACAGCTGATCTGCTCTGTATTCACCTCCAGTCGCCACCACCAATAAGAGGACTCGGCGCCTTCTATTTGCGGCGGAATGATGATCGATTGCAGCCCGCTTAGGCGCTCGGACAGCTTGGCTGCAAGGGCACGACGCTTCTGCACAATAATCGGCAGCTTCTTCAACTGCTCTCTGCCGATTGCTGCAGCCAAATCATTCAAATTAAAATTCAATGAAGCGATCGCATTCGTGGAGCCCTCCGGCAAGCCGAATGGCTTGCCCCGGTCAGACGCCTGCCGGGCGCGCCAGTACAGCGCTTCCTGTCGGGTGAACACAACGCCCCCCTGCCCGCCAGTACAGTGATGCTTGCCGAACATCGTCGAGAACGCTGCGATATCCCCAAAGCTGCCTACAAGCTTGCCGTTAATAGAAGCGCCATGAGCCTGAGCGCAATCCTCCACCACAGGAATCCCATATTTCTTCCCTAGAGCAACAATAGCCTCGATATTAAGAGGTTCTCCCCCAATATGCGCAACCAATATTGCGCTTGTTAACGGAGTAATCAGCTTCTCGATTTGCTCAGCATCCGTATTGTATTTGCCGGGAGCCGAGTCAGCAATAACCGGAATACAATTTAGCAGCGCAATCGGCATCATGCCGCCCGGGTCTGTAATCGGACTGACGATGACCTCCGTGAATGGCTCGAGATCAAGCGCCCGCAGCGCCACATACACCGCTGTTGTGCCTGAATTGACCGCATCTGCGTAACCACCTCCCATAAAAGAGGCAAATTCGCTGCAATACGCTTCCTCCTCCGGACCGAGATAACCGATCGCGATTCCAGTAGCAATCGCTTCATCGAATAACGCAATGACGGCCTCCTTCTCTTCTTCCCCCAGAAGACCACGGTCAGGAAACGGTCTGTTCCTAACCTTGGGCCCTCCGTTAATAGCCAGCTGCTCTGTGTAACTCATACCTTTCACCCTTTCCATTTAGCCTTCCATCTGTGTGCATTTTCGTCCGCAGCAATAACGGCCTTGCAGGCTTCCAATATATCCTGTTGAGTAAGCAATGCGGGCCTTCCTTCAATTCGCCGGATAAAATCCTCGCTTAATCCCGACTGCGAAGGCACTAGCTCCTCCTGCTGATACCGCTGTCCTTCACTTACAGTAAACAACAGCTCTTCTTCAGCAATCGCCGGATCACCGGCCAGTCGTATTTCGGCGCAGCCCATCGTCCCCGTAACGAATATTCTTCCATCTGCCGCCCAACCCTGTTCAGGGGCAAGCCAGTCTGCATGCAGACTGGCAATAATCCCCTCTCCCAGCACCAACTGAACATGAGCAGTATCATAGAAATCCACGCTTTCCGGAACAACATGCTTGCCCGCTAAGCTGTGCATATCACAAATCTCTTCACCACTCAGCCAGCGTAGCAGGTCAAAATCATGAATCATCAGATCCACAAGGATGCCGCCATTCTGTTCCTTGGAGAAGAACCAGGGAGCCCTGGCTCCGGGAAACAGCTTCAGCGGCCTGCGGATCGCAATGCTCGTAATGTCCCCGAACATTCCTTCATCGAGGCGCCGCTTTAATGTATTGACTGATGGGCGGTATCGTTCCGTCAGCATCATGCCTACCTGAATCCGCCCCCGCTGCACAACAGCCTCCAAGCGACTGAGTCCGGCTCTGCTGGTGACAGCAGGCTTATCCACCATCACCGGTTTCCCGTGCTGCTCACAGAGCTCAATGATATTTATTTTTTCACTGTTAATAGCAGAACTTCCTATTATATCTACCGACGGAACTAGGAGAGCTTCAACATCCTCAACATAAGGAATATTAAAATCACTCGCCAGTCTGCGGGCCAAGGCTGTATCTCCGGAATCATGGATACCAGCGCAGGAATGTCCCATTTGAAGCATCTCCGTTATGAATCGGCTGATATGCCCATGCTGGCAGCCAATAATTGCAAATACATAAGACATGCAGCAAGCAGCTCCTTTTTTCTTTTTTCCTGCCAATAGCTTATAAGCTGCTTACAGGGGGACGAGCTTCAGGGAATTGCCTGCATAAATTTTATGAATCACTTCTTGTGATAATCCAGAGCCATTCAGAAATTCCTGAAGCCGGTTATCCCAATCGTCTCTGCCGTAAAGCACCCGATCCTGGAACTCCAGTAGAAATTCCTTGCCGAAGGCCGGAGTCCGGGTTAGTGCATTATAGCCAGATCGGGCGGATAAATCACAGTACAGGTTGTCATAGGTGCGCATCATTTCCGTTACCTTGCCTCCGGGCAGGACATCACCACTGGGGTAACTGTGTTTCTGGTACAGATCATCGCCGGAAATATGCGACCAGAAGCCCGGCCCATGGCCAAGGAAAATCGTATCCGGGCACTGCCTCACCATCCGCTCGAAAGCTTCAATCCCACCGCCATACCAATAGCCAGGCTGTGCATGGGAACCAACAGCATCAATGCCGTAATTGACCTCTACAATAACCGGCAATCCCCGCTTTCCGCAAAAGCGAAACATGCTGATCGCATCCGGATTATCATAGGTCATCCTAAGCATGATTTCTCCGCAAATCCGCACTCCGTACATTTCAATGGCTGCTTCCAATCTGCTGAGCGCATAGGGCCTGCGCGGATCAGGCGCGTAGCCGAGAACGAACTTCTCAGGCGCCTTTTCCACATAATGCAGGCAATTGGCAAACGGCATAGCGGCAAATTCATTTCCGGATGAGCTGCTGTAATAACCTGGCCAGGTCTCATCCGCAGGTGTCTCCAGCGTAAGCATCCAGGTTCGGTCGATATGGCATTTCTCCATATTCTGCAATGTTTTTTCCACATTCATATGCCCATAGAACGGGTGATTATGCGAATCAATGATCATCGTTATTTTCCTTTCTAGCTTATTTTTTACCTTCACGTTCCTTAATTTCTGCGTTCATCTCTTTAATCCAATCAGCACCGCCCCGTGACTTCCACTCATCGACCATTTTATCCCATTCAGTTATAGGCCGTGCTCCGGAAATCATCTTAATCTGCTCGCCGATGATAAACTCCTGAAGTTCAAGTCCTTTCTTCGCTTGCGTTTCAGTCAGAATACCGCGAGACGGGTCGGCGTAAGGCGTTTTGTTGCTCGTTCTCTCCATCTCCTCGATTTTGGCGATAAACTCCTGCATTTCCTTGGAATCATACTGCGAGGTTGAATACTGGTTGGCATCATCATTTGGCGCCCAAGGCGTATAAGGCTCATGCCTTTGCAGCATGTAATGGAACGGTGCATTTTTCTCATAAGCCGGCTGTAAAACCGCCTTTCCGTTCTGCATCGTATATCCTGTGCCTTCATTACCATACAACCAATCAAAGTCAGCATTTTGCGGCGTTCTATCCTGAACTGGAATCCACTTTCTGCCGAAATCCATAATTTCTAAAATTTTCTCGATTTTTTCGGGCTGATCCTTTAATTTCCCTGAAATGGCCGTAAATCCATTGTATCCCAGACCTAATGCAGATCCCTGCGAGCCATCTGGAGCCACGAAATAAGGTACGGAGGCTACAACCGCCTTAGGCTGTGCTTTCAGCAGTGCCAAGTAATCCGGTTCGCTCATCCCTCTTGGAGTGCCAAGGAAAATGCCCGATTTTCCAGAGTAAAATTCTTTGTAGGCTTGATCGATCGTCACCACTGCAAAATCTTTGGTTACTGCGCCCTGTGCATAAGCATCCGCGTACATTTCTATGATTTCCTTGCGGCCCGGGCCGATAATGCCTGGAATATACTGCCCATCCGCATCTTTATGGTACCAAGCCTGTGACCAGTAAGCGCCAGCGCGCGCCTCAGGACCTATGTTGCTGTATACCGAGAAACCAAGCGTATCATTCTTCTTGTTGCCATCCGGATCATTTTTCGTAAAGGCAATGGCTACTTGCTTCAATTCTTCGTAGTTGGTTGGCATCTTCAAATTCAAATTATCGAGCCAATCCTGGCGTATGATCATCGTGAATACATGGCTTGAGCCATAGCTTGGAATAGAGTAGATTTTCCCATCAATTCTAAGCTGATCCCACACATGCTCTGGCACTGCTTTCAGCGATTCATATTTGTCTATGTAATCATCTATGGGCAGGAATGCGCCCTGTCTGGCAAATTTGATAAAGGTGGACTCCATCCCGCCCCAGGATACGACATCGGGAACATCGCCTGAAGCGATCAACACAGAAACCTTATCCCCAAAATCAGCTACAGGGATGAACTGCGATTTAATATTGGCTTGAAACTTTTCCTTGATCATATCTACGGCTCTTCCTTCAGACGGCGGGAAAACATCAAGCGCCATAAAGCTCATAAAGCTGATGTCAATCGGTTCCTTTACTACGGGTTTACTTGTCCCTCCCGCTGTCCCTGTTGGGTTCGTTCCTGTGTCTGTACCCTTGGTTGTGTTATTACTGCAAGCTGCAGTAAAGATCATCAAGCACAGTAGAAGAACAACTGCTATCCTTCTTGATTTCATGTGTAGAACCTCCCCTAATAAAATGTGTGTTTGAAAACCTACAAGCCCTACCCCTTAACAGATCCAAGCATCACCCCCTTGGCAAAATGTTTTTGTATAAACGGATATATAGCTAGAATCGGCACTGTAGCCACTAAAATGGCAGCCATCTGAATCATCTCAGCGGGCGGTCTAGCCAGTATATTGTCATTAATGAGAGCTGATTTATCCTCCACAATAACAATCTGACGCAGCAGCACCTGGATCGGCCAAAGAGTCGACTTGTTCAAATAAAGAATACCGTTAAAATACGCATTCCAGTAGCCGACAGCATAAAACAAGCCGAAGGTGGCCATGGCCGGTTTGGATAGAGGTAAAATCACTTTCCAAAACACGGTCAAATCATTGGCTCCATCGATAAGGGCTGCTTCCTGAAGCACCTCTGGAATACTCCGGAAAAACTGTCTCATCACAATCAGATTCCAAGAACTGATTACTCCCGGAATGATTAGCGCCCAAATCGTATTGATCAACATCGTCTCTCTGACAACCAAATAAGTCGGAATCATCCCCGCACTGAAAAGAAATGAAAACAAAACCATCATCATGATCGCTTTTTGCCCCGGAAAAGTACGTGACATCGCATAAGCCATCGTAGTTGTAAACAGCAAGCTCAAGAATGTTCCCAGCACTGTAACGCCTATTGTCACCCAGATCGCACGAATAAATCGGCTATGGCTGAATATGTAGTCGTAAGCATCAACCACCCACGTCTTCGGCCACAGGATGAATTCACTTTGCAAATAATGATCATAGGATGAGAAAGATACCGCTAAAATGTGCCAAAAGGGAAAAAACATAAGGAACGCAATGAAAATCAGTAAGAGGAGATTGATGCTTTCGCCAATCCGTTCTCCCCATGTCCGCTGCTGCATGATTTTTCCCCCTCAATAAATCCCTTCTTCATTAAAACGTTTGGCCAAACGATTGGCAAGCACAACGAGCACAAGACCGACAAGGGATTTAAACAATCCAACCGCTGTCCCAAAGCTGAAGTCGGCCTGGACAATACCTTTGTAATACACGTAAGTATCCAGCACGTTCCCCACTTCCATCACATACGGATTCAGCATCAGAAATACTTGCTCGAAACCACTATCCAGCACAGTGCCAAGTCTTAGAATCAGCAAAATAACAATTGTGCTTCGGATTGCTGGTAAGGTGATATGCCATATTCTGCGCATGCGGCCTGCCCCGTCTACAACTGCCGCTTCATATAATTCAGCATTGACCCCGGCCAGGGCGGCCAGGAAAACGACAGTGCCCCAGCCAGCTTCCTTCCAAATAACCTCTAATATGAGCAGCGGCTTGAAAAACACCGGAGATTGCAAAAAGTAGATAGGTTCCGTATTAAAAGCTGCGTGAAGCAGCTGATTAACTAACCCCTCGCTTCTCAAAAAGACCGTAGCTATTCCTGCGATTACAACCCATGAGAGAAAATGAGGTAAATAAATGATCGACTGGATCCATCGTTTCACGAATTGACTACGGATTTCATTCAACATAAGCGCAAGTAATATTGGGGCTGGAAAAGCAAATACAATTTGCAAAAACGAGAGCTGCAGAGTATTAAACAAAACACGTAATACATCCTGATTCTCAAAAATTGTGTAGAAATGCCTCAGACCTACCCATTCACTATGAATGAAGCCTTTAAAGGGATTGTAATCCTGGAATGCGATGATAGATCCGAACAAAGGGATATACCGGTAAATAATAAAGTAAAGCGTACCCGGTATAACAAGTAGATATAAATAACGATGCTTCCAGATCGATGCAGATATCGGGTTTTGCATAGATCACTCCTCCTTTCCTGATTAATATTTTGCCTTTGCCTGACCTGATGTTAATGTATCTAAATGTTCAGTTAAGGTAAAGTATCCATTCCTTTGGGCTCTCTACAACAAAATGATACGTCCTTAAATAAAAAGATACACACCCGAATGAACCCATTCCAGGTGTGTTTCCCGTCATACTCCTATACATGCTCCCGCCAAATGCCAAGAGCTGTACTCATTCCTTTTGAAAAAATTGATCCCGGTAGGTCCCTGGAGAAACGCCAGTCATTTGCTTAAAAACACGCGAAAAATTTTGCGGAGAAGTATAACCCAGGCGTTCAGATATGTCCTTGACCGGCATTTCGGAATGAACGAGCCACTCCTTAGCCTTGGATATCCGGCATTCAATCAAATACGTAATAAAATTCATATTCAGCTCTTCTTTAAACAAAGCTCTGACCTTCGCTGTCGTTAATTCAAATTCATCCGCCACCTTTTGCAGGGATAAATCATCTTCAATATGTTCATGAATATAATGGATGACCTGCCGCGTCAATTTCTTATTGTCGTACTTATTCACCTCTGCCAAGTGATTGCGGATGGCCGGCAGCACCGTGCCGATCAGCCATTCTCTAACCTCCTGCAGCGATTCACAAGCGTACAAGGTCTGATAAATAGGCTCATCCAGACAATCACTCAGCTCATACCCCATCTCCAACAGCAAATGCTCAATTTCTGCCAGCAAATAATTGAAAATGCCCAGCGCAGATGCGTTATTAAGCACGTGCTCAGGAATCACATCTATCATCTTGTTCATCTCAACCGCAGCCTGATCAAAGTTGCCTTCCGCTATGTTAACGACAATCGACTTTTGCCATTTGACAAAAAGCCGGCTGGACTGCTGGGAAAGCGCAGCGTTCGTAATCTCTTTGTAAGTGATGGTCTTGTGCTTGTCGATCATAGGCCTGTAATGGAGCAGCCTGAGCGCTTCCTGATAGCCCTCGCAAATGCTGCTGTAACGCCTGCAGGCCTGACTCATTGCGATTGCCGTGCTAAACTTAAAGTACAGCTTCACTTTCTCATCAATAGACTCGCATACCTCAAGAAGCGTCTGCTCGCCACTTTTACCGTCTTCGTTATCCATTTCGTTATTGTCGCTGCCTTCCATCCCAACGATCAATGCCACCTGCCCCGGATGAGCCGCTACTGTCAAGCAGGAAAACTTCTCCCCGCCTATTTCAGCAATCATTTTGGATAAGGCATACATGAACAGAGCCCGGTCTCGCTCTCCATAGGTTTGGATGAAGTCCCCATACTGCTCAATTTCCACAATGCATACATGAAACCGCTGCCCCTGCAGCTGCAGACCTGCTTGAGTGAGCTTGGCGTTGATTTCTTCTTCCTTCAATTCCCCGCGCAGCAGTTGCAAAAGCACACTATCCTTTAATTGGGGCAGCTGTTCATTCAGCCTGTTCGTCAAATCCGCGTTCATTTCCACAATCTGATCCATATATTGATCCAGCACCTGAAATTCAGTGCCGCTGCCAGTCATTTCTTTCGTCATTTTTTTGGTTATACGTTGAAGCGGTACGGTTAATTTTCTGGAGCCCAGAAAAGCAATCAACATCCAAATGGCCGCAATGCCCGCTACGAAGCACCAGGTCATGTATTGAATACGGTCTGCTTTACGGCTAAGCTCTTTCAGTGGAATCATGGACATATAAGTCCATCCGTTAAAGCTCGACTTCTTGGAAGAAAGCTGATAGCTGACGCGCTCCAGCACAAAGGACGATGCAGCCTCCTCTCCCTCCAGCCAATAGCGGTATAAGCCCGAAGTCGGCGACAAACGGGTGCCAACCTCTGCCTGGTCTCCGCTCAATACAATTCTCCCCTGTTCATCCACAACCAGCGCTTTGCGGTTCCCGCCTTGATTAACGGATTGGAACCATTCATTAAGCTGCTTGGCATCTATATGCATGACCAGTACGCCGTCACTTGGCAGTGCATTCAGGTAGATCGTTCTGAGCAGCAGCAGCTCCGGTTGATTGGGATAAGTATGCGGAGGGATTAACTGTGTTCCCCGCTGCTTCCCATCATTATCTCTGATTAAATCATAATAAATAAAATCTTTAATCTCCTGTAATCCATATAAATTGGAATAAACCTGCTCATAACTCGGATTCACAAGTGATACACTGAAGCTAATCTTGGAATGATTGCGATACTTACTGATCGCATTCACCATGTCGAGTGTTGGCTCCAAATTGTTCATCGATATCCCATATCGAAGCGCTTTCTCAAAGGTACGGTCATCAGCCATTTGAAAGGAAGTCGTCTGTAAATCCTTAAGAAAAGCATCCACCTGATACTCGATTTGTTTGAGAATAATCTGCTGCCCTTGATCTACTTCTTCTTGAATGCCCTTGGTCGAAATATAAGATGAAAGCAGCCCAATCAGCAGCACAGGAATGATACCGATCAGGATCGAGTAAACAAGCAGCGTTTTTTGAAAAGTAAGATTTCTTATAAAAGATAACCGGTTCAACACATCGATTCCTTCCCCCTGATAAAAATAAGCGTTGTCCTACCTGCAGCCCTTGCAGCCCTACCTGCAACTCCATCAGCAGCAGTCAATGCAGCAAAGCTTCTGTCATTATTCTAACAAATCCCTATCCGTTAGCAAACAGAATTATCTCCATTAGGAAAAAAGCCTTTCGGCGTCCTTTGAGGTGCGTGTTGTTGACTAAAGTCCGTTGCCGAGGGAATGGATGTGGGCTCCAGCCGCTGTTAAAGATTTGTTCCCTTGAATGGTATTGATGAGGAGGTAGGAACAAATCTTTAAAGGCGGACGCTACCGCTCTTCCTCCCACACCCATTCCCTTCTCAGCTACAATCGTACTTTAACGATGAAAAACATCGTTAAATGGAGTACACGCTCATTTCGGAGGAGGACGGCTGCTACTAACGCTCAAACGAATAGCGGACATTACTCGCAAAAATGGGTTATACTAAAAAAGAGAAACGTGAGGTTCGCTTTGCCTTCCTGCAGATGATGCTCCGGCTGCAAAAGAAGCTTGATCCTGCGAGATTTATGCTCATTATGTCCATCGCTGATTTGTATTTCACACCTAATATAAAGCAAGACGAAGCCATTTTACATGAATTAAGCCAACAATACCCTGAGGAGGGATCGATCATTATGGAACTTATGCCTGCATGGAAACGATGGGGTTATGAGGAAGGCATAGAAGAAGGTAAAGTAGAAGGTAAGGAAGAAGGTAAGGAAGAAGAAAGACAAACGATTATCCGCAAGCTGCTGGACAAAGGATTTTCCCCGGAAGAAGTGGCTGTAACTCTTGAATTTCCATTGAACGACGTAAAGAAGCTTATTAAGCCCTAATGTGGCCATCCTCATAACCTTTAACCATAGGCAAGAGGGACCTCTCAGCGATCATATCCTCTTGCCTACAAACACTAAAGTTCAATCTCAAGTCTGGCGAATTTCCGTTTGCCTACCTGCACAATATCACCTTGCTGCGGCCTTATTTGTGCCTGTGGATCTGTGATTTTCTGTTCATTTATTCGGACCGCACCTTGTATAATACTGCGCCTTGCCTCGGCGTTAGACACTTGTAATTTCATTTTGACTAAGAGGCTGTATAGGAGGATAGTACTACTATCATCGAGCTCATTTGACAGAATGCGGATGACCTCCATATGCTCGGGTAAAGCCCACGCACCTTGCAGCGTTCTGCCCATTAAGATGTTAAAAGTTTGATCGGTGCCTCCAAGCTCAATATCACTTTCTAATGAAACGGAGTCATAGGCCTGCATCAGCGGGTAAAAGAACTCATGAATATGAATAGGCTGGTTGTTGGCAAATCGTTTGGCGAAAGCGTCTCTTTCCAACATACGTGCCACCGTCAGCTTTCCAGCCAAATTCAGAACCGCTTCAAACTTCATTTCTCCAAGCCACGTTGAATTATAGTGAAATTGGGTTTGCTCCGGGTTAAGTATTTTATACAATTGCTTCTGATAGGTCTCGGCGTTCCGCTTAACATCTTCCTCGGTCAGCTGCTTTCGGGTTTCCGACTTTCCCGACGGGTCACCAATTCTGCCTGTAAAATCTCCAATAATCCAATGGATTTTCATCTATAAATGCTTTTCATAAAATACCATTGTCATTTTGTCGTTAATTACTTTTGTTGCACCCGTTTTTTTATAGCCTATCTTTTCATACAAATAACAGTTTCCATTCTCTTGTAAGATGGTACCCAATTTCCATGACTTTGCATCATCGTATATCTGCTCAACCATTTTAAAGACTTTTTGAGCAATTCCTTTTCCTTGATGTTCTGGCAGTATAAAAATTGGGCTAATACTATAAATTTGATTATCTTTTTTCACGACTCTAATTCCACCAACAGCAACCTCAAGATGATGAATTATGAAATAATCTGTAAAAGATTGATTGATTTGAATAATAATTCTTTCTACGGTTTCATTGGCGGGGCTTGTTTCAAAATCCTGATATTTTTCCAACATGGGCATAAACGCTTTGACTTTCATTTCATGAATGGTCACTGCATTTTTTAAATCTGCTTTACATAATGAAACCTCCATTAAATATATACCTCCTATTGAGACGCTTTCTAAAAATACGATTTATAGTACATGCTCTGTTAACTTAGTACAAGAAAGATGTTCGTCTAAGTTTGGTGTTTGTTTCATTTACAGCAAATAAACAAGATAAAACTAACATATTTTTCTTATTCGACGTTGTATTCTCATATTCCTTGCTGTTGTTGCTACCAAGTATTTGCATCATTATCTGGCGTGGTTCCGTTACTTAGAAACTGGCGACATAAAATCCTTGCCGCTTTGAAGCAAATTCCAACCGAATCTTTCCAAGGTATCGTCGAAATGGATCAAATCCATGGTTAAATCATCTCCGAAACAATAATGTTATCCTAATCGTGGAACAAATGTTCGCAAAATATCTAATATCAACATTAAGGATTAACATAGCCAATTTTTAGAAAACAAAAAAAGACAACCTTTCACATCCCAACAAAGGGACGAGAAGTTTGTCTCGCGGTACCACCCTAATTAAAGAAGATTGATCTTCTTTCACTCATTTGTTATAACGGCAATTCCTGCCGAGTCAAAGCTACTCATGCATGCTTTACTGCATTTTCCCCTCACCCGCTCAGGACTGTAATTCAGAAAAAGGTATGCATCGGTTCGCACCAGGCACCGACTCTCCGCTAGTATTTTCCATTTTCCCTACAAAGTTTTAACCCTAACCTATATCCATCTTCGCTTTTCTGATATTTAGTTTAGACAATTAAAACACAACTTCAATTATCTGTAAATTAATTAACAAATGGCAACAAGACTCGATTTTTGTTACTCTAGAAGGTACAGTAGAACTTAAAGGAAGTTTTTTGCTATGAAAGTGGAAAGAGGTTACTCAATGAAAAAATGGCAAGGATGGTCTATTGTATTCTGCTTAGCGCTCATCGCCTTTACTTTATATTACCTATCACCAAACAATTATGATCATAAATACTTGCTGCCGCAAGGATATACAGGATGGGTGGAGATTACTTTCGATCAGCCTGACTCCCCTCCCTTGGAGCGTGAAGGGAAATCATATGTATATGAAATTCCTGCTGACGGTAAACTGCAAACATCAACCACAATGAAATCAGGAACTATGCTGCTATATTATGTTGGAGCAGATGGACAGAGAACGAGAATTGGGCTGCACGAAAGTATGAATCATGGCGGCGGAACCTCATCTGGTGAAGAACACAGATCAGATGGTACCGTCAAAATCTTTCCTACAAAGGTAACTTTTTTCGTAGGAACGGAAGATCAATGGAAGCAAAACCCTACAGCACCATAAAGCATTATGCCTGTGTCGGAGACTATTCAGTCTCCTCGGCTCTTAAGCCTGTACCAATACGTGTACACTTCTTGATATCCCAGGCTTTCATATAGACTTACAGCCGCTCTATTACTCTTTACTACCTGTAAATAGCTGTGACTTGCTCCGTTTGCTTTCCCCCATTTTAGCATATTCAGTATTAATTGCCGTCCATATCCTTGGCTCCTATAGCTGCTATCTGTGACGATATCATAAAGTCCAATATAATTTTGTTCCACAACACCTAGTCCACAGGCTACAGGAACCTCTCCTTCAAAAAGTGTAAAAAAACCTTTCTTAACATACGACGGTGATAATAACCTCCAAGTGGTCTGCTTAGCGGACTCCGAGAGGTTATTCATGCATGCTAATTGATCCAGCCATTCAATATTCACATCAGTGGAAACCGTAACAGTTGTTTTATGGGGTTCTTCTGTGTTGGCTAAATCGAGCATCTTTACGCTTGAAGGATCAACAACGATGTAACCAAGCTCGTCTAGCAGGTTGTCAATATGATTTGAAGTCACATACGGTGTGATTTTAAAAATGGTATCCAAACCAACACTCGAATATATATCTTCGCAGTGCCGGATCTTATTTGGAATACTCTTCTCATAACCATTGTATATCGGATTCACTGAATTCGATCTTTTCGTGAACCCGTCGGCAAACCGCAGCAACCAGCCATCATAAACAAAGCTCTGTAAAGCGGGCCAAGCATTGAGTGAAAACTCTTCAATTTTCTTGTAAATAGCAATCTCCCCTGTCATGTTATATCATTTTGTATAAATATACATATTTATGAATTAAAATTCAACGATAAAACAAAAAATTTTCACAAATATGCTGGATAAATCGAACTTAAAGAATTTTCAGCTTATTTAGGCTTAAGTGGAAGCAGTTTAGAAGAAGACACAATGAAAAACGGTGGAACAAAACTTACTCTGTCCCACCGCTTTTCATTCTATTTTTGTTAAATCGACTCGAATTGGCTTGAATCGGCATAGCTTAAGCTCCCAGTGGTCTCAGCTCTAACAAAGCTCGTCCGAGGCCCGCCTCATCATGATCAGTAAGATAAGCATTCATTCATTAAATAATCCATTCAACAAACGGGTGCTCGTTTCGACCAATATCGATTCGCATTGCGGGTCAAAGGCTGACGGCTGGCCGTATCCTCGATGGGAAACGCTCGGCTCGTATCCGCCATAAGCATATTCGGCGGCAGTGGGAAAATATCCAAGAACCCCGTTCGAATACCCGCAGTAAAAAGTCACCTTCGCTTTCGATTTTTCCTTCACCGCTAAACCGATCTCGTTGAAAATTTCACCAGGCGCGGCGCAAATCCCGAGATTCCCGATTCTGATCGCCTGCAAAGGTGCTTCCACATCTGCTTGCAATGAACCCTCGTCTACGGTTCTTACTATCTCTTTCGCCCATGCGATGTGGTATCGAACCGTATTGGGAGAAGTAAGGGGATCGGGGTTTGCCAGCATTTCGGCCAATTGCTCTTCGCGCCGCTCGATTTCGGCTGTGAGATCCTGTCGGGCCGGCAGCTTTTCATACGGAAAACAAATCCATTGTTCAGCGGCCGAAATGACCGGCTGCGCCTCGGAAAAAGCCGGCTTCATCACTTTCTTGCGATAGAGAGAAATCGGCGTTGTCGAGGCGAAATCGAATTTCTCCATAACTGTTGCAGGCTCAACCGGGTTTAATACGGACTCGATCGCTTTCATAGCCAATTTTGTTCCGAATTCCACTTCCATCCCTTTCGATTGGTTGAAACCTTCCAAAGGCAAAATGTTGCCCGCAGCCCCTTGCAGAAATATACATTCCCCGCCCAATACTTGTTTGACCGTTTTTCTGAGCGGGCCGACAAAATCCGAGGAATACTCCGAAACGTCCTTTCCCAATACGACAGGGTGGCAGGCAAAATTAACGGCGGTCACAATGACAGATTGGTCTTTCCGTTTAAAGCAAACCGTCTGTACACTGCGATCACAAGCTCCGTCCGGATTCCAGCCAAGTATGGTTCCTCCATCCTTTGTGCGCTCCCGTCTGTTGACAGACAACCCTTCTACGGCTGAAACGCCCAATTCCATTTCGGCATCTTCAAACCTCGAGATCGCAAGCTCTGCCGCCGAGACAGCCATCTCCACTACATAGTCCGCAAACAAGCGCTCCTTAAGCGTGTACTCCGGGTATTGTCCACCCAGCTTGACTGCAGCGGGAAAACCCGGCAATCCGTGACTGTGATTGAAATTTATCAATACGGCGTGCTTCGGGCACGAACCGGCTCTGTCCAGAGGGCAGACGGCCATATCGATCGAAACGATGATGATGCGTTGTCCGCCGCTTTCTACGGCGATAGCGCCGACTTCCATAGGTTCACCGTAGCCTGTGCCCGCCCTCATCCGATTCACAAAGCCCAGCATATCGATGCCTAGCGGCGGGGTAATCGGCAGAACGGCTGCTCCGACCCGCAAATGGTGTTCTGTCATTTTCTCCCACCCTTACTTTTCCAAATAAGCTTGCGCCTCGATCTCGACTAACAGGCGAGGGTCCATAAGCGCTGAGACTTCCACCATGGAGGCTGCCGGCATAATATCGCTGAAAGCTTCTCTGTGAGCTTTGGCGATTTGTTCCCATAACTTAATATCCGTGACGAAAATTCTCGTGCGGGTAACATCCTGCATGCTGGCTCCGACTTCCTCCAAAGCTTCTTCGATAATTTGCAGAATTCGTTTCGTTTGCCGGTACGCGTCTCCAACCCCCACGATTTCCCCATCTTTCATCGCCGTTGTACCGGATACCTCCACCACATTTCCGACCCGCAACGCCCGGCAATAACCAAAAATCGTTTCCCATGGCGCTCCTGACATTGCTTTTTTACGTTCTAGCATCGTTGTTTTTGTCCCCTCTCAGGCTTCAGTTACAGGCTTCCAAATGCCGACGCGACTTGCCCGATGATGATATCTTCTATTTCCGGAACAAAAGGCCCTCTATGTCCGTAATAGTAAAAGTTATCCACCTCATAGCCGCCTTCATGAATCATTTGGCGGGTAGGAATATAACAATAAATCCCGTTCGTATAGCCAAGCACCATGGTGAGGTCAGGGCCGGACAGCTTCTTGATCATTCGCGAATACCCTGTCGATACTTCCCCTTCTATCGCAACGATCCGGGTCGATTCATCCAATTGCCAGACTGCGATATACAAGGGCACCCGATCTTTAATCGATCCGTCTTCAAATTTTCCTACTAATTTTTTTACCCTTACTTTATTGAATTCAGAAGATTCGGGGTCATCGAGTATTTGCTGATAATGTTCCACAGGAGTCCGTTCTGTATAAAGATTGGGCTCCAGGAGCACGGTGCGAAAACTGCAGCTTACCGATTTGAACGCGCCATTCTCCATAAAGTTTATGATTTCATTCGCCAGTTCAGCGCCCGCCTCTTCCATTTCCCCGATGCTGCATTCTTTGAACGTGTCGCCGTCTGCACTTTTCATCGGTTTGATCTCGGCGCCGCAACCCTGCAGAAACATGGCGACGGCTTCCGGACAGGATTGTTCCAAATAACGGGATGTCGCGCCGGGAAAGTCACCGGATATGAGGTAATTGCTTGATCCCAGCGACGTCGGATGGCAACCATAGGCGTACAGAATGCCTTTCACTTTGCGCTCTGCATCCACTACCTTCAGAACCAATAAATCTTGATCTATTTCCGCATCATAGCTGGGTCTCCATTCAATCCCTTGGTTTGTTAGATAACGCCGGCTGACGCCAAAATGGGAAGCGGTGCGCCCAATCAGGAGTTCTCCTTCCTCAAGATGGTCAAAACAATATTGTACAAGACGAATCAGCTTTTCCTTCACGAGATCAAAGTAGTGTTCATCATAGGCATAATCAAGATCTTCTTCCTGATCCGTCCACTGATCCTGTCCCATACTGTACCCGCCGTTGCGTAAGTGAACATCTCTGCCCGTGAGGTAGACGGATGCATGGGTATGTGAAAAATTGATCAGAACTTCATCATGATGAAGACCAAACTTCGCCTCAAGCTCGTCCTTAACACCTTGAATAAAACCCCGATCAGAGCCTAATGCATCAATAGTTACGATCAACAAGGATTTGTTCGATTGCATCAGAGCCGCCTTTACATAAATCGGATCATGCACGCCCTCGCTTTTGTGATCCCGATCTCCGAATCCGCTCAAAAAGACGGGTTCAGCTGGTGTAATGTTGTCTTTGCCCATACAGAATTTCAAGAAGAACTCTCCTCCTCCATACAATATAATACATGAGTTGATCCCAGAATAAGCTTATTCAACATACCTGTCAACGTAATGTCGACGCTTACCCTGCCTCCATCGAATCGCAGCGAATCCCGGGAGGAGCCGTCCTAATATCAGGAAGCGCTCCTCTCCTATTTCCGGGACCCTCTTCAAACGACGGATTTCCGTATAAGTTCGCCGGTCAAAGGCTATGTGATCAGTCCTGATTTTTGCAGCAGCAGCTGCATAACCGATGCAGTCTCAGCGCGGGTAATGGAGTCTTGAGGCCTGACAGTTCCATAAGCCCCATTAATAATACCGTAATTCATGTTTATTGCAGCTGACTCGCGAGCCCATGAGCTGAACTCGACGCTATCGGCAAATTGGGAAAGCAGTTGTTCTTCCCGACCAGGATCGAGCTGCATTTCCATATGCGCAATCTTCATCGCCCGAGAAACAATAACCATTGCTTCCTCCCGGGTTATCCGTTTACCCGGCTTAAAGGTGCCATCTGCATACCCTTCAAGTAAACCATAGGAAACCGCAGTGCTAACCGCATCGTGATACCAGTCTGCAGGCTTGACATCGCTGAACTTCACCGCTGCTGTACCTTCCCTCAAGCCCAATGCCCTAACGGCTATCGTGACGAACTCAGCGCGAGTGATGTCTTTATCCGGCACAAAATGCTTCTCATCTACTCCCTGAATGACAAGGCGGGATGCCAATTCCTCGATGGCTGACCGGCCCCAATGCTTGCTAATGTCATCGAACGTTTTTTCGTTTTGAATGACCGTGTAGATGCTATTGGTCATGGTTTTGATGTACGCCTGATTTGTCCCATCCTGTGAAACTATACGGGTAGGCACATGAAGTGCTGTTCCGTCATTCAGAATCACAACGCCCGTTGTGACCTTGCCAGCCTTGCTGCCATCACCTCCACCAGGAATGACGATCATTCTTTCGACATAATCATTGAATGTGCCAATTGTAACTGTCTTTCCCTTGTAGGTGGCTGTCACTTTAAATTCAACCAGTGGAGCGAGCAGTTCAAGCCCTTCCGCCAGCTTAGGGGCTGCGTTGCTCACTCCCTTACCGAGATTGGCAATTTCCACACGAATGAGGATATCCTCTAATGCTGCCCCTGATTCTGCTCCAAGCTGTGCCAAGAGATCAACCAGGTTTATCCGCTCAGCGGGCAGCTTATACCCTCCATATTCAGTCTTGAGCTCCAAAACCGCAGTTTTTTCTGCCATAGTACGTAGCAGGCGCGCATTCAGCTCGCCAGCCACGATATCCGATCCATTATTCGCCTCAATGGATACCGTATAGCCTTGCGCCGCTCCTGCCAGCAAACCGTTCAGCTTCGCTTCATCTACGGTTACCGTGGTCACTTTCTTGTTATTTTCAGTCCCTACATGAACCTTCCCAGCCTTACCGTCCTGCGCATTCCCATTCAGCGCAAGTCTGATTCCATCCTGGAAACCACCTTCAGAATCTCCTTTGGCTTTAGGGGCAGATGAAGGAGATGGGGATGGAGGAGGCGTTCCTGTTCCTCCTTCTTCACCGCCCCCTCCCGGAGGCGCAGCTGGCGCGGCCTCCACCGCAGCCGAAGCCGCGCTGGCGCCTGCCGTATTCACGGCTTTGACCGCAAACGTATACGTTTGCCCGTTCATCAAGCCGCTGACTGTATGCGTCTGACCGGTAATGCCCGCTTGTGAGTGCCACAAGCTGAAATCCCCGGGAGCTGCAGAAGCAGCCCCTTGAGTCCAATACACACTATAGCTGACTGTTCCTGCCGCCGCCGGTGACACGGCATCCCATGTCAGCGTGACAGCTCCATTACCCGCCTGTGCCTGCACGTTCTGAGGCGCTGCCGGGATTGTCACTTCCGGCTCCTGAACCTCCTGCCATACATAGGACAGCGGGATCCGGAATCCGGCGCCTGCAGCGATATCATAGATAAAGCCCTTGTTGAAATCATGGTCGTCTTTATAGCTGCGTATCAACGTAATATCCCCGATCGATAGCGCATAGCGCCCATTGCCCTGATCCGTGATGCCCGTTATTTTATATACGGCTTTCCGAAGGCCATCATTTTGTACATAGATGGTTCTGTTAACGAGATCAGTTGCAGGGTGCCCCTGCAAATCCATATCTACAATGATTTCATTATCCATTTGCAATAGCTTCGTGAAATCTACAATAGTCCCAGAGATTGAGCCCGGATTCGTATTGATTTCAGTTGAGCTGATTTGCCCAATAAGAGTTCCTTCATTTACGTAGCTGTATACGGGTTGGCCATTCAATTCTGAATACACCCCGAAGCTTCCTTTAAACTTCAGCTTGTCAGCTATTGTGTAGGTAATATTAGGATTTAACGCACTGATGATGTAGTCCACGCGACCGTTTTCAAGCGTTACCTTTACAGCCCTGACATCCATATCTGCTGCTACGACGCCTCCTGCTTTCACTTCCAGGTTAGACATTGAGCTAATAAATCTCTCATCTTTGTAGGGTTCGATGACAGAAGTAAATGTACTTTGCAAATCTGTGCCGCTCCGTTTGGCAACCATATACCTCAAGCTTTCCGGGTTGCCCTTCTCCGTGCGCGATGGAATTCCATCGGCCAGTGCTACTTCATCGACGTCATTCAGCATCGTTAAACGAAGATGGATATTTTCTGGTTGTGCAAGCACTTTCCACGTGTCCTTGATTGCCCAATCCACACTGTACTGGGAGGACGGCGCTGTGTCCCGCTCCACATTTTTCAAATAATGAAAGCCTGAGCCTGTGTATCCAGATCCGCCTCCATGCTCATCTGAGATCCGTGTTCCGAAGGGCACATCAGGTCCAGCATAGCTTCCTGTCGCCTGAGTCTCCATATTCAGCCCTTCTACGGTTACTTCTCCTTCCGCCCCGTGGAAGCTGAAATGGTGCTCGCTGCCACCTTTAACCCGGAAGAAATCGACCACATACGAGTTCGCATCGTCCACATGAATCATTGCCGAGGTTCGTTTGTACAGCTCTGTCTGCGGATATACGTCATCCCCTTCCACATCAATCAGCTTCACCATGGAGCCGTCGTCGAACTGCTTCGGCGTACCAGACCACTGCTCCCCCTGCTTCGTCTGATCCACTACTACCGTATTGTGGGATATCGTATTTCTTACCCACTCGTGGTTATGGGTGTCTGTCGCTTGCGTGCTCTCCGGATAACCAAGGTCGGGACTTAAATCGAGCCCAAAAGCTATTAACCCCAGATTCAGATTATCCGCATGCCCATGTGCATAGTTGCGCCCGTAATACATCCACATATCCCGTAGTGTATTAGATCCCATTCCATTGCGGACAGTCTGTGCCTGACCATCAAGCAGCGCGAGTTCGAACAGAGCCATCTTGTTGCTGCTGGAGAGCGGACTTTTCCCTGTATGGATAAATTCGATCGTATGTGTTCCGGCACTCATTGGAAAAATCCCAAGGGATTCACGGTCCTGACGGGTACCATGAAAGTCAATTTCGCGAATAGACTGCCCGTCGAGTTTTACCAGATACTTGCCGGACCCTCCATACCAGATAGAACGGGCAGGCTTGAGCAATACCTCATAGCTGTCAGCCGCTGCAACCTGCAATACAAAGGAAATCGAGTCCCCTTCGGCTGCAGGCACAAACTCCAGCGTGCCACTCTTCGTTGACACTACAGCGTCTGCACTCTTCGTTCCAATAGGAAGCTGCTGGAACGGGTATCGGATGCCAAGAATATCCGCCGGATTATTCCCATCACGCAGTGCTGCAAATCCAAAGCCGGTCATATTGGTACTATCTAGCTTCAGTAATCCATGCTCATCGATGGCCGCCTGAATATCATCCGCAATTTGTTCAGCATTTTGCGAAAAAATATTGCCATGTATACCGGCGGTGCTGTTATCATTCAAGAAATAAGCAAGCTGCGCAAAAATCGGATCGCCATACTTCTCGAATGCCTTAAGCATCTGGACCTGATCGAAAGCCAACCACGGATTTCCCGTTCTGCTGGCATCCCCGATGTTCGCAGTGTAACGTTCACCTAACATAAGCGGATAAAGCGCCGAAAACATTTTACGAAATTTAACGTTTTCATACAGATCCGCGCTGGAGTAACCATCGTAACCGTCCAGTATATCCGCCGTTTCCAAATAAGAATTCAACCACAACATGTTATAAGCCGCTGACGATTCGTTACCTGCACCGTCCCGGTCAACCTCGTTGACAAAGGTAACGCCCATATTGCCGCCGCTTACGTAATATGGCGGCCATTCCAAACCGCCCGAAGCAAAGTTAAAGTCCAGCCACTCTTTGGTCTCAGGAAGCTTATCATAGACGACTGCCGCCATCGCAAGTGCACTTTGGTGAACTCCGTTATTTCCGGCCATTTGAGCTGCTTTCGTTCCCGAATACACTTGTTCAACAATCCCCGTTTCAATGTTTTTGCGAATTCCCGTTGCAGAGCTTTTAAACGGTCCCAAATCATAGGTCTGAGCTTTTCCTTGCAAAAATTGAATTAACAGCGGATCATCCATCGCCGGATAGAAGGCATCATAGGCTCTCATGAGATCTTTAGTCAAGAAAGGCTCCCACATATTCCCTATTGCCTTGCCCAATCCTGTAAATCCATGAGAATTAAAATAATTTGTCATGCCGTACACAGAAATATCCTGACTGGGATACACATCAGCTATGCGGTCTAACAAAACCGTTCCTGCACGCGAATACTTGGTATCGCCAGTATATAAATAGGCATCACGCAGCGAATTCAATGCTTTGCGCATCTCTCCGGTCCCATCATAGGCCCCCCACATCCAATGCACATAATAAGCAATAAAGGTAAAATAGTTACCGTTCTCGTCAATCCAGCCCATGCCGTCATCTACGCCCCAGGTAAGCCCCTTCTCAGGGTAAAGTTCATTGACCAGAAACTGCGGGTCGGCCAAATTCCGGTCAAATAGCCCATTTTCATTTAAACCGCTCTCATAATAGCTTTTAAAATCATTCGTAGGAAACTTATAGCCGCTGCTTGGATCCGTTATTTTCCATGGTTCGTTGATCGGATCAAGCGTGTAGGGATAAACGCCAAATAAATCTATTTCTTTTCCCGTAATGGGACTTCCTAATGTTTGATTAACGAATACGCTCCTTGGCAAGCTTTGCGGAGGTACCAGATTCCATAAAAAATCCAATCCTTTGGCCATATAAACATCCGCTTGAGCAACTGCGCTGTCTTTCATGCTTTTTGCCCAATCATAGTTTTCAATGTTGCTGCGCGCAGCCTGCACTTTACTAGCTGTATACAGGGTGCTGCGTGTTTTGACACTGGTTAATTCATGAACCTCGACCGGAAGACTTGCGCTATACGTGGCTCCATTATACTCCATCGTTGCCCGGATCATAGTCTCTCCAATACCCGTGGCTTCCAGCTTGCCGCTCTGCGGATTCACAATCGCTACAGCTTCATCATCACTTGTGTAGCTTACTTGAATGCCAGCCAGAATAGCCTGGGTACCATTGTTCAAAATGATTTTAGGTGCTAATTGGGTACGGGTTCCTATAAATAATTCCGGATCTTTCCAGTCGATCAATAGTTCTCTTATATCCAGAGGCCCCACCACCGGATCTAAAATGAATTTCGTCGGATGCAGGTTGCGTCTCCATGATCCCGCCGTATGGCCGATCGCTTCCAGCTTCAGCTCATGCATACCCGCCTCCAGATCCATAGCTCCGATTGCTGTCACAGCGCTTTCAAATTGGTGGGCCATATCGGCAGGGTCATAAAAATCAAAGGTGCCGATAGCTTTGCCATCGATATACAGCCTGCTTATGCCCCCAATATCCATCAATTGTCCCTGAAAATTGACATGATACGTGCCGGCAGCTGGGACATAAAATCCGAACGAGCGCCCCTGACCGTCAGCAGCTGCTTCAATACTGATCAAGGTATCAAACATGCCGACTCCAGGAGATACACCAAGCGGGGGACCTATCAAATGCCAGTTTTCCGTCCCCGGAACCAAATTTGTTTTATTGAACAAGTACGTAAGTAATTTCTGCTGTGCAGCTTGCACAGTAACCGGAAGGGTCCCTGTATACGTTGCGCCCTCATAAACAACGGTTGCTGTAATTGTCGCCGCTCCCAGCCCTTTGGCCTCCAGCAGGCCGCTTTGCGCATCAATCATTGCTACTGCCGTATCACTGCTTTGATAACTAATCTCCGCTCCTATCAAATTCGGCTGTGAGCCGTCGCTTAAAGTCGTCTTGGCGGTTAATTGGGTGCGGGTTCCTATATTTAATTCAGGCGCACTCCACTGTATCGATACCCCCGTCACATTCACCGCTCCAGCAGCCGGTTCCAAAATGAACTTGGTAGGATGCAGATTGCGCCGCCACGAACCGGCTGTATGACCAATCGCTTCCAGTTTCAGTTCATGCATACCCGCTGTCAGATTCATTACTGCGATGGAGGTCACTTCACTTTCAAATTGATTGGCCATGTCCGCCACATCGTAAAAATCAAAAATCCCGATGGGGCTGCCGTCGACATACACCCTGCTGATGCCGCCCAGATCCATCAATTGCCCCTGCAGTTGGACGAAATAGCTGCCAGTTGCAGGAACATCAAAGCCGAATGAACGGGCATGGCCGTCCTGGAAGGCATCGATACTGATCAGCGTATCGAACATGCCCACTGTGGGAACGGCACCTTCACCAGTCGCCGGCCCGATCAGATGCCACTCTGGCGTTCCTGGATTCAGGGTGCTTGCCTTAAATAAATACTTAACCTGTGTAGGCTGCGCATCTTGCACGGTAATCGGAAGGCTCCCTGTATATGTCGCTCCTTCATAGACCACAGTCGCCGTTATCGTCGTCGATCCGGAGCCTGTGGCCTCGAGCATGCCGCTTTGCGCATCGACTACGGCCACATTGGTATCACCGCTTTGGTAGCTTATCTGAGCTCCTATCAAATTCGGCTGGGTACCATCGGTCAATGTCGTTTTGGCTGTTAATTGGGCGCGGGTTCCTATTTTTAATTGCGGCGCATCCCACTGTATGGAAACACCAGCCACATTTACAGAATCTGTAACCGCTTCCAAAATAAATTTAGTTGGATGCAAATTACGCCGCCATGATCCGGCTGTATGCCCGATTGCTTCCAGTTTCAATTCATGCATCCCCGCTTCCAGGTTCATCACAGCAAGGGGTGTCACTTCACTTTCAAACTGATTAGCCATGTCTGCAATATCGTAAAAATCGAAGATGCCAACAGGATTGTTATCGACATACACCCTGCTGATGCCGCCCATGTCCATCAATTGTCCCTGCAGCTTGACGATATAGGTTCCAGTTGCAGGAACATCAAAGCCGAAAGAACGTGCGTGTCCATCCTGAAATGCATCTACGCTGATCAGGGTATCGAACATGCTAACTGTAGGTACGACGCCTTCACCGGTCGCCGGACCGATCAAATGCCACTCTGGCGTGCCTGGATTCAAGGTACTCGATTTAAATAAATAGGTCACTTCATTTCCTTCAGCCTTAGATGATGTAGGTACTATTCCAATCGATCCCAACAAGACCGTCAGCACCATAAACACATTGAACATCCTTTTGGCTGCATAGCGCCCGCGACTTTTCACTCGAAAACACTCCCTCTTATTCTGATTATATAGACTGCTCAGCAGCCGCTTGGCCTCAGTGTAGAAGGCCTCTTGAAAATCACACCTGCAACACCTCCTCTCCATGTGCTTCTCACGAGCTTATTTCGACATACGTCCTATCCCCTCAGCCACTTGCCCAATTATGATATCCTCAATTTCGGGAATGAACGGCCCATGAAGTCCAAAATAGTAATTGCATTCAGCTTCATAACCACCCTCGCCAATAATTTGGCGGGTCGGAACATAACTGAACACACCATTCGTATACCCAAGGACAATCATGCTTCCATTTCCGAATAACCGCTTGATTTTCAAAGCATATCCCGTCGTCACTTCTCCCTCCATGGCAATCAGGCTCGTGTCTTTATCCAGCTGCCACAGGGATATGTAGAAGGGCACCCGGTCTTTGATCGTTCCATTCTCGATCGCCTTGACTGTGCGCAGAGCTGCGGAGCGGTGAAAATCATCCTGCTGCGGATCCTCTGCGATGGTTTTATAGAAAGAAGCTGGCAATTGCTCGGTATACAGCAGCGGATCGCATAGCTCAGCCCGGAATTGGCACTGCACAGTCTTGAACGAACCCTGCTCCATAAGAGCAATAATATCCTGAGCCAGCACATTGCTGACTTGATGGAGGCTCTCTTCATCACACGACACAAACTCGTCCTCGACGGCTCCTGGCCGTGGCTTCAATTCACCCCCACAGCCCTGCAGAAATATCGCAACGGCACCCGGATACCGGTCCTCCAGCCTGGCGGAAACAGAACCTGCGAAATCATTGCCAAACTTGTAATTGTCGGATCCCATCGCTGTGGTATGGCAGCCGTAACAATACACGATGCCCCGTATTTCACCAGCCTGGCCGGCCAGCTTCAGAATGAACAAATCCTTATCGATTTCCCCTTCGTAATAAGGCATCCATCGCACGCCACCCGTTCCGTCCGGCCGCCTCCGACTGCAGGCAAAGTCTGACGATCCGCGGGCCATCTGAAGCTCACCTTCCGTCAAATTTTCGTAACACGAGCCTACCATCCGCAGCAAAGTGTCGCGAAGCAGGACGTAATAAGCCTCATCTTCGGCATAATCCAGCTCACTCTCATCGTAGGCCCAGCCGGATTGACCGATGCTGTAGCCGCCTCTGCGAAGCGAGGGATCAAGGCCTGTCAAAAATACAGAGTGATGCGTATGTGAGAAGTTAATCAGCACCTCCTCATGCGCAAGTCCGTATGCGCTCTTCAATGCATCCTTGATGCCAACAACAAAGCTGCGATCCGATCCAAGCGCATCGATAGTCACGATCAAGAGGGAGCGGTCGGCCTGCATCAACGTTGCCGTCATATAGAGCGGTTCCAGCACGCCTTCACTCTTGTGCGTTCTGCTCCCAAACCCGTGCATGTATACCGGGTTCTGTGGAGTTATCTGTTCTTTTGCTATACCAAATTTCATATTGGATACCACCTATGCCTTTTATTCTCTGCGTTTTATTCCTCATGCCTTTTATTCCTTATGCCTTCTGTTCCCTTTGCCTTAATTCATCTAATTCCCAACTGCTTACGGTAATCAGAGGGAGAATACCCCACAACTCGCTTGAATACCCGTACAAAGTACGTATATTCCGTGTACCCAACCGCACCGGCAACCTCATATACTTTCACATCCGGATCTCCGAGCATTTCCCGGGCTTTATTGATCCGCAGCTCTGTCACATATTCCACGAAGGTTTTGCCCATCTCTTCCTTGAACAAACGGCTAAGATAAGGATGCGATAGGCCGATTAATTCAGCAGCATCAAACAAAGACAAATGTGGATTCGCATACTGGGCTTCAATATAGCTGACCGCTTTCACTACGACGTGACTTTTACGCCAGTTGCGTTCAGTAAGCAGCTCATTCATTACCCCAAGCAGGTGCTCCCGGATCATATCCGCATCCCGTGCTGCGTCACCCGTGAAGTCCAGCGGATGGAAAATCTGCTCCGGCAGTTGAGCGCCATAGTTTTCGCGGATACGCTCGTTAAGGATGTAGACCAGCAGATGGAAGAACTCATATACGTCCTCAACTTCCTTCTCATGCTTAATCCATTCGGAAGACAGCAAGGACCACTCTGCCTCAAACTTCGGCTTGTCGGCCAGCCAGAGGTATTCAGCAAGCCGCTTTGCATTGCCGCGCCAGGCTTCAATCCAGACGAACTGCTGGGGCAGCTTCCCCTTTTTCTGCGCGATTTTCTGGGCGACCTGCTGGGTAACCCGATAGAGCTCTTCAGGCTGAATCGGCTTCAGCAAATAGTCATGAACCCCCTGACGGAGTCCCTCCCGTACATAATCGAAGTCATTAAATCCCGAGAATAAAATAATTTCGAGCTTGGGCAGCAGACGCCGCGCTTCACCTATCAATTGCAATCCATTCATGACCGGCATATGAATATCTGTCATCAGCACATCAGGAGCCAGCTCCTTGAGCAGCCTCAGACCTTCCTGTCCATCCTTCGCCTCTCCTGCAACCTGACAGCCGTCGATTTGCCCGATCATTTTACATATACTTTGTCTGATCCAACGTTCATCTTCCACAACAAGCACCTGCAGCATCATCTATTCCGCCTTATTGTCATAAGGCACCAATAACCGGATAACAGTGCCTTCGACGCCCGATTTTTCAATCCATAAGCCGTAGGGTTCCCCGTAGACAAGCCGCAGCCTTTTGTGAACATTATAGAGTCCAACACTACCCGAAACAGCCGTCTGATCTTCTTCAACAAGCCTGTTATCGGTCATGCTCTCAAACAAGCGGTTAAATTGCTCCTTCACCTCTGGCGGCATTCCCCGCCCCTTATCGATAACACGAATTTCGTAACCTGACTGGGAGGAAGAGCCCCTAATACTTACGTAATCCGGATGCAGATTGTAATCCTGATACCCATGAATCAGCGCGTTCTCCACCAGCGGCTGAAGCATCAGCTTGACGCAGGGGATTTCCTTCAGTCGCGGCTCCTGATCAACCTCGATTTCAGTAAAGAGATCTTCATACCGCTCCTTCTGAATATCAAAATAAGTGCGGATATATCGAATCTCATTCCACAAAGAGACAACCTGGGCATCACTATCCATGCTATAGCGGAAAATATCAGCCAGGTTGGTTACCATTCTGCTAATCGGCTGCACGCCAGCCAAAATTGCATAAGAATGAATTGTACCGAGCGTGTTGTACAGAAAATGCGGGTTGATCTGCGACTGCAGCACGGTCAGCATCGATTCCTTCTGCCGCACCTGCATTTCCTTAGCCTTCAGCTGGGACGTATGCTCCACATGAATGAGCCTGCGGTATTCATCCATCATTCGGTTAAAGCTGCGATACAGCATCCCAATCTCATCTTGCGCTTTCACAGGGGCCCGAACATCCAGATTGCCGGTTTCAGCACGCTTCATCAGCTGTTGGATCAAGGATAATGACTTAATTAAATAGTAGTTAAAGCCACCCAGCATCAGCAGCACAACAGCGGCAATACAGAGAAAAATAACAAAAGCCATCGTCCTTAACTGCACAAGCTCGGCAGTCAGATGCTTCATCGGCACCTCGAACATAAGGGTCCATTCAGTCAACTCGGAAGTCCTATAGCTAATCATACTTCTGCTCTGCCCGCTGCCCTTCATAACAAACCCGTCTTTCCCCCGCAGTCTGCTAAGCACGGACTCATCAGCGATGGTGCCAATAAGCCGGGTATCCGGATGATACATATATTGCCCGAGGCTGTTTAACAAATAAGCCTGACCGACATTTTCAAACTTAAGTCCACCAATGATTTCAGCAAATTTATTCAGCTTCAGATCGACAATCAGAATGCCTCTGCTCAAGGGCACAAGCGGATCGTAAAATATTTTGAAAGCGGTGACAACTGGGGTAACGTTAAGCCGATTAACACCTTCAATCGTAAATTCCGTAACAGGAGTTTCCAGATTAAGCAGCTTCAAATAACGCTCATTCCGGTCATCCGATGAATATTCTTCACTGCTGAAGTAGACTTTCTCATTGATGATGAAGGTAAACTTATAGATGTCATTGCGGCTGGAAAAAAGGTTCTTGTAGAGCTCAGTGCGAATCCGTCTCTGCAGCAGAAATTGCCCATAATAGTCATCCGGCTTCAGATGCAAAAATTCCTGAATCGACGGATTTAGCAGAAACGGAAGCGTAAGCCTGTCGAGCTCTGATAAATAGGTATGTATGTAATTATTGGTTTGATCCAGGAGCATCCGGCTGTAATACGACGCATTATGCTCAATGGTCCGCTCAGTCTGGCTGTACCATAAATAGCCGAGCAGCATAAACGGCAGGAACAGGCTGATAACAATGATTAAAGCCAGCTTGCGTTTCAAAGAAAATCTCATATCACTCCCCCATTCTGTGCGTTGATCAGAAAATTATAACACGAATGGGTGTCTGGTGATGGGGTGAATATCTATTCTTTAACAGAGCCAAGCATGGCTCCCTTGACAAAATAACGCTGTAAAAACGGATAAACGATCAAGATTGGCAAGGTTGCAAACAAAATAACTCCAGCCTTCATCATTTCGGGTGTAGCGTTCTGAAGCGCCTCTGTGCTGACGTTATTCAGCACCTTCTGCGCCTGATCTTCGATAACCATGTTCCGCAGAATGATTTGCAGCGGCAGCAAATCCCGTGCGGTAATGTACATCAGAGCACCGAAATAGCTGTTCCACTGAAAGACCGCATGGAATAAAGCGATCGTCGCCATAACTGGCTTGGATAACGGAAGCACAATCCGGTAATAGATTTTCAACTCTGTGCATCCATCCATTTTGGCCGATTCGAATATTTCTGCCGAAATACCCTCGAAGAAGGTTTTGATGATCAGCACATAGAAAGCGCTGAGTGCACTAGGAACGATAAGTGCCCATAGCGTATTTTTTAAACCAAGCGCACTAACAAGCAGATACGTAGGAATCAGTGGTGAAGTGAAAATAAAGGTGATAACGACGGCCTGTAGTACAAACGTCCTGCCCTTCATATTCCTGCGCGAAAGCGCGTACGATAATGACGAACCGAGGAACAGTGTAAGTGCCGTTCCTACAACCGTAATCCAGACACTTACGCCCATGGCGCGCCATAGGGATTGAAGTCCAAAAATCGTTTCATACACATCCACGTTAAACCCTTTGGGCCAGAATAGCACCCGCTTACTGTTCACAAAGAGCGGAGAACTGAGCGATATGGCCAGCAGGTTAATCAGCGGCGCAATCATCGTCAGACTAACCAGCAAAAAAACAACATTATTGATTCCCTGAAAGATGCGCTCTGACTTGTTGAATACCATACTTACTCTCCCCCCTTTAGTAGATTCCGTTGCCGGTCATCCGTTTGCTTAGCCTGTTCAAGCTAACGATCATACAAAGTCCGATCAGCGATTTGAACAGACCGATGGCTGTCGTAAAGCTGAACTGTGCCCCGAGTAAGCCAGCCCTGTATACATAGGTATCGATAACTTCACCAATCGGGCGCACGAGCGGATTCAGCAGGACAAGCATCTGCTCCACATTCGCGTCCAGCAGGTTGCCAATCTGTAAGAGGAACAAAGTAATAATGGCTGGAGAGATCGAAGGCAGTGTAATGGACCACATTTGTCTCCATCTTCCGGCGCCATCTACTACCGCAGCTTCGTACAAATGCGGATTAACGGCGCTCATCGCAGCCAAATAGATGATCATTCCCCAGCCGACTTCCTTCCATATACTGGATAACACAACAACACTGCGGAAAAAGCTCTTATCCGTTATAAAGTCGATGGATGATATGCCGAACAAGCCAATAAGTTGATTCAACAAGCCATCAAGCGACAATAAATTAATGAAAACACCGCCGACAATGACCCAAGATAGAAAATGAGGCAAATATAATAATGTCTGCACCGTCCGCTTGTATAGACTGAGTCGAATTTCATTCAACAATAAAGCAAGGAATAGTGGTGCTGGAAAACCAACTACAATTTGATAGAAGCTGAGAATCACTGTATTTTTTAATATATGGATGAATTCTTCATATTGAAACATGAAGACAAAGTGCTTCCAACCGACAAAAGGACTTTCCAGTATCCCTTTAAAAATGCTGTAATCCTGAAAAGCGATCACATTGCCTAACAGAGGCACATACTTAAAAATCACAAAATATAAAATACCTGGCAATGCGATAAGCCACAACATCAGCGAATCACTGATGCGCCCATTCCTTATGAGGTTCTTCATTATATACGCCGCCCATCTTAGCCTGATTAGGACGCCGGGACGTTCTGAAGAACGTCCCGCTGTCCATGCAAAGCTATGCGGGCTTTCACCCGTTAGTTTGCAATAAATTTATTATGCCATTCTGTTGCTTGCTTGATTGCATCGTTACCTCCGCGGCTTCTCCACTCCTGCACGAACTTATCGAATTCAGCATCGATATCGACATCACTTGTGATGACCTTGGCGAACATATCCAGCAGCAGTGTTGCACCACTCGCGAAATTCGGAAGCAGCTCCGGTCTGGTTTTGAAAGCCTCAGGAATTGGCATGTACATCGAATCCGCTTCAATTTTATATTTCTCAGAAATCGCGAATCCGCGCTCCAATTGCTCGGCAAATGGACTCATTTTAACTTCTTCTGCATTGTTAATGCTGTGACCTGTGAAATTCATGTCCGCTTGATAAGCGAAAGACTCACCATTGGTTGCATTATTCGGGGCAGAAGGATCCCACTTGATTTTTCCATCCACGACTTCATGGTTATGCCCTTCAAGACCGAAGGAGTAAAACTTCTGCAATTCCTCGTTGCTCCAGGCCTTATCCAATAATTGAATGACCTTCTCCGGATTTTTCGTTTTCGAAGGAATGATCCATACGTAATACATGCCCGTGTTCGCAAGACCCGCCCCCTGTGCATGAGGACCTACCGGAGGTTCAACCGCTGTAACCTTGACGTCCGGCTGATCTATAAATTTATCTGGAGACCACATATTGGCTATATTGTCTACGTAATGAAGCCAGCTGCCCGCTTTACCGTTCGTTATGCCTGCCTGCCAGTCTGCATATTTATTGGTAAGAAAATTAGGATTGATGTATCCATTCTTATACAGCTTCCTCCAGAAGGCCAAAGCTTCTTTCATATTTGGTGTAATAACCGATGGTACGTATTCCTCACCCTGCACGACCCAATGATTCTGGGCTACGCCAAATTCGTAGAAGAACATATCGCTGCTGCCCAGGTTCTCCCTTACGTAGAAGCCATACTCGTCATTCGGATCTCCATTTCCGTTCATGTCCATCGTCTTAACCTTCTCGAAATAAGCAACCCAATCGTCCAAGGTTACCGGCATTTCCATCTCTGCCTTCTTCAACCAATCCTCCCGAATGTATGGCACCACGGTATGTGCGTTCGGTACAAGTCCTGGTATTGCATAAATTTTACCGTCCTTGCTGACAGCCGGATCCTTCCACACTCTCTCCGGAATTTTGGCCTTCAGGGTAGGACCATACTTGTCGATCAGCTCATTCAGCTCCAGAATGGCTCCTTGTTCCACAGCGTTGGCGTGAGCTGGAGCATCGATCGCTGACGTTTGCACCAAGTCGGCCAGCTCATTGGAAGCAAAGCGCAGCGTCAATTGCGTCTGGTAATCCGCCCAGCTCAGGAATTCCATATCCAGATCCGTATTGGTAAGCTCCTCCACCTTTTTCAGGTAAGGACTCTCCTTCCAATTCGCTACAGTCTGGTTGTAAGCAGCTGCAGATGTCGTCAAAATACTAATTTTGCTTTTTTCCGTCTTTGTCGTCTCACCAGCCGTCGTTCCGGCCGTAGTTCCAGCAGGCGAGGATGCGTTAGTTTCTGTCTTCCCATTGTTTCCTGCACAAGCTGAGAGCAGCATTGCAAAAATGAGCAAGCTTGTAATTGCAATGTGTTTCCGCTTACATATCATAGACCCATCTCCCCTGTATGTATGTGTTTTGCTAACTATTTTATTATAGGAATTATGCGTGTGCTTGACTATGCAGGAATTTATACTTTCATGTACTATTTTTAATTAAAAGAACAACACCTTCCGGTGTCCTTTGAGGAGGGTGTCCGTGACGTGGGAGCGTTTGCGGAGGGAATGGCTGTGGGCTCCAGCCGCTGTTAAAGATTTGTTCCCTTGAATGGAATGGATATAGGGGGTGGAACAAATCTTTAAATGCGGACGCTACCGCTCTTCCACCCACAGCCATTCCCTCTCTAAGCTACATTGTGCTAATGCTGATGCCGAACATGCCACGCTCAAACCAAGTTCAAACCAAGCTCAAACGGACTGCCAGCAAGGGGTTTTCTCTAAGCTGAAGGAGATTTCCTAGCGGGCTTAGGCGCTGAGGATGATGAGCGTGCGCAGGTGCTAGGTCTAGGGATGAAGAGCGCGCGCAGCTGAGAAAGACCTGATACTTTTAACGATGTTTTTCATCACTAAAAGCACCAGCTCGTCTCCACAACCTTACTTTAACAATGAAAAACATCGTCCCTTTATCCACCAAGATGTGCCATCTGTCCTCTTTTAGCGATGAAAATCATCGTTAACGTGACTGATTGACCTGGAACACTTACTTTAACGATGAAAAACATCGTTAAGTGAAGTGCCTCTCCATTCGGGGGAGGGAGCTGCTGCTATCTCTCTTCCCCCCAACCCTTTCCTATCAGCTACAAAAGTGCCGAACATGCCACGCTCAAACGGACTGCCAATATACATTAATTTCCTGAACGAAAGGGATAGTAACGATATGGAAAAACTGCGTTTCCTTTCTGGTTCCTTAGAGAATTAATTGTAATACCGAATACTTTATCACTGTAAAGCTGCGCTGTACAATTGAAAATTAAACACCTGAATGCAATAACATTTTACCGCTGTAAAAATAACCCTCGATAATAAAAAAAGAGCCCTGCTATATAGTGTTGATGGCGACGAAAAGCACCAAAACTACAAGAGGACTCTACTTTTAATTGAAAAATGCTTATTTAAAGGATATCACGCAAGCTTTTCCCGCTTCCAAAGTAATGGCAAGTATGGATGGCACTCGCCCCTGCAGCAAACGAGGAGCCTCCCCCTCCATTGCAATCCACAAATGTTCACACTCAAAATTGTTTTGCACACGGAATGTACCGCTGCGCTCAGCATATAGCTCGATGTACTGCAGTTTCTCGTCCGCCATTCGCGCTGAAACAAGCACGCCCATCTCACCGCGAAGCGTAGTAAACGCAGCTCCCTGCCGGGACCAACGCTTCGGTATAGCTGGAAAGACGTGAAGGATGCCGTCCGAGCTTTGCAGCAGCATTTCCTGTAAGGAATCCGCTGCTGACATGTTCGCTTCCAGAGTAAATGGACGGTAGTGGAACATGCTCAGACCTGCTTTGGTGTAATCGCCATTCAGGTGAAAACCGTTGGGTGAGCACATGTAAGTCCAGAACTGTTGGAGATGATACCAAGCTCCTTCTCCGTTACCCTGCATGGCATAGATGGCGGCCATCCATGTAAACGAATAGCCCACCCACCAACCTTTACCCAAGATCTCTAGTTGGGTTACAGTAGCATCAATGATCGCCCGTTCTTTCTCCAAGCGCTCCGAACACTCCAAGCTGCCATATCCATAATAACGAAGCTGCTTAAGAGGATAGATCGCCATCGCATGCGAGAAATGCCGGTGGCTTTCGAAGAACGGCTGATCGGGACTGAGCATCAGCTCGTTACCCTGCGACACCGCCAACTCCGGAAGCTTTTCCAGTGTATGCCGCCACAACTTAAGCCCCTCTTCATCCTGCAAATAATCGGCCATCCACACAAGTCTGCCAAACAAATAACGCATTAAGGAAAGATCATAATTACTATTTGGAGTCAACCAGGCCTGCAGTGTATTATTGTAGATTTCCGGAGAGCTCGATACCGGCAGCCGCAGCTTGCCATCCTCCCCCTCTGTCAGCCAGCGCAGCACACAATGAGCCGTTTCACGAAATATAACAACCATCTTTTCACGCAAAAAGTCTTCATCCCCTGTATAACGCCAGTAATGGTCGAAGGCCTGACAGGTCCACATCTGGTTGGCAATACTCAAACTGTACATCGGCCAGCCCCCAAGCGGCTTCCCTTCGATCGTCATTACGGAAGGCAAATTGATACCCGGAGCATCATAAAACTCTTTGGCAAACACCCTGCCCTGTGGAAGGAGCTTCCATAAAAAATCAAGATAACTCGCCCCTTCATCGAGATGATTCGCTTTCATGTAATGCCAATAATTCATTTGCAGATTCAAATCATTATGATAGTCACCCTTCCAGGGCGGCAGCAGCCCTTCATCTGCTGTCCATACCCCTTGCAGCGGCATAGGTGGGGAACCTTGGCGTGAGCTTGAGCCCAAGAAATAATTTGCCATGTACCACATGCTCTCGGCATCTGTATCGGGTAGGCTTACGGAGCTTTTCGACCAAAAGCGCTGCCACCACTCCACATGCTCCTTGAGCGCGATATCAAAACCTTCTTCCACCGCGCTGCGCACATGACTTATCGCCATATTCAACCAATCTTCACCATCTATGCTGCTTGCTACTTGGTATACATACTCCACCTCGTCCGCTTCAGTCCTTCTGGAGGCTACAACGATAGCATACTCCAACGCTTCGCAGGTTGGCTGGCGGAACCAGCGGACGTTGCCGTCTTCACCATGCACTGCAGCGGGAATGCCGAGCGAAGCTAAACTAATGTTGAATGAGGAATGCTTGTCTTCGCGTTCAGCTGCCTGGCCTGTAAAATCCGGAGGCACGAGCCGCAGATTGACCTGCTCTGCCATCCCTTTGACGCGGATATAGCCTAGTCCATTGACCGCATGCAAGTACGACCTTACGTGTGACTGTTTGTCTGACTGTTTGTCTGACTGTCTACTATCCGACTTACGTTCTGATTTATGATCTGATTGTCTATCTGAATCACTATTCGACAGACTATCTGATTGTCTATCTAATCGTCTATCTGAATAATAATCTGACTTACTATTCGACTGACTATTTGTCGTCTCATCATTCACAGCCGTGCAAGTGTACTCAAGTCTCACTTCAGCCACTGCATCAGCAAGCGACAAACTGCTCTCCACACGCCTTGCTGCACAGCCGTAATCGAGCTCAAGCCGTCCGGCCGGCAGCTTCGTCGGATAGGGATACAAACTAAAGAACGAATCGAAGCGTCGCTCAATCGCTTCCTGATCCTGCTGCCGCACAAGTACGATCAGTTCAGCGTACGTAAAATCTCCCGCCAACGTTTCAGGAGCCTGACGGGTATCCCAAAGATCGCCCCGGTCCAGGCTAAAGCGCAGCGGGGCGCCATCGCCCCACAGGAGACAGCCGGTTAAGCCGTTACCAAGCGGCAGAGCTTCGTCCCAGCGTGTAATCGGATCAGTAAATCGCAGTGCATGTTTATCTCCAGGCCACTTAGGCACAGAACGAATTCCCGCTATTTCCAAGTCGATCTCAACCTTTCCTCACTAAACCTGATATTGGATATCGTACTTATTGCTGTCCAAATCAATCTCTATCCTTGTTCCATCCGCGTAGACGGCACGCTGCTTCCGGACATGGCCATCAATGAATTCATGGCTGACCAGCTCAAGCAGGCCGACTCTTTGGTGCAGCTCTGCCAATTGCTTGACGAGGACTATTTCTTCATCTGTAGGGTCTATGGACAGATAGGGCAGTCCTGCATTTAGCAGCCCGTGCAGGAAGCCCCAGTCACCCTCAGGGATTCCCCAACCGCTCGTATCAAGCGTCCACGGCAGCAAAATTGCATCGTGATACACGAGCGAGAACAGGGGAACAGGCAATCCAATGGCTGGTCCCCGTCCGGGATTTGGATTGAGCGCATAGGGTCCGTGATGAACGAGATCCAAAGCCGGGATTGCCCAATCGACAGGCTCCTCCGAGCTTACGATCATGCCGCGCGAACGAATCGACTGGAAGCAGGCGCTGCGGTGCTCTGCGCATTCCCTACGGGTCATTGGATGAGTCGCATTATGACATTCCTCCAGGGGAACGATAGCGAATACATCCAGATATGCGCCATCCAGCTCAATCCCTTCATCCTGCAGTTGATTGTAATTCCGTTCAATGTAACCTTTAGCCACGCTTGCGCAAAGAAAGCTGTGATCACCGCCTGGCCAAATGCTGCAGCTTTCAATCGCGCCCGCCTCATCCTGTACGGCCAACCGATCATCATAGGAATCCGCATCCTTGTAGAAATCCCGGTATTGATCATGCACCGCAAGCAGAATACCAAGTTCCGAGCAGGTATCCCGCAATTGCCGGAAGCCTTCCCACCCGCCGCAGTAAGGATTAGGAGGAAGAATATCCGGATGCAGGTTATCATAGCCCCTCCGTCCCCAGCCGTCGACATGTACATAGAGCGAACCGTCATACCGATCGTTCAAACGTTCAAGCTGAGCCGCCCGATCTGCAAATGGCGTTCTCTGGTCATTGTTGGCAAGGTTCTCCTTATCGTAAAAATCAGACTCAGGAACGCAGTAAAAGTGAACCATCGTATGCACAACAGCCGCACCTATCATCCGCCCAACTTGTGGATTCTGGGCAATTTTCTCGCGTAGTGAACGAAATCTCCCATACCGCTTCACATAATCACGATAGAGCTTCGCCATCTTCACATAGTTCATTTCATCTTGAAAACAGTACCTTATTCTTCGAGTATAGTTGTATTCCCCCAAGCTCGGCAACCACAAAATACCATATCGGGAATGAACTGAAGGAATATGCTCAAAGCTGCTCCTTGCGTCCCACAGTGTATCGACAATCGCCAGATAGCCGCCCCCGTCCATCACCTGCCCCCACCAAGGCATATAGGCATCCCGCCCCTGCAGAGATCCTTCTTCATAGCGGAACACCGGCTTCTCCCAATTGGCGGGAACAAGGTAGCCCTGCATCGCAGGAATAGCGGTATAATCCTCTGCCAAGCTGCTTTCGAAGTCAAAAGGAGCCGGCCAAGCGATATGCTCGATACGGGCCTCAGCCCCTCGTTCTTCAGCCCCTTCATCCTTATTTCTCCCAAAAGAATAAAGCTCGCAAACCAGCTCCTGCGTATAAGGATGAATGGCAACAGTTAGTTTGATTTCCAGGTCACCCAGTCCCGAGGAATCCGGAAATTGTGAGAGCCCAATTTGTACGCCTTGAAAGTAACCTGATTTATACTCGCTAAAATGCTTCAACCCAGCCTCAGCCAGCGAAATGGCTCTGTTCTGGCCGCCATCCCTCACGGTTATCCTGTCCATCCCTTGAACCGTCCGCCATTTCTGTCGTCCCTTAAGCTCTTTATGCTCTTGCTCTTGCTCCAGCTCCTGCCTCTCAACCTCCGGGAGAATCTCGACTTCCAACACCAAAGTGTCCCGGTCCACCTTTACTTGCAGCTCTGGCGATGTAATTATCCAACCATTATCATCTGATCCTGTTGTCATTTTCATTGTCGTATTCTTAGTCATTTTCACTGTCCTATTCTTAATCATTTTCCCTGTCCTATTCTTAGTCGTGTTTTTAGTCATATTCGTGCCGCTATATATATGCTTTCATCGTCATATTCGTTGATTATTTATCATTTAATCTATCATTCAATTTTTCATTCAATCAATTTATCATTCAATTCATCACCAAATCATCATTCAATTGATAAATTCGAGCAACTGAAGCATTCGTTTTAAAATAACTGCCGCCTGCGCCCGAGTTGCCTGCTCCCCCGGAGCAAAAACCGTCTCCGTCTTACCTTGGATGATACCGCTGGCTGCAGCTTCCGCTACCGAAGCCCGTGCCCAAGGTTGAATCAGGCTGCTGTCCTTAAAAGCCTCCAATGTCCCTGCCCCTGCCCCGTTCCCGTTCCCGGTCCCGGACCCTTCACTCATCATCCGTTTCCCGGCAGTATGTATAGCTCTGGAAATCATGACTGTCATTTCTTCACGCGTAATCTTCCCGGATGGCTGAAATTTCGTATGCGAGTAACCCTCAATCAGCCCTGCTTTCACCGCCGCCCCAATCACCCCGATATATCCATTGTTTGCAGATACATCAGAAAAAGCTTTTGCAGCTAAATAGTCCTCCTCTAATCCCAGGGACCGGACTAACAAAGCAGCAAACTCAGCACGTGTGACCGGCGCTTCCGGATCATATCTCGTATCTGTTGTCCCTTTAATAATAAGCTTCGAAGCGAGCAGCTCGATCTCTTGTTTCGCCCAATGCTTACCCGCATCTGCAAACATTTTTTTATATTGAATGACTGTATATGTACCATTGCCTCTATGTTTGATCGTTACTTCGGTGCTGCCATTAACCGTTTTGAAGGTGGCTGGCACAAATTCAAGCTTTCCTCCTGGAGTCAACCACACGACTGTCGATGAAGATGGCCGTATTTCCCCTGAAATCGTAAACGTCCTATGGATATAAGTAGCATCGAAATCGAGAACTTCAATACGCTCGCGACCTGATTCCACAAAAACACCGAACGTCACAGGCTTCAAAAGCTGAATAGCCCCCATTTTGCCAACTATTTCTGAAATATGATCAACTTCTGCTGCTCCTCTCTCCCCTTGTTTGACACTGACAAAGCTGACGATCACCTTCATATCCTTGATTTCGTCTCCCATTTGTTTGGTCAAAGCTTGTAAGGGAAGGACATGGACCGGGAGTTCATATCGGACAGCACCTTCTGAGCCTACGGAGCCCGCCTGCATGGAAATAATGACGGTATCTCCAGTATTCTTTGCATCAGCCAGCGCTTGCGCGGAAAGCTCAATCTGCACAATTTCATCTTTCATTTCTTCCACTTCTATAAACATATAAGGTGAAGGCAGCGCCTTTTTCCGAAGAAACGTGAATGCTTGGATCATTGTATGTTCATCGACTGAAACACTTGTTACTTGCTGCCCGTTTTCGTTACGAGTCTTCTTTACTTGAATCGCTTCAGGCGAAAACCTGACACCCTGCTTGTCATCGATCAATAAATCAGGAACTGTTACATTCGGAGATGCTACTGGCCCTGCAGGAGTTGACGGTGTTGGCGTTACATGGGTTTGCGGCGGGACTGGGGTGGTATTGTTTTTTTCGCTTACGGAAATTATAGTTTTCTTGCCAACCAGATAAGCTTGATCCTTCAAATTCGAATCAACGAGCTTCATCGATTTCCAGTTCACCTCAGTAGCTCCAGTACTTTGTGCTTCAAAAATCAGCGTTCCAATTGTTAGATTGCCGTTTTGCCCAGGGATATTTCCGATTTGGGTATGCGCTAGGATGATTTCATTATTTTCGATAATTGGCATTACAGAATAGCCTTCCAAACTCGACTTCGCTTCTATTAGTTTCAGCTTATTGGGGTCAAACGTAATTTTTGCTTCATAGGCATACATATCTTTGAGGTTCTGCCCGTTCAAGATGACCGTAACTATCTCACCAACAGGAAGCCCCACCTTATTCGTGGATATAACAAATTGAGGAATCCCCTCTGCATGTGCAAGTTCAGGTGCGGGTGAAAGCTGCATAAACAGCCACAGTAATGAGCCAATTAATGCAATTAGAAATGTTTTTATGTTTAATTTCATTTTATGCTTCATCTCACTCTTCCTTCCGAAATCAGCACACATTTTCTGTGCGTAACCTATCCTACCCGGCAACCATCCGGCAGAAGTGGGACTCTATAGCCGGAAAAAAAGATAAGAGGAGACGCAGATCTCCTCCTATCTTTCGTCTAAACAAACTACTGGACGATTTTCTGGGCGATTGCCGCCAAATCTGCGATATCGATGCTGCCATCTCCACTAAGATCCAAATGCTTCACTTGCTTCCAATCCGGACTGCTTGTGCTTTTGCCGTAATGGGCTGCCAGTACCGCAAGATCGCCAATGGACACTTTTCCATCATGGTTGAAATCACCTGGAAGTCCTGCTGTTACCTGAATGCTGACGGAGGCCGGAGCCGCTGAATGCTCGTTGCCTTCGGCATTGCCAAGCAGAGCGCTTGCTATCGAGATGATACCTGCTGCTGTTTGTGAAACATTTTTCGCTTTAAAGGTTAGCTCTACAAGGTCCGCATCACCTGAAACAGCATGCCCAGCACCCTCGCTGGCCAAAATCAATCGAAGCTTCGAAGCTCCAGTGTCTGTACCTGCACCAGTTCCCGCTCCTGTTCCCGCAACCTGCACGGTTTTTACAATACTTACTCCGCTTCTTATTGATTTAGCAGATACAAATTCCATAACAGCAGGATCATATTCGAAATTAATGTCCTGTGCATAAACACTTTCAGCAACACCTTTTAATCCATACTTAACTGTAAATTGGGTACCTGAAGGTATGGAGCTCACCCCAGTAGATAAGGTACTTGTACTCCCTGTCGGTTCAGAGAATGCTGCATCCAGCGCATATAATCTGCCTTCGCCTGCTGCAAAGCTTGAAGATAAGGTTCCCGTTGTGCTGTTGTAATTCGTATTGACTTCTGCTCCCGTGCTTTTGGATATTTCATGTACCGTTGCCGGCTTAGCAGGAAGTGTAAAAGATAACGTACGCGCTTGCTCCGTATCCCGGTTCACGACCATCACATATTTGCGACCGCTTTCATTCGTGAATGAGCTAATGACCATAGGCTGGTTCGCATCAGCCGGCTGCCAGAAGAAATTGGTAGGAAGCGCCTTAGTTCCTTTCGGCAGCGTCCCCGTATGATACACCGCATCGGACGTAAGTCCAAGCAGCGTTGGGCCCAGCTTGAGCACTTCGGCGTTCAGGTTTTTCGCCCACGTATAGGAGGCGTTTTTGGAGCCGTCGCGAAGAAGCAGTCCGTCATGGAACGCATCATTCCCTGGTCCACTTGGAGTATTATAGGTGAAGTAAGTTATCCCTTTTACCCCATAGGCAAGATTCGTATAAATATGATAGCGCAATTCATCTTCGTTCGGCGCACGGAGACTTCCGTTAATGCCAACCGATTGGATATAGGACCACAAAACTATTTGGCCACGCAGCGATTCGCGTCTAAAAAGCTCCTGGTACACAAAGTACTTATCAAGAAGGGTTCCGTCAGCAAGGAATGGGTACACATCAAACGATAGCACATCCGGTTGTTTATCCACCCAAGCGCGGACAAATTCCTCACCGGTTACATCTCTGTCGTTAATCTCCATCCAGAAATTCCCGCCTACCAAGGTGCCGCCTAAGGTTCCTGTGCCATTAGGGTCCACGATGTAGTTGGCCCATATCTGACCTTCCATGTTCCCGTCAACGGTCAATTCCAAATAATAGTTCGTATCCGGTTGAACAGCCGTAGAATCAAATTGGAATGTCGGCGTATTCGAGTCTGGACGTGTTAACAGCTGGCTTTCGCCTATTTTTACTGTTTTGGCTGAAGAATCCCATAAAGTTAAGGTTGCTGAGCTCCACACCGTACGATCCATGCTCAAAGTTATTGAATCAAGCGAGGTTTGATCATCATGGGTGCGGATCGTCTGGCCTAGTGCATGGGCGGGAGTGATGAAGCCTCCATACGATTGATAAACGCCTACTCCACCCACTGCCAGGTTCACGAAAACCATATGGTCAGGATCATACTCATTGATCTTATCGGTTGTTGCTTTCAATGTAGGGAGCAAGTTGAACACGGGTTCATCATAAAGATGGTAGCCCAGCACTGCAGGATTAGACTTGTAGTGGCTCGTCCATTGAGCGAGATAGCTGTCCGAGGGTCTATCCGTTGGCGTAATAGCCATCCGCGAGCCAAAGTAGTAGCTGATAAAATACAAGTCAACGCTGGACTCGACATGATTTACATAAGCTTTTCCCCCGCTGTATACGTCGGTTGTACTTGCCAGAAGATCGACGTTCTCCATGCTACTTGAAGTTATTTCCATGTAGTAGCTCGTATTCGGTTGAACTGGTGTACGCAGCTCAAACAGCGGATAGTCCTTGGTTTGGCGTACTTTGGGCACCGCCGTTCCAATCAAATTCGACTTGGACGGATTGTCGTACAAGCTAAGCGTTAGCTGCGCGTCGGCAGGCCACTGGGAAGTTTTGAAAGAAAAAGCCAATGACGTCATATTGGTGTCAGCCGTAGTCGTAAAGGTCTGGCCAACCGGATGTCCCGCCCGGACAGAGAGAGTGCTGCCCGCAATCTGCTGCGTAACCAGCTCTTCCTGCTCCCAGCGTACGCCAACATCGCTAACGAGAATTTTAAGCCCATGGGCTCCTGCCAAATCCAACGCTCTATCGTTGTCGGCCATCCATTCCAGAAGATTTGTATGGACGATGAAATTGGCATTCATTTCTTTAATCTCGGCATATTTGGCATCAGCCACATCCTCCGGCGCAGGCCCCATATAAATGCCAATCGGGAATTGAGCCGTATCGGCCAACACGGTGGAGCTAAAGCAGCAAACAACAATCATCAAAGCCGTAAATAAACGAGCAAACCTGCGATAAAGCTTCATTCTTTTCAAATCCTTCCCCTCCCAAAATTTCATAAGCATCAGGCTTCTTCAAGCTTCTTGAGCTCAGACTAACTCAATCGGGCTGCATCGAGCTCAATCAAGCTCTATCGGGCTGTATCAAGCCTCCAAGCCTGTGATCTCATTATAAGATTGGGAATCGGGGAATTATATATACAGTTGGTTACTTTGATATATATCTGTTTACCTAAATATCCGCCCGGCGGGAGCTTCTGTATTCCTGCGGGGTCATCATCTGATTCTGTTTTTTGAAAAAACGAATAAAGGCCAGTGCCGAATTATAGCCAAGCTCCATAGCTATTTCCTGCACCTTGAGATGGCTGTCCTTCAGCAGCTCCTTCGCCTTCATATTTCTAAATTCCGTAATATAATCCGATAATCCGTTGCCCGTGATCTGTTTGTAAAGTCTGGATAAATAGGAAGGATTGAAATGCACATATTCAGCAAGCTTAATTAAGGAGATGTCATCAGAAATGTTACTTTCGATATATTCGTGAACCTTTCGGACGATTTCATGGCTGCTCTCTTCCTGCTCGGTCTTGTTCGTTTCAAAAATAAAGTAAGCCAGACGAAAAAAGAATTCCTGCACTTCCTGCCACGAAGTCGTATCCTTCAAGCCGGTCAACAGACTCCATTCTAGCTCAGGGTTTGGATTTATTTGCTGTCCATGCTTATTTAGATAAGCTAAGAAAATCGTCGACAAGGAATGATACAGCTCCACCTTTTGAAAATAGGTAAACGACTCCTTCAAAAAAATATCCGAGATTTCATCATATAATTTGTAAAATTCTTCCGCATGACCGCTTTCCAGGCAGTTGCTTAATAAATTCGTTCGAATGCTTTGAAAATGACCTTTATTGCGGTTCGTTTCATCCGTCATCAGAATTTCGCTGCGCTGCCCGAGTCCTTTAATGAGCAGAAATTTCAAGGAGTTAAAGCGTTCCGGTAGCTCGTCCCACTGGATGGGCGTACTGCTTAACACGAAGGACACCGTTAATTTCAACAGCTGCCTGCAGGCGTCCTGGATCGTTTCCAATGTGCCGTTGACAAAATGGAAGGTCTGATCCCAGCCCATGGCATCCGCGCGGTCGGTTTCCACTATATCCTCCAGCGCATTCGGTTGAATGAACCACAGTATTTTCGACTGCTCGTAGACGAGATCGATCATTTGAACGGAGACGGATAAATACTCTTCCACGATATTCTGAACCGCATAGATCAGGAGCGCTTTATCAGGAGCACTTGTGATTTCCTTCCACGCATCGACACGGCCAATCAACAGCAGAACGGGACGATCCGCACGCAAGGGCAGCTGAATATTGGCAAAATGATCAGGGAGCAGCTCTGCGTCCACCTTTTTACGCTGCAATAAGGCCCATAAATAATCCTTCTGCAGCGCAGGCAGCGCTAATTTCATATGCTTCTCCGCTTTATCGATCAGGTTGCGGGCATTATGCTCTTCGTCCAGGCTGGCTATCGCCTTTTCCACGGAAAGCAATATTTTGTCGTCACCTTCGGTTTTCAGAATATACTCAAAGCCACCGAGAGAAATCGCATGCTGAACATACGTAAAATCATTATAGCTCGTCAAAAAGATGACCTTGCAATTAGGCCACTGGCAGCGTATTTCTTTAAGCAGTTCGATCCCCTGCATCCCTGGCATTCTAATATCGGACAGCACGATGTCAATTCTGTAGTTTTGCAGCGTTTCAAGCGCTTCAAAGCCCGAGTAGGCTTTGTACACCTCCAAATCCAGATGCTCCGCTTTGAAAAACAATTCCTGCAGCCCCTCAACAATGAGCGGAAGATCATCAACAATCAGCAGACGATACATCTAAATCTCCCCTTCCCGCAGCGCTATGCGAATTTCAACCCGCAGCCCGCCGAGCTCCGACCTTACCAGATAAATTCCGTAGCCTTCGCCGTATTTCAACTGAATACGCCGGTGTACATTCATAATTCCGGTCGTATCTTCGATATAATTAGAGGACAACCGCAGCTTCTCATTAAGCTTGGTTATCTCTTGATCGGTCAAGCTATCCCCGCTGTCTTCAATGAAGATGAATAAATCATCGCCCTCTTGCGCCATATGAAACCGCAGTTCCCCCTTCCCCTCCATATGCCCAAATGCATACTTATACACATTTTCAATGATCGGTTGGAGAATAAGCCGTGGAACCACCTTGCCATATAAAACTTGATCGAGAGGATCAAATTGAATTTTTATACGTTTTCCAAAACATATTTTCTGGATATCCACGTAGGTGCTGGCATGCTTGATTTCCAGTTCAATTGCAATATCATCGGCTCCATCCCGGGTAATAAACTGGAAATACTCCCCGACATACAGACAGAATCGATAAGCCAACTCATTATCTTCAAGCTTGATTAACCGGCATAGCACAAAAAAGCAGTTATACAAAAAATGAGGATTAATTTGTGATTGCAGCCATTTTAATTCTGAGCGCTGATTTCTGATTTTCTGCTCATAGTTTTGAAAAATCAACGTTTTTAAATGACTGACCGTATCATTGAAGCCTTGGTACAAATAACCGAACTCATCCTTTCTTTCACTATGAAAGATAGGCTGCAGATCTCCGGCTTGCATTCTATTGAATGCTCTGATCAGTCTCTTCAAGGGACGATGAATCAACCGTATAATCGAAAACGAGAAAAACAAAATAATGCATAAAGATAAAAGTGACAGCACCCAAATTAAACTACGGTATTTATCGACCTGCCCAAGAATCTGGCCTTCAGGCACGTAGCTCACAAGGTAGGAATCCAATGTAGCGGATTTTTGGTAGGAAACCAGATATTTCTGATGGTTAAAAACGAGCGTATTGTAGCCAGCCAGCAAACCCCGTTCTTCCTGCCCCTGCAAAAATAATTGGATCGAAGAAAGGATTGCCGAATCCTGTTCGCCTGATATTTTCCAATCCTCTGTCAAGTTCATGAGAACGGCATTCCCCTTGAAGGTGCTTACCACATTGGATAACGTATCCTGCAGCTTCTCGACAGACAATTCGACTTCTACGACAAAAACGGGCTGGCGGTTAAGCAGCGCAGGATACTGCATACTTACATACAATCTATGATTTAAATAAATCAGCGGGCTTGCCTGAATATTGTTCTTCTGTTGGATGGCTTCGAATTGCTGCTGATTGATCGTCGTTTCGAAATCGGAGCTCAGGATCGTTCGCTCCATGAGCGGAATGTAAGCGCGGGCCTCTTGAATATACAGGCTTGAGTACTTCATCAGATGCATGCCTCTTTGGATTGCAGAAATCTTCTCCATTTTCTCGTAAGACGTGATCTTATCTCCGGTGACGCTTAGCTCCATAAGATCCTTATCAACCACATATTCCGGTAGTAATTTGATAATTCTCCCAATCTCCATTTCCAGCAAATTCAAATAAAAACCGTTGCGGTTGGCCATGGATTGCGAAACCTCATTGCGAATGCTGGTTGAGCCTTTCTGATTAATAATCAGTGTTAACAGAAAAATTGGCGTCAGCACAGCCAAGAACGTAATCATTAGCTTGATGAAAATGGTGGATCTATTCCTGCTTTGAACAAGGCTCATGTTGTTCTCCCCTGATCCGGATTGAAGTTATGAATCGGATGTTTAGTCTGCTCACTACTACTTCGAGATTTGGGGAGGTTCTCCTTTATTCATGCCCAAATCGCCTTTATTCCTTTACACTCCCCATTACAATGCCTTTAATGAAAAACTTTTGCAGGAAGGGGTACACTGCCAGTATCGGAAAAGCGGCCACAAAAATTTGTGCTGCAATACTCGTGCGGTCGGATATAAGCGCCAGCAGCTGAATCTCCTGCGAGGTCAAATACCTCAGGTCTCTACTAATGACTATCGTCTGCAAAAATGTCTGCAAAGGATAATGCTCCGGCCGATTCATCAGCACCAATCCATCGAACCAGCTGTTCCAATGCATCACCATCGTAAACAAAATGAGCGTTGCCAAGGCAGGCATAGATAAGGGCACATAAATCTTCCAGATCGTTGTCCAGTGGCCTGCGCCGTCTATTTTGGCGGATTCGTCCAGTTCCTTCGGCAAATTGCGATAAAAGTTAAGCAGTAAAATAACATTAAAAACCGGAACGGCAGTCGGCAAAACGAGCGCCCAAATCGTATCCATTAACCCAACAGCCTTAATCGTCATATACCAGGGAATCAGTCCACCTCCAAAAAAAATCGTGAACACATAAAACCAGGCGTAAAAGGTCCGAAATTGAAACAGATTGGACTCCTTAGACAAAGGGTATGCCGTCAAAATAACGAGCAGCATACTGATCGTAGTGCCGAGAACGACCCGCTGAATCGAAATCCAGAAAGCCGTTAAATATTCGGTTTTATTTATAATATTTTGATAAGCTGCTGTTGTAAAGTTAATCGGCCATAAGGTAACCTCGCCGGCCGCCGCCGCTGCTCCAGAACTGAACGACAGGGCAAGAATATGAATTAACGGCAGCACGCATAACAGGGAAAGCACACCCAGGAAGGTATAGTTGAAGGCCATGAACATTTTTCTGCCAAGCGACATCTTGTAAGCCATCTTGTTCCACCCTCTTTCGTTAAAATATGCGGTAATTGGCCAACCGATAGGCCAAATAATAGGATGCAGCGACAAAGCCTAAGGAAACAACCGATTTCAAAAGTCCGACAGCCGTAGCAAAGCCGTACTGCACCTGCTGCAGTCCCATCCGATATACAAAGGTATCGATAATATCTCCGCTTTCATAAACCTGCGGGCTGTATAGGTTAAATATTTGATCAAAACCGGCATCCAGCACCCTTGCGAGACTTAAAGTCATCATTAACACGATGATTGGCGTCATTCCGGGCAGTGTAATATGCCAGGTTTGCTTCCAGCGGTTGGCTCCATCTATTTCTGCAGCTTCATATTGGGACGGATTGATGGAGGTCAGCGCTGCCAAGTAGACGATCGTGCTAAAGCCAAATTCCTTCCAAATGTCGGAGATGACCAGAACATAGGGAAACCAGAAATTATTGCCCAGAAAAAATATCGGCTTTATTCCCATCCATTGAAGAAGCTGGTTCACAATGCCTGTCGATGGCGAAAGAATATCGATCAGAATGCCTCCAAGCAGCACCCAGGACAGGAAATGTGGCAGGTACACGAGCGTTTGGAAGGTGCGTTTGAACATTTCTTTTTTTAATTCATTAAGCAGAATAGCAATGGTGATCGGAACGGCCAGCCCTCCAATAATTTTCAAGCACGCAATATAAATCGTATTATAAATGATTCGCGGAATGTCGGGATAATCCATTAGGTACTTGAAGTTCTTCAGTCCTACAAACGGCGAGCCGAATATCCCCTTCGTCGGGATAAATTTCTCAAAGGCAATCCATATCCCCGCCATTGGCACATAACTGAAAATGATCACGATGATTAAACTCGGTATAAGCATCACATGCAGCGGCCATTCCTTGGCAAACCTTTTCAATAACAACAGCGCAGCCTCCTTTAATAACAAGAAAAATGAGTACAGGGAAAAAGGGAAACCCGTAAGTAGCAATTTCCCCTTGAAAAAAATGACTTTATTGTACGGTTGGATCGTCAGTTTTTCGACACGGCTGCATACCAATCGTTAACTTCTTTCGTAATCGTTTCCCCGCCGAGATTTTGCCACTCTTGAACAAACTTATCGAACTCGTCGACGGAAACTTGATTCATAATAATCTTCATGAAAATTTCGTCCATTTTAGTTTGTAAAACAGCATTTTTCTCTGTCATCGTAGGCGTTTGAGCACCATAAAAAGCATCAAAATGATAACGATCCTCTTTTAAATACTGATTCATGATCGCAAATGTACCGCCTGGCTTGGAAATCGCCCAATCAAACCACATGCTGGCATCTCCGCTTACATATTTTTGCACATGATCATAACGCCCAAGCCGGTCTGCATTGTCTCCCAGCAAACTCGGATCCTTCGCCTCAATAGCTTTCGGCAGCAGCTCGCCTGCCTGCACATTCTGATCCTGCGAGTATACGAGTACAGGGTTTAGCATCCAATAATTTTGACCTTTATCTTCGAGACTATTTCCAAAGCTGTACACCTTATCTGCATCTGATGGAGCCTCCATAATTTGAATCCATTTATTCAGAATTTGAATGACGGCCTCAGGATTTTTGCAATCCTTGGATATAACCCAGTAGCTGCCGGCTGCCGATGCGACTTGCGTCTTGGCTGGCTGGGCATCGATTGAAACAATCGGGTAAGCTTCCCAGTCCTGCACCAATTTGCCGTCTTTAACCGCCGCTTCGGCAAGTGGATAGGAGCTTAGCCAAAATGCGCCATAGGCCATTCCGAGTTTATTGCCAGCGATCAGTTCATTCTCCTTGGCAGCGTCCTTAACGCCAAATTCCGGATCGATTTGCCCAGCGTTAAACATATCCTGAAGCTGCTTTAAAGCTGTCTTCATTTCAGGCTGTATACTGCCGTATACAAGCTTGCCATCGCTATTTTTAATCCATTGTCCCGGGTATGCTTTGTAACCATTGAAGAAACCTGTGAGGCCATAAGCAGGACTCCACAGCTCCTTTGTCAGCGTAAGTCCAAAAGATTTTCCAGTACCGCCAGGGTCCTGTTCCGTAAAGGCCTCGGAAATTTTGATGACATCCTGCATCGTTTTTGGCTCAGGAAGGTTTAACTGCTTCAACCAATCCTTACGAACCCATAAATAAGTAGAACCGTTAAAAGGACTGTCTGTTGCAGGGATCGCCATCAGCTTTCCGCCAAATTTGGCAGAATTCATCTGATTGCCTCCGTCTTTCGTCAGAAACGCCTTGGTTGCATCCGTAGCCGTCTTGTCATAGACGCTTGAGATATCCATGATCATATCCGCTTCGATCAGCTGCTGCAGCTGTGTGCTTGAAACGACCATAAAATCGGGAATATCGTTGGAGGCAATGCTCATTTTCAGCTTTTGCTCATATTGTGCGCCATCGGCCACCCAGAGATTTTTGACTGCAACGCCCAGCTCTTTTTCATAAGCATCGTATACGGCATTTTTATCCATCGTTTCCCCTGCGTCAAACTTGATCTCCTTGTGACTCGACCTAATCGTCGTCAGCTCTACCGTCTGCTTTCCCGCTTCGGGAGTCGCTGTTGAGGCATCTGTCGCTGCAGGCTTCTTGGTTCCTTCACTAGTACTGGCTGGACTGCCTCCACATGCGGATACCAGAACCATAACAGCCATCATCAAGCATAACAACGGTATTCTTTTCATTTTATTCATTCACAATCCCCCTGATTTATATTGGATTCGTTCCTAGGCGAGCGACGACCCATGTGTTTATTATAGAGACACCTGATCCTCTCTTCCATATACTTATGTTGACATTCGTATACATTCATTGATGAGGTTTGTTTGGGAAAGCGCGACATAGATGAAGATCGATTTGTAAGGGATTTAAGTGAGGGACAAGAACTGAGTAGTCATTAGGAGAGAGAATCTGGAGATACATTAGAAAAACAAGAGGATAAAAAAGTGGAAAAAGCGCTCTATCTTTGATAGTGTAAGAGGTGACATCTGATGCCAGAGCCAGACGTAACGGAAAGGAGATGTTCAGCATGGCACAAAACCGCCGCTTAGAAACCGACGAGGATTTGCAGGAAGTACTTGATAGCCAAGCCAAAGTGCGGGTTTTCCTCGATGGTCATATCGTCGATTCAGGCGGAACCATCGTCCGTTATACGGAAGAGGTTGTTGTGATTCAGACCACAGTCAGCCAGTTCGCCTATCATCAAAGAGATACTTGCGAGTTTTTCGAGATGAAGAAACGATAAATGTATGGGAAATTAGCATAAACGGGCCGGAGATGCTAAAGCTTCTGCGACTTTAACGATGTTTTTCATCACTAAAAGATGGATTTCCGGAGAATCCTACTCTTTAGTGATGTTTTATATCGTTAAAGCTAAGTAAAGCCGTCATTGCTGCCTGCTTCGGGCACTTTAACGATGTTTTTCATCGTTAAGTGCGACAATTCTGGCAGAATACACGCAATAGCGATGTTTTTCATCATTATTTCTTGTTAGGCCCCGGGTGCAGGCGCGAAATCAACCCAAAAGCCCACATCTTCTAAATATTATCTTCCAAATATAGCTTAAGCATAGGGGCTATAAAAGAATCAAATTTGTCATAGTCATCAAGACCAATCCATGCAATTTCTATGATATCTTGATTAGATTCATCCTCAGTATCAAGAAAGAGTTCTCCAGCTATGATTTCGGCTGAATATGTGTATTTTTCGTTCTTTTCATGCAGCAGCCCGGTTATCCTAATGTCATACCCGGTTTCTTCCTTTACTTCCCTGATACAGGCTTGTTCAGGAGTTTCATTTTCTTCGATACCTCCACCCGGAAAATTCCAAACGATATCTCCTCGCTGAACAAACTGCTTCACCATTAACACACGATTACTTTGAATGATGATTCCTTGAGCTATCAATAGTTGAGCCCCCCGTTTTTAGAGTAGTACTACGTCCTCATCCTTGCAGCATCAACCATCCCACGAAAGCGAACAAACGATCCTATTCCACTATAACAAATTTCTGAAATAGCAACAATAGCACGCGAGTCTAAAGATGGAGTTGGCCGAAGCAGGTCATGGATAGTTGGTTGCCATAAATAACGTCAGTGATGTCCGTAAGCATTTTGCTCTCGGGCTTTTCAACAAGGTTCCACCTTTTCGTGTACTTGCGGATTTTTCGAAATGAAAAATAAAGCTGCACGAACGAATCGAATACAATTCGTCCACACAGCTTATCCTTTCCCCCAAGACAACTTCCCCCAGAACTACTACTGGTCTAATCGTCTGTGAAACACTCTCATGCTGAGCGCAGGAATGCTGCCTTCAACGAGAAAACGCTTGTCAACGCTGCTGACACTTTTGACGATTTTGACCCTGTCTACGCTGTCTACACTTTCTACACTTTCTACACTGTTGACGATATTGCTGCTGAACACGACTTCTTTCCCCTGTGGCTCCAATCGGCTGTACGCCAGCCATTCACCACGTAGTCCCTCACCTGACAGCTCGATCGCCTCGACTTCATCCAGCGAGTTATTGACGACAGCAATCGTATGCCTGTCACTCGATTGAAAATCATACACCGCCACATGCGAGGAGTAGCTTGTAATCATAAGCGTTGGCTGCTCGCTGAAACTCTGCAAGACTTCCTGGATAACGGCGCGCCGAATCGGATTCTGCATCGCTCCATCCCCAGGGTAAGGCAAAATAAATATCCGCTCTCCCACTACCGTCATTCCCGTACATACACGATCACCCCGAGCGTTGTAAATCTGAGAGATAACTGTCGCTGCTTCTTGCTCATATTGAATATCCAGACAAGTTCCCAGGCCCAGGTAAGGCCTCATGCGCGCTTCCTGCATGCCGGTGTATTCACGTCCGTTAGAGATTTTCTCATAGGATAGGCCCTGACGCCATGATGCCTGTGTAATTCCACATAAAGAGCCGAGTCCCATTTCATAAAGCGTGTAGACCGCATCACCTTCCAGCAATACGCAATGACTCGCAAATAGTTCGCGGATCTTGGCTTCATCATAATTGCGCAGGACTTGTCCCGATAGCGCCACTACACCTTGTCTTTGAGGCCACTCTACCGCATAAGAGTTCGCTATGCCATAAGCAGATAGCAGACTGGACCAGAACGTCTCCTTCGGATACAACCCTTCCATCGATGCCGATGATTTCTTGCTCGTCTGCAGCGTATAGGCTGAGGTTTCATTTACGAGCACCTGTACCCCGGCCTGGTCTTGCACATGTAGATCCATAGAAGCTACAGCTTCCAGGAAATCTTTTTCCTCGTTCAACCATCGATCATGCTGCTCTTGTGGATACATGCCATTTCCGACCATATCTATAATATTCAGCGTCACACCCCGGCTGCCCAGAAGCAGAGAGGTTTCCACCTGGTATTTCTGAAAAGTCTGCGACTTGGAATAAGACGTATACGGAACATTCTCCAGCTCGGGATACATCTCCGTATGAGCAGGAATGAAAGCAGCCGTCAAACGCGACACCGCGTTAAAATTCCACGCATACTGAATGCCGCTAGTTTCACCATACGCAGGCAAATGAGGACGAATGATCGCAGACTGACTGCCATCGAAGGCTTCGAAAAGCCCCTTCCAATCCCGTGCTTCCGCAGCATGTGTGCTCGGATCGCTTGTCATGAGGCCAATCCGTGTCTCTGGGGATACCCGATGTACGGCTTCGCCTATTTCCGCGGCTAAATCTATGATGGTTTGCCTGCAAGTATCTAGCCAGATGCGCCGATAGGCATGCGGATCTCCCGGAGCCAGCAGCCCCTGGACAAAAGCCTCCCGTTCCATCGTTTCGGTCCCAGCCTGCTTGGCAAATTCCCGCAAATGCTCCTCACAGAAGCAGCCGCCCCAGCTCAACGGAGCATGATTATGAAAGCGAAAATCATCTTCCACCCACAAAGAGTAAGGATGTAAAGTCGCATAATAGGCATACATTTCAGTTATATAACTGCGCCACTCCGGACAAAGCGGGCACACTACTACAGATGAGCTGTTACCATACGGATCTACCATTTTGTGAAAGTTATGACCCTCTTGCGGCGTATTATCAACATCATCGTGTAGCAGCGAGTTCAGCGGGTTGATCGAAGTCCGCACACCCATTGGCTCCAATAAAACCTGAGCCCGCGCAATTGCATCCATCCAAGGCTTTGTTTCTTCTATAGTACCGTGGTTCAAATTTAACGGATTAATAAAAAACATAACATCATCAATCCTCGCCTTACGGCAAAAATCGATCAAAGCTTGAATTCGTTCCTCTTCTCCATGACCCGGCTGCAAAGCATAACGCAGCATATAGGCGTATCCTGACATAAGTGACTCTCCTTTTTAATTCGCTGATTCGGATTCATACGAACATTATAGAGGTAACTTTGGACTATTACTATACACATGTGTTTACATTCATGCACAATCCTTGACAACGACTGTAAAAACATCTTTTTGTTTCTACTATACTTTTATTATTTTTTTACTACTCTTTATAACCTATTTTTTATAGCCAACCACAGTGTCCACGAATCTTTCTCTACAATTGGGAATGCAATATGTTCAAGTTTTTTTCCAATAAATAATACCAGCTCATCAAGCTCATTGTCCGATAATTCATGAAGAATGGAACGTCCTGTCCGTTGAAGCAAGTCTTTACTTAATGTTTCAAAATCGTCGTAAACACGTCGCGTCTCCCAGAACTGTACCTCTTTCGCTATTCTAAATCCATTAGACTCAAGTGCACTGCGAACTTTAAGGGAATCGTGTCTCCGGGATACTTCCTTTGGAATCAAAGCAGGATACTTTTCAAAAAAATAACCCCGAATGTGATTCTCATCACCTGGCAGTATGCAATCTTCGGGGGTCCGATCTTGTACCAAACAGGCACCATCGTTTTTCAAAATACGGTTCGCTTCTTTAAAACAACGATTCAAATCATCCAAATGATGGATTAAAGCCCTTTCCAAAACCAAATCAAATTGGTTCGCAGGCAGCTTTGAATCGTAAGCATCTCCTTGAAAAAATGCAACATTCTCTATCCCCTCACAGTTCAAGGAAGCACCTTTTAACATTTCCTCTGAAAAATCCACACCTGTGACATGCGATGCCCCCAAGCTAACCAAGGCTTTTGTGTAAATCCCCCCACCGCAGCCGATATCAACAACCTCTTTATTGGAGACATCGATAACTTCTTTAATGCGCGTGAGCCAGGATTCATCGGCAGTCCTTGTTGTATAGGTCAGTCTGTTTTGTTCATCGTGAAAGTTTATTGGCATATAGGTCGCTCCCCTACAAAAAAAGTTCCATCAAGTGAAACTAAGTTTCATTTACATCAAGGGTAATTATAGCACACATCCATAAAATTCCAAACATATACGTATGTATTTTTTTATTGAGATGCTTTATTAAAAAAATGTGGTAAGATAAAACAAATATTTATCTAGAACAAAAATTAATATGTTAAAGATAATGAGGTCGTTATGGATAATAATCAGCTGCGGACAGAAATTATGGAGTTTCACGAAAAGCCAAAAAGACTCATTTATTTTGTAATTTGGCTTGGAATCTTGTTTTACAGCTCCATTGCTATAATGGCCGCCATACGCACAGGATGGATAACAGGCTCTATTCTGCTAATGGCTGTTTCCTTAATTGCAACAACAGCTTCATTCGCAGTAATCATTTATGTAATTCAAAAATACTTAACGAGAAAGTGGTTCGTTCTGCTGCTCCTTGTAACCAGCCTGGGCTTACGAATCATATGGGCTGTCGGAATTGATACACCGATCACTTCGGATTTCAGCGTAATGTATCAATCGGCCGTACAGGGAGCCTCTGGAGATTACTCATTCGCGAACAGTGAATATTATGTGAGATGGGGTTACCAGCTTGGCTTTGCTCTTTATGAATCGCTGATTTTAACCCTGTTCGGCAATCACGTGCTTGTTCTTGAATGTCTGAATTGCGTCTACCAGACGATTACAGTTTATCTTGTATACCGCATGGCTGCTATACTGTTCGGTGAATTCGGTGGCAGGATTGCAGGAATCTTCTATGCTTTATATGTGCCCAACATATTGCTGTGTTCTATTTTATCGAATCAGCATTTATCCATTTTATTTTTTGTGCTGGGCTGTTACCTGGGTATTAAATATCGGACAAATCGCCGCAGTTACGCTGTGATGGCAGTAGCATTATGCTTTGGCTTAGGACACATTATCCGCCCGGTAGGGTCTGTCTATCTTATGTGCTTCATCGCTTTCCTCGTCATCTCTGAATGGAGGGCATCGGGGCTTGCCTGGTCTCGCTTCTGGATTCTGACCCGCAAGCTAATCAGCTTAATTGCAGTCTATTTCCTATTCCTGCAGGCTGTTAATCTGGCTTTGATCGGGTCTGGCATCTCTGACCTGCCCTTGGGAAGCCGTGAGCCTTATTGGAAGTTCATGGTTGGACTGAATGCGGAGTCGCATGGATTCTGGTCTGATGCGGATGCCCGTTATGTCGTGCAATACTCCATTGGTGAAGAGCGCAATCAGGCTGAGCTGGCTTTAATCAAGGAGCGTATAGAAAATCCGGTAAAGCTAACTTGGCTGTTCATACGCAAATTTGCAATTATGTGGGGAGGTGAGGACGCAGCGGCCAGTTGGAGCTTGGAGGGGCTAAATTTGCCTGGATGGGAACGAGTGTTGACGATTATTGAGCGGTGCCAATATATTGTAATCGCTGTATGCGGAACACTAACGTTGCTGCAGCTGCTGAGAAATCAGCGGTCCAAGGAAAAGAAAGAATATGAAGGGCTGCCTTCAACGCTTATTCTGCCTTTGCTTCTTCTCTTTTGTTATGCGTCATTGCACCTGTTCATTGAGATTCAAATTCGCTACAGACTGGATATCATGCCTCATTTTATTGTTTTGGCGGGTGCGGGTGGCCGGTATTTAATGGTTAATTGGTGGAAGAAGAGCAGTCAAGAAAACCACCAAGCGAAAAAGCAATCGCAAGGTGGTTAACCATTTATTATCCTTTAACCGATCCCTCGGTTAGTCCTGAAATAAATTGCTTTTGCATAAGCAGATATAACAAAAATATAGGGAATGAAGCCAGCACCACCAGAGCAAAAATGTCCTCCCAATTGGTACTGTACTGGCCAACAGCGCGAAAAATCCCCGTAGTTACTGTATAACCCTTGGTCGAGCCCAAAATAATAAGAGGATTGATAAAATCATTCCAAATCCACAAGCTAAGAAAGATGACACAAGAAGCAGTGGCAGGACGCAGAAGCGGAAAAATAATCCGCCAAAATATCGTGAAATGACTAGCCCCATCCATCCGTGCCGACTCGTCCAGCTCCTTGGATATCGTGCGGATATGTCCGACGTAAATAAATACAGTGAACGGGACATAGAACCCGATATTGTAGAGAATAAGCCCCTGCGGAGTAAACATGAGCCCAAACTTCGCCAGCACCTGCACGAGCGGGATCAAAATAACCTGCGGCGGGATCATAAGACCTGACAGCAGAATCAAATACGAAACGGATAAAAACTTGTTTTTATTCCGGGCAAAAACAAACGACATCATCGAACAAATAAAAATGAGCAAAATAACGGAAACCACTGTGATGAAAATCGAAGTTTGATAAGCTTTGAAAATATTAAAGGAAGACGTTATCGCCGACCGGCTGAAATTATCGAGTGTGAAACGGCCGAGCGGCAGCGATAAGGGATTACTGAGAATATCGGCCCTCGTTTTAAAAGCATTGACCAGTGCAATATAGAACGGAATCAGAAGAACGAGCGAGAGCGCCAGCAAAAAAACGTGCCGAATGGCTTCCAGCCTGTTGGTTGCCGCATTCATAATATGCGCTCCTCCCTTCTTCGTAGAAAGACAGTCAATGAAATAGCCAGAATACCTACCAGGACTAACATGTATACGGCCAAGCTGGATGAGTAGCTCAACCGGTTGGCACTGAATCCGACGCGTACGACTTGATAGGCTATCGTTTCAGTAGCGCGTGCCGGCCCGCCATAAGTTAACACGGCAACCAAATCGTATTCCCGCATCATGCCAGTGAACATAAACACGACGCTCATAGTTAACGCGGGAGCCAGCATCGGGAAAGTTACGTTCGTAAACTGCTGCCACCTTGAAGCTCCGTCGATATTGGCGGCATCGTACAATTCCCCCGGCACGGTCTGAAGACCAGCCAGGTAAATCACAATAACGAACCCTGTGTTTTGCCAAATTGCCAAGCACGTAATCGTAATAACGCCAAGCTGTGGATCACCCAGAAATTCAATGCGTTCGAGACTCAGATGCTCCAGCAAATTATTCAACAAACCGTTATAGCTCAAAATACTTTTCCAAATAAAACCTACAGCGACAGGGCTGATCAGCAGCGGGAAGAAAAATACCGAACGGTAGAAGTTGGTCATTCTTCCTTTTTTATTCAGTAATACAGCAAACAAAATACCGAGTACATTGACACAAAAAGTCGCGGTTATCGAAATAAACAGGGTCACTTTTAACGCACGGCCAAAATCCTTATCATGCAGCGCTTCGATATAATTTTCCAGACCCACATACTGATACACACGGTCAATCCCATTCCAATTGAAGAAAGAATAATAAAACAGCAATAAAATCGGAATGAGCAAAAATAAGAAATAAATGATATAGCCTGGTGCAAACATCCATATATAGGACCAATTATAGGCATAGGACTGATTCCTTATTTTCTTCAACTCTGTCACCACCCTCTTGCAGTTGTCCTTGATGCCCTATAGCTGCTGCTTTATTTTTCGTTCTTATCCCAATATTCATCCAGGGACTGCATTTCTTTGGCGACATCCGCATTGCCGAGCAAAATGTTCTGGGCTACTTTGTCATACTGATTCTGAAGTCCGGATACAGGAATTTTACCGGCCTTGAGGCTCCAGTGGCCTGACATTAAAGGGAAGTCCTTCAGCATTTCGGCAATTTCCAATTGAAGCGGAGACATATCCCACTGAACGGGATCCTTCAGACTTGAAAATGAGCCATCCGCCTGCAGAAAGCCTTTGAGCGCTTCCGGGTCAAGTGCTATGTACTTGGCGAACTTTAATGCTGCTTCGGGATTTTTGCTGTTTTTCGAAACGGAGTATCCGCCTACATTTTCGCCGCCCACGAGCGACTTGGAGCCATCCTTTGTCGGTGCCGGAAATACGCCTACTTCAAAATCCTTAACCGCCTTCGCTTCTGCTGCGGAGAACCAGACGCCCATCGGGTACATCGCCCCGTTGCCCTTGAGGAATTCTTGCTCTACGGCCGCATAGTCAATGCTGAGTACACCCTTGTTGAAGTAACCTTTATTCACAAGACCCGCATAATATTGCGCAGCTTCCATCCAGCCCGGATCGCTAAATTTCACTTTATCGTCATAACGGTCGGCATACCAATTCGGTTGATCCTTATAAACTGTCGGTGAGGTCAAGAGAGACATTTGGAACCCGGATACCCAATCCCCGGAGCCTAGAAGAGGTGTGATGCCTTTCTCCTTCAGCTTCGCGCTTACGGCCTCAAGCTCAGCCCAGGTTGTCGGCAGTGCCGTAATACCGGCATCAGCGAACAATTTTTTGTTATAAAAAATAAAGGAATGCGGCTCTCTGATCGGCGAAATGTTGTAAAGTTTGCCATCTATGAAGTCGTTTTGGTAATTGTTGATTTTCTCGATCTCGCTATCGACTGGAATTTCCAGCAATGCATCGGCGTCTACAAACAGCTTTGTCGTCGCATTCTGAATTATATCAGGGAAATCTCCTGCGGCAAGCAGTGTTTTCAAATAGTTGTCGGGTGTTCCCTCGTTAGCCGGAGGCTGAATTGTGGTGACCTTGATGTCGGGGTTGACCGCTTCGAACTTTTTGATAATGCCGTCATAATATTCCTTAGTCAGGTTCGGAGTGATCCACAGCTGGAACACAACCTCCTGCTTTTCACCGCCATTTTCATTGCCCGCTCCAGCTGTCCCCTGCCCATTCTTGGTCTTGCTTCCTTCGCTGCCGCATGCAGCCAAACTGATTACCAGCATGATAGCAATCAAAGTAACCATGAACTTTTTCAATTGACTTCCCCCTCTATTGTCTTTAATATTTGAAGTACATTTTCATTATACCGCTGCCTTTAAAAGCGTTTCCATAGCAATTACAGTACATTTACTGGAGGAATCAAACCCTTTGAGCGCCCTTAGGCACTTTCCTCCCGGGGAAGGAGTTGTTCAGATGTTGGCAGGCTTGTATAAGCGGTATTTGGGTCGTTTTATTTTTCGCAAGCTGAATGTCGTTATTGGCTTAACGTTGCTGGCCGTTTTCATTTCACTTGGTTTACTGACCTATAATAAATTTTATCAATTGCTGGAGCGAAGAGAAGTGGAGCTGCTGAATACGAACACGGAGAAGCTGGAGCTAAACTTACTGGATATCGTCGACCGGTTCAAACGGGAAACCATCTCCATTTATAAAGATACAGTTGTCGGCCAGACGGTAGAAACCAATCAATATTTCCTTCCAGGCAACATCCCCTCCGAGGGAAACGAGCAGCAGAAATTACTCGAAAAGCGTTATTTTTCTACCGTATTATCACTCATGCTAAGCCGTAATCCCAAAGCTGACGCCTTCCTTTTTTACCGGGTACAGGATCAAAAGCTGTTTTTACAATCCGGTCCCAAGCAGCTTCAAGTGGATGATTCTTTTAACCTGCCCTTATTTTTCTCGTCGTTTCCTCAAAATTATGAAAATCCATACCTGGGACAAGCCGGTGGACTCTTTCAACCTACAGCAAATGCTGAGGAAACATTGATCTATTTTGCCAATCCCGTATTCGATCTCAAAAGCATCCGGCCCGATCAGGTATACGGCTACTATTTAATGATTCTCGACATGAAGTCTTTGAGCGATGCGGTGCTAGCCAAGCAGGATACGAAAAGCATGCTCACTATTAAGCATCAAGGCAAGCTGTTGTTTGAAAGCGATCCGCAAGGCGAGCGGGATAAAGATAGTAAGGGCAGCAGCCCTTATATAGAACATACGATTTCTTTAAAACAAAGCGGTCTTGAAATCACTGGAAGCAAAAGCAAATCAGATATTCAAGCTAAGCTGGGGGACATTGCTGTTTATATTATCCTTATTCTAGGCTTCAGTTGGGTGATATGTTTTGTGGCGATTTACAGTATCCAGAACATTATCGTGAAACGGCTAAAGCTAATGACCCGACATTTCAAAAAAGTACAAATCAACCCTTTCACCGAACCAATACAGGTCCAGGGCGAAGACGAAATTAATGATTTAATGATCGGTTTTAACCGTATGACATCCGAGCTGCAGCAATTCATTAACCGCGTATATGTAGCCGATATTCAAAAAAGGGACGCCGAATTCACCGCGATGAAAATGCAAGTGCACCCGCACTTCCTGTATAACACCCTTGAATCGCTGCGTATGCAGGCAGTCATAGGGGATCAGAATCTGCTTGCGGAAAAACTGTACCGGCTTGGCATTTTGTTTCGCTGGATGCTAAGGACTGCTGACGACGTAATTCCGATTCAGGAAGAGCTGCAATATACGGAGTATTTTTTGGATCTTTTAATGCTGGGAAAATCTAACCGTATCGCCATTCAGGTGGAGTCAGAACTGGATTTAAGCCATTGTCATATGCTCAAATTCAGCTTTCAACCAATCATCGAGAATGCCATTCAGCATGGTGAACTGGAGAAACAGGAGCAGCCCGTGATCGCTCTTCACATTGCCCGGCAGGCGGACGTGCTTGTCATCGAGCTGTCCAACAATGGACAACCCATAAATAAGGAAGCGCGAAAGCAGCTTCAGGAAAAGCTGGAACACCCAGACTACCTGCCTCAGGAGCATCTGGGCTTGAAAAACCTCCACGAGCGAATCAAAAACTATTGCGGCAGCGAATATGGACTATTCCTTGCCCCCGTCAGAGAAAATCATGACTTTGGAGTGGTTATTAAGCTGCCTTTTGAAATGCTGAAGGGAGTTAGTGGGCGATGATTAGGGAAATGAATGAAGATTGACCAATCGGCTTCTGCCGAAGGAGGGAATGTACCATGACCAAGCTGCTCATTGTGGATGATGACAGGTTTATTCGTGAAGGGTTAAAAAAGCTGATTGACTGGGATGAACTGGGCATCGAGATTGTTGGGGAAGCAGAAGGTGGCATAGAAGCATTGCGTCTTTTCGAAGAGCACTCCCCTCACATCATTCTAACGGATATTAGGATGCCTCAAGGCAGCGGCTTGGAGCTTATTGAACAGGTCCGGAGCCGGGGCTGGAATACTCAGTTTATTGTACTCAGCGGCTATAATGATTACGCTTATGTCAGACAGGCCATGAAATTTCAGGTGGAGGACTATTTACTGAAGCCGGTTGATCCCCATGAACTCAAAGAGATTATGAAAACCTGCTGTGAGCGCACCAGAAATCAGTGGCTGCACGAGCAGCTTCAGCGCGAATCGTTTCAATTGCTGCGTAACAACATATTACTGCGCTGGGTCAGCAACCGGATAGAGGCGGATCAGCTTCGGCAAAAACTGCGGTTTTTGGAACTGGATCTGCAGCAGGCCGATTTCTATCAGGCTGGCCTGATCTCTTGGCACGATCTGAAGGATGGGGAGCTCAGCCAAGCTGAGGAGCAGTTCCGTTCCTTTGCCATTTTAAACAGCATGCAAGAAGCGCTTCAGGCCGAGCATAAAGGCATTGCCTTTTTTAATGAACAAAAACAAATTGTTCTTTTGCTTCATGGCAGCTCAGATGCCGATAACGCTTCGGCCTATGCCCAGGTTAATTTGCTGTGGATGCGGGAAATTTCCGAACGATTCGCAGGTATCCTAAAAACACCCTGGTTCTGTACATTAGGCTCCGTGCAGCCGCAAGCGGATTGGCTCCATCTCTCCTATTCCGAAGCCAAGCGTCTTCACAAATGTATCGAACGGACTGGCGGTCCTTTATGTGTAGATGACAGCACTTTGGGGCGAGCTGCAGATGCCAATAAGATGGGTAGAGCCATCAATCAGGGCAATCAAACTGAAAAGCAAACCGAAGAACAAATTGGAGAGCAGAGCGAAGAGCAAATCGGAGAGCAAGCAACGAAGAGAAAAAATCGTCTTATCGTGCAAGTCGAAAGCTATCTGGAGGAGCATTATGCCAAGGAATTATCCTTAAAGCTTTTGGCAGCCCGATTTAGTGTAAACAACTTCTATTTAGGCCGCCTATTTAAAGAAGAAACGGACGAATATTTCAGCGATTACCTCAATCGGCTAAGAATGGATAAAGCGAAAGCATTGCTTAGACAAACTTCTTTAAAAGGATTCGAAATAGCCGCCCAGGTTGGATTTCTGGATCATAACTATTTTTTCCGCAAATTTAAGCAAATGACGGGGCTTTCGCCCACTGAATATCGGAATGGAGAGGATTTGGATGGATAAACATAGATCAAAAAGTGCTCCTTGGCATAGTTCCAATTGGCTTAGGCTGCACTATCGTAACGCTTAGCCGAATTACCATTTTCATTATGTATCGCTTAACCGAAACGGTCAATAATTTTTATCAAAGCACTGTTATAATCAGTTCATACTTACTAGGGTTAAGTGTTGAACTATGGGAGGGTAGACATGGCCATTCGAGTAAAATTAAGACAATTGTTAGAGCAGAAGCGGATTTCTCAACGGGAACTGGCAAGAATGACAGGACTTCGTGCAAGCACCGTCAACCATTTATGTTCCAATAATGTAGACAGAGTTTACTTGGAGACTTTGGAACTCGTATGTAAGACCTTAAACATCTCCATTGACAAATTAATAGAGATTGATTAATCTCTCCTTTAATCAACCAAACCACAAACAAAAAACCACCAAGCTTAAGATTTATAGCACTGGTGGCTTTGCAAGATTTCACCTTTTTAATCGTGGTGGTTCTCTTTTTATATTTGTAATAATGGTAATCATATATGCAATGATGGTAATTATTATTCTTTGTTCAAAATTGAAGTCAACTACTATAAATGCTATGGCTATGATAATTGGGGATGTTATTCTTGTTAGCTTCCTTTCCTTTTCAATAAAAATACTAAGGATTAGATGCAAAACAATAAATAAATAAGGAAAACAAATCATCATAGCAAGCATTGTTTTTTTTAGTAAGCTATACAGAATCTTCATCTTTTTATTAATCCTCCCATACCTCGCTCCAAAAAGCACGCTCCTATATTTATAGGTAGCTTTTGCTCCACCAAGATGGTCGATTGCAACTTAGCGCCTTTAAAATATTAATCTTTCTTTTTGTGATTTTTCATAAAATCTCTAACAGGCAAAAAAATCCCTAAAACTCCAATTAATATAAACAAAATTGAAAATTTGAAAACTTCATCTTCATTAAGTGGAGCATATCTGAGTCCAGTCCTTGACATCAGTGACAACTCACCACTTACTAGACCCACAACTCCTTTATATATAAAGAAAGCACCTGCTATTAGGGAAAGAATCCTATGCAAAGATTTTGGAATAATCGACAAAATTACACTTCCTTCTATTGATCCCTGCTGTATACAAGTCCCTGAGCGGTTCGAAATTCAATATTTTCATGAAGTCTTTTTGTCCCCCAACAATAGCAGAACCAAATGGAAAATATCCGAATGCCCCTAAGACCACATAATATTAATAATCTGATTTTTTTATGTACATACATAGGTTTATGTCCACTTTCATCCATATATCTAGAAGGATTATTCTCTTCTCTATCCATTCATTGTATCATCCGGCATCTTGATTGGATACTTCTGGAATAATATATGCCGCATTTGTTTTCATTAAATAATAGATAATGTTCACCAGCTTCCGCATGATGCATACAGTGGCCTGTTGTTTCGTCTTACCTGCCTTCAGTTTTTGTTCATAGTACTGATGAAAATATGGATTTCGCAGCTCTTTCTTCGTTCTGGTAACGGCCAAATGTCGAATCGCCAACTTTTATGATGTGGCATGCGGTTCCCGATTGCCCTGCTTGCTCTTGCAATTACGTGACTTATTTCCCGAGCCGGCCTTGACAGGTGCTATTCCGGCGAACTGAGCCAGTTTGTCCGGTTAGCAAAGTGATGAATGTCCCCAATCTCCGCCACAAGCTCCGCTGAGGTGACCAGATCAATCCCTGTCATCGTCACCAGTATAAGGACTCGACCAAAGTACAAGAATTATGGCCAGGGTAATGATGACGACTACGGGGAGTTTTATGCCCAATCGTGGCCATATTCACCCAGTCTTTTTTCCTTGTAATTGAGCAGAAGCCTATGGAAAAGCGGGACAACGACACCTTACTCACCGAGAGAACTAACTATGTATTATTAAATCAAGGGAAAGCGCGAAGCACTACGCCGCGGCGCAAAAAAAGAACCTTATGAGGGTTAGTCGTAAGGTGGTTTTTGAATATTTATTTTGTAACCAATACTGCTCCGAATAGATCAGGCTTGAACCCTTGTGGCCAAATTGTCAGTGTATCATACTTCGCACCATTCAGATTCGCTTCATCTAACCCACTACAGTTCATAATTGCACCTAAAAGTATCGCGTCTTCAAAGCTAGCATTCTCCAGTTGTGCATCTGTAAAATCAGCGAAACTTAGATTGGTTTTATTAAAGCTAGCATAATAGCATCTCGCTCTATGCAATACTGCCTTATGCAAATTAGCACCATTAAGGCTGCACAATATCATTGAGGCATCGGAAAAATTTGCCTTACTAAGATTAGCACCATTCAGTTCAGCATTCCGCAAGTCAGCTTTAACAAGACTTGCATTAAATAATGAACGCTCATTGAGAATTGCTCGATGAAAATTAAATTCATCTAATATTGCATTATCAAGCGTTTCAAGATTAATTGTTATGGGTTCATCCAACGAATGACTGAATATTTTTATCATTGCCTGCCTCCTATCTATTGTCCCAGTCCTTAGGATCAATCTTTAGGTTTTCCCAAGAAATGTATTGATTACTTCTTCGGTTTGGCTAAGGATATTCTCTTTTCAGAACATCCACTCTATTGACTTAGGTCAATCGCAAGGTGGTCAATAGAAAATACTATTTCAAAGGTTTATATTTTTTAATTGTGCTTTCAATTCCCAACCGCTTGGTTTTGACTTTTGGTTAAACCAATTGGCACCCTCTGATAACCAAGCTTTTCTATACTCCTCAAAGGTCATACCTCTATCATCATCATCAAAGCCTGATTGAAAACCACAACACGGACAAATATTATACATTGGTTTACCATCCGATGTATATTGCGGAGATTCTAGTTTATTTCCACAAACCAAACAGAAGTTCACAGTATCCACCCTTTCTTTAGTAGCTATTGACTATCGAAGTAACCTTAACCTCTAGTCAGCTTAAACATAGTTCCTTACTCAACATTATTGTGCAATACTTCAAAATCATTTGTGGATTTTCTGTAAAATCAATCCCTGTTTGTGTTTGCAAGCATAAAGGATTCCACTTGGTTACCACTTTGAAAGAGTATTTCCTTCAAGGTCCTTACGTGATTAATTACAGACTAATGTTACATTTCTGTTAGCAAATATATCTTCTAATTGGCGAAAGAAACTGTCACACTCTACCCACTTACTACTTGCGTTAATCAAATAAATGACAAATGGTGGTGTTGCTCCAAACCCTCCACAAAGACAATCCCCAAGACTTTGTAAATCATAACCATAGTAACCACCCGGACCATTAATGGCCTCACCTAATGCACAAAAGAAATCAATCGAATCTGTTACATTTGTTGCATCAATATAGTATTTCCCATTCTGTTGATCTTGAAAATTATGATTTGTGTTGTAGTACAATCGGGCAACTTCTAACCATCCTATTCGTAGTTTTTTTGATAACGTTGTCCATATGTTACTTTTAGAAAGTAACGATCTTCGCATATCCCAAATCGCCAAACTATCTTCCGTTGCTATTTGTAACAATGCTCCAACGAATTCAAGCTTAATCAAACCTTCACCAAACCCAGACCTATGATAGTAATGAGGTTCTTTTAAAACATAATAGTACGCCCCTATTGGAGTCCCTTCATTGTTTAATATAGTTAGATATAAATTATTAATATATGTTTTGTTTTTCTTACAATACTCCACAAATTTCTCATTAAATCGAAAATTTACTAGAGTAATTTTATGGAAATCCTCATCGTCAATTTTCTCAATACAACTTCCAGTCAACCCAATCAAATCAGAGGAATTGCCAATAGTCAAGCCATTTTCAGCATCTATTAAAGAAAATTTATTAATCATCTAGCCTCTATCCCCTTTATAAAGCATCATATGCAACTTAAAGCTTTGTTTCAACAAAACTACTTTCTCTTTTTGAAGTGATTTTATTCATATAAAACGATTGAGCTGCTTGTTTATCTAAATTTTCCGCCATAGTGGTTACTTCACACATAAGTGAAATATGCCGTGCCATCCAAAGTGAAATATCAAACATACGGTCATTAAATACCTCTTGCAATGAATCAGTAGTTGTTGCTTCTAGCAAATAGTGATATTCTTGCCACTTTCCATTGTTTAATTCTTTTAATTCAATTTTTCAAAGCCAAAAATCTCAGCGTAACCAACCCAATCATAGGGTTCATCTTCTATATTTTCATATCTTAAAGTAGGTATGTTTAGTCCTTTCTCTATTTTTGAGCCTAAGTCTTTTAAAGTGTCATTATATTGAATAAAAACTTTTGAGTAAGCACCATGTACTTTTTCCGCTCTCTCCATTGTACCCTCCTATTTACTTTTTCTGGCCAGCAAGTCATTTCCCTTTAAATATCTTACATCTGTTGTTTACTTACAAGAGGAATTCTGAAAACCGGAATAAGGAAGATATGGGGGGGGATTGAATGAAATAAAAAACGCCCCCCTTCCACCTGTTAGGCGGTTTGGGAAGCGTTGTAACTGCTTGACTTCAAAATGAATGGCGTCTTAGAAATTTTACCGCAAACACGACTGCAGCGGACGGTTCTGCCTCTCTTAGATGTTCAGCGCCAGCGAGCGAGGCTGACGGCAAGGCGCATTTTATCACCTTCAGCCCTTGATGGCTCCGATCGTCGTACCCGAAATAAGCTGCTTCTGGAACAAGGTATAGAACAAAATAACCGGCACCATCGTAATGACCGATCCGGCGAACAGCGTGACCCAGTCAGCTTGATACATCATCTTGATATACAAATTGCTGATCCCGACCGCGATCGGGTATTTTTTCTCATCCGAAATAAATAACAGTGGGGCCAAGTAACTGTTGTACACGCCAAGAAAATTGAAAATGTTGATGGCGACAATGCCAGGCTTGCACATCGGCAGCAAGATGCTGAAAAAGGTTCTGGAATAAGAGCAGCCGTCCATATACGCACTTTCTTCCATCTCATGGGGAATCGTTTTCATAAACCCTGTCAGAATAAAGATGGAGAACGGAATGGCTGACGCAGTCAAGTAAATGCATAGCCCCCACAAGCTGTCGGTCAACTTCAATTGTTTCATTAAAATAAATTGCGTTGTAATCGCGTTGATCCCCGGCAGCATCATACTAAGCGTGATCATCCAGAAGATGATCCTGTTCAGCTTGAATTTGAATCTGGCAAGGATATAGGAAGCCATCCCCGCCAATGCGGTGGATAACAACAAGGTAACCGCCAAAATAAACACCGTGTTGCCCATATACATCATGATGCCGGCGCTCTTCCAGGCTTTTGCGTAGTTGTTGAATTGCAGCTTGCTTGGCAATGCCCATATATTCATAAAAAATTCCTGATTTGTTTTCAACGATTCGTATAAGAACCAAAACAGCGGCAGGATGATTAAAATCGCCCAGAACAACAAAATGATTCTGATGACGACATCCCAAACATTATGCTTGATTTTCATCGATTTTTCCTCTCCATCATCGAAGCTGACTAATACTGCACGGATTCACGCTTCATCGCCTTCGTTAAAATAAAGGTGACAAGCAAGCTGATAAAGAAGGTTACAACCCCGATCGCGGACGCATAGCCGAAAGCCGGTACAAACTGACCTGTCGAGCCAATAAGTCTAGGCATAATATAACTGATCATATAAGAACCGAGCAGTTCGGTTGAACCCAGAGGACCGCCTCCTGTCGTTGCCATAATCAGTTGGAACGAGCCGAAGACATTGATAATCGCAAAAATAAACGATACCTGAATCATATCCCACACGAGTGGAATGGTGATCTTAAACGTTTGCACCCATTTTCCGGCGCCGTCTATATCGGCAGCTTCATATAAAGTTACGGGAATGCCATTGATGGCGGCCATCATTAACACCATATAAAAGCCGACGCCGGCCCACACCTGAGGAAGAATGAGCGCCAAGAGGGCCGTGTCCGTATTGCCGAGCCAAGGGAAGTTTTCCAGTTGACTGATGCTGAGAAAGCTGATAAAGCTGTTTAAAATCCCGTTTCGGGGACTGTAAATAAAAATCCACAACAGTCCGATCAGCGATATCGCCATCACATTGGGAAAATAAAATAAGACCTTATAGAATCCGGATTCCTTATATTTCCTCTGCGTCAACACAATGGCGAAAAAGGTAGCGAGCCCAAACGTTAAAATAGGGATGGTGACAAGATAAATCAGGTTGTTCCACAGCGCATTGTAAAAATACTTGTCCTTAAAAAGGTCTATAAAGTTTTTCAAACCGATAAATTCCTTGATCGGCGATAAACCGTCCCACTTCAGCAGTGCATAATAAAAACTAAGTACGTTCGGATACAATATAAACAGGAAAAACAAAACAAGCGAAGGTGCCAAATATAACGTAATGACCATATTTTTTCGAAGCTTGACGTTGTTGCGCAATCTGCTCATTTCCAATCTGCTGCCTCCTAGCGAAAGATTGAGAATCCGAATAAAAGGTTACACACCCTACATTCGGATTCGTGTCGTATGATTAATTCAGCTTAACGCCCTCCGACTTCCGCCCAAGCCTTCTCAATTTCCGCATCCGCTTCGGCACCAACTTGCTCCGGAGTCTTGATGCCCATATATACTTCCAAATATCCGTTACTCATCACTTTATTCTCCGCATCCGGATATTTAGGATTGGCCGTAAGCTTATCCGGAGGCAGCATAGAGAATGCCAAGTTCAGTTCCACGTTGCTTGAGAGCAGTGTCATCACTTCCCGATTAAACGGGCTGGCCAGCTGCAGCATCGATTCGTCAATCTGCATCGACTTCATGACCGGAATGCCGCCATTTTGGATAAACTTGCCTTGAACTGCCTTGCTGTAGTAATAACGGATGAATTCCTTCGTCCATTTTTTGCTCAAGTCCGGCTTCTTCTCATACATCCAAAGTCCGATGGCAAAGCCTTGAATATACCGGGTTGTAACAGGCTTATCATTTATAGGCTGTAACATAAAGCCGTATTGGAAATCTGCCGGCGCCGAATTTTTCATTTCATTCTCGATCCAGCTGCCGGTAGGAATCATCGCTGCTTTGCCTTGCAGGAATTCCATCTGACTTTGCGTATGATCGAGCGCTTCCGTCCCTTTCAGGAAGTACCCTTTATCCTTTAGTTGCTTGAGCTTGACCAATGGTGAGAGGTTGGCAGGGTCAGAGTAAATCCCTTTCTCCCTCTTGACGTACCTGTCCAGCCAACCGTCGTGATAAATAGCCGCCATATTCGTCATCCAAGGCAAATATCCTACAGTGCCTCCGAATGCGAACGGAACCGTTTTGCCCGAGTTTTTGATCGTTTCGCACAGCTTCAGGAATTCGTCCCATGTCTTCGGATTTTCATTCCAGCCGTTTTCCACGAACATCTTCTTATTATAAACGATCCCGATCAGTGACAAATCAAGCGGTATGAGCCTTAGCTTGCCGTCATACATGTACAGGTTCTTCGCGGATTCCATTAAATCTGCGCCAAATTTGACATCTTTATTGTCCCATGTCGGCAAATCCAGGACATCGGTCAAATCTTCGACCAAACCGCCTTTGATCATGCTGGTGTTAAAACCGTATTTGCCAAGTACGAGGTCGAACATGTCGTTATCATCGTTTGCTGCAACTTTCGCAGAGACGATATCGTTAATTTTCGGACTAGCCGTCAGTTCGATCTTGACATTCGGGTACATCTCCATAAATTTCGCAACGGCGAATTCGTACATCTCCTTGCCGTATCCTTGATCAGCTGCGGCAATTTTAAGCGATACTTTGTCATCCTTCGATAATCCGTTGTCGTACAGGTTATCTTTCGGCTGTTCGGCTTCCTTTCCCTGATCTGTCAGGTTTGACGTCGGGTCGCTCTTTTCCCCGTCTTTCACCTCTTTACCGCTGCCGCATCCCGCAAGTACGCTGACGATGAGCAGCAAAACAGCTACAACAAGCACAACTGTTTTTTTGGAACTTTTCATGCTTTGGCCCCCCTCTGATATGCATTATATTGTGAACGATTTCATTATACGTGGCTTCCATTCCCGATTTCTTAACCTATCGTATGTTTGGCTTAACCAAACGTATATTTCATTGACTTTACAACGAATCCTATATTATATATAATAAAAAACCTCAATAACTACGCAGTTTTCTGCATAATTTTGAGGTTCTTGATTCCTATCATAATCCGCGACTATCGGTTCACTTGCTTATATTCTCTAGGAGTCAAAGACGTAATTTGTTTGAATGTTCTGTTGAAATGGGTTACATTTTCAAATCCCGACTTACTGCATATATCAATAATTTTATTATCCGTCTTTTTCAGATACTCTTTGGCCCTGGACACTCTCAGTTCGTTCAAATATCGGGTAAACGACTTGTTAGTAACACTCTTGAATACCATGCAAAAATTAGAATAACTAAGGAGCGATAATTTCACGGCATCTTCCAAATATATTTTCTCTGTATAATGTTCCTCTAAATAATTCACGACCTTCAGTATCGAATCCCTCTGTTTATCGACAAGCGTAACCTTCTCCGGCGCATGATGTTCATAGGCTGCCTCCCTGCCTAGCATGGCAAGCAATTTCAGAATCATCGATTTGGTCATCAGCTCGAAACCCGGCTTCTTTTTATTGAATTCATACATAAAATCATTCAAAATGCTTTCCACATCGAATTCAAGCTTTCCGGATAAGCTTAATCTCGGTCTTACTACCATAAACGGCTCAATATACATAAAGTCCAAGAACGATTTAACATCCGCATCGTTTCTAAAGCTTTGGTTAATAAATTCCGGTTTGAATTCGAGCTCGATCGCCTCGCAGGGCACATTGTCACAAGTGGCAACGCTGTGAGGGGTATATGGAGGGATGACAAACACATCGCCTTTAACCAAATCAAACTCCTTATTATTAATTCGATGCTTTAGTTTGCCTTTCGAAATATAATAAATTTGGAAATATTCATGCCGGTGCAGGATTCCATCGAAATTTTCCAGAGCTACGTTTTGAATAAAAAACGGATAATCTCCATGTTTGTTTTCGTCAAGTGTAAAGAGCAATATATTCCGATGCTCCTCTATGTCAAATTGATTGAATCGCATGTAACCCCCCCTGACTATGTATACATTTTATCCCAATATGTTATAGCATAACGCAATGAGAAAGTAAGCGCTCTCTAAAATTATTTTATCACAAATTGGGATATTTTCTAGTTTTTTTAACTATGTACTTTCTATAATGTCAAACAAAACCGGGGGAATCCCCCGGTTTTAATTCCATTCTATGGCATCATTCATCACACGCCGATTAAACCAGCAGGCCCGACGACAGTCTCCACGCCCGGCACCGCCGGACAAGCTCCCTCAATTGGCTGCGCGTTAAAGCATCCTGGCTGACGAGTCCGGCTCTGAGAACGCCGTCTTCCGGAGCGACGTATTTGATCGGCACGTAATAGTTATTCATTTTCTCGGCAGTAGCCTCAATGGTGAGCCAAGCGTCATCCGCTCCCTTGTGGTCATTGTTCAGCAGCGAAGTATGATATACAACGAACTCGGTCATCAATCGCATCGTGTCAATTCCGTACAGCAGCATACGCCGGTCCTCTCCGAGACGCACCTCGTACTGCTGCTCGGATAATTGCTGTATGCTAAGCTCTTGTGGATTCACTGCTCGTTTATATTCGTTCCTTGGCGTGAATACGGCTTCCGCCTTCTCTTTCATTCTGGCTTTGTCAATCCATAACAACGCTTCTTCCAACAAAATTAACGATTCGCGCCCCTTCTCTGCCGCGGTCTGTTGAGTCTGAAAGTGACCTCCAACGGCTAGCTGCGTATCGGGGGGCGCTCCGTCCCATGCAAGCAAGAGCGACAATATACTATCCAGCTTCCAAGCGCGCCAATCGGCAATGTCGTACCACGCTTGCTCTATGCGCAAATATGCCTCACTCATCATACCGGCATAGGGACCATACCAGCGGTCAAAGTATTCCGAAATGTAGCTATCGCTATCGGTGTCAACGTCCCATGTCATCTGGGCATACAAATGTTGCGTAAGCGTTCGTACCCCCCAGTTGATCATTGGCACATGCATGTAAGTGGCGCCGCGTACCCCCATGCGGTGATAGACAGGAATCTCGCGAACGATACGTTTCGTAAACAGCAACGGAAGATCTTCAAATTTGGAAACGTTGTAATACTCGCTGATCGTGACCGGAAATTCGACACGTTCATTCAGCCAGCTTTCCAAGGCGGTTCGGTAGTGTACGTTATCCGGACATTCGCAATCGTCAAAATCATGTGCATAGCAGCGGTTGATTGGAGCATAGACGACACGATCTCCCGACTGCCGCAAGTTGTCGGATACCGGACGATCTGGCCCGAATAACGAGTCGGTACCCTCATAGCCGCACAGGATGAGCTTGACTTCGTGTCCGATCTCCCCGTTCCGGCGCGCTTCGTCAATCGATCGCCGAAGCGCGCTAATAAGATTTAGCAAGGCGTCTGTACTGCCGCCTAGTTTCTCGCAATCCGCGCACATACATGAATTCCCCCAAGTGTCGAAGCCCCACACATCGATTAAATCAGCTTCTTTCCACTCCGCCTTCACACGATTTACCAGAGCCGCACCTAAATATTGCAGAAGATCCGGTCGCGATACGCAGAACTGCGTATTAAGCGCCTCTTCCTTCGTGCGCTTGCCGCTAGCGGGCATTCCATACCATTCCGGATGCCTCTCCCATATCGTCCCCCCCTCTGCAAGGCTGCGATCGGGATCCAGGAGCGCTTCGAATATATGTCCACCAATCTTGAACACCATACCCAGCTTGCGACAAAGCGCCACTGTGGAAGGGCGATAAGACACCACATTGAGCCTGTTTCTCGACATCCACACGAAAAATGCCGCCGATTCTTGCGAGGTGTACTCAAACTCGAACCCGCGACCAAGCGACATCGCCGGTTTGCATGAAACGGCGCTTTCGGGAAGCGTCCAGTCGCCGACTCGTTCCGGCGGCGCGACTTCTCCCGCTTCACCTGGGGCATACCAGCGCCATCCCTGATAGCGCAACAGCTCATATGCGCCATAGAGCAGTCCCGCTCTCCCCATGCCGGTAATGACGATGCCTGCGCCGTCCGGTTCAAGCAAGAACGAATCGTCTACACTTGCAGGATTCGCAACCGCAAGCTCGATGAAGCGGCCTGTTGCCGGTCTCTTCTCTGCATAATGAACAGCAGTGTTAACGATCGTCCGGCTTATGCAGCGCTTCAGCTCGGTCGCAGCGTATGCGATCGTGCAGCGCGCCGCCCGCAAAGCTTCCCGCCTGAAGTCAATGTCCGCCTCCTCGTTCGCCCAGTAAGGGATAAGCTTCTCCGCATCCGCAATCGGTACGACAATCGTCAATTTATTGTTAGTATCGCCACTCATATCTACCAAGTCCTCCAGCCAAATGATAGGCGGTCGGACAGGACTTCCTTCGTCCGACCGCCTTACAATCACTTATTTATACTACTCAATCTTATAAACAGCTACATCATCGAAAAAGACCTTTTCTCCGGGTTTCATATTCGAAATACAGAGATTAACGACTTGATCGGCAGGTTGCTCCCCTTCATAATCGGCCTTGATCTCGTATTCGAAATCATAATAGTTCCAATTCCCCTTATTCTGCTTCAGTGGGATCTGCTCGGACCTATTATATGGGAGATAATCTCCTGTATTATTCCTAACGCCAGCAATCCAGAAAATTTCACCTTCCGTTTCAGTATTCCCTGGCACGAAATAGTAGAAGGATGCCCGGTACTTACCCGGAGCGGCAGGCAATACTTGATAAAGACTCATGCCTCCCCATAAACCATCAGCCATCATGCTGTACTCTCCCGTAACAACAGGCACAGTAGACCGCTTCACATAAGACGGAGAAACAACATAGGAACTCCATAGAACTGGAACGTCACCATTGCCATCTTCAAAAGACGGATTGCCGATCAGATTTTTACTTTCGACCAAATGAACTGGGTTAAAATATTTCGTTTTCCAGGTGGCCCCCCCTCCCCAGCTGATCCAGTTTGTACCCCCGATATAATTACGGAAGAAAAAGCCTTGTAGGGTTCGGTTGTCATTCGGGTTATCTACGCCTATACTTGCGAATGGAATCACCTGAACAAGATTCCAGCGATCTTCATTCACAACCGCATTTGCTTCCCAGTTGCCGTCCGTCACCAACTTCAATCCTGTGTTCGTCTTTTCAATCACAAATTTAACAGCTTTGGGATTCGTAAAGAATCCTTTCATTCCTGCGTCTGGATCTGGTGTAATATAGGTTTCATTGGAATCATCGTAGCCGCTGCTCCACCATCCGTCATCCGCATTATCACTGATAACCAGTTTGTCACCCTCATTAATGAAGTTCTCATAGCCTACGTATAGATTCTCATCATCCCATAAGAGATACACCTTCGTTTTTACAGGCGGGCTGGCCTTTGTGTCCATGATCAGGAAATCGGAGAATGGCTCAGCTGCTGTCCAAGGACCGGCATGAAAATCCAGCGCATTCAGAATCGTTTCTTTGCCGGCATTTGTTTTGACTGCATAGGCCGATAGCTGCTCCGCGATGCCCTGGAATCCCGGAATCTGCTTCAAAAACGCTCTTAAAGCTCTGCGTACAGGCCCGTCCTCAGGCTCGTTGGTTACGTACGATTGCAGGACAGAAATCATTTGCCTCTGTATACCATCCCATATGCCGATAGATGAATCCGCTGAATCAAAAAGTTCGACAAATTCATTTATAAGCTGATTACGTTCCTGCCCCATTTGATAGCTGACCTTCACTTCATCCAACATCTTCATCGCAGCCTCTTCGGAAGTAGGTATAGCAGGTTTATCCTTCGGATAGCTCAAAGCAGATGCCTCGTAGAACTCAAATGCGCGCAGCAGCAGTTGAACTCTCTTCTTTTGAGGATCTGTGACTGCAAGCGCTGCAACTTTCTCCAGCAACTTACGGCTGTCAGCCAATTCTTCTTTGGTGATTTCCTTTAGATATCCATGTTTGGAAAAGTCTAAATAGTTGCTGCGCTTGTCTCTGTTTTTCCATTCCAGATACCACTCGGATTGGAACACGCGTGAAGTCCAGAATTCCTCCCAATGATCAAAATACTGCTTTAAATATGGCGCAGCAGCCTCACCTACCGCTCGCTTATACCATTGCTGCAGCAGAGCATCCACATCCTGGTCGGCATTCCACTCCAGCTTCGCAGCGACCCACGGTTTTGGCCCTTCTCCGAAGTTCGTAATCAGCTCTGCAACATGGGCAATAGCTCCATTTTCCTGCTCATATTTGTAGTTATCCGCCATCCGATGGACGTACGTTCTGGGAATATTGTATGGAGTCCCGTACAAATATTCATAATAACCAAGATTCGTCGCGGATTGAAGCCATCTCTCGGTCAAATCCTTCCCTGCGTTGCCCAGTTCAGGATCAGACCAGGTCAGCCGATCGTCGGTAATAAAAGGTACCACCTGCGGATTGAGCTTGAAGGAAGTTCCATCTTCGTTCACAGGAGGATCATACATTTCCCGGTAAGCCAGCACTCCAAAATATTTGCCCGGATACTCTTCGAGTACACCCTCGGCTATCTTATTAACCCAGGGGTAATAAATATCTGACATATTTGGAATCCCAACCGAATTGATCTTCGTTGTCGCTTCACAATATTCATACCCCAAATCATTAATAGCTAATGAATAGGAGGTATAGGACGGATTAGCTTGGAAGTGCTCTTTAATACGAGCAATCGCTGCCGCCGCCGTGTCATCATTGAAGCAAGGCTGCCAGCTTTCCAAGCTGGTCGGAACGACTCCGCCCACATAATATTCCGGATGATCCTTAAAAACTTTAGGATCGAACAATTCATACAAATTATGGTGCGTCATAAAATTGTAATCCGTTCGCAGAAATCTTTGCCATTTTTTCACTGCTTCTTTGTTACCGGAATACATATAGCGAGAGAGTGTTTTCGGCTGATCCGTTACAAGCGCTTGAGGAATAACTAATGTAGAGTTTTGCGGAACATCCTCGCCATCCGGTCCCGGCATCAACCAACTGATGCCAACATATCTTTCCAGAAATTCATAAACCCCAAATTCCAAACCACCCAAGTTGTTTCCTATAATCGATATTCTCCCGTCTTTTTGAGAGTCGATTATAAAACCTTGTTCATTCAGCTCACTCAACCATGCCTGATGTTGGTGGGCATCCTCCGTGCTGCTGCCTCCGATATAAATTTTTACGCCATCATAACCTGCCGGTTCCTCTGTGACAACCGGCAGCACGGCACCCGTAGCCTTTTGGACATATTCAACGAGCACCGTGGCTATCTCAGCCGGGGTCAAATAGTTCCAAGCGATACTTCTTTTGGTATCGGCATCTCCATCAAAGGGTAGCAGTACAATCTTCGCTTTACCTAGGCCGTCTTTCACAATAGTTTTCCCATTTACTGGAGGCGGGGTTTCAGTCGGCCCTGGTGTCCCGCCTGGATTTCCTCCTGGATTTCCGCCAGTATTCCCATCGCCAGATTGTGTCGCAGTTGAAGCCGGGCCGACCCCTTCCACCTTGCCAGGCTGTTTCTCAAAGGTCGAACCTTTCCCGTTTTCATTTATCTTTACACTTTCTATCGTTCCCGAACCGATTGCTTTCAGAATCGCATCCAGAACAAGCCTAGTAACAGCGGCTTTTTCATCTATTTTCAGAGTAGAGCCATCTGCTCCCTTTAGAACATGTATGTTTTTTATTGTGCCTGCCGTGAACTTCACCACGATTTTCGCAGCGGATACATCAACATTGTCGAACGATCCGTTCAACGTCACTTCGGCTCCTGCTTGCAGGGCAGCATCCAGCAGCACGTTCACAAATCCAGGACCTGATAACCTGGCTTCCTCCAACAAAGCTGCAGATTTTACTGTAACGGTTGTGATTTCGGTCATTCCTTCCGCAATAATGCGCACAGTTCCATGCTTCTTATCCACGATGACTTCGGATACTGCGCAATCTTTCAGATGGATGCTGTTTATCCCTCCACCTTGAACAGTAGTTGTTCCAAGTACCGTTACATGATCCAGGTACACATCCCCTTCTGCAATGCCTTCGGCCAGCAACAAATTTCCACTGATCTTCATGTTCTGCAAAGTTACACCAGGCGAATCGACAACGACATTTCCATTAATCGTACGCATACCTTGTGCCGGACCATATGTACCTGTCTCCTTGAAATCAAATGAAGCTTTTGATTTCAATACGCGATCCAATGTCACGACAAGTTCGGCGCGTGTAATGAAGGACTCCGGCCGGAAGCTGCCATCTTGATATCCTGACATGATGTTTGCCGCTGCGACGGCAGCAACAGCTCCCTTGCTCCACTGCGGAATCATATTAGCATCTGTAAATCCATTTGCGGCGGAAGTTTCCTTGGGTTCATCCCATCCAAGCAATCGATTGATGATGATTGCCGCTTCCTGCCTGCTGATCTGCAGATTGGCTCTGATGGTGCCATCCGCATATCCAACAACGTATTTAGCCTTGACCGCCTTTGCCACGTCATCGTATTCCCAGTTTGCGACCGATAAATCGGAGAAATCGATAGGAGCGGGATCATTGAAGCCAAGAGACCGATTGATCAGTACGATCGCCTCACTCCGGCCTATCGTACGGTCCGGTTGGAATGTCCCGTCCGGATAACCTTGAATACGACCGGATGCCGTCCACTCCTGTATCGCCTGCTCTGCCCAGTGGCCGTCTATATCCGGGAACTGCGAATAGGATAAGGAGGACTTACCAGCCGAGTTCGTTTCCGCACTGGAAACGGTGGCGATTGCAGAACCAAAAGTAGAATAAATAAGACTAATGGTCAAAAACAGAATGAATATTCTACCGGATTTTCGTTTCGTAATCATATTGCTCCTCCTTTTAGTAATTTTGATGAACACATTTGCAGATAAGGCCGATGGACCGAAAAGACACCCCCAAAGGCTCCCCCCTTTCTAGTCGGTTCCATTTGAAATGATCCTGATAACGGTTCCATTTTATGACTTATTCACCTGAATTTCTTGGCATATCGTATGTTTCGCTGTACATAAAGTATGAATAATTGCAAAAGCTCTTATCGTGAATGGATCGAATTGGGCATAAAGCCGTACAAGAGAGAAAGGCGGCCCTATTAAATGGGCCGCCCCAGACTGAAGACAAGCTCCTCTGTTTCTCCCCTGAGACAGGGGAGTTTGTGCGTATACATGATAAGAGCCAGCCTAATAATTAGAAGTATTGTGAGAGCCACCTGCTCGCCAGAGCCAGGTGGCTAGTTTTTTTCAAATTAGCGGTCATTCATGACCTTTAGAGCAAAAATAAAGTAAATTCACTTTCGTTACGGACAAATATGACCACTAGAAGAAAACTTCACGCTTTTCTTCGATCATTCCCCCGCTGACGGACACTAGTGTCCGTAATAAAGCCGGAATTTCGAATAAACGACGCTAACGGTCGCTAATGTCCGCTAACGGCCGTACAACAATCAAGATGTGAACGGAATGGATTCCCTGGATTGAAAAAAGCCGCTCTAAAGAACGACTCAAAACATGCGTTTCCCCATCTTTACCGAATTTCCATAAACACGTTATTCCACCTATTTCCTCAATTATATAATTACACCATATTAACGCGGTGAATAGATCAATTGATGAGAAAAAAACTGCCGACAAGTACTTTGTCGACAGTCTGAGGCGGCCCTATTAAATGAGCCGCCTCTCGGGAAAGCGAAATAAATTCATATTTTGTACCCGCCGTCAATTGTAAACAAAGCCCCAGTCACATAGGAAGCCGCATCCGACAACAGGAATGCCGCCATTTCATTGATCTCGCTTGGTTTGCCGCTGCGGCCAAGCAGGGTGATGCTGCGAATGATTTCCTTTGTTTTTTCAGACATGATGTCCCAGTTTTCCTCCGTTTTGAAATCTCCCGGAACAATCACATTCGCACGTATGCCTTGCTTGGCATAAGTTGCCGCCAAAATTCGCGTAAACTGGTTGATTCCCGCCTTCGCGGTCCCATAAGCAAGACTGGTTGGATTCGGATGAAACGCCAATACGGAAGACATGTTCACCAATGAACCTCCTCCAGAGCGAATCATGATCGGCAAAGCATATTTGCATACGAGGAAGGTACTTGTCAACGTTCCTTTGAGTGTGGATTCCCATTCTTCAATACTGAGCTCCAGCGCAGACTTTTCCACACATCCGTATACGGTATGATAAGTGCCGTCGAGTCTGCCGAAATGCCGCTCTACTTCCGCCATAACGGCTTGCACTTGATTTTCCTCGAAAATATCGGCCTTAATGTACTGTAATCGTTCTCCTCCGTACTGTTCTTGCAGCTCCATCATTTTCGGAGACTGGTTCATGTCCAAATAATCGGTAGCCAGGACGAATGCTCCCTTCTCCAAAAACATGCCCACGGCCGATTGCCCTGCTTGTCCGAAAGCACCTGTAACCAAAATCACCTTACGATCCAATTGTCTCAACAACGTTCACCTCTAGTAGTTAATTTAATGTATGGCATGATTCTCATCATTAATAACCGACATGCAAATACGGCGTTTCGATTTCCTTCTTGTGGTAAAGCCCAGTCATAATCGACTCTAGAGCTCCTGTAGTTAAAAATGAACGTTCTACCGGAAACGGCGGTCGCGACGTGTGAATAAACTTCTCGATTTCCAATACAAGTCTGCCAAAATGAGAGTACGGCTTCACATTCTGCAGACGAAACTCTACGCAGAACGGCTCCGAATGCTCATACATCTGATAACCGGAAGCGAAATCCCATACCTCATGATCGGCAAACAGAATTCCAGACAACAACCCATCTACATAGCGAACCTCGAAAAACATCGGATTCGTCAAGCTATACGGGAACTTGTCCAAATCCGTCAAATTGATGAATCCCCCCACGCTCCGATATAGGGCATCCCATTCCGGGCTAAACAGCTTCTCTATCGCCGCCTCGCCTTCGTACGTCTTAGTAGACTTGATACCCGTTTCGCCACAGGCCCGATTTTCCGCAATCGATTGCATCATCTCTAGCGTATGATACGTATATCTTTCCGGCGATGAATTCACGGAATCGTAGGCAAAACCAAACATCTTGTGCAATGGCGCTCCTTTCGGAGGCGGTACCGATGCTGGATATTGCGGCGCAAAAGGAACGACCGAGCTGGACATAAACGGAATGTTATGCTGCTTGATCATGCTGTATATCCATTCGATGTCTTCTTTAATGATGGCGAAGCCTTTGTCGGAATAGACCGGAACGATCCGCCCCGCTTCCAGCATTACATTCAGACATCCTTCGAACAACCGGCGTCGCGGGTACAGAAACTGCCGGAGCTCATTCTCCGGGTAATCCCCGTGCTCGCCTATAATAAGGATACCATCCAAATCAAAGGTCTCGCCGCCGCACTTCAACGCCTCTTCAATGGATCCGTACATTGGAACGCCGTGTTTCCGGGAAAGTTGTCTGCTGATGTCGTATTCCGGAAATTGATCCACATACATCGAAGCGATTTCGAGCGTGGACGAATAATTTTTCCCGTCAACGCTAAATCCTTCAAGCATTTTCGTAATAATGACATCGGCGTGGGAAATATCCCAATACTCTGTGATGATTGCTGCTACTCGTTTTTTCTTGACCATCCTGGACAATCACTCTCGATTCATACGAAATAACTTCATTGTAACTTAGCCTGCGGCAATAATCGGCCGAGCGCCTGTGCGACTTGCCCTATTTGGACCATGCAGTATACTCACGCTTCGGCTTCAACTCATTGTACGGCATTACCATCCCCGAATCTTGACATATCATATATTTGGATACACATAACGTATATTCTTTGTTCCACCACCCAATGGACTTAAGCAGTCCGATCAGCTTCCGGTCGTTTCGGTCGTTTCGGTCGTTTCGCACAGGGAACACCGAATTTTGTCACGTACGGGTCGTCTCCTCCAACCCCCTCGCGATTCACGACAGGAATCCAAACAACCTCTCCACTAACTGTTGACCACCTTCGAGCAATACGCTGCCGTTACTGTCCAACCCTTTTATTTACTGTTCGCATTTACCATCACTACAGATTTTGGATTAAAGTAATCGCCACTGGAACGAATTAAAAGAACCTTGAGAGGCACAAACGCCTGACAAGGTTCTTAATGGTGCTTATATTATAAATTACAAATCTGACAAAAAATATAATAAATAAATTAGTTACATGACCTATGCACTTGAATGAAATTTATGGTAAAAATTAATTGTAATCGCAAGGGCTACTAAGCGAAAAATAACTTGACTTTGAAAAAAATAAGTATTTAGTTATTTGTTTTATAAAAGTAGATCTCATTTTTTTGATTAGCAATTGCTAGTAGCTCTGGGTGATTGTTCACTAAAAAAACTTTCGTGCCAATATCTAGTTTCGTAGACATTTGATTTTCAAAAGGTTTATCTAAATTATACTTTTTTGTAATTTCACCGATTGGATTTTCTAAATTGATTTGGGAAGTAAGTTCAGGTTGTATTGTATTATACTTTATATAAAAACATTATAGAACGTTAGAAGATCGACATCTTCATATTGCAAAATAATTTTATTATATTGAGCATTTAATTCATATTCCCTCAGATTCTGCCTATTAAGTAATTTACCGTCCTCGAGACTTTGATAAGTTATGACAATACCAATTGTCAAGCAAATCAGGAGTGGAGAAAAGATTAGGAACAGCTTAAGAGCATTTCTATTCAAAATAATTCTCCTTTCGAAGCTGCTTTTTCCAAGGGTTTGTTATTAATATCTGGCAATACTGCGCATGTTGTTCACCAGTCTGACTGAATTAGAGATCAGCCCTATATTATTCCAACAATTCAAATTTAAATTCCCTGCAATAAAACGAGAACAATAGATTCTCATTCTCTATTACTTGATATTTCACACCTTCCATTTGTCTATTTGAAATATCATTTATACCTATATCCAATCGAAATATTGTGTCTAAATTACCTACCTTTAAATCTACTACTCCAAAATAGTATAATTTTAATCTTTTGTTGCCCTCGTAAAAGGGGTATTCACACAAAGTAATTATCAGTTCATAATCAGAACAAACTTCTCCATCTAGATTTCTTTTTACATTAATTTCTTTTAAATAGGAATACAACTTCTGTTTTTGGTAAAAATCGGATATATGTTCGTTATATTTACTCATGATGCTTTATACTCTCCTTCAATGATACGGTCAATTAATACCTCTTGCAGTCCTTTCTCTATTTTTGAGCCTAAGTCTTTATATCGAATAAATACTTTTGAATTAGATGTCTTAATTGTTCGAAATTATTGTACTCGGCTTGAAAGTCAGGATACTTCTTCAAACTTGTTTCGATTAAACTATAATTAGGAAATCTTTGAAAAAAATCCTCATTCAATAATTCAACTTGCTTATTAGGAATCTCAGTAACTTTACCTTTTAAAATATAACTCGTAGTTCCAGCAATTACAGCGCAATAATCATTAAAATCAGCGTTTAAACTTTCAACCTCAAGTGAAGCAAATTTCCTTTTTATTTTTTCAGTATCTTCATATGGGAAGGGATTAACTAATTGAAAATTATACAGATATGATATATTTGCTAAAATTTCTTCTTTATTCAAATACCTTCACCTCCAACCAGATAAACACACGCATTATAGCTTACCAAAAGAAGCTATAGTTCCATCAATCCTTAAGGGACTTAGGCTGGAGAAATTGTTTTTCCCATTTCGCCAAAAATTGTTCATCCCATTTATATTCACTTCCCTTGATATGAGTATTCCAAAATGAAGTTTTATTCCAATTATCTTTTTCAACCAACACTTGTGGTAAAAAATGAACTGCATCTACTATATGATAAGCATTTGGTTTGTTGTTCATGTGTAGCTCTTCTATCGCCAATACTAAAGATTCTTTAATAAATTCAATGTACAATTTAACAACCTCATATTTAATTCCAATAGAAGCCTCATTACTACAAAATGCTTTATCCAAATACTGTTTTGTTTCAATATCATGTATTTCTGCAAGCACTTCTTCACAAAAACATTGGTAGTTTATTTGGTTATTCATTAATAGCAATTGGATATTTGCAATCACTATCTTGATTACCTTCTCACAATAAAGCTCCTCTATATTTGCCCGAATAAAAATAAATGTTACATGCATACCCATCATAAAGCGATCATAGTCAGAAGAGTTCATGTGCTTGCTCCCTAATTAATATTATCCGTCAATAATGAGAAACCACCAAGCCATGGTCGCAAGGTGGTGTACAGATTACTTTTTTACAACTGAAATGATGCTTGCTGGAATGCTCTCAAAAACTAATATCTCGGCGCTTGGGTATTTGGGATTGTGGAGATAGTCTTCAAACAAAATAAAACCCTCCCAGTACATTTTCACCAAATATTCTAATGAAAACCCCGTATCAAAATGTTCTGCCTCGTCAATTATATTAATGTTTGCTTCATATGTTGTTTGATCGTAAATCATATGCGTTATCTCTCTGTCAAAGACAGCAATTTGGGAAGAAAAAATCGGAAATGCATACATCCAATCATACTTGTGAATCATATTCACTCCGATAGCATTATTAAAATCCACCCAGCTAGGAATATCATTGGGTCTAAACTTCCCAGTAACTGCACCGGCTCCCTTTCCCCCATTTGTATAATACAAATTTGAAGGGGAGTTTGAAGTTATCCCTGCTCCTATTTCTTTTTTCAAAAATGCATCTGACTCTATTCGTTTGTTTTGGGGAATTCGATGGTATAGAAGCAAGTTTTCCAAAATTACGCCTCCTATTTCATATCATCTTCTCTCCACTGAAACCGACTATCTCCCAAGCCAGTTAAAATATACGTTTTTATTATTTGAAAGAGATTATTAAAATCGTAGCACAGGGTGTTTTTTGAATAACTGTTCTTTTTAAAATGGACTTCTTCGTCTGTTTCTTTGGGGTTGTACCAAGTATGAACAGCGCTAATTCCATCATCTATCTGAATAGAGCAGCAGTCTTTTTCAAAGGTAGCATGTAAGGTTTTGCTGTCTTTCTTAATGTCTATGGTAGCAACTCTATTTTTGCTGATATCCACGTTTAACTTACGCATCTCTCCATTAAGTAAAGCTAGGTTAGTGGTATTGAATCCGACGCTGACTTTGTGATAGCCTTTCACATAATGGATAGTAGCATCGCAACATGCAGTTTCGATCTCTTCAGTAAAGAGGTCAATCAGCGGGCTCTCACTTCTGCCTTTGAAGGCAATCTCTAATAATTTGACCACGGCCTCGAGGATTACTGGCGGAAAGTCCAATTCCCATTCATAGCAAAATCCGGCTTCAGACTTGTCATTTTCATCATTTAGATCTGGTCCTTTGGCATGGATATAAACAATATTATTCTCAATATGGCACTTTCCTAACTTGTAGTTTTGCGATGGATCAGGAAAGCGTATGGTAAAATGTTCTCTAAATTGATTATAGAACAGAAGAATTAGCATATTTTTCTCAGGATTCTCTAGCGATACAGACAAATCATGATCTTCATCCAATGAAATCCTGATGGCATTCTGTGATTGGCTTAAATCAAGATCCTGCTCATTAATCGCTTTTATCAAATTGACAATGTGTTGGGTTCCTTCAAAGCCAGCGCAATTAATCTTGAAATGCGTAGGATTGTTTTTGTAAAAAGAATCATATACCAGGTATTGATCATCCACATAGTCCACATTGCCAATAGGGGTTAAAGTTTCATTAGCATTGGGCGTTTCATTCAAAAATATTTTATTGTTGGATAGGTGAAGAGCCGCTCCCAAGTAGATTTCCAGCTCACTATAGCCCCATTTGGTAGTGTATTTGAACTGTAGTTCTTCGGCCTTTCTATTGACGTTTTTTGGTTTTGGTGCATGTTTAGGCGGATATGTTTTTGACTCGCCATTTAACATTTCGATTACAACTGAAACATTCGTATAGATGATGGGATACCCCATAAAGCTTGCGCCTTCCGCATTGTATTTCTCTACAGCTTGCGCTCTAACTCTCTCTCTGCTTCCATTAAAAACTAAGTCTGCCACTTCATCTTCACTCAACCCGTTTTCATACCCATCAAAATAATAATATTCACAACTCTGATAAGTGTTTTTTTTCAACTCTCTCAAATAAAGTTCTACCCCGGCATCCCCATAAAAACATTGTTTCTCCTCATCAAACGTATAATGTCCGATCGTCCACTCTTTTGCGATTAACTCTTCCAATTCCTCTCTGTTATGCTCACTGCTCATATTAAATTCTCCCTTCATCTTTTCCAAATCTATTGATCTTCCTTGTTATCTTGTTATTCAAATAATGGATTTCCATAAATATATCAGATAAGGCATACGGAAATATACTGGGCTAATGTTCTATTTCTCGTTCTGATAGACTCCCGTCTAATTTATAACCTCATCGATTGCCGCGGCTATCATAGTCATAATCCTCGTTATCATTAGTCGATGAATCGTCAAATAGCCCTATCTTTTCTCTAGGCGGGGCTAAGTCCATTCTATTGTCTATTCTATTAATGAACTTCGAACCTTTTTTTAATATTTCCCAAAGAATTAACAAGAAAGAAATCCTTGTTTGTAAAACCTAAATAATAATCATAGTCTTCCTCGTCAACAGACGAAAGCGAAGCCGCGGCGCAAAGAAAACCACCAAGCGAGGTTTAGTCGCAAGGTGGTCATGAACTATTGTTTAGATTTTAAAACCTCCAAGTAGTGTAATGATTATCAATAGAACACCCATCACTAACATAACATAAGCACCAATTTTAAAACGAATAAGATCTGATTTAGAAGGCTTCTTGTAACGTGTATTATACCCATTCGTTTTATACAAAAACTCTGGTTTAACAATACCCAATATTCCCGATATCACAAAAAAAGTAAAAATAAAGACAATAAGATTCTATCTGACATATTATTTCCCCGTTCCTAAGAATAGATTCCACTCAGAAATCGTCATTGGAAAGGATGGTGAAGAACGCGTGATTTGTTTTACCTTTTCTGTTACCATACCATACTCTCCAGGATACAAAGGAATTTCTTTTGAAATCCCCACTCCACCACCAGCTATGAATTCCATATCTGCGTCATCAATATCCTAGTTAAACTTACCCTCAACAATTGTAAAATACGGACCTTGATAAGTTTGTCCATAATAAGCAGTGTTCACCATATTACCGCCACCGCTGATGGATACACCTCCCGTAAGAGTAGCTGAGATTCCTAACTTCCCATTTGCTCCTCCTCCATAACTGAGAGTTAGTGTACTATCTTGTATTTTGGCCTGTGCATACCCAGTGCCTACCGCAGATATCGAAACTGCAGCTTTAACATATCCTTGGGCTGCTCCACTTGATGATGAGGATGTTTCACTCTTCTTATTTGTAATTTTAGAGCTGCCGCCATTAATAAAAATCAATACGTTCAACAGAATCTGCATATTTTAACCTAATTGCATTAGCGGAATCATGTGCTGCTTGCTTCGCGCTTTTGGTAGTAGCTTTGTTGAAATCTTCTGTGTATTTGGCTAAATCATCTTTCTCTTTTTTAGAGTAGAGGGGGGCGATGTTTTTGTCAATTTGCATTTCATGACCAGTTGGATCAACATACTTCAGTGGGCTGGGTGAAAGAAACGTATACGCAAGAGAGCGATGCGCCGATGGTGGATAACCTGTTCCGTTACTCCAAAGGATTTTGGAAGGGGCTCTTCATTTGTTACGATCATTACTATGTTCCACGCACGAACAATGATTTAGAGCAATTCTTTCGTCAGACCAAGGCATGCCACCGCCGCATCACAGGATTGCGAAACTGGAACAGATATATTATGCGTAACGGAGAAATGATCGTCTTGGTACAGGATGCGCTTCGCCAGTCTCATGTCATTTCACGTTTGCGTTCCGTTTCCTTTGAAGCGTACAAAGACTGCAAGCAGCGATGGGACAACCGACTATCTGGTGCGATTCAACGTAAGCGGTTCAATCGTGATCCTGATGCCTATCTCAGCGGATTAGAACACAAGTGGGATCAATTGACTCGCTAGTTAATTTTGCTGTCGTAGTTTTTTTTCCTTATTCGACGTCTGTGAGATCTCCCCGGGTAAGAGCGATAACTTTCCCCTCATCTATCTGCCACATCTACATGGTGAGATTCGGGCAGTATTGGACTTTGCTTTGGATTGCAAGCTCATCCGTCTCCCCATGCCTTATATGTGATTTCTGTTCGTCAGACCGAGGGTTTGCTTCTGGCTTCCTTCAGATTCGGCCTCGCGACCGACACCCTTGCCTTCAGCTAACAGTTCCTACTGCCAAGCCTGTAACGGACTTTCACCGCCTAGTTATCGCCCATGCCGGGCGCACATATTGACCGACCATCCCCAGTCCCGACTGGGGACGATCGATTCCCAGCACACCTCCAGCATATCGCCGGGCTCTGCCCCTTCGACATACAACGGCCCCGACATCGGATTGCCGCTCGAATCCACCCGCTCTCCGAAGCGATCCCAGCCATCCGCATCCACCGTATGCACGGTGATCGTCTCCCCACTCTTCACAACCGCCTGCGGCTCATGCCAACCTATCGTCCCATAGTAACGAATGGGTTGAAGCTCCTTGTTCATCTTGCAGACTCCCCTCCCCTGCTTATTCAGCCGAATTATACAGGAGATATACCCGTTTCGCCAGTTCCATTCAGCGTCAAATCGGGACATCTTTTCGCTCAAGATGTCCCGATTCACCGCGTCGGATCAGCACACACCCGCACACGGGCCGATGACGATCCAGTTCCACCCTCACCACGAGAAAAGCTTCCTGCAGATTCTCCCGCTGCTTCTGACTGTACGAGTCGAACGGGCGAACCGGATAACAGAGCTCTCCAGGCAGCGACAGCTGCAAGCTGCATCCCTTATAGCTCAACGCCGTGCCAAGCTTCGATGCCGCACGATCCCCGCGCGCACAATACTGAAGCTCAACAGCTCCGGATGCGCGATCGAGCGACCTCCGCCAAGCAGCAAACCTTGCGTATGATGGTAACACTCAGCAGATTTTGCGCTCCAAAATCCAGCGATTGTGGAACTGATGCTGGCACAAGGGCGCGCTCAGCGTCGTTAATACGATGGGGGATCCTGAGCCGCCCGTCTTAGCCCTTGATTGAGCCGAGCAGCATCCCTTTGACGAAATACTTTTGCAGGAACGGATATACGAGCAGGATCGGGATGATCGCCACGACCACTGTCGCCATCTTGATCGTCTCCGGCGGCAGCTGCTGCAGTTCGGACATGTTGACTCCCAGCTCCGTGCTGACGCTCGGCGTCACGATCATATTGCGCAGCACGACCTGGATCGGCATCAGCGCCCGGTCGGTCAGGTACATGATCCCGCCGAAGTAAGCGTTCCAGTGGGTAACCCCGTAAAACAGCCCCAGCGTCGCGATGATCGGCATCGACAGCGGCAGCACGATCCGGAACAGCGTCTGGATGTCGTTGCAGCCGTCCACCTTCGCCGCCTCTTCGATCTCGTCAGGCAAGTTCTCGAAGTACGTCTTCATAATGAGCATGTTGAACGAGGACACCAGACCCGGTATGATCAGCGCCCAGATCGTGTTCAGCAGCCCGGTCGCCCGCACGATCAGGTACAGCGGGATGAGACCGCCCGAGAACAGCATCGTAAACACGATTCCGATCAGAACGAAATTGCGGCCCGGCAGAAACTTCTTCGACAGCGGATACGCCAGGAACATCGTCACCATCAGGTTCAGAAAGGTGCCGATCAGCGTCACGATGATCGTAATCTTCAACGCGTTCGGAATCCGATCGCTGCTGAAGATATACTTGTACGCCTCCAGCGTCATCTCGCCTGGCCAGATGACGAAGCCCCCGTTGCGGAGCACCTCGGCGATCGGCGTAATCGACATGATGAACACGTAGTACAGCGGAAACAAGGTGGCCAGACCGAACAGCGTCATGGACGCATAGATGAAAAAGTCGACGATATAATCGGATTTGGTCTTTTTAAGTATGATTGACATGGTTTACCTCCTACCAAATTCCCGAGCCGCCGAATTTTTTCGCCAGCTTGTTGGCCCCGAACACGAGAATGAAGCCGATGACTGACTTGAAAAATCCGACTGCGGCGGCTACGCTGAAATCGAGCTGCTCGATCCCTCGGCGGAATACCCAGGTGTCGATAATATCCCCGACCTCGTATACGCGAGCGTTCAGGAAGATGTAGACCTGCTCAAAGCCGGCATCCAGAATGTGACCGATGCGCAAAATAAGCAGCAACACAAACACTTCGCGTATGCCCGGCAGCGTAATATGCCACATCTGTCGCCATCGTCCGGCGCCGTCGACCACTGCGGCCTCGTACAGCTCGCTGTTGATCGCGGCCAGTGCCGCCAAGTAAATGATCGCCCCGAATCCGGTATTTTTCCAGACATCGGTCATCAGCAGCAGGGGACGAAAAAAGTCCTTGTCGGTCATCAGATTCAACGTCTCCCCGGTCTGCTCCCTCCACCAGGAGGAGATCAAGCCCGCATCCGGCGCCAAAAACGAGAACACAAGACCGTAGACGATGATCCAGGAGAGGAAGTATGGGCCGTACGTGATCGACTGAATGGCCCGCTTGAACCATTGCACGCGGATTTCATTCAAAACCAACGCCAGCAAAACATCCGGCAGCATATTGAACACTATCCGGTAAATGCTGAGCAGGATCGTGTTCTTCAGCAAAATGAAGAAATCAGGCGATGAAAACACCGTCATGAAGTTATCCAGCCCGATCCATTCGCTGCCCCAAATGCCCTTGATCAAGTTGTACTTCTTAAAGGCAATGAGCAAGCCGCCCATCGGGACGTAATGGTACACGATGTAGTAGATAATGCCTGGAAGCATCATCAGGTAAAACCAACGATAGCGGACAAGCGCTCTTCCGATCAGGAGAAACCTCTGGTGCAGGGTCATCGTCTCCCGCTTCGCCGCAATCTGTTCCGTCTTCACTGTTGCATTCCCCCTGTGTTTATTGCATGGCATGGCAAACCGACATACCCAGACCTCATATCCCGAATAAAAAGGGAATATATGTTTTGCCTGACGCAAAATATGTCTTGAAAAATCCTTTGTTTTTCAGCCCCTCCGCGAGCGTCCACGGATAAAGTGTAACTCCATCCGTTAATCAGTCACGTATACCTCATCTACCCATAATGTGCCTGAAGCAGAGGAATCGTCATGGGTTAGAATGATGATTAGCTTGTTGTTGTATGCTGCAGGTGTTGTGAAGGTTGCATGTATTGCTCCCCAGTTGGTTGAAGTGATCGGACTATCAACGAGTACAGCATTGGTTGCGGTGTTGATGATTTGAAGCTTTCCACCCGCACTGCCGCTGATCTTCCCTGCTAAGCTTACGGAATAGGCGGTGTCAGGGCGATATCCAGACCAGGAATATACAAGCTCTTGACGAATGCCATCCGCAGAGGACTCCAGCCTCAGCGTCTTTCCGCCTGCATAGGGGTCAATCGGATCAAGAACCACATTGCCGACTGTTGTTGAAGCTCCGCGAGTCCAGTAGCGCGGCAGCGTCGTATCGAAAGCATCCGCTGTCTCGAAACCGGCGTTCGCAATCTCGCCATCCGCCAAGGAAGGAAAAGCGTGTACGTCATCGAAGCCTACGGATGCGCCTGACGGTGAAACGGCCGCGGTATAGAGACGAACTCGAACATCATGACCTGCCGCAGGGGTTGTGACCGTGAATGTTGATCTTGTCCAGCTTGTATCGGAGACCATAAGCTGTCCGAGATTGGTTGAGGTTGTGTAATCATATAGTTGTACAAGACCATTCACTGCACCGTATTTTTTACTCAAGAAAGAAAGGGTGTAGCTCGTATTCGGCTCATAATCCGCCAGATTGGTTTCCATAATTTGCCAATTCATTCCGTTTGTTGTGAGCAGCAAGGATGAATCGTTCATTCCAGGATCTGTGGAATCAAGTCGTGCCGTAGCTGGTGTAGATTGAAATCTCGTCCAGCGCAGCGGTAAAGTGCTGTCCAACGGATCTGCCAGCTCAAAGTTTGTATTTTGAACCTTATTACCGCTCCATTTGGCTAAGGAGGATGCCATCACAGTGGCACAGCCATCGATCTCGCACACTGCATTCGTGATGTCAGCGACGATGGGATCGAATTCTGCGAAATGCGCCCAGAAGTGATAATTTCTTGTGTTCGTTTTATCCGTTGTAACAAGTGGTTGTCTACCGTTATAGTAGGACAGCACAGGATCCGTCAAGCTTTGATTCCACATAATATCTGTGAACGTATTCGTCAGCTTTTTCATATCGTAAGCTGTGAATACTTCCCCCTGATGGTAAGCCTCTACCGCTCCCGCCATTGTTAAACCTGCATGAGAGATGTCTTCCTGCACATAGCTGGCATAGTGTCCGTCATCCCACGGACCGAAGCGATCCCAGTAATTCCAACGGTATGCATCTGTAGAGAGAGAAGCATTTAATGGATGATCAATCAAAGTGCTCTTGAAGGCGCGCGACATGTCATTAGCGCGACTCCGGTATAAGGGGCGTACGGAGGAATACGCAGCCACACCTTCCGTCGCATCATGAAGCAAATAAAGCATTTGAGCAAAAGCCAAATACTGGTTGTGCGGCAAGCTCCGACCCGGGAACAGCTCCGTGCTGAGGCCCTCGGGGATTATGTACACCCCTGAGCCGTTATTGGCTCCGTCTGTTCCGGTAATTTGTTTCCAGTATGGCTCCCATTTGTCGAATAGATGATTGGCAGCGAAATCACGATAGCCTTCGGCTTTATTCAAATAAGCGGCGTGCAAGGCTGGATCCGCTAATACGATGTTCACAAATCTTAAGATTGGAGACATGATCACGCCTTCATGAACCATATGCTCCCATTGCTCTCCCACTTCAAAGGTATCCAGCCACACGGTATGGCCTGCTGTGCCCGAAGGAATGGACACTTCAACTACGATATCGTGACCGGCAGCCGGAGTATGGAATACACCTTCTGTGACAGCCAGCCTGGTTGTATTGCTGAAGTTCCAGCTGCCTAGAGTAGTTGCTGTTGTTTGGTCTACTACGCGTACTTGTCCGACTGCTCCTGGAGAGGCAAGTGCGCTGAAGGAAATTCCATATTCCACATTCGGTCTGTAATTGTAAAGCTCTTGAGCGATCACAGGAGGCGTAGAATCCAAATACACAAGCTTCAATCCATAATCATCTGTAAAAATCGTCGAATCAGTGGCACGATGTGCTTCAGCCAGGGATGTCGTATCGCTTCTTGTCCAGGCAGCAGCCTCTGAAGGAAAATCAGCTGTCAGGGAGATTAGATCCACATAGCTGGTTGAGCTGATTGCCGATAGGGGCTGAGTGAACCGGATTTTAATCGATTTCCCTGGTTGATTGGGTGCAGTGAATTGTATGGCTTGCTTGGTCCAACGTGTTCCCTTGTACGTGTCGGAGGCAATGACGACATCATCTGATTCATTGTATATTTCCATAACACCAGGCACACTTGGATTTGTTGTACGGCCTTGATAAGTCAAGTTATAGGTTGCGCCGGGCTTATAGGAGACGCTTTGCTCGATTCCCTTAACCGATAGCGGGGAAGCCGTAATGGCAAATCCTCTTTGACCCGTGTAGTAGTTGTTAATTCCAGTTACAAGGTAAGCGTCAGATGAAGTTGTACCTGCGAGCCGAGACCAGTTTTGCGGCATAGTAGCGTCGGAAGCGCTTACCGTTTCGAAGCCGGTATTCAGTAATGCGTTGTTGGGGAAACTGGTATATAACTGAAAATTATCATAATAACTGGAGAATCCAGCCAAATCAAATCTATTCTGATACAGACGAACCTTGAGTGTCTTACCCGCTACGTCCGGTGCTGTGAAGGAAAGCTTGAAATTCGTCCAGGAAGTCGATCTGAATGTTGTCGAAGCAAGCGACGTCCCGTCTGTTACATCATAGATAACCACTTGGCCGGAAGCATCTGTGCTGGATACTTTTCCATCGAAGGATAATGTGTAGGTCTGAGATGGAATGTAGGCGCCAAGCTCTTGTTCCACTATTTTTCTTGTGGTGTTATCGGTTGTCGTAACTAATGAATAAGTACCCGTTGATGAATCGGTGCTGACATGGATATCAGCGGAAGTTGCGGTTCCGCTTCTTGTCCAATTGTCAGGCAGTGTCGGATCTGAACCATTTAGTACTTCCATATCGCCGTTTGTCAGGGGTGAATTTTCATTTAATACTAAATTGTCATAATAGGTCGTAAAGCCGTTGAGGCCCCAATTCGATTGATAAAGTCGGATTTTGATTTCTTTGCCTGCTGTAGCTGGAGCGACGAACGATACGCTTCCTGGTGTCCATGTCGCGGAGCTGAACGTTGTGAAGGCGATTACAGAGCTGTCCGTTGCATTGTAGATCTGAACTCTCCCTTGGCCGCCAGTACCTGATATTTTGCCATCAAAGCTTAAGGTGTAGGACTGAGAAGGAACGTAATCAATCGTTTGCTCGGCAATTTTCCATGAGGTATTGTCCGTTGTGGTAGCCAGCACGCTGGAGCCGGTCACGGGATCCACAACACTATAAATATTGGACGGGCTTGCAGTGCCGACCCGGCTCCATCCGTCAGGCAATGTAGCATCGGCTGGATGAGGTCTTTCCATATCTCCGTTTACTATTGCAGGCTGGATGTCGTCGACAGGTGTGATCGATATATGGTCGAAGTAACCTTTGTAGCCGGCTTGCTCATCATTTTGCAGGCCAAGCTGAATCCGAACAGAACCGGTGCCCGGCGCCCTGAATTGAAATACATAGCGTTCAAAGCCGGCATGATGTGCGCGGACGGAGCCAAGAACTGCGTCCGTGGCCGTGTTGATCACCTGTACGAGGGTTTGGGTTTTCTCAGTTTCTACACTCATATACATTTCGACTAAATAAGTGACGCCCGGGGAAAGATTTACATGTTGAACGAGTCGATTCTCATTCACCCCATCACTCTCGATAATAACTCCGGCGGTTCCATCGAATGCAGAACCGCTTGCAGAAGAACGGTAAGCTTTGCCGCTGGTGCCGTGGCTTGTCCAACCATCAGGAATTTGATCAGCGTCGGCATCCACTTCGAAGGAACCATTCGTAACAACGGAGGAAGAATAGCTACTTGCTCCTTCGATCTGGAATGTGTTGTTTTTGGATTGGTTATAGGCAGCGCCATGGTCCTTCCAGCCTCGTGCGCCATCTCCATCATGATCCGAGGCATTGCTGATGATGCGGTCTGAATGATCCACGATTTTGTCGAGCCAGTACCTGGAGCCGGTTGCTTCATACATCGTAATGTAGCTGTCCAAATAATAGCTCTCTCCCCATGCGAGCGCCCCGCCATTGGCTGACGCGGATACACCTCGACCGAAGTTGATGTTCTGATCGGAATACAGGAAGCGATCCAGTGTAGGATCTTGTGCACGAACTGATGCTGGCAATAAACCGGCGCATACGACAAGTGCTGCTGTGGCAATTTTGAGCCTGGAGATAACGCGCTTGCAGTTCATAAACATAACCCCCTCCCCCTACTATTCATTCATTTGTAAAACCGAAGAGTTCAGACTAGTGAAGGAAGGGTAGCCTTCCTTCACTTGGGCAAAATAACATACAGATTATCATTTTCGATTTCCACAGGGTAACCTCTTAACTTGGTCTGAGGTTCCACAAGCAGTCTTCCGTTGGTCAAATCGAATTCCCAGCCGTGCCAAGGGCAACGTAAAATTTGCTCACTCATGCCATATTTGTATTCATAGACAAGGGAGGGGAGACGAGTCCCGCTAACCAGACCTTTGCAGATGCTTGCTCCCATATGCGGACAAAAGTTGTTCCATGCATACCAGGTTCCCTTGACTTCGTATAATCCGAACTCGATGCCTTCGATTTTAAATATTTTGTGTTGCATTTGTTGAATGTCAGAAATTTTGCCTACCCAATACTTATTTTTCATTCCTCTTCTCCCCATACATGGTCAGGAGAATTCATCGATTCTACAGCAATCTTCTCTGCAAGCTCTGTGGAAATGCTGTTCATTCCGGCTGGCTTCGTGTGCAGACCATATAGCTCCGCAGCAGTACCTGCCAAAATGCGCTTCTTCATTTCCTTGGGCATCCTTGGAAGAGTCATCCTTGGATTGTCATTATCCCAATGCGGGTAGTCGGAGGAGAACATGACCGTCTTCTCTGCAGAGATCATATGCAAAATTTGAACGAATTGTTCCGGCGTGTTCGGCTCTTCGATCGGCTGAGTCGTCAGGCGAATATGATCCACGATGTATTCGGATGGAAAACGTTTCAACCATGGAGCGGACTCCCGCAAAGCCTTGTAATTTTTATCCATTCTCCACATCAAGTGCGGCAGCCATGAGATTCCGCCTTCGATGGCGACGAACTTGAGCTTTGGAAACTTCTCGAATACACCTTCACAGACCAGGCTGTTCACATGAGTCATGTAGTTTGTGGGCAAAATATTATGCCATTCCATGTAACGGGTAGGATATCCGGATGGTGTTGGCGGGCCGGAAATCCCTTTTCCTTCTGTTCCGGGATGCACGGCTACCGGGAGTCCGCATTCTTGGGCAGCATCATAAATCGGGTGGTAGAAGCGTTGTCCATAAGGCATGCGCGCTGCGCTCGCCATTAGAACCTGCACCATGTCGGGATTGGACGCATGTCGACGAATCTCGGCAGCAGCTTCGACCGGGTCTGATGCATTGACAAAAATCGAGCCCTTAAAGCGTGGACTAACGCTGAGCCACGTATCAACCATACGGTCATTACATGCTGCGGCCAGCACATTCCCATAATCCGGATCCGGGTCTAGTGAAAGTCCCAGTACCCCTGAGCCGGTCAGTATGGCATAGTCTACTCCATATCGATCCATGTGGTCGCTAATCAGGAATTGGGGATCACTTCCTGGAGGACCACCACGATCCGGATTGGCATCCTTCCGATGTGTCCCGATGGATGAGTAATATTGGGCTCCATAAGGCAAGCCAACATCACGATATCTATCATGCCACGCCTTTGGCAAATACGGGGTTAATGATCCAATATGATTATGAACGTCGGTGTCAATTAAAACAGGTGCATCGCTCATAGCTATGATTCCTCCTACTCGATTGAACGGCTTGGGTTACGTATGTGATGGATGCGGTGTTCATGACTTGCTTGATTTTGTCGCGACACTTCGATTATACTAAGGCGAACAGAGGCGATCCATGAAGGATCCTATATTTTATTTGCACAATCCTCTACTAAAAATGATGACTTGTTGTTATCAGGGGGGTGAAGATGAGCGTGTCAAACCCGAATGTTGAGTTTGATTTTACAATCATGAACCTGGAGTATGTCGTAGAAGTTGAGTCCAGGAAGCCTCTAGAAGAGCATGTGTTGAGCCCTCCCGAGCATGCAAGGGAATATGTATTGTCATTGACGACTCAGGGAGAAACGAACTATACGATCAACGGCCAGCATTATTGTGTTTCGAAAGGTGATATTTTGTTTTTTTCTCGTTATATGCCGCGTAAGCGGGAGACAGAGCAGGGCAAGCATTGGTGGCATATTGTTGTTCTCTTTCAGCTTCATTTCCATTCTCCGGAGGTGAAGGAAAAGATTGATCGGATGAATCATGTATTTTGCAATTTAGATCAGACTAAAGTCCCGCTTTTATTTCATGAGCTTCACCGAGCTTGGGTAGGCAAACAGCCTGGATTTTTAATCCGCTGTCGAAGTCGTATACTGGAAATCATACATGCTTTGATCGTAGATTCATTGGACAATAAGACGTCTCATATGCGCATGGTAGAGCTGTTAATCGCCCTGATGGATGCGAATGAGCACAGATTTTATTCCATTGAGGAATTGAGCGCTGAAGTGGGGATTAGCCCATCGTATCTTTCTTTGATTTTCAAGAAGACTACGGGACTAACGGTCATTCAATATCAGAATCGAATCAAGACCAGCAAAGCTTACGACTTGCTGAGAAGCGGAGAGTATACGATTACGGCAGTAGCCGAACGTCTGGGCTTCCGAGATATTTATTATTTTAGCAGATTGTACAAAAAGATTATGGGGAGCGCCCCTTCTTCTGTATTAAAAAGGTAATCTGAACCTCCGAATTCAGCTATCAACAACAAGGTGCAACAAACCTGTACCCTTTTTTTCGGTTTGGAAGGCCATTAGAGCAATTCCTTTTCCAATTTCGCAAATTCAACTACTTGACATTACACCGCTGGGGTTGAAAAAAGCAGCACGAAGGAACTCTCTCCTGTTCAAGTAGAGAACCTTCGTGCACGTTCCTCTTACTTCGCCAAGCCTGCCGCTTTGATTTGAGCTGCATATTGTTCGAACAGCGCATTTCCGTTGTACTTTGTCATAAGCTCTTCGCGGTATGCGGGCCAGTTCTTACCTGACTTGTCATCAAATACTGCTTTTGCTTGAAGCTCGCGTTGACGCTTGCGGAAAGTACCCAGGTCAAATCCCTCAGGCGGAGTCAGGCTTGTGCCGATATATGGAAGTGAAGGGAACCCAAGAATTGTTTTGGAAATTTCACGATCCCGATCGGATTCATTCGCATTAATAATAGTCAAGCCAAGAACCGTCGGAGTTTCAGGCGTGAAGAAATCCCATATTTTAAGAAAATCCCCCTTATCCGTAATTTCCTTCTTTGTTGCCTCCGTGTTAAGCGTGATTGTGTCGCCGTTACGTGTATAGTGCCTGTTCTCAATACCATAGTGTGTCAAGATGTAACCTTCTTCACCGGCCAACCAGTCAAGAATTTCAACGATGCGTTCAACCTTCTCAGGCGAGTTTTCGACTACCCCTTTAGGGAATAGAACAGGGGATCCCGGCGCAATTCCGGTAGAGATAGGTTGACTGCCAAAAGGTGTGAAGGGAATCCAGTTCGCATTCGGGAACAATGCCTTGGTTTTGGACTGCAAGCTCTGCGGGTTGGAATCGAAGGCGAAATCCTTCGTAGCCCCCATAATGATACCCGCTTTACCTTGCGCTGCACGGTCGACATGCTGAGGCGATTTATTCAGGAACCAGTCCGGATCAACCAGACCTTCGCCAATGACCTTCGAAATATCGTCAAGCACCTGCTCTACGCGTGGATCTGTTTGCATGTCGATGAAATTACCGTCTTTTATAGTGGAAGCAAATACCAGGCCTGCTTTCCAGTATTCCGGCCATTCAAGTCCAATTCCGTCTCCGCCTGTTGCAGTTGTGAAGCCAAATGTATCCTTTTTACCATTGCCATCCGGGTCATTGTTCACAAAGGCTCTAAGTACGTTTAGGTATTCATCGTAGGTTTCCGGCACGGACAGATTGAGGGTATCCAACCAGTCCTTACGGATATACCAAGTACGGTATAGTTCCTTGTTATATGGAGTCGGCATACGGAAAGTTCCGTCTGCAAACTGATAACGCTGGAATACTGTCTCATCTATCCAATTTTTGAAGTAGTTCGGCATTGCTTGTGGAGTAACGAAAGTACCGATGTCTGCAAGTATACCGTCTAATACATATTTTAGACCGCCATCCCCATTCGCATCACGCCATACATCCGGTGACTGGTTTGATGCTAACTGTGTATTTAGTCTTGTCACATAGTCTTGCCCAACTGGCATATAATCCAGCGTAATCTTAACATTGAATTTTTCTTCAATCGTTTTCTTGACGAAATCCTCTGCATCCGAAGGGAGCTGTGCATTCGCAGGAGCATCTACCATCATACGAATGTCTAATAATGCTTTCTTGGCAGCCGGCGCTTCTGTTGCGCTGCCCGCAGTGCTAGCTGGAGCAGTCGTGGAGGTTACAGTCCCTTCGTTGGAGCTGCAGGCACTAACGATTGCAATACCCAGCATGACGGCCGTAAACGCTTTCCATTTTTTACTTAAAAGTTCTTCTTTCATCGATTCATCCCCTTTTTTGAACTCCAGCAAGGCTGATTGTTCAATCATTTTGTCGTGATATCGTAATTATAGCTGTCGATTCTGATTGGGTTCCATGCATAATACTCTTGTTTATTTGCACAATTCTCTAGTTTCTTCGCCGTTAACAATGGGTTATGGTTTCTGCTCATGTAGGATCCGTTTATCAAAAACATTGTTTGAAAAGGAGCCTGGATTCGGAGTTTTTCGTCGGATTTCGGAAGTTGTTCCACTTTTCCCGGGTGGCGGAACCAACGTCCTCCTCCTGCTCTTCCGTACTCCGTTCCCTCGAACTTTTGTCGTCGATGCCCCCGGATAGCTAGCGAGAGCTGTCTTGCCTGCCGGTCAATTGCCACGCCTGGATCACAGACCCGTCGAAGGCTTCGTTATGTTCCGCATATGTTGACAGGAATAAGCAAATTGTGAACTTATTATGCGTTAGGCTTCTATGTATAATGAGGTCAACGACCCCCAGAGAAAGGAAGAGACCGCAATGAACAGGATGGCTTTAAAAGCCTACGCGCTGCCCGATACTTCATTAACTGTATCCGGTATCGGACTGGGCGCTTCTCCTTATGGAGACTATGTGGACGGCCTTCGTCTGAACGACAACTAGACATTTTCAGGGAGCATGGGGGCAACTACTTAGATACGGCTCGCACCTATGGAGAGCATCAGATTTCTGAGCAAATTGTTGGACATTGGATGGAGAAGCGCCGCAACCGCGACTGCCCGACATTATTATACTGGTAGGTTTCTCTGTATATTGTCCCTTCAAATTCTCCCAATTGCGAACGCCTATACGTACTTTTATCTAGAGATATCACATTGCCCCATTGATCTTCATATTGCACCGTGTAATTTTTTCTCATTGTAAGATCCCCTGAATACGAACGGAAGGAACTTACATCCTGTGCTTCAATGAAGTATTGATGAGCGCTTTTGTCATATAAATAGTAATCGGTTCGATATAAATTGCCGTATGGATCAACCACTTCATTTTGCCTTCCCCATCGATCATACGAAGCCGTCATCGTATTTTGCATCGGATCTTTAGCATAGTTAGTCCTCGCCGCATCGTCATAGTGGTATTGTGAATATTTCCATCCAACCTCAGAATCATAGAATAGATTAAGAAGCAAATTCCCGAATCCATTATAGAAATTACTCGTTTGATTTAAATAGGTTACTGTGCCATTCATCATTTAGATTATGAAAGGATAATCAATGAAAAAGACGGTGGTTACGGTAAGTCTAGTATTGGGACTTCTTTTAGTGAGTGGATGCTCATCCAAAACGGAAAATAATGTCCCTTTGGAATCAACACTACCAACTTCACCAATTCCAACTGCAGTGGAAAGTATCAGTCCTGGGCAGGCACGGATGGTAGCATGACGTCAGAATTACTATCAGGATACCAATTTGAGTTTTATGGCATACCTGGGTATATATCTGATATCGTAGGGAGCGACAAAGTGACGGAGTGGATGAAACAGTTTGAGAGCCTTGAAAACCCAAAAGAACGCAGCAAGCAGGAAGTAAATTTCGCTAATGTTATTCTTGAATTGCAGGTGCCTAAGGAAGCTGTTATCAAAGCCAATCAAGGACTCGTATTCACGGAAGAACAAATTGAAGCCATCTATTCTGGAGATAAAAAGCGTATCAATCAAGCGTTTGCCAATGAACATGCTCTTCTCGTAAATGGGAACATTTATACAGCAGATTGGCTTGCAGCTCATACCGCCACGGACTATAAGGCTGAGGGAATAACTGAAGAGGAATTGTTTCTATACATAAAAAAAATAAACAAGGAAGAGTTGGAAGAGGAATGTAGCAAGATTAAAAAGGAATTAAGCAATGCTCAAAACTTACATCAAGCAAATATAATTTAGTTGTATCTGGAAATTCATATTCCCTTAAGAGAGTTGCGTCTTTTTTAATAGTACATAGTTAATTTATCATCAGTATTTTTTGCATTTATCGCCTTTTTGGCTTTCATTCTCAAATGGGGATAATCCGGAATTAGGGGAACTAGATGGAAAAACGGTACCGCGAGGTAAATTACCCAGCCCATTTAAATTAGGCAAGCATCCCCTTTTCTCTTTCACACATACATTATTATTGCTAACTGAGATTTGGGAGGATGTTATGATGAGTAAACCTCTTATTGGTATTCTGGCACATAGAACAAATAAAACGTTTATGAATGGCGGTTTTTTGCACGATTTAGTCCGTGAAGGCGAAAAACTAAATAGCCAGGTTGTTGTGTTTTCTCATTTAGATCTGATAGAAAAAGACAAGAAAATTCACGGCTTTACACGTTCCCCTTCAAATCGCTGGAAGATGAACATCTATCCTTACCCAGATGTCGTGATTGATTTTTGCCGGTATCTTAAAAAGCCTTTTCGGGATATGCGTCGCCGGAAAGATTTGTTCACTTATGCCAATCATAAGTTCACCTACAAATGGAAAGCTACTAGGTTATTTAGTAAATCAGAGAAGGTGAAGCAATGGATACCGGAGACCTTACTTTATACCCCTCAAAACCTACGGGACATGATCCGTAAACATCCTATCCTCTACATCAAACCAGGCAACGGTACTGGTGGCCACAGTGTAGTTAAACTCTCAAGAAAATCCGGTACATTTCACATCAAGGGCCGAAAAAAATCTGCGCGCTTGACGCATATTGTTCTGCCCTCGGAAGATTCGGCAGTCCGATGGCTTAACTCATGGGTGAGTACGCAGCGGATTCGCACCGGAAATTTTATGATTCAGCAAGGATTGAATCTGGAACTGATCCCCGGACGCGTACTGGATGCCCGACTGATCATCCAAAAAAACGAAAGGGGCGGGTGGGAAGTGACCGGTAAGGGCATGCGGGTCAGTGCTAAAAACAGCCCCACCACCAATCTGGTTCATGGAGACGGCAAAGCATTGCGTTTTGAACCGTTCATGATCCAACGGTTCGGCCCGGAGAAAGCCAAACAAATCAGCCGGGAATGCGATCAAATGGCCATGAAATTGATGGAAGTGATTGAGGAGCGGTATGGCTCAATGGTGGAGTTCGGTTTGGATGTTGGTGTCGATGTGAAAGGGAATGTCTGGTTAATTGAGGCGAACCCGAAGCCGAGCCATACCATCTTCTTGGGCACGAAGGAAATGGGCCTTTATCGCAAATCCATACAGCGTCCCATTCAGTATGCGGCGTATCTAGCAAAAACAAAATTTGAAAATGGATCGTAGGCACGTTAATAACGCCATATTTCTTTTGTTGTTCGTTGTAGAAACAGTCAAAGGGCGAGTTTTTTTCGCATAGAATCTGAAAGATTTACCATTGGGCAAGTATGTCCTTGCTTCAGGAAACCAATATAATGATAAGTAATAATGACGCATGACCTTGCAGGGTCGTGGGCTTCTGGGTTCTTAGTGAATATGGGTTGCAGCCCTCACTAAGACTGAGCATCTTTCTTGGATTGGGATTCGACCTTCGATTGTTCATCGGGGTCGTTTCCTTTTTTCGTCGGAATTTCTCGGTAAATTTTGATTTTGCATCACCGAGAAACAACATGAATCTTCCGTATCTCGTGCGATCTCGATCGTATGTCGGTGATTCATTACTTCCTCCAATTGAAGAACCAATGACCATTGCTAAGCATGGACCGGGTTGCCTAGACTTAGATTTTGGAGATATTGAGAGGTAATTTTCCTTTTATAAAATGAAATGGAAACAGATTTCTATTGTGGTAATCAGTGCTTGCGGTTTAAGAGGAATTGTTTCTATACATTAAAAAAATAAACAAGGAAGAGTTGAAAGAGGAATATAGCAAGATTAAAAAGGAATTAAGCAAAGCTCAGAACTTTACATCAAGCAAGTATAATTTAGTTGTATCTGGAAATTCATATTCCCTTGAATGGCTAACAACACATATGGTTCAAGAATATGAAAAGGCAGGTATTACAGCGACGGTACTTGAACAATACCTCAAAAGTATAAATATACATGAACAGAGTGAAGAATACGACTATCTAAGCAGCATATTGGGAAAACTGAAAGAATCCAGCCTCTAATTTAGCACATAGTAAATCCAATATTCATGCTAGCAAATGGAACGACTTCGCAGCTTCAGTGATTTATGTGATAATTTCTTTTTTCAAGTTAATCCTCCAATAACAATCAGAATGTATAATTTACGTAAAGCAGCAAATTTACATCTATCTATGAAAGGAAATCACATTATGGGGATTCATACGTATTTTCAATCGTTAACCGATCTAGAGCGCATTATTCGTTGCCCGGGTAAATTCAAATTTCAGGAACATAGCGTATCCGCACACTCTTGAAGGTCGTTCAATATGCCAAAACGTTGGCCGATATCGAAGAAAGTAACGGAGTCACTGTTGATTGGCAAAAGCTTTACGAAATAACAAGCAGTCATGATTACGGTGAAATTTTTATTGGTGATATTAAAACGCCTGTAAAACACTATTCACTAGAACTTCGATCCATGCTGCAGCAAGTAGAAGAAGGAATGGTCGCTCATTTCATTGACGAGCATATTCCAGAGGAGTTCAAATCTATATTCCGCAGACAACTGCGCGAAGGCAAAGACGAATCGGTGGAAGGTCAAATATTAGAAGTCGCTGATAAAATGGATCAGATCTACGAGGCCTTCTCTGAGCTGCAGCGGGGCAACACAGAAAAAGAATTTATCGTGATGTATCGCAATGCACTTATCAAAATCAAGCAAATCAAGCTGCACTGCGTGGAATATTTTCTTCAACATATTTTACCCGACCTGGTTAGCGAAGGATCACGTTCTCCTATTGATATTGCAAAAATCACAAATGAAGCGTTAGCGTCATAGCCGCGGCTCTTCATTCAAGTACTCTGCATGCAAGTGCTCTTCGTTCAAGCTCTCCAGATACAACATCCTCTTTAACCGCAAAGCTAATCCCTCCAGTTATGGCCATCCAAGCCTCCCCTTCACTTTCTGATAAGCCCAAGTCTTTGAGGTTTTTTCGCCTCTGTGCAAGTTGTTCACGAATTTATTGAGCAATTATTTATGAAGTAATAAACGAAGCCCAGGCGGTAACAAATACCCACCAAGCGAGAGTAAGTCGCAAGGTGGATTTAGAAGGCTTCTTGTTACGTGTATTATGCCCATTTGTTTTATACATAAACTCCGGTTTAACAATACCCAATATTCCCGATATCACAAAAAAAAGTAAAAATAATGACAATATGATTCTATCTGGCATATTATTTCCCCGTTCTTACGTGTTGATTGATTCTACTCGGAAATCTTCATTGGATACGATGGTGAAGAGAACTGAATTATCCTCATGGATAATAATGTTATAGCTATGTAAATTTCTTTTTTTTCATTGGACCAGATTTTTAGTATCACTCCATCATTTCTAAGCAATCGATAGTTTTCCCATTCCAGTTTGTATAGACCCATTTGACAGAATTACAGTAAAATGCTAGATTGAAAATAACATATTTTGAACGGAGGGTGAATGATTTGAGCAATTGTTTATTTATTATAAAAGCAAATAACCTAATAAATAAACAAGAAGCTGCATTCACCCGCAATCATATATAACAAATCTATATTTGGTTATTTATTTCCACTTATAGTCTGTTTATATTTCTATTTTCGAATAGATTTTGAGCGAGATGCTTCTGTTTATTAACAGGGGCATCTTTTTTTTGTTGAAAAAATTCAGGGGTGATGAATATGAACAAATCATAAAACGTCTAAAACAATTGAAACGAAATGAGGTAATCAAATATGATTGAAATTAAACACATAACCATCTACACAACAAAAGACAGCCGGACAATGATACAAGACTTTAATTTAAGTATTCAAAGTGGAGATAAATTAGCAATCATCGGTGAGGAAGGAAATGGAAAAAGTACTTTATTAAAGTTAATTTACGATGAGCGATTAATCTTAGATTACTGTACCTACGAAGGAAAAATTTTCAGAAATGATTATTCATTGGGATTTCTTTCACAGGAACTAACGGATGCAGAAAAGCAAATGACCATTACAGACTTTTTTAAGGAAAACAATTGGAGTAAAGGCTTATTAAAAGCCATGGATGATTTTGGTATTGAATCCCTGGTTTCAGAAAAAAAGATAGGCGTTCTTTCAGGCGGTGAACGGTTTAAATACCGTTTTTTACGGCTGCTGGCTTTAGATCCCGATGTCCTTCTGCTAGATGAACCAACGAATGATTTGGATATCCGAACGATGGAATGGCTAGAAGTATTTATTCAGCAGACGGCTATACCTATCCTATTTGTATCGCATGATGAAACATTTATTAGCCATACAGCAAACGGCATTATTCACATGGAACAAACACAACGCAAAAAAGTACCTAGATTTACGATTTCGAAAGAGCCCTATGAAACTTATCTCTCCAATCGAGCGAGCCATTTAAATAAACAAGAGCAGGTAGCGAAAAAACAAGCTTCTGATCACAAAAAACAAATGAATAACTGGAATGATATTTGGCAGAAGGCAGAACATCAACACCAGAATGTCTCTCGGTCAGATCCAAGATTGCAAAAGAAAATAAAGTCATTAAAAAATCAAAAGAAACGCATTGAAAAAGCAGCTGAAGCATTCCAAGATATGCCGAGTGTAGAAGAAGCAAGCGATTTTCAATTTGATTCAACTATTTATGTGCATAACAGTAAGAAAATACTCGACTTTTCATTGAAAACACTACAAATAGCTGACAAAAAACTAGCGCAAAATATCCATTTGTCCATTACCGGCCCAGAAAAAGTAGCAATTATCGGAAAAAATGGTATTGGGAAAACGGCGTTATTAAAAAAAGTGAAAGATGAGCTAATCCAACATTCTTCACTAAAGATAGGTTACATGCCACAAAACTATGAAGACCTATTAGATACATCAAAAACGCCGATTGAATTTTTAGAAAATTCAGGAAATAAGGAAGCGATCACTAGAGTTTTCACACATTTAGGTAGTATGAAATTTACCTCTGATGAAATGCATCATTCCATAGAAAACCTAAGTGGAGGACAAAAAGCGAAATTGCTCCTATTAAAAATGATATTAGATCAGTGTGAAGTACTAATTTTGGATGAACCGACAAGGAATTTCAGTCCATTAACAACGCCTGTTCTATGCAGTTCGTTAACGGCTTTTGAAGGTGTTATTATTAGTATTTCACATGATCGCCGTTATTTAAATGAAGTAGCAACGACTATTTATGAACTAACTCCAGAAGGTTTAACAAAAATAAAATAGGGTTGAATTAGTGAAAACAGCCTAAAAAAGCATCTGTATGTTTATTTCATAATAAGCGTACAGATGTTTTTTTAAGCTGTTTATAACACGTTTATAAAACTAAAAGTCAAAGTTAATCCTTGAAAATTGGCTCTGCAGCAAAGTTATCGTCTGACTCCATGGGCTAAAGGGATCGTCTGGCCATGAGCGAAAGGCTTACGGACATCACAGCCGTTATTTGTGACAAAATCGCCAGATTTGAAAGGCTTACGGACACAGAAGCCCTTAATGAGACCTTTTTCTCCTGTTTGATCTCGTTTCAGGGCAAATAAGGGATCTCATGTCCGTATGTTTTAGAAATGGCCTCATTTCGGGGAAATAAGGGATCTCATGTCCACTACGTTCGTCCACACTGTCCATAACCTGACTAAAGGCTTCTTCATCATGGAACTCTAAGCAGAACAGCTTCTGTCAACTTGCTCATTTTACTATGTTTCTAAAACATAAGTTTTTATTATTTTCGTGCCATCAAAAAAGTGTAACCTCTCACAAGCATTACAACGCCAAACATCATACTGAGGTTCTGGTATTTCATCGATAGAATCGAGCTCATAGATCATATCCCATTCTTTGTCGGTATACACTTTTAATTCCACATCATTTGGTACTAGGCGATTAGATAAAATTTCCCCACATTTACATTTCATCTTAGCCATTTCCTCACCTCATCAGAGATTCAGTTTGGTTTTCCTTCCTGATACCTCAAGACTATACTATGGAAAATATAACATCATTTCAAATATATTACTACCAGAAATTTCATAGTCCGGTCTAAACATCAAAAGAACCCGAACGCTTCTTCCGCAACCTTTTACGCCTCATCACAACCACCACTAAGACGCCAACCACCAACAAAACCACAGCAGCATACAATCCTTCTTCCATAATATCAGACACCAATCCGTAGGTAATCAAGGAGAGGATGCAAAAATAAAGCAAATTTCCGGCAGCCGTACTGATAATAAATTTTTTCAGCTTGACCGTGCTTACGCCCGCTGCTATGTTAATGAGACTAGATGGCACAAAAGGAAACAGTCTTGCTATAAAAACAAACCAAGAGGCGTTACGCTCTATCCTATCCACCCATTTACGGTTCAACCGTTTATTCACTGACTCCTGAAACCAAAGACGGATCGTATAGAATGAGATGATTGCCCCGATTATACTAGTGACCCAGCTCCAAATATAGCCATAACCAAGACCAAACAACGATAGGTTCACCGATATGACCAAAATGACTGGAATGACCGATAGCAGGTTCTGAATGATCATAATGATTAACATTAGGATTAACATCAGGGCAAGATTATCGTTCGTTATTTCCCGAATGCGGTGTAGATCGACCTGCAGCAGGAACCGGCCATTATCCGAATAAAGCATGATAAGACTAGTAATGACAATAGCGGTAAAAGAAATCAGTCTAAGCTTCCGTTTTTTCACGAGCACCTCCTCCTTCCCTACATTTTCGAAAAAATGACCGGTGCCTTCATCCCTTAGTTATGCTTTCATTCCTGCTCAAGAATCGAAGCTTCGCGATCACGAATAATACGTCTGAGCCCACTCGCCATTTCACGGGTAATTTCTCCCTGCTCATATAGGCTTTGAACCTCGTCCCGTTCCGCCTGGATGGCTATCCAATGCAAATCTCTTTTGATCTCCTCATTCCCTTCATTGCTGCCCCGAGACATGGGATGATAAGGTTCTGACAACTTATTTTTAATGAAATCGTAGTGATGGATGATGTCCATGACTTCACTTTTATCAGGACCTGAGCACCGATCTTCAAAAGCATTGATAACTGCGCAGCTGGTCTGATGCTTGATTGTCCGAATCGCTTCCCGATCCGACCGGGATAACTGTTGTGGCGGCTTCGCTTCCTTCATGAGTAGAATTCCCTTCAGCCGTCTAACCAAGTTTTTAAGAAAAATGACCCAAAGATGCTTCCTTTTTGACAAAATCAGTTCTAGCTGCTCTAAGCTGTTCAAGAATATAGCGGCATGCTCCTTGTTTATTTCCCCGCTTGCCAACAAGCGGTTTACTGCTTCACGCTCTATTGCAATAGCTTCGATACGCAGGGCGGCTTCTTTCTTATACATCTTCAAATTCCGCTGTATGCCGCCATTAGGCTGCAATTGCCTGATCCATCGCTCATAATCCGCACGGACAACTTCTGACTCGGTTTTATTTTCTTCATTAATATGATAATGGATGGCTTGAATGGCTGCGTTCATCATCTTGATCTGAACATCGAGCTCCTTCTGTGCACGCTTCGCTTCATTGCTTCCGTCATCGGGTTTGACTAAAAGTGGCAGAAGAATGCTCGCTGCAAGCAGCGACAGCACAATGACAGCTGTTGCCAGAAATATAACCAGGCTTCTTTCCGGGAACGGATCACCGTTGCCAATAAATAGCGGTATGGAGAAAGCTCCTGCCAGCGTCACGGCGCCGCGTACTCCGGATAACGAAGTCATTGCCAGTATTTTAAATGAAATGTTGTTTTTGTTTTCTCTGCCTAATATCGAAAAAGCAAAGACCCATAAAAAGCGAAGGACAAGCAGCAGAATGAAGATGATCAAAGCATATCCTATGACCTCAAAATTGTTAAAGTCAGGACTCTTGAATATCGTGCTGAAAACATCGGGGATTTGTAAGCCCAGAATGACAAATACGAGCCCGTTCAACAGATAGAGAATGACGGACCAAGTATTGTCCGATACCTCGTTCGTTCGCGGCCTAATTTTGCGTGACCTGTCACGTTCAACAGCATGCATAACACCGCCGGCAACCGCGGCCAAAATACCTGACACCCCTAATTCCTCGGCCGTCAGATAGAGGGCAAACGGGGTTAAAATATGGATCAGCATATGCATCGTCTCGTCTTCGAGCCCGGATCTGCGGAGCCATTCACGTAACCCTGTAATAATCGAGGCCAAAATAGCCCCAACCACCAGGCCGCCAATGGCGATAATCAGGAAGCTGACGCTCGCCTTGGGCAATGAAAATACGCCAGTCACAGCAGCGGCCATAGCGAATTTGAAGGCAACAAGCCCGGAAGCATCATTCATCAAGGCTTCCCCTTCAAGCAAATGCATCAGGCTTTTGGGCAAACGAATTTTCCCCGCCAACGCACCGACAGCTACGGCATCCGTGGGTGAAAGAATGGCCGCGAGTCCATAAGCGACAGGAAGCGGGACTGACGGGAGCATCCAATGAATGATGTAACCAATCACAAACACCGTTGCGAACACAAGGCCGACGGCCAGCATGATAATGGGGGCGCGAAGCCGCCACAGCTCGCTGCGGGGCGTATGCTTGCCATCGTTATAAAGGAGTGGAGCGATAAATAATAGAAAAAAGAGCTCTGGCTCCAGATGGAGATGAAAGCCCGGTGGAATAAAGGTTATAGCACTGCCCAAAGCGATTTGAATGAGGGGGACTGGAACAAATGGGAGCTGACGATGAATAACATTAGACACCCCAATAAGAGCCAGGAGCACTAAAATCATAACAAATAGTTCCATCCTCCATCATTCTCCTCTTTTAAAAACACCTTGCGGCGTCCTTTGATGTGCGTGTACGTAAGCCAGTGCTTGGGAGGTAAGGGTGTGAGCTCCAGCCGCTGTTAAAGATTTGTTCCTTTGAATGGAATCGTTGTGGATGCGCTGGAAATGAAAAGCGTGCGCAGCTGAGAAGGATTTACTACTTTTTAACCATGTTTTTCATCGTTAAAAGCAAGAGGCTGTCGATTAACTGTGGGCAACCTAAAAGTTTGCCCACAGCGGCGACAAGAGGCTGTAACGAACTCAGATCACTCTATTCTTCCGAATTTGGCTATTCTAAAATGCTAACGAACTCAGGAGGCGCTATTGCCAGCTTTTGGGGGAAATCAGGGCCTCTGGAGCCATTTAGCGTGGCTGGGATTCGTTACCTATGAAAGTTGGACTTTTTGCGTCCAATAGCGTCGTTGGGGTTCGTTAGCCGAAAGGAACACAACTCTCGCTCTCGTTCAGGGTGATCTTCAGTGATTCACAGTTAATCGACAGCCTCACAAACATCGTTAAGTGGAAGCACACACTCAATTCGAGGGAGGAGGCTGCACGGGCAATGTTGTCAGGTTAAGCAGCTTCTCAGTCGATACGCCGAGCAACCCGAGCAACGGCACGCGGAGAGCGGAGAGCGGACGGATTTCTAACGGACAAGGTTGCACCTTAGACGCGTTTTTTTCCATCCGTCGCCCATTTAACGGACATCAGCGACTCTTAGCCCGCTCAACAAGGGAAAAATACGCTCCGTTAGGGCTGTAAGAGGCGCTAATGTCCGTTAGAATTCCAGTCAGGCTTTTGGGGGGCGCTAAGGACCGCTGGTGTCCGTTACAGTTGCTGGCTTCCCATTTCGCTTCCGCTGCCCCTCGTTAGTTCAATTATTGAACAGTAGACTTTTTGAGCTTATTGACCGTTTGTTCTTCTGAAGGGTTTGGCGTTTTTTCATTAGAAGAACGCAACGGAATTTCCTTCAAGAAGAAGGTGAGCAGCAAGCCAAGAGCTACTAACACAGCACCAACTATGAAGACAGTTGACAACGAATCGCTTAGTACGGAACGCAGCATGTCAAGCATTTGCGCGAACAAAGACTGAGCTTGATCTGGCAGCGTTGTTTGCAGTTCTTCCAGCAAAGGCTGATTCAGCAGCAATTTGGGATCCAGCAGCTGCGTAAGCTTGCCAGCTGTTTCTGGATCGAGCTGGGATAGGTCTACTGCCGAGCCTGAAGTCATCGCTTTTTCCATATTGCGTGTCATTGTAGAGGTCATGACTGAACCTAATAAAGTGACCCCGATCGTGCCCCCCAGGTTTCTGAACAGCGTAGAGGTTGCAGTAGCAACACCAAGCTGAGAAGGTGGCAGCGCATTTTGTACAGTTAAAGTGAAAACGGACATACTAAGTCCAAGTCCTACACCAAACACCGCCATACTGACTACAGCAAGTGCTACGCTATTCATATTCGCCAGCATGATCATGCTGATGATCATAAAGGCTATGCCGATAAGTCCGAAGCGTTTGTATTTCCCTGACTTCGATATCCACCGTCCTGTCAAGGCGCTGAGTACGATCATCGCGATAGACATGGGTATATTCACAAAGCCGGATTGTGTAGGAGTCAAGCCTTCCACGCCTTGAACGAAGAAAGGTAAATAAATCATGGCACCTAGCATGCCTGCATTCATTAAGAAGCCCACAGCAAATGAAATTGTTACAATACTATTTTTAAATAACGATAATGGCAACACAGGACTTTTGGCTTTCCGCTCGATCATAATTAATATCAAAATGCCAATTACAGCGGCAGCAAAAAGACCAATGATTTCAGGGGAGCCCCAAGCATATTTATTCCCGGCCCACGAGAAGCCAAGCAGCAAGCTGATAATGGAGGCTGAAAGAACAAGAGAGCCCCAGTAATCGATCGATTCCGATGAAACACGCTTAGCCTTGGGAAACATAAACCAGATCATAAGGAATGCAACAATTCCGAGCGGCAGGAAGCCCCAGAACAGCCATTTCCAAGCCATATGATCAATCATAACGCCTCCAAGCGTTGGACCCAGAATGCTGGAAAATCCGAAGATGGACATCATAATTCCGGTCCATTTGGCTCTTTCCCGCGGTGCGAATAAATCGCCCACAGCAGTAACCGTTGTAGACATTAGAATACCTGCTCCAATACCTTGAATAGCGCGGTAAAAAATCATTTGAAAAATGTCAGTCGACAATCCCGTTAAAAAACAGCCCAGCATAAAAATAATAATGCCTCCGAGCAAGAAAGGCTTTCTGCCATAAATATCAGATAGCTTGCCGACCAGTACCGTAGCAATGGTAGACGTCAGCATAAATATCGTCATTACCCAGGAGTAATACTCCATGCCTCCGAGTAAAGCAACAATCCGCGGCATCGCGGAGCTTACGATCGTCTGGTTAATAGCAGCGAAAAACATGGCTGCCATAAGAGCGATCATAACCGTCACCTTTTGTTTCTGTGTTAAATGATCCATAAAGAATACTCATCTCCCTAAACTAAAAATATCGTATTAATGAATTAAAACATAAATTAGATAGGTTAGCAACCTATTTTTAATTGGAGTGAGCAGCTTCTATTTCGCTATGTATAATTTGATTATGTATACAATCCTCATTTTTCTTTAGCATATACTAGCTGTCATAAAATATGCACAGCCATGATCATTCTAATTATTCTAATAGGCCCTTAAAGGAATTTCTGATGACATCCCCGCGACTGATAATTCCAACTAATACCCCATTGCGTTCGACCACAAGTTTTTTTATTTGTTTTTTTCCCAGAATAGCTGCAATATTTTCAACTTCTTCATTCCACTGCACTTTATGCACCTTTATTTTTGCAATAGCCATCACATTTAAATCCAGTATTTTTTGCACCCTTTCCTCAAATTCATCTTCATCCCCTTTAATCACACCTATAACATAAAAATTGTCAATTACATAATCATTATGCTTTCCGATCAAACGCATGATATCTCCGTCACTTATAAAAGCAACAATTTCATTTCTGTCATTCACGACCGGAAGACCGCTAATACCATGATCAATAAATTTATTGAGAACAGACCTTATCGTATCCTTTTCTTTAACTTTAAACACTTTCGTAACCATAATTTCAAAGGCTTGCATAGATCATTCTCCTCATAGATGGGGTTGGCTAACAGACTAAAAATGATTATCACTATTCTATGCCTTTTTATTACGGAATAACAGGAAGATATTTAAGCGAAAAATATGGAACTGAACTAAAATTACTAACATACTTGATGATATCGTTTTTTTATTAGGTTGCCAACCTATATGATATATGCTTTAATACGATTAACGAGGTGATTGATTATGCATAAAGAAATGGCGTCCATTGAGAAAGATTTGTCCGAAACCTTTGAGAGGTTCACCCAATCCGGTTGGCGCAGGAAACAAAATCTTGGCATTAAGCCTAGCGAAGTCCGCGTTCTTCTTTGCCTGAAGATCCTCGCTAGTCAAAGCGATAATGGCGTCAGTATTTCTGATATTAGCAAAAGTCTGGCTGTAACCTCACCGACCGTCACTCAAATGATTAAGCACTTAATAAAATCAGGCTATGTACAAACCTTTCATGACTTCAAGGACAAAAGAATTACTTTACTCCGTTTGACAGATCGTGGGGAAACCCTGGCTCAGCAGGCCATGGAGCAGTACAAACTTATCTTCTCTGGTCTTATTGAGAGACTTGGAGAAGAGCAATGCCATACACTTATTGTTTTGCTTAGACAGGTTTACAACTATTTCCTGGATATTGAGCCTTGCGATAAGTAACAAAGTGAACAGATACACAGTCATCGGTATTCATAGTTGAGCGCTATTATGGTAATATTAGATTGGTCGAACTACCCATCCATAAGTGGAGGTGATATTTATCATGAATAACGAAATGTCATCTCTTGAAAAGAAGTTGACAGAAACCTTTGAACTATTCCTCAGAGCCGATTGGCGCAAGAAACAAACTACCAGCATCCGGCCAAGCGAAGTCCGCGTTTTGCTTTGCGTGAAAAATTTAAGTGATCAGACCGATGATGGCGTCAGCATCTCTGACATTAGCAAACGTTTGGCCGTAACCTCCCCAACCGTCACTCAAATGGTTAAACAATTAATTAAATTTGGCTATGTAGAAAGCTTTAACGACCCCAAAGATAAGCGAATTACTTTACTCCGGATGACGGAAAGCGGAAAGGCCCTTGCTCAGAAAGCTTTGGAGCGATACAAAATTCTTTTCTCAGGTCTTGTAGAAAAACTTGGTGAAGAACAAAGCGAGACACTTATTGATTTGCTAAATCAGGTTTACGTTTATTTCAATGAATTCATTAACATTAGAGGCGAATTTAAAGAGTAAAGTGGTTTTTAAAGTTAGGGTTAGCGCTAGTTGAACTTTTCATAATATCATTTCATTTTATGGTAAGACTGTTTGAGAGGGGCTGGGAGCAAGTACAAATTTATTGAGTCATCATTCCTCGATAAGACAGGGACTCCCAAGTGTGCCCCCATGGTTTTCGGCCTTACTTATGCATGCTTCTTCCTGCCGCTACTTATGCTTTTGTCGTTGATGCCACAGGGCTTCAATAAAGCAACTGCTCTTATCTTCCGAAAACGAATAATATACCTTATACTTGTCTATGAGTAAACGATATGTTCCTTTCCAAGAAGGCTCTTGAACAGGAATAGCTTCATTTAAAGTCAGGACTTGCCGCTCTATTCTGCATACCAAATCTTTCTTATATTGCCTGGTTTCTTGCTCAGAGAAATGAGTACTTTGAATCTGTCCCAGACTCTCTTTGGCCGATTTAGTCCATTTAATTTGCATTAGATATCTCCGTTTTCAATAGCTTCCAATATGTCTTCGGTAGAAAACACGTTTCCGTTCGCTATATCCTTCTTCGCTTGCAGGATGAGTTGTTTCAGTTCAGGATCACTTTCGATTTCTTCTTGAACAATATTTTGCAAAGGCTGTATCAAGTAACGTTTTCCCTCGACATCCAATATCGTACTCTCGCTATCATGAAGCCATGTTTTGAACAATTCCGCACTTGTTTCATCCAATTTTTTTATCACAAGGAGTCCCCCCGTTTCACTTTTCATTATATCTATTATAACATCCTGTCTGCGCTTTCGATACAACCCCATCTTTTATATCAAGCTGCTCAGCGAATTTCGAAGACGTAGTGGACATGAGATCCCTTATTTGCCCTAAAACGGGCTCAAACAGGAGAAAAAAGCCTCAATAAGGGCTTCTGTGTCCGTAAGCATTTCAATATCATGCAATTTTGTCACAAATAACGGCTGTGATGTCCGTAAACCCTTCAATGATTTCCACACCGAATTGTTTATGCATCCTTATCCCTCTTCAACATCAGCAAATAGCTCTGCAGTCGGATCGTCTCCGCTCTTATGATTACGAGCAATTTTAGCCGCTTCATCAATCATCTTTTCAATAGCTGGCCGCACTCTATCTTGAATTGCTTTAAAAGCCTGAACTAGTTCTTTCCCAGTTAATCCTTGTTCAACTAAATCCTCAAGAATAAGATCAGCAAATCCATCGCCTTGTTCACGGACTGGACGTATAATAAGTTCGGTACCTCTCAATACAATCTCAACCTCATCTTTTATATCAAGCTGCTCAGCGAATTTCTGTGGTATAGTAATCTGGCGTTTTGATGATACTCGAACCCTTTTAGATTCCAGATGGATCGGCGCCGCCTCTCGTAGTGCTTTTACCATAGGTATACCCCTCCATTTTTACAAATTATTCCATTAATATCATTGTTTTATTTCTTTATTTTACTATGTTTTTTTTGTTTTCAATAGGCATTGCTTTGTTATTCGTAGAGAACCCCTTCAGTCGCTTAAGTGAAAACATAATTGACTTTATAAAAAAAGACAAAACGCCCCAAAACAAGGTAGCGTTCTGTCTTTCAATAGTTTCTTCTATTCCTCTTCCGATGCAATCTCCAAACCATAAAACGAAAGCATAGGCATCTGCGTTTCTGTATCCATAGGCAGGAAGGCGGCGGGGTTGGCTTCGAATGCTCCATGGACAACTACTGTTCCTTCGACTGGGCGGGGAAGCAGCAGCTCGATCCTGTTTCCGCGTATGACCCGCCAGTCTGTTATGGCTAACAATCCATTTGAGTCTTCAATGGAAAAAATGACTTCACTTGGGCCGCTTGCGAATAATTCGCCCAGCACATCGTTAAATTCGAGTATTACCGACTGCATCCAAGTAGGCGACTTGATACCGAACACTGCTTTTCTGACATTTGGCGCGCGGTGTGGCAATGATTTTCCGTACAAATTGGCCAGAGCAGTCCTTCCCAAGCGTTCACCGATAAGTAAATTGCCTGCCGGACTATTATGAATGTGATCGGATAAAGGACAATCGAGTGCCGGGACCACATACACATGTTCAAGCTGCATGGCAGCAAGACGCTGGGCTTCGCGAACCTTTCCCCAGAATGGGTCATCTTCCTCTATCACCCAGTCCCCTGTACACCTGTTCAACTGCACTGTCAAAATGGGAAGCTCTGTGTTGTTCAAATCTTTTCGCCAGTACTTCACTACGTTGGAGAACCGCTCCAGATAGGTTTGAGCATTGTCAGGACTACAGTCACTGCATCCCTGATACCACAAAATGCCTTTAACACTTCCCCCGGCGGATTCAATGATTTCCAGCATGTTACGGTATAAATCACCATCCTCATCGGGGTTCCATCGTCCCAAGGGTGAACCGCCCAGTGCGGTTTGCAGCAGACCGATTGGCAGACCTGTTTCTTTTCTAATTTTCCTGGCAAAAGCGAGGTAAGGAGAATGGCCGGGATTTACCGGCTCACGATGCAGGGTATGAATCATCTGATTCGATTCGTTGAACGGATGCGTCGCCAAATCCCAGTGTCCGTTGTTGCGCAGCAAATGAATGCCTATTTCAGGCGGATCGGTTACCGGTCCTTTGCCATAGCCTGCCGCGTTGCTTTGCCCTGCTATTACCCAAATATCACCGATGCCGACGTGATGAATCATATCTCCTCGCGCAGCAAACCCCATCGGCTGTTCGTCGTCCATCCGCAGACAGCTTTCGATCCGGTAAAGCCCGCCTGCAGCGATACCTGAAATCGTAATCTGCCACTGTTGAGCGACACCCTTTTCGCTCTTTTCGCTCTTGTCGTTCAGGTCACTGCTGGCGCTCCTGTTACTCATGTCGCAGGGCTGCCAGGGAACGACGGTTTCGCCGCCGTCCTCCTTGACAATACGGACATACACCTGCTCCCTTTCGGATACCGATCCGCTTTGTGCGGACCAGCATCCTTTTAAGTGTATCGTCCCAAAGCCTTGCTTCTGTTGAATAATCGCCCAGTGCTGCGGCCCTTCAATGATTTCCACACCGAATTGTTTATGCATCCTTAACCCTCTTCAAGTTGTTATTCCTCAAGTGTAACCGTCTTAAAGTCAGACCAGCTCCACACCGATCCGCCTCCCCAGCCGAAAAACCCTTCCATGCCGTGATACTCGCGGAAAAAGAACGCCTTCAGTGTCTTGCTTACACTTGGATCCACATTGATGCTTGCAAATGGAATTACCTTAATCGCATTCCAACGGTCTGTTCCAACTTTGGCATGGGCTTCCCACTCTGTTGTAAATGCACCATTTGCATTAGGTCCACTGTATTCGATCTGGACGGCTTTCGGATTTACAAAAAATGCATAGTAAGAGCTTCCGGTCAAATCACCGGTAATATACGTTTCTACATCATCATCTGCCCCGCTTGACCACCAATGAGCAGAAGTAACTGTATCGCTTGCGACAATCTTCGATACGTCATCATCGAAATTTTCATAGCCGACGTAAAGATTTTCTTCATCCCACAGCAGACGTACTTTGGTTTCTACAGGAGCCCTATTCGTTGTTCCTAAATGAAAGAATTCCGTAACTGGCTCTGCATCTGCCCACGGACCTTGGCTGAAATCAAGCCCGTTAATGATCTCCTCCTTGCTTGCTGTCGTTTTGGTTGCTTTTGCACTCAGGTTTGGAAGCTCTCCAATCTTTAAAACCATTGCTTCAAAAGTCGCTTTAATCGGTTCGATTCTCAGCTTTTCTTTTGCATCAGCCAACGACCAGGCTTCATTCAGCGCCGCCTGTGCTGCATCCTTAATTCCCGCTTTTATCACATAAGTCCCGATATAAGTGTTAGCACTTGTGTTATAAGCTATCGGCTGTTGATCGTAATTCCACCCTTGTTCAATCAGATCATAATATCGACGCATCGGTTCTGCGGCAGCTCCATAAGCTTTCTGAATATACTCCTGCTTTAATTGCTCGATATCGGCATCTGGATTCCAATACAGCTTCTGGAACAACCAGAATTGCAGCGCATTGATTGACCAATTCGGAACTCTCGCGTCAATAAGGCCTTCGGGAATGACGCCCGTAATTCCCAAATCCCTGTAATACTTCATATCCGCCTGTACTTTATCGGCAATTGGTCTCTCGTAGGTGTCGGAAAGGAAAGAGCCATAGTAGTTATACATTACCACATTGGTTGTTTTCTCTAACCAACCCTCTAATTTAAGTCTATGACTATAATTCATACTGCTCTCATCGCTAGTGTTAAATGGAACCCGATCATCTCCGGTAAGCGGAGCCATAACGATGACAATGTTGTCCTCCAATTTAACCCTGGGCGGGATATCCGTAAAAAAGTAGGCGAACGTGACGATTTTGACATTCGGGTAGGTCGCTTTCACTTCGGCGGCAATCTTGTTTAAGAACGAATAAAATACAGTCGATTTATAATCTGCTTCGTCAGGCTGAATCACGGTACCGTCTTCTGTCGTAAATGGCGAACTGCTTAACTCTCCTTGATTAAAGTAATGATTATCGTTGATGCCAATACCAACATATTCGATTGGGTGCTCGACCAAAAACTGCTTCACCCTCCCAGCAATTACGCCCGGTACGTCTGGATGATAGAAGTTAATTTGCGTATCATCGGCGACCGGAATGTAATTCCCATTACTATCCTTGTTGTAATAGTCCTTATGCGAGTCGAAATACAGTTCATTGGGCAGCCAGTATCCAAGATTATGACCGAGAGTGAACGACTTCACGCCAACGGCTTCATGCCGTTCCCAGAGTGGGAGATTTGCGAATTCGGCCATCTTGGCATTCATTTTGTTGCGTGCCATCATCGCTTCTGTGCCGGGATCCTCGTGATATTCCCCATTGGCACCGTAACCGGTAAGATTCCATCCTCGCACCTTGAACGGCGATTTTTCAACATAATCGACTTTGGTGGCCTCGATTGTAGTTAGTGGATCATACAGGGTGCCGATATCCGTTGATCGGGTCCAAAGCACACCCGCATTTTTCTCTAGAAAATCATACACGCCGTTCAACACACCTTTAGGCTCGGTACCAAGAATATAAATCCGATTACCGGATTTTCGAATGGCATATCCGTCCGAATGCTGCAAATAGGCAATATCGTCTGGGAAGAGGTTGGCTGATACAGGATAAGATTCGGTCGTCCCCAAAATAATTTGCAGTCGCTCCTCGCTAGTACCGCTGTCTGCACCTAGTGTATGAACTTCTGGTAACTTACTTACCTTATGCAGCGCCATCTGCGGCTGCTCCACATCCAGCGAGGTTTCATTGTCCTGTTGCCCACTATCAGTCAACATTAATGAAACATCGTCAATCCATAATTTATCCGTTCCAGCTATAATATAGAAATAGATCCAGACATAGTCCAATTGAGTCTCTGCCTGCGGTGTATACTTCAGCTCGATATGGGTCCAATCATCTGTTACGTCTAACAATGCTTGAGGTGTACCCGGTACGTATTCCCCATTATTTTTCATCTCCATGAATTGCCCGATAACCTTCTGACCTTGCGCAGCACTGCCCTTAACCCATGCTTCCAGCACATACTCGCGTCCCGGCTCCAGTTTCAGTTGTTGATCCGTAGTTGCATAAATGTATTCCCACTGCCCCAAATCGATTCGCAGCGAATTTGCTCCGCTGTGCGACTCTTGATTGTCCAATTCGCCTGAGGGCACATTCCAGCCTTCGGGTAAATTGCTGCCAGCTGCCTTCTTTTCAAACCCCGGGTTGGAGATGAGGTTTTTCACCGGTTCGGGTTCAGGTGCCGGACTGTCTCCAACTTCTCTCAAAGTGACGTCATCAATCCATAACTTATCCGTTCCCGCTACGATATAGAAGTAGATCCAGGCAAAGTCCAACTGGGTCTCCGCTTGCGGCGTATATTTCAGCTGGACACGCGTCCAATCATTTGTTACGTTCAACGATGCTTGAGATGTACCCGGAGTGTATTCCCCGTTATTTTTCATCTCCATGAATTGCGCGATAATCTTCTGACCTTGCGCAGCACTGCCCTTCACCCATGCTTCCAGCACATACTCGCGTCCCGGCTCCAGTTTCAGTTGTTGATCCGTAGTTGCATAAATATATTCCCACTGCCCCAGATCGATTCGCAGTGAATTCTCTCCACTGTGCGACTCTTGATTGTCCAATGCGCCTGAGGGCACATTCCAGCCTTCGGGTAAATTGCTACCAGCTGCCTTCTTTTCAAAACCGGGGTTGGAGATCAGATTCCGGTCCAGATTTACTGTCAGGGTCATTGTAGACGGCGGAATATCGTCGGCGCTTGCCTGAATGGAAACGGTATAAATACCATCCATTATCGTGTTCAGCACCTCAACGGTGCCGTTAACGCTCTTGCTTTCTTTGGCTCCGAGTTCCACTTCGTTAAGAAAGGTAGAGGCAATCGGTCCGCTATCGGTCTGTATCAGTTGTACGCGAACGCCGTTACTTCCGTTGTTAATCAACTGGATTTGAATCGGATAAATGCCACTTTTCTTGATGTCGAGTTTATTGCTCCACAGTTGGGCACTAACGGAAATACCATCGACTTCCCCTTTCAGAATCGGAAGCTCTGCTCCACTGACCATCTTGACAGTACTTTGCAATTCTTCTGCCGCAAAGCTCTCCATTTCACTAGCATCGGGACTAATTAAAATATCCGCATTAGCTATCCCGTTTTTAGTGATGTAAGCAGCAGCTGGGCTTGGGCTTGGACTCACGCTTGGGCTCGGACTAGCAGTCGGGCTAGGAGTCAAACTCCCCGACGAAGATCCCGGAGAAGTCGTCGATGGAGCACCTGCTCCTTCTTCCTTGTCCGGCTTGTGCTCGAACGTCGATCCTTTAGCTTTCTCGCCATAGCTTGCCTTCTCAATCTTACCATCTCCCAGCACCTTGATCACAGCATCCAGGATCAAGGATATGATGGCTGCATCCTTGCCAAGAGTAAGCGTCGTACCAGCTGCGCCCTCTGCTAAGTTAAACTGCTTGATCGTGCCATCTTTCATCTCAATATTTACACCAGAAGCTTCTACCTGGACGGTACCAAAACTCCCCTTCAATACCACTTTTGCTCCCGCCTCAAGCTCCTTAGCCAATTTCACTATGGCGATCGAATTCACAGCAGCATTCGAAACTCCAGCTTCAACAGTAGCAGGCGAATTCACCAAAAGCTCTTCAGCCGTCGATGACCCTTCAAAAACAACACGCACAGCTCCATCCGCTTTATCAATTACAACTATGCTTAAGATAGTGTTCTCAAAGTGAATACTATTGGGTCCCCCACCCTTCACAGTAGTTGTTCCTGTTACTTTGACATTTTTGAGAATTACGTCTCCTTCACCAATGCCTTCTGCCAGCAAGAGCTTCCCCTTGATCTCCATGTTTTGCAAGGTAACTCCAGGAGCATTCACGATCACATTGGTCAAAACCAATGGCGTACCTGACTCAGGTCCATAGGTTCCAGCTTTATCATATACGGTTTCCCTGAGAGCCAAAGCCCTGTCCAGAACAGCAATCGCCTCAGCTCTGGTTATGTTTCCGGTCGGCCTGAAGGTTCCATCCTCATAACCATCCATAATGCCTTTATCGATAACCGCACCTAGCGAGCCTTTGCTCCATTCCGGGCGGTTCTTGGCATCACTGAACTTATCTGCGCCATCAGTCTTTTGCAGCGACAGCATGCCTGCTATCATCACGGCCATTTCTTCACGCGAAAGAGCGCGATCCGGTCTAAAGGTTTCATCCTCATAGCCCGTTATGTAACCAGCATGCTGCGCTTTTGCCACTTCCTCATAAAACCAGCTTGCTGCCGGAACATCACTGAATGTAACAGCACTTTTGTCCATAAATCCAAAGGATTTATTAACAAGCGTAATCAATTCACTACGTATGATTGCGTTGTCAGGCTGGAAGGTTCCATCGGGATAACCCGCTAATAATCCTTGCTCCAGCCACTTTGTTATTGCTTTCTCGCCCCAATGTCCGGCAATATCCGTTACCGAAGCACGGCTAACCGCAGATTCTGCAGCCTCATTGTCTACGGCATTAACCTCTATACTAGCGGCATTAGACTTTGCCGGAATGGAAGAGAGGAGCAAGCAGCACATCATGACGAGCGCCATACTTTGCTTCCATAAAAGACGCCTCGCTTTTTTCCTGTTCATATTCATAGTATCCATTTTTCTAAAAGTCCCCTTTCACATATTCGAAGTAGCTTGATTTCTAAACACCTGCGGAGTCACCTGATTTTTCTTTTTGAAAAACCGGATAAAGGCATGAGAAGAATTATAGCCTAAGGTGGCTGCGATCTCGTGCACCTTCATGTGACTTTTCTGCAGTAAATCCTTGGCTCTGCGGTCCCGAAATTCGGTTAAATATTCCGACAGTCCATTCCCGGTAATTTGCTTGTAGAGCCGCGATAAATAAGAAGGATTTAATTGCACATGATCAGCCAATTGATGGAGCGAAATGTCGGTGGAAATTTGATTGTTAATATACTCGTGAACTTTGATCACCGCATCATGGGTAACCTCCTCCCGCCCATTCGACCGGTAAGCTTCCATGTGGCATTCTCCCCAGCTGCCCTTCGTGTCATTCTGTACCATTATCTTTTGCATGATTGCGATCGCTCTCTTTCTTAATCATTCGCTTCAGCTGAGCCGCATAGCGAGATCCGGAACAGGGTGTGCTTTTCCAAGCGATACAGGTATAATAAAGAAAGATTTGAGTTCGCTTGACATCGCTTTCATTAAGCCGATAGCGGATATGTTTAGAATAGACAACAAAGGGCCCAAGCACCATGCCATTTTGTGCAAAGTATTTATACTTTTCGAGACGGTACTGAATAAAATTGCCGGATAAGGGGCGGGAATATGCAATATTTATTTCAACTTTCCAGAGTTTATAGTGGCATTCAAATTATTTCCATCCATCACATCCATGCTGAAAAAAGCTGGTCGTTTCCCAATCACCGGCATACGATCATGGAATTCACTTATTGCCTCAAAGGAAGCTCAGAGCAGAAAGTGAACGGCAAGCGCTATATCCTGACCAAAGGCGATGCCATTTTTATCAAGTCTGGTGTGTACCATGAGCTAAAGATTCAAGAGGACGGAGAATTTTTCAGCTTCCATTTCGATATTGAAATTCCAACGATTTATTCCATTTTTCAATCCGTGAATGAGCCGTTTATTTTTTTGCAAAATACTCCTTTTATTGGCCATTGGGTCGAAACGTTCTTGTCCGACTTCGGTGGCGATTTCGCGCAGCTCCATCATTTGCCACATACTACAGTTCAGTACACGGTTGATCAAAATTTGAAAATGCTGCAGATGCATTCCAGCTTTGTGGATTTCATATCCACTCTGGCGAAACACTTCTACGGACAGCAGGAGCAGCAGGAAAAAAGCGTTCAAGCCTCTCATTTATACATCGCCCATCAGGTTGCTTTCGAATTGAATAATACTAGCCAATACAATCTGCAGATCGGAGAGCTGGCCCACAAATTGAATGTGCACCGCAGTCATATCACGAACTGCTTCAAGGAAGTGTACGGCGTTACTCCAAAGCATTATTTGCTGCAGCTGCGGACGCAGAAAGCGAAACAATATTTGCTTGAAACCAATCTGACGATGGAAGAAATTGCCGATCAGCTTACGCTTTCGTCCGCTGCTCATTTCACCAAATTTTTCATCAATCAAACCGGTGTATCGCCCTCACAATTCCGCGCAAAGAGAGGCGGGTAGCCTGTTCTTGGTATTTAAGCAGCTCCTCATCAAACTGAAAAAAACTGCGGAATCGATATTCACTGTATCGATAACCGCAGCTTTTTCTTACATATCTAGACAATAAAATTGGACATCGTCCAAGTAGACTTCCTGATCATCATCGAAATTTTCCAGAACGATATACACAGACACTTTACCAACTCCTCTGGGTATTTCTCCGACCCATTGGATATTAGACCAACTTCCTGCGGTATTTTTAACCCGCTTCGCACCAAGGTATGGCTTAATTACGTCTATATAGTTGTTCTGCTCATCATAGAGGTCGAGCTGAACCCGAATAGTTCCGTCACCATCAGATCCCACCGGAGAATAATAGGCTCCATACATCCCATGATTACCGGGTTGAACCGATATGTTTTGATAAAACCCTCCTAATCTGATTCCCCTGGCCATCAGACTATGGTCTCCAGTCTTTGACTCCGCATTCGTTCTCTGCATCAGGTTGCCGTCTGGCATCCAATAGTTCCATGAATCTGCTATCTCAGAAGACGCCCCCCCTACCTCGAAGGAAGGATTAAATAACAACTGTTTTGTTCCCACACCTGCAAGTCCCAATAATAAACGGGTACTCCTCTGGATAGTGATCACTCGATCATTTTCTGCCAAATTCTTAAGGAGCTTATGAACCTCTTCTCCTGCATCCTCCTGTCTCAACCAAGCAACAATAACATCCATTTCAGTGCTTGTCATCCCCGTCCAAATACGACCATATCCCCCAAGTGTTTTGCCATAACCGTAATAAGGACTGTAAATATGCTGTAGGACAGGGTGATCTACAAATTCTTCAACCAGTTCCTGACGCTTTTCAGCCAGCCTCATTTTCTCAACCACGAAATGAACCAGTTCGAGAGCTGCCGGATCATTCGCTGGCTGAGCAATAGCTACCTCTCTCGGGTAGCTCAATACACACGCTTCATAGTATTCGAACGCCCTCAACAAATCTTCTGCACGCTTTTTCTGCTTTGGCGTAACGGCTTTCTCAACAACTGATTCCAGCAGACTCCGACTTTGTGCAACATCCGTAAAGGTGACGGCTTCTAGATAGCTATCATCGAGAAAGTTCATATAATTAGCACGAGGGCTTGATTGTGACCAATCGGCAAACCATTCGGTCTTGAACATGCGCTTTTCCCAAAAATGTCCCCACAATTCATAATAAGCAGCTAAATCAGCTGCAGCAGCGATACCTACTGCCCTTTCATACCATTCGGCAAGCAGAGCGTCAAAGTCCTGCTCCGGGTCCCATTGCAATCTGGCGGCTAGCCATGGTTTAGGACCTTCCCCGTAATTAGGAACCATCTCAGAGTACTGAACTGTAACACCGGCATCTTTAGCGTATTTATAATTTTCCGCCATAAAATTGAAGTAGGGTCTGGGAACCAAATAAGGCGTTCCAAATAAATATTCATAGAATGCGATTCCCGGTGCTGCTTGTAACCATCTATCAGTCAGGGCATGTCCTGCTTCCTTCAAATTCTGATCACCCCACGACAGACGTTCATCGGTAACATAAACAATTACGCGCGGGTCAAGTGTAACATTCGTAGGTGGATCATAGAGATTTAAATATGCTAATGTCCCCAGAAATTTATCTGGATGCTTTGCAAATACGCCCTTCGATACCTGATTCACCCAATCGAAATAAATATCAGATATATCGGTATAGCCATTTGAATTAACTTTATTAGGATAACTCGGGTGTTCAGGATTCGCTTCGCAGAAATTGCGACCATCGTTCATCCCAAGTGAATAAGATGTTGCCTCAGGATTAGCATCGAAGTAAGTATTAATATTATGGATTGCCTCTTCTACAATCCCAGGCGCTGTAAAACAAGGCTGCCATCCATGTATGTCGCTCAGATCAGCCCCAGGTGGATAATACTCTGGATGAGTATCCTTGTATAGCGCTGGAGGAAACAGGTTAAACAAATTATGTTTGAATTCAACTCGTCCATGCATGCGATTATTTCGTGTCCACGCCTCACGAATCGGAGAATTACTCGTATGATCGTCAAATTCGCGGGAAAAGAAAGCTGGCTCCTGTCGGACATACTCATTCTCACTCACGGCTAGATCCATGAGCTGAGGTACGTCCTCCCAATCCTCTCCCGGCATCAACCAGCGCACGCCAACATAACGTTCTAGAAATTCATTCACCCCAAATTCTGTTCCCCACGGGGTTGGGCCCGCAATTGTGATACGCGTACCCTCCTGATAAATGACGAATCCGTCGCCATCCATCCCTTCTAGAATATTCATCTGACCACTCGCTGCCGATAAGCCTTCTGCACCAATGTAGATTTGCACTTCTTTATTGAATCGAAAATTAGTAACAGTTGCAGGATCATCCGTCAAAATCGGCAGCACGGCCCCGGTAGACTTTTCCACATATTCCGCCAACTTTGCGGCTGCATTCCGAGTCTGATTATCCGCGTTCAAGTGTATCATTATGGTTGCTGCAGGACTACCTTTGTCGATAATTTGCAAACTCTTAGCCTCTTCTTTCCATCTACTCATTACAGCCACACCTCTCCCAATTTCTTAAAAGCCCCACTGCTCTCTGTATTCCTGTGGTGTCATCCGATTTTGCTTTTTAAAAAAACGAATAAAAGCATGGGATGAGTTATAACCTAGCGTTGCTGCGATTTCATGCACCTTTAAATGGCTTTCTTTGAGCAGTTCCTTAGCCCTGCGATCGCGGAATTCCATTAAATATTCAGATAATCCGTTACCGGTAATTTGCTTATAAAGACGCGAAAGATACGACGGGTTTAAATGCACCTGATCCGCCAATTGATTAAGAGAAATGTCCCTGGAAATATGAGTTTCGATATATTCATGTACTTTAATGACGATTTCATGGGTGCTTTCTTCTTGTTCATTTTTATACCATTGAAAAATGAATACAGCCAAATGCAAAAAATAACGATGCCATGTCTCCCACAGAACCTGTTCATCAAATACGATAAGCTGATTCAAATCGATTTGCTCTTTAAGAACCTTTTCCAACTTATATTTATTAATAAGGGTCAGGAAAACATAGGATAACGCATGATACAATTCAATCTTCTGCAAGCGTGGAATAGACTCCTCGGTGAATATCGGAGACAATTCTTCATATAATCGGTAGTATTCCTCCTCACTGCCGTTTTCAAGGCCATGCAGCAGCAGCGGCATCTTGTTTTGCAGTTGGAAATTTCTCGGTTTTTGCTCAGAAACCAGCCCGCTGTATGAAGAATGTGAAGCTGCCATCGGAATGTTTTGTTCCGTCAACAATGTTTCTTTGCGCCCTCCAAGTCCACGTACCAGCAAAAACTTCAAGGCATGGAAACGATCAGCAAGCTCTGTCCAGGTCACCTCGTGACTGCTAAGTGCGAAGGAAACGAATAGCTTCAAGATATGCCTACATGTACGTTGGATAGATTCCAGCATGCCGTTAACGTAATGAAAAGTCTTATCCCAATCCCCATCCTCTTGAGATTTCGGTTGTATAATCCAAACAATTTTGGAGGATTCGTATACGAGTGAGATCAAATGAGCGTGTTCATTCAAAAACTCTTCAACAATGTTTTGTACGGCATAAATAAGTAATGCTTTATCAGGAGCTTTCGTTATTTCCTTCCAGTCATCTACCCGACAAATCAACAATAATAGCGGAAAATCAGTATGGAGCGGCAGCTGAATGTTGACAAAATGCTCGGTAAGCAGCTCTGAATCTACCTTTTTACCCTGTAGTATGGACCATAAGTATTCCCTTTGCAGCGAGGGAATCGCCAGCTTCATATGCACTTTCGCTTTTTCGATCAGCTTTCGGGCGTCATGTTCTTCATGAAGCATCTGAATCGCTTTTTCCACCGCAAGGATGATTTTGTCATCGCCTTCTGTTTTCAGAATGTATGCTAAACCTCCAAGGGATAGAGCGCTCTGTACGTACTCAAAATCACTGTGACTGGTCAGCATAATAACTTTACAAGCATGCCAATGACTACGAATTTCCCGCAATAGCTCTATGCCATCCAGCCCGGGCATCAAAATATCGGAAAGCACAATGTCAATCCGGTGCCTCTTCAAGAGCTCCAGAGCTTCAAGGCCAGAGTATGCTTTGTACACTTCCAATTGTAAGTGCTGCTGCTTTTGAAATAGTTCTACCAACCCATCTGTGATTATCGGTAAGTCATCTACGATCAACAGTCTGTACATGCTCACTCTCCCCCTTCCGCTACCGATAGCTTGATCGCAACCCGAAGACCACCCAAATCCGACCTAAACATCGTAAGACCATAATCAGGACCATACCTGATCTGGATACGTCTATGCACATTGATGATCCCAGTTGTATCGTCGATGTGATTTACGGCCAGCTTCAGCTTTTGATTCAACAGCTCCAAATCGCGGTCAGTTAGCTTGTCCCCACTATCCTCCATATAAATGGTCAGATCATTGCTAGTATGCTCCATATGAATCCACACTTTTCCGTCATTTGGCATTTTCGAGACAGCATGCTTGTATATGTTCTCTACGATCGGCTGAAGGATCAGACGGGGTACCCTTATCTTCCCTAATACCACATCTAATGTATCGAACTCAACAACGATTTTACCTCCGAAACAAACCTTTTGAATATCGACATAAGTGCGGGCGTGCTTCATTTCCGTTTCCAAGGGAACTTCATCTGCATCGTCCCGAGTGATGAATTGAAAGTAGTCACCGACATATAGACAGAAGCGATAAGCAAGCTCCAAATCCTCAGATTTGATCAATCGGCACAAAACAAAAAAACAATTATAAAGGAAATGGGGATTGATTTGCGATTGCAATCTTTTCAACTCAGAGCGCTGACTGTGAATTTTTTGTTCGTAATTTTCCTGTATCAACGTTTTTAAATGAACCGCCGTCTCGTTGTAAGCCTTATATAAGTAACCAAACTCATCATGCCTGCCCACATTCGCGATCGGTCTGATATCGCCTGTCCGCATTCGTTTGAAGGCACTTATCAGGCCTTTTAAAGGGCGATGAATCATGCGAAAGATGGATATCGAGAAGAATAGCACGATAAACATAGATAATATTGAAATACCTAGTATCCAGTGTTGATATTTACTAATCGGTCCGATAATATCACGCTCAGGTACATAGCTCGCCAGGTAACAATCCAGCATAGACGAATATCTATAAGAAACAAGATATGGGCTTTTACCAAATTTAAGCGTATCATACCCTGAGAGAAGCCCCTGCTGCCTCTGCATGGCCAGATAGTTTCGAAGCGCTTCTGGAATGGAAGGCTCACTCTCGTTCGATAGGGTCCATTCCTGATTCAGATTAAACAACACTGCATTTCCTTGGGGAATGCTGATCATTTCTTGTAATGTATGCTTCAACTTATCAACCGACAATTCAACACTAACCTGGAACACGGGACTCCGGGTAGATATCGACGGATACTGCATACTTACAAAGAGCCGATCATTCCAATAAATTAAAGGGCTCCCCTCTTTATTGTTTTTGAGTTGAAGAGCCTCGAACTCGGCTTCATCAATGGATGTCTCGAAAGTCGAGGTCAGAATTGTTCTCCGCAACAAAGGGATATAGGCCCGTACTTCCTGAATGTAAATACTGTTATATTTGATCAAATTAATCCGTTTCTGAATGCCCATAATATCTTCGACCTTCTCGTAATCCGCAATACTATCTCCAGTTGTGCTTAAGGCTCTAAGATCATTGTCTACTGCATATTCCGGAAGCATCCGTACGATTCGTCCGACCTCCAGGTCCAACATGTTTAAGTAGAAGTCGTTGCGACTGGCAAGGGATTGTGAGATCTCCCTGCGGATACTATTCGATCCACTTTCGTTAATAGCAAGCGTAAGTAGATAAAGCGGTGCAAGGACTGAAATGAAAGTCAACATCAGCTTTACAAAAATCGTCGGTCGCCACTTCTTCATCCTGTTCAAATCCACCACTGGTTACTTCCTCCCGCCTTTACAAGTATGATAATTCTCCATACAAATAACTTTATCACACATTTCTGGCAGGAAGAACACTTAACAAGCTGAAATTATTCCTTCACGCTTCCCATCACAATTCCTTTGATGAAAAAGCGCTGCAAGAACGGATAAATGAGCAAAATAGGAAACGATGCCACGAATATTTGCGCTGCTGTGCTGGTACGATCTGAAATTTTTCTCAACAGCTCTACATCTTCCGAACTAATGAATCTCATATCTCTCATAATGACAATCGTTTGCAGAAAGGTTTGCAGCGGATAGTTCTCCGGTCGGTTCATCAGCACAAGTCCATCAAACCAGCTATTCCAGTGCCCAACCAAGGTAAACAAACCAACCGTCGCCAGGGCAGGCATGGACAATGGTACATAAATGCTCCACAATACGCGAAAATGTCCCGCTCCGTCCATTCGTGCCGACTCATCCAGTTCCTTAGGTAGACCGCGGTAAAAATTGAGCAGTAAGATCACATTGAAGACAGAAAGCGCTCCAGGAAGCACGAGAGCCCAAATCGTATCCATTAAACCAAGCGTCCGGATTGTCATATACCATGGAATCAGTCCGCCGCTAAACAAGATAGTAAACACAAAAAACCAGGTGTACCAGGTTCTCCATTGAAAAGCTCTAGGCTCCTTCGAGAGCGGGTAAGCGGTAATAATAGTAAGAAATAAACTGATGGAGGTACCCAGAACAAGTCTTTTTACAGAAATCCAAAATGCTGTTAAATATTCTTGTTTGTTCATAATATTCTCATAAGCCGCAGTATTAAAGTCAACCGGCCACAAGCTTACCTCTCCTGCGGCCGCTGCCGCACCGGAGCTGAAGGATAAGGCAAGTATATGAATCAAAGGGAGAATGCACAAAAAGGAAAGAGTTGTCAGAAATGTGTAGTTTAAAATAAGAAACAATCTTCTGCCTGTGGGTAAACGTGATGTCAATATAATTTCTCCCTCCTCAGAAAATGCGATAGCCTGCGAAACGGTAAGCCATGGAATAAGACAGGGCTATCAACACAAGGGAAATGACCGATTTCAATAAACCTACAGCAGTGGCCAGGCCATATTGAACTTGTTCAAAACCCATGCGGTATACAAATGTATCAATGATATCGCCACTCTCATAAACGGGTGGACTGTACAAATTAAAAACCTGCTCGAAGCCAGCATTTAAGATACTGCCAACGCTTAAAGTCGCCATCAATACGATGATCGGCATCATCCCAGGCAAAGTAATGTGCCAGGTTTGCTTCCAACGATTAGCTCCGTCCATCTCAGCCGCTTCATACAAGGAAGGATTAATGCTCGTAAGAGCTGCCAAATAAATGATTGTACTGAAGCCAAATTCCTTCCATATATCCGAAATGACTAATGTATACGGAAACCAGCTATTGTTTGCAAGGAAAAAGATCGGATCCATCCCAAACCATCCAAGAAATTGATTCACAATCCCCGTTGAGGGTGATAATATATCTATCAAAATACCGCCAAGCAGCACCCATGATAAAAAATGCGGTAAATAAACAAGTGTCTGAAAAATCCGTTTAAATACTTCCCTGCGTATTTCGTTCAACAAGATGGAAATCGTAATTGGCACCAAGAGCCCGCCAACAATTTTCATAAATGCGATATAGAGGGTATTAAACATAATCCTCTTCATATCAGGGTTTTCAATCATATATTTGAAATTATCCCATCCAACCCATGGGGAACCGAATATTCCCCGAGTGGGAATATACCTTTCAAAGGCAATTAGAACACCTGCCATTGGAATATAACTGAAAATGATAGCAATAATAACGCCAGGGATCAGTAAAAGATGCAACGGCCATTCCTTGGCAAACCTGATGATCACAGCGAACCTCCTCTAAATAAATCGGAAAGGGAACGGCAGATTACAGTTCCCCTTCCCAAAACCAAGCTGTTAATTCTGAGAAACCTTAACGTACCATTCATTTACCTCATTAGTCATCTCATCGCCGCCAAGCTTTTTCCATTCTGCAACAAATTCATCAAATTTATCGATTGGAAGCTGATTCATAATAATTTTTATAAAAACTTCATGCATTTTGGTGTCGAGTACCGGTTTTTTCTCTGTCATTACAGGACCAGGTGCTCCATAAAAGGCATTGATATGATAGCGATTCTGCTGCAAATATTGATACATGATGGAGAAGGTCCCACCAGGCCCTGAGATCGGCCATTCTGACCATTGAGAAGTGTCGCCGTCTAAATATTTGACAACTTTGCCATAACGGTTTGGTCCTTCCACTCCTTTAAGTGAGGATGGATCTCTCGATTCAATCGCTTTAGGAACGACTTCCCCTAACGTTACATTATGCGTTTGAGAAAACACGCGAATTGGATTCAACTTATAGTAATTTTGTGCCTCTTCGTTATGGAGTAAATACACACCATCCGTTTCCCCTGGATGTTCATAAGCCTGGATCCATTTGTTCAGAAGCTTTATTGCAGCCTCTGGGTGCTTGGCTTTCTTCGAGACGACCCAGTAACCATCAACCCCCATTTCAACCTGTGTCATAGCTGGCACTGCATCGTGGGATACGATTGGATACGGCCACCAATCCTGAACCAATACTCCGTCCTTAACCGCGTTGTCCATCAATGGATAGGCACTAAGCCAGAAAGGGCCATATGTTATCCCAATTTTATTCGAGGCAAGCAGCTCGTTTTCCTTAACCACATCTTTAACAGCGAATTCCGGATCGATCTGACCATCTTTATACATGTCCTGTAGTTGTTTCAAAGCAAGCTTCATCTCTGGTTGAATGCTCCCGAACACAAGTTTCCCAGAATCATCCTTGATCCATTGCCCTGGATAAGCATGATAGCCATTAAAAAAACCAGATATCATAAAAGCACCTTCACTTAACAAAGCTTTCGTGAGCGCAATCCCGTACGATTTCCCCGATCCTCCTGGATCCTGTTTTGTAAAAGCCTCGGAAATTGAAAGAACATCCTGCATCGTTTTCGGTTCTGGCAAATTCAGCTGTTTCAACCAATCCCTCCTCAACCAAACATGTGAAGCAGAATTGTATGGGCTATTTGTTGAAGGAATGGCCATCAATTTCCCTTGATGTTTGGCTGAATTTAACTGATTACCGCCATCGCCCGTCAAGTACGCCTTCGTTTCCGCAGTAGCTGTCTTTTCATAAATATCCGTCAAATCCAAGATCATATCCGCTTCAATAAGCTGCTGCAACTGCGGCATACTTACAAACATCAAGTCGGGAATATCGTTAGACGAAATACTCATTTGCAGCTTTTGTTGGTACTGGGTGCTGTCAGCTACCCACAGGTTTTTAATTTTAATTCCCAGTTCTTTTTCATAAGCATCCGATACCGCGTTTTTGTCAATTGATTCACCTGAGAGGTATTTCACATCCGCATAATTTTCACGAACCATTGTTATTTCTACCGGTTCAGCCTTTTCATTGCCAACCGAAGCCGCAGGAGTGTTACCTGTATTCGGAGTTGACGTTCCCTCCTTAGGTTCTTTAGTGCCACAAGCCGATAAAACTATTAAAACGACGATCATTAAACAGGATAACGCCAATCTGCTCATTCGCTTCATTCTTTTGCCCCCCTGATCATTTTGCGCGGTAAAACCGGCATACAAAGAAGATGGGATATCCTAACTAGCACCTTCTTCATGTTTATATTATATTTGAAACACATCCCCTTCTCTATACGCATGACTTGACATTCATGTACACTTGTTTACTTAGAGTCACTAATAAAAAAGTTAATGGCATATTGGATCGAGAAAGCTTCAACTGTTGCGTCAGCTCCAAGTCTCAATCCAGTCTGACAAAATTCATGTAATTGAAATTCCAAAATCATTGGTCGATAACTAGGTCTATACCATCTCAAAAAGTATAATTAATCTGTACAAAATGGTATGGTACTTTGGCCAGATATTGACTATGCTAGGTAGGATGGCTATCCATTTATTAAATTCGATTCCAGGTATTCTGCTGAAACAAAACCTTGAGGAAAAGAGCGATCGCATGAGGAAACAAATCAAAGTAGGCATTGTCGGAGCCGGCAGCTGGGCAGAATGCCATGTAGAAGCATACCAGGCCATCCCGCAGATGGAAGTGGTCTCCCTATGCGATACGATTATGGAAAAGGCCAACGAAACGGCTGATCGTTATGGCATCCGTGGACGCTATAACAGCCTGAATGAAATGCTGGCAAAGCAAGACATCGATCTGATCAGCGTGGCCACGCATGAACTGCATCATTATGTACCGACCGTTCTGGCGCTAAAAAATAGCAAGCATGTTGTGATCGACCAACCGGTAGTGAACAATCCCTTGTCGGCCCTTGAAATGTGGAAAAATGCCATACGAAGCAACAAGCAATTGTTCGTCACACGCCCGTCCCGTTTCTTAAAGCCTTATGCTGATGCCTATGCGCAGCTGCAATCCGGACAGATCGGAAAGCTGCAGCAGCTGATCTTCCACCGCACCCGCAGCGAGCGGCTCTTCCAGGCTTATCATCGTCTGCCGACCTACTTCGAAATGCTTGTTCACGATCTGGACCTCGCCTTCTGGCTGAGTAACGCCGACTTTATACAGGTGGGTCAGGCATTCGGATCGAAACCGCTCCGCAACGGCTTGCGCAATATCGAGCGGTTGGATTTCGAATTCGGAAATGGCGTAACCGTCACAATGTCCTCCTTATGGACACCTGATGGTGAAACTGAACAAGGCGAAGTGCAACATAAAGAAATACAAGATGGAGAAATACAACATGACAACACGCATGGGGAAATACAATCGTTGACCACGGGTACGCTGGAGCTCATAGGAGAAAAAGGGACAATTTCCATCGATACCGGAGATATCGCCCTTTTGATCGGAGATCCTTGGAATTGGCAGGCTTCCCTGCTGCCTGAAGCACTGAAGGAGCAACTGAGATCCGCTTCGATTGCAGCGCTCCATGAACAATTGAAGTCTTATGTCGCTTATCTGGGTGAAGAAGAAGAAGAAGACGCAGACACAGACACAGACGCAGCAGCAGGAAAAAAAGCAGGAGCAGGAGAAGATTCAAAAAAAACGCTTGATTATAGCTCTATGAAACAATCGCAGCAAATCATTCAATTTTGCGATGCTATGCTTCGGTCTCTGGATTTTAATTACCCTGTACGATTTTGAGATCTGATGTCCGACAAACACTTAAAATCGAATCCAACCTGTCCTTGGGGCAATGATGCAAAAGTACATCTTTTTTGGATCTAAATGGACCAGGTAAAGGTAATTCCTGTAATACTGCAGGTTTTCTGCTTTGAGCACTGCTAGAGGCTTTTTTCCTGCACAATTGCAGGAATTCTAGGTAACACCCGATTTCAGGTGAAAAATCCTGCACTTTCGCAGGTTTTACTATGGGTAGAGTCCGGTCCCTCGCGGTAACCTATTAATAATAACGATTATTTGGAGGTAATTATGTCGAAGCCTAGAAAAAGAATCGCGGCCATCATTACGGAGTATTGGGATATTAACCATGCGGACGTAATCATTACCAAATTTTTGGACGGGTACACGTTAAACGGAAGAGCTTATACATCCACGGTGGATATCGTCTCCATGTACATCGATCAATATCCGGCTAACGATATGGGCAGGGATATGGCGGCCAAACACGGCGTGGCGCTGCACGGGTCGATTCGCGAAGCATTGCTGAACGGTGATCCTTCTTTCCAACTTGACGGCATTATTATCATCGGAGAGCTCGGCGAATATCCAATGAACGAATTTGATCAAATTCTGTATCCGCGGAGGAAATTTTTTGAGGAATGCCTGAATATCATGCTGGAATTCAATCGCATCGTTCCGGTATTTACGGACAAGGGCTTTGCCGTAGTCCAAGAGGACATTGAATGGATGTATGACCAAATCAAGCGGCATAACATCCCGTTCATGTCCAGCTCAGTGCTTCCTTTCGCACCGCGTATCCCTGCAACGACGGGAATCCCATACGGCGCACCGATGCACAAAATGCTGGGCTTTGCCTACGACGATGTGGAGCGTTATTGCTACCACACGATGGAAATGATGCAAAGCGTTGCCGAAAACCGCGCCTATGGTGAAACCGGCATCAGAGCCGTAAGAACCTACCGGGACCAAGCAGCGATTGACCGGATTATATCGGATGATTGGAAGCAAATGTACGAGGCGCTTGGTGGCTTTGTCAATCTGCGCGATATCGAGATGTTTCCATACATGCTGAAACTTCCTGTTTTCGTCGAGCTGGAGTACGTGGACGGGCTGCAGGCTGGTATTATTTTCGCAGAGCCGGAAGGCCGGATGTTTGTTTCAGCTTATCAAGTCGTAGAAGGCGAACCTCCCGTATGCGTCGAATTCAGGCTGCAGAATCAAAAGCCGCACAGCCATTTCAGCTATATGGTACTGGCCATCGAGCGGTTTATGCACACGCATATCCCGCCTTATCCAGTGGAGCGCTCTCTGCTCACAACCGGGGCATTGGATGCTCTGATGCGATCCCTGCATGCCGGAAAAGAAATCGAAACGCCGCATCTGCACGTTCATTATTAATAATTGGGAAATGGATGTGGAAGTAGGAACAAATCTTTAAATGATGCTGTCGCTTTTAAACCCACACCCACACCCACACCCATTTCCTATTCCAGCTGCAGGAGCAGAACAAGCCATGCCCGAACGGACAGCCGGCAGGCGTCTGTTTCCTGACAGAAAGGGATAGTGATGATAATGAATTTTTAACGATGTTTTTCATCGCTAAAGTTGGTGTTTATTGAAAATTTGGCTCAATAACGATGTTTTATATTCTTAAAGAGTCAAAAAAATTCTCTTTTAGCTATTTCATGTAACTTTAACGATGTTTTTCATCGCTAAATGAGGAATCCACTGCAAAACCAACTCTATAACGATGTTTTTCATCACTAAAACGAGCTAAAGCTCTCCATTCACTTTTGAAGCTTACCAAAAAAGCCAGAGGCAGGCGACCATCAAGGTCGTTTGCTTCCGGCTTTTTTGTATTTGTCTTCCACCACTTTTACTACTCTTTTTACTCTTTACATACTCTTACCCTCTCTTACTCACTCTCCATCTATTTGCTTTTCCCTCACTTACTCACTTTTGTCACTCTTACTCACTCTTACTCACTATTTCTCACTCTCACTTACTCACCTTTGCTCAAACTTCCCCAATCTTACCAGCTATTTGTTGCACCATAACTCCTCACCGCACCGCCAGCTTTGTACGGCGGAACAAGGCGCCCCCGAGCAAGAAGGCAGCTACTCCCCATACCGCTAGAACAGCGATGCTCAGCCAGAAATCTCCCGTCAAGAACCCTTCGCCGTATACCATACCATCACGCAATACGTTTACGAAATAAGTGAGTGGGATTCCCTGGGTGACTGACTGCAGCCATTCGGGCAAGGTGTTCGTCGGGAAAAAGATGCCGCTCAGGAACATCATCAGGAAGCTGGCGATATTCGCTACACCCATGTAGGCTTCCATCGATTTGCTGAATGATGAGATCAAGTAGCCGAGTGCGTTAAATGCCAGACTTCCCACAAAGAAGGCGACCAAAAGCGTCAAGAAGTCAATGTGCAGGTTCGCTCCAAAGCCAAATACACCAATTGCCGTAAGCAGCACAATTTGAACAATACCAAGCACGTAACGTACTGCCATACTAGCCAAGCCGAACAGGCCCAGACTGACTGGCGTCATGCGCAGCCGCTTCATCAAGCCATTACGGCGCATCTCCACGAGATCCACCATCCCGAACAGCCCGCCTTGCGCAAGAGAGAGGGCAATCATCCCCGTAAGCAGAAAATCGACATAGCTCAAATCTTCGCTTCCGGCGGATACCGAGCTAATTTTCATGTGGAGGGACGGTTCTATTCCCGCCGCTGCCCAGTTTGCTTGCTGTACGAAACGGTCGATAATGCCCGCCAGCGCCTGTGAAGCCGCGTTCTGCTCCTTCTCCGTATTGAAAATCAGCTCCAGCGCCTCTTCTCCACTTGGCAGAACGATAGCGGCTTCCACCGTCTTATCCTTAATCCAGTCGAGGGCCTGTTCCCGGCTTACCGGCTCCTTCGTTTCCCATTCCAGTACGGGAATTTGACGAAGCTGCTCCAGCAGTGCCGCCGAAGACTCGCTTTGCGTTTCGCTGACGACCGCTACCTTCGACTTGAATTCACCACCATCACCGCCTCCGCCAAAAATAAGCATAAACAGTACCATCAAAATAATAGGAAAAAAAATATTCCAGAACCAGACCGCCTTTTCTCTGAACATCATTTTCAGATGCGCACCAAACAGCTTGCCTAATTGATTGCCATGGCTTAGCTTCATCTTTAGTCCCTCCATTCCTTGCCCGTGAAGGAGATGAAGACATCCTCCAGGGTCATCTCGCGAATGGATACCTGATCTACCCGATAGCCGCGCTCCTTCGTAAAGCCGAAGAGACTATACAGTGTATCCTCCGGATGCTCCGTCCACAGCCGGATATCCGCCCCCTCGCGTTCAGCGCGAATTACGGTATCCACGCTCTGGGCCAGCAATTCCGTCTCCTTCGCAGCCTCTTCGCCGTCCATCAGCGACAGCCGAATTTCCCGCTCCTTCGTAAGCTGTCCAATCAAGGCTGATGGCGTATCGAGCGTTACGACCCGCCCTTGATCGACAATGCAGACGCGGTCACTCAGCTTCTCCGCTTCTTCCATATAATGAGTCGTCAGAATCGTCGTCTTGCCCAGCTCTTTGAGCATCAGCACAATATCCCAGATGTTACGGCGCGCCTGCGGATCCAGTCCCGTCGTCGGTTCATCGAGAAAAATAATCGCAGGGTTGCTAATCATCCCCAGCCCTATTGCCAGACGCTGCCGCTGTCCGCCGGAGAGGGATTTAACCCTTTTGCCCTGATGATCTGTCAAGCTAACCATTTGAAGTGCCTGCTCGACGGAGAGCGGATCCGGGTAAAAGGACGCGAACAAGTCGAGGTTTTCCCGAACAGTCAGCAATTCGAACATCGCACTGGACTGCGGCTGCACACCGATCATGAACTTGATGCGATCCGCATCCTTCCCCCAATTCAAGCCTCCCACCGTAATCGAGCCGCTGTCCGGCGGCTGCAAGCCTTCAATCATCTCCAGCGTCGTCGTTTTTCCGGCCCCATTGGGTCCGATAATCGTGAATACTTCACCCGGCTCCACACTAAAGCTAATATCCTCCACTGCCGTCACGGAACCAAAGGTTTTGCGCAAATGCACTACTTCCAGAATAGCCATGCGTCTACATCCCTCCAATGTTCTAAACACTAATATATGCTCCATTGTAGCGGACATGAACCTAGTGTACGACGGTCTCCGGCATGCTTTTGCCATCAGTCCCGAGACCTAGTGAGCGGAAAGCGCTAAGAAACTGCTTGGAAAAAAATGTTTTAATTTGTGGAAATTTGTGGTACGGTTTTACATGTATGACAGATCATTGAATAGGAGAAGAAGACATGAAAAAGATAGCGAAACTATGGATGGTAAGTATGATCCTAGTTATATGTGCTGCATGCAGTACACCAGAACAGAATAGCGGTGCTAGCTCAAGCCCTTCTACTTCTGCAACAGTTGGAAATGAGACTAATCAGCAGAATGAGCCGGAAGCTGTACAGACGGCTAATGTCAAGAAAGCGGAACCGTCGCCCGTATATCCAACAACTTTCGACACAGGGGATGTACTGCTCTATCCCAACCAATATGAAATCAGCATGGTATCGACGGAGTTTTCCACCAAGGTTTCTCCTCCGAATCCAGGAACCCTATATTCCTATTATGAAGTCAAAGACCCTGACAAAATTTACGTGCATAACGTGTTTCATGTAAAAAATTTGGGTGGCACATCCATTTCTGCTGATGAAATTATGAATGTCAAAATTATGTATGATGGCAAGTATGAATACACAGGATTTTCAACGATTGAAGAGGACGGCGGCAGTGAATTAAGCTATAGCAATATTACTTTTATTGCTCCGTTGACCAGCGGCAAGCTGCATTTCCTAACGGAGGTTCCATTAGAAGTGAAAACCAGCGGCAAATCGGTAGAAGTTGTGGTGACTGCAAATGGTAACAGTGTAAAAGGAACCAATACTACCTCGAAAGGCCAGACGTTGACGATGGGAAAAGAGCACCCCCTGCCCGAACAGACAGCTTGGCAGCAATATAAACCACTTAAGGCAGCTGAGAAGACAGTTGATGAAGCCTATGCCGAACTAACGATCCTGGATGCTAAGTTTGAAACGTCGGTTAAACCACCCAAAGCAAGCGGAATGTACTCGTACTATGAAGTAAAAGATCCGGGCAAGATCTACGCACATATCTCGTTTGCATTCAAAAACCTTATGACCATAGGGAAGGACGCGGAAGAGGCGATATCGGTTCGTCTTATCTATAATAATAAATATGAATATAGGGGTTTTTCCACGATTGAGGAAGACAATGGCTCTAATTTTACGTACAGCAACATTGTGAAGATCGACCCGCTTTCAACGGAGCGGATTCATTATGTGATCGAGGTACCTGTCGAAGTGAAGGACAGCGGATTGCCGGTTGTGTTCGTGATACGAATGAACGAGACGGATTATTATTACGAGATGAAACCATAGACGTAGGCTCATAGCCTTGGAAGATCAGAGTCCCTCTCTTTGTAGCCCAAAGCGACGGACTCCACCCTTTAGAAAGCGACTAGAAAGCTTACGGACCTCAGCCCCTTTATTTGTGTCCGTAAGCATCTGTTTACCCCGTTTGCTCCTGCTCCATCCTCGCCACTGACAAAGCCTGCTGAGCCTTAGCCTGAATTTGCTGTAAAACCTGCTCAATCGACTTCTCGTTTTTCCATACACCCTCCATTTCCTGATTGATGATGTTGATTAAAGTCATATAAAAGGATGGCGGCACATTCTCTGCCACTGATTCTTCCTCCACATCCATTCTTAGCTTGCTGAAGGGCTCCAGGCTTATTCCGTCCCTCTCTTTCAGCGCTGATGTATGTGTAGGTAAGGAATAGGTTTCCAGCTTGGCCATCTCCTGACCATTTAAAAATTTAACAACTTCCCACGCCGCTTCCAGATTTGTAGTCCCGCTATGAATACCATATATACGGTTCATGCTCATCACTGTGCTTACGTCCCGGTTCGCCGGATTGACGGGATGAGTGACGATGTCCCATTTGAATGATATCCCCTTGTCCTTAAGAGTCCTTATATACTCAGGTCCGTAAATGGTCATAGCAGCATGCCCTTCACTAAACTTATCTTCCCAATCCTTGTAGATAACGCCCTTTTTATAAGAATCTACGAGCAGATGGAACAGCTTCCTCCACTTCTCGGTGTCTATTTGAAACTCATGATTTTCATCAAAATAGCTAAGCTTCTCAGTCCCTGCCAAGGAAAAGATCGCATTGCTAAAATGGCCCCAGTTTCCGCTGTATCCATAAATACGTTCGGCCCCCTCCTCCACAGGAAACTTAGCTGCCAGCAGAAGCATTTCCTCCCAGCTCATTTGATCTGTAGGCACAGGAATCCGGTAACGCTCAAATAAATCCTGGTTGAAAAAAAGTGCACTGCTGTTAAAAGAAGCAGCAAGTCCTAGAAGTTTTCCTTGCCCTTTTTGCTGCAAAAATTGTAGCATGCCTGGTTGTACACGCTCCGTATCGAACTTGTCCCGCTTCATTAAAGCTCCTAAATCATAGAGGATACCGCGTTCACTCATTCTTTCGTATACCCCTATACCATCCATCACAATAATATCAGGCTTGGTTTCCTCAATTAGTTTGTCGTATTGTTCTGGCAATTGAAAAGATTCTCCGTGGTCTGTTGGGATGACGGTGAAGTTGATATTTGGAAATTGCAAAGAAAGCACGCCCCCCACCGAACTGTAAAAACCCTCCTCCGTATAGGCATTGATACTCAGCTCGCTCTTCCATTCTTCAGGACCGGGTGCTGTCTTAGAACATGCTGAAATCAAACATGTACAAAGTAATAAAAGGACTACGATTCCAGTTGCTCTAGCAGCTAGCACGCCGTTTCCCAATACCTTCTGGGCCTTCTTGGTCTTCCCCGTCTTCTCCGAATTCTCGTATTCCACTTTTCTCTGGCCTCTATTCTCAGGTTGCATCATTTACCCTCCACCTCCTTCATGTTCTTTGCCCGGATCAGCTCCATACTGGCTTGTTCTTGAATCGTCTGCAGCGCTTCATCAAGCGGCTTCCGGCCAAGAAGAACCTGCTGGATTTCTCTATCCAGGATATTATAAACCTCACCAGGTATTTCTGCGGTGGAAACTGGCCGTTCATCTATTTGCAGCTTATAAAAAGCATCCATCTGCTTGCTATTAGGATCTATGTATGATGTTCTCATTGGCAGCTTATCGCTGTAGCGCTCGCTTTTTGCTTGTATTTTTGCAACCTCGTCGCCGTTCATAAATGCTAGCAGCTTCCATGCCTCTTCTTTGTTCGCAGAGTTGGCGTAAATGCCCATTATAGGCCCCGGTTCGATAACATCAGTCAGCTCCGGATTCGCAGGATCAACGGGTACTGTTACGACATCCCAATTCATCTCCGGCTTAAATTTCATGATTTGACCGATTAAACCTGGAGAACTTACCGTCATGGCCGCTCTCCCGGTCGCAAACAAATTCCGCTGCTTCGATTCTTCGATAGCCTGGCTGTAATCGTATTTGTTGCTTGTCTCCTCCAACTGCTTCTCTAGCAAAACTGCGTCAAAGATCGCTCCCGTTTGATAACCCCGAAGCACATATTGAAATATGTTTTTCCAAGCGCCTGTGTTGATGGTCACACTCGGTGTCTCATCATACCAATTCAAACGTTCTGCTTCGCCCACAGCTAACACAAATCTGGTCGGTGTCATCCATAATTGATGATAGCCGAATACCCGCTCCCCTTGATCCCCTCCGCCATCACCAGGAAATCTGGCTGCCAACTCCAGCACTTCCTTGTAACTCATCTGATCGTGAGGATGCTCAATACCATATTGATTAAAAAGGTCAACATTATAAAACAACGCCTTGCTTCTAAAGCTGGTAGTTAGGCCATACAGCTGCCCGTCCCCCTTCTGCTTCAATAGATCTACCACACTAGGCATAAGCTTCTGCATATCGAACGAATTCTTCACAATATAGGTGCTCAAATTCATTAAATATCCCTGAGCAAGCATATCTTCGAAATATTGCAGATCAAACTGCGGCAGCACAATCAAGTCCGGCTTCTTTTCATCCACAAACTTCAAAAGCTCCTCGCGCATTTTCGGCGATTCCATCAGATGACTATATGAAATAAATTCAATGTGAAGCTCAGGAAACTTGAACTCAACCAATTTTCTGTAAGGAAAAGAGTACTCATCCTGATACAGGATGGTTACGGATTTTTGCTCCTGCTGCCCAACTTCCCCTTTCTCCTTACAACCGGATATCAACATCAACGCGACCATGAACACCGATAACGAAACCGTCCACTTGAATGTCATGAAAAATCTCCCTTTTTCCAGAATTATGTATTTTAATACTATACAAGATCCATGGCGCCTCTGTCCGCAAATTAAGAATAGCTTCAGAAAGCTTAAGAGATTCTTAAACTTTTCCTGCAGCCTGTCGTGAATTTCCCTCTATGATTGTTTGGATAAAAATGGTACAATAAATTAAATGAAACTAAGTTTCACCATACGAAACCACAAACACCAAACAGGAATGAGAAAAGAGATAAAAAGAAGACAGTAGCAAGGAAAGAAAAAAAAATAGAGAACGGAGAACCTCTCATGACAAAAAAATTCATGCCCTACCATTTCGTAGGTATCGATCACGTTCAACTGGCAGCGCCAAAAGGATGCGAGGAAGAAGCAAGAAATTTTTATCACGGGCTGTTAGGTATGGAGGAAATAGAAAAGCCTGAAAAGTTAAAAACACGAGGCGGGGTATGGTTTCAATGCGGCAAGCAGCAGGTTCATATCGGGGTAGAGAATGATTTTAATCCCGCCAAAAAGGCGCATCCTGCGTTTGAAGTGCATAACGTATCTGCATTGCAAGAGCATTTAGCGCAGTTGATCCCAGTTCAGGAAGATTACGCTGTGGAAGGCGTAAAGCGAATTTTTGTTGAGGATCCTTTTGGAAATAGGATTGAATTTCTGGAACGTATACGAGAGGTTGCAAAATAGAAAACCCAAGAAGGCGGTTTCCCCTTCCTGGGTTTTTCTTTCCATTACTCTACTATCTTCTTAGCAACCGCAGCGAGATCAAGGATATCAATCTTGCCATCTCCATTCACATCCGCTCTCTTCACTTGCTGCCAATCCGGGCTGCTGCTGTTTTTGCCGTAAAGCGCGGCTAGTATGGACAAATCACCTATGGTCACTTTGCCATCTCCATTGATGTCCGTATTGCTGCCTCCCACACTTTCTGCCGTTACCTCAACACGGATGGACGATAATGCCGCTTGGGATTCAGCAGCTTGATCATCTCCCAGAGCAGCGCTCGTAATCGAGATATCGCCTGAAGCCGTTTGTAACAATTTTTTCGCTTTAAAAGTCAGCTCTACCACTTGCGTGCTGCCGGTTACAGCATGCCCTGAGCCTTGACTGGCAACAATTAAGCGAAGCTTACCCGCCGGGTTCTTGATCGTTTCCAGAATGGAAACACCTTCTATTAGGGACTTTGCAGATACGAAATCCATAACTGAAGGGTCATAATCCAGCTTGATATCCTGTGCATAAATAGCTTTACTAACATCGCTGAGCCCGTAGTTAACTTTAAACTCTGCACCTGACGGAATCGTGCTTGCACTTGCCGTTAATGTGCTTTGGTTGGGAACCGGCAGTGGTTTTTTCTTGAGACTGAAGTCGTCCACAAAATAATTACCTTTTCCCGTTTCCGTCATTGATTCCATGTATATTCGGGCCGTTTTCAGCTCTCCTGTCCATGTAATGTTGGCCGAGCCTGAAGATCTCACCCATTTATCGCTCCCCACACTCTCAAAAGAAGCGTTAAAATAATGCTCACCCTCGCTATCATTAACAAATATATTTACATACATTCTTTGTGTACCTGATTCCGTACGCAGCATGCCTCCGAAATTATAAGTTCCCTGCCCTTTATCTAACAATATCGCTTTGATGTCCTGCATCGCACCTGTATAGTTTGAGTCCCTCTCACTAATTCTCAGCGCTTTAGAACCCGAACTCACAGGAGAAGCAATGGACGTCAAAGTAGCCTGATAGAAGGCCTCCCATCCCGTTGTACCGTTTTCAAATCCAGGATTCGTAAGAAGTTCATCCGGATCAACCGGTACTTTTGCATATACCTGTATGGCCATAGAAGTGCCAGCAACCTCTGTGTCTGCTCCTTCAACCGATACTTTAAGATCAGCAAGCGATACTTCTGTAGTGCCTATCGCTGCGCCTGTCTTTACGGAGCCATCCAAAGTAAGCAAGTTGCCGCCCTCACGTACCACATCTCCGTTCCCCGTACTGGCCATCGAGATGAATATTTTGCCTTGCTCCGCTTGCACCCTGCTGGACAGAAGCTGAAAGCCTGGCCGCACATTCGTATAAGCATCATCTGCCAAAGCCTGATACGTGCCTCCATTATTTTCGAGCGTCACCGTCTTCGTTGCAAATTGCAGCCTGTCAGGATCGTAGTTCAGAACGCCTTGCCAAGAAGTGAAGTTAAGGGGGTCTCCCTTGATGCCTATTTGCATGGTGATTTCATCCCCCCTAATGACAGATTCGGGGCCCGTTAACACGGAAGACGCTTCAGTGACAGTCTTGTAAACAATGACCGGGTTCCACAACGTTTTGTCGCCGGCCGAGCTGGCGTTCTGATTCACCACGAAGTATAAAACATCACCAGCCTGCACTTCGGTGGTTGTCTTCATGGTGATTCCGCTTGTATCGTTGGCTTGAAGCAGCTTCCATTCACCCGCCTCCGGCCAAATTCCAGTACCATTTTTCAACAATTTGAGACGCACACCATCACCCAAAACACCACTTTTACGAATGTTTCCGTTCGTAGAAATTTGGATCGTTCCCGATTTCGGTGCAACCCACTTACGGATCGCATCTTCGCCATCAGGATACTGAAAATCAGACCCAACCGTTACTAGCGGTGTCGTTCCTTGCCATGCGGCTCCCCCCGTATCCCATGCCAAGTCCGTATAAGAGCTGCCGTCTCCTTGTTGATAATACCAGCCTCTGTCTCCTTGTACGGAACTGAAATCAAACGAAGCCACATATAGATTGTCGTTTGTTCCACCGTTTGTTCCCTCATTTGCAATAACGCTTTTGCCAACCTGAATATGCGTATTTTTCAAATAGGAATCATAGAGCGGTTTCGTTTCGTCAAAAAAATACTCCAAGCCTTTGCCCCAGTCCCCACCAGATGGGAAATTGAAAGGAAGTATGCCGATAACCCGAGAGTCTTTTAAAGCCAGATCGTAATGCCGCAACAATTCCTCCTGCATGCCGTCAGAATTATTATTTCTGCTGAATGCTCTGGGGATAAGCCAGATATTCTGATTTTTGTTCGCTAATGCCTTCAATCTTTCATGATAGATCAAGTAATCTCCATGCTCCCAGCCACTGTAATAGTCGAATCCGACGTCTGTGACATATTCGAGATAGGAGCTTTTCATGCCGTCTCCCGTATTGCCAGGGTCCAAATCGGCTAGTGCGCTAACCTGCATCACTTTTTTATCAGGAAAATCTTCACCGATCAGCTTGGTAACAAATCTGAAGTCCTCCTCCTTCACACCAGCGAGCCAAGGCTCGTCGAAATAAAACCCAAGCACATTGTCTTCAAGACCGCTCAGCGTTTGCTTCAAAGTAGCCCAATTACTTGCCCAAGGCCCAACCAAATAACCGCGCTTTATAGCATCATAGGCAAAGAAAATGTCATAAACATGGAGGATCACTTTCATATTTTTCGATGCGGCTGTCTCGATAATATCCCTTAATTTCTGGCCGTAAATCCAGCCGTGAATCAAGGCGACGTTGCTGTTAGCCATATCTCCAATTACATGTAAATATTTATCTGTAGGATTGCCAAATTCAGAACCATCCGCACCATAATAGCCGAAATATTGCAGCCGATCATTGTTGCCAGGTGGTACCGTGGCACTGACAACACTGATTATGTTCATGAACATAGAAAACGCTAAAATCGTTAAGAAAATTTTCTTTTTCACTTATTTACCTCCCATTTCTTAAATATGCTGAAAATTGCTTACAATTATTGTCCATTTACAGAAGATCAACAAACCTTTTAATCACTGTCGCTGCTTCCGCTCGCGTTGCCTGATCCCGGGGTACAAACCGGTCTCCTGCTCTGCCATTTATAAGGCCTAAACGAACCGAAGATTGAACTCCCTCTCTCGCCCACTCGCTTATCAACTCTGAATCTGCAAAGGCCACCAAGGTAACTTTACTATCCCCAGCCAAAGGAACGGCCGCATAGGTACTCGCTCTCACCATCATCACAGCCATTTCTTCCCTTGTAACCTCTCTTTCCGGAGCAAAACTCGTTGCTGTCACGCCTTCGATAATCCCTGCCGAATAAGCGTTATTTACGACATCCTTATACCAGGAGCCAGGGGCAACATCCGTAAACGGACTTTGCTGCATACTCACTTTCAAACTAGTTTTAAGGTTCAGCGTGTTCAGCGCTCTCGAAATCATCGCCGCAAACTGTGCTCTGGTTACATGCGCCTCAGGTACAAAATGATCTTCATCCATCCCCTCAATAATGTCCTTCGATGCGAGCAGTTCTATATCTGCCTTAGCCCAGTGGCCGCCCAGATCAAGAAACCCTCTTTTCAGCAAATTCACGGAAACGCTCTTTCCTATGATATACGTATGATCGGATAGATTACGGTCTACTGCCTTTATAGATTCCCATTTAACAGTGGAGGTCCCGTGCTTCTTGCGCTTAAAAGTCAGGGTACCGATGTCGATATCTCCACTTTCTCCAGCGACATTGCCAATTTTGGTATGTGCGATAGTGATCTCATTATTCTTGATGATAGGCAATACGGAAAAGCCGTCCAGACTGGACTTGGCTTCTACCAGCTCTAACTGGTCAGGATCAAACGTAAATCTGGCCTCATAGCCGTATAAATCTTTAATATCCTTACCACTCAGGGTTAGGATAATTGTACCTTCAACAGGTTTATTCGCCGTTAAAAGAAAGGATGAAGGCGTCTCCGCATAGCTGGTTGTGAGAACCAGCCCAGGTAAGCAGAGTAGAGAAATCAGCATGTAAACGATTATTTTACGATTCATATGACCAACCCTTCCACGCGTCAAACAGCCGCGACTTCCTTTAAAAACAAGAAGGGGAACTCCCCTCCCTGCTTTTCTTTTCCATTACTCCACTATCTTCTTGGCAACTGCAGCCAGATCAAGGATATCAATTTTGCCATCTCCATTAATGTCCGCTTTCTTCACTTGCTGCCAATCCGGGCTGCTGCTGTTTTTGCCATAATGTGCTGCCACGAACGATAAATCGCCCACGGTCACTTTGCCATCTTGATTGATGTCAACAGGGTTTCCGCCCGTGCTTCCTGCCGTTACTTGAATCCGGATGGACGATGTTCCCGCCTGGGATTCGTTACCTTGATCATCTCCCAGAGCAGCGCTCGTAATTGAGATGTCGCCTGAAGCCGTCTGAACGATGTTTTTTGCTCTAAAAGTAAGCTCTACCACCTGCGCGTTACCTGTTACAGCATGCTCTGAGCCTTGACTGGCAACAATCAAGCGAAGTTTACCCGCAGGCTCCTTGATGGTCTCGACAATCGCAACCCCTTCTATTAAGGACCTTGCAGATACAAATTCCATGATGGCAGGGTCATAATCCAGCTTGATATCATGCGCATAAACAGCTTGACTAACATTGCTAAGTCCATAGTTAACTTTAAATTCTGTCCCTGAGGGAATCGTGCTTGCACTTGTCGTTAATGTGCTTTTATTTGGTATTGAGAGTTTTTTTTTCTTGAGACTGATGTCATCGACGAAATAATTGCCTTTTCCTGTTTCCGCAAAGGATTCCGTGTATATACGGGCTTTCTTCAACTCTCCTGACCAAGTAATGGCAGCCGAGCCTGACGATTTCACCCAATTTTCGCTGCCTACGTTTTCAAAAGACCCGTTAAAGTAATGCTCACCCTCGCTATCAAGGACAAAAATATTAACATACATTCTTTGTGTATCTGATTCCGTGCGCAGCATGGCTTCAAAATCATAAGTTCCTTGTCCTTTATCTAACAATATTTGTGTAATATCCTGCATCACACCTGTGTAGTTGGCGCTTCTTTTACTGATTCCAAGAGCTTTAGAGCCCGAATTTACTGGATCAGTAACAGACGTCAACGTAGCCGTATAGAAAGATTCCCATCCTGTCATCCCTTTTTCAAAACCAGGGTTCGTAAGCAGTTCATCCGGATCAACCGGCTCTTCTGGAGGTTCAGAAGAACCCGCCCAGAGAAACGCAGGACCCTGAATGCCGCCAGTACCCACTTCGTCTAAAGAATGATTGTTGACAGAAACGACAATGTCGTTCTTTTGCCCAAACTTGATGACACGGGTAACGTCATATTCCCAAGGCTTGACCGTTGCGATACCTGTAGACTTTGGTTGAACTTCCTGCCCATTGACCCAAACCTTCGGAGTTTCGTCGATGTCTCCGAACCAGAGCCGAATCGGCCTATCTTTATATGCTTCCGCAACGTGAACTTCAGTACGATACCAGACCTCACCCTTGTAGTAACGCAAGCCTTGATTCGACCAAGAATCGGAGTAGGTCTTCAGCTTCATCCAAGATTGCGTGCCTATTCCTGGCTTCCATAATCCCAGCTTCTCGCCATTTCCTTTGGGAATCAGCATGGCCAACCATTCATCTGGCAGCTGTGCAATCATTTCGTTGCCGCTCGTAATCCGCTCATAAGTCTCCTCAATGGGATACTTCCAGAATGTATCCAGGTATCCGCCCGTCCAAGGATGGATGATAACGGGGGATTGCAGGGCAGCCAGCTTTAACTGTGCTTTTGAGTCATCATACAATTGCTTCGACTTCGCAAAATCAAACTGAAGGTAAGCATCCCGCATATCCGTAAATAGGTTTCCAAAATCGAACGCAACGCGTGTCATCCAGACCCGTTTGGCGTAAATGGAATCTGCTGCGACTTTGCTCTCCGCTTCGGCCAAAGTGCCCTCCAGCTCTGCCATAACCTCCGGAGTCAATATTTTCGAGTAATCGTAAACGGCTCCGGTATAGTAATCGGCATGAGCAAACGTATCTTCCAGTTTACGAAAGTGATTCCACATGGGCTCTGCCGCTGGTCCATAATATTTGGAGAAATAGTCGAATAACGTCTCCTGAACATCAAGCTCCGGATTCCAGCTAAGCTTGGACATTAAATATAACGACGGGCCCTGGTAGCCCCAGGATGGCATCACTTCGAAACGAAGCTCATTCATCCCCTCTTTGCGGAAATAACTCATTTCTTCGACAATACGATTAATCATGGAAAACGGAAGGCCAGGATCAGCCAGATTGAACATATAACTGTAAAAGGATACTTGAACGCCAAGCTTCTTCCAATCCGCGATGAGATCCTTCAAATATGTACGTTCCCATGACAGTCCGTTCTCAATCGAATGGATGCGATCGACCGTTATTGGAGCAATAACAGGAAGCAGCTTAGGGTTTGGAACTTCCTGAACAGGAGGCCTCATATAACGGGAATAGGCAAAAAATGCAATACCGACTTCGGGATATAGGGGCTCAATTTGTTCCAAAACCAGATTGTAAAACTTGACATAACGATCAGTTACAGAGTTCCCGCCCATAAGCGGATCGTAATCTACGGCATCCCAGGCAGATACCCCTAGATCGTCTCCATCCTCAGGTCCCAAAGCGATATATTTGGTATCCGGATTTTTTTCCAGCTGCTTCAATACCCCATCAACGACGCAGGCCAGCACCTCCGGTTTCGTTACATCTAACTGGATGGTCAGCCTTCCATTTACCCGAACATATAAATCCGGCCGTTGCTGGGCTGTAATTGTACAAGGGAAGCCGTGTCCGCCCAGATGAGGATCCGTGCTGCCCCTGCTATGCTGCAGCCACTTCTTTCCTTCAAACTCATCGACGAACTCCATCCCTTCCTGGGAAAACAGATAATCCATGCCTCCAACATACCGGCTCGTCACGCCCGGATGCTGGATCGTATTCTGCTCCTTCACACGAATCGTTCGTTTCGCTGGAATCTCTGTGCCGATCTCCCCTGGTGCAAACCAACGAACGCCAACCTGCTCCAGGAGCTCGTAGGCAGCGAACAGCGTGCCTCTGTCTGATAGCCCGGCTAACTGAATGCTGTCACCGTTAACCGCCAGACGAAAGGAATCGGGATCCGTACCACCATCCCGTATTTGACCCAACTGTGGGTCCGGCGCAGCACTCCCTAGGTAAATTTTGATGCCGCTGGCAGCAGCACCATTGGTCACAATGGGCAGCTCGGCTCCGGATATTTGTTTCAGATAGCTTTGCAGCTCCTGCGCTGCCTGCTTCTCAAGCTCTGTCGCAGTCGTTGTTATCACGAGAGCTGCGCTACTTACGCCCTCAACAACAAGCTCCAATCCACTGCTGGCATTAGGATCCTCAGCCGAACCTGCACTCGGATCATGGAAATCCCCCATCAGATTCGGAATACTTGCAGGTGCAGCATCATTCTCCACTGCGGCATAAGATATAGATGAAGCAACGGACGTGAACAAGGATAACAAAAGAACCAGACAAACATACATCGACACCTTACGAAAAAAATTTCTCTTCACTTTCGAGCCTCCTTAAATTTTCTAAAACTTTTATAAAGCGCTTACAAAGTACATGGATAGTTTGATGTAACTAAATGCAACTACGTTATTTCGGGGTTTCGCCTCCTTATAATACGATAATTAGAGAATGCCAGATCCAGTGATAGCTGCTTTATTTTCTCGAAAGCTTCTAGTGCGCTGGCTATTCCTTCAACCATATTCTAACAGACCCTCTCAAGAAGGCGTTATCAGTTTTGTGACTAATATTGCTTCATAATGTCAAGAATTATCACTTTTTTGCATAGGATATCAGTCTGCTGCAGCAATATGTTGCCTGCTCCTGCATCCTGCCACACACACGCAAACGCCACCTTCCTAGCACTATGCTAGGAAGGTGGCGTTCTTAAAACAATGATTCACTAAACATATTTCCATAAAGCTTTAACTATTCTGCTTCACCGATAAAACCGAATGGCTGCCACTTCCCTGGTTTTCCCGCCTCCGTACAAATATAGCCGAGGGGTGCTCCTGCCGTGGGAGTAAGCATAACTTGATCCCCTACTTCGAAATTTGCGTAATTAGCGCCTTCTCTAGGTACCTCTAAAGCTTTATCCCATTTCATTCTGCCGCCAATGATCCGATGGCGATATCGGATTGTGTATTGTTTTCGAAAGAACAATTTTCGATCAGACGTTCTTGCACCCTTTGATGTGAATGCCCCAAGCAGCCAGCTCTTCGCCGAAACGAGCGTGTGCCCCATTTAACGATGTTTTTCATCGTTAAAGTAAGAGTTCCAGGTCAATCCGTCACGTTAACGATGATTTTCATCGTTAAAAGAGGACGGATGGCCTCTCAGGGGGATTAAAAGGGACTTTAACGATGTTTTTCATCGTTAAAGTAAGGATGTGGAGTAGACCTTATGCTTTTAACGATGAATATCATCGTTAAAGCGGCAGGTCCTTCTCAACTGCGGCGTTCTTTAAAACCATAATTTGTACTTATAGTAATTTATTTACAAATATAATCAAAAAACCTTGCTAACAGTCCGTTTGAGCTTGGCGTTCGTGCCATTCGTACGATTGTAGCTGAGAAGAGGGAAGGGCTGTGCGTGGAAGAGCGCTAGCGTCCGCCTTTAAAGATTTGTTCCTGCCTCCTCATCCATTCCATTCAAGGGAACAAATCTTTAACAGCGGCTGGAGCCCCAGCCATTCCCTCCCTCTATGCACGAACGTCATGAACGAGCTCCTCAAAGGACGCCACAAAGGCGTTATTCTTAGGATTTACCACCTTCATGCTTCGGACGAAATTGATTAGGAGAGACGCCTGTCCACCTTTTGAACTGCCTGGAGAAGTGGCTGAGCGAAGTGAAGCCTAGTTCATCAGAGATAGCTTCTATGGTTAATTCGCTGCTGAGCAATAATTTTTTGGCTTGATTCAGCTTGATATCGCTTAAATATTGGCGCGGTGACATCCCATATACCTGGGTGAAAATTTTGGAGCATTGGCTGCGGCTTAAATTTTGCTCTTTGGCAATATCGGTAATTACCCCCTTAGAGCAAACACTGCTCCGCAGTTTTCCTTCGATTTCGTGAGCAACGTCTACTTGACTCGTGGAGCTTAGACCTTTTTCATTCACAGCATTTGCTGCAGCGCCCGCCAGGGCAAAACCGCTCAGCAGGATAATAACCTCCCTGATCATGAACAGAAGCTGGCCTTGAAGAAATAATTTATGAATGCTATTTAAAGTGATCGTCCCCCGATTGTGTTCCCATTCATAATTGCGGGAATCCGTAAGCTGATTTTGCAGCAAGGCTTCTATTTCTTTCAGATAAGCAGGAAGCTTGGTCTGTTGAATACTGCTGCGGGTCAGATGCCGGTACGTGTAAGGGGTCAGCAGGCTGCGCAGCTCCTCATCATCTATATTGAAATGAATATTGAAAAAAGTATAGGGATGCTCCGAATCATTATAAGTACTATGCTTAATACCCGGCTTTACAAGCAGCCACTCCCCCCGGGCCAGCTTGATTTCATGCCCTTCCACTACTTGAGTTACTTCTCCCTCCCAGCAATAGAGGAGCTCGAATAAATGATGATGATGCCTCGGATATGACCAGCCCCCAGGCCTCACCCCGAAGTGACAACCTGTGATTTGAAGCGTATGGATCGTATTAGAAAAATGAATCTCGGTATCCATAATCACTGCCTCCTCCGTAAAACAGGAATAAATCGTTCCCGTCCTTTCATGATAACAAATGGAGTATTTCAATTTTCATACATCAAGTTATAACCATTGAGGACTTCAAAGCTGCAAAACGACAAAAGGACAAATAGAAGGATGTTTTGCCAATTGTTGCCCCGGATTTTATTTCTTATGATGAAAGGGAAAGTAATTATTATTAATATACATGAGGTGGAGCCTGAATGGGAATGTTTAATTTTCAAGGAGAGAACTTTACGATGGATGGAAATCCAATTAGGATTATTTCTGGTGCTATTCACTATTTCCGTGTTGTACCCGAGTATTGGCGCGACCGTCTTCTTAAGCTGAAAGCCTGCGGCTTTAATACCGTCGAGACTTATGTGGCGTGGAACCTGCATGAACCTAAACAAGGGGAATTTAACTTTGCGGGGATTGCGGATCTTGAGAAATTTATTGAAATCGCTGGTGAAGTCGGACTCATGGTTATCGTGCGTCCAAGTCCCTATATTTGCGCCGAATGGGAATTTGGAGGGCTTCCTGCCTGGCTTCTGGCCGATTCAGATATGAGATTACGATGCTTCCATCAGCCCTTTCTGGATAAAGTCGATGCTTATTATGATGTGCTGCTGCCGAAGCTTGAGCCCCTGCTTTGCACAAATGGCGGGCCCATTATTGCGATGCAAATCGAGAATGAGTACGGCAGCTATGGTAATGATAAGAAATATTTGAACTATTTAAAAGACAGCATGCAAAAGCGCGGCATAGATGTACTGCTATTCACCTCGGATGGCCCCCTCGATTATATGCTGCAGGGCGGGATGGTCGAAGGCGTGCTGGCAACCGTAAATTTCGGTTCGAGTCCTGACGAGTCGTTCGAAAAATTGCGCGAATACCAGCCGGATAAGCCGCTGATGTGCATGGAGTTCTGGAACGGCTGGTTCGATCATTGGGGCGAGGAGCATCATACGAGAGATGCCGGTGACGTAGCCCAGGTACTCGATGAGATGCTGAAAGCAAATGCTTCCGTCAACTTCTATATGTTCCACGGAGGCACGAACTTCGGATTTTATAACGGGGCTAACAACCCTGAATATGCTCCGACGATCACAAGCTATGATTACGATGTACTATTGGATGAAGCTGGGGATCCGACTCCTAAATTTCATGCAGTCCGCAAGGTGATCGAAAATTATGTAGAACTGGGCGAGCTAGTGTTGCCCGATCCTATAAAAAAGAAAAGCTATGGCCAGGTACATATGACTGAACAGATAGGTCTGTTAGATCATTTAGATGCATTCAGTACGCCATCGCAGCATACCTGTCCAGAGCCTATGGAGAAGCTTGGTCAAGACTATGGCTTTATTATGTATACTACACATATTTCCGGACCACGGATCAAAGGCTCCCTGTTCGTGCAGGATGTGCATGATCGGGCCATGATATTCCTGGATGACAAGTTCATAGGCATTATTGAACGTGACCACAAGGAAATGCTAAGCGTAGAGCTGGAAATTCCCCATCAGGGAGCTAAGCTGAGCATTCTCGTGGAAAATATGGGTAGAACGAACTACGGTCCTCTGCTTAAGGATTACAAAGGAATTACCGAAGGTGCGAGGTTTGCCAATCAGTTCTTGTATGACTGGACCATTCACACACTGCCGCTGGACTCTGTCTCTTCTATTCCATTTGCTGTCAAGACGGCCGTAGATAAAGATAAAGATGAAGCTAAAGCCAATAAAGCTAATGTGCCTACTTTCTTTAAAGGAACCTTGGAGATCGACGAGCTTGCCGATACCTTCCTTAACATGGCAGGGTGGACCAAAGGCGTGGTCTATATCAATGGCTTTAATTTGGGGCGTTATTGGGAACGAGGGCCTCAAAAGACCTTATATGTCCCGGCTCCGCTGCTGAAGCAGGGTCAGAACGAGATTGTCGTATTTGAGCTTCACGGATGCTCCGAACCTTGTGTTACGTTTGTTGATAAGGCTAGCTTACAGTAGCTTTCATACATAAGCAGCATCCGTCAGACTGATATTAGGCCAGATTCAGAGGAGGCAGCTCTTTGAATAAGTCGCTTATAGCAAAAGAAACACAAGGCAGCTTGTCCGAAGTGACAATTTCATCACCTTCAAACAAATTATAAAGCTCATAAAGCTCGCCAATAAGCCGATACTGCTCCAACGATTGCGAATCCGAATCTACGATCCAATACTCAGGAATGCCGTACTTGGCGTATGTCTTCTTCTTCTTCACCTTATCCCGTTTGCGGGAACCTGGCGAAATAATCTCTATAACCAAATCGGGTGGGCCCTCAATGCCGCGAGTCGCCACAATATGAAGGCGACTGCGGTGAATCATCAGAATGTCAGGCTGCAAAACATCCCTCTGGCTTAATATCACATCAAGTGGTGCGTGATAAATCACATAATCCGAATTGCAGCTTTGCTTTAACAGAAATTCCAGTTCCCCGCTTACCGCTTGATGAGCCGTAGCGGGACCGGGGGACATCATCTCCAGCATACCCTCAATGATCTCATAACGTTGACCATCGTCTGGCATAGCCGCATAAATGTCATACGTAATCTCCTGCTCCTTAATTCCGTTCGTATTCAGCTTGTCATCCCGCTCTTTCTTCATAATCATAGATACCTCCTAATAAACAAATAGCACCTCAACAAAGCAACACTTATGGTGTTTGGCTTTGTGAGGTGCTTCCCCGACTGCTATTCCTACATTATGATTCATTCCGACTTCCTTGTCAATGTATATAGTAAAAAAGAACTATTTATGATAGAATAAGTCATACTATTCGAATAATAAATAGGAGACAATATGACTATGTGGAATTATTTTTGGATTTGGTATCACAAACAGATGTCTCGTCTTTATAAGATCGAAGGTGCCTTTCAATCGCATAAATTTATACATCATAGAAACAAATTGAAGATGCACAAAAATAAACTGAACAAGTAGTACCTTCTTTTGGACAGCACAATCCAACCAGCCAGCCAAGGACTGATTCCACACGCCCACATGTATAGATATTTGCGAGGTGCAGAAGTATGCTCAGCGATTGGCGAGTCCTTCAACAGAGATCCCTCGTCTCATGCCGCTTTGCCTGCTGAAAATGCCCCGTACGCGTGAAAGTCGTAAGAATGACAACACGTAAGTTTCCTAAGTTTCCTAAGTGCCCTTCACTAGTTCCCTCTTGGCCTGCACATCACCTTCATTGGATGATCTTATCGGGGCAACCTGATTTGAAACTTCTCCCCTTCCCTATTATACTTGAAAGTACTGATACGACTGATACGTTAGGAGAGCAACCCAAAATGAAAATCATTGATGCACATATGCATTTATCCCATATCACTTCGTTTAAGGAAACAGCGGAATGCCGCTCGTTCGTCGATTACTCCGTTGAAGGGCTGCTTCGCGAATACGCAGAGAACGGCGTCGTACTGGGCATCGGCATGGGAGTGACGGAAACAGCCCCCGGAGGCTTCCCCGACCAGGAATCCTCCACACCGATGGGTCTAGATATGGTTCAGTCCTATCCGCAGCAGATCGTTTGCTGCCTCGGCGTGAACCCGTTCAAGCTGGATCAAGCCGGTCTGGATGCGCTGGAGAAAGCACTGCAGAGGCCGGAAACCGTCGGTATTAAAATTTACCTCGGTTACTATCCGTACTATGCCTACGACGACGTCTACCAGCCGGTTTACGAGCTGGCCAAGCAGTATAAGGCCCCTGTCGTCTATCATACGGGGGATACTTACTCCGAACGCGGCCTTTTGAAATATTCTCATCCACTGACGGTGGACGAGGTTGCCGTCACCCATCGCGACGTCAACTTCATGATCGCCCATTTCGGAGACCCGTGGGTGCTGGACGGAGCGGAAATCGTCTACAAAAACCGCAACGTATTCGCCGATTTGTCCGGCCTCATGGTCGGAGATGCCGCGGAATGCGCGCGGCTCAAAGATTCGCCGCTCTTCTTCACCCATTTGCGCCACGCGCTGACCTATTGCGACCATTACGAGAAAATGCTATTCGGCACCGACTGGCCGCTCGCCCCGGTGCAGCCTTACCTGCAATTCGTGCAGGAGTTAATTCCGGAGGCGTTCCATGCGGACGTATTCTATAAAACCGCGTTGCGTGTGTTCCCGAAAATCGCTCCATTCGTGGAGTGACCACATATATCTGCGGATGCTCAAGACCAATTAAGTAAACATTGAAAAAAGTCCATTAGGCATCAACCCCAATGAACTTAGCTTCATAATATAGAACTGAATGCACTCTCACTTCAAAAGGACGCCGCAAGGCGTCCTTCCCTCTTTGCTTCCCTCGTTCTTCCCTATAAGTTCGGCGGAACATCGAGTCTGTTAAAGCAATTTTGAGCCATTTCAACATGCCGCCACGCTTCATTCACAAGAAACGGGCCGTGACCTGGCATCAAGCTATCAATGTGAAGGCTGTGAAGCTTGGCTACCGTCTCCGCATAATCCTGAATGCTGCAATCCCATATATTTTGAATAACGACCTTCCCTCCGGCAAAAATAGTATCACCGGCAAACAAAGCCTTCCTACCCTCATGCTCCAGCAAAAAGCTTACATGCCCCCGCGAATGTCCTGGAGTTTCCAGTACCTTTAGAGCAAGCTCGCCGATTTGAATACTCTCATTTTCCGATACCCCTCGGGCAATCGCGCAGCCTGGAAATTGAAAATCCGGGGCATACACTCCACCGCGCTTGGCCGCATTAAAGCTCGTCTTGTCCATATCTGCTTGTTCCAGCCACGGAACCGCTTCGTTCGCAGCAATCACCTGCATACCATAACGCGTTTGGAAGAAAGCGGCTCCCGCAGCATGATCAGCATGGGCATGGGTTAGAAGTAAATACTTCACCCTTGCCATAGCAATCCCCGCTTTCTCGATGTTCGCTACGATCCGCTGCGGATCAACGCCACCACCGGCGTCAATTAATGCACATTCGGCGCCGCCATCAAGCAAATAAACATTACAATCCATAGAGTCGCTAATTAAAGAGCCATATTTACCGCTTCCAACCAACATCATGCGCTCGTTGATTTGCATAAGTCCTCCTCTTATAGACGAATCTCCTGCCCGGTCTCACACGATTTCACAATAGCATCAGCTACCTCCACGCCATGCACAGCATCCGTGAAGGAGATTTGCTCGGGAGTCTCTCCGCTGGTCAAGCAGCGGCATATATACATAAACTGCTCCCTCAAGGATCCAACCGTCTGCCCAAAAAGCTGAAAATGAATATGCGTATCAGGCGAATTCCTTCCAGACTTATTCCATATTTGCAAGCCTGAATGGCTCGTTTCAAAGCTCGCTGTTCCCAGCTCACCTATCACTTCGATAGAATCCGCAATCTCGATTCCAGCTTCATCCGGCGTCATCCAGTTGCTGTGTAAAATAGCTACCGCACCACTCTCAAACTCCAGACATGCCCATAGCACTTCAGGTGCAGGAGCGCCTGTCAGGCTTTTCCCGTAGGCCTTAACCGATTTGACACGGCTTCCGGCATACCAAATGGCGAGGTCAAGATCGTGAATCGTCAGCTCGTAGACTGTGTGTGTACGCTGAAACGTAGCAAACAGGAATTTCTCGCGTGCGCGCTTCATATGCATACTCACCGGCTTACCTACCCGATTCGAATGAATCGCTTGGTAAATCTCTGCATACCGCGGGTCAAAACGAAGCAAATGTGCGGGCAGCACATAGCGTCCGCTCTCCTGTGCCGCTGCTTGCATCTGTCTGGCCTCATCCAGCCGTGTTGTGATCGGCTTCTCCACAAGCACGTGCTTGCCTGATTTCAAGGCTAGGAGCGTCGGCTCCAGATGGTTTTTCTCGAAGGTTACGACACTGACCAGATCGATATCGTCACGCTTGATTAAATCCTCATACTGCAAATAAAGATTTTTTACTCCGTATTTTTTCCCCGCGTTATCCAGCCGCTCCTGATTCATATCGCATACGGCAACGACCTCTGCCTGCGGCAGCGAAGAGAAGGCTTCCAGATGACACTCTCCCCACCTGCCAAGACCGATAATACCTACCCTGACTTTTTCCATCGAAATTCTCCTCATCTACACAGATCAAAGTATGAAACAGATAACGTACTATTTTGATAAAGTATATATTGATAAAGCATTACACTGACAAAGTATTATACGGATAAAAATATTTTACCGTTAGTAACCTTCCCCGCCACAAGCTCAGCAAAAGAATTTGGCCCTTCTGACAACGGACGTACTTCAGTCCAGCCAAGCTCGGTCACCTGGCCGCTGACCAAGAGATCCACAGCATATTTGAAATCTTGTCTTGTATAGGTAAAAGAGCCCAATATTTCGATCTCGCTTCTAATCAAATGATTGATAGGCAAATTCGTTCCGTCGATCCCAAGCCCGATATTCATCAGTGTGCCGCCAGGGTTCAATATTTTCAAAGATACTTCCCGCGTTTGCTGAAAACCGGCAGCATCAATGACAACATCCACGCCCTTGGAGCCGAAGCTTGCCTTCACCTTGTCTTCCACGTTCTCTTCTTTTGGATTCGCAGCTTCATCAAGCCCTACTTGCAGAGCTATTTGCAGTCTCTCGGCATTCGTATCTATAATCATAACGCGTGAAGCGCCTAATATTTTAGCCATCATGGCACACAGCAAACCAATTCCACCAGCGCCGAAAATCACAACATTGGCAAAAGGATGCTGGCTCAGCGCCCGCCGCGTTGCACGCAAGGAACAGGCTAAAGGCTCAGCAAGCGAAGCGCGGAAAGAATCAATTTCTTCCGGTACAGGCACAACCGCACTGGCAGGTACAGCAACAAATTCGGCAAATGCCCCTGAACGATGGATACCAATAATCGAACGGCTTGCACAGAGATTCGTCAAGCCCTTCAGACAGCTGTTGCATTCCCCGCAGTACAGCAGCGGATTGACAACTACCTTTTGACCTACCTGTATGCCTTCTCTATTTGGAACCTTAGCGCCTACCTGCTCAATGCGTCCACAAAATTCATGTCCCATTACGAGTGGCGGAATCCGCAAACTGTTATGACCCAAATATCCTTCTATTTCCGAACCGCAAATCCCAACCGCTTCAACCCGGATTAATATTTCATTTTCCGGCAAAACCGGTACTTCCCGCTCTTCAATGTTCATTGTCTCTGCTGCATTCCAAACTAGCGTTTTCATGAATGATCCTCCTCTATAAATGCGATACACTCGATTTCTACACACATGCCTACTGGAAACTTGCCGATTTCAAACGTGCTGCGCGCAGGCGGCTCATGCTGGAAAAACTCGCCATATGCCTGATTGTATATTTGAAACTGATCCAGATCATCCACAAAAGCAGTTACCTTCACAACGTTATCCATAGAAGAACCAGCTGCCTTCAAAATCTCCTGCATATAGGACAAAACAATGCGTGTCTGCGCTCCAATATCACCAGGAGCAAGCACCTTTCCTGTTTCTAACTCAAATGGACAGGTTCCAGCCACATAAACCATATTCCCCAGCTTAACAGCTTGCGAGTACGCTCCTGAAGGATTAGGCGCTTTATCGGTACGTATGATTTCCTTCTTCATCTTTGAACCTCCTGTATGATTGAATCTATGATTTAAATTTATGATAGGTTCTATAGTCTAAGAATCTATGCTCCAGTAATCAAAACCCAACTTCTATTGTCCCTTGTACGACTTAGCCAGCTGCAAATAAAATTCCGCGGCCTGCCCAACCTCGTCCACCGGCACCCATTCCTCCTTGGAATGCGCTTGCGCAATCGAGCCAGGTCCATAGACAATTGTCGGGATTCCCTTCCACTGCTGCAGCTTGCTGGCATCGCTTCCGTAAGGAACCCCGCATAATTGATCTTGCAGTCCAAGTGACTGGGCTACCTCTTGTGACGCACGAACGATAGCCGAATCATGCGGCGTATTTAGCGCAGGATCAAGCAGCAGCGGTTCAACACTTGCCTTAACTTCATGCTGCTTCACAGCATCCAGCAGTTGCTGTTCAAACTCCTGCAAAACCTGCTCAGGCGTCTCACCCGGAATAATTCTCCGGTCAACCTCGATGACACAGCTCTCCGGGACAATATTAATCTGTTTGCCACCCTGTATGGTTCCCACTACAATCGTTGGAGAGCCGCTCAGCCGACTGTGAACAGCATTCAGTTTGGGCTCTTCGATTTCTGTAATGAAGCGCAGGACCTGCATCATTTGGTAAACGGCATTGTCGCCTTCTTGGGGCATAGAGCTGTGTGCTGCCTTACCGTGCGTATGGACAGTGAAGCGGGCACAGCCTTTATGCTCTACCACGATTCCAAGCTCCGTCGGTTCACCAACAACAGCTCCAGAGAAGGGCAGGTCCAGCTCCATAAACGCAGCTAAGCCGCGAAAAGCATGCTCCTCATCGACTGAAGCGCAGAAGACCAAGTCCCTGGGCAGCTGATCCGCGATCTTCGCACATTCTTCCATGGCATATAACATCCCTGCCAAGGTTGCTTTCGTATCACAAGCCCCACGGCCGTAAAGCTTTCCGTCCAGGTAAGTTGGAACCAGCGCATTCTCCATGCTTCCAATGGAGACCGTATCCATATGCGACTCGAACAGCAATGCACCCCCGGGCTTACCTGTTCGAATCTCCACAATTAAATTGTCTCGTCCGGGCAGGACAGTTTGTCTTCTGACGGAGAGCCCCGCCTGTCGGCAGCGCGCTTCAATGTAATCCGCGACTTCTCCTTCACCTTTTGCCCCATCACCATAATGCGGATTGACGCTTTGTATGCGAATTAAATCTTCAAGAATTTCCAAAGCGCGATGCTTTGTATTGGCCTTCGCATTATTCGCATTCGCATTTATATTCGAATTCGCATTCGTATTGGCGGTCATTGGAAGCTCCTTAACGCTTGGATTAATGTTTCAATATCTTTTGAATCATTAAATAAATGAATCGAAGCCCTGAACCTGCCGTCACCGCCCCACACATAGATCTGCTGCTTGTGCAGCTCGTCTGCGATTTCTTCTCCACGCTCGGCCACAACACATATATTGCCTGCTCGTTTATCTGGCTCTTTTGGTGTCATAATTTCGTAGCCCAGTTCACTGAGCTGTTCAATCAGCATTCCCCCAAGCGAGAGAATATGCTGTTCAATCCGCTCCGGACCTTCCCGCAGCAGCAGGCCAGTTGAATACTGCATCGCATAAATGGTTGGATAGCTTGGAAAGCCGAGCTCGAATCTGCGCGCATCATCCTGGAAGGTGACCGTTTTAAAGCGGTCTGGTCCAAACATATCCGCCACACTTCTCCAGCCTACAGACTTCGGATTGAATGCTTGAACACGAGCCGGGTTAACCCCTAAAACTCCAACGCCATGAAGTGATAAGAGCCACTTGTAGGAGCTGCACACAACAAAATCAGCATGATTCATATCCACCTGAACAGCACCAAGGGACTGTGTGATATCAAGCAGAAGCAAGGCTTGGGTTTTCTTAAGCTCTGCATAGAGCTTTTTATAATCCAATCTCGCACCCGTATGATAGCTCACATGACTGGTTATGACGAGCCTTGTGCGCTCATCCACCTGATCCATAATGTCTTCCACTGAAATTTTCCAGTCCTTATGATCTACAACACGAACCTCTACACCTTTGCTCTTTAACAATAACCAGGGAAGAACCCCTGAAGGAAACTCGATAGTATTCAGGATTACATTATCGCCCTCTTCGAAATCCAGCGACTGGGCGATCATAGAAATGATTTCCGATGAATTCGATAGCAATGCGATATTTTCTGGATTCCCCTGCAAAAGCTGAGCCAGATTCTGCTTGCATAATTGTTCAATCTCCGCATTATGCGCCCTGCCGCCAGGTCCCTTGCCCCTATATTGCAAATACTCATTGACTGCATCCATACAGCCTTGGTGCACAGGCACTTCCGCTCCACTATACAGCCAGGTGCAAGTATCTAAACCAATGAACGACTGCTTATTAACCAAAGATTCCATAGCTCCACTCTCTCTTCTGCCACGCTCCTTATAAGCTGTTGTCTGTCACGCTGCTGCTTACAATTGCGCTTTATTATATATAATATATATTATAACATCTTTCCTACGGGGTCAATACGGGAATGGATAAACACAGGATATATATCAAATCGTTCTGCTGCCAAGCGCACCAAAAGCCTGTCGAGAATAATCTCAACAGGCTTCCACGATATGCTCTAACTTAAATTTTCTGTAAAAAATTATAAATTGCTTGAGCAACCTCAGCACGGCTGGCAGATGCTGAGGGGCTAAACCGGTTTCTTTCGAGCCCTTCCATTAACCCTTCATAGACGGCAGATTGGATATATTCTACTGCCCAATCGGATATTTGACTGTTATCCGTAAATGAAATCGCCGCTTTGCCCATTGTTTTGCCGCTCTTGTAATAGAATGCGCGGACGAGTATCACTGTCATTTCTTCACGGGAAATTTGATCATTGGGGGCGAACGTAGTTGAGCTCTTTCCTTCAATCAGCTTCGCTTCGTAGGCAGCTCCTACTGCATCCGCGTACCATTGCGATGAATCTACATCAGTAAACGCTGCTGTCCCCCTCGATTTTAAGTCAAGCAACCGCGAAAGCATAGCGGCAAATTCCGCACGCGTTGTTTTACCCCCTGGCACAAATGTTGTTTCCGTCATGCCTTCAATCACATGTTTTGCTGCCAGTACTTGTAACGCTTTGTTGACCCAATGCGTATCAGGCACATCATTAAATGTCTGGTTATATTCGAGCACAGCATATTTGCTGAAATGTCTCAACTGCACCACTACTGTTTTTTGCTGGCTATTCATCGTTCCATTGATAAACTCCCATTGTCCCGACTTCTCATTATGAGTATAGACACCAAGAAGGCCTTCATTTCCTTTAGCCCTGTCGTAATAAAACTCAACATCAACTGGTTTGTTAAATGCCTCCAATTTATGTTCTTTGCCATCTTTGTCTACAAGGGACAAGGAAAGCTCATAAATACCGTTGCCTGCTTTTAACACTGTGTTTCTCCCGCTATTCCCGTTCATAAGCTCAGCAGTTGCGTTCTCATCCAGCTTCTTGGTTTTTAACACAATGAGATCGTCTTTCGTCGCTTCTCTGCCCAACAATGCCGTCAATGCTGAGAAAACGTCGGAAGGAAAGAGCATCGTTGCTCCATCGGTAATCACTTCCAGCCGGTTACTGCCCAACAATATGGCGCTATGAGCCGGCAGCCGCAGTTCATCTTCTCCCTTACTCATACGAATGGTGGCCTTTCCGTTTTTTACGTTCTTCCAAACACTCTCATCCACAGTTTTTCTGTCATTTACAATCGGCTTAGGAGACGAATCCACCTGGGTTGAGGGTGCAGGATTTGAGGTACTTGGCTGCTGAACAACGATAGTCGGATTCGTTATTACCGTTACTTCAGGACCATCAGTGCTCCAATTACCAGCGGCATCTCCCGCTTTCACTTTAAACAAGTATGTAGTACCCGGTTCTAGTCTGGTCACATAATACCCATACACACTTCCGCTCACACTCGTCAGCACATCATTTCCTTTGTATACCTGGTATGTGACAACATCTCGATTATCTTGCGCAGGCGTCCACGTAAGCTGGAGGCTCGTCTGGCCCACATCCGTCGCAGACAGATTACTTCCGTCAGGCCATGCGGGATGTTCCCTATCTTCTGGCGTTTCTTCTGCCTTTGTGGTTACCATTACTTCGGGGCCGTCTTGACTCCAATTACCTGCGGCATCTCCCGCTTCAACCTTGAATGCATAACCTGTATCTGGCTGCAGGCCTTGTACTTCATATTCCGTACTGTCACCGCTAATGGTGTTCCGAAGCTCATTATTAACATAAATTCGATACCCCGTCACCTTCCAATTATCAGTGGCTGGCGTCCAAGACAGAGTTACACCCGTTTCTCCTACCGCGGAGCCCCACAGCTCGCTTCCGTCTTCCCATGCCGGTGCCTTCACGTCAGCTGGCGCTTCATTCTCATAAATAATGAACAACCGGCCTTCTCCAGCGTCGAACCCAGCAGACAATTCCCCTGTCTCAGTATTGTAATTCGTATTGATTTCTTCACCGGTCACCTTTGAAACTTCCATTACTGCAGCCGGCTTGCCAGGAAGCGTAAAAGGAATGACCCGACCGTTGCTAGTTCCACGATTGACGACCATCACATAAGCTTGCCCATCAGGACCTTCCAACTGACTGATCACCGCGGGATGATCCGGGTTCGTCGGCTGAAAGAAGAAGTCATCAGGCAAACGATTCGTTCCTTGCGGTGGTTCACCGCTATGATAAACCGCTTTAGAAGTCAGCTTCTTCAAGGCCGGTCCAAGGGCTAGTACTTCGGCATTCAGCTTTTTGGCATATTCATAGGTTACATTCCGCGTTCCATCAGGTAAAATCAGCGCTCCGAAATAGGGTGCAGCCCACGATGCACCGGTGAAATAAGTATAATATAGCAAACCTTTTGTTCCGTATGCCAAGTTGGAATAGAGCTCCAAGCGCATATCCTGTTCTGTCGGCTGGCGATACAAGCCTTCAATCCCGGTAGATTGGACAAAGGACCAGAAGTCAGTGTTGCTCCTCAAGGATTGTTTGCGGATAATCTCAAGATTTTCGTAAAAATTGCTGCGCATGCTGCCATCACTCATAAAAGGATAGTTGTCAAAAGCCAGCACATCCGGCTTAGTCTGCAGCCAGCGATAAATATAATCCTCATAAGAGAACGGCGTAAATAGCTGGTTGACGATAAAATACAGATCCTGCTGCTGCATCACTCCATTTAAATAAGCGCTCCCGTAACGATCCAATTCATCAAGCGCGACGACAGAGCCGATAAACCCGTCTCCTCCACCCAGATGCTCCAGCTCGAAATAGTATTCGGTATCCGGTTGGACAGATACATTGAAATAAAAGATTGGCCAATCGTTGCTCATCTTGTCGACAACTTGCTCATGAAGCAGCTCTGTTTTGTCTGCCGAATCCCACAACGTCACCTTCACCTTCTCGTCTTGGGTCCATGTGCCTGAATTCAGGAACATTCTAATAGTAGACAATTGATATTCATTACTTTCAGTTCGGAATGTTTGGCCAAGCGGCACGCCTGTAGTTAAACTCAAATTATGCCTTAATTCAACCTCGCTGAAAAAGTGTTCAAAACTTCCGTAATTAGGGAATAGATTGACGTATACCTTATGATCAGGATCGTATTCTTTTAATTTTTTGGTTGCATCTTCCAGTCTGTGCATAAGGGCAAATGACGGTTCGTCACGCAAATTATAGCCATAAAATGCAGGTTTATCCTTGAAATTATCGGTTAAATACTTTAAATAATCGTCAGTAGGTCTTGCTCCTTCTGAATAGGCGCTCGCTTCTTTGGAAAACCTGACCTCAAAGTAGAGATCATTCGTTTGCGGCTGGCCGTTCACATAAGCCTGGCCGTCTGCATAAACGTCATTTTTACTCGCCAGGATGTTGCCTATGTCATGGTCCGTATGCGTTGCCAATTCCAAATAAAAGGATGTGTTAGCTGAATCTACATATTGATTTATCCAAAACTCAGCATATTCCGTTGGAATCGGGCTGGCGACCGAATCGCACCCCATAGTTTTCGTCTTGAGAGGACTATCGTATACACATAAGTTAAGCTTTGCTCCTGCTGGCCATTGCTGAACATCCAGCTTGATCGCAATGCTTCCAATAAACCATTTCAAATGACTGTTCGGGTTGTCAGTCGGACCATGGAAAGTTTGGCCAATGGTTTGGATTCGCTTCACCACATAACCGTTCCCATCACTGATCCGCTGCTGAATCATTCTGGACTTGGACACGAGGCCCCAATCCATGCCCATAAATTTAAGCCCATACTTCTCACTTAAGTTCAGAGCAGCTTCATTCGTTGCATGGGTCACCAAACCATTGTCGCCAATAATTAAATTGGCATTCATTTCCGCTATTTCCGCATAACGTGCATCTGTCGTTTGAACCGGGTCCGGCGGTTCATAGATCCCGATCGGAAACCGGTCAATCGTACTTTCAGCTGCCTGTGCAGCGGAACTTGCTGCTAATGAACCGAGCAGCGCAATCAGGAACATGTACCATACAGTTCGTATTGGTCTCATTCTTTTCATTTCCCCTTTCAAATTTCAATATGGACAAACGATTCAATCTCTGCCTCATTACGGCCTTCATATTCATGAACCGTACCATCGGGCAAACGAATTTCCGTAGGAATTCCATGCAGCCCCTTTACATCAATATGAAACTTGCCATTCTCTCCATCCTTATGCCATGACACACTAACGACACCATGAGGAGTCACAACTGCCCCTTCCGCCCAGGTAAGGCTGCCAAGCTTAGGCTCAATCACAAGACGGGAAAAACCTATCCCCCCAGACTTAACCCCTAAGATTTCGCAAGGGAATTCATAAAGCGGCACGGCTCCCCAAGCATGGCAATCACTCCTCTCCGACACCAGATCTTCCAGCCATGTAGTCATATGCAGGTTGACCTGATCTCTCCATAAATCCCACTTTTCAAAGGTCATCTCATACGTTCCCGCACTTGACATAGCCCGAAAAAGGAAAAACATCATCGAGTACGAAACCTGCAGCAGCAATTGATTATTCATCAGCTCGATGGATATCCTGCGCGCCTCATCTCCATGGACCGCACCGGCAAGAATGGCCCACAGCTGGGCATGCTGACTGTATTGCTCAAGCCCGGGACCGTCTTGAAACAACTGAAGCTCCGATGACCAGCACTGCTCCTTTACAGCCGTGATGATGTTACTTGCCTGATCCTTGTATTCGCTTGCGCAGTCCTTTCTGCCTGTTCTTTCATGGAGATATGCCGCTTTATGCAGCGCATCCGCATACATCAAATTGTACACCGTCAACGGTCCACGCCTCCCTGGACACGGCACACCTCGTGATTGACTCGTTTCCCATTCGTCAACCCAGTCGACATAAGACCAATAGCTTTTCGGTGCAGCTTTCAAGAGACCATCCGTGCCTATACGTCTTCCAAACCAATCCAATACAGCATCAATGGTCGGTCGATACCGGCGGACCAATGTCTCGTCCCCCCAATAATGGAAATGATCGTACACCATCATGATCCAGTGTAAGGCAAACCCGGGTATGACCTGCGGCTGATTGCAGGGATAGCGGCTTTGCAGCATACCGCCGGGCAGCAGCGAGCTGTGAAAATCATGAATCGCTTTGCGCGCCAACCGGTCGTCCCCGCTAACGTTGTAAGTAAACAGGATCTGCAGACGAGTATCCATACTGTACTGAAGCTGTTCATAATAAGGGCAATCGATATACGTCTCGTGCATACAACGCTGCAACGTTCGCAGGCTATTATCCCATAAGGGTGACAAAGTCTCGTCCGAGCATGCAAACGCGGCCTTTACCTCTAATGGATAGCCCGTCTCGCGATAATCCGCACAATGTAACATGAGCGGCTCGTTCGCTACGAAGATGTCCAATTGGATAAATCGGAACGTACGAAATAAGAAGGTTTCGTACGATTCAGATCCAAACTCGTTATTTCCTGATACCAGGTAAGCTTCCCGGTTACCCCGGAGCACCTTCCCCTCCGGGTCATCCCTCACCCCCTTTCTTCCATCTTCTGTTTCATAGCTTTCCGAGCATAGAAAGCTGATTTCGCTCCCCTTGCCTCCTTCCATAACAAATCGAAGATAACCCGTTGTCAGCTCTCCGGCATCCAGTTCCAACGTTAACCTGGTTCCGGCAGGCACATGCAATCCTCTTGTGCCATTCAACAAATGCGCGATATCTGCTTTGCTAATTACTCCCTTGTGCCGAATCAAGCTGACGAAGCTCCTCTGCCGTTCATACATCGCGGGGATCGGCCTTGCCTTAAGCTGCCACGGGGTCAAGGCTCCACCGATCGGGTGATAAGTCTCACTGATTATGACTGCGGACTGCCAATGCCGACTATTGAAATGGATGGTCTCCCAACCATGCGGGACAGCCAAACCGTCAACCGACTCCAGCCCTCCGACGCAAGTTTGCGTCTCTTGCAGCAAGGTAAGCGAACAGTCGTACATACACTTCCAATGCTCGTTGCTTGATAGGTCCTCTATAACCCTGCCATCTTCATAAACTACTGCACCTTGCAGCAAAAAAACGCCAGTTGCCGCACTCATAATAGCCGAGGGTGCCAGCCTGTCATCCTCGTAATGAAGCACTTTGGCGGCAAGGATATTCCCCCCTTCCTGAAGTCTGTCTGATAGATCGACAATTTCATAGTAATGTGTCTTCCCATCCCCTCTGCAGGGCCCGACTGCAACGGATTCTCCATTCAGAAACAATCGGTATCTGCTATCTGCCGATACATCGACAACGAGTTGGCAGCCTGCCGTGTCTGCAAGGTGAAATTCACGGCGAAAATAAACCAATTGAAAGTCTTTTTTCCTGGACGTATCCTGTTTCTCTGCCCAAATCCATCTCGCATGCCAATCCTTTTCTTCCTCCATACGGTTTCTCTACTCCTTTTATCCTATATCTGTTGTAGCACTTCATATTGCAGCTTGATTTCGGCTTTGCCTGTGAAAGCTTCGATTCTTACACTCTCTGTATCCTTATCGTAAATCCCGCCGAATACAGCATTGGGGACTCCGCCAGTTGGATGTGGAAGGCGGAAGACTACCGCTGCAGGCATTCGCCCGGAAGCACATTCGAGCGTTGCGATGATCACCCCCTTAGCCGATTGAGATTCTACCCTCAGGGTGATAGGTCCATAATAACTGACGGCATTACGCAGCTCGATGACCTTCCCATCCTCCAGCCATTGTCTTGGCACCCCAGGCAGCAAGCGTAATGTCTGCCCATCCTCCATATATAGCATCCAGCGTGTCTGCATGAGAAACCAGGCTTCCTCATGCGTTTTGTGTGGGCTCGCATGCCAATAATGCTCCCAGAACGTATAGGTCTCCCGGTCCGCCAAACCAGCGAATCCGTTATAATAAGCTTTCAGGAACGGCTTAACTTCACCGCGTTTCAAATGTACCCATGGGTGTATGCTGTAATACGGCTGGCTAAAACCAACATTACGACTGAACATCAATTCAGTATGATATTGCAACAGTGAGCTGGCAGCCTCTTCATTAGGTGAAATAACTTCCTGGAAAATCAGGTAAAGTGGGCCGAGCAGCGAATCACGCGATAAAATAGAGCCATGGGTCATCCATTTTCCCGCTTCAGCATATAAGCTGAGAGGAGCCTGATCCTCAACCCAAGGAGGCGATGACGGCACCCAGCTTCCATCGCCAAGCGGAACGACGGGTGAGTTAGCCATCGATTTGGTAAATGCCGTGCAAATATCCCGTTTCAGCGCTTCCGCCTGCTGTCGAATGTTCGCCGACATATCTGGATCGCTGTGAGTCAGTACCTCCGCCAGGCGGCTGAGACCTAGATACGCATACCCGTTAAGCATGAACGAATGATAGGGATCTTCTGGATCAGCTGTTTTCCCCTCAAGCATCCCGTAGCCCCGATCTCTCAGCTCTGCCGTCTTATTCTTGTGCCGCCATGCCAACAAATAGTGATAGGCTTTCAATAATCCAGGCTTGATTTGCCTGATCCAGGCCTCATCACGGGTGTATCGGTAATGCTCCCCTACACACCATAAGACAGCACCCGTTTCCAGCATATAGCCACCAAAATTTTGCATAAAACCATTCTCATGCTGTTTATCAAAGAAAAACTGCAGCGAGCGGCGTGCTGTGTCATGCCAGCCCATGACATCCATAAATTGGATAATGGGAGAGCTTTCAGAACCAATAGCTGTGTAGACTCCAATAGAAGGAACTAACGTTCCCCTCCGCTCCAAACCATAGGTCACCAAGTCCAGATGGAGAAGGCCTGCCTGCAGCATTTCTTCAATTCGTTTCTCAGGCAGTGTAACCTGCGCGGAAGACGCCAACTTCTCCTGCCAGAACACTCGGCATTCCTCATGCTTAGCTGAAAAATTCTGCTTCTGTAATTTCCGCGCACGCTCCTCAGAGACAGGTTGATGGGGGATGCGAAATTCGTATACCGCTTTATCCCCGGGCATGATCAGAATTGCCTGCTCTTCACAGGCCATCGGTTTGCCATTCATTAGAGACACGGCAAACACCCTGCCCGTTCCGTATTGAGCGAATCCCTGGTCACGGTCAAACTCGTACTCCATTCCAGCACCTAACGTCCATCCGTTTGGAATAACGTTTTTAAACCAGGCGTAACGCGGGACTTCCGTGTTATTGACCGCCTCAACACGAAAGTAAAAGACCGTCTCCTCCTCTTGAATCATCTCCGTGTCCAATAGCTTCTGACGCTGCGATTCTTGCTCTGCGGTCAGCATATGACCAAAACCAAAACCATCTGCAACCAAATAATGAGTGCCCTTTAGCGTCTCCGCCCTCAGCCCGCTATGTTCCATAGAGACGAAAGAAATGCTTTTATATACGATTCCCCCATCCGCAATCTCAGTATGGGCGATCGGCAGCACACCATCCTCCAGTCTCCGAGTCACTGGATCGGTACAGCCAATCCCTCTTCCAAGCAGAAAATGATAGCGAACAGCTTTCCCTTCATTTTCTGGAAGCTTCACTTCTTCTCCGTAATAGCGCGGCTGTACCCAATCCCATTGCAGCTCATCTTTGTTAATTCCGCGAAACCCAAGCTCAAAAATCCGCACATCCCTTGAAGTCCCCAACCAAGTTTGACATGTCATGGAGCGCGTGTGCCTTGCAGCCTCCTCGAAGGATTCTTCCGGTTCCTGCTCCATTTGCTGAAGATAGGTAACAAGCCCCTTTTGCCTGATATTCTGCTCAATCTGCTCATACGTCCTGCCATCCTCTGTTTCCGTTACGGCAGCTCCATATGCAGGAATAAAGATGGGAAAGCGTTTACAAACATCCTTCAGAAAAAAACTGAAAGCGTGCTTGCCTGTCTCAATAGTGACGATCGTTTTCTTCGTTCCGCTCTCCGTCTGTTCTTTAAGAACAAGATTCAGACGACAAGCCCCCCCACTACTAACAAACAAATGCTCCTTCGTCCACCTTCCATCACCCCTGATTACTTCGCCGTCTAGCAAGAGACCGTTACTTACACGAATCAGAGCTTTCGCAGGGGCTTGCTTCCATTCCATACTTACACTGATTTCTGTTGTCATTATGTACCTCCATTATCTATTATCATTACTGTGTCACCTTTCAATTTGCTGCTCCAAATCCTGGTGCTCCCTTGGACTTATGCCTACCAACCTTTTAAATATCTTGTTAAAATAGCTTACATCACTAAATCCAACTTCAGCGCTAACGGAAGATATTTGTATACCTGCGTTATGCAGCAGCAGCAACTTTGCCTTCTCGATGCGAATTTTGTGGATATAGTTGATAATGGACAACCCCGTTGTTTCCTTGAATACGCGGCTCAACTGACGTTCTCCGCAGGATGCAATCGAGACCAGCTTTCCTAGCGTAATATCGGTATTGTAATGCCGTTCTATATATCCAATCACCCTTCTAAAGGAATCTTTAATATAGGGCTGGGAATCCTTTGGGCTGGAGGGACCCTCAACCAATTTGGGCCGCTCTGCATAATACCTGCTTAAACGAAGAATCAGCTCATTGAACATTAATTTAATTAATATTTGATATCCGGCATGCTTGGCCAAAAATTCATTTTCTATCTTCTGAACCAGATTTCTTACTACTTCTGTTGCGCCAACATCCAGCTTCAAAATGGAAGTCAGACGAGCTTTCTCCTTCAGAAAAGGCTGAATATAGAAGAAATCCATCAATTCGGATTGCTCTGAGCTGCATAGCAATGCATAATCAATAATTTCAGGATAAAATAACAGATTTACTACTTCAACCGTTTCTTCATATTCCAAATAATAATTATGATGCTCATCCGGATTCACAATGAAAATATCTCCCGGAGATATTCTATATCTCATCACGCCATACTGCTTGGAATCGAATACATGGGTCGCAGAGCCTTCTAAAACCACAACAAGCTCAACAAATTCATGAGAATGCATATTCATTTGAGTAAAACGATCATGCACCCAGTGGCTCAAATGAAAAGGAAACGTTGGAGTAATCGAATAGTCCTTGGCCATAAGCCTCGGTGTTGGTCGGTTCAAAGTGCCACCTCCGCGTTGTATGTAACTAGATTATAACAAGGGAATATATGGTTGTAATCAGACTATTTCGTCAATCAATAAAAGGATTCGGACATTTTATCCACCAGTGCTACGGATTATGGGCGCTTCCCGATAATGATGGTTTTCATCGCTTATGGGAACATTTACAGAAAAATCGCTTCTTTATGTAAGAAAAAAGCCTTGCGAGTCCTTTGAGGTGCGTGTTCGTGACTTGGGTGCGTTGCCGAGGGAATGGCTGTGGGCTCCAGCCGCTGTTAAAGATTTGTTCCTTTGAATAGTAGAGATGAGGAGGTTGGAACAAATCTTTAAAGGCGGACGCTACCGCTCTTCCTCCCACAGCCATTCCCTCATTCAGCTACAATCAATGAACACCCAGTTCAAGCGGACAGCCAGCAAGGTTTTTTCTCTTGTTTGGAGGAAATTTTCGTAGCGGCAAAGGCGCTGGGGATGAGTAATGGCCCCACCAGTACTCACAATCGAGAGGATCTGCTACTTACCTTCCCTGAACTCAGCTGCAAATTGCCTAACGTGCCACGCTCAAAGCGATAACGAACTGCCAGTAGAGGTTGCTTCCTGAGTGAAAGGGATAGTGAAGATAGGGAAAATCTGAGTTTCCTTTTGATTCCTTAGAGAATGAATGGCACCATCGATTACTTTATCACTGCAAAGCTGCACTCTGTAATAGAAAATTATTCACTACAAGCTTCAAGGTATAGCTTGCTTGGAAGTTCTTGTGTTTTTACATTGGCGTAGTTAGCAGGTTTGGCTGCATTCACTCACTCTTACCTCCTTGGCTTGCTTGAACAAAGTAGGGTATTGCCTTTCGGCGCCCTTCCCTCCATGAGGTTTTGTTGTCCTCACTTCATCGGTACTACGCCCCCTCCGACTCCCTTTCCGCAGCTCGCCATTTCACCTTTCGGGCTTATATTAGTTGTGCCTAGCTTGGCTAGGCGCGCAAACCACAGAAAAACCCAAGCCTAGGTTCGGCTTGGGCTCATTCTTGAGCTCATCATCATACGAATCGAATTGCCTTACTATATGTTTCACGACCTCAGTCAGTAAACTTAAAGCTCCTGGCCCAATAAATAACCGGAGTCGAGGCCGCTGAGATGACGAATTTGATTACATAAGTCGTTATTACGATATCCCACCAGACGTCCCAGGTGTACACACCCGCGAAAGCAATGCCACAGAAAATCAACGTATCCACCATCTGGCTGACCCCTGTGCTGCCGATGTTGCGAATCCACAGCTGGCCGCGTGTCGGAAACTTTACTTTCAGCTTGCTGAAGAGCTTTACATCGAGGAACTGGCTCACGAAGTAAGCCGCCAAGCTGCCCAAGGCGATCCTTGGCATCAACCCGAAAATCGTTTCCAGAGAAGACTGTGCCGGAACCTCAGTTTCCACAGGCTCAAATACAAGCACCATCTGCATAATGATTACACTCATTATCAGGATAAAAAAGCCAAACCATACAACCTTCTTCGCTTCCTTCTCGCCATGCTTCTCATTCAATAAGTCCGTTACGAGATAAATCGTAGCGTACATCGTATTGCCCAGCGTCATCACAAAACCGAACATGTCAATCGTCTTAATGACTTGAATGTTGGCCAATACGACCGCTGCACCAATCCACGCGTATAATCCCTGCTTACCGAACAACCGGTAGCAAATCAGGAACAACGCAAAGTTGACCAGGACGAAAATCACGCCCCAACCGAAATTAAACATACACTTTCATCCTCCTAGTTTTGTTGACGCGGGAGTTTTCGAACCGCGGCTCCCCTCTGGGAAGCAAACGTCTATTATTATAGCATAGAAAATAAGCCAAGTATGTACTAGAATTTTTCCAACACAAGCAAATGAAACGTCTCCAACCTCGGAGCTGTAAATACCAGATGGCCTTCCACAATTTGATAGTCGATGCTCACATTTTGCGGTACCCACAATAACTTGCCCGGCTCCATGTCGTCATCCATTCGTATTTTCACCTGAATGCCTTCAACGGGGATATTGGGCAGCTCTGCCTGGAAATTAAGCATATAGATGAGATATCTTTCCGCAGACTGATCGTAAAATAAAGTGATTTCCACAGATTTAGGTGCATCCGATTCAAAATAAAACGGTTTGGATGCCAGCGAGCGAATCAAATTCGTAAAGATGGCCCGCTGCCCCTCATGAGGAACGCCTTCCAAATCTCCGGCAGCATATACGACTTTGCCTTGACCATAATTGTTTTGGACGATAGCAGGCCAGTCCGTTTGAATGCCTGGAGGGTTGCTGATGGCTGAAGCAAATTTGCCGATGATTTTGGGATTTACAAAGGGAAGCGTTATGTTAGCCACAGTCTGAACGCCGGCTGCCGCTGTAACGAGCATTTGCGAGCCCTGGATCGTAGCCGGATATTTGCGCGAGTATGTGGAGAATATCTTGCCGTCAGCTGCCGCGGGGGCCATGTAAGTAACTTGTTCCTCCGTCTCCCCTGCATAAGAAACACCAAACAAATCAGCTAATTGGAAATCAGCCTGTTCGATTCCATCTTTGTTCCAAAGCGAGGTGCGCTTACTTGCGTACAAGCCGCCGCCTTGTTCCACATACTTTTTAAATGCGGTCACTTCCTCTTCATCCATCCACCCAACGTTCGGCAAAATAACAACTTGAAAACGGGACAGCTCGTGCAAATTTTTCTTCGTCACCACACCATATGGTATATTAGCTTCTATTAATGATTTGGCCGCCTGGGTAGCCCGGGCTATTAAAGCCTTTTCCCCTTCATAAAGCGGAATTTCCGATTCGAAATTAATATAAATCGCCACGTCCTGGCAAAACAGCGCATCATGATTCATATATGTCTCATAAGCTTCTACTTCTTTATACAGTTCCCCCATAGTCGCATATACATGCTGGTCCAACGTTCCCACAGGATCTATCGCATCGATAAATAAAAAGCCGCCTTGATTCGCCATGCAGGCATACATGTGAGCGCGCAGCAGCTCCTTGGGCTTGTTCGTCGTATGGTCGGTTAAATCGGGGCAGCGCGAGGTCATATATTCAAACGGTTTATTTTCGGTCAAATGATAAAAGGCCTTGCATGTAAAAGATTGATGCAGCGCATCCCCATAGAAATCTCCACTGGTGTAATCGCTTTGCTGAAAGGCAGCGCCCGACATTCCCGCTTTCCAGCCAACCGACCAAGCGGAGCATTGATGTCCTACCGTGGCATCCGGCTTCCTGGCTTTAATGACTGCCGTGATCTCACCCGTAAATTCAGCAAGCCACTCTTCTCTTTTTCGCTGAAACCGCACCCAGCCCGGATCCTGCCAATCTACAACCCGAGGCATATCGCCGCCGATCTCCTGATGGTATCTTTTGCGGCAGCCCGAGCAGTAACAGACCGTGTACGGCCAAAAAATCATATCGATCCACATACCCTCGAATTCATACCGCTCACACAGCTCCTCGATCTGAGAGATCATAAAGCTACGGTAAGGCGTGTTGAAGCAGCATACCCCGTAACGCCCCTTGTCCCACAAATATTCTGCTGTACCCTCACCTTTTTCTGAAACCACACGCCATTCCGGATGCTCATCATAAGCCCATTTTGACCAAAAATTATAATAAACAATGACGTTCATCCCTTTGCCATGACAGCCCTCAATCAGCTCTCCCAAGGTATCCCTGCCCTGAATGCCCTTATGCATATGACCTACCTTTGTTGGCCAGTAAGCAATTCCAAGACATGAGGTCGCATAGATCATAGCCGTGTCCACATGAGCCAGTTCCAGCATCTCGACATAATTTTGCGGCTCAAATTCCGATAGAAACCGTCCATCCCAGTCAGGGATATGCATATCGGTCAGGCTGCGCCGAAAACTGGACTTGTACCATGGCTTTGCTCGTTTGTTCATCATGACTTCCCTCCCAATCGTTTATTCTTTTACACTGCCAATCACAATACCCTGGATAAAAAATCTTTGCAGAAAAGGATACACCAGCAAAATAGGCAAAGCTCCCATGAAAATTTGCGCAGCCTTCACCGTGCGGTCTGAAATTTCTTTCATCGTTTTGATGTCCTGTTCGGTTAGCGAAGTGAAATCGCGCTGGATGACCACCGTTTGCAAATAGCTTTGCAGCGGATAATGATCGGGAGAATTCATCAGAATAAGCCCATCAAACCAGGAATTCCAATGCCCTACCACAGTGAACAGGACCAGAGTTGCCAGCGCAGGAGCCGAGAGTGGAATGTAGACCCGAAGCAAAGTTTTGACATGCCCCGCACCGTCGATAAAAGCAGCTTCTTCCAAATCCTTCGGCAATGCACGGAAGAAATTAAGCAGCAAAATCACATTAAACACAGGCACAGCACTCGGAATCACCAAAGCCCATATCGTATCCAGCAGCCCCGTTGCCCGAATCGTCATATACCAGGGAATCAGTCCACCGCTAAAAAGAATAGAAAAGAACAGCACCCAAACATACAGCGTACGCCATTTAAACACCGATGCTTCCTTGGAAAGCGGATAAGCCATTAAAATCGTAAACATCATATTAATTACAGTGCCTAGAAAAACCCGCTGTACAGAGACCACAAGTGAGGTTATAAATTCTTTTTTGGCTAATACAAATTCGTAAGATTTCGTAGTGAAATCCACAGGCCACAGCTTGACAGCTCCGGCAGAAGCCGCAACATTATCGCTGAAAGATATCGCCAGAACATGAATCATCGGCAGTAAACAAAGTAGGGACATACCAATTAACAGCGTGTAGTTGCAAATGCTGAAAATTTTCCTGCTTAGGGATGTACGCTGGTTCACTCCTAACCCTCCTCTTTAAAAAATACGGTAATTGGCGAAGCGGTAGGCCAGAAAGTAAGTCCCTGAAATAAAGATGCAGGATACTACAGAGCTTAGCAGTCCTATGGCTGTAGCAGGTCCATATTGGGCATTGATCAACCCCATTCGATATACAAAAGTATCAATAATATCTCCGCTTTCATATACCTGAGGACTGTACAAATTAAACACCTGATCGAAGCCCGCATTGAGAATACTCCCCAAGCTGAGTGTAGCCATCAGTACAATAATAGGCCTCATTCCAGGCAGAGTAACATGCCATGTTTGCCTTAAGCGGTTCGCTCCATCCACCACGGCTGCTTCATACAGCGTCGGATTAATACTGGTGAGTGCAGCTAAATAAATAATCGTGCTAAACCCAAATTCCTTCCAAATGTTTGAAAGCACAAGTACATACGGAAACCATTGATTGCTGCCTAAAAAATAGATCGGTTCAACCCCAACTGCCACCAAAAGTGAATTCACAATGCCTGTGGATGGCGATAAAAGATCAATCAAAATTCCACCGAGAATAACCCAGGAAAGAAAGTGAGGCAGATAAATCAAGGTCTGAACACTGCGTTTCACAAACTTGGCGGCAATTTCGTTCAGCAGCAATGCTGCAGTGATAGGCACAATCAAGCCTGTGATAATTTTCATAAAAGCAATAAACACCGTATTTCCCAGCACCTGCAGCGTATCCGGCAAGCTCCAGAAATATTTAAAATTCGCCAGCCCGACCCACTGGGAGTCAAAAAAACCTTTTGCCGGAATGTACTTCTGAAAAGCGATCACGATGCCCAGCATCGGACCGTAGCTGTAGATCAGGACGATCAGCAGACCCGGCCAGAGCATCAAATGTAATGGTAAATTCGCTGTTCTTCCCCGCAAGCCAATTCCCCCTTTCGCACTCCCATATAACCGTAAGGAGAAAGGAGCGCTTCTGAGTTCCCACGCTCCTCGTCCCCTTACCTACTCCTACTTTTACTCCAATTCTCCCTCGCTTACTTTTCGCATTACTTCGAATTCGTCCCGTTATTTGCCTGCAGCCCAATCGTTTACTTGTTTAGTGATTTCATCCCCGCCAAGCTTTTTCCAGTTTTCCACGAACTTGTCGAATTCATCTATCGAAGCGCCCATAATGATTTTGGTGAACGCCTCCGTCTCCATTTTACTGAGTGTCGGGCCTTTATCCACGGTTGCCTGCAGAGCAGCCCCATAGAATTCATTGTTGATATACAAATTATTATCCTTGTAATATCCGGATATCGACATTGATCCACCTTCGCCGAATATGACGTCCCATCCCCATAATGTGCGGTCGCCTTCGTTGAACTTTTTGATTTTTTCGTATACGCCCATGTCATCGCCAGTCAATTCCGACGTATTGCCGTCCTTTAGCGCTTGAACAACCTTTTTGGATTGATCGACATTTTTAAAAGCCCGGTAAGCGGCCATCGCATTCATTTGCCAAATTTCACTGCCATCAGCAGCGTTGACCAATGCTTCATTAATAGCAGGGTCTTTGTTCTCATAGAACGTCCGGACCCACAGATCGAGCATCTTCAATAAAGCCTCTGGGTTCTTCACGCCTTTTTTTACAACCCAGTACCCATTAACTCCTAAATTAACTTGGTTTACTGCCGGGGTTCCGTCTATTGAAGGAAGCGGATACGCCTTCCATTCGGCTTCAGCGTTTTTATCGACTACTGTCTGCAATGGGTACAATCCCACATAGGGGGATGCATACAAAATACCAATTTTGTTGTTAATCATATCTTCCCCGACCTTGGCAAAAGCTTTCGAACCGAATTCACGATCGATTTGGCCAGCTTTGAACATCTCCTGCAGCTTTTGCAGTGCTGCTTTCATTTCAGGTTGAACCGAGCTGTACACCAATTGACCTGAAGCGTCCTTCAGCCAAATTCCGCGATACGCGTGATACCCGTTCAAGAACCCGTTCAGCGTGCTGAAATCTTTATCAAATGCCAAGCCGAATGTATCCTTTTTGTTATTTCCGTCAGGGTCCTTTGTTGTGAACGCTTCGGATATCGCCAGCAAATCCTGCAGAGATTTCGGTTCCGGCAGGTTCAGCTTCTGCAGCCAATCGCTGCGCAGCCACACCATAGAGGAGCCTTCCTGCGTTCCAATGGTAAATGGAATCGCCATCAGCTTGCCGTCAACGGTTGCCGATTTGAGCGGCAACTCGCCGCCTTCTGTCAGAATGCCTTTGACCCTGTCCGAAGCATTATTGTTATATGCATCAGTCAAATCCATAATCAGGTCAGCATCCGTAAGCTGTTTAAATTGCTCAGCATTGACCATAAAGAAATCAGGAATATCACCTGAAGCGATGGTTAAATTCATTTTCTGTTCAAGCTGGGTCGGATCGACCTCCCACACCGCTTTGATCTTAATGCCGAATTCCTTCTCGTAAGCTCTAGTCCAAGGGTTGTTATCTACCGTATCGCCATTTGTATACTTAATGGTAGGAGCCTTTACCCTTACTGTAGTCAAAGTGATTGGAGGATCATACTTGCTGGCTGCTCCATCGCCCTTGCCTTCATCCGTACCTGAACCATCTGTGCCATCTGTGCCGCTCCCCTTGCTATCAACGGCCGCCGGTGTTGGACTTGATGTTTTAGTCGGTGTAGTTGTCTTGCTTTCAGTTACTTCTTTATCTTTGCTGCACCCTGTAAACACAATTGCCAGTATAGCGATGAGACATACCCTAAGCATCCATGCACGTGTCATTGAGTCGTCCTCCTTATGATTAATTAGCCCTCTTTTATACAGCCCTGCTCATCAAATCCTTATTTGTGCCGGGAGCATCCTCTCCTTGAAAAAGCAAATAGTAAACCGCTTTCATATAGAAATTAAAGTGGGATGAATATGCCTCCATGTATGCCAAAAAATAAAGTTCGTCTTATTAAATATTATATATGATCTATAATTGACGGTAAGAACAACAAATTTTAGTTCATAAAAAAAGGTTCAACACCACAATCAGTGCTTGACAAATGAATGGATAGCTAAAACTGGAAAAACATCTGCCAATCCTGTACGGTTGAAAGTTCTACCCAACAACAAAAGAGGAATAGACCGATGCAGAATCCGTATATCACCACGACGGAAGATTTCTTCCATATACGGAAAGGACCTGTCTTAACGGTCACCGCTGACCTTTAGAGGCTGATTTTTACATATTCACGATTCTAATGGACATCCGCGACTAAACTTGACCCACAACGCTTCCAGAAAAATGGGATTTCATATTAGCTCCATATGAGCGTTGTTCAAGAGCGGAAAAATATACTATTTTACCAATATATGATGAAATTTGATCTCTCCTCGTAGAGCCCCAGCTCTATTTTCTGTAAAAGAGCCGCTTTCATGTCGGGGGTCCGCGGCAAGCCATAGCTGTTTTTAGTAATTTTGTTCGTTCCCAGTGCTTTAAAAGGGAAAAATTATTATTATTGGGCTCATTTGGATATTTTTTATTTATATAAAATCAACTTAATTTCCAATATTTGATATTTCCATAAAATTGGAAGCATAGTGGGGCAAGTTTAGACATCCGCGACCATTAGAAGGTGGTTTTCCCCACAATCGCCCCCTTTTCAGCCTGTAAGGGACATCCGTGACCTTTACAATCTCATTTCGCTGCATTTCCGCTTCTAACGGACTGCGGTGACCCTGAGCGCACGTGTTACCCTCGTCGATATGAAAATAGCTATGACAAGTACCGGGCCACTATAAAGCTGGCATTTTCGTAGCATTTAACCGCCATCGAATGGCTTGACTGTCAAGCACTAATTATTAGCTTGAGCCTAAAAAAAAGTGGTAAACCAGGATTAACACCTGATTCACCACTTTTTGATTGAAACATAAAATTACACTGCCGCAAGCTATAGAGCCATTCCACTACGCCGTCTTACATGCTCAAGATATACATCTTCCAAAGTTGGAGCCAGTTCGGAGTGAGCGGCTTCCATTGTCCATTCTCCCTTCGCTTCGTGCAGCATAGCCGATTTCCATTGCTGCGGCGATTTCGGACCCAACACATGCTTATCCACGATGAAGAGCACTTGATCGACCCAATGTTCGATTTCCATAAGAATATGGCTCACCATTAGTATAATGGAGCTGCCGGCAAGCTCATTCAGCAGTTCCATCACCTGGACCCGTTCCTCCAAATCCAGCCCTTCCAGGGGTTCATCCAGAAGAAGCAAGTGCGGATCGTTAAGCATCGCCTGAGCAATCGATAATCTTCTTCTTTGCCCCGTGGACAAGGATTCGATTCGGAATTGTCCGAACCCGGCGAGGCCAAAGTCGCTTAGCAGCTTCGCTACTCTGCCCGGAACCAATTGGGGTGGAATCAGCTTCATCCCGGCTACATAAATCAAGAAATCTTTAACCTTCATCTCTTCATAGAACGCAAACTCCTGCGACACATATCCGAGTCTCTCGCGGAATCCCTTATCCCTCAATTGCCGGTCATCCAGAATGAACCGAATATCTCCTTTGCTGAAAGCCTTTATTCCCGCTATACATTGAAGCATCGTTGTCTTGCCGCTACCGTTGGGACCAAATAAACCGTAGATCCCCGGAGACAAGGAAATCTCCACTTTTTCAAAAATCCACGGAGTGGATAACGAATGACGAAACGCCGCGCCGCGTACATCAAGCCTGATCATAGTGAGCGCTATCCCCCTTCCTGCTGCTTCGCATCGTAAGGTATGCCAGCAAGCAGAGTATTACCGTTAATGCAAGTGCAAGGAGACGGCTGCTTCCCCAAAACTCATAATTGGCGTCACTCAAAAAGTAGAACGGTCCAAGCAAATCCCCAAGTGACAGCTGAACGCCCCATACCGCTATCGATAAAGCGCCTCCGATCCAAATGCCGAAGCGAACAATAGAGACAAAAGCCATTATGGTGCATAAGCAGAGAGGCACTAACCAGCTGGTAATAAAAATAAACAGCGGGCCGGTAAGTCCAGCTATCGATAAGGGAATACTTACCGCAGCAGCCAGTACAATGTCGTAGAGTACAATAATAATGAGCCGTCCCATCATCATTTCTACTTGAGAAAGAGGGAAGGTCACTTCCAGTCTGGACATCGGCGTACCATAGGATCTCATCGCATAAAAGACGCTAACAACAGATACGAACGACGAGACAAGCAATAAACCATTGCTATAATCACGGATCATTAGAGGCATACCGAGTGCACCTGCAGCCATAATGACAGCGGATATGATCCAGAACATCCTGGAAAACACTTGAGCCTGAGACGTAATGGAGCGAATAAATCTTACCCAAAGCGAAGACTGATCCGGCTCCGCAGCAAGCAGTTGGTCTGAGAACCTCATGGGTTCCGGCCCAGCCACAAGCGGAGTTAAGCGTAAGAGAAGTGCCTTCGTTTGTTCATCGGACGGACTGGCTACCTGATATCTTTCCATTCTAAGTGTGGTTTCTTCGAAAATGTCAAGGCTGAGGTCATTCGTATCTGCATTGTCCGCCTCTTCATCCCGCACTAAATCATCCAATTCCTTCCACATTCCTTGTATCCGTTCATCTTTGACGCCGCGCCGTTCCATGCTTATCCACCTCCTCCGTATTTAACAGATGAGCCATTTTTTTAAATGTTTTATATAGCTTCGTCTTGATGGAGCCTAGCGGCTGTTCCAGCATTTCCGCAATTTCATCCAGTTTCAGCTCGTGGTAAAATCTTAATATGATAATTTCCCTCTCATCAACCGCCAAGCTGCCGAGTGCGCGAATGACCGATTCCCGTTCCCACTGCCGCTCCAATATAGAAGAGACAGTCTCACTGTCGGAATGGAGGGACAGTTTCTCAGCTTCCCATAACGATTCCTTGCGATAAGCCGATGACTTCCATACATCCTTGCACAGATTCGTGGCGATTCGGTAGATCCATGGGCGAAACCGGCTCGGCAGCCGCCCCGTCCGCACGGTCTGGCATAGGCGGATAAAGCATTCCTGAGACAAGTCTTCCGCAAGAGAGCTATTATTCAGCATACGCTGCAAATATTCAAAAATCGGTTTGTGATACCGATACACAAGCGCCTCCAAGCTGGCCTCATTGCCATGTGCAATCTGTTCCAGCAATTCCTCGTCGGAAATCACAAGCATCCCTCCTTTCTTCCAGTTCATTAACCCTGCCCTTATGCTGCAACCATGTTCGCATCGGCTTGCTGCTTTCGCTCACGTCTCGCCTTCATATAATGAAGAGCTTCATAGAAGGTAGGCACCATAATAAGCGTAAATACAGTGGCAAAGGATAATCCGCCAATCACGACGACCGCCAATCCTTTGGAAACAAGGCTGCCCTGCTCAGATTTGGCAAACAACAGCGGCAGCATCGCGCAGATTGTAGCCACAGCTGTCATAAGAATAGGGCGCATACGTGATGACGCTGCTTCAAGCAAAGCTTCGCGTATATTCATGTTTTGTTCATTCTGATTCACACGGTCAATCAATACAATCGCATTCGTCACGACGATTCCAATGAGCATAACGATCCCAAAGATCGATGTCATCTCAAAAGGAGTCCCCGTGACCATCATTGCCAATACTGCGCCGATTGCAGCGAATGGGAGCGAAAGGATGCATGCAATCGGGGCGCGGAATGTTTTGAACGTAATGAGCATAATCAGAAATACAATGCCGATGGAAACCAGCATGTTCATATATAAATCTGTAAAGTCGCCAGTTTGATCAATGAATGCCCCGCCCTGCACGACTGCAATGCTGCTTGGCAGCTTCAAATCTTTGATCACGGTGCTAATCTCTGTATTCATATCAGACATTTTATCTGTTATGACTTGAGCTGTGATTCGAATATAGGGCTGTCCGTTTTTCTGATAAAAGCTGCTAGAACCATTTGTTTTTTCAATTTTTGCAATTGATGATAACGCTGCCGTTCCGGTTCTTGTCATGATCTGAAGACCAGCCAGGTCGGTACTGGTCGATGGATGGATCATCCCATCCAGGAACACAGGCGTGTCTCTTCCATCCAGAACCATGGAACCGATAGGTGTCGGGTTTAGCAAGGATCGAATGGTCAGCGCGGTTTCCTGTGGATTGGCTAAAGCCGGATCTACAACGATAGCATATCCGGGCTTCGTTTCATCCTGATTGCTGCTTACATCTTCCACGCCTTCGATGGCTTTCACCGCGGCAGTGACAACAGCGGCGGCTTTGGCCAATTCCTGTTTATTGTCTCCCGTCAAATCCAGCGTAACCGGAGTGACCTTGGGACCTGTATCCGAATCAGCGTCATAGGAATTGATTTGCTCCCGAAAATGATCGGCATTCACGCCTTCTTTTAATAGAACAGAATATTGGGCATTCCTGGATGAAACGACTTGCCCGGACTTTGCATTTTCTTCGCTGTTGCCTAGCTGCATAATAACATATTTGACTTCACTTTGTGACATGATAAACTTCTCAAATTCAATTGCTTTTTCTTTAAACGTAGTGGCAGGCGTTTCCGGCGAGTACGTTAAACCGAAGGATAGAGAAGTATCATCTTCAGCGCTGACGGCACCTTTGGGCAAAGCGATATACATGACTATGGAGCCTATGAATAGAAACAGGGAAAGTCCAATAGCTATGATCTTATGATTCAATGCCCATGCTAGTACATGCAATAACCTTCCCGGTTCCCTATGAGGCTTCAAACTGGCGTTTCTTAATAGCCACGCGCTCATAAGCGGAACGACAGTGAGCGCTACGAACAGGGAAGAGAGTAAAGCATAGGTGACAGTTAAGGCAAAAGGCAGCAGAAAGGCCTGCAAGGTGCCCTCCAATAGACCGATCGGCAGGAAAACCGCAACTGTCGTTAAGGTGGAAGCCGTAATCGCTTTGGCAACTTCGCGTACCGAATCGATAATCAACTCCTTGGAAAACTCCGCTTTTTGCGTTCTGCGGAATATGTTTTCGATGACGACAATGCTATCGTCGACAAGTCGCCCGACGGCAACGGCCACACCGCCCAAGGTTAGCAGATTTAAAGTAACACCTGATTTCGATAAGAGAAACAAGGTTAAGCCTAGTGACAGCGGAATGGAGAACACCGTAATCAGCGTAGATCGAAGATTTCTTAAAAATAATAGAATGACAATAGCAGCGAATAAAGCACCTAGCAATACTTCTCTCATCATACTGTTCACCGAGGAGACGACCTTATCGGAAGTCGCATTGTAGATTTCTGCTGTTGCATTAGGATATTGCTTCTGTATACCTTCGGCGGTTGTGGCAATTTCTTTTCCAATCGTTACTGCGTTTGAGCTCGCATCCTTTGTAACGATAATTTCCAAGGAATCTTTACCATTAACTCGCATAATGCTCTCTTGATTAGAAGCCGCCTCTACTGCAGCAACATCCTTGAGCTTGATCCCTGGCGCGATAATCAAATTACCCACTGCCGCCAGATCTGTGAGATTACCGATAACTTTGATTTCACTAGCCTTGCCGTCAATTGACTTTTCACCTATCGCAGCCGACATATTTTGGCCCTTCAAGGCGCCCGTTAAAGCCTGCAGCGGCACTTTCGCTTGGGCAAGCTTATCTTTATCCGGATGAATCCACACTCTGGATTCAGAGGCTCCAGATAGTACGGCGCTGGAAACGCCATTAATTTGCTGGAATTTTGGTAAAATCCGATCCTGTGCCAGTGCGATATTTTCCTTCGTTAATCCGTCCTTGAAGGTTAATGATAGCTGTGCAATTGGACGCATGGACGTATTAAACTGGACAACAAAGGGCTTTGACATTCCCTGCGGGAGCGTGATGGCGTTGACCGCCTCTTGCACATTTGCTTTGGCATCCTTCATGTTCATCCCCGAGTCAAAGGTCATTTCAATTTTAGCAAATCCATCTGCCGAGGTGGAGAACATCTCTTTTTTTCCTTTTACGATGGATAAAGCATGTTCTAAAGGCTCCGTTGCACCAGTCAGCATTGTTTGGGCGTCAAAGCCCTGACCGATTATGGTAATACTCACTTCCGGTCTATCTGCCGAGGGGAGATACTCCATAGGAAGTTTAAAATAACTGAATATGCCCAACCCCATAAACAATACCGCCATAAAGAGTACAGCAGCTTTGTTGACGAAGGCCCATTTTGTAAACCAAGTCATGGTTCAATTCCCCTTTCGTTCATCCTATGGCCGTGCAGCGGCGATTTTGTTTAGAAATGTGGTGAAATCCGTGTCCACTTTCGCATCCTCATTCTTGACTTCTCCTTCAAACTGCTGCGCATACTCGTATATTTGCAGGATCACCTTCGGAAAGTCTTCCTTGCCGACTGATTGATAGACATTGTTCATCGCTAAGTAAACCGGATGCGGCGCGCCGTTCAATTTATGCCTACTCGGGATAAACAACGGTCCGTCTTGCGGATTACCACTGTGCTCAATAAATTGCGATATAGCATCTGTCATATAGCTTGTGAGTTTAAACATGGGACTGGGCATGGTGGTGGATGCTAGAACAGTCTCCTTCATAAGATACTTATCAAAGTACCAGAATCCGTTATTGGTCATCGAGGCGGGATGAATCAAATACGGTAAATAGCTGAGGCCATTCCCATCGATCAGTTTGAGAGAATCTCTCCTGAGTGGCAAGTCATATAATAGTTGGTTGTCCAACGAATCATTGGTCCTGCTGCCCGGGTAATCCGTGCGGATGAAATGAATGTTATTCGGGTAGTAGGCATCGGGATTCAGCATCTTTGCAATTTTAGCCAATTCCGTATAATGCGTGAGCAGCTTGCTTGTAAGGGGCTTAGCTTTAGCCGGTGGAATCTGATTGGATAAAGTAATCGAAAGCGCTGTATGATCGTTCGCTTCCTTCCACTCGGTAATATCCCCGCCAATGAGGTTAAAGCCGCGAATGCCTGCAGCATCGAACTTGACCCGCTGCCTTCCCCCTGCAGCTTGCAAATCCGTCCTCTCCCCATTTGCGACAAGACGCATCTGCCCGCCCGCTTCAACTTCTACATGGAAATCGGCAGGCAGCCGGTAAGGCTCGCTCTCGCTCACAGCTTCATCCATAACGGGGCTTGAAATCCTTCCGTCGAAGTGGATTTGCTCCAGCCCGGCCAGTCTGTCGGTACCCGGATAAGGATACCATCCGTAATATCCTGGCAGGAACAACTGATCCTTATCAATAAAAACCCTTCGCTCCCAATGGGCATCCAAGGAATTATCTATCCCTCCCGATCCTTGCGGATCGTACCAGTCATTGACCGTACCTGCATAAACTATTGTTAGCTTCACGTTCGTCCGAGGCTGTAAGGGGCTAGCAGGAACAACCCACACAACATCCTCTCCTGGCTCCCATTCGAAGTCCGCCTGCATTCCATCAACCTTTATTTCATTTACTTGGAAATGATGCCTTAACGACAGCGGAAACCGGCCAAATGCCTCATTGCCTCCATGCTTCAACCGAATCGTGCCCTGCACCTCCATTCGGTGCTTCTCCTCCAAGTTTACCTTCAAATCGTAGTCGAGAGCAGTCAGCCCGCTGTACCGCTGGCCGATTTGCAGCATATTTTTATGCTGCTGCGTTAACGGATTCATATTCGGATCCGCTTCTTTTCCAGCCAAAAACCGCTCGATAGCAGCCTGATTGATCTCCGCTGGATTCTCTTGAGGCAGTTCTCTATAAAATGCTAAATTCTGCTTAGCGGACTCAGTACGCTCCTGCCAAATAGAAGCATAGTAAAAAACACTTATACACATTGTCACAACAGCTGCGGCTACGATTGGGTAAAAAATGATATTACGCTTTTTTTCCTTCCTGCTGTCCATTGCCCTATACACAATTCCGCTGAAAATGATGATGATAAGTGCTGTATAGAACAAACGGTGCAGCCAATACGCCGCGTTGCCGGTAAATCCCCATAATTCCGAAAAAAAACCTAATCTGGACAAGTCGGTGAGTCCGAAATCGGCGAAATAGGTCCAGTGTACCGGTATAAACTTGAGAAGAATTAATTTAGCAAATAAAAGAAGAAATACCACAATCCCCAAACTGTACAAGTAAACGATACGATGGCGGGTCCATGTGCCAATCCAAAAGCCAAGCAAGATTGTGAACGTCATCGGAATAACATAGGAGCTGAGCATTTGCAGCCCAGCGGTCATCGAAGAAAAAGCCATCCCCGCTTGCCAGGATTGATAAGCGTAAAAACAGGCAGGTAAAAGCGCGACTATACCGAACGGAAGGATCAAAGCAATCAGTCTGGCCAATATCAATTGCCCCGAATGATAAGGCAATGCGTTCAGCACGCGATCGGATTTCGCCGCAGCGTCTCTTCGAGCCGCCGAAACGGCCAAAAATTGCGCCAAAAGAAACATAAACCACATAAACCTGTAAGCACTTGATGTTGCGTACCATCCTATATCATCGGCATAATGGTTGTTTATCAAGGGTATCAAAAACGCTCCAACTACTATAGCAAGCAGGACCCCAATAAACACTCCCCGTAACAAAAGCTTACATTCCACAATCATATATTTCCAAAGTGCAGTCATGGCTGCAGCTCCTCCCCTCTTATGACATTTACATAAGCGTCTTCCAAACCAATGCGAGCCGGTTCGGCGCCTTCGAATGGCTTAATGTCCGACAACACGCGTATTTCCTGACCGTACGCCGCTTTCCGGGCAGAAATTACTTTCATTTGCTGCTTAATCGCGTCGAACTGCGACTCCCCGACATTTCCCGTCCACACCCGGCCTTTTACCTGATCAAGCAGCGATTCCTGCGTTCCTTGGTAAACAATGCGGCCTTGTTTCATCATGGCGAGCTGATTGCAGGCGTTCTCGATGTCAGCTACAATGTGCGTGGACAGGATCACGATACGATCCGTACTTAAGTCACGAAGAACATGTCGGAAACGTATCCGCTCCTCCAGATCGAGTCCTGCTGTCGGTTCATCGACGATAATCAGCTGCGGCGATCCCAACAGTGCTTGAGCGATCCCGATCCGCTGTTTCATGCCGCCGGAATAACTCCCCACTCGTTTCTTCGCTTTTTCGCTCATATTCACTTGCTCCAGCATCGAAACAACGGCTTCTTTCCGCTTACGGGAATTCGTCATTCCTTTCATCATCGCTACATAGTCGAGATACTCGTAACCGGATAGTTTGTTATATAAACCGAACTCCTGCGGCAAGTACCCCAACATCGCCCGAATCGCCTGATCGTCCCTGCCCAACTTGTAATCGCCGATCGCCACACTTCCTTCTGTGGCCGGCTGTAGGGTAGAGAGAATTTGCATAAGTGTTGATTTCCCGGCACCATTCGGACCGAGTAAACCGAATATGCCTTTTTGTATCGTCAGGGTGACCCCGCTCATCGCTTGAAAGGATCCGTATGTTTTCCCCAGGTTCGTAATTTGAATTTGCACAGGCTGCAGCCTCCCCAAAATGACAAGCTTGCTCAATGTTCGCGCGCGTTGAAGCAGGCTTCAGTTAATATAACGAGCATGCAGCCAAAAAGATTTCGTATTGCAGCTTCTTTTTTCAGTCCATAAAGAAGAGGTATATAAAGAAAAAACCTCCAAAACCGCATTGCAGCAGTTTCGAAGGTTCAAGATTTTACACTAGCCCATAAGGCAGCCCGTGTTAATTTAATGTTTCTAGCTGAGCTAGAACTGGTTCTAGAATTTCTTTCTTGAACTGATCAAGCGCCGTGTCCGTGTCGATCGTGTAGCCGCACTCAAGGCCAATGAAGCCATTAAAGCCTGTCTCCTTGATTGCTTTTAGAATATTGAAGTAGTTGAGCTCTCCCGTGCCTGGCTGCTTACGTCCCGGATTGTCCGCTATGTGATAGTGATTAATTCGATCCTTGTAGCCTATGGCGTTACGAATAACGTTGCCTTCAGTAACCTGCTGGTGATATACATCAAAAACAAGCTTTACGTAAGGGCTGCCCACTTGATCAATGACCTCAACGGACTCATCCGAACGCTGAAGGAAATGCCCTTGATGATCAATGAGCCCGTTCAGCGGCTCTACCTCAAGTATGATACCAGCCTCCTCGAAGAGAGGAGCGCATCGCTTCAACGTCTCGACCATGCTCTGCCGCTGGACTTCCCGCGGAATCCCCTCCAATACGTTGCCCGTCTGAGAAATAACGGACTTCACATTCAAGATTCGACAAGCTTCAATCGTCTGTCGGGCCCCTTCCAGATAAGACTCTCGCAAGGATGCATCTACCAGGTTCATGAACTTCGTGCAGGTTGCACTAATTCCAACGCCGATTCTCTCCTGCTCCTTAGCCACTCTCTTCAAATCCTCAAGGTTCCACCATGCGTAGTACTCCAGTCCTTGAAAGCCGTGCTCTTTAATTTTCTCCAAATGGTAAATTTCATCTTTCCCGGAATAAGCTCCAATACATAGTGAGAATTTCATCGTTAAGCGTCTCCTTTAAGGTTTCAATATGCCTCGCGCATAGGAACGTGTTAAATTTTGAAGCGGGTCAGCTTCTCAAGCAGCTCTTGAACCATATTGCTAAGCGCCGCTGAGGATGAAGCTATCTCTTCCATAGAAGCCAGCTGTTCTTCGGATGCTGACGCCACACTTTGCGAATTACCGGAGGCTTCGCTTGCGAGGCGGGACAACTCTTCTACTGCAGCGTTCACTTGCTCGGAGCTGGCATTCATCTGTTCCGATGCCGCGGACACCTCTTGTATCTGATCGCCAACTCGAAGCATTTCTTCTGCTACCGTCTGGAACAAAGCCGCACTTTCAACGACGTATTGCTCACCCGCTCTCACTTCGCTCGTACCCAGCTTCATCATTCGGGAAGCATTCTCCGTATCGTCCTGTACTTGATCGATCAGTCCCGTAATCTCTTCAGCCGCCCTAGAAGTCTGATCGGCAAGCTTGCGAACTTCAGCAGCAACGACGGCGAAGCCCCGTCCATGTTCTCCTGCCCTGGCCGCTTCAATATTGGCGTTCAATGCCAGAAGATTGGTCTGATTGCTAATCTGGGAAATCAGGCTGACAATGCCTCCGATTTCCTTCGAACGTTTCCCCAGGTTCTCGATAACCTGTTCCGCTTCAGCGACCGTGCTTCTCACCCTCGTCATCTCTTCCCCGGCTTCACGCATGCGGGTATTTCCCAGCTCCGTATGATGCCGTACATCTTGCACAGATGAAGAAACTGCAGATGAAGATGCAGCGATTCTCTCGATGCCAATTGACATTTCGGCCATTGCTTTAGCTGTTTCTCCAGCGTACCGATTTTGCGTTTCCGAGCCTGCAGCCACCTCTTCGCTGGCACGGGCGATCATCTCCGATGCTTGAGACGTCTGCTCTGCGCTTGCGGTCAGCTGCTCGGAAGTAGCTCCAACCGACATGGATAGATCGGAAACATGATGAAACATCCCCCGCAGTTCTTCAGTCATGTGATTAAAACTGTCTGCAAGCTGACCGAATTCATCCCTGCTTCTCATCTCCACCTTTTGCGTCAGATCCCCTTCCGCCATTTTTTGCACGCTCCTGACTAACGTATGCACATGGCGAATGATCATCATCCGGATTAGAAATGCGAGTACAATGCCCAGTACGATCATAGAAACAATGCTAATAATCAGCGATGTTACTTTACTTTCATTGTAGGATTTAAGAATTTCCTTCTCCGGAACAACAGTTTCCACATACATGACATTGTCACTGCCCTCTATCCGAACAGGTATGAACACACTCAGGGCTTTATCACCATGTGCGTCGAAAATATAGCCTTGCTCCGCGTTCCCGGAAGTCAAATTGGTGAACAACGCTGCCTTCTCCGGAGCGTCTCCGTAAGGCTGAAAAATGCGCTCGGGCTGCACCGGATTGACGACATAGTTTCCTGCTTCGGAAATCACAGTCACGTACCCGCCTAACGGATCCTGCTCCGCCGCTTCCTTCTGCAGCGAATCCAGCGCAATGTCTACTCCCACCATACCCAGAAAGCTATCATTCTTATCGAGGATAGGTACGAGCAGCGATGTCATCGGAACCGTTTGCCCGCCAACTTCATACGTATAGGGCTCCATCAACGTTACTTTCTTGCTCTTCTTTGGGATTAAATAAAAATCTCCAATTCCCTGAGCCTCATAGCCCTTAAGCTGCTCAACCTGGATCGAGTCACCACTTCTGAAAACGTAGGGAATCAATCGTCCAGTCTCATCATCGTATGGAGATTTATTCTTATGCTCCGCATCCTTGCCGTCGAAAGCATTAGGCTCCCATAACGTATACGTTGCAAGAATGTCAGGATGAGCCTCCAGCATTTGCTTCAACAGATCTACCACTTCAGCACGGGAATAAGATTGTGCAACCTTGGCATTACGTAGAACCAAAGCCAGCATATCCATTTCCTGTTTAAGCCCTGCCAGCTTTTGACTAAATTCCTCTGAAAAGCTTTGAGCCGCATGCTTCGCCTCGACCTCTCCCATACTAACACTTACGGTCTTAAGCTGATTGAGATTTACAAGCACAAGAACAATAAAAATAACTACTAGAAGTGCTGCTAGAGATGATATCATTTTAAGTGTCAAAGAAATCCCATTTTTGTTTTTCATGTAATTGCACCCCCTGTTGTTCTTGCTGTATATATCGACATAATTCGTCAATAAATGAAGCGACATTGAGTAAATGCTTAAATATCCGAATTAAAAAAACCTCCCGTAATGAGAGGCCGCTTGGGAGAGAATAATCCTGATTATTAGTTTAAACCTACTTATTTTTTCGCCAGTCCAGATTACTGTTGTTCAGGAGATGCTCAAAATCATTCTCCAGCCTTTTCTGTTCCGCCTTTCGGGCTTCTTCCGCCTGGGTCCTTATCAGCTCTGTCTTCTTATTTTCAACAGCCTTTAATTCATCGGCTTGAGCTTTCAGTTTGCCTAGAATTTCAGGACTTAATAGATCCTTTAAAGTGGCAGGTTGGTCTTGGGAAGCAGGTTTTGGAGCAGGAGGATTTTTTCTCTTCGCCATAGCATTCACCTCGGTTTCTGCCCCCATTATAGCAATTTTCAAGCGCACATTCTATACTCAGCTTTACGCACTCGGGGTGTGACATATTTCCCAAGAAAATAGGGGGTGTTGTTACATATTTCAATCCACGCACCCCATACAGGGTGCGACAGCGGAAATGCGCACAATTAATCCAAGAAAGGCATAAATCAAGTACATTTCCAAAAAATAATACTAAAAAACTATGAATCCATGATTGACTTTTATCGAAACAAGCTCATTCATGGTTTTCGACAAATTTCGAGGTGCGAAGGACTCAAGGATTTCATGGGAGCTTCACATTCGCACCTCTAAATGTACCTTAGAGAAATAGTGGAATTTCCATACCATAGGAGGTTTTTACGCCAACTTGCTCAGCTTTTGTTTTGTATTTATCCCCAAGTTTATAAAATCGCAAGCTGTCTGTTTTATCAGTTCTTCTAATTCATGCTTTAAGCGGCGGAACTGCGTCGAATCGGGAATACAATCAAACACAAATTTCTGAACTCTTTGGCCATGACCCATACATTTTTTGGATATTTGAATCAGTCGTCTTTTGCCTTCTTTACTTGTTGTACCTATATCATAAGTAATCCGGATTAACATGACAAGACCTACTTCCACAAGAATGGAGGATACTCAGCCAGATCGCCCCGAATATGCCTGAGGAGAAATGCTTGCGCATAGGGAACATCAATCTCTGCTGTGTCATTTTATAGATTTTTTCAATTTCTCTTTTATAACATTTATCGGAGTTGAACCCTTCCATTTTATCATTTATCGGTATATGTACGAGATTTATTCCCTAAATATCAATGTCCTCTTAATATTTTGATCCACCATTTTCTTATCTTGAAGTTATTTAAAATTATAAACAACTAATACGAGAATACACATTATTTGGACAGTGAAAAGTTCTAGGGTAGAAAAATAACCAACTCAGGAAATAGTATGGTATCCTTTGGTTCTCACTCCAGATTCTTGTTTCACTAGACAAGCCACGTTCTAATGGTTTGTCGTGATCATTGTCGGCTTCATGCTGCGACCCGATCATCTAGGCCTGATGTCGGAAGCCGAAAAAATACGTATGAGTGATATTTCCACTAAATTGGGCATTAAGCCGCGTACCGTAACCCAATTCGATGATGCCCCTCCCCTTATCTTAAAAGCCCGGGCCGCAATGAGCGAATCGGCTGAGATCGTCCTGGCATCTTTACCTCCAGAGGGGCGCGGCCAGCTGCTCGAAATTCTGCAGCAACTTACCCGTGTACAAGAAATGGGCGTTGATTAAATGAATGTGATGCTAATAAACAACTCAGGAAGAGAAAAATGAACTTGATATGTGAATCCAATTCTTTGGATGATTATTTAGTTGAAACCGAAGATGTTAACCATAGTCATTACTTAATTAAAAATAAAGCAAAGGAATTGTACAGCCAATCCTTGGATGAAATTGGATTTATTAAGTCCGCTTTTGAATTTGTTCGTGATTTCATACCTCATTCCTGGGATATTCAAAGCTCGCGCATTACATGCAGTGCCTCAGAAGTCCTTTTTTACCAAGAAGGTATCTGTTATGCAAAATCAAACTTATTATGTGCCTTATTAAGGTGCCAAGGCATACCCACTGGTTTCTGTTACCAGCGTCTAACATTAGGCGATACTCCTGATACAGGTTACGTTATCCATGCGTTAAATGCCGTTTATCTTAGATCAATTGGGAAATGGATTCGTTTAGATGCACGTGGAAATAAAGCGGGGGTGGATGCCCAGTTCTCACTAGAAGAAGAGAAATTGGCTTTTCCTATCCGAGAAGTATACGAAGAGCAGGATTATCCTGTAATTTACAAGACACCAAATAAAAAAACAACGGCGGTCTTGCTTCAAAATACAGATTGTAAGATGATGTATCTTCATGGCTTACCTTCAGAGTTATAGCTGTAAGTTTGTTCAAAAAGAAAGAGGGGAGCGGCGCTCCTCTCTTATGTTCCATCCTCTTAATTTGTCCTCTTATTAATCTGTCCTCTTATTAATCTAAAATCATTTGGTCATACCCTCAACTCGACAGTTCCATCCACAATTCCAAAAGTGCATCCAGCTGCGATTGCTTTTTCTCCCGTTCTTGCCAACTTATCTCAAGCTGAGCAGTATCGCCAATACGATCTAAATGGTGCAGCTCTTCATCTGCTCGAGCTAGCTCTGCTTCAAGCACAGCAATCTCATGCTCTAGCTGTTCACGTCTCCGCTCGTTTGTGCGTTCTAGGCTGCTGCTTCCAATCACTTTTGTTCCCGGTACTGCTGCCGCGGAAGTCTTCCCTTCATTCAAGAGCGGTGCTTGCGACGAAGATTCACCATGCTTCTCCTTATAATTATCATAATTGCCGAGATACTTGGTAATCCTGCCTTGCTTGAGCTCCCATACGCTTTTCGCCAGGCGATTAATAAAATATCTATCATGGGAAATCGCCAGCACCGTTCCCGGATAATCCTCCAGCCCCTCCTCCAAGGCTTCGCGAGAAGCTACGTCAAGATGATTCGTCGGTTCATCCAGCAGAAGCAGGTTCGGCTTGCGTCTCACCAGTAAAGCTAGCCTCAGACGAGACCATTCTCCGCCGGAGAGCATCTGTAAGGGCTTGAAAACATCAGCGCCATAGAACAAATATTTGGCCAGCACGTTCCGCGCTTCGCCCTCCTCCAAACCACCCTCCTTGCGGAAAAATTCCAGTACAGTCAGCTTGTTATCTCTTACTGGCTCCTGCTGAGCCAAATAACCGATTTCCACACGCGCCCCTTGCTCCACTACACCTGCATCTGGCACGTCATCACCCAAAAGCAGCTTGAAAAGCGTCGTTTTCCCTGAACCATTTTCCCCGAGCAGCACGACCTTCTCGCCATACAACAAACTTCCCTCAGCTCCGTCCAAAATCGCACGATCCGCATATTGCTTCGTCACGGCTTCAAAAGCGATGACCTTACGGCCAGACCGATCAAGTGGGGACAGGTCGAAATCTGCTGTTTTCCGCTCCAGGACTGGACGCTTTACCGCCTCCATCCTCTCCAGAGCTTTTCGAATCGAAGCTGCCCGTTTGAAAAATTTCTCATTTCCTGCAATACGCCCCCATTCTTCCAGCTGGCGGATCGTTTCTTTCATTTTTTTTATCACCTTCTGCTGCTCTTGGAACTGCGCGAACTGCTGAAGAAGACGCTCTTCCTTCTCCTTCATATATCCGCTGTAGTTGGTAAAATACGTATGAGCCTCACCGTCCTCCAATTCGATCATTTTCGTGCCGACGGCATCGAGAAAATAACGGTCGTGCGACACTATGATACACGCGCCATCATATCGCCGCAGAAACTGCTCCAGCCACTCTATACCTTTGAGATCCAGATGATTCGTCGGCTCATCCAAAAGCAGCAAAGCTGGACGGGTAACCAATTGGGACGCCAAAACAATACGTGTCTTCTCTCCACCTGACAAGCCACCGAAATTCCGCTGATAAAGGCTTCGCTCCATTTGCAAGCCGCTCGCGACTTGATCAATAGCCGTATCCATCTCATAGCCGCCACTTTGCTCAAACCGCTCTTGAACCAGCGCATATGCCGTGAGCAGCCGCTCCATCTTTTTCGGATTACCCGCCGCCTCAGGACTGGACATCTGCTGTTCCATCACTGACATTTCCTGTTTGATGACCATCAGCTCCCGATAACCATACGCCAGAACTTCATATACGGTCAGTTCATCGAACTCGGCAGGGATTTGTGGCAAATACCCAATTTGCAAATCCTTCTTAATCGTTAGCATACCTTCATCTATCTGCTCAAGACCCGCAATTAATCGAAGCAAAGTTGATTTCCCACTACCATTGCGGCCGATCAGGCCAACCTTCTCGCCCTCTTGGAGTTGAAGCGTCACCCCGTCCAAAATAAGGTTTGCTGCATGGTATTTCTTTATCTGTTGAACGTTAACTATTATCATTTTAAGAGCCTCCTATTAGATGAAAACCCTAACTTGATGCACAAAAAGAGCCGCAGCAACAAGCCCGCGACCCTCAGGATGGTAAAACTATCCGTTGTGGTTAAGGTAGGCGTCTTCTCACGAATGGTTCAAACGTATTATTGAAACTGGACATACTTATCCCATTCGCGGAAAAGGCATGAACAATGCCAGCCATAGCAATCGGCAGCTGGCTAATACGGTTGTTGACCATTTGGTGATTCACCTACCTCACCTCCTTCACATTAATGTTTTTAATATAACATAAAGCGTGGTGTCATGACAATGCAATGCGTCCATAACAGTTCCGTGATGCAGAACTTCTGATGTTTATTTCCAGTTTCTGAACTTTTGAAACTTAATACTGGTATGGCATTTGCCTATGACTTGCTCCATGAGATAAGCCTAAATTCACACACCCCATACGGGGTGCGACAGCGGAAATGCGCACAATTAATCACATAAGGGCATCATTTAAGCACTTTTCCAATATATATGCTACCTAAAACTATAGATTAGTAGTTGACTTTTGTCTAGGCACAATAAATATTATGGTTTTCGACAAATTTCGAGGTGCGAATGTCCCGGGATTTTCATGGGAGCTTCACATACGCACCTTCAACATTAGATAAGCCTTCCGCCAACGCTTGCAGCCTTTCCGTTTCACGATTGGTCAATGGCACAGCCAGCGGCTGAATTTTGGAATCAGAGCATCTCCTATGAACAAGCGTTTCACCCGAAATAACACCTTCATCCATACGCCCTCTTACTCCTCTTAAATAACACCTCTTCACATGGGCTTCAGTACAGATCCTAAAAATTATGACTGAGCAAAAAAATAAAAAAAGCCAACAACAGAACGTCTTACGGTTCCGTTATTGGCTTGCAGTATATCTACACAGGTAAGACTATCCCAATAATTGCAGTTCCCTTGCTCGTGCAATCGCCTGGGCACGCCGTTTAACCCCTAATTTTCCGTATAAATGGAAAACATAACTTTTGACCGTTCCTTCTGTTAACCCAAAACGATAAGCGATTTCCTTATTGGACAAACCGTCCGTCAACGCATACAAAATCTCCGTTTCACGGTTCGTCAGCGGTTCGATGAGCGGCTGTGAAACTTCTGAGGAAATAGCTTGAAGACTCTGCCCCGAATCGCTTGACACACTAATTTGAGCACGGGAATCCTCCAACGATTTCAGGTAAACCATCCGCATAATCATTAGATCCAGCACGCCCAGCCTCTCTTTGGTGAAAACACCAGAGATGAGGTTATTTTCCAAGTAAAGCACGGATGGCAATAACTTCCCTGGAAAAAGAATAGGCATACAAAGTACAGACTGCGGCTGGCTGCGACGTATATTAGGATCAGCTCCATAAGAGCTGCGCGAAGCATCTGCTAGCACGACCGGTTCGCCAGTCTTGATAACATAACGAACGATAGCTTCAGCGTACGAAGCCTCTTCCTGGGTATCATCTGCACCCACCTGCTCCTCCATGATAAAGCCTTCACCGTGACTGCTAAGCACATATCCCTTTTCAGCACCCGAATATCGTAGAGCCGATTCCAGGAAACGTTTCATCACATCTTTGCTGACGTATTCGTTGACATTTTGGCTAACCTCATGACTGTGATCTTGGCTGACTGCCTTACCCGACCACCCCATAATTTGCTGAATAAGAACCTGTTCGTCAACGAGATGAGGCATCACTTCGCGCGCAGCTTCACTTTGCCCCATCTCTTCCTCAGCTGTCATAAGACCCTCTTGCCGCGCGGCAGCCGTTAATTCCAGCTCGGGATATGCCGCTTCGGGGTATGCATCTCTCAACTTTCTTGCTTTGGCAAAAGCCCCCCACCTTGCATAAGCAGAGAAGGCATCCACCAATAAAACATTCGCACCAGTAATGCTGCCTGCTTCCCTATAGTACATCGACGCCCGCTCATAGGCTATCGCTTCTATTAACCCGTATCTTTCTCTGCGCGCCTCCTGGGCAGCAGCTTCGTAACCTTTGGCAGCTGCCAAACGGTTTCCATCGATCCCAAGCAATTCAGCCGCGATGAGCAAGTAAGCCGAAGACTGCTGTCCGAAATAGCCGGACCATTGCTTCATAGAACGCAATTGCTTACTAAGCATGGCACGAATACCTTTGCGTTCTTCCGGTGGCGCCTCCGTATACATGGCAGCAAGCGTTAGCGAATGGTACACATGCTGTTTGCGTACTTGCAGCCGAGTCTGTCGAAAAGTGTTGAATTTGCCTTTCTCTACCCATTCGAGGGCTTCGCGATACCGGCCGGACAAATAAGCGATTTCGATCTGACAGGTACAGGTATAATAAACTTCGTTATTCAATCTCTCCTTGAGGCGACTATTCTGCAATGGCATTACGACTTCATCACTTTCAACTTCACCCTGTAATTGTGCCACATACCATCTCGCGATACGAAATATGTTGAGTGTTACTTCATCTACAAGCTTCTGTGACATGGTCTCGAAGTTCACAATCCGTGCAGTCAACGTATGTAAGTCTCCAGTATGATTGGTCGTACAAGTCAGCATCGCAATACTAACGAATGCCAAATTGGCCGATTCCATCCCATAGCGCATAGATTGCTCAAAGCACCTCATTCCTTCTTCCGGATTCTGCAGCAGCTTGGCTAGACCCTTAATGTACAGCAATCGGCATTGCAAATCCGTACTTTCAAAAGAGGATGACAGGGTACAAGCCGTTTCGATATGCTGGAGCCCTGTATGGAAGCTGGAAATATTATTTCTGAAAATCACCAAGCCGTAACCCGCAAGTACACACGTGAATGCTTCGTTGTTCCCATGCTTCAAACCATAGCGAACGAACCTCGAAAATAGTACCGCAGACAACTCCAAACTTATTATAAAAACCGAGGTCGACATCGCCATGACCAGATCCGACAAAGCTTTATAATGGGGATCATAATTTAATGGCAAACGCGGCAGCTCATTTCGCATCTTGGACAATGCCATTTGTGTCATGACGACTTCTTTTGCAACAAGCGCTTTCGAAGGCTTCATCGGCAGCTTCCAGCCAAATTCGGCAAGAGCCTGCCACCCGATATTCACCGCTATATCGTCTCTTTTTAAATAAGCATTCATTCCGATACTTATCAAATAAATTTGGGAACGCTCAACCAAGTCAGTGGTACGGGTCATTAACCGTTCAAGCAGATCTTTCGCTCTATCCACGCGTCCACACATATATTCACACTCGGGCAGCTCCAGCATCAAACGATAGGCCAGCGAATCCGTCCCACTTTCATCCTCCTGAACAAAACGCAGCCCCGTTTCCAAAAAGTGCAGTGCAGCCGCAAATGCCGTTGTTGCTTTCGATTTCAAACCTGCCTGAAGATTATAGGCGGCCAGCTCTCTTTTCTCCGTCTCATCCGTCATCTCACTGCTGCCCAAATTCAAATGATACACCATGTCAAAAATCGATTCTTCCTGCTGTTCGCACCTGCCCGTGCGCATCACGCGTCCGATCTTCAGATGCAGGCCTGCTTGTTCAGGTTCGAGGACGGATCTATAAGCAGCCTGCTGCACCCGGTCATGTAAAAAGGTATAATAACCATCATCCGTTTCCACTTCATCAGCCGCATCAATTGCATCAGCTTCATCAACCTCACCAGCTTCATTTTCTCGACTTAGTAAGCCCTCATCCTCAACTGAACGTAAAAGCTTACGTGTATGACTCAAGGAGCGGCCGCTTACTAGAGCTACCATTGACAGACGGAAACGGTGCCCAATGGCTGCCGCTATGGCTAGAAGCTCAATTGTTTCATGCGGCAGCATACGAATGCGTGTCCCAATCAAATGAAGAATGTCAGGATCCTCGGGCATTTGAGTAACTGCCGCTGCCTCCCAGCTCCAAATAGCTTGTTCCTCATCAAAATAAAGCTTGTTCTCGCGATAGAGGCTATCCACAAAACGGTGTAAGTACAGCGGATTACCACCTGTTCGATGGTAAAGAGACTCCGCAAGCAGGCGGATGCGCGCCGTATTTTCGTTTAAAATATGTGATATAAACTGTCTCACTTCGATGTAGGATAGAGGGTCGAGCGTGATATGCTGCAGTGATAATGGCTTTCCAGTCTTATGCAGAGAAAATGAATCTTTGATCCATAAAGCAGCCGCGCCTTGGGTTCCTCCGTTTTCCATACAATCTGGCGCCGCTTCCTCCCGGAACGAACCTATAAGTAATAAACCATGAAGGTCCCTGTCATTCGCAACCGTACGAAGGACATCCATCGTAGCAGGATCTGCCCATTGGAGATCGTCGAGAAACATAACGAGAGGATGCTCTCTGCCAGCAAATGTGTTTATAAAAATAGGCAATAGACGGCGAAAACGGACAGCCGCTTCAGAAGGAGGCAATGGCTCCACAGCAGGAAATTCACCGAGAAGCTTGCCAGCTTCCGGCAGCAGCTGTGCGATTACGCCAGCCCCTTGGCCTAACGTCTCCGTTAACTGTTCCTTCCATTTCGCAACTTTTTCTGGCGATTCGCCCCAGATTTGCCGAATCAATCTGCGAAGCGCCTGCAGGATTGGCGAAAACGGCATATCCTGATTCATCAGATCACACTTACCCGCAATGAATTGACCACCATCCCTGGTCACCAGCATCTGAAGCTCTCGAACCAAAGCGGTTTTACCGCTGCCCGCCTGACCCGTAACGACTACGAACGCAGATGCGCCGCCACGAGCCTGCTCGAAAGCCTCGCGAAGCTTTTCTTTTTCCTTTTCACGACCGAAGAGAGTCCGTGGAAGGCGGAACCGGCTGGCCTCATCCGCACGAGCAATCTCGAAGGGGACGATCTCTCCCCATTCTTCCAGAGAAGAGTCACACCTTTTCAAATCAGCTAAAAGACCATAAGCACTCTGATAACGCTCCTCAGCCGTCTTCGACAACAGCTTCATGATAATGTCAGCAAGTGAGCCCGCCGTCTCCGGACGCAGTTCTTGCAGAGGCTTCGGTACAATAGCCAGATGAGCATGCACCCACTCTTCAGCACTCTGTGCTTGAAATGGCAGACACCCTGCAAGCATTTCATAATATATCAAACCTAGCGCGTACAAATCGCTGCGCACGTCAGACGCACGGTTGATCCTGCCTGTTTGTTCAGGAGAAATATAGGCGTAATCCAGCTCACGCTTTTCTTCCAAAACTGCTCTAATCTTTTCTGCTTGAATTCGACCACCAAATATTCGAACACCAGATGGATTCAAATCACCAATCATCGTTTTTCGATTATGGGTCGTTTGAACTAATTCCGCCAGCGCTATAGCTATATGTACAAATGGGGCAGCTTCCATTGCAGTCCCATTCAGCAATTCCTTTAACTTGGTCCCCTCTGTTAGAGACATGTTGTCCAATCCTCCATCTGATCCGTGCACATCTACTCTTTCAGAAAAGCAGCTTCTTCTTATTCTATCATTATTTAATAGTGCGTAGAAGATATTGTTATTGCAGTTAGGTGAACCGGGAACCACCCTTCCATTTTCTTAATGCTTAGATTAAGATAAGGCACTTTTTAAAGTACTACATACTACCCGCGTATGTTCTTTAATTATTAATTGGAAGTGGAATATAATGAGGAGGACGTAGCCCGGAGCATCCTTTTTCATTTGAATTAACTGGAAGAATTATGAAATATAGAAGGTAAAAACACCCTATTCACCGAATATTATTGTAATGCTGAGGAAAGGGGGGAGAGTGATGATTGATATTTTAAAGCTTTTTGCGGCCTTAGCTTTGGGGTACCTTTTAGGCAGCCTTAATACAGCGGTGATTGTAGGGAAAATATACGGCAAAGACATAAGAAGCCATGGAAGCAAAAGTGCCGGGCTTACCAATACTATGAGGGTACTTGGGAAATCTGCTGCAGTGTTTGTTCTTGCGGGAGATATATTAAAAGGGATAATTGCCTGTTTAATAGGCTTGTTCCTTGGCGTTTACTTTTATTCGGGAGAGGCTGCAGACTGCGTAAGCCTTTTAGCGGCAGGAGTAGGAGCGGTTGTAGGGCATAACTGGCCGGTATATTTTGGGTTTAAAGGGGGCAAAGGAGCACTTACAGCAGTGGCTGTGCTCTTTATGGTTGACTGGGTTATGGCCCTTTTATGCCTTGGCTTTTTTGTAATAATAGTAGTTTTAACCCGTTATGTTTCTTTAGGCACAATATGTGCTACATTGCTTTTTGCGGCTATTTCATTTATTCCTGTTTTTGCGAATACCTTATATTTATATATATTTGCGTTCCTAATGGCGTTTATGGTTATTTTCAGGCATATGGAAAATATACAAAGGCTGCTTTCAGGAACAGAAAATAAGCTTAATTTTTGATTTTTTCGCGGCGTTAAGGGGCAACAACCTGGACGTAGCGATGATGAGATCTTATAAATTTCAACCGATCGCCGCCAAATCCTAGTGTTAAAACATAAAAAACTGCGCATTCTCTCCATTGGAGAAATTGCTGCAGTTTTTAAAAAATTAATTTTTGACGAATTGTTTATTCAATTCATCAAAGCGGACATTTTCCGTCGAGATTCTGGCCATTTTTGCCGCTTTTGGCTCGATATACTGTTTAGCACTATTCACAGCAAGCACAGCATCGTTGAACGCTCCGGTAATCAGCATAACTTTGACCCCGTAGCTTACAAAGTCGCCCGCCGCGAAGATGCCAGGAACTTGCGATTCCATTTTATCGGTTACGGCAAGATTGTCTTTCCCGATGCCAAGTCCCCAATCCCTAAGCCGTCCATACTCATAGGTTGCGCCATGACTGACAATCAGTGCATCCAATTCGAGCTGCTCGCGCTGCCCCGATTCTACATGGCAGATGGTGATCTTATCGATCGACTTTCCGTCTTCACTATGAAGCATTTCTACCTGATAGTGCGTGAGAACGTCAGAAGAAGCTTTCATTCGCGAAATGTTGCGTTCAAGTCCCTTGAACTTATCAGTCCGGTGAACCACCGTCACGCTGGCTGCAATCGGCTCCAGCTCATTGGCCCAATCTACTGCCGAATCGCCGCCTCCAGAGATTACCACCCGTTTGCCCCGGAAATCTTCCAAGTTCTCTACTGTGTAGTACAAGTTCGAGTTTTCATAGCCCTTGGCCTCCTCGATTTCCAGCTTCCTCACTTTGCGTAATCCGCCGTATCCAATCGCCATAATAACCGTTTTAGTCCAATGCCGATCGCCAGCAGTGGAGGTGAGCATAAATGTACCGTCATCCAGACGCTCCAACCCTTCAATCTCCTGACTCAACGCCACTGTAGGCTCAAATGTGCCCGCCTGGCGAACCAGCTGATCAGTCAGCTCTCTGCCTGTAATCGGAGGTATTCCCCCAACGTCCCACACCATCTTATCTAGAAAAAATAACATTGTGCCCCCGAGTTCGCTCTGCGCATCAACTATTTTCGTCTTCATTTCACGCATTCCGCTGTAAAAGGCAGCATACAACCCCGCAGGGCCGCCGCCTATAATAGTCACATCAAAAAGTTCCAGCTTTTCCGTCATTATGTGCTCACCTCATATGAATAGTACTTAGACTTACTAAAAACGGTTGAAACGTTACGTGCAATTCGCAGGTAGACTAACTACAGTCTATGTACTTAAGCCGACAATAATAATCATTATCAATAACTGATGAAAAAAAATAGCTGCCGCTCTCTCGCTCCCACACTTATGAAACATATATACTTATTTAGTATGATAATTTCCATTCCATTTGTCAATACACGATTAGATTAACCTTTTAGCTTAAAATTGAATTTCTACGAAAATTAGAGAATGATAGAGATAAATAAAGATCTCATGTTCAAAAAAAGCTAGATGAATATCATAATTATGGGAAAAACCGGAATCTGGTCCGCGTGCGAACGTGTGTTTTTGCTGTTTGACTATTTTTGCTGCAGAAGACTAAGATAAAGACGTATTCATGTGTTGGCAAGGGGGGTTTTTGCTAGTGAAGTATCCAGATTGGCATGTCTTTTTTATTAGGCAAATGATGCGATATAAAGGGGCCTTTGGTCTTGTTCTTCTTTTAACGACAGCTGTTGTTGTATGTAGTGCCGTCTCCCCCATTCTGATAGGTAAAATAATAGACGGTGTAGTTTCCGGTCAAGATATTCGTTTATGGCAGCTTTCTTTTCTTTTGTTGGCTATCTTGTTTGCTGCGGAATTTTTAGTAGTTTTGCGAAAATATATTTCGAACAAGGTGATGGTTCGTTTAACTTATGAGCTGGCTCAAGATTCCCTTGCTTCGGTATTTCGCACGAAAATCGATTTTTTCACCAAAACGCCAAGAGGTGAGCTGCTCCAGCGATGCATCCAGGACACGAGAGTCATCCAGCAGTTCGGCTTGTTTACCATTCCTGGATTTATACAGGATCTGGTTTTAGCCAGTGTTGCAATCGTTGTGATTAGCGGAATATATTGGCCCGTAGCCATTATGGTGGCTGGCTGTTACATTGCTTTATTTATCCCTGTTCATTTTATCGGTAAAAAAAGAGGAGGAGCAAGACAAAAGCAAAGCAAACAGGATGCAAAGCTGAGGCATAGCTTACTTGAAAAGCTGGAATCCATCAGGCAAATTAAAATATTCGGTATTGAAAAACATGAGTATGAAAAGTTCCGGCACAATCAGGAGATTGCTGCTGACCTAGCCTTTCAACACGACATCCTTACAGGTTTGTATAAAGGCTTGCCGCGTATCCCTGATGCCCTGGCTCCAGCATTGGTATTTTTGTTTATAGGATGGCAGGTTGTGCATGGACGTGCAACTATCGGGGAGCTTATGACCGTTATTGCATTTATTCCAGCAATCAATTCTCCAGTACGTTCTTTCTTCGCTCTTTACGTCACATTAGCAGACATCCGAGTACGTCTGAATGGAGTGCTTGCCTACTTAAACCTGCCAGTAGAGCCCGGAAACATTGAAGGATTACATAAACCGTCCCATCTCAGATCGCTGCCAATCACCTTAGAACGTGTATGTGTCACGGGAGAAAGAGGCGACATATTAAAGAATGTCACCTTTCGCATCGATCCTGGAAAGCATGTGGCGATAGTTGGTCCTAGCGGATCTGGAAAAAGCACTCTGCTTAAGATTCTAACCAGACAACTGGAGCCTACAGGAGGAAATATATCCATAGGTCCATATTCCCTGGCAGATTTAGATGCAACCCATTTGCGCAGCCGGATTGGCTATATGACACAGGAAGGATTTTTGTTTAGCAATACCCTCTTGTACAATCTTACTTATTTTAAACAAGTTGACCAAGTTGACCTTTCTGTCCTTGATATGTGGATGCAGGCACTTGGGGCCGAGGATATTGTCACTATGCTTCCTCATGGATATGAGTCGGTAATTGGTGATAAAGGCAGTCAGCTTTCTGGAGGGCAGCGGCAATTAATCGGCTTGGTCCGTACTATGGTAAAGCAGCCTGATTTACTGCTTCTCGACGAAGCTACCGCGGCGCTTGATAATATCAGTGAATCACTAGTTTATAAAGCACTTAATGACTATTCAAGCCATATAACAAGAATTACGGTCACGCATAGGCTTATTGGTGCTAAGCATGCGGATCACATTCTCGTCCTGGAACACGGAGAAATTGTTGAGCAGGGAACTCATGAACAACTGCTAGCTGCCCCATACAGCTTATATGCAAGATTATGGAATAACGAGATTTCAGGTGCGAAGGAGATTGACGAGGAGGCTTCAATGGTTGATGCAATCCTATAGTAGAGAAGCCATTTTTTCTTACGCAAAGCAATTACTTTATCCTCATAGAGGAAAAATTCTTTTGAATATTTGTAATGTGCTTATTCGAAGTGTAATTTTTATGGTGCCTCCCGTAATGACCAAATATATACTCGAATGGGTGCTGCCCCAGAAGAATTGGAATCTTCTCTTAATTGTTGCCGTGTGTATCATGCTTGTTCCGATAATAGGCAGCGCAATGATAGTGGTAGAAACTTATACTACCAGATTCCTATACAGCTTGTACGGACGGGGGCAGGCTGACTTATATAACGGCATACAGCATCAATCCTTGGCATGGCTTCAGAAAAAAAGAATGGGCGACTTGATTACCCGAGTTTTAGATGATACACGGACGATTAACCAGTTATTTGACGGCACTATATTTTTCATGCTTTTTCTCTTCATTACTATTGTAATTGGAGCCATAGTCCTGCTGTTTCTTCATATCCAATTAGGTGCTGCCATGATTGCTTTATGGGTATTACATGCAATTATCATCTCTAGACTCGGAGGTAGAGTAAAGCAAAAAGCGGCAGAGCTGCAACAGCAAACCTCCGATGTAACAGAGACAGCAAGAGAAATGCTGTACGGCGCTGAGTGGATTACTTTATCCGGTCAGGAAGCCAAAGCACTGGAAACGATGAAGAACTGCTTCCATCGGGAATGGAGCATTACACGACGCGGGCTGCTTGCGGATAATGTTGTGCAAATTACTGATGTCTTGCTCCAGTCCTGCTTTCTCGCTTTTATGTATTATTTGGGTGGACGCCTGGTTACAGATGGAAGCATGACCATAGGTTCATTGGTTTCATTTATTGCTGTTTATACTTGGTTGAGGCCATTTGGCATTGCGTTATACGGGATGTATTTGACCGCTAAAAGAACCAGTCCTTCCATAGAAAGGGTGGCAGAGATTGCTTATCCTGCCAAATCCATCACAGGAGTAGAGCCAAAGGGTGGTTTGAACACCTTGGTTTTGGATAAGGTCTCCTTTCATTATGAGGAAAAAGCAATCCTGAATCAGATTAGCTTGCAGCTCACCGCAGGATCCGCCATTTCATTAGTAGGACCTCGCGGGAGTGGTAAATCAACCCTCGCTGATATCCTGCTCAGGCTTCAAGCACCTACCTCTGGAAGTATTTATATCAACGGCATTCCAATGGAACAGCTTGATGAGTCCTGGATTCGCCGGCACATCCTGTGTGTAACGCAGGATATCGTTTTACGAAGTGGTACTTTGCTTGACAACCTTACATTTGGATGTTCAGATGTTGATCCCGAAGCACTTAAGCAGGCTTTAACTTGTGCTGAATTAGATGTGTGGGCAGCTAGCCTTCCTAACGGCCTGCTGACCGAGGTAGGCGAACATGGGCTGTCTATTTCTGGTGGAGAAAGACAAAGAATCAGTATTGCCAGAGCACTGATTCGCAGGCCCTCCCTGCTTATTTTGGACGAGTGCACCTCCGCCTTGGATACCAATACGGAACAAAGACTATTAGACAAATTAATAGACCGCTTGCCACAAACCACATTGATTTTCATTACGCATAGAATGGCTGTAACCAAACATTCCCATCGCATATATGTATTAAGAGAAGGCTGTATCGTCGAGGAAGGGCATTACGGAGAGTTAGCAGCGAAAAATGGACTATACCGGGAACTAGCTAATCAGAGAACTTAAGCTTGAACTTAAACTAGAACTTAAACTATCTTAAGCTTTTGAAAGCTATCTACAGTTTAAGCGCTCAATATGTTACCATCAATGTGTAGTAAACAATCATCTATGACATTGGAGACCGAAGATTATGGGATCACAGACTACCATGTATATTTCTCTTGTCGCAGTATCAGGTGTTCTCAGCATTTTTCTCGGCTTTTATGCTTATTTCCGAAGAAAGGAAATATCAGGGGCCCGCACTTTTATTATCTATATTGCGGCGCAGGTCACTTATATTTTTGCTTTTGCCTTCGAGCTTTCAAGCGACTCGCTTGAAGAAATCAAAAGATGGACCGTTATAGAATATATTGGCATCTCGTTCGCTCCTGTACTGGGGTTGAAGGTCATCCTGCGATATATCGATAAGCCGGTTTCACGGACGGTTTCCACCCTCCTCTTCGTCATCCCCACGATTACGATGATTATGGTGTCCACGAATGAATTCCATCATCTGTTCTATAAGTCCATGGCATTAAGGGAAAACACGGAGCTGCCCTTAACCGAAATGGTCATCGGAGAATGGTACATTGTTCACGGTGCTTTCACGTTCAGTTGTTTGCTGGCAGGCGTAGTCCTGCTGTCCAGACAATGGAAGAAGACCAAGAGAGCCTACCGCAAACAATTGATAACGCTCATCTGTGGGCAATTTCTTCCCATGATTTCGGCTTTTATTTATTTGGTGGGTTTGACCCCAGGTGGAATAGATCCGGTTCCTTTCGTCATGAGTATTACCTCCACGATGTATGTTTGGGCGATTGTAACGACACGAATGCTGACTATTGTGCCTATCGCCAAGGAAAGTATATTTGAAAGCATGAGGGAAGGCGTTATCGTCCTCGATTCAGCGGATCGGCTTATCGATTTCAATGGAGCGGTAAGCAGGATGCTTCCTGGCCTGGATATCAGGATGATCGGCAAGAAGCTGGACGAAGTATGGAAGCAGCTTATAGGATCGCCTTTTCCTGTAATTGAACGCTTAGACGGAACACATGAAGAAATGATTGGGACTGCAGACGGCGCAGCAGCTTACTATCAGATCCGTTCCTCCCTTGTAAAGAGCAGAAGCGGCGAGCCAGCTGGTAGCCTCCTTATGCTAATTGATGTGACGGAGCAAAAACAGCTCCAGGATCAACTGAAGGAGCTAGCCTATTACGATGGACTTACCAAGATTTATAACAGGACCCAATTCATTCATCGTAGCAAAGAGCTGTTACAAGAAGCCCATCTCCGGAATGACCTTGTCTCATTTATTTTGTTCGATATTGATCATTTTAAGAGCGTCAACGATACCTATGGTCACGAAACCGGAGATCAGGTGATCATTCATGTGGTATCTATTTGTCAACAGGTTATTACACCTGACATTTTGTTCGCCCGCTACGGCGGTGAAGAATTTGTCCTTGCCCTACCCTCTACCACGCTAAATGAAGCAGGAAAGTTTGCAGAGATTATCCGCACAAAGCTGGAAAACACTCCCTTGATTACACGGCATGGACCCATCACAGTGACATCCAGCTTCGGCATTGCCCAATCCAAAGAAGACAGCGATACGCTCGAATCGTTGCTTAGGGATGCTGACGCAGCCTTGTATGAGGCCAAGAAAGAAGGCCGCAATAGCGTCCGCTTGTTTAAGTAAGAGGAGAACACCTCTATTTTCCATATAGCTATTTCCATATGGCTCTTTCCATATAGAGGTGGTTCTCCTCTTCACATTTAACACGATGGATAAAACGATTTTTCACTTCATCACTGTTATTATTAGTAAATATTACTATTTAAATACAACAAAAAACTACCCACCCTATGATAAAACACAGGGCAGGCAGTTAGTCACCTTCTTGCTGTTATTAATGAGATACTAACGCTTCTCCACCTTCTTCACGAACCGTAGAGCTGTGGTCCCGTGATGCTTCCTCCATCTCATGGAAAGCCCAATGCTTCTCATTCAGATCCGGCCAGCTTGGTGCTGTTATATTGTAGAGCGGTCCTCTGTGGAACAAACGATTCAGAATCGTTACGACTTCCGCACGGGTTATTTCTTTTTCCGGCTGGAATGTTCCGTCTGGATAACCTGATATTAGTCCTGCCGCTTGTACGGCTGCAATCATCTGGCTCGCCCAGTGTCCAGTACCCACATCAGTGAAGCTTGCATGATTCGTCTTGCTTAACGCCAAGTAATTGAAAACAATAGCTGACATTTCAGCACGGGTAATGGTGCCGCCCGGCTGGAAATTTCCATCTGGATAGCCGCTCATCAAGCCAGCAGCTTTCGCCAGTTTGATCGCTTGCGCTGCCCAATGGTTATCCTTCACATCAGTGAAGCCGTCTTTGGCCGTTGCATCTTTGGCCGCTCCAAGATTGATCAGCATGGTAGCTATTTCTGCACGACTTGCACTTCCATCAGGACGGATCAGACCATCCGGATAGCCATTAATGTAATGGATGTGGGTTTGAGCTTCTTTCACCTTGTGTATAATCGTGAAGGTGCTGAGCTTGCTGAACTTGTCTACTTCTATTTGCAGTCCAAGGGTATTGTCAGCTAAAGTAACCACTTTCCCAGTGACGACTTCGTTGTTTCCATCGCCATGCTCGACGAATACCGCCAGATTTTTCAGGAACGCTTCACGTTCTTGAGGATCGCTTGGCAATTTCACATCTTTTAATGGCAGAGTCAAAATTGCACTTCGATTCGTTAAGTTCGTGTCTACTGTTAGTGGACGAGCCACCGCTTCGATTTTATCTTTGCCTGCGAATTGACGAACTTTAGCGTCCTGCTGCGCTCTTTCTTCCACTTTCTTGCGCTCATCACCATTTTTGACTGGCACAAGGCGGAAGTAGAAGGATTCAGTTAATCCTTTAAGCGATTCCGCAGGTACACGGATGCTTGCATTCGCTGTGCTCAGCTCCCAGTCAATCGCATTTTTCTGCAGGACAGCCAGTGCATCCTGAGGCACATCAACTTTTACTTCACTTACTTTGTCGGCTGGATCCGGAATTACGATACGGGCCAGATGTTCGCCGTTCTGTATAGCTTTATCTGCAGCTTCCTGCGCTTTTTCTTTGTTCAAGATCGCGTGATCGATGATTCGGCCATCGCTATAAGTGGTGCGTTCAATGTCCAGTTTCGTAACAGCAGCAGGCTTATCCCCACCGCTTTCGATATCAACTGTAATCTTTTCCTTCTTGGTAGAAGCTTCCGCTCCTCCGCTGCCGATACCCGAACCCGGACCTGGGTTTACATTTCCACCATCGCCACCGTTACTTACTGCAATAAGAGCGTCTCTTGCCGCAATCAACGCATCCAATGCTGCACTTACCTGTGCTTCTGTCGCATTCGGATCAGCCAGTACTGCAGTCGCATTTGTTAATGCAGTTTGCAGTGCTGCCCAGCTAGCTGGAGTGAAATTTCGTTCTACTAAACCTTCTGCCAAAATGCGGTTTTTTGCTTCCTGCAGAGGCGCCTTATCGATAAATTGCAAGCCTGCTCTTGCAGCAGCCACAGCTGCCTTAGCAGCATCTACTTCTGCTTGGGTCACTTCTATATTAGGATTAGTAGCATTCGCCAATACTGTATTCGCTTTTGCTAATGCATCCTGTAAAGTCTGCCAGCTTGCAGCCGTGTACGGTCCTGGTGTTGAGGCCGCATTAGCCGCTGTTAGAGTGTTATCAGCCAATGTTCTCTCAGCTTTTAACGGACGTAAATCTATCAGACCCAGCTCTGCAAGTTCCAATGCGGACAATGCTGCACCATAAGTGACAGCTGGATTTTGCGGAATATCGCCATATACAGCCTGAGCTACCCCGTATGTCGCCGCCAGAACACTCCAGCTGCGTGCGGTATAATCAGGTTCATTGAGATTTCCTGTTCCAGGTGCTGTTTTTGCTGCGATATCATCAATTTTGTTCTTAAGTGGAGGCTTGGTAGAATCCAGCTCTCCCCATGCAGTCAACAGATAATCCAGAGCATCATCAATTTGGTATTGGGTAGCCTGCGGATTATTTAATACCGACTGCGCTGCGTTTAATGCATCTTGCAATGCATTCCATGTCGCTGTTGTGTACCTGCCATCATTATTATTCAAGGAAGCTATTGAGCCTGTTTTGGCCTTAAGCACATCCTTGTGCGTCTTAGCAAATGTAAAGTAGCTGCCATTAGCCAGCACACTGCTGTCGATATTTACTTCACCATCAGCATTTAGATCAAAGAACTGTGGAGCTGAGAAACTGGCATCCGTGCCCACCAACAAGTAGTACTGCTCCAGTAAGGAGTTATTTGCAGCATCAGCGCCATCCAGCTTCAATGTCACCGTACTATCCTGCCAGTTCGTTTTCTCTACCTTAAACGTACGATCCATTGAATTCATATTCAGTCCATAATAAACAGCTTCGGAGACTGTATGAGTGAAAGCCGCGTTTGCTCCATTATCGCTGAATGTAAGGAAGGATAAATTGCTGTCAATTGTACTCGTATTGTCTTGTACAGACTGGGCAATCACGCCGCCCTGTGCAATTGTAACCAATGCACCCGCATCCTGAGACTTGGATTGCTTCTGCAAAAGAGCACTGCCGTCATCCCGGCCAATACCTGTAATACGTTTGCCATAGCCTTGGTTAGCAGCTGTAGTCCACATCGTGCTGATCCCATTGCTGGCTAAGTAATCTGTCCCGCCATTATTCAAGGTCATGCCGTATTTCAGCGCCAGGTAGCTTTCTACTTTTTGCTGATCCTTCGCTGTCGTACTATTCGGGAATAGAATAACTTCCGCAATTTCTCCTTTATAATGATCCCAATTCATAGAGTTTCCGCCACCAAAGGTGCCGCCAATCACTGGCGTAAAGTTGATTTGGCCAAATGCGTTGTTCTTTTGAACGGTCTGTCCTGCTCCGTTTAGCCGGCCCAGAGGCGAGGCGGAATTGCTGCTGTCGAATCCGGCCAAGTTATACTTGGATGCCCCATTAAAGGCGAAACCATGGTAAGTAGAGTTCGCTCCATTACCCGTCCAAAGCTTCCCGGCCCACTGTGAGAACAACGCTGTTCCATAATTGCTTGCCGGTTGTGCAGAGCCTACGACTGTACCAGCCCGCTGCTTAAATACAGCATATCCGCTTTTGTAAGTAATCGCTGTATTGCCCTTCAAGTATTCGTTCGGGTTCTGGGTATTGCTGCTTGTATTCTCAAAAGTAATTGCAGGATTAAAGTTGGCATTGCCCTGCTTGTAGTCCGGTGTTCCATGGACTGTAAAAACATTTTTGCCTGTCTGATCAGCCCAACCGGTCAAAACTCCCGAGTCGGCAGTCGCACCGCCATCTCCCTTCAACCACAGTGATGCGCCACTGACGCCTCCCGGATTGACTGTAGCGGATGTCGAAAGCAGCCCAAGTCTTGCCACTTCCAGCGCAGCTAGTGCTGCATCAATTTCAGCTTGTGTGGAAGCAGGGTTGCTTAATACAGTATTCGCGTTGTTCAACGCATTTTGCATAGCCAGCCAGCTGGTAGCTGTGTAATCAGCCGGATTTAGTTCTGCAACTGCAGCAACCTTCTCTTGTAAAACATCCCTATTCACATGGGCGAATGAGAAGTACTCCCCATCTCCCAAATTCACTGTATTAATCGTTACTTTACCATCTGCATCAAGCGGAATAAATGCCGCTGGAGCATTCTTAAATGTAGGTTCGCTGCCAATGACGAGATAAGTGAGATCGGATTGTCCTCCATTACCCAATTGTAAGGTAATCTCTGTATTAGGCCAATTCGTTTTATCTGCTTTGAACACACGATCCATAAGCTTCAGATTGTTACCAGCTTGTGGAGTGGAAATGAGTTTGTTGTAATCTGCACTTGCATTATCATCACTGAACGTGAAGAATGACATATTGCGGGAAACCGAGAATGTATTGTCCTGAGCTGTCGTTTTCACGTCATTTCCCAGTGCAATGGCGACCAATCCGCCGTTCTCCTGAGACTTGGATTGCTTTTGATGAAGCGAGCCATTGTCGTCACGGCCAATTCCGGTAATGCGATCGCCGTAGCCGATATTTTTGCCAGCTGTCCACATCTGTGTGCCATTGGTGAGATTCGTGGCGTCACTAGCGGCATAATTTGTTGCATTTCCATCTTCAGTCTTCAAGGTAAGTCCATATTTCAGTGCCAAGTAACTGTTCACTTTAAGACGATCCCAGTTCTCAAGCGCATTTTCATAGATGATTAACTCAGCAACAGGTCCCTGCATTCTGGCATTGCCATCACTGCGGGCGCCGACCAGCAACTGCCGGGAATCCACATCATCGAAGCCTGGTACCTTACGCTCTCCCAATACGCCATTCGCCCAAGCTTTGCCTACAGGCGCTGATGCCGATAAAAGGTTCAAACTGTTATCTGAATTCAGCGTCCCATTAGAAAGCGATAGCCCGACCTGTCCATTGGACTTAATAAATTGCGAGAAGGTTCCACCGCTATTTCCTCTGAAAAGTGAATTCCATGTGCCACTGTTCTTTGGAGCTGCTAATGCAGCATCACCAGTCATATTGCTATGCTTGCCTACGGCAAAGGCTTCTTTAATGGCTACGCCATATTGGCTTTGCAGCATGCCACCGCTAAATACTACAGCGGGATAGAAGTTGGCGCCATCAGGATCAACAACAAGTTTATTAGCGGTTTCCAAGGTAAACACATGGTTGCCAGTCTTATCCGCCCAGCCACTCAGTTGTCCTTGTCCTGTAGCTGTTGCTCCATCGTCAGCTTTCAACCATACTGCAGCGCCAGTTACACCACCGGGAGCTCCGGAGATTGCATCAGCTAGCAGCTTTACATGCATAAAGTCACTATCTGTTTGACCTTGGGCATTCACAATAGTTGCCGTGATTTTCCGTAAGTTATTCGACTCGTTTATCGGCTTCGGCAGCGGTGAATTCTCGTAGGTCACGAGCTTCGCAATGTCTGCTACAACAGCAGCCGTCACATCATTGTTGAGTACCCTGACATTGTCGATAAATAACGCTGCACCAAGTGCATATCCACCTGACTGGTCATAAGATCCGGCTACAAAGCGGAAGCGGTAAGTGCCATCAGCCGGAATTTCCCCAGAAGCCTTCGTCCAGGCTTGTGTTCCGCCACGGCCATACATCAATTCGGTATGGTTGCCATTTACATCTACCAGATAGCCGTAAATTTCATAGTTATCCGCACCGCCCTGCGCTTTCCAGTCAAACGCCAGCTGTTCTCCTTGCTTGGCCGTAAACGGACTGCTGATCGCCTCCGGACCGAAGATAGAACCATAGGCGTTATTTTTGTTCGATCCGCTTTTCAGACTGATCGATTTGGACTCAAGCTTAAGCGCACCAGCATCAATACCGGATACGAAGCTGCCTGAGGTAGTACCCACTCTTTCTTGGCCTTCATTCAGCCCATATGCACCACTGTATTTAATATCCGTAGGGAAAGAATAATTGTAAGTCGTACCTGCAACGGTATAAGTTCCGCTCACCGTATACGGCTTGCTGCTTCCCGTAACTGTAACAGTCTTGCCTTGTGTTTTTGGCGCTAACGCAGCTCCCAAGGTTACGGCCTTGTTATTGATCGTCCAGCCGGTTGTGCCGGATGAGAAATCACCATTGTTCAACGGTGTCGCAAAGTCAATTTGCAAATCCTTGCCAACGCCGTTCTTCGTTTTATTGATGGAGCCAATCTGCTTGGCAGCTGTTCCATCGGCCAAGTAAACCTTGTCGCCGACGATTGATACTGCTCCCGCTGGTGCAGTCAAAGCAGCCGGGCTTTGTACAAGCGACAGCTTCTCGCTTGTTGTGCTTCCTTTTTTGCTTGGATCGTTTCCATTTTCAATAGCAAATGTTAAATTACCATCGGAATAAGTGCCTCCACCCGTAATGGTAGTGTTAGGTGCTAATCTGACCTCTCCGTCCCCTTGACGGTATTCCCTGGTCACAGGCTCCATTAGTTTCAAATCTGGATCTCCCGTATTCATAGCGACCTGAACTTGCTGCTGTGAAATCGGACCATTCCAAACTTTGACTGAATACACTTTACCGCCCGTAGCAGCCTCAGCTCCGGCTGAAGCAGTGTCGTCAAAAAAGAAGCCAAAACGGGGCTTGCCATCCTTAAGAGCAGGGACAGCTTGATTGCCAGAATCCGTTACATTGATCTCTTCTTTAAGTTCTCCATTAACGACCACATACGCAATAAACTTTTTATCAGCTGAATTTCTGGTCGCAACAATATCCACGATGTCTCCATCATGAATGGTTGTACTTCCTGTAGCACCTTGATTATAAAACTTTAATTTTCCATTAAGAAAATAAAAACCTGTATCAGCTGTTTTATCCTTGTAATCCATGATTTTGGTGTAGCCAGTTGAAATTGAATCATAAGAAAAACGTACACCAATGGAATAATTCGTGCTGATATCCGAATTCACGTCAACTGTGAACCCGCCGCCTCTCGGCTTTGCTGTATCCCATTGCCAGTATGTTGCTCCTGTGGAAGTGGCACCAAAGCTTTGATTGTCGTTGCCATGTGTAGTTGTGGCTTCTACTTCTGTAAGCACAGACCCACCACGAGCATCCGTAAAACCAAGTCCACCCGTGTTGTCAAAGTCATAACTTGCGATTAAACTCAAGGCATCTGCCGCAGCCGCTTTTCGTGGTGCCACCATGTTGGTAAAACTCCCCAGCACCAATGCCACAACAAGAATTACAGCAAGTTTCTGCTTCCAAGCATAATAATGTCTTAACACTACTTCTCATCCTCCAAATCGTTTTGATGTTTATGCTGCGATTGTCTGCAAATGACTAATGCTTGGTAGTTTCGAACGTGTCTGCATTCAAAACCTCCTATAATAGCATCAAATCTACCTGCTCCCTTGCAGCATTTGACAGAAATCGACAGCATTCAACTTGCTTTTTATCAGCTACTCGCATTCTAACACTGGCACCTATACCAAACATATACAGATCTCTGTTCAGACGAAAATAGAAAATGAGAAAAAGCCTTGTGGCGTCCTTTGAGGAGTGTGTTCGGTGACGTTGGTGCATGGAGGGAGGGAATAGCTGTGGGCTCCAGCCACTGTTAAAGATTTGTTCCCTTGAATGGTATAGATGAGAGGTAGGAACAAATCTTTAAAGGCGTCCGCTAACGCTCTTCCGCCCACAGCCATTCCCTCTCTTTAGCTACAATCGTACGAACACCAAGCTCAAACGGACAGCCAGCAAGGGTTTTTCTCTTGATTAAGAGGGGATTTCCTAGCGGGCGCAGCGCTAGGAATGAAGAGCACGCAGCTGGGAAGGATCTGCTACTTTAACGATGAAAACATCGCCCAAGTGAATCACGCGCTCAAAAGGACTGCCAATAGGGACTGTTGACAGATTACCTTTTTGACGAAATTGACGTTTGAGAACCCGCATAAACACTGGGTATCTAAAAGGCATTTTTCGTAAAATAGGCTTTTGTCAACAGTCCCAATAGAGTTTTTTTCTGAGGAAAGGGATAGTGGTGATAGGGAAATCTGTGCTTCCTTTCTGATTCCCTTGGTGAATGAATAATTTTCATCATTTGCCCAGAAGCCAATCAAATTATCCATCACTATCTTTTATTTAAATCCACCGGAGAAGCAACTACCAAAGATTTAGTAATAATATCGTGAAATCCTTGCTTTTTCCTTGTACATAAAACCATAATATAACCAATGTATAAAGTTGAAAGTCCTGAAATGATTTTCAAAAAATTTCTTCGTAGTGCGTGGCTAAAATTTAGTCTATTCCCCTCAATATCTGTTACCCTTAATTTAAATAAACGTTTCCCAAAAGTAGCTTGCTGTTTACGACTTTCAAAATAAGAGAAATACAACACATAAACGATACTGTAACCAACACTTGTGACCATATTGAATGGCCTTGATTCAGTAATATGATCTGGAACAGCACCAAATAATATTAGAATTCCTAGAAAAGCGACCATTATTAAAGCGATTACATAGAGAAGTAGAGTATCTACTACTTGAGCGAGCAGCCTTTTTCCAACCAATACATAAGACTGCTTTTCTATGATTTCAGCATTTCCTAAATGCGGTCCATTTTGTGTGATCTCCAAGTCCCAACCACCTAACTTTTTAGAATCCTGTCATTTCCCCTGCAGAAGCTTTTTAATCTCCGCCAGCTCTTCCTTCACTTCATTCCTAAATTCAGCGAAATCTGCCTCAAGCCTGTGCAAATGTCCCTGCATATCATCAATCTCCTGCTCTGCTTTGTAATTGATAGCAAAATCAATAATAGCTTCTTGTTTGTCTTTTGCTGACTGTCTATTCTGACTCATCATAATAATTGGAGCTTGGAATCCAGCTAGAAAGGATAAGAGCAGATTTAACAAAATAAAAGGAGGTTCATCAAAATGAATAACCTTAGTAAATGCCAACGTATTTAAGATCACCCATGCAGCCAAAAATAGGATGAAAATATTAATGAATCTCCAGCTTCCAACAAACTGCGCCACATTATCAGCTAATTTATCGGACCATTTGGTTGATTTTATATAATCTTCATCTAAATGATCATGTATATTGCTTTGGAAATGATGTACCAATTGCTGGATTCTACCTGCATAATCCTCTATGTCCTTTTTGTTTTCATTATCCATTGTTTTCACCGTTTTCTGGATTATTGGGCTGTTGGTATAAGTGAGTTAACTGTATATTTTTGGATAGTAAAATTATACCACAGAGCTTGAAAAAGAAGTAGCAAGTAAAAGCTAATGCACCATATTCAAGATCAAATTGGCAGCAATAACTATTTCTCTATTCACAACCAACTTCCCCTCCTTCAATCTGCAAAGGTAACACTTACTAGTGCCAAAAAATTTCCCGGGAAATTCAAAATGTATCATGTAGGCTTGTTTCATCGATAAAAAGCTTTATCGCTTTAACGCGAGATGATACCATCATCTTCGCAAAAATTTATCATTTGCTGAATTTATAGAAAAAACATCGCCTGAATCGGCGATGTTTTTTCAAGAGTGTTTAATTGGGCTGCATGTTATTCAGAAATATACGAAAACTCATTTTTATCGATAACTGTACCAGATGGTATATTGGCATATATGGCTGAACTTACTTTTGTCTGGATGGTGTATGCATCTCTCGCAAGTATGGCCAGGTTCATAATCTGCGCAGTTTTAATATCGAATTCCGTAAATGCTATATCCTGTGTGATGGCAGCTGTAGCAGTTCCTGATACATAGAGTTGTATGATGTTTCCCCATTTGGTAATGGAAAATGTGATGCCGCTAATCGTTTTACTGGCCTTGCGGGTTTGATGTGCCAATTCGAGCCAACTTCCACCCACATATACATAAGGGGTACCATTCTCTGTATCCAAAACGATTTTACCCTCATATATTTGTCCTGCCGATAAATCTGCTCTTTTCACTTCATGCAAGTAAGCAATACTATTGAAAACCCGACCAGAATCCGTTTTGGAGGCTATACCAAATTTCAGACTTTCGCGGTCAAAAGTAATATCTCCAACCGCTGATTTGCTATTGTGATGCTCACCGACATTAATACCGCTCATTCGTTTGGCTCCGCTTTCGGAAAAGTCGGTAACGCTGAACATTTCCGATGTAATCGGGTAGGCGCTTTCGATTTGTGATAAGGGAACATTTTCATAAACCGTTGCTACTGCGCCTCCATTGACTGTTTCCTGCATCGCAACCTTTATCACTTTATGGAATGTACCTCTGACATGATTGTTTCTCCATCTAACTATGTGTACTCTATCGTTTTGCACAAAGGCATATCTGCTGTAATGGGTCGCGATATAGCAGTTTTCGATAAGCACATTTTCAACTCTTAGATTAGAGCTATTGGACAGGGTATAAATTTCAGCTGAGTCGGATGTGGGTGGTAAATTACGGCAGTTATGTTCTAAATAGCAGCCAGTTATAGCTACATTCAGAGCATGCTGTTTATCGTATTTCGGGCCAGCATATTCAGATGTGGGACTTGTCGTTTCAATTAAAATACCATACGTGCCATTGTTCTCGATTGTACAATTTTTTATCTCAACGATTGCCCCGCTGCTGTAATAAATTCCGGCTTTCTCATTACTCATAAAGCTGCTGTCTCGAATGATAACAGCGTTTGCCTCGGGAATAAGGGTAAGACCATTACCTGCGTTGTAAATACATGCAACATTGTCGAACCAACTTGTCCATCCTTTATGTAAAAATATACCATTTTCCAGTGTCCGCATCACAAAAAGCTCTGAATACATACTCTGACACGCAAAACCGCCTATTCCATTTTTCGCCAGGTTCGCTCCATGAATCGCAAACTTGCTCATAGTTATATTTTGGAGCGGAAAATTATTTGCCTCATTTGCTGGCTTCAAGAAAAACACGTAATCAATGGCGACCCCTGCCTTCAATGTCGTCGTTGACCTGCCTGCTCCTGAGATAATGGTATTACTTTTACTAATTTGAATTGTTTTTTTTATGATATACGTTCCATCCGGAATAAATATCGCTTGAGCTTGATCTATCGCTTTTTGAATCGCATCCGCATCGTCATGTATCCCATCCCCCTTCGCTCCAAACCATCTAACGTTGAGCAGACCATCAAATGATCGTTTAAATCTGGCTCCAGATGTTGAAACAAGGACAGTTCCTATATTATCGGGTGAGGATGAGTCTGCTGCATCATAATAAAATGGCCCTTCTTGCTCGCGATCGCGAACAAAATAGACAAGGTTGGCATCAGGATTGGTGTTCGCTCTTAATTCTGCTATTGTCGTTGACACCACTAGATTCATCATCATTAAATCTTTCACTTTCGTACGACCCTCGACAGGATCAGCATAAGCTTTGGTAAGCGCTCCCCCAATAAGCCCCGTTGAGGCAAGCGCAGCCCCGGCTATTCCTAACGATGCGAGCAGCTTCCTTCTGCTGATAATACTTTTCTCTTTCCCTTGTTCCAGTTCATACTCTTGTTCATTTGCCAGGCGTTGCTCACCTGTTAGTTCCTTTTCGTCTAACATGATTCATTCCTCCTGTTATTGTGAATTGGATATAAGGCAGCTATCTCTGAATTCATGGTTAAAAGGAAACATTCATAAATCCAGCTGTCTGCAGCAGCCGTTTGATGACGACAGCAGCTTGAGCGCGAGTGGATAATTTTTGAGGGGCAAACTGATGATCCGTGATGCCTGTCATGATACCGGATTCAAGCATTTGTGCTGCAGCGACCTTTGCCCATGAGGTAATCGATGCCTTGTCTTCAAAAACGTCCAGTAAAGGATTCAGCTTCCCTGCAACAGCAATGGATTTATCAGCAAACATGAGTGCATTAGATACAATCACAGCCATCTGCTCTCTCGTAATTGTGTCGTTAGGCCGGAAGGTCCCATCCTCGAACCCGCTGACGATTTGCGCCTTCGTTGCTGCACCAACTGCACCCGCAAACCAGTCCGGTTCCCGGACATCCGTAAATATTGGGGTATCGGTCTGGATATTCGTCTGGATATCACCATGCGTTGTTACGGTGCCTCCCTCAAGCCCTAATGCGCGAATAATTAAACTCACGAACTCAGCACGAGTAATGTTACCTTCTGGAACAAAGCCTGTTTCTGTCTGCCCGTTTACAATTAACTTGGAGGCTAGCAGTTCCACATCGGTTTGCGACCAGTGACCCTGCAGATCGGCAAAAGATTTCCTTGACTCGGCAATCGTGAACAGGCTGTTTCCAGCACGAAAAATATTTACTTCCGTCAATCCATTCGTTGTTGTAAAGACAGAAGGAACAAAAGATAGTTCGCCGGTTTGCGAATCGATCCTAACTGCCGTTGCCCGCGCTGGATCAACAGCTTTTGTCATTGCTGTATCGGGCCCAGCGACAACAATACTTCTACTCACATACGTACGTCCGAAGTCAGTGAATACTTGTTTACTGCCATCCACCTCTACGGTAAAATTGAAATCGATGATGTCGCCAACAATCGTGATACCAGTTGCTCTCGCTTGCTCAACCGTCTTTTCCTTGGCAGCTCCTTCAATCGTGTCCATCGTAACGTAGATAATGGCATTCTTCAGCTTGCCGCCAAGCTGCTTCAAGAACGAGATTAAAGATGGAAAGTTTACCGGTATTGTGTAACTGGCATTGTTCGCCTTCAACTTAATTTGGGCATTGGAATTTTCACTTGCAGCCATAATAAACACTTTGGCAGGGATGCCCACGTTACGGATAGCCTCCGCTCCGGGTATTTCAAACATAATCGTTTGCGCCTCGGGTGCTTTCTCTCTCAGCATCCTAAACGCTTTCGTGAGTGAGTCAGCATGCAGCATGGCTGTGACCGATGCTTTTCCGTTCGTTCCTTCAGCTGGCGTTACAGTCACCACTGCAGCACCGCCTTCAAGCGTTACCCCAATTGGACTCTCCGTTACATCAACAAGATCTTCCTTCATGTTATTCGAAGTGCCCGTTGTGCTTGTATCTGTAGGAATGGGTGGCCTGTATTCATTTGGAGCCTCGCCCCGATTCACAGTTAAGGTATAAGTCTTGCTTGTCAAGCCATCTTCAGCAGCAGTGACAATCACTATCTGATTAGCTCCTACTTGCAGGCTTAGCGGACTAGACAAACCACCACTATACGATTGACCATTGAGGCTCATTGTAGTCGCAGGATTGTACGTAACCGCCGTCACACTAATACTCGTAATGGTATGTCCAACTTCAACAGAGTAAGTAAGCATATCTGGAGTAAACGAAGGCTGCAAATTCCCCGCACTAATGCTTAATTCACTTAAATCAGCATTCGGCTCTGTATCTCCAGCGCGATAGATGGTTACCGTATACGTCTTGCTCGACTGCTCATTTGCAGCATGTACGACAATCGGCAGCACATTCGCACCTACCTGCAAACTCACTGGGATCTCCGCATGATTCCCATATACCTCTCCCGTTACTGAAATGTTCGCAGCCGAATCATAGGTTCCCGCCGTAACAGTCACACTCGCAATCTCGTTGCTCACATGAACCGTATAGCTGTTGATGCTTGGATCAAAAGCTGGGCTGAGCGTTCCTTGATCTACCGAAAGGCTGTTCAAATCAGCATCTGTTACGGGCTCCTCCGCGATGACACTGACTTCATCGCTATTGAAGTTAGCTACATAGACTTTGTTCAGCCCCGCATTGACTGCTACTGCAATCGGATTTGTTCCCGCTGCTACCGTAGAAGTCAACAGCGTTGTTCCATCGATAACAGTCACGTTGTTGCTATCATAATTCGCCACATAAATCTTATTCGTATCCGTATTGATCGCCAGGGCATCAGGGCCTGATCCAACAGATACTGTGGAGATGCTGTGATCGCTGCCGTCAATGACTGTCACGTTGTTACTACTGTCATTAACCACATAAATCTTTCCAGTTAGTTCATTAATCTCAACTGCATTTGGGGTTATGCCAGCAGGCAGGGTCGAAGTGGTGCCACTTGCACCATCAATCACCGTAATATTGTTGCTATAGAAGTTCGCTACATATACGCTGCCTGTTAGCGGATGAACAGCCAAGGCATTCGGTCCTGCACCGGCCGGAACTGTAACCGTCGTGTTGCTCGCACCATCAATGACCGTCACATTGTCACTATCCACATTAGCAACATAGATTTTATTGCTAGCCTGGTTAACGGCCACTGCAAACGGGCTTTCCCCTGCTGATGTAGTCATTACGCCTAGTGTATCCCCGTTGATAACCGTAATATCGTTACTTCCAGCGTTAGCCACGTAAATCTTATTTGTAACCGGATTCACAGCTATGGCAAAAGGATTCGTCCCCACGGTGACGGTGGACGTGCTGTTCGTCGCACCGTCAATTACCGTGACGTTATTGCTGTCCACATTAGCGACGTAAATTTTATTCGTCGCCGGATTGACCGCTACGGCATAAGGAGTTGTTCCCACGGCAATCGTGGCCACTTCAGTGATACTGCCATAGGTGTCTTCCAATACAGTTACGCTGTCACTGCTGACATTAGCGACATAGACCCTGTTTGTCATCGGGTTTACGGCTAGTTCATGCGGTCCTCTCCCCGCAGCTACATTCGAGGACGAAGCTGCCGCACTCACTCGCGAATCCGGTATTCCGGCAGCAAGTAATATGGCGATGATCATTCCAACGAAGATTTGATGCAGCAGAGGATTTGTTCGGAATTTCATGTACCACCCATCCTTCCCACAAATAGATAACGCTTTCATTTAGGGGATTAGAGTCAATATTTTGTCCCCATTTCTCCGTTGCAGATGCTCACCTCCTTTCTCATCTATAATCATCTCTATAGTTCAGCCTTGTACATCACCAGAATTTCAAGCTTTTCAACTACAATATCATTTCCAGGGTAGTGTGGAAGCCGGTCGATAACGCTCAAACCTATCCAGTTTCTACCCACTTTGAACAATGAGGGTGTCAACGGCACGGCAACCATTAATAGGCGTTGTTCTGGATTTATTTTATAGTGACCGCTCCCTCCCGAAGCAGGCTGAGGTTGGGGAGAAAAGATCTGTGGGTCCTTCCATTCGACGTCATAGGATTCAATTTCGGTTATCACGCCATTTACAACAATATCCATTTTATCCTCAATTTTTGCTCCAAAAAGGATCAACCGCATATGTACCTTTTCTACTTTATCTAAATAACACGTTAGGTCGTCACAGACATATACCGGCAGCTCTGTGATTCGTCCGTCATTGTACAGGACCGCAGGAAGAGGGGCATCATCGTTACGATTAAAGTAGCCTTCTGACCATGGGTAACCACCCCGGCGTTCAACAACAAACATTTTGTCCTTGAATTTCATTGTCTCCAAGCTGCCTATCTCATGGTAGGCCTCCTGCTGTGAAATCGGTCCTCCCAAGTAGTTCGTCGAACCATTTTGCGCGTAAACTTCAGCTGTTGCACTAGACCAATTGAACGTGCCAACTCCATCTGCTCCCTGTTGACGCCAATTGCCGAATACCCCCCGGAAAAATTCAATAGGCGGATAGCGGTATCCATCTGTTGCATGATGATCATCATGACTTGGATACAGCTTAATATTTTTGGCCTCTGTAATTTTCCTGAATGACGCTATATCCACATTTATGGTCCTTGAGCCTAACGTAAACATATCTACAAGATTTTGCTTTGCCCATGCTTCAACATCCAATCCATCCACATGGCACCCTTCAAGATTTTCGGGTACTTTAGCAGCCAGCAGCATCGGACTGCTGCGCTTTTCGCCTATTTCCAGCAACATAGACCTGACCATGCTTACGAATTCAGTTGCATGGCCTCTGTTTTCCCACTGATGTCCAACTGGCAGACATGGAACATGTCTTGAGAAATCGAGCTGAATACCGTCTAACTGATACATGCTTGCCAGTTTCCTCAAATAATCAAGCTTGTATGCACGTAAATCTGATGAAGCCAGATTCCACAGGCCCTGCCACCACCAGCTCTTGACAACCCAGTCCGGATGGTCGGCCTTTATTCGGTTTTTTCTTTCCATACCAAGTCCCAGCCCATTAGAACCAAAGTCGACTTCAGATATACGATGATTCCAGATATTTTCCAGGCCACGTTTCTTGGATTCTTCCAAAAGAATGTTCACAACATCAATTCCCGCTTCATGCCACTTCTTTATGCCCGGATTATTTGCGCTTCCTTCCTTCGGGATAAAATAATCAATATCCCATATGAGCGTGTCAATTTGACTGCCCTTCTCATCTGTAAAATGAAAGGTGAAATGAATCAACTTATGAATATCGATGCCGAATAATTCCGTTACTTCACCCATCACATCGAATTGTACAAGAATTCTTCTGCGGCGGTTAACGGCATCCACGTGGCTTTGGGCTAATTTCAACCCTATATTTCCTTCATGCATGCAAACCATGGAATCCATATCATCCATCTTTATATCATCCATCCTCTTCTCATCCTTATCATCATCAGCTTCCTCATCCTTATCATCATCAGCTTCCTCATCAGCTAGCAGCAATGCCTTCCATGCTGCTAGCCTTTCCACTACTCAGTCAGGGGAGGGCGAACCTGTTTAAAATCATTTAAAATCAACTATTTCTTAAAGAGCTCATCGTACTTTTGCTGTGCTTCCGCCATCACTTTATCGCCGCCCATTTGCTTCCATTCCTCTACATACTTGTCGAACTCGCCAACCGGTCGTTTACCGGTCACGAAATCCACTAAATTTTTCTTCGTGAATTGATCCAGTCTGTCTTTGTATTCGGCGAATACCGGCCGTTGAATCGGAGAAAGCAGATCGTATTTGCCCTTGACCTTAGCTTCGATATCTTTGCGTGTTGTCATGTATTTGTTCTTTGTCATGTAAGGTGCCAGTAGATCGTAGTCATTAAAGCCACCCGGAACGCTGAAGAAGGAAAGCCCGAATTTAATCCGTTCTTCTTCTTTGTCATAGGGAGGTATCCACTCGATATCACCGTTGACCTTTTTGTATGTCTTGTTTTCTTCCCCATATCTTAATTTCTCGTACAGCTCAAGGTCGGCAAAATTAGTCGCTTCGATGATTTCAATGTACTTGATCATTTTATCCGGATCTTGCTCCAATTTCTTAGCGTATTGTCTGCCACTACCGACAACTGGATTTGTTTGGTTAATTCCGAATTCACCGTTTGGTCCTACAGGTCCACTTGTTATTGCCCATTTCGCATTCGGATTTTTCTCAAGCAGCTTGTCGTAGAAATCGCCTCCAGAGAAAGCTTCGGCAGGAATAAAGGCCCACCAGGAGTTCCAAGCGACACCTATCTTCTCGGAAACCACTTTATCGGTGATGTTAGTGCCTTTGTTAATGATGAATTCCGGATCAATCAGATCTTGCTTGTACCATTTGTGTAAAACCTCCAGCGCGTCCTTGGCTCCAGGCTGGACTTCACCAAGCACCACTTTTCCGGCCTTTTCGGTGAAAAGGCCGGGATACAGGCCAAAAGCACCAAAGACGGGACTGAAGAAGCCTTCCACACTATCCGCCCCACCCGTAAGGCCGTAAGTATCCTTCTTTCCATTATTGTCTGGATCCTCATTGCGGAATTTGATCATCGCAGCTTCAAGCTCATCCAGGGTTTCCGGCACCTTCGTGATCCCAACCTTATTCAGCCAATCTTCCCGCATACCGAAGACCATTCGCTTTGAACCGATTGTCCATAAAATCGGCATGGCATAGTTTTTACCATTTCTCATCGAATACCGTAACGGATCATCCCCGAGCGCCTTCTTCAGCCATTCCATATATTTTGGCGCGTGTTTCTCCAACAGCTCAGGTGGAATTTCCGCCAATACGTCCTGATCAACCAATTTATCGAAATTAATGACGTCCAATCCTTCAAAAGTATCAGGTACTTCGCCCGAAGCGATGCTGAGCTGTGTATTTTGAACGTACGTTTCCCCTTTCCGCGGCTGGACTTCAAAATCGATGTTAAAGTGCTCCCTGATCAATTTGCCAGCATAACCGTCAGTCACGACTTTTTCCGGTGTAACGGAATAGAATTGCATCATCATTTGTTTCTCTGGAGCTTTCGTTGCCGCAGCAGTCGGTGTAGTACTTACATTCGGACTACTGCTCGGATTGCTGGAGCATCCTGCAATAGCTGCAACCAGCAGCACAGTGCTTAAGCTTTGAAGAACTTTTCTTTTTTGGCTTTTCAATGTTGACACCCTCTCTTCTATTTTAAATTCAATCATATTCTATTAGGAGGGAGTTACCCTTTAATAGCACCTAACATAATCCCTTTTACAAAATGTCTCTGCACGAAGGGATACACAATCAGCATCGGAATAAGCGAGCACATAATCATGGTAGCCTGCAGCTGCCTGCCGGAAAACCGCGATTTTTCTCCCATCTGATAGAGGACTGCGTTGAGATCTTCCACATTGTTCTCGACAATGATTTTGCGCAGCACCACTTGCAGCACCTGCTTGCTTGTATCCGAAATGTAAATCATACTGTCAAACCAGGCGTTCCAATGATAGACAGCCACCCACATGGCAACAGTCGCCAGCACAGGCTTCGATAACGGAATAACAATTTTCCAAAAAATAAGGATATAACCGGCGCCATCCATTTTAGCGGATTCTTCCAGGCTCTCCGGGATCGACCGAAAAAAGTTTCTCATGATAAACACATTGAAAGCGCCAATCATTCCGGGCAGCACCAGAGCCCAAATCGTATCGTACAGACCCAAATTTTTGATCAGAAAATAATTCGGTATCAGTCCACCGTTAAACAGCATAGTGATTAAAATAAACGTGGTGAACAGCTTGTTCCAGGGCAGCCCTTCCTTGGACAACGGATAGGCTGTGAGTGAGGTGAATACAATACTTAGCGAAACACCGAGAATTGTACGCAAGATCGTATTGCCGTAACCAATCCAGAGCAGTTTGTATTGAAGGACAAGCCCATAGCTGTCCAGCGATATCTTTGAGGGGAAAAGCAGCATCCCCGTCGAATAAGCGGATACATCGTCACTGATCGAAAGTGCAACCTGATTCCAGAAAGGGTACAAAGTAATGAACATGATCAGCAGCAGCAGTAAATAAAGTAAAACGTCAAACACTTTCTCGCCAGTCCTTTTACGGATGGTACTCACCCGAATTCCTCCTCTCCCGGATTTCACCACAAGGTATGCTCCTTGCCGCCGATCCATTTGACGATGTAGTTAGTCGACACGACAAGCACCAAAGCAACGACCGACTTGAAAAGCCCTATAGCGGTTGAATAGCTGTACTCCATCTCCGTTAACCCTTTCCGGTAAGCGTAAGTGTCAATAATATCGGAAACATTGTACACATTTGGATTATACAAGTTGAAAATTTGGTCAAAACCAGCATCAAGAATATGGGACATCCGCAGGATCAGCATAATGACGATAACGGGCACCAGCATCGGAATCGTAATGTAAACGGCCCGCTGCAACCGGTTGGCCCCATCAATAATAGAAGCTTCATACAGCTGATAATCAATCCCGGCAATAGCCGCAAAATAGATGATCGAGCCCCAGCCAAAGGACTGAAAAATATCGGTTACAACCAATACACTACGGAAGTAGCGATCATCCGCCAGCATCAGAACCGGTTCGAATCCCAGCAGCTTCATTCCCCAATTTACCGGACCATCCATGGAAAAAAAACTGATTACTATACCACCAAGCACAATCCAGGAAATAAAATGCGGCAAATACGAAACCGTTTGCACGACTTTCTTGAAAGGCGCTCTTGTCACCTCATTCAGCAGCAGGGCAAATACGATAGGCGCGGGAAAGCCAAAAATAAGCTTGTACAGGCTGATAATTAGGGTATTGCGGATAACGACAAGAAAATGGGGATCGTCAAACGCTTTTGCGAAATACTTAAAGCCCGCCCAACCGCTGCCCATGATGCCTTGCGTAATTTTAAAATCCTTGAAGGCGATTACGACCCCGTACATAGGAACATAGTGAAATACAAAAAAGTAAATCAGACCAGGAATAAGCATCCACAGCAGGGCACTATATTTGTTCCGTTTCTTGCGCCGTATGGCTGATACTCCAGTCTTACCGCTAAAATGCGGCACAGTGCTCTCCATACGTTTTTTCTCCTCCTTCTCTAGATGTGTTTCGCATGATTGGACGGCTGCTGTCCGTCCTTTGTCAGGCTGTTCCATACGATTTAGTTATTGCTTTGCCTTCCTTTACTATACCAACCGGCAAACCAGCTGTAAGCATCAGATTTCTTTGAAATATATCAATTTCTTATCCTTTTCAAAATGCCGCATCAGACCCATTCTCCGTCATCCGTTAACCCTTAAACTTTGGAAAAAGCAGCTTCATACAGGTTCCCGCTCCTGGCTCCGACTCTATCGTAATGCCATACTGCTCCCCAAAAAATAAACGAATACGCTCATGGACATTTTTCAACCCATATCCATCGGAATGAGCAGACAACAGCTGTTCCATTAAGCCGGGTTCAATGCCAGGACCGTTGTCCTCGATGTCAATGGCGATGTAATCCCCATTGATCGTTCCGCGGATGGTCAGGCAGCCCCGTCCCTCGGTTTTGAGGTCTATCCCATGATCGATCGCATTCTCCACAATGGGCTGAAGCACCAAATTAATCATGTCATATTCATAAATCTGTTCGTCAATTGAGAAAACCGCATCGAAGCTATGGTCGTGCATGATCAACTGTATGTCAAGATACGAGCGAATATTGTCCATCTCATTACGGATCGATATCACATTGGAGCCCTTGTTCAGCGCCGTCCGGTAAAACCGGGATAACGAGGTCACGATGTGCCCGATGTCATCCGCTTCTATTTGAATCGCTTTCCAGTGAATAATCGACAGTGAATTGTACAGAAAATGTGGATTAATTTGTGATTGAAGCGCCTTTAGTTCTGCTTCTTTTTGGATAATTTTGTTCTGATACATCTCCTGAATCAGTTCATTGATCCGGTTCAGCATGTGTCCGAAGCGGTTCGTCAGCTCACCGATTTCATCCTTGGCCGAGCTATGGACCACCACGTGCAGGTTACCGTCTTCGACCTGGATCATTTTTTTATTCAAGTGACGAATAGGCTTGAGCATCGTATGCGAAAAAATCCATATGAGCACCAGCAAGGTGAGCAAGCAGATTAAAACTACAACCAATGTAGCCTTCATGATCGAACCGGCATCAGCAGCAATCATATTGACAGGAATATAACAATGAAGCGTCCATCCAGGAAGCGCAATGGGCTTTTGAATAACGATGTACGAAACACCTGCTATTTTAACGAGCCCGTCTTTTAGCTTGACGACCTCTTCCGGCCGCAGCGATTGATCCCGACTGGCCGCATTCGGGGAATTCGGAGCATTCGAAGCATTCGAAGCATTCGAAGCATTTGGAGTATCTGAAGCATCTGAAGCATCTGAAGCAACTCGATCGGCTGCCGCCGAATGGGCTGTATCCCGGTTGGCAAATACAATTCGCTGCTGATCATCGGAAATAACAATGCCGTATTGGTCCAGATTGCTTTTCCCGATTTCTGCCAGCACCTGATTTTGACTCAGCCTGATATACAATACGGAAATATTCTTGTTCACATATATATCCGGGAAAGCCCGCGCCGCAATTATGGCTTGTCCGGTGGAAGACCATTCTGTTTGTTTAGATTTAAGCGCCTCGTTAAACCAGGCCTCCTCCAGAACACGCTCCTTATCCTTCATATAATCCCCGAATTCAGGCATCCCCTTCGAATATACCGTCATCTGTTCAATCTCTTTATTCAGGTACAGCACCGTATTAAAGTAAGGCTCCAAAACATTGCGGATGTCCTCAGCCATAACAGTCAAATCAAGATAATGATTACTAAAAATCTTGTGAAATCCTGCATTGGACACAATCGATTTAATAATTCCGTCATACCACACCATCTTGGAATTCAAACTTTCCGCCATCGTACTGACCGTTGCCCGAAGCCCCTGCTCCGCCTGCATACGCAAAAAAAGCTTGGACTGATTAAAAGAATACAGGCCAAGTGTCATTAGCGGAATCAGAATGACAATCAAATAGGACAGCACCAGCTTTTGCCGGAACCGTAGGTTCTTAAATGCGCTCAGCCAGCGGTTCATGCTCCATCACCCTCCCGGTATTTGGCTGGCGTTGTGCCATAATAATTTCGAAAGATAGAGCAAAAATAAGAAAAATTAGGATAACCTACCTCATTGGAAATATCCACTATTTTCATATTCGTATGACGAAGCAGCTCGCACGCCTTTTCTAACCGGTAAGTGGTCATATATTTCACGATGCTCGTCCCAGTTTCTTTCTTGAACAGCCGGCTTAAATAATTGGGGGTGAGATACACTTTATCGGCCAAGGATTGAAGTCCAAGATCATCGCGATACTCCTGATGAATGAGCTTCAACACTTCTTCAATCACTTTGCGGGCAGCATAGGTGTCCAACAAGAAGTCGTCCGCTTCTTTCCTCTCTAGGCGGCTTTCTCCTGGACCAATCTCCTGCAGCTTTCCCTGCCCAAGTCTACCCACCTCTTCTTCCTCACAAAATCCTATGACTTGATTCATAGCATCTAAAAACTCTCTGACCTCCACTGGTTTAAGAATATAATGGGCAATATGCAGAGGAATCGCGCGTTTCGCATAATCGAATTCACCGTAAGCGCTTAAAATAATAATCTTGATCGAACGGTTGCTCTCCCTTACGCTCGCAGCCAGCTGCAGCCCATCCATAAACGGCATTTTAATATCTGTGAGGAGAATATCTACCTTTCTGCTTTGCAGGATCGAGAGCGCTTTCTTCCCGTTTTCGGCTTCCTCCACATTTAAGGGCAGCCCATGCTTTTTGATCAAAAATTTGATGCCTTCCCGTTCGATTTTCTCATCATCAACAACCAAAATGTTATACATCTTTGTCAGACCTCCCCTAACCCTTCATTCGTAAAAATCGCTGAACCAACGGTCTTATGTCCAAATTATTCCTAAGATAACCAGAAAAGTCAATCGTTTTATATAGGACATCCGAAATCAATCAAAACTTGCCTCTCAGCAGCTTGGAATTTCCCCCTCCTTAGTAGGCCCAAGCCCCGTTGTGGTGTCCTTTGAGGAGCGTACTTGTGACGTTGGCCCGTGGAGGAAGGGAATGGCTACAATCGCACGAATCACACGAACACCAAGCTCAAACGGACAACCAGCAAGGGTTTTTCTCTTGATTCAATGTGATTTCCTAGCGGGCGCAGACGCTGGCAGTGAAGAGCGCACGCAGCTGAGAAGGATTTGCTACTTTAACGATGTTTTTCATCGTTAAAAGCACCAGCTCTCTCCTCATCCTTACTTTAACGATGATAAACATCGTTAAAATCCCTTTTAATACCCCAAGTGAGGTCATCCCCCTCTTTTAACGATGAAAAACATCATTAACGTGACGGATTGACCTCGAACACTAACTTTAACGATGAAAAACATCGTTAAGTGAAAGTATAAACCTGGTGCGGGATTGGCCGATCGCTCTTCCCCATTAAGCACCCCTTATCGATATTTCATCACTATAAAGTATTAAAGCAATTTGAATTGTTAATGAGAATAGAGAGCAGCCCCTCCTTAAATCGGAATTCCGACCTTAGGAGGGGCTGCTCTCTATTCTTAATACTGCTCATACCGCCAGCAATCATAAGCAACCCTAAGTTATATTCAAAACTTTTCTTGCCTTGCGTCAGACACAGTCCTCGCAGTCCTCGCAGTCCTCACAGTCCTCCCTATCGGTTGCAGGATAACCCCCGCTTTGGACAATGAATCGTTGATAGTCTGAGCAAATTCCAGCGCATGAGTACCATCACCGTGGATACATATCGTATCTGCCTTAATAGGAATTTCAATACCTTGTCTTGATACAATTCGTCCTTCTTTGACCATGCGAATGACCTGCTGCAGCGCTTCCTGCTCATCTGTCAGGACAGCATCAGGCTGGCGTCTTGGTGTTAATGAGCCATCGGATTGATAGGTACGATCAGCGAATACCTCACTAGCCGTGCGAAGCCCCGCCTTCTCGCCAGCTTTAATAAGCTCGCTCCCCGCTAGTCCGAACAATATTAGCTCAGGATCTACCTTGTAAACCGCTTCTACAACAGCTTCCGCCAAAGCACTATTTCCTGAAGACATATTGTACAGCTCTCCATGCGCCTTCACATGCTGCAGCGTACCGCCTTCAGCACGGACAAAGCCCCAGAGCGATCCGATCTGGTAAACAACCAAATCATAGGCTTCCTGGGGAGATATCTCCATCTTTCTCCGGCCAAAGCCGATCAAATCCTGCAAGCCCGGGTGAGCTCCGATAGCCACGTTCTGCTCAAGAGCCAGCTTCACTGTTCTCCGCATCGTTCCCGGATCACCGGCATGAAAGCCACAGGCGATGTTGGCCGAGGTCACATAAGGCAAGATGTCGGCGTCTCTGCCAAGTGTGTACGCCCCGAAGCTTTCCCCCATGTCACAATTAAGGTCCACATAGGTCCTTTTTATTTCCTTTTTCATATTTGCACCCCTGCTTCCCATCAACAGATTCCAAACGATTTCATCTTATTTTCATATCTATGCTTGCTTTCAATAATTGCACATTATATTGGGCGAGCAAATGCAATTCCTGTGCATCTCGAAGATCGGTTAGCTGGAAGCGGATTTTACTGCCAATCTGGGCTTGAGCCATCAGGGGGAGGTCCACGGTGATTACCTGCGCTATTTTCGGATACCCGCCTGTGGTCTGACGATCTGCCATTAAGACGATGGGCTGGCCGTCCGGAGGAACTTGCACAGTTCCAAATGTAACGGGCTCAGACAGCATCTCCTTATTCACAAGCATTTGCAGCGGCTTCCCTTCCAATCGGTAACCCATCCGATCGGACTTAGGCTGTACGCGAAAGCTCGAATTCGTTAATTCGTAAAGACTTTCAGGCTCGAATAAATCATACTGCGCACCGGGTATCACTCTAACGACAGGGTCTGGCCGATAATCGGGCATAATCGTGTTGGAGACGCGCCATGCAGCAGCAATAAAGGGCGACTCACTCCCAATCCCTTTATTTTCCAAATGAGCAGCAATTTTCGCTCCCAGCACAGACGCCGGCTTGAACTGCAAGCGGTCCTCTACATCCAACGCGCGCCCCTCGAAGCCGCCAATGCCTGCTCTTAAATAGGTAGCATAACTATTCATCTGCCGCGGCACATCGAAACCGCCTGCAACGGCTAAATAACAGCGGCTTCCCTGACTCGCAGCACCAAACTGAAGGGAACTGCCCGGACGCATATAAATAGGCCTCCACATCGGCACCGGAATTCCATCCACGGTGGGCGACATAGGGCTCCCGCATACAGCAATAACGACGGAAGCCTCAAAATAGAGCGTAGGCCCGATCACCGTCATTTCCAATGAAGCCTCTGACTGCTCATTGCCAACCAACAGGTTGGCTGTCGTATGGGCAAAGGCATCCATGGCACCGCTGGCTATAACACCATACTTCTGATACCCGAATCTCCCTGCATCCTGCAAGGTGGTCAGCAGACCCGGCTTTTGCACAACAATCGTCATATCCCTAGTCCCTTCATATACCCGTATTCCTCGCGGGAAATGGGGTAAAAGCGAATTACATTCCCTGCTTCCAGCAAGGTTGGAGGCTGCTCGCCCGGAACAAACAGCGTAAGCGGCGTCCGGCCAATCAGCTGCCAGCCGCCTGGAGTTTCAACGGAATATACGCCCGTCTGCTCTCCTGCAATTCCAACGGTTCCAGGCGGAACCGATAAGCGGGGAGTTTGTCTCCGCGGAGCTGCTATCCGTTTATCCATGCCACCCAAATAAGGAAAACCCGGGGCGAATCCGAGCATATGCACCAAATATTCACCTGAAGTATGGATAGCAATCACTTCATCCTTGCTTAATCCATTGTACTTCGCCACATGGGCCAAATCGACACCAAATTCCTCATCGTAGCACACGGGAATCTGAACAACCTGCGGCTCTGGAACTGCGTAATCGTTCATTAGCTCCAGACTATTTTTCAATAATTCCTCTACAATTTCAAATGGATACCGCGAACGCTCCGCCTGCATGCTCCTGTTATACACAAGATGAATGCGCATAGGATCATAGTACACAGTGACCGAAGTAAAAGCAGGCACAAGCTCAATCAGTCCCTCAAAAGGATGCTCAGCCAAATAAGCTGAAAAAGCTCTGATCTTCGTATTTGTTTCTATATCTGCATGCTTGCCAAGCTTAACTATAGTGGCGCTATCCCCGAAGGGGGATATGTCCAGATAACGGATAGGAACATCCCCTTTTTTTAATGGAGCCAGCGTTTGCTGACGGAATTATCGATTCCAAATTGATCCAATATTCGTGAAACGGTGTGCAGCACGATATCATCAATCGTTTCCGGCTTATTGTAAAAGGCCGGCATCGGTGGCAAAATAACGACGCCCATCCGGGCCAAACGCAGCATATTTTCCAAATGAATTTCGCTTAAAGGTGCTTCCCGTGGTACAATGACCAGCTTCCGCCTCTCCTTCAGGATTACATCCGCAGAGCGGGCTAACAGATTATCGGCAAATCCATGGCTGACCGCAGCAAGGGTTTTCATACTGCACGGTAAAATAACCATCCCGTCCGTTTTGAATGAACCGCTGGATACTATAGCCGCCTGATTGCCCTCCTGATGAACAAAAGCAGCCAGTTTCTTGACCTCATCAAGCGTATATTTGGTTTCAATCGCGATCGTTTTCTGGGCCCATGAGCTTATGATCAAATGCGTTTCCACACCAAGCTCCTTCAGCACCTCAAGCAGCCGGATTCCATAAATGGCGCCCGTTGCTCCAGACAATCCTACTATTAGCTTCATCATCTAACCCCTTTTTACTTTTAAGACACAGCTATCAGCATTATCATACTATAAAACATGAAGACATACGAATAAATCCCTGAAACAAAATTGACCAGACTTGCCTTCATTCTTCTCAAGAGAACGAAGTAAAGTCTGGTCAAAATGCTTTACTGAAAAAATTGCGGTAAATAGCTTCGGTTTTCAGTTAAAATATCATCCAGGATCGCTTTGGCAGCAGCAGCAGTCCCCACTAATGGATGAATCGTCAACGCTTGCAGCGCTGTATCATAATCACCATGTACTGCCGCTTCCACAGTCAGTTCTTCGTAAGCCTTCACTACCTGAAGCATGCCGCGGATATGGGCTCCCGGTGTGCGGGTCAACTGCAGCGGGTGAGCGCCGTCCGCATCGATAACCGCGTTCACTTCTATGGATACCTCATCGGGAAGGAACGAAATGATGCCATTATTTCGCACGTTAACGGTTTGGATATCTTTTTTATTCGTGTAAATCGAGGTCATCAGGCGGACAGCTACCTCCGAATAATAAGCCCCGCCGCGCTGCTCCAATTGAGATGGCTTGACATTCAAATCCGGATCTTTATAAAGCTCAAACAGCTCCTCTTCTACCTGCTTCACAACATCAGCCCGTGTTCCGACCGTATGCAGCTTCTCCAACTGCTCGCTAAGCATTTCGTCCCTCATATAATAATAGCGGTGATAAGCGCATGGCAGAGCCTTCAATGCTTTCAGCAGCCCTGCGTCCCAATCCAGATCCGGGATATTCTTCATCGTAAGTCCGCTGGACCCGGCTGCCTTCTCAAGAAAGTCAGTGGTGATATCCACTCCGTCCAAATGGACGCGCGTCGTCCAATTCAAGTGATTTATGCCAACCGTTTCAATATCGACAAGAGAATCGTCCACCCCATAGAGCTCAGCCACCTGCATACGAATGCCAATTGGCAGATTGCAAAGCCCGATCGTCTTCACACCGCCTCCATACTTGAGCACAGCTTCTGTAACGATACCCGCAGGATTAGTGAAATTTAGCATAAAAGCGTCTGGAGCCAGCTCCCGAATATCACGGCATATGTCCAAAATAACGGGAACGGTCCGCAAAGCTTTGGCGAAACCGCCTGCCCCGGTCGTCTCCTGACCGATCAAGCCATAGCGGGCAGGAATACGCTCATCCCGCGATCTTGCCTCCAACAATCCGACACGCATCTGGGTAGCTACGAAATCCGCCCCCTCAATGGCTTCCCGCCTATCCAGCGTCAGCTTGATTTCCATCGGAACTCCGGCCTTCTCGGCCATCCGCCTTGCGAGCGCTCCAACGATCTCCAGCTTCTCCCGTCCCGCTTCGATATCTGCAAGGTACAGCTGCTTCACAGGAAGCTCGCTGAACCTTTTAATTAAACCTTCCACCAACTCAGGCGTATAGGATGATCCGCCGCCAATGACAGCAATTTTCAATTCTTTTTGCTTCATCATACATACTCTCCTCCACCACTAATAAATGCCTGCTCCATTTCCTCTGTCACCTTGATGCCAAGCTGATCCATGGCCAGCAGCACGGCACCGAATACTGGAACCATCTCTGGAATTACAAGCTTGTAAGCATTCTCTTGACGCCCGGTCAGCTCACTGAAGGCTTCCTTTAATGCCTCCAGAAGATAGGGGCTTCTCCCCTTTTGGACGATGCTTCCCACCAGTACGATTGGCAGGACTGACAATTCCGGCAAGCCGCCAAGCCTGCGGACGACTGACCCCGCTGCCAGACCCAGCTCGCGTCCTGCTCTTTGCAGCAGCAGTATGGCTAGCTCATCTCCTTCCGCAGCCGCCTCATGCAGCACAACCGTCAGCTCATTCGGAATCTCTGTCGCATCTTGATCGAGCAGTGCCGTTACTGTCTCTTCCATGGATGCATATCCAAAGAACCCCGGCACTAATGCCGTTAAGCGGCTCGGTATTTCCCGCAGCTCCCAGGAGCGGATCGCAGCACGGAATGTTTCTACAGCCATACAATCAGCCCCCGCCCCATCACCGAACAAATAACCGAAGCCACCGGTTTGAATCGCTTTGCCCATGCTGCTTCTGCCTGCCGCGTTCGTTCCGGTACCACAAACGAGAACAACGCCCGCGTAATCACCGGCGCCAGCCCGGAGTCCTTCCATCGTATCGCATACGACATCCCAGGCTGCATAAGGCAGACTGGATAAGGCGCGATTCAGAATGGCAAAATCACTTTCACGATCGGCACCCGAAAGTCCATACTGTACAAAATCAATATCTTCCGCACAGAGTCCAGCTTCATCCAGTGCCATTCGCATGGACATGTCTATGCTGCCGAGAGCAGCTTCGATTCCATTGATTTGATAGTTGGCGCAGCCAGAAATACCGGCCCCCAGCGTCTTGCCGCTTTCATCAACGATAACGGCATGTGTCTTCGTCCCGCCGCCGTCAACCCCCATAACTATTCGCATCAGCTTCCTCTTCCTTTTCATCTTGCTTTTTATTTCTCATCTTCCTGATTCAAATTCGAATAAGTCTGCTGCCGGCAAACTGCAAGCGCCAGGTGCCCTCCGTGGGAACAATGTCCCGCCATAAGGAAACCCGGCGCTTGGCAAAACCGGCGTTCAGCTGTGCTGAGCCTCTTATTTATTCACCCTGCATCATACCGTAGTAACGACCCATCCAGTAAGGGAGAGTAAACCAAGTGCTCGAATACATGCTCCCGGAATTGTAATTAGTTCCGTTATAGGTAACCAGTTCAGGGGTAGACATATCTTGATTAGTCACATTTTCCCAGACAACAAACGGATTATTGTTAAACTTGATCAAGCGTGTTTCGTCCGGCGCCAATCTCCGGTTCGTTTGATAGTTATCATCGTCTCTCATGTTGTAATCCGCCAGCAGCAGCACATCATCCCGGTAAAAATTGTTGGAGGCCATATTATTCTGCACCTGAGGAAGGCGGTACAGGAACCAGGATGCTCCCTGCAAATCCACATTAGCTTTATGCTGGTTCGTGTATTGGTAAATAAACGTATACAGCGGATTTTTCTCGCGCTCCATATTGATCCACCAGTCATCCAGAATCCTTCTCAGATCGGTGACCCGCTGCGAATCCGGATTTTCCTGAAGCTCATTATCGATCAGCGGCAGAAACGACAGGGAGAACAGATTCTCATCGGAGTAGTTAATCGTGAGCGGCCAGTCCCTGCGATCCAGAATTCCCTGCATCCCCTCGTAACCCTCAAACTCAACGTCGACAATGTTTAAGCGGCGGCGGATGTAATCCTCAGCCATACGAATATAGCCTTTGCCATCCCCGTCGACTTCCGGATCATAATCACGATTCCACAGGTCATCGTAAACCTGGCGGTATAAGGCATTATGTTCACTGTACGTTTCATCCAGGGAGGTCAGGTAAATCGAGCTTTTCAAAAAGCTCATGAGCTCAATTGAATTAAGCGGGGCATCTTCATATCCGTAAGCATGCCCATTGGCAGGATCATGACCTTCCCATTCCCAATAATATTCGGCAAACCATTTGGACCATGAGGTGCTCAGTCCTGTTGCATCCTTCAGAATAAAACCGCTGGTGACGATATGGTGCATCATCCGGTCGGCAAACTCAATCGTAAGCTTCTTCAGGTGCTCGTCTTCCGCCCCGGTTCCATCGAACAGATAGCGGCCTGCATAATAAAATAACAGGAAGTGTCCGACTACCTCGTCAGATGAAGTGTCCGCTTTGTAAATCACTTGCTGGTCCGTATAGCCCTCATCTGTGTACAGCTTGGAAAGCATCGGGTCAAGCTCTTCCTTGATTTCCGATTTTAGCTGCCACACCACATTGTTCGAATTGTTTTTATCCAGCACGACAGGGGAAACCTGCTCGCCATAATCGCTTTCATAGCTTCTGCCTGTTGCTGTCAGATAAGCGGCTTTGGCTTCCTCTGCATGCGCTTCGTCAACGATATATTTGCTTGCTTTAACGGAATCCTTTGACTTAACAGCAACAGCATATTTCTTGCCATCGATCTCTACGCCAGTTTTCTCAAACCACAAGCCGCCGCTGATCGTATTCCGCTCGTTTAATGGGTTGTTCGGATCATTGATTACATAAGATCGGGCAGGAAAGCCATCGCCGCGTCCAGCAATTGATGATAGCAGCATCACTGCTTTAGCCCCTCTTGTTGCCGCTTCCTTGGCCTTAGCCATCTCTGTAGTATTGTTTTCCTTCTTGGCTGTCATGTACCTGTAAATTTCCCCAAGCACATATTCCGCAGTCCATAGACCGTCGTTATCTTTCGTCCCCGGGTTGCCCACATAGGCGCCATCTACAATTTGATAAGGACCATCAGAGGTCATACCACGCCGGTCAATGATCGCCCGGGTCATCTCTTCGTAAATATCCGCTTTGCCTTTCAGCGTTCTCTCCGTCATCGTGACATGCACAACACCGTTCACGTTACGAATCCAAATGCCGTTGTTCCCGTCTGAAGCCAGACCTGTCACAATATCGCTGTCATTCCCGCCAGTACTGTTATAGAGATAACGCGGACCATTCATATACTGTACATAGTCCGCTTTATCCTTCTCCTTGAAATTGAACCGGATAACACCACGGTCCGTTCCAGCCCATAACGTGTCGCCATCACGGGCAAACGCCTTAACATGAGCATCACCAATCGATTTCAGCAGCTCCACATTGTCCGGAATTTCCAGAGAAGTCTGGAATGCCTCATTAACCTCTTGGCTAACAGGCAGTGCGGCAAACTCTGTTGTGTTATAGTAAGCCATTTCTTTCTGCAGCGTCGAGCGCAGCTCGACAGGTTTATAAGCAGCAGCCGCGAACGCCTGAAGCGGCAAAGCCATCGACAATATCAGGGTCAGGCTGATCCATTTGATCCAACTTCCAAACTTGTTCATCGTTATCCTCCTTAGTGTTTCGTAGGGTAAAGTTACATGTATTTGACTCTGGAAACAGATTGATCAGTAAGAATCCACAGGTAGCTGCCATCAATAAGCAGTGCTTTGATCGAGCCCTCGAAATAAGTTCCCGTTTCATAAACTTTGACTTCCTCTGCGTTAGTGCCGTAAGGATCGTAATATTTCAGTTGATTTTCTGTGGCAGACCAAACCTTGCCTTGTGCATCGACTGCCGACGTCACTACCTTTTCACTTACCGGGAAAATCGAATGCTGGAATGTAAACCGGAAATCGATAACCGCTTCTCCACTTAAAATGCGATCATAATCCTGCAGTGCCCCAGGCACGCCAACCTCACGCTTGCCATATGTCTTCACACTGCCGACCGGATCTGGATTCGTTCCTGGATTTGTCCCAGGATCGGTGCCGGGATTGCCGGGATTGCCGGGATTCGATCCTGTTCCCGGATTCGATCCTGACGTCGCACTATCCTTGGTTCTTTCCGTGCCGGCAACCTTCGCCTTCACTCCATTTTTCAGCTGTAGCTTTTGCGGCTCTTGCTCAACGGTGACTCCGTTCACAGAGATAACCGCTTGCTTGATTACGCCCTTTCCAGTGATGGATACCGGGGCATTAACATCAACCTCAGTCACGGATGAGGAAGCATTCAGCTCAATCTGCGCACCTTGGGCTTTCGCTGTTATGTCCAGCTTGTCGATCACAGCGCCATCCAGAATGAGCCTGACATTGGAAGCAATCGTCAAATGAGCAATCTTTCCTTTTACGATGAAAGTTTTGCCGTCCGTTCCCGCCTCGATAACTACATTCGCAAGCTGGCTGTCCATTTCGTTCACCAGTATACCGCCGCTGCGGACAACAATCTCCGGGATCACAGTGGTGCCCTGCAGCACAACGCGGACATCACCTGATTGCTTGTCGATTTCCAGACTGCCGCCTATGGTGCTGTCAGCAATCGTGATACTGTGATCGCCGCCACCCTGCACATAAACGTTGCCCGCTACTTTGGAATGACTCAAAGCTGCGTCACCGCTGCCGATCCCTGGCGCAAGATAAAGATTTTTACCGACCCCGGCTCCCTCTAACTTCGCGCCACTTGTATGGATTACCATGTTTCCAGCCACAGTGTCTGAATATGTACCCGCTTTGCCAATCAGTTTGCCGATCGTATTGTCCATCATAACTACCGCTTCAGCACGGGTAATGGAAGCCTTCGGCGCATAGCTGTTATTTTCCCTGCCTGTTACAAAAGACTGCTCCTTCATCGCGCTCACGGCTTCCTGCGCCCAAACCGCAATATCCTTTGCATCGCTGAATGCTTCATACGCACCAGCGTTTTGAGACTGCAAACGGAAAGCCTTGGCAAGCATCACAGCCGCTTCCTGACGGGTAATGGCAGAGAGCGGATTCATCCGGCCCTTGTCATCCCCTTCAATAACACCCGCATGGTAGGCTGTTGCGATGTCCACCGCATACCATTTGCTCGCTTCCACATCTGGAAAGGCTTGAGCAGCTGCTGCTTCAAACCGGAACACCCGGTTAACCAGAGCAATAAATTCCGCTCTTGTAATGGAAGCTCCGGGTCTCAGAGAGCCGCTTTCATCTCCCTGCAAAAGCCCGCTTGCCACCCAGCTTTGCATTTGCTTCTCGGCCCAGGCGGGTAAGGTCTCTTGCGCTCCGGCAACGGCGGACGCTGAGGTCAGCCCCATACATAGTGCTAATGAAAGCACCATCGATTTCTTTATTTTTTTCATTTTTTTTGCTCCTCCTGCCGCATAATATACTTTGAACCGACTATATTCACTAACAGCGACGGCTCTCGCCGTCCCTGACGTAAACGAACATTAAACCAACATGAAGTCAACATGCATGGGGAATTTCCTTTTTCAACGCATACTCTTCCCAGGTTCTTCCTTCAGTGCGCCCCTGTATTCGCTTGGTGTCATTTGCACCAGCTTGCGGAATACTTGGGTAAAGTGCCGCAAATCTTGATAACCGACCCTTTCAGCAACTTCCGTTACTTTGAGGCTGCTGGTGCCAAGCAGCTGCTTGGCATGTTCGATTCGGAGCTGCATCACAAACTCCTTGTAACCGGTCCCAGTCGATTTCTTAAAGAGATGACTGAAATATACCGGATTCAAGTAAACGGCAGCAGCTACCTTCTCCAACGAGAGATTTTCGTTGAAATGATTTTTTATATATTGCATGGACACTTCAATAATCTCATTATGATTTTCGTAGGGAGGATCTTCACCCATTTGCGCCTCGTTCTTGAGCATCGCAGCGACTTGATCCGGAATATCTCCGAAGGTATGGAGTAAATGGGATACTTGGAGCTGTGATTTCCCTTGGACACTGCCCGGAAGCGACTCGAGCAGTTGACTTTGTACCCGCTCCATTGAGCTTGATGGAGAGAATACACCCAGCAGCGTGCTGCGCCCGAAGCTGACCACAAATCCTTTCCCGTGCCTGTTCATCCACGCGGCCATTTCCTGCCTGGCATCAACATGCCACTGCATTTCATCCTGTGCGGATTCCATACGGTACAAAATCAGCATGCAGTCTGCGTATTCCGCTGCCAGCGATCCCAGATCGAACCGGCCATCTGCCGCGTCCAACCCGGCAGCCCAACATTGAAACACAGCTTCCCGCGCGTCCAAAAGCTGATTCTGAACCTGCTCGCGTTGCAGGAGGGCTGCTTGTTCCAACTCCAGCTCCGCTTCCAAGGTCTGCAGCAGCTCAATCACTTTTGGCTTTCCTATCGGCTTGAGTATATAGTCCTTGGCTCCGTAACGAAGCGCCTGTTGGGCAAATTCGAAATCAGAATATGCCGAAATAACGACCCATCGAATCGTCTTATGCAGCTGTACGCCTTGCCGGAGCAGATCGAGGCCGCTCATCCCGGGCATCATAATATCAAGAAACACGACATCTACGTCAGCTTCCTCCAGCAAGGACAGCGCCTGTTCGCCTGATTCGGCTGTCCCGACCATCCAAGCCGGAAAAGCAGTCTCCACCGTTCGCCTGATACCTTCACGAATGGTCCATTCATCATCAACAATTAATATCCGCATGCTCTCACCCCTGCAGTGACCTGCCGGACCCTTCCAAATGATTTAACGGTAAAGACACGCTGACTGTAGTACCGCGAGCTGAGCCGCCTGATGTTAGATGCAATCCGAACTCTCCGCCAAAGCGATAAGCAATTCTACGATGCACATTAAGAAGTCCTATACCGGACCCTGTATGCTCCGATCTGTCCTTATAACGGCGATCCTGGTTAAAAATTCTGTTCATTTCTTCCACCGCTTCAATGGACATCCCTGAGCCCGTGTCCTCGACAATAAGCAGCACTTTATCATCCTGCCTCCGCATCCCAATTCGGATGGACCCTCCACTCTTGCCGATTCCATGAATTACAGCGTTCTCGACGATAGGCTGCAGCGACATTTTGGGCAATTGCAAATCCATCAAAGACGGGTCCAGATCCCATTCGAATACCAGCTTGTCCTCAAACCTCATCTGAGTAATCAACGCATAGTTGCGGATCTGCTCCAGCTCCTCGCGGATCGTAGCTTCTGATCCTTTCGACCAATTACTGCTGTAGCGGAATATCCCCGACAAAGCCAAGATAACGTTACAAAGCTGCTCATTTTCCTTCTCATCCAGCATCCAATAAATCATATCCAGCGTATTGTAGAGAAAATGCGGATTGACCTGCGACTGCAGCGCGTTAAGCTGGGCAATTTTTTCGCTTTCAGAAACTTCCTTCACCCTGACGAACAATTCGTCGATTTGATGCACCATTTGATTGAATACATCTGTCAGCACTTCAATTTCAATGTAGGATTTCACCTTCGGTATTTCCTCGAAACGGCCCCGCTTCGCTTTTTTCATATACCGGATCATCTGCTTAAAGGGCGCAGTAACACTAACCGAGAGAAAAAAAGTGAGCAGGAGCGACAGCACCATCAGCCCTAACGTAAAACCGATAAAATAATGCTTCATCGAGCTAAGCTCTACCTGCAAAACAGAAAGCTTGATCACACTGACCATTTGCCAATCATTAATAGCAAGCGCTGAAGCAATCAGCCTTTTGCTATCCGTCTCGGAGCTCGTGCTTTGCTCTCTGACTGTTGCCGCCGGTAAAGGATATTCAAAGGAGGTCTGCAGAAGCTCCGTGTCGGGATGCGCTTTGATCTGTCCGTCATGGACGAGAAAGGAATCCATTTGCCCGGAAAAATTCATATTCTCCAGGATGCCCTTCAGCACCCGCGGCTTCATCTCAATCAGAACCAGGCCAACCGTTTCGGAACGGTTCAAATTATAGAGCTTGCGGCCAAAAGCGAAAACGCTTCCTTTTCCGTTCTTCTCGATTACAGAATTTCGTTCCATGCCGAGCCAGACGGTTTCCCCGCCAGACTCATTTAAACGGCGGTACCACTCGCTGCTAGCAAAGCCCGGTTCAATAACCTGTGTCAGTCCGCCATAGCTATACACCGCACCGTCCATGCCGAGCACGTGAATGCCTATCACATCATCCCATGCATAATAGATGGCTCCCAGCGCATTCGTGATCGTTCGTTCATTAATCGCGCGTACGGCTGGATTTTCCTGCTTGCGCCCGAGCAGACGCTGAATATCCGGATTAGTAACAATCGATTTACCCAAGCTGTCATATCCCTTGAGCAGCAAATCGACATGATCGCGAGCCTGCATCACATTTTTGGCGGCCGCATCATCCAGCATTTTTTTCACACGGCCTGAAGAGCTCTCATAATAAACAAGTGATAAAATAACGAGCAGGCAAAAAAAGCTGGCGGCAAATAATAGAAAAATTCGGGTTCCGATCGAACGGGGGCGAAGCAGCTTCATAATGGTGCACCTTTTTCTCCGTATGTTGTATGATGTAGAAACATGTCGAAATAAATGATGCCTCATTATATCACGAAACCACTTAGCCCTTAATAGCTCCGGCGACCATGCCTTTAGTTATTTTTTCAGAGAGTGCAAAGTAAACCAGCATGACCGGCAGCATTCCCAAAATCAGGTAAGCCCCTATGACTCCATAATTCGTCGAGTACTGGCTGAAAAAGCTGTAAATTCCAAACGGCAGTGTTTTTAGACTAATACTGGAAATGAAAGTAGATGCCATAATATATTCATTCCACACGTCGATAAACGTCAAAATGGTTACTGTTGTAAGCGGCGGAACAATAATCGGCAGCATAATGCTGAAGAAGGTCCGGTACACCGACGCCCCGTCAATCGCCGCTGACTCCTCCAGCTCACGAGGTACCGTATTGAAAAAACCGCTTAAGATGAAAATAGCTATCGGAATTGCAAAGGCAATGTACGGTAAAATTAGCGACAAATGTGTATTTAAAATGCCCATTTTCTTAAATAGAACAACGAGCGGCAGCAAGGTTGACTGCAGCGGAATCATAATACCTGTCATGAAGACCAGCATCACCAGCTTGCCCCATCTCCATCCAAAGCGTGTAATCGCATAGGACACCATCGAGCTGAGAAGCAGTGTAACGAATACCGTTATGCTGGCAACGAACAGGCTGTTAAACAAGTAGCGCAAGTAGTGACCAGACTCATACGCCTGAGCATAGTTGCTCCACTGGAATTCGGCCGGCAGCGAGAAAAACCGGCCCGACAAAATTTCCTTTTTCGTCTTAAATGAATACAGCAGCAGCCAGAGCAGCGGATATACCTGTGTAAAGAACAGCAGGATGAATACGGTCCAAACCGCCGGTTTTCCTAAATATCTCAACACCGTGAATGTACGCCCTCTCTTCCGTGCAATGGAAACGGATTATTGTATCGCATCTTCTGATCGCTTGAATATTTTGTTGAGCAGCAGAGTTGCCAGCAGGCAGGCTGCCACCAGAAAGACTGAAATTGTACTTCCATAGCCATATTCCAGCGAAGAAAATGTTCTTTTGTACATATGACTCGAAATTACATCCGTGGCGTTCCCAGGTCCGCCTCCCGTCATCACCATGACGATATCGAGTGTTTTCAGCGAGCCGATCACCGCCAGCACCATGGAAATTTTGAAAACCGGCGCCACGAGCGGAAAAGTAATGTAGCGGTCTACCGTCCAGCCTTCGGCACCATCGATTTTGGCCGCTTCATAAATTTCCTGCGGAATGTTCTGTACCCCGGTGAACTGAATCAGCAAGTGATAGCCAAGGTACTGCCACAGCGAGACAAAAATCAGCGCATAAATCGCAAAGGTGGGATCAGCCAGCCACGGTCGCGCCCACTCACCCAGTCCGAGCCAGGCCAGAGCATCATTTAAGAGTCCACCCATAGAGGCGGGACTGTAAATCGATTTCCACAGCTGCCCGATAACGACTACGGATAAAATGACGGGCAAAAAGAAGCTGGATACAAGGAAATTCGGACGTTTCACATAGCGGCTCAGCCAGACGGCCAGCAGCAGGGCAACTGGAATTTCAGCCATGGAAAAGGCTGCGTACAGCAGCGTCCGGTAGACGGACGGCCAGAAGATAGCGTCCTTGGTCAGCATATTTATGTAATTCGACCATCCGACGAACGTCGCAGCACCTATCCCATTCCATTGAAAGAAAGAGTAGTACAGCGAAATGATAATAGGTACAAATACAATCGCGACATATAACAAGAGGCAGGGCAGCACGAAAATGGCAATGGCACGCCACGATACTTTGGCAATATTCACATTCTCTTTATCTCCTATCCATAAATTACCTTCGGAAATTCCATTTATAAATTTGCTTACTGTTTATTTTCTTCGAATGCATTTTGATGCTCTTTAGCCGCTTCCTCCGGACTGATTTTGGAAGCAAACAAATTCTGAATGCTGTTTAAATGAACTTGAGTTGTACTTGGGTCCATCGTGTTATCGAAGGCGATATCGCCGCCATTCACGCTTTTGAACATATCCAGCACATCCATAGCAAGCTTTGAGTATCCAGCAGCCTGGAAGTCACCCTCCACCTTCTGGGCAAGACCAACCGCATTTTTCATCTCAAAAGAAACCTTCGGATAATTTAGCATGTAATAGTGCAGGAAATCCTTTGCTTCCGCCAGATGAGGACTGTTCGCTGCCAAGGCAAAGCCTGTTCCGGGACCGAGCATAAATTCATTCGGATCTCCCTTGCCATTCACGGTTGGGAAAGCAAAAACACCAATTTTATCGACAATATCGCTATCCTCAATGGCCGCTGTAGCCCATGTGCCCATGAAATACATCGCTGTCTTCCCTGTTATAAACAAGTTTTCAGCCATATCGTAATCATAAGAGGTAGCACCTTCCTGAAATCCGTTAACCTGAATAAATTCCTTCATTTTGGCAATCGATTCTACAAAAGCAGGATCCATAAAATCTTTTTTACCCGCAAGAATTTCGTTCAAGAAACCAGGACCTGCCAGACGCAGAACAATGTTCATAAAAAAGTAGGAGCCCGTCCACGTTTCCTTTTCGCCAACAACCATCGGAATGATGCCACGTTCGTTAAAGGTTTTCGCAGCCTGCACCAGCTCTTCGAAGGTTTTAGGAACCGCTACCCCTGCTTGCTCGAACAGCTCTTTATTGTAGTAAACGGCAGCAACGTTATTACCGTCAGGCAAAGCGTAGATGTGATCATCAAATTTGTAATAATCGAGAATCCCAGTCTGGAAGCTGTCTCCCAGCCCCTCGCGGGCAAGAATGTCGTCGAGCGGAGCCAGCTTGCCTCCTGTAACGAACGGTTCCATTTGCGCACTGGCATTAACAACTGTAATATCCGGCATGCTGTCGGACGCTGCCTGTGTTTTCAGCTTGATTTTCTGCTGATCCATATTTAACGAATCGATTTCAATCTTGATAGCCGGATTGGCTGCTGTGTAATCATCAATCAATTTGCGCATTACCCGGTGCTGAATGTTCGTTTCATCGGGATAGGCGTTTTGAAAGGTCAGCTTAACTTCCTTTTGTGACTCTTTTCCTGAATCGCCGCCTCCCTCTTGCTTCGTAGTCCCTTCACTTGGGACCTGGCTGCTGTTCCCGCCGCCGCAAGCAGCTAGCGAGAAAACAAGGGCAATGCTCAGCAGAACGAAAGCCGTCCGCTTGAATGTTGACAACATTTTTGAAACCCTCCCTGTACGGTACATTTTCAAAACACTTTTCAATCCATTTTCGAACCATTTCCGAACCGCTTTTTTACCAAATAATTCCCAATTTCTTTGCTTGACTGTTTCTTTAATGCTTCGTTGCTACTTCCTCATTATGAGGGTAAAAGCGTTTACAAACTATGCATAAACTCAAGATGTAATGTTTGTTTTTTAAAGATGTTGCTTGTTGTAAGATAAACGCCTTGCGACGTCCTTTGATGTACGTGTTCGTGACTTGGGTGCGTTGCGGAGGGAATGGCTGTGGGCTCCAGCCGCTGTTAAAGATTTGTTCCCTTGAATGGTATACATGAGGAGGTAGGAACAAATCTTTAAATGCGGACGCTACCGCTCTTCCGCCCACAGCCATTCCCTCTCTTAGCTACAATCGCACGCATCACACGAACACCAAGCTCAAACGGACAGCCAGCAAGGGTTTTCTCTTGATATAGAGGGGATTTCCTAGCTGGCGTAGCGCTAGGAATGAAGAGCGCGCAGCTGAGAATGGAGCTGTTACTTTTAACGATGTTTTTCATCGCTAAAAGCAGCAGTTCCTCTCCACAACCTTACTTTAACGATGAAAAACATCGTTAAAATCTCTTTTTAGCCCCCTGAGTGGCCATTTGTCCTCTTTTAACGATGAAAATCATCATTAAAGTGACCATTTGTCCTGGAGCACCTGCTTTAACGATGAAAAACATCGTTAAGTCAAGCACACGCCCCCCATTCGGGAGAGGCCCACTGCTGCTATCAGTAAAATTCAAAAAAAGCCTATCCGGGATCTCTCGATCTACCGACAGGCTTCTAACATGGCTTTTTACATGGCTTTCTTAAATTGCTTCTTTTCCTGGAACATACGAAACATACGAATACGAACTACTCATGCCTCACTTACTACTCCTTCAACTGTGGCGCTTTAATGCCTTTGCCCAGCTTGTCCAGCGCTTTTTCGATCCGGCTTCGGCGAGTCTCTTCCCGTTTGGCCTCCGTGATCCAGCGGACATATTCTTTCCGGTGGCTATAGGCCAGCCCGTCAAAAAAAGCTTCGATTTCCGGCACCTCATGCAGGGCATGGCGCAAATCATCCGGTACCTCCACCGCCCGAGTCGGGTCTACCGTTACTTTCGTCCCCGTAGTTAGCCGCTCTTGTCTTGTTCCTGTCGTGTTAACGAGCTCGGAAGGACGAAACCGCATGCATGACCAGGTATCATCTATTGAGATCAGTGCAATTCCCTCGAACCCTTTGCCGGAAATTACATCCCAGCCTGAATCTCTATTCAGGTCCGTTTTCATTTTGGAGCTTTTCTTGGGATAAGCAATCCAGAACAGCGCATTATGCTTTACCGCATCGCATGCCTTAGGGCCCCATGCCTCCAACTCGGCCACACTGCTTACGAACAACAGCACAACGTCGTATTCACCTACCGGCTCATGAGACAGCTCCGTCTCCTCGGGAAGCGGAAGAAGAAGCTCCTTATATCCTACTGGCAGATTTAGCATCAAAATAGATTGTCCTGCAGCGATTCTCATTTTTTTGTGCAGTTCGGCATTCATTTGGCGGCGTCCCCCTCAGCTTCAGTGTTCAACCCCATAAAGCTTAGTACGGCAGTCCGTCGTCCGCTTTCTCCCCTAGTCTCTTAATCACCTGGTCGAGTCCTTCCGGCTTGAGCAGCTCAATCGGCGAGACGCCCTTGTCGAATTGGAACTGATCGCCTTCAATAAGTACGACGTAGCGTCCGTTATGTCTGGCAATGTGGATGCTGTTACCGTAGTCGGCCAGGTTTCCTTTGATCGCGATGCCGTCCAGGCGGAATTTAAGCTCCAATTCCTCGTTGTGCTCCGTCAGCTTGGCTGCCGCTTCCACAACTTGCGTATGATCCCATTTCTCCTGAAGATCCCGCTTCTCGCTGTACGCCCACAATTCAAAGCTTTGGCGCTCCCGCTCCCACGCTTCATATCCATCATTATCCTGCCCTCGCTTGCCGGGCCCTGCCTGTTCTGGGCTCCACTGATTTCTTGCAGGCGCTGCATGCAAAATCCCGCTGTTTCCCGTCTGCCGTTCCATATTCCCGTCACCGGACGTCCTCAAATCCTCATATTCGCCTGCTTCATCAGGCTGCCCTTGATATCCTGGGGCCATTTGCCCAAGCTCCCCCGGTTGTCCCGACTGGTCATATTGATCGTTTTGTCCATATTGCCCATATGACTCCCCTGGTCCCGATGCTTCCGGATTGTCAATTCGGCTCAGCTGTCCCAATTCCCCGGCTGACTGCCCATAGGTATAGGTATTTGCTTCCCCTTGCCCTTGCATGGCGGCAAAAGCCGGATCAGGGCTCGTCCCCAGCAACTGATTTTGCTCCATATATTCCTGAACCATGGCAATGACCTGCTCGCTTACAATTTCCGGCTTTGATTTCTCATAAGATACATATTTCAGAAAATCCTCGAAATAACGCGCATGTGATGCCTGATGAACCTTCAGCTCATACTCCTCCAGCATTCCCTCCTCGGGCATGAACGGATACTGAATGGACTTCATACTGCGGGCACTGATGGCCATATCCACCTGTGCAACCAAGCTGGTCTCGTCCGAAATCCGGGCTACCTTCGGCTCAAAATCACACTTCATCACAAACAGAAACGGCTCTTCGAAATAACGGGTCAGGCGGGCACTCGCCACGATAAACGCTCCACCTCTTACCGCACTCGTTTCCATATAGATACGTATCATGTCGTCGCAGTGATTTTTGAAATCCTCCATCTTGGTCACAAGGCGCAGGCGCTGAAATAAATTGTAGTTCGGATTGCTGTCCAGCTCATGCCCGGGCTCCACGATAAACCGGCCAATCTTGGTCGGAGCCTGCTCCGTGTTCGGATTTTTCTCCACCTTGCGCTTGCAAATACGAGTAAATTCACCGTCTAGAAAATGCTTGATCTCACTGTGCTCATAGGTATCGCCGTCCATTGTGCGGTAGTGCTTGTATGTTTTGCCAGAAGCAGCGGCGTCGCCGCCTTCCGTCTGAATAACGAAAAAAGATAGAAAGTGTACAGAAAAATCCATATTTGTTCCCCTTATCGAATCATAGTCTAAACCCACCTGCCATTTTGCAGCGAATCTCTATTATACTATAAAACGACGAAAATGCGCAGACTCCATTCCGACTACAATCACAATTGCACGCGCCAAGGTTCAACCTTTATGGTATTTTCCTGCCGAACCAACGATTAATTCTTCTAATCGCTCAAGCTTCTCTTCCATCCGATGAATGGCCTGCTGCAACTCTAAATTTTCTTGTTCTGCTTTGAAATTAATGGCAAAATCCATGATCGCGTCCTGCTTGTCTTTTTTCTGCTGTCTATTTTGGCTCATTAATATAATAGGTGCTTGAAAACCTGCTGTAAAAGATAGAATAAGATTTAATAGAATAAATGGAGCCGGGTCAAAATGGAATGTAAAACTAACGATGTTCCAGATGATCCAGGAGCCTAGAAAAATCGCGAACCAAACGATAAATGTCCAGCTCCCGCCAAAAGACGCCACTTTATCTGCCAGACGTTCCGACCATGTAATTCTTTTATTATCCTCGATATCCAACTGCCTCTTTATACTTCCTTTATATTCCTTTACCATATATTGGACTCTTTTGATGTGCTCGCCGCTAAGTTTATCGGGATCCATTTCTTCAATGATCAATGTATCATCCGTTCGGGTAGTTTTCACTTTATTTTCTTCCATAACTTTATGATCCTCTCCTTATCCATATAGGATTAAGCCAATGAACTAAATTTTTATTACCCGATGATAATTAGTTTAAAACGCTTGTAACCCATAAGGAAAGTATTGCCACAAACGGGCTAGGAGAAGGGCAGATTCATGTATGAGTGCAAAAAACAACGCGCCCCGATAAAGTATCGGCACGCGCTGAGAGCTTGTTTTTTTTTATTTTGTCTACTTTTTCATTCTTTATTTCAGCTGATCCAGTTGAGCCTGCTTTTCCTTGTAAAGCCTGTTGTATTCATCAACAATAGTTTCCGGCTTCAGCTTTTCGTATTCACTGATGATGGATTGATACAACTGCTCGAACTCCTCGTCAGACTTCGGAGTTATGATCAGCTTTGCGAAGTTTTTCGTGCGGAAATCCACTATTTTTTGGTGCAAAGCACCTAGTGCCGAGGTCGTGTCTATGGAAATGGTACCCGCTATGCCTGTAGGAGCAGCCTCGCCAGTTTCCAAGAAGTATTCCTTAGAATTAGCCCATCCTAATTGAGTATAAGCATCTTTCATTCCAGGAGTCAGAATCAATTCATCCTGAATCATCGGGTCAAGACTCATAGAGTAAGGCACTCCATCTGGTGCATTCGAGTAAACATCTCCCAGAAAGGTAAACAATCCAAAACCAATACTTCTTGCGGCATCAGCATCATGTAGCAGTTTTTTGTAAGCATCTGTTGGCACGCGTTTGCCGTTTTCGATCGTATACTCATCACCCTCCACTCCGGATTGAAGTAATATCCGGCCTTCTTCCGAAGCGGCCCATGCCAGCAGTTCCTCAATTCGCTCTGGATGCTTGGCATTTTTTGTAATAGCAAAAATAGCGAAAGGACGAGTATCTTCAACACGAATTTGTCGTTTTTCATTGCGTTCCATTTGCTTCATGCTGCGCACTGGCATATTGATGTACTGCAACTCAGGTTGGCCGGCTGTAATTAGACCTTGATTGGTCTCAGTTATTCCCGACACCACATACCACAAAGACAAGACCCTACCACTGTTTAGCTTTTCACTGACCTGATCTCCCTTATCTGTAAACGCATCTTTATCCAAAATGCCTTCGCGGTAAAGCTTATTGAAAAACTCTATACTTTCTTTTACATACTCATTCTTCATATAATCTTCATATTTGCCTTCCACTTGATTCCAAATGACACCCAAGTTTCCTGCAGCTGTAGAATACCTGCCGCCTTTTTCATACATGATACCTCCTATTCCCTGCATTCCCCATGGTTCTGCGAAAGGAACAACCATTCCAAGTGTTTTCTGGCCATTCGTAGTAGGGTTATCTTCGAGCGCTTTCTTAAGGAATTTAATGTAATCGTCTGTCGACAGTAAATTAGGCCATCCCTGCTGCTTAAGAGCATCGATCCGGACTCCAACATCAAGCACCTCTACATTGTTTTTGAAATCAACCGGTACGCCTGCCTCCCATTTATACAACTTCCCGTCAAATGCGGATAATCTCCATAATGGAATCTGCTTACTATACCTCTCAGCAAAATCTGGTGTGTTTTTAACAAAATCTTCGAGATCTAACAAAGCTCCAGCACGTACATATTTGTCGAAGGTGTCATTATCCTTAATCGAAACAATTTCCGGATAATCACCTCCAGCCAGCATCAAATTCAGTTTATCTGCATAATTTCCGGAAGTTTGCACAAACTCAAACACTATATTGAACTTTTCTTTAATGATTCTGCCAATTTTGGTTTCATCACTTCTTTTAATTTGACCTTTGACTTGAGAAAGTACTTTAATCGTATATTCCTTTTTAGTTGAATGACTCCCAGTCGGAGTGCTTGTTGAATCCTTACCTCCAGGTGACGCTGATGAGTCTGGGGTTTTGGTACTTGAGCTGCAGGCCATTACAAATACAAGAATGATAATCATGCCTAACATTAATAGTTTCCTGCCATTAGCTTTCAAATTTTTTCCCCCTAGTGATAAATTGTAAAATGGTAAGCGTTTACATTTTGATTATAAACTCAGGCTGTATGATTGCGTATGTCAGAAATTTAGCACCCCTATGTTCAATTATTATCCACTTCCACGTATATATTAGAACTTGATAATCTGTTCTGCGTATGATGTGCCTTTTCGAAAGTCAGGCATATCCATCGTTCGCCCGCCGTTCATTACTGACAACTCGGATAACAGTGCCACTGCAGTCCATTCGCACGCATCATATACATCGATCGCCGATTTCTGCAAGCCCTTCATGGCTTTGACAAAATCCTCAACGATGAAATAATCCCCACCCCAGTGGCCAGCAGATTTTTGCTCTTCAGTAGCATTTTTATAACGCTCAGGCAAATGTTCATAAAATTCGCTGAGCGGATGCCACTGGGCATGCTCTGCATGCTCGTCAAAAGAAGTCAAGTACACTTTGTGCTGATCACCAAGTCCACGCGGAGCCTCAAAGCTTCCTTTGGTCCCTTGAAGCGTATAGTAGCTCATGTTGTGCGGCCGGTTAGAAATACAATCAAGACGGAGTTTGATCAATTTACCGCTCTCCATCTGACAAAGCGTTAAAGATGTGTCCTCCTGGCGAAAGCGCTTATCCGTATGCCAGCCAGTAGCGAAGCAAGAAACCGATTTAATCCGATCACCTTGAAACCACTGCATGACCGGCCCCAAGCTATGCGTTGGATAAAAAGCACCACGTTTGCCAAGCTGCCAGTACTTGCGCCAGGTAGGATTTGAGACCTCTGTTGTGCCTGAGCGATTTAATCGATAAGCTAGATTCCGGGCATTGTGAAGATACTCCCCCTCGCCAAAATAAACTTCACCAAATAATCCCTTTTTAACCATATTTAAAATTAGCTGATTTTCAGGAATATAGCAATAGTTTTCTGCCATCATATATACTTTCCCCGAACTTTCCACTGCTTCTTTCAGCCACCATAATTCATCCATAGTTACGCCTGCAGTCACTTCACTCATAACATGCTTCCCATGTTCCAATGCCAGAATGGCTTGAGGTACATGCAGCTGCATCGGTGTAGAAACGATTACTGCATCGATATCCGATTCAAGCATATCCTCGTAGATTCTGAACGTATTAGGAATACCATGCTGCTTAGCTTGCAACTTGCACCCACGATACCAATTTTTATTGTCATTATTATACCTCCATTTTTTGAGAACGCATACAATATATACATCCTAACTATAAACTTTCATTATTTTACAGCATATGTCTGAGTTTTAGCCTTCGTATGTTCATTTTTTATATAAAAAAAACAGCGATTTCGCATTCTTCCTGAAAAAACCAAAAGCCCTGCAAATGGCTGAGTATCCTACTGTTGTAGAACACCCAGCCCTTTTCAGAGCCCATTGATGTGAAGTATTGTATTAAATCATCCCTTAATCGAACCAACCAACAAACCCTTGATAAAAAATCTTTGCAAAAACGGATAAACACAAGCGATCGGCAGAACGGTAATGACTGTGATGGCCATCTTAAAAGTTTGCGGCGTGATTGCAGTCATCTGAGTTTGCCCCTGCTCTCGCAGCTGGTCCAGAGAGTTAATCTGATTCAGCGTGTTGTAGAGCACATACTGCAGGGGATACAGGTTCGGTGACATCGTGTTATAAATTTGCGTATCAATAAACGCATTCCACTGGTTCACACAATCAAACAAAACTACTGCAGCAAATACGGGCATACACAGCGGGAAAATGACTTTGAAGAAAAGCTGGAAATTGTTAGCCCCATCGACAACAGCTGCTTCCTCCAGCTCCTTCGGCAAACCTTCGATATACGTTTTGATCAGCACCATATTGAACACTGAAATTGCTGTGGGAAGAATATAAATCAGAAAGGTTCCTTTAAGATTTAAATATCCCATCAACAGATACATCGGGATCATGCCACTGCTGAAATAAAGCGTGAAAACAAAAAACTTGCGAAAAAATCGGACGCCGGCCAATTCGGCACGGGTTAGCACATAAGCAGCCATCGAGGTAAAAAGCAGCATGACGGCAGGTCCGATTGTCGTACGCGCCACCGAAATGTAGACTCCCTTCAGCACCGCCGGATCGGCGAAAGCCTTCCTGTAAGAATCGAATGTAAACCCTACAGGAAAAAGCACGATGCCTCCCTTCAGCATACTGGGGGTACTGAGCGAATAACTGATTACATATACAAAAGGAATCATCATAACCAATAGAATAAGAAGCATAAACAAGTGATTGATACTATCGAAAATCGTTCCGCTTACAGATCTTCCCCTCATACCGTTCTCCCATCTCATAAGATCATATGGATATCTGAATATCTTATTATCAGAATATAGCTTTTCCTGTTGCTTTTTTGGAGATGGCATTGACACCAATAATGAGCATCAGACTAATGAACGTCTTCATAATACCGACCGCAGTCGCGTAAGGATAATTCAACAATTTCAGACCATATTTATAGATATACATGTCAAGCACCTCCATCTTCTCCCAGTTCGTTCCGTTGGTGAACAGATAGAATTGCTCAAAATTCGAATTTAATATCCAACCGCTGTTCAGGATGAGCAGCACGATTAATGTGGGAATTAATCCTGGAATGGTAATATGCCATATTTTCTGAAAACGGTTAGCCCCGTCTATTTCTGCCGCCTCATAATGCTCTGCTGGAATCGAAGCAATGGCCGCAATAAAGATCACGCTGTTATAGCCCAGATATTTCCATGCACTCAAAAGGATCATGAAGATCCACGAATACTTGGGGTCCCCTAATATATTAACGCCTTCATCCAAGACACCCCACTGCACAAGCGCTTCATTTATGGCTCCAGAGGAAGAAGCAAATAATGCGCTGGAGAGTGAATAAATAATGACCCACGAAACAAAGAAAGGAAAAAATGTAATGGTCTGTACAAGCTTCCCGAAAAATCTGGAACGAATCTCATTGAGCAAAATGGCAAATACGAATGCTGTAAACAAATTCGTTATTAGTGACCCTATATTGATCGAAAGTGTATTGCGCAGCAGGTACATATAATCCGTACTCTGCATAAAAAAGTCCTTAAACTGCTGCAGCCCAGTCCACTCGGCAGGAAATAAACTGAAGCCCGGCTTGAAATTGATGAAAGCAATAATCCAGCCCAAAATGGGAACGTACCAAAAAACAAATACCAGCAAAACAGCCGGCAGCAGCATCATATATAAATCCCGCTGTCTGAATAATCTAGCTGCCATTATCGCAAGACTCCTTTCTGTATGTTGTTTGAAACAAGCTTGGTGGGACATAGAGACCTAAATTTGCATCTTTGCATCTAGGTAAGGTCATGTCTCTATGCCTCTACATCTCTATGTCCCCAAGCTCAACTACCTATGCCCATCAAGTGAATAAAAATGCCAATCATTATTTCAATTTTTCCAATTCCCCTTGCTTCTCTTGGTAAAGTCTGTTGTACTCATCAACAACACTTTCCGGCTTCAGCTTTTTATATTCACTGATGACCGACTGGTACTGCGCCTCAAATTCTTCATCTGTTTTCGGATTAATGATCAGCTTCGCCGAATTTTTCGAGCGGAAATCAACGATTTTTTGGTGCAGCGCGCCAAGCGCTGAAGTCGTGTCAATAGCAATCGTGCCCGCTATGCCTGTATGGGCAGCTTCGCCCGTTTCCAAAAAGTAAGATTTGGAATTCTCCCAGCCGAGCTTCGTATAGGCCTCTTTCATGCCTGGAATCAAATTCAAATCATCCTGCAGCTTAGGATCAAGTCCCATGGAGTAAGGGACACCATCCGGCGCATCCGTGTACACGCCGCCTAGGAAGTTAAACAATCCAAAACCAACGCTTCTTGCCGCATCCGCATCCTTCAGTGTCTTAATGTAGCCTTCTGTAGGCGTGCGTTTACCATCTACAATGGTATACTCATCGCCTTCTACCCCGGATTGCAGCAGGATACGGCCTTCTTCCGTGTTGGCCCAGGCCAGCAGTTCCTCAATACGCTCAGGATGTTTGGCGTTTTTCGTGATGGCATAGATCGAGAATGGACGAGTGTCTTCAACACGTATTTGCCGTTTCTCGTTGCGTTCGATTTGCAGCGGGCTGCGAATCGGCATATTGATATACAGTTCCTTGCGGCCGGCATCTATTAAACCTTGGTTTACGGCAGATATTCCCCAAACCGCATACCAGGCAGACAATGCTCTGCCGCTATTTAATTTCTCTTGATATTGATCCATCTTATCTGTAAAGGAATCCTTATCCAGAATGCCTTCACGGTATAGTTTATTGAAAAATTGCAGATTTTCTTTCACATATTCGTTTGTCATATAATCTTCAAATTTGCTGTCCACCTGATTCCAAATGACACCTAAGTTTCCTGCAGCTGTGGAATACCGGCCGCCTTTTTCATACATCATACCGGAAATTCCCTGCATCCCCCATGGCTCTGCGAATGGCACGATCATGCCAAGTGTTTTCTGGCCATTCGTCGTAGGGTTATCCTTTAAAGCTTGCTTAAGGAATTTAATATAATCATCTGTCGAAAGCAGGTTAGGCCAGCTCTGCTGCTCCAGTGCATCCGTCCGGATGCCTACATCCAGAACCTCCACATTGTTTTTGAAGTCGGCAGGTACGCCAGCTTCCCATTTATACAGCTTTCCGTCAAAGGCCGATAATCTCCACAAAGGTAATTGAACACTGTATGTTTGGGCGAATTCTGGAGAGTTTTTGACAAAATCCTCAAGAGGCAGCAGCGCACCTGCGCGTACATACTTGTCGAACGTAAGATTGTCCTGAATCAGCACGATTTCCGGGTAATCTCCGCCAGCCAGCATCAGATTCAATTTGTCGGCATAGTTGCCTGGAGTTTGCACGTACTCGAACACCATATTGAATTTCTCTTTAATGATTTTTCCGATTTTGGTTTCGTCACTTCTTTTAATCTGGCTGTTCTCCTGAGCAAGTATTTTAATCGTATACTCTTCTTTCTGTTCGGCTGTACCGCTTGGACTTGGTGTCCCTTGCGTGTTAGTGGCAGCTGGAGAAGCTGCTGGCTCATTGCTTGAGCCGCACGCCATGACAAAGATAAGACTGAAAACCATAAACAAGGTAAGCACATTTCTTCCGGTAACTTTCAACACCAATTCCCCCTGATTTCATTTTTTTAATGTTCCCAGAAAACGTTTACATCGTTATTATAAGCTTTCGTTACAGCTAAACGTATGTCAGGAATTTAGGGCTGGTATGTTCATTTTTTAGTCATCGGCGCGCTGTTCGGGCTTCCCGGTGGCTTTCCTGCAGATTCCCGGTATTGGGTTGCGGTTTGCCCCATGCTTTTCTTAAAGGTTTTGGCAAAATGGAAGTAGTCCGCATATCCAACCTGCTCGGAAACTTCCTGAATAGACAGGGAGGAATTCCTCAGCAGCTCGCAGGCACAGGCGATTCTTTTTTTCGTTAAATACTGCAAAAAAGTTTCTGAGCCATTCTTGCGGAACAATTGACTCACATAGCTTAAATTGATTTGCAGCTTCTCGGAAATGCTTTGCAGCGAAATATCCTCCCTGAAATGCTCATCCATATAACTGAGAATGTTAAGAAACGTTATGTTTTTGGGGTTTTTATTACTCTCGGGCAGCTGCTCGGATTTGGGTTCAATAATCAGCTTTTGTAAATAAGCTTTCATTTCTTCCAGCGTATTAAATTTATTCAACAACTGTTCATATGAATAGAATTGCTCTTCAGCAAGGTGATACACGCTAAACAAAACCATATTATAAACATGCAAAGCCCGATGTATCGTAAAATCGCCATCCGCGATGAAACTGTCTATTTTCTCGAAAATCTCCTGTATGCAAGCTGCATCCTGGGTACGGCTCAGCTTCCGCAATAGCTCTGTCATTTCTTCCATTCTGCCTTTCGGTGAAAAGGCCGTCCATACCCCCTTCTCCCCGGCGATAAAGAAATGATGTGCTGCTGTATTCGCCTCTGTAATGGCGTTCATAATCGCTGTCGTATCTTGAATCCAAGCTGCTATTCCAATGCCTTGAATGTTGTCGCTTAATCCTTCACTAAAGGAGGCTCCCCTAAGAGCCGCTGCAGCTTCTCCCTGGATTACATATACCTTTTTGTTCCGGCCAGTCCTTAAAGTAATATAGGGTCTTTCCACAGAAGCTGGCAATTCAAACTCAAATTCCCCCGAACCGGCAACGACTATAACCGTCGCTCCCTTCTCCTCACTCCACGTCATCCCGAGCCTTCTCAGGCAATCCTTTACATGCAGGGGGGAGGCTTCTTCATTGTCTTGAAGCAAATTGAGCAATTCTGTCTGCACCATCGTATGCTTGGCCTGCTGATCACTACTGAACTTGTTTAAAATGTCTATGATCTCTTCCTCTTCAAACGGCTTGAGACAATAGTCCAGAGCTCCGTATTGGATCGCTTTTTTGGCATATTCAAATTCCTTATAGCCTGATGTAATAATAAAGCTGATGCCTTTGTTTAATTCATTCGTCTGCCTGATCAGCTCCAATCCATCCATGCCAGGCATGCGAATATCCGTGAATACCAGGTCGGGAGACAGCTGCTTAATCTTCTCCAAGCCTTCGAACCCATTGGAAGCTTCAGCTATAATCTCGAAACCGTGCGCATGCCAGTCAATGCTCGTTTTCAAGCTCTTTATGATCCATTTTTCATCGTCTACCAGCATTACCTTGTACATAACCTCACACCTCTTTCCACGGTAATAGTAAAATAACTTCCGTTCCTTTGCCCAGAACACTCTCGAGCTTTAGGCCATACGGCTCACCGTAGGTTGTCCTTAGACGGTTATGAACGTTAATGATTCCCAAGTGCTCATTGTTTTTGATCCGGTCGATGAAATCTCCCTCCACTGCCAATTCAGCAAGAAAGACTTCCAACTGTTCAGGCTTTATGCCTGTCCCATCATCCTTCACCTGAATGACGATATCCCCGTCTGCATTCCTGAATCCCCTAAGCCATAAGTTTCCCTTCTCCATCCTGCTTTCCAGTCCATGCGTAATGGCATTTTCCAGAATCGGCTGCAAAATCATCTTAATGACCCTGCCATTCAGAATGTCTTCCTGAAAATCAACATGAACCTCAAAACGGCCCTCAAATCTGAACTGCTGCAGCATAATATAGGACTGTGCGATGGACAGCTCTTCCCTAAGCTTGACTTCTTCCTGACCTTTGATGTTGTAGCGCAGCATACGGCCTAAGGCAGAAACCATTTCTCTGATTTCATTAGCGCCAATTTCGCTTGCCATCCCTTTAAGCGATTCCAGCATATTATACAAGAAATGAGGATTCACCTGCTGCTTCAGGTAAGCAAGCTCTGCCTGCTTCTTCATCATGTCCAGCGCATAAATTCTCGTTTTCGATGCAACGACTTCATCCGTCAGCCCGTCGATTTCATCCAGCATTTCATTAAATTTATCCGCCATAATCATAATTTCGTGGTAGCCTGTCACCTTCAGCCTCTTTTGAGTGTGATAAATCGTGCCTGTTTTGATAATTTGAATAAATCTCATAAAGCTGCGAATCGGTTCAATCATATTGCGGCTGATCATCCACAAGAAGACACATAAGAATGGTACAAAGAGAATAAGAATCCATACATACACACGGCGAATTTCATCCATCCCGCGGAAGAGATCCGACTTGGAATACACATTAACGACTTTCCCTTGAATATCCGGCAAATCCATCTCGTGTACAATCGTTTGCTTCTGCTTACCGGTATAGGACGATGCTTCCAGCTTTTCTCCGATTTTCGTTTTATCGTTACTAGCACAAATGATACCATTGCGGTCCAACACATAAAAATGGCCAAACCCATTCTCCAGCATCGTATCAAACTTAGGAAAAATAGCATTCAAATCGAGAATAACGACCATATAGCCCAGAGTAGTAGTCGGAAATATATCATTAATTCTGGAGCCAATAATAAAACGGTTCTCAAACTTGCTCGTATGAATCAACCCTGTGTAGTAAGGCTTCGCCTGCTGATTCGCTTTCAACGATAATTCTGCGACTGTATCCATAACGGCCTGCCGTTTGAGGCTATCCAGCATCACGTTTACATTATTCCCGTTTTCACCGACGATGGTAATATCAATAATGCCCTGCTCGAGCTGGCTGATCGTCGTAAGCTGTGTATCTACTTTTTGAAAAAGATCGTACTTGTCCATCTGCTCGACTGCCTTCAAATAATAATGGATATCCACATTATAGATCGTATTCTCAATCAAGCCATCGATTTGGCCCATTTGAGATTGCACATACTCGGTGATTTTATCCAATAATTCCACGGAATACTCTTCATTTTTTTGATAAATGATTTTCGTTGACTGCTGATAAGTCATGGCCATGACCAAAATAATAATCAGCACAACCATAAACAGCATGATCAGCAGCTGGAGCTTAATCGGGCGTGTTTTGAAATACTTCATCCTTCCCCTCCTAACAAATGCATCTCACCCTTATAATACCAGCTGGATTCTTGGGGAGCTACTGAAAACTTTTGATTTAAGAAAAACGCGTGGCGGCGTCCTTTGAGGTGCGATCGTGTTAGGGACTTGGGAGCGTTACGGGAGGGAATGGCTGTGGGATCCAGCCGCTGTTAAAGATTTGTTCCCTGAAATGGAATGGATGTAGGGGTTGGAACAAATCTTTAAAGGCGGGCGCTACGCTCTTCCACCCACAGCCATTCCCTCTCTTTAGCTACAATCGTACGAATCGCACGAACACCAAGCTCGAACAGAGCTCAAACCAAGCTGAAATCAAGTCCAACCATGCTCAAAGCAAGCTCAAACCAAGCTCAAACGGACTGCCAGCAAGGTTTTTTTTCTTGGTCAGAGGAGATTTCCTAGTGGGAGCAGGCGCTGGAGATGAGAGCACGCGAAGCTGAGGAGGACCTGCAGCTTTAACGATGTTTTTCATCGTTAAAAGCACCGGGCCCTCCCACATCCTTACTTTAACGATGAAAAACATCGTTAAAATCCCTTTTAACTACCTTGAAAGGCCATTCGTCCTCTTTTAACGATGAAAATCATCGTTAACGTGACGGATTGACCTGGAACACTTACTTTAACGATGAAAAACATCGTTAAGTAGAGCACACGCATATTTCGCCGGAGGGCGGGCTGCTGCTAACGCTCAAAAAGGCTGCCAATAGAGGTTGCTTCCTGAGGGAAGGGGATAGTGGCGACAGGGAAATCTGTGCTTCCTTTCTGATTCCCTTGGTGAATGAACAATCACACCAAGCACATCATCATTGTAAAGCTGCATCATGTGAATGATTCCTTTCACTCCAGGCATCCCAAAACTTATAATATGTTAAGAAACACGTCTTGCGGCTTCCTTGAGGTGCGTGTTCGTGACTTGAGTGCGATGAGGAGGGAATGACTGTGGGCGAATGGATGCAGAGGTGAGAACAAATCTTGACATCCGGACGTTATATCGCTCTTCCAATGTTGTCAGGTTAAGCTGGCCAAATGTGTGCGGTCTTCCGCCTACAATTGCCGCTTCGGCTTGCGAATGCACATTGTGGCACATTGTGGTCGGTTTTTCGACTACATCCGGCTGCTTCGGCCCCCGTAAGCACATTGTGGTCAGTTTTTCACCTATATTTGGCTGCTTTGGCCACGTGTAAGCACATTGTGGTTGGTTTTCCGCCTACATTCGGCCGGAGATAGCTAGCCGTACTTTTCTAAAAGAAATCAAACGACAGCGGGGTCGAAAACCGCTGTCGTTGATTTTAGAGCCTTTAAAGAAGACTTAAGGCTGATAGCAATCTTTTAATAACTGTAGCTGCTTCCGCTCTGGTCGCCTGATCCTGAGGCACGAACTTATTCTCCGCTCTGCCATTAATAATACCTGCACGAACAGCTGCTTGAACCTGCTCTCGGGCCCACACACTTATCGCTTCAGAATCTGCAAATTGTATTGCAAAGGTATCATGCTTCTCACTTCCTGCAGCACCAGACGCATAAGAACTCGCTCTCATAATCATCACGGCCATTTCTTCCCTTGTGATATCTTTTTCGGGAGCGAAGCTGGTTTCTGTCATACCTTGAATAATACCTGCCGCATAGGCCTTATTCACTTCTTCTTCGTACCAGGACCCAGCCGCAACATCGGTGAAGGGGCTTTGCTTCGTATTTATTTTCAATTTCAATGCCCGAGAAATCAATGCGGCAAACTGTGCTCTCGATACATTGGCTTGCGGTACAAAATGCTCTTCATCCATGCCCTCAATAATAGCTTTTGAAGCGAGCAGCTCAATATCTGCCTTGGCCCAGTGACCCTCCAGATCTAAAAAACCTTTTTTCACTAAAGTGACGGACACGCTCTTTCCTATTGTATAAGTTTGATCAGATAAATTGTGGTCTACCGCCTTGATCGATTCCCACTTTACGGTGGATGTCCCGTGCTTCTTGATCTTAAATGTCAGAGTGCCTATAGTGATATCCCCACTTTCACCGGTTACATTGCCAATTTTGGTGTGAGCCAGGATGATCTCTTTGTTCTTAATAATAGGCGATACGGAAAAACCGTCCAAGCTGGACTTGGCCTCCATCAGCTCAAGTTGATCAGGATCAAACGTAACCCGAGCCTCATAGCCATATAAATCTTTTATATTTGTACCACTCATAGTTATGGTAATTTTCCCATCAGTAGGCTTATTAGCCGTTAAAAGAAAGGAGGAAGCCGTCTCCGCATAGGCGGTTGCTGCTGGCTGTAATGACAGGCAAAGCAAAGCAATTAATAAATACGTGGTCAAAAAAGTAACCATGGAATTGACCGTTTTGCGTTTTTTTCTATGCAGTTGATTTGGTTGTGGTTGAATTTGATGCAGTTGATTTGGTTGCGGTTGAGTAAGGTGCATTTGATTACGTTGCAATTGCATAAAATCATCCTTCCTGTAAGGTAACCGAATTGCGGCATACTTGATGTGGGCGCATTCAAAACTTTTTTTAACGATGTTTTACATCGCAATCGGATTAATTTTAGCCAGACTCTGCTCGTTAACGATGTTTTATATCGTTAAAGCCCACCTTCCGCTTTCATGTTTAAAAAACAGGAAGGGGACTTCCCTCCCTGTCACTCATCTATCCATCGTCCGCTATTCCAATATCTTCTTGGCAACAGCTGCGAGATCGAGAATATCGATTATGCCGTCTCCATTGATGTCCGCTTTCTTCACTTTCAGCCAATCCGGACTGCTGCTGTCTTTACCGTAATGGGCAGCAATGATGGACAAATCACCTACGGTCACTTTTCCGTCTTGATTGATGTCTGTTTTCGTATCCCCGCCTGAACTTGGTACCGTTACCAGCACACTGACGGACGACAACGCTGCTTGCGTTTCGATCCCCAGCTCATCTCCAAGTGCGGCGCTCTTAATTGCGATCACGCCTGCAGTCATTTGCGTAACACTTTTCGCTCTGAAGGTTAGTTCGACGATTTGCCCGTTACCGCTGAAGCCATGCGTCGAGCCTTGACTGGCCAAGATCAAACGAAGCTTACCTGCCGGCTCCTTAACGGTTTCCACTAGAGAAATCCCGTCAATTAAGGATTTGGCAGAGACAAATTCCATGACAGCAGGATCATAATCCAGCTTGATGTCCTGCCCATATACTTCCTCAGTGACATCGCTGAGTCCATAGCTAACTTTAAATTCAGTCCCTGTCAGGATGGAGCTTGCACTAGCGGTTAATTTACTTTTTTGAACAGTCAGCGGTTTCCGTTTCTTGAGACTGAAGTCATCCACGAAATATGTACCTGTTCCCGAGTCCGGATCCGATTCCGTGTAAATGCGTGCATAATTCAGCTCTCCGGTCCAGGCAATCTTGGCCGAGCCCGATGATCTTACCCAGCTATCCTTGCCCACAGTTTCAAAAGATCCATTATAGTAATGATCACCTTCACTGTCATTGATAAATACATTTACATACATCGTTTGTGTATCCGAGGCTGTGCGCAGCATCGATTCAAAGTCATACGTTCCTTTCCCGTTGCTTAGCAATATAGATTTAATATCCTGCATCGCGCCGGTATAGTTCATGCTTCTTGTACTGATTTCAAGTGCTTTGGAACCTGAGTTCACAGGAGTTGTAACTGGCGTCAAAATACTAGGATTGTAAGGCGTCCATCCCGTCAGATCGTCTTCAAAACCAGGATTCGTAAGAAGCTCATCATCCGTTCCATCCGCTGGCAATGCATACAGTCTGCCCTCTCCAGGTGCAAAATCAGCCGATATCACGCCCGTTGAAGCATTATAGTTCGTTCCTTCTTCTAAGCCAGTTACCTTGGAAACCTCAGTTACTACCGAAGGCTTCGGATCAAGCTTGAAAGTCAGGTTTAACGCGTTCGTATAGTCTCTATTAACGGCCATTACATATTTTCTGCCACTATCATCTTTAAAATAAGATAAAATAACGTTATCGGTTGCCGCATTTGGCTGCCATTGAAAGTCAGAAGGCACACCAATGGTTCCTGCCGCCTTAGTGCCTGAATGAAAAACATCCAGGGATGTCAATTTCATTAAAGTCGGGCCCCACGCTTTTATTTGTGCATTCAAGTTTTTAAACGGCTCATACAAGTCTGTCTTGTTCCCGTCTACATCGATAATCGCCCCTATGAAGGGAACACCCGGATGCCAATACGGAAACCAATATAAGGACTTCATGCCATATGCAAGAGAGGTATATACATTATATCTCAACTCATTTTCCACTGGTTTTCTCATATCAAAATAACCAGCGGCTTGGATATAAGCACCTGTTTTCAAATTATTGGCTAATCCTTTATCTCTGATAATTTTTAAATTCGTATAGTAATCATCCATAATGTCAAAGCCTGTGCGAAACGGATAGTTATCGAAAGTTAATATTTTTAAGTTGGTTGCCGCAATAATTTCATCCACATATCGTTCATACTCCGGCTTGTTCCACACGTAAGGCAATAAATTTAAATACGGTTCTGAATCAGGATCCTTCAATATGAACCTATTGTACGCATGACCCGAATAGCTGATATTGTGGAAATCTGGTTCGTCCATAACATAATATCCGCCGAGTCCAGGGTGTCCTTTATAATCCGCGACCATCTCATCAATTTCTTCATCAGTAGCTGTATTGTTATAGACTTTATCAAATCTTGAATCTGCAACAATGGCCTTCATTCCTCTTTCAGCGGACAGATCCAGCATCTTTTTGTTGATGGCCACTGAATTCAAATCTGTAGATGCGACATTGATGATCCAGTTAATATTTGCCTCTTGTAAATAATCGTATTGAGTAGCGTTCGTAAAAGCTGCCGGCGGCACCCAAAATACCCCTATTTTAAAATCATCATCTTCAGCAGAAGCCTGCGCAGTATTCACAGCCATACTCAGCAGGAATACGATCATGGCCAGTAAACCAACGGATAACATTTTTCTTAAGCCCTTTACATTTTGCATCAGCATATCTCTCCTTTGAACAATCCATTTTCAGAATCCGAACTCACTTTCCAGGGTAGAACTTTTAGAACTTAGCATGCATGTACAAGCCCTGATCTGCTTAGACCGGCTTTGATCGGCCTTGATCGGCCTTGATCGGTAACATCACCTCCTTTATTTGTTCAAGCTGAAATCATCCACGAAATAATTCCCTGTTCCAGACTGCGATTCTGTGTAAATCCGCGCGTAATTCAGCGTCCCCGTCCATGTTATGTTTGCTGAACCCGATGAGCTTACCCAACCTCCACTGCCTACACTGACCAAAGCCCCGTTAAAATAATGATCACCTGCGCTGTCATTGACGTATACATTTACATACATAGGCTGGGTACCCGCTTCAGTCCGCAAATTCGCCCCAAAGCTGTATGTTCCTTGACCATTGCTTTGCAATATCGATTTGATATCCTGCATCGGTCCTGTATAATTACTCCCCCTGCTGCTTATTTTGAGTGCCTTGGAGCCCGATTTAACAGGAGTTGTAACCGGAGTCAATATACTGCTGTTGTAACTCGACCACCCCGTCGCCCCCTCCTCAAACCCCTGATTAACAAGCAATTCTGCTTTCTTAAGACTGAAGTCATCGACAAAATAGCTGCCTGTTCCCGACTGGGATTCCGTGTAAATGCGTGCATAATTCAGCGTTCCCGTCCACGTTATGTTTGCCGAACCCGCCGAGTTCACCCAGGCCCCACTGCCCACACTGACCAAAGCCCCGTTATAGTAATGATCGCCTGTGCTGTCATTGACGAATATATTTACATACATGGTTTGTGTACCCGCTTCAGTCCGCAGATTCGCCCCAAAGTTATAGGTTCCCTGCCCATTGCCTTGCAAAATGGATTTGATATCCTGCATTGGACCTGTGTAGTTGTTTGCCCTGTCACTTATTTTAAGTGCCTTGGAGCCAGATTTTACAGGTGATGTGACCGGGGTCAGCGTACTGCTGTTGTAACTTGACCAGCCCGTCGCACGATCTTCAAACCCTGGGTTGGCAAGCAGCTCTGGTTTCTTGAGACTGAAGTCATCAACCAAATAATTACCCGTTCCTGATGCTGATTCCGTATAAATCCGCGCATAATTCAGCTTGCCCGTCCATGTAAGGTTGGCTGAGCCTGATGATCTTACCCAGCTTCCATTACCGACACTTTCAAAAGACCCGTTATAGTAATGATCACCCGTGCTGTCATTGATGTTGATATTTACGTACATCGTTTGCGTACCCGTTTCCGTGCGCAGCATAGCCCCAAAATTATAGGTTCCCTGCCCGCTGCTTAACAGTATAGATTTGATATCCTGCATGGGGCCTGTATGATTCGTGCTCCTTGCACTGATTCCAAGGGCTTTGGAGCCCGTATTCACAGGAGTGGTAACGGATGTCAGCGTACTGGCGTTGTAAGTCTTCCATCCCATCTTGCCAGCTTCAAAACCCGGATTCGTAAGAAGTTCACCTGTTCCATCGGCGGGCAAAGCGTAAAGCCTTCCCTCCCCGGGTGCAAATGCTGCCGATATCACGCCTGTTGAAGGATTATAGTTCGTACTTACTTCTAACCCTGTAGTTTTGGAAACCTCTGTTACAGTCGATGGCTTCGGATTAAGATTGAAAGTCAAGGTTAACGAGTTCGTATAATCTCTGTTTACTGCCATTACATATTTCCTGCCGCTTGCATCTGTAAAATAAGATAAAATGACGTTATCCGTTATAGCATTAGGCTGCCATTGAAAGTCGGAAGGCACACCAATGGTTCCTGCGGCCATAGTACCCGAATGATAAACATCCATGGATGTCAATTTCATTAAAGTCGGGCCCCACGCTTTCATTTGTGCATTCAAGTTTTTGAATGGCTCATAGAGGCTTGTTTTTGTCCCATCTTCATTGATAATCGCCCCTGAGAAGGGGACACCCGGATGCCAATAAGGAAACCAGTATAAGGATTTCGCGCCATACGCCAGGGATGTAAATACGTTGTATCTTAATTCATTTTCCACTGGAAGTCTCATATCTACATAACCACATGCCTGAATATAAGCAGCTATCTTCAAGTTATTTGTTAAGCCTTTTTCCCTAATGATTTTTAAATTTGTATAGTAATCATCGAACGCGTCATAGCCCACCTTAAACGGATAGTTATCAAAAGTTAAATATTTGAGGTCAGCCGCATCAATAATATCATCGACATACTGCTCATACTGTGGCTTATTCCAAACATACGGCAATAAGTTTAAATAAGGTGATGAATCCGGATCGTTTGATAAAAATCGATTGTACGCGTGTCCCGCATAACTTATGTTGGCAAACTCTGGTTCGTCCATGACGTAATATCCCCCGAGTCCAGGGTGCCCTTTATAATCATTTGCCATCGCATCAATTTCTGCATCTGTAGCTGTATTGTTATACACTTTATCGAACCTCGAATCTGCAACAACCGCCTTCATTCCTCTTTCAGCAGCGAGATCTAGCATTGTTTCATTGATTGCCACCGAGTTCAGATCTGTTGAGGCCACATTAATAATCCAGTTTACATGCGCTTCCTGTAAATAATCGTACTGAGTAGCATTGGTATAAGCTGCTGGCGGTACCCAAAACACTCCTATCTTGAAATCCTCAGCTTCAGCTGAAACCCTTAGTGAATTTACTACCATACTCAGTATGAGTCCCAGTGCGACCATGAATCCAATTGATACAATTTTGCTTGGACCTTTCAAGCTTGTCATAAACAACTCTCCTCTTTCGCTTATTTGAAAACGCATACATTCCACAGCACAAGCTCCCCTTCATTGCTGAAGGGAATTTCATAAAGCTGTCGATTACGTAGGAAGCCTCACCCCTTTCATGAAATACTTGGGGAATCCTGTTGATGGACTCTTTGAACGAATTCCAAATTACGGATTGCTCTACGAAATACTTATGGAAGCTTGATTATCTGGTCTGCGTACGAGGAACCTTTGCGAAAGTCAGGCATGTCGATGGTCCGCCCGCCGTTCATAATGGACAGCTCAGACAGCAGAGCTACAGCGGTCCATTCGCATGCATCATATACATCTATCGCTGATTTCTGCAAGCCTTTCATGGCATTGACGAAATCCTCTACGATGAAGTAGTCCCCGCCCCAGTGTCCAGCGGATTTTTGTTCTTCAGTAACATTTTTATAGCGCTCAGGTAAATGCTCATAAAACTCGGTGAGCGGACGCCACTCTGCCTGATCCGGGTGCTCGTTATCCGAAGCCAAATACACTTTGTGCTGGTCCCCAAGTCCACGAGGAGCCTCGAAGCTGCCTTTAGTCCCTTGAAGCGTATAGTAGCTCATATTATGAGGCCGGTTAGAAATGCAGTCCAGACGAATCTTGATCAATTTGCCGCTCTCCATCTGGCAGAGGGTTAGGGAAGTGTCCTCCTGACGGAAACGCTTATCCGTATGCCAGCCAGTACCGAAGCAGGAAACCGATTTAATCCGGTCCCCTTGAAACCACTGCATGACAGGACCCAAGCTATGAGTTGGATAAAAAGCACCACGTTTGCCAAGCTGCCAATACTTACGCCAGGAAGGGCTAGAGCCTTCTGCTGCGCCTGCACGATTAAACCGGTAAGCAAGATCCTTAAGATTGTGAAGATACTCACCCTCGCCAAAATAAACCTCACCGAACAAGCCCTTTTTCACCATATTTAAAATCAATTGATTTTCCGGAATATAACAATAGTTTTCTGCCATCATATATACTTTTCCGGAGCTTTCTACCGCCTCTTTCAGCCACCACAATTCATCCATCGTGACGCCAGCGGTCACTTCACTCATCACATGCTTGCCATGCTCCAACGCCTGAATGGCCTGTGGCACGTGCAGCTGCATCGGTGTAGAAACAATTACAGCATCGATGTCCGATTCCAGCATATCCTCATAAACTCTAAACGTATGGGGAATTCCATATTGCTTGGCTTGCATGTTACAATAATCTTCATCCAAATCGCAAAGCGCCACGACTTCTGTGTCGGGAATCGAATTAAATCCCTGCAGCGTGCTGAGACCTCTTGCCCCTACGATACCAATTTTTATTGTCACTTTTCCATCCTCCGTTTTTTCATGATTATTAAGTAATCAGAAAGATGCTTTCAACAATAAATCCAGAATGGATTCTTTGTAAAACACATCTTATATTAAATATAAACTATATTATATATGATGTGTGATAAAATTTTTTTGATGCTTTGATAACGCATACATACTTTACATTGTAACTATAAACTCCCCTCTTCCGCATGCATATGTCTGAATTTTAGTGCGTGTATGTTTATTTTTTATATGCAGGGAGGGGCATCGCGCTAGATGGCCTGTTGATGAACCCCTACGAGCCCCCCTGCGATGAATGGGAGCAACCTACTCTTCAGTAATAGCCACTCTGACAGGTGACCACTCACCTGCGATAACTTGTCCATGCACAGAAACGCTGCCCTCAGGCGTGATATCCTTCTCGGTCATAAGGCCCAGCGCGATGCGGAACTGATTGAACTTCACCGGCACATCACGCTCGCGGCGCACCTCGGTACCATTGACATAGAAGACAGCCTCATCCTTGGCCCGATTATAGGTGATGCGATACGTGTTAAACTCCCGCGGAGCAAACTCGCGTGCTTCCTTGAAAATGCAAAAATATTTGGTGCGCTCCGTTTCCGGAACCTCTACCCCAGGGAAGGGCAGCACCCCGTATACACTGGCATACTGGTCGTTGCTGACGAAGAAATCAAGCGCCCCGCCAGTCGTAAAATCAAGCAAATTCAACGAGACGAAGCCATCGTACAAATCGCCAGGTGCCGTATGCTGAGCACGGGCGCGAATATCCACCTCAAAACTGATTTCTCCCGCTTCCGGTACTTCGACAGGCTGCGCAGAGAAATACATATGCTTGGCATTATCGAGAATTTGTACCGTATCGTGACTGCGCGAAAGCGGAGCTCGTACATATAAAATGCCATTGCGTACAATAACTACCGCATTAGGCTCCCTGTAGCGCCATAAGCTGCCATCCGGCAGCGGGAAAGCACCAATTTGCCATACTTTCCCTTCCTCTAATATCGAATCAAAATCGCCGACCGTCCATGCTTTTGCCATCGTTCAGCACTCCATTCTTTCTATTCATTGAGAATGTTTTTCAAGCCTATCCACATTGTAAGCTAGTTTAGAAGGATGTTCAATCTTAATAGCCCTTAGGCTGGGAATCATTGGAACAATTGTACGCGCTGAAGCTAATAGGTTACAATATAAGGAATAATTGAATCTCGGATGGTATAGATGATATAGATAGTATAGGAGGTCAACAAGCATGGATGGAGAAATTAAAGTATTTGGTGGAAGCACGGGGAAGCTTTTTGCTCAGAGAATGTGTGAATATATGGGCATTGAGCTAGGAATTTCTGAGGTCATCAAGTTCTCTGATGGAAATTTATTCGTCAAAGCCGGTGAGACGGTAAGGGACAAGGATGTATATTTGGTGCAGCCTATTGGTTTAAATCCGAATGATGAGTTCACGGAAATTCTGTTTTGGATGGATGCCTTTAAACGGGCAAGCGCTAATTCGGTAACTGTTATAATTCCTTATTTCGGATATGCCAAAGGTGATAAAAAAGATGAACCCCGAGTATCGATAAGAGCCAGAGTTTGTGCTGATTGTATTGAACTGGCAGGCGCAGATAGAGTACTGATCATGGATCTACATAGCCCACAAATTCAAGGCTTCTTTAAAAAACCAGTAGACCATCTATTTGCTCTGCCACTGCTTTGTGAATATGTGAAAAGCTTAGATTTTGAAGATTTTGTAGTAGTTTCACCCGATGTGGGCTTTGCCAAGCAGGCAAGAAATTATGCTGCAGCCCTTAAAGCACCTGTAGCCATAGGCGACAAAACCAGAAAATTTCATGATGAAAGAGCCGAGGTCTTACAAATTATCGGCAACGTAGAAGGCAAAAATGCCCTGATCGTGGATGATTTCAGCATCTCTGGCGGTACATTGGTGGACTTGGCGGAAGGCTTGAAGGAACGCGGCGCGAAGCGGATTTTTGCCTGCTTATCCCATCTTCTGCTAAGTAAGTCTGGTGCCGAAAAGGTGGATAACAGCCCAATCGAGCTTATTATCAGTACAGATTCCATCGAACACCCTGAGCTAAGCTCCCAGAAAATTAAAATTGTCTCGGTTGCCCCCTTGTTTGCGGAAGCCATTATGAGAATTCATAATCGGGAATCGATCAGTTCGTTATTCGACTCTGTCCCGGACAAGGTGCTGCAGTATTCTATTGGGATAAAAAACCGTTAGATCTGAAGCTATAACAATTGGAGTGTGGTTCATGATCGAAGCCGTTGTATTTGATTTTGATGGTTTGATTAGAGATACAGAAACCTATGAATTTTATTCTTTTCAAGAAGTTTTAAAAGAGCATGGTGTTGAACTCCCCTTAGAATTATATTGCAAAAGAATAGGCGGACATGTAAATGCATTTGACCCTTACTTCTATCTGCAAGAATGCATTGGAAAGCCCATCAATCGTGAACAATTGAGAACATTAAGAAGACAAAAATATGACATATTGATTCAAAACGAAAAGGCACGCCCAGGTGTCGTACAGTATTTGGAAGCAGCTCAAAAGCTGGGTTTGAAAATTGGCCTGGCATCCAGTGCTCCTTACGATTGGGTCATGCCAAATTTAGAAGAATTGAATCTTGCGGGATACTTTGACTGCATTCGAACTCATGAAGATGTTCAACATGTGAAGCCTGACCCGGAGCTTTATTTAAACGTATTAGCTTATTTGGGCGTTTCTCCTCAGAATGCGATAGCTTTTGAAGATTCCCCCAACGGCGCTAAAGCCGCGATACAGGCAAACCTGCACACCATCATCGTTCCAAACGAAGTCACCAAACATTTAATATTTGACGACTATACCCTTCGCATTCACTCCATGCTAGAAATGGATTTGCAGCAAATCATAGCTCACATTAAGCATCAGGCACAGTAGAGTTCCTTCAACCATTACACACAATCGGCAAAAGCAGCCTTCTCAATGAAGAGAAGGCTGAACAGGCCTCACGCGCAAAAAGCTCCTCACAGTTTTCTCATAATCAGCTCGACGGGGCCTCTTTTCATCCACTTTCTCCAAATATACGAAAAAATGATAGCGAAAATAAAATAGACACACCCATATGCCACTGCAAAAGAAAGTCTTCCATTCTCCAAATACCCAATCACCTCAAGGAAACCCAACCCGATCACTACATGCCCGATATAATGGGATAACGATAGCTGTCCGGTATGGATAATTGCCTGCGTTAGACGGGAATTTTCGAGTTTATGGACCACATATTGACTGATCGCAATGATAGCTATTGCCGAGCATGTTGCTGAAAGAACATAAAGCATCGTTGGCGGCATTGGTTTCGTTGTAAAAAAATAATACGCGGCTTCTTGATCCAGCACAGCTGAGGTCGCTGAAGTCCCTAGAGTTCCTGAGGTCCATCGGATCAGAAAGTAGGAAACAGCCTCAAAAAACACAGTACCTGACAATGAATAGAGCAGAACCTTTGGTCGGTATCCCACCTCCAGCAACCGCCTCCTACCAATCCACATACCGATCAGAAAAAAGCACAGCCAAGGAAAAATAGGATGGAATCCATTAAAAAAAAGATTTCGCATAAGTCCGCTCAGCGTCCAAAAATCCGCATATTCATGAAAACTGGCATCCCAACCTTTACCGTAGTCAAATACAATCAAACCTACTTGCGACACTATCAAAATTACCACGAAAAGACCGAGTATTTTCTTGTCTGATACAGTGATCAGGACCGAGGCAGCAAGCATAAACACAGCATAATAATGCAAAATATCAGCATTCCAGCCCATCAGCAACAAAAGTATACCAGCTACCAATAGAAAAACAGATCGCTTGTACAAGCTTTTCCGGTTCTGACGAATGAGGTTCTTATCTAGCGAACTTCTTGCTTTAGCGGTCATTAAGGCTATTCCTATGCCTGCCAGTACCACAAACAACGCTGAAGCTCTCCCCTCAAACAAACTCGCTATTACTCTCAACCAAGCTGAGCCATCGTCCTCTGCCTCCATCGCAAGCTTATAATTAACGATAATCATCCCAAAAATCGCCCAAGCTCTCGCATAATCAAGAGCGGTAATGCGCTGTGTTGATGTTGATTGGCTCATTTTGGTAACTCTCCTTTCTTTACTTTTTACCCGTTTAGTCTATTTACTTACCGTTCGGTAAGTTGATTATAAATGATATTGCTGTTCTTTTGCAATCAGTTTTTTTTGTTGTAAAATCGTTAAAGGAGAAGCACACTCCTGGAAGGTTTTTGAAAATGACTACATTTACGCTTTTCTTGATATTAATCCAGTGAATGAATACCACACGTTAATTATTCCCAAAATCATTATGAGAACATTTTTGATACACCAGAAGATGAATTCATTCATGTTATGAGAGGTGTTAAAAAGATAGCTACGCTGTATAACACAAAACTAGGAATCAACAATGTTCAAATAATTAACAGTTCTGGACACGAGGCACAACAAGATGTGTTTCACCTTCATTTCCACATCGTCCCGAGAAGCCTTGGTGATAATCAGGATATACAATGGACGACCCACCCAGAATGGCGAGAAAAATTTGATGACCTGCTGTCGGCACTAGACTAATAACAATATCTTTACAGCAAGCCTGTCGCTCCCCCTTTATATGCCTATGCCAAAGTTATGATTACAAAACATGCGTACGTGCAGGCTACGCCTGATATCTTGGCCGCAATACATTCAATTTGTACAAAAAAAAACAGCATGCTAATTAACGATATTTTTCATCACTAAAGCACGGGTTCTTCCCCACAATCTTACTTTAACAATGAAAAACATCGTTAAAATCCCTTGCCTCCAGCTTCCTTCGGATTCCGCCTCGCGACATCCCCCCTTGCTCTTGGCTAATGGTAGGCGCTTGCCATCCCCCATTCCGGACTTTCACCGTATAGATGACGCCCATGCTGGGCGTACGCAAAAAGCCCGTAGGCCGAATTGCGGCTTACAGGCTTTTTCCAGAAATTATCCGAAAAGGGACGACAGCTTCCCGCTGCCGCCCTTCCCGTTAATGGAGCAATCCCAACAAGTTGTAAACAGCTTGTGCGCTTTCCGCGCGGGTGACCGGCTGCAGGGGCTCAAATCGATTGCTTTCCCTGCCGTGGACCAGCCCCATCTCCTTGGCCGCCCGAACGTAAAGCTGAGCCCAATCGCTTATATCCGCTTGATCCGCAAATCTGTCAACGCTCCCGTTTGCTCCGCCTGTCTTCCGACCTGTCATGATCTCGCAGGCTCGCAACAGCATTACGGCCATTTGCTCCCGGCTCACCTCTTCTTCCGGCATAAAGCGATTGCCGTCAGCCCCTTCGGTCAAGCCCGCCGCCGCTGCGGCTCCGACCGCTTCCGCGTACCAAGCGCCGGACGGTACATCCGCAAAAGCGGCACCATCCACCGGTTTCAGCTGCAAAAGCCGCACGAGCAGCGCGATAAACTCCGCACGCGTTACAGCCGACTGCGGGTTAAACTCCGTGTCATTAACCCCTTCAATCACGTGCTGCGCCGACAAGGCTTTGATTACCCGGTTCGCCCAATGGGAAGACGGCACATCCACAAATTCCTTGTCGTATTCCAGAAGCATATACTGCCCGGTCCGGTGCAGCTCCGCTTCCACCCACTCTCCGTTCAGCTTGCCGCCGGCATAGACGAGGCGTCCGTCATTGCCGATGAAATAAAGCCCGAGCAGTTCACGTTCCGCTCCGGACGGAAGCGGGAAACGGAGGATGACCGAATCGTTCAAGGAGACAATCGGCAATCGATTGCCTGAGTCCGTCAACCATTCCATCCTAATGTCGAGTGTATTCCCGGCCGCCCTCAGGTCGGCCTTCATCCGGTCTGATTCTTGCCGCAGCAAGCCGCCCGAGCCTCCATCCGGCTGCTTTTCTATATGGATGGAAAGCCGTGCATTTTTCCCGACCGCCGCCTCGTCGCGCAATAGACCAAACCCGGCGATATTTGATATCCGGGTCCTGCTCCTCCAATATGCCGACCCGTTCCCAAGAGTCTCCGCCGTTGTAACCGCATACAAATCGCCATACAGCTTGCCGTTGTAAACCGAAACTCCCATAACCTCCCGTTCATCATCGATCATTCCGCAATCGGTCCAGTCATCCCACTCCGTTGTACCGGTACATTCTCGCCTCGCGCCAAATTCCCATCATCAGTTCAGTAGAGGCGCTCCTTGTATTCCACGATCGAATGCACCATATTGCTGCCGCAGCTTCGCCAGGAACCGTCCGCTACAAGGCAGTACCCCCCTTGCCATCGCTGGCGTCGTCGAACGTGCTGGCATACAAGCTGCCATCATAGACGCAAAGTGCGAAGTCCTGTACTCCTTTTACAATAACGGCTGGTTGACAAATCGAACATGCACAATCCCAAGATTTTCTGGGAGAATCCCACACTTTTGCCGACAGGATCTCACGACTCCTCCTTAAGCATGGGCAAGCACAACAGGACGATCGTCCCTTTCCCCTGTCGGCTGCTCAATTGAATGCCGTATTCCGACCCGAAATGCAGCTTCAGCCGGGAATGCGTATTGTTTAGCCCAATCGATTCTTGCCTGTCCTCCTCGGCATACTCCCGCTTCATGTGAAGCTCTGTTCGTTTCAGTTGCTCCTCATCCATCCCGATACCGTCGTCTTCGACGGCGACGAGCAGCCGTCCCTCCTCTTCGGACACATCGATCTCGATTCGCCCTTGAAACTGCTTTAGCTCAAACCCGTGCTGAAGAGCATTTTCTACAATTGGCTGCAGCATAAACTTCAGCACCTGCGCTTGAAGCAGATGATTCGGCACTCGACAAGATAAGTGGATGCCTTCCCCGTATCTGCGATTCATCAGCTTCACATAGTTATGAATGTAGGCGATTTCATCCTCCAGACTCCAGAGAGGGGACGTATATTTATAGAACGGCATCAGCATATTGCCGAGCGCCACCACACTGTCCGCGATATCGTCAGCTTTGCGGGCAACGGCCATCCACTTGATCACATTCAACGTATTGTATAGAAAATGCGGCGTAATCTGCGCCTGCAGCGCCTTGATTTCGTGATTGTGCTTCTTCGCTTCTATCGCCTCGCTGCGCTGAATCAGATCAACGATGCTTTGCGACATCCGGTTGAACTGCCGGCTTAGCAATCCGATCTCATTATGCGGAAGCCCTTCGACCTGAACGCCCAGTTGCCCGTGCTGCAGCTTCTGCATCTGATCGGTTAGTTGGCGTAGCGGCTTCAAGATGAGCTGGGTCCAATAGTTGGAAAATAGCATCATCAAAGCAAGACTGCTTATCAAGGCGATGACCAAAATACGCTGCAGCTTCTGCAAATCCCCGTTAAACAGCTTGATCGGAATTTCCTTGATCAACACCCAGTCGCTGCTCTCCAGTTCGTAGTACACCACCTGGCGAGCATCGGCCTGCTCCGGCTTGTACGAAATACTACCGAACTGACGTTCCGTATCCAACTTGTCAACGACCTCGCTGCGCTTGCCTAGTCCGGTTTTGTCGAGGCTGGAAATGACCGTGCCCTCTTTATCCACAATATATGCAGTCTCATCAGGCAAAGCGGCCAAGCTTTCATACAGCGAAGCAAGCGCCTGCTCGCTGATGTTCAAAACCAGGGTGCCACCCCTCCTCAGCGTCTGGGATATTTCGATATAACGAACCGTAGAGATCAGCGGCGTATGCTTGTCATCAGTCATAACATCCGGCGACACAAAGTCGACCAGTTGTCGGCCGCCGTACCAGAATATTCGGAACGACTGCGCGGTGCTGGCCTGATGCATATTGGAACGGTAAAACGGCATGTCTTTGCGACCTTGCTGGTACAGCGGGCTCGACTGCGCTTCGCTGACGACATCGCCATCACCCGCGAACAACAGAACCGACTCCAGCCAGCTGTTTTGCAATTTGGCCGCTTTAAATAATTTGGCAAGCTCCAAACCGGCGAATAAGTGGTCAACGGCTGAATCTTGATTGCGCAGAAACTCACGAACAAGCGGGTTCAGCAGCAGATCGACCGATTGCCGTTCCACTTCTTGGCGGAAAGAAAGAAGCGTTCTCTCCATGTGCTGAAACTGCGACACCGTCGAGCGCTCCGATTTTTCCTTCAATGTACTCATGATTTGATAATAAATAGCAATCGAGCTTATCGTTAAAATGAAACATCCGATAACCATAAACATGAGATTGAGCTGATGCTTAAGCTTGATCCTCATCATCCGCCTCACTCCATCTATCGTTGTATCGGTGCATTTTGCGATATTCGCTCGGACTCACACCGACCATTTTCTTGAACATGCGACTGAAGTAGCTGTAATCCGAAATGCCCACCTGTTCAGCAATTTCATAGGTGCGGTGATCCGTTTCGGCGATCAGTTCCTTCGCTTTGACAATCCGGTACTGAATCAAATATTCGATCGGGCTGAAACCTGTTTCCTTCTTGAACATAGCGCCGAGGTAGTTCGAGCTCAATTTGACATGGGCGGAAAGCTTGTTCAGCGTCACCTCTTCGCGATATTCGCGCTCCATGTAACGAATCGCCTCCATCACTTCGCGGCTCCACACCGGACTCACCTCGCGCAGTTGCAACGTCCGATGCGTGTACTCGGTAAATGTTTCGCACGCTTCCCGCAATGAATTCGCCTGGCGCAGTCGGGACGAATAATGCTGGAAATGATCCCAGGCATACTCTCGCGACAGCTTTAGCACGTGGATCGGCATTTGCAGCAGCAGCTGAAAAAAGTCGATCACCGGGCCTTGCTCCCATTCATTCCGCCTGAGAAATTCGTGTACGCTGGCTTTCAGTTGCTGCTCCAATTGTGGATGCGCCATATGCCATCCGTTCATCATCTCGGTGAACGCCCGCTCCGCTTCCCTGCTGAGCTCATCCTCCGAATCGTCCTGGGCGCCGATTGTTCGGGCCGCTCCCAGCACAAATTTGCGCCGAAGCGCCGATCGGCTTTCCCGGTACATGACACGCAAATTGACATATCCGGTATACACCTCGCTGACGCCGATCGAGAGCGTCGCGTCGAAATAGTCGGCAAACGCGAACCGAATACGCTCAAGCGCATCGCGCAGCTCGTCATGAAACTGTTCATCGCCTTGCTGCCTGCGTGAGCTGAAAACGACGATATAACGATTATGGTTATCATAGATGACCTCACCCACGGCGCACTCATTGAGCAGTTCGTCCAATACGTTGAGCACGCTCATCTTCGTGAGCAGCCCATAATCATCCTTATAGCGCTCCAGCAGCTTCGAATAGTCGTCAATCTCAATCAAGCAAAGCAGTATCGGGCTCGTGTGATGAATACGCCAGCCCATATCGCCCGCAAACAATAGAAACTCCTGAACGGTGAACCGGCTGCGAAACATAAAGTCCTTGAGCAAGTTTTCCTTCACCTGCAGTTGCTCCAGCGAATCGGCCGGACGCTTCTTCACCTCGGGGACGAGCGACATCTCCTGCGAAATACGGGAGAGGAGATGCTGCATCTCGTCAGTGGTCATCGTCAATTTCGAAATGTAATCGCTTATTCCAAGCGTAAACGCCTTTCGAACCCGGTCGAACTCGTCCAGGCAGGACAAGACGACGATTTTCGTGCTGCGATCATGCTTGCGAATACGCTCAATCAACTCCAGCCCGTTCACCACAGGCATCCGAATATCGGTGATAATCAAGTCCGGGTTGAGCTCACGGTAGGCGTCCCAAGCCTCCTGACCATTCGTTGCCTCGGCGACGATCGTCATCCCGTGATCCTCCCATTGAATCGCCGCGATCAAGGCTTGCCGCGCCAACGGCTCGTCCTCAGCAATAATTACGCGATACATCATCCAAGCCTCCTGCGTATCCGTTTACTCGCATTTTACAGAAGTTGCGAACCATTGGCAATATGCTCGCCGCACGCAGATTATGGACTTACTTGGTTTTGGGTACAACGTGAAAATGGATATGCGAATCGAGATCGCCGTACACCCGCATAATTGATCTTCTCCGCAGCAAATTCTTCCTTTAACGCCTCCGCAACCTTGGCCACATCGCTCATATATTGATTGCGTTCTTCATCTTCCAACTGGAATAGTTCGGTTTTATGAGCATTCAAAACCACTGTACAGCGGCCCTGATACTCTTGCTCGTTATTCAGATACACCGTCGATACTTGAAGCTTACATATTTCTTTCATGTAGCCTTTGTATTCATCTGTACATAGAAACAATTGTGAGTTTCGCTCATATCACTGTCCTCCTACTCTAATGCAGCAATTTCCTCCGCCGTCAACGCGCCGTCGAACAGTTCAACCTTCCGCATCACGCCGGAAAAATGACATTGCGGCCCTTTACCGAGCGTAACTGGCAGACCCGCCAGCGCGGAGCTGTCGATCGTTCCGCTATCGCATGCCGCTTCGGAGACGAGCCGACCGTCCACGTACAGCGCCAGCCGCTGCTGATCGTACGTCACGATAGCTTGGTGCCAGCCGTCGGCCAGCGACTCATCGTACGTCGCCAGCGGGTCGCGGCTTAAGCTCCACACTTTGCCGCTTGGTAGCGTGCCGGCAAACAGCTTACCGCTGCATACCGCCATCGACCAGACGCGGCGGTAGCGAATGTTCGGATCCTGCTCCTCCAGCTCGGCGATCTTCTCCCAGCTGCGCTCGCCGTTGTAACGGTATACGAAACCGCCTGGCAGCGTTCCGCCGTACAGCTTGCCGTTAAATACCGAGACGCCCATGACTTCCAGTTCCTCGTCCATCCGTCCGTAATCGCTCCACTCCGTCCCGCCCTCATAACGCAGCATCCTTGCCTCGTTCCAGATGCCCATCAACAACCGATTGTGGAACGTGGAGAAGCAGTATACCTGCGAGCATTGCGGCACGTTGCCGCAATACGTCCACGGCTCATCAAGCTTGCGTCGGTATACGCCGCCGCTTTCGTTGCAGCCGATATACAGATCGCCTTGATACGGCGCAAGATTAAACGTGCGCGTCTTGCCTTCCGGTCCCGGTGCGCCGAGCTCCTCGCAGTTGCCGTGCTCGTCGTAAGCAAACACCCCGTGCGGGTAGAATGACATCGCGATTAGCCGATCGTCGTAGACGGTCATTGCTCCAATACTGTCGTTGTCCGGCACGGGCAACTCCCCCAATAATTCCCATTCCCGACCGCCCTTGTAGCGAAAAATCCGCCCGCCCGGCTCTTCATTGGGCGAACCCGGAATCGACGAGCCGCTGGCGCGGTAACGCATCGTGCCCGCATATAACTCTCCCTTGAACTCGGCCAACGCGTAAACGGCATTGCTCTCGTCCGGATGGCCGCAGTCGATCCACGTCTCCGCCGCCTCGTCCAGACGGAATACCCGCCCACGGTGGTCGACGGCGTTGTCGAACGTACCCGCATACAGATGGCCGCCGTACACGCAAAGCGCACTTACCATCCGCCCGTCCCCTGGGCTGCCCCAATCCTTCCAGACATCCTCGCCGCTCGCGGTGCCCCAGCCGAATTGCAGATTACGCCAGTTGGACTGGGTCGACGTCACTCCCGCCTGCGTCAACACTGACAAATGCCAGCCCTCCATCCGCTCCTCCGAATAAACGCTGGCCAAACCGCCAGGCAAAAAGCCTTTGCCGTCCTTCACCCGAAACTCCAGCGCCAAGCTGAACGGACGGCTTCCGTCCGTTTCTGCCGATACTGGCAGCACGACCGCCGAGTCAATACCATCAAATACTGCGCCCTCTTCGTCAAATACAAGCTGACCGCTCGCCTCGCCATGTCGGCCTTCTCCCGAAGCGTCCCGACAATCGGCTCGCAGTGGCCAATAACCGATGCGGCGTCCCTTGGCGGAACGCTCCTCCTGCATGCTCCCGTCCGTTTTGTTCATCTGCCATTCCTCCCATATTTGCTTTTGTCATCATTCAATCTCAAAACGCGCCACTGATCCTACGACTTCGTAGTACTCTAACCCGCCTGCAAATACGCCAATTCGGCTGAGCCGATGTCACCTCGGCTTACGTCAATACGGAGAGATGCCAGCCTTCCATTCGCTCTTCCGTATATATCTTTGCGGGATGCTCCCCTCTCCCCTTTACAATAAAGGCTGACTGGAAAGACGAACATGCACATTCCAAAGATTTTCTTGGAGAATCTCCATATTTTAACCGAAGGTAAACACTCTACAGAAGTTTCGAACCATTGGCAATGTGATAGCCGTTGCCGATCGAACCTGGATCGTAAGAAACGATGAACGCCTTCGGCTCTATCTCCTCCACCGTTCTCTTCAATTCCGCCTCCCGCTTGCGTCGAACAAGTGCGTACATCATAAGTCGCGGTCCGTCGCGGCCGTCTGCCATCCAGCTGGTAACAGCAAAGCCTCGCCGGCGGAGTTCATCCAACAGCGGGCTAGCGGAGCTTGAAGTGATAATCTGAAAAGAAGAGTAACCGAGCGCTAGTAACTGCTCAATGCGGCTGCCGACATAAATACCACTGCCCCAGCCGATACAATACACGATCAAATTCACGATATTCGTAATATCTTGCAAAACAATGTTCAGTCCGACGAGGTAGATGAGTACCTCGACCGTGCTGAGCACAGAGGCAAGAACGCGATATCGCTTGATGACCAGAATAACGCGAAGCGTGTTGATCGCCACATACGTAATGTTGATAGCAAATATGAGCAGAAGCGTAACAATCTGCATGGCGTCTCTCCACCTTATCTTTCCGAATTATTAACCAGCAAATAAGTCGGCACCAGTCCCCCACTGAAAAACATCGTAATGATGAAGTAGTAGAAAATCGGCTTTCTGTCGATCAAATTTTCACTTGATAGGGCATAAGCGGAAGATAACGAAAACAGAATGACCAGTGATGTATTCGTTACCTTCAGAAAAACCGTGTTTAGCATGGAGCGCATAAATGTATAATTGCTAATCAATTGATTGTAGGCTCTAACTGGAAACCAATCGGCCACAATCCGACCATCCCTTGTCAGATCGCCTTCGCATCGCTGTCCGAAATCGCCAATACGTTGAAAAATGTAACGAGGAACAACTGTCACCTCGGTATCATTGGGAGCGTTGGGATTCGGCCCGGTCACAACCTTGCCATTCACCGGTTCTTGCCTCCCACGTTAATCGGTTGTTCAGCCAAATCAGCGTGCCAATTTACACCTGTAACTTAAGCAAATTATAGACAGCGTTGGCAGCCTCAGCCCGATTCATCAATACCTTCGGAGCAAATTGACTGTTTCCTCTTCCGCTTACCAACCCCAGTTGCGCGGCCAAATCTAAATCTGCTTGTGCCCATGTACTTACCTGATTGCGATCGATAAACCGAGACACGGCTCCAGTCGATAGTGGATTGCCATGCGTTAACATGTAAGCCCGAACGAGCATGACAACCATTTCCTCCCGGGTGATGTTTTGGTCAGGTTCAAAGCTCATGTCTCCACGCCCTCTGACAAGCCCTGCGGCTGCAGCGGCCGACACGCTATCTGCATACCAAGCAGACGAATCCACGTCTACGAAACGCTGTTCTCCTCCTGCTTTCAGCCCGAGAATACGGACAAGCAAGACTGTGAACTCTGCGCGGGTCACATTCCGGGACGGCTCATATTTAGTATCGCTCCCGCCTTCGATCAAATGACGAGCAGCCATTTCCTTCAACATCCTGTTGGCCCAGTGATTGGCCGGTACATCGTCGAACGTTTTGTCGTATGCCAGAACAACCAATCTGCCAGGACGAGCAAGCTCCGCCTCGATCCGGCCGTCTTTAATCTTGCCGCCCACGTATACGAGTTTCCCGTTCTCACCAAGCATATAAACACCGAGCAAGCCGACATCAGCCTGCGGATCGAAGGCTAATCTTACCGTAACCGGCGATTCAAGCTTTACTCCTGACGGTTCTGCATGCATTTGAAAATCGTATACTTTACTGGCAGCAGTTAACGAGGCAAAGGTTTGTTCTCTTGCCCGTGCGAGCGCCTGCTCTTCAGCATTGCCCCAGTTGGCATTCAAGGACATTTGAACCTGATTGCCGCTGCCTACTCCCGATGCCCCCATCTGCTGCAAGATTTGCTTGATTGCATCCTTTGACAGCGTCACCGCGGCATCGCCTTGGATCACGGTCAGTTGCTTTGCAACGGCCAATACATCAGTTGCCACGGATACTTCCGGCTTCCCTTCTTCCAGTAAGATTATTACATTCCCGTTCAAATCCGGCTGCACGCCATCCTGCCCATGATTAGGCGAAGTGTTTCCGCCGGAATTCTCATCTTGATTATTGCCCGAGTCGGACGACAGGACGGTGATCTGCACATTCGCTATTTTACCGTTTAAGGTTGCCGTAATGCTCGTTTCCCCTGAACGCAGCGCCTTCACCACGCCACTAGCGTTTACGCTTGCCACTTCCGGCTTGCTGCTCTCGAATAGAGCGTCCGCGGACGCATCCCTTATCGTTCCATCGCTATATGCGGCCGTTACGCTCAACTGCGCCGTCGCGCCGATTTTCATAGCTGGGATCGCGCCAAGATGAATGGAGTCGACAGTAGGGACATCGTCGCTCATATCCGTTTCAATATTCGAAATCCGGAAGGTATGAGCCCCTGTCCATCCCGTAGCAGGGAAAAACTTCAATTGCGAAATACCGTCAGGGTATACTTCAAACCCGGGTTCACCCTCGATTTGAATAACCGATTTTCCACTGTCTTTCACGATGCTCTGGATCAAATAACCGTGTGAAGTACCGTCAGGATGGTCAACCACAATATATTGGCCTTGAATATTGACCGGAACGTCCGCAGCCGTTACGAACGCGTCATAAGGTGCGCCTTCGGCCTTGCGGAGCACTTTCTGAATATCGCCGACAATCGCCCCGGCACCGCTTACTTCGACGTTTCCATATTTCAGGCTGGTACCATCCATCAACATCATTTTCGTCACAATGCCGTCTTCAAGACGAATAAAACCCATTTTTCCATCCAGCTTGATATTTCCGGCGACTAGCAGTGTCTCGGACCCCTGCGGCGAACTGAGAATAATATCCTTTGTCGTTCCGTACGTAATGGCAACAGCAACATCGCCCTCCTGCGCCTGATCCAGCTCCAGCCGTTCCACCTTCTGAATTTTCGCGTTCACTCCGGCAGCATAAGGCTCCAGCGCTGTCACGAACGTACTTTTCAAATTGTTGCCTTCCCGTCTCAAAACGAACTTGGGCATGGTAAACTCGTCCGCGCGATCGTTCGTGTCAATATTGCTGACTCGCGTATTGCGTATCGACGGGGAGCGGCTCAAGAACAACTCATTGTGTCCCGGCTCCAGCAAGCCCGTAATTTGCAAATTGCTGCGATTATCCTCATTTTCCTTCGTTACCAAAGTCATCGAATACGTGTCATCCGACAATTCCGCCTGTTTGACATCGCGAAGGTACATATAACCGTAGTACTCGTTACCGGCTGATCCCTGCTCATACTCATTCGTCGGCGGAACAACTTGCGTTCCGGCGGGTAACAGATAAGGGCCGTAATCCGTCAAATTCATGTCCGTTTCAAATACCGCGTCATGGTTGGCATCGCCTTGCAGCGTATACTCGTGGCGGCTCCCTCCCGACACTCTGAATATATCGAGAACATAACCCTCGTCTCCATTGCCCCCAGGGAAGGTAATATACCATGGCTGTCTTCGATACTCATCCACGCCAGCGTAGCCTTTCTCCTCTCTGGCCTCCATAATCTTCACGATATCGTCGGCGGGGGCAAACAACGCCAAACTACCGCCCGATTGACTCTGCGAATTCACCTGCATATCTTTGCCGTCAACGACGACTGTATTGTGTCCCATCGTCGATGTCGCCCACTGCCGATATTTCGTATGGGTATATCCCAAATCGGGAATCAGCTCCTGGCCATTGCTATACAGGTTCAGGTTGAGCGGGTCATAATGATCATGGCCATATTTAGGGCTGAATGTCATGTAGAGTTGCGATTGATTCATGCCATCCCCCAGCGCAAGGCGAGCGATTCCTGCTGCGGGTTGCAATAGGGAACCTAAGATCGGATTGGCTTGTCCCCCATATGCCCATGTATCCCCGAGAGGCACGTATTTCCCATTCGGATATGTTAGCGATCTCAGCAGATCTTTCGATTTCTTCAAAATCGGAAGCTGCTCATCCATGTTTAGGTTTTGCAATCTTTCCCCTGTTCGCTGAGATACAAATCCTGCGGGATCCGTCCATCCGTTCAGCATGCCTGCGACGATCGCGCTGCCACCAGCACTTTGATCGTGATAGGACATCGAAACTTCATTCCAGAAGCCATCAAATAAGTATTGGCTCGAGACGGATACGGCTAAACGTTCCATCGCATCATGAACATAATCCGGTCTGTCAATAGCCCTGCCCATTTCTAATAATCCTTGCCATACATGATAATCCATGTTCGTATTCCTGTTTGCGTATGTGCGGACAAATTCAACCGAAGGTATAAACATCCCTTCTACAATTTTGGCGCGAACATTCTCGCCTGCTTCCTGCGATAGTCGTTCAAAGGCATTCGTCGATTTGACCGTTGCGTAAGCCCGTGATAAGCGATTCAACGACTTAATATCCATGAAATACCACCATTCCCATATTCCACCATAGTATGGATTTGGTGGTCCGGAAATATTGCTTAGCGGTTTGCTATTCCAAGGGTCATCGTACACCGGAACGTATCCCTCATAGGCTTGAGCTAACTTATACAGGATTCGGGCAGCTCCGACCGGGTCCGTCTTCGCCAGTATTTCCGCCTGGTTCATCACATATTCCCGCTTCTTATACCATAGATGCGCCGTAATAAAGAATTTCTTGCCTTCATTATTTTCGTAATAAGGATATTCAACTGTCTCTCCTTTCCGATTGACTGCGGTCAGCATTTTATCCTCTGGGTATTGCGCATTCGGATAAACCAGACTGCTATACTTGCTTGTCAACTGATCAGGATTTTCCGGATTCCAGTCAAATAGCTGATACGGAGACAGCGCCGGTTGGTCCGGAAGACCTGCCCAGAATACCCCTGTATTTGAAGGAATCAAAGCGAGCAATCGTTGAACCTCTGGAGATGGAGGCGTTAGATCAACAGACTGTACAGGAGGCGCCGTATAATCTGGTTCGTTCAAGGTCCGGTCTCCCGCTTGAATCATATCTTCCCTGTCGAAACTGATGAGCGCGATTCGCGTGTTCGCAGTCGATGGGGAATGAGCGACCATTTGTAATTGATAACTACCGTCTTCCGATGCCCTAGGATGAACAAACTCAATCGACACCTGATTGCCCGATTTTTCAATGGATGGCGAATCCAACAAATAGGTTACCCCGGATGGCGTGATCCATTTGAGCTGTAATTGCTCGTTGCTTATATCGAACTCATTGTCAGGTATAACTACCCGTTTGTTCATATAGCCGAGGTAGGCCATGGTCAGTTGATTCGGATACCAGGGTACGAATACTTTGTCGGTGCTTATTTGCGGGTCTTCGGGAACCCGATCCAGGTAAAGCTTGCCGAAGCGCCCTTCTTGATCCGAATTGGTTATGAAGTACAGGAATCCATTGTCACCCGTTACATCCTGATATGTTGTCGTTTTCAAGGGGAACCAGGAGCTTACTGGAGCAGAATATGATTGATGACGCACTACGTTGATCCGAAGCTCTTCCCCTGATCCAATACCCTGCATTTTGACGGATTTGAGCGGAATCGCGACTTCGGCCGTCCAGTTACGATTATTCTGGTTCACCTTGACACTGGAGCTGAGATTTTTTACTGTACTTCCTCCATAATGATGTTCGGATATAACCCTTCTTCCATTATTGATTGAAAGCGGAGCTATGTACATTTTTTTACTGTCTTTACTGAGGATATACAGCTCCACGAAATCGGAATCGGTTGCTTCCGAAAGCGCTCCCTGTAATCCAAAGTATATATGATCCGCATCGTACAAAACCTTAACTTCAGTCTGCAGCGCCGACGAGTGATTCTCGAAAGCCGTGACAAATCCGGATAGTGTTCGCGCTTCATTCCATGTCGATTCATTTAATAAGCCGTCGATTTGCGGTGTCTCTGCGGCAGCATGGATTATGCTCCATTTATCCGCATAAACAGGAATATTTTGCGGAATTATTTGCTTATTCGTAACTTCAACCTCTTGACTATCGCTTGTCGTTATTCCAGACCATGTGACTGAAGCGCTGATCGTCGTCTTCCCTGCCGATTTAGCTACAACAATGCCATTGTTATCAACGGAAGCGACAGCAGGGTTCGAGCTGTTAAATCCAATGCTGACGCCGTTCAAATCAATCAACGTGCTATCCGTTGCAAAGGCGCTCAAGGTTACATACGAATGGCGGCCTACATGGATACTCGTGTTGTCTACAGACATTTCAATTCGACCCATGCCGGCCAGGACGTTCAAGGCAACGGTACCTTCTCTCGCAATCCCATCCAGCGTTACTGTGGCTTTGATTGTGGCGTTGCCATATTGCTGCGCGGTTACCATCCCATCTTGATCCACACTGACAACCGCGTCATCGCTACTTTCAAATACGATTTCAGCACCAGTAAGGTCGGCGGCATTCTCATTACTCAACAATCCTGATACTTGCAACTGAATCTGTTCATTGACGGCAAGTAAGCTTGTCGGCGCAGCTATTGAAACGGATTCCAACTCCGGAGCGAGCTCCAACAGCTTTAACTCGCTAGGCTGCATATAATACCATGTGGAAGCATCATTCTTGCCTACTGCTGTAAACTTTAGCTTACGGATGCCCGACTTCAGATTAACCTTTCCTAATTCCAATTCCGATCCCATCATATAATCAGCTGCATAAAAATCATAATTCCCCACATTCATTCCATCTATTTCCAACTGGCCAATGCCGGATCCTACTGACTGATAACCTTTAAAGTACACCTGATACGTACCGGAGGCAGGTATCGGAAGCTGAATCGTTCTTGAAGGGACTTCCAGACTCGTTTGAAGCGCGATCCCGAAAGAATCCCATTGTTCAACTTTGGGATAATTACTTGTTGCACCTTCTACAACGAAGCCTTCCGGTATGCCTGGCGTATCGTTAATACCTGCCTTCCTGAAGTCATACTTAATCATTTGCGGTTCTGCAGCATAGCTCGTTGTTGGTACATGTACCATACTCATCAACATACTCATTACGAGCAAGAGCGCCATAACCGGCTTGAGTTGGCGTTTCCTTAGTTCCATGACTATCCATCTCCTTTAATTAACATTTCTGATATGGCCATTCATCCTGCGTGAATGCTCAAAGCCTTTCTGTAAATATCCCTTCATCCATTCGCCGAGCGCGGATCATCGGCTTAGCCTTTCACCGCTCCGACTAATTGGCCATGAATGAAATATTTTTGCACGAATGGATAAATCGCAATAATCGGCAGCACAGTCAGCATCAATGCCGCCATTTTCAGATTTCTCGGATCCACCGCCATCAGATCGGGCAAAAATTGCATCCTCTCCTTACTTAGCTCCGAGGTAGTCAGCAGGTCGCGCAGCTGATATTGCAGTGTCCATAGCGCTTGATCGCGAGTATAGATCAGCACGCTGAACCATTCGTTCCAGTAGCCGACCGCACTGAAGATGACAAACGCCATCGTCATCGGCAGCACAAGAGGCAGCACGAGCTTGAACAATATTTTAAAGTCGCCGGCACCATCGATTTCTGCACATTCAAGTAGCTCCTTGGGCAACTGGTCGATCACATTTTTGAACACAATAATATAGAAAATACTGACCACTGAAGGAAAAATAAGCGCCCCGTACGTATTGTATAAGCCCAAATTGTTGACCAGCAAATACGTCGGCACTAGTCCTCCACTGAAAAACATCGTAATGATGAAATAGTAGAAAATCGGCTTTCTGCCGATCAAATTTTTACTTGATAGGGCATAAGCGGAAGATAATGAAAACAGAATAACCAGTGATGTATTCGTTACCGTCAGAAAAACCGTGTTTAGCATGGAACGCATAAATGTATAATTGCTAATCAACTGCTTGTAGGCGTCTAACTGGAAACCAACCGGCCACAAACCGACCAGCCCTTGTCTGACCGCCTTGGCATCACTGACCGAAATGGCCAAGACGTTGAAAAAAGGAATGAGGATGGAGAGTGAAAATACGATCATCAGGATGATGTTGACTATTTCAAATACAATTCGCGACGGGGATCGATAGTTCATCGCCCACACTCCTTATCAATAAAGTCCCATTCCGACTGTCTTTTTCGCCGCTCTGTTGGAGGAAACCAGCAGCAGAAAGCCGAGTACACTCTGGGTCAAGCCGATCGCAGTTGTCAGGCTGTACTGTGACTTTACTAGCCCAATCCGGTATATATAGGTGCTGATAACATCCGAAACCTCATACACCATCGCATTTTGCAGCAAAAACACCCGTTCGAAGCCAATGCCGAACATGCTCGACAAGCGCAGCAGTAGCAGTAACACGATCATCGGCACCAGGTGTGGCAACGTAATATGAATCAATTGCCGAACGCGACCCGCGCCATCGATCCAGGCCGCCTCATATAGCGTCTTGTCGATACCAACAATAACAGCAAAATACAAAATTGCCGACCAGCCGACCCCTTTCCAGATGTCCGCGATGACGAGAATGCTGCGAAACGTCGATTCCTGCATCATGAAATGAATCGGTTCGATATGGAACAACCCTACGAGCATCTTGTTGAACAAGCCATCCGTCGGAGACAAAATTTGATACATGATGCCAGATACGACGACCCAGGAAAGAAAATGCGGCAAATACGAAATAGTCTGCACCAGTTTTTTGAACTTTTTCTGATAGAGCTCTGACACCAGCAAAGCGAACACGATGGGCGACGTGAAACCGAACAGCAAATCATAAAAATTGATGATCAGCGTATTTTTCATAACTACCCAGAACATTCGGTCATGCAAAAAGTAAGAAAAATGCTTCCAACCGACCCAATCGCTGCCCAGCACGCCTTTGAACACCGAATAGTCCTGAAAGGCGATAATAATGCCGTACATCGGCATGTAATTAAACAAAAAAAGCGCGACCATCGCCGGTGCGAGCAGCACATACAGCGGGACTGTCTTTCTTATCCGGTTTTTCGTTCTAGTTTTCATCAGTATTCTCCCCACTTCAGCTAATCTGCGGCAAATAGAACGGCGTGCCAGTGCGCACACTGGCACTATCGCTCCCAGCGCCTACAGCCGTTATTACCAATCCACCCGCTTGATTCCCATGTTTCTCAGCATCTCTTTGTTCGTATCCAGATACTTTTGCATCTCGTCATACATCAAGCCGCGGTAGTCCTTCTCCCACTTCGCTACTTCTTGATCGAACTGCTCAATCGACAGCTCGCCCATAATCGTCTTGACGGTAAACTGATTAATGCGCTGCATCGATTCTGATTGTTTCAGGGCTACTGCTTCGGGCTGCACATAGCCGTTCAAATCGCCGAATCCATTCTCCATAGCCTTCTGCATACGATGATCGATGCTATCATAGACTTCCTTCGTGTACTGTTCGCCGAGCGCAAGCTCGGTCTTGGCTCGACCCAGATCAGGTGCTCCTTCATAACCGGGGACAAAGGCGTAATAGTACGAATAACGTGTCCACTCTTCGCTAAGAGCTTTCAGACCCGGTACCTTTTTGCCGTTCTCCACCTTAAAGGTTTTGCCTTCCTCACCCCAGAAAATATCCTCCACCAGTTCGTCGGAAGTAAACGCTTCGATCACCTTCCAGGCGCGATCTGGATCCTTGCTGCTGGATGAAATAAACAGCCCTTCTGTAAGAATCGGCGAGTTGCGGAATCCGTACGTATATTTCATATCGGCCAACTCGGCCGGCGGTTTCTTCAGATCGGGAATGAACATGTATTTGCGCCCATCCTTAATATTGTTGGCCGCATGGTTCGCATTCCACAGCAATCCAGGAGTCGCATTGCTGTCGAGCAAAATGAGATCTTTCTCGATTTTCGCCCAGTACTGATCGGAGGTGACGCTGGCAAAGTCCTTGTCCAATATCCCCTCGGTATATAGCTGACGCATGACCGCTACAGCCGCGCGGTATTCGGGCAAGACTACATTGGGAACTACCTTTCCATTCATGATTCGAAATTCGTACGGGTTGGCTCCGTACAGATCGAAGATCGGCGTGCCGCCATAGGAGAACAGCGCATCACCCAAATTTCGATTGGTGAAGACCGACTTTGTCGGGTTCGCTTTTTTGATCACACGCATCAGATCGACCCATTGCTCAACCGACTCCGGCCATACGCCATTATTATACTTTTCCACCAAATCATAGCGGGCTATGACTCCGCTGCCTTGAGGTGCTTTATCATACGCCATCGGGATCCGCCAATAATTCCCAGTCACCGGATCTTTGGACAATTCCATCATTTCTGGTGTCACATATTTCTGAATGATTGGCGATTTGTCGTAATACGCTTTCAAATCAATGAAGGCACCGGCTCGGGCAGCCTCGTACGATTGATCGGTCGTACCCGAGCTTTGAACGATATCCGGCAAGCTTCCGGAGGCCAGCATCAATTTGAACTTGGTGTCAAAATCGGCTTGCGGCACCATTTCCACCTTCAAATCGGTATTGGTCATCTCCTTGACTTTGTTGACAATGGGGTTATCACTCGGATTTAACCCATCTACTCTCGCACCATACATGAACAGGCTCAGCGGAACCTTCTTCTCCGGCACCTTGCTCGGTTCGCTGCTCACTGCTGGCGACGCGCTCCCCGGCGTAGGACTACTACTGCCCTTGTCCGGCTTGGAAGAGCACGCGGTTAGCACCGTGCCCACCGCCAAAACCCCGACAAGCAATGTGCTAAGCAGTTTTAATGATTTTTTCATTGCCTCTTTGCCTCCCTTAATATTTGTCTATTTCTCTTTCAGTATAAGCCTATTCCTCCGCCCGCAACATTGAGAATATCCACAAAATCAAGCATAATCGCACACTCAGCCCCGCAAATATCCTTGTTTGGCCATGTACAATCTCACCTCAGCCTTCACAATCTCCCTATTTAGGCGCGATCAAAAAAATAGCGGATCCATTCTGATTAATCCGGCCTGCACGCTCCTATGTTCAAGCCCACGGCAGCTTCTCATTCAAGCGTTAGGTAGCTCGCCGCCTCGCCGCTGACTTCCGCATAGCGCTGCACGCTGCCCAGTTCCAGACAGATTCCATCGGCATGCAGCGAACTGCCGTTCACGATGGCCGCATGCTGCACGATGCCATGGTGACGCCGGATCAGCACAAGCTCGGCATTCGTCGTGACTTGCCGGCCGTCCTCCAGCTCGTAGCGTCTTACTCCGTCGACCATAGGCGTGTACCCGCTTTCACGGTCAGCAACAAGCAGCAGATCGTCACGTTCTTGATCCAGCTTCACCTCAATCGCCCAGCCATCCTGCCCGAGCCGCCGGCTGCTCGTGGCGAGCAGTCTCGAGCCCGATTCATCTATCGGTTCATAGATTCCGATAAAATCCGACTTCAGTCGTTCTGCCCCTTGTCTTCGGATCATCACCGTCGGAATCCAGGCCGACTGCTGCCCAGTTGCCTTATTATCCCCTGTGTTCGCCCACAGATCAACCCACGAGAGGGCGGTCAGCAGTTCGGCGTCCTCGGTTAAATCGATATAGTTCAGCGCGACCCGCTCGCCCGGCTCATTAACCCGGAAGTGACTGTCGTCAACTTCCCATATGGCTCGCCATTGACCCGGAGCCGTCACCCCGGCTGTCGCGAACTGCTTCATCATTCCGCCCGCAGTTCGGTCGTTGCCAAATGACGAAGCCGAATCGCCCACTGGAAGGAGATCAGCTCCGTCGATTGTCAGCTCGCTGAGCGTGCTGCGCGAATATTTCACATGCTCGCTACCTCCTTCGACGTGAAACATATCGAGGAAATACGAATGCTCGGCGGAGATTTCGATCGCCGCTATCGTTCGTTCGAACCGCTGACCTGCGATCATCTCCGGCGCTCTGGCCTTTATAACCTGCAGCTTCCCGCCGCCGGCAAACAACGTCGATGTCCCTATATCGGAGACGAGTCCCTCATGCCGACGATGATTGCCCCCATCGACCACTACGGTGTTATGCGCAGCCGTTGAATAGTACCAAGGGCGTTCCGGCCCGTCCTCGAACAACCCGTACTGTACCGGTGCATAGCCGAAGTCCGGCATCAGATCCAGCCCTTTGGCAAACAAACCAATGCTCATGCCGTCGCTATGCCCGTGATCGCCGCCGGAATCGTATTTCATCCAGCAGGCGCGCTTGTCTCGGCCTTCGCCGGCATGCAGCACAGCCAGCCGCCACCGCTCCTTATTGACGCTCCTCTGCTCCAGCCGGCAACCGCGCTCTCCGATCAAGGCGGCCAGTTGGTCTCGAAAACGTGCCGGCTCCGGGGTTAGCAAGCTTTTGGTCAAACACCGTTCGATATGGCGTTCGTTGCTCAAGTAAATAACACGGGCAAAATCAGCATCTCTAGTTATTTCATACAATTTCCACAAGAAGTATTCGATATCCGGATCAAGCTGAGTCGTAAAAAATTCGTGGCGATAATGAAACACTGCGTACTGCCGGTCGGGCATGGCGAAAGAACCGGTATTGCCGATACGGGGATAATAACGCTCCAGACACCACATGTCTACAAAAAAGCGATAACCATCCTTCAGTGCTGGATGCTCAGCGGCGACGGCGGCTATATAGCCGGGCTCGAGCTGCTCAAACAAGGACAGGAACATCGCCAGATCGAACAAAGCATACGCGCTGTACACCACCATCCCTTTCTCGCCGGTAGTACCGTCCACCGCCGTTGCACGATCAACCAGTTCGGCAATTGTCCGTTCAATTCCCGGCCGATCCGACTGCCATCCCAGCACCACTCGGATCAGGGTAATCGTCGTGTCGGTCATCGGGAAGTTGGACTCGAGCTTGTTGCGGTGGTGCTGGGCGTCGCGAAATATATGCGTTTCGATATGTCGGCAAATCTCGTCCAGCGACCGTTTCGACGCCGTCTTTGCCACCCGCTCCGACTTTTGCCGAATGAACGCGACTAGCTCCTCATCCCCGCGCACACCGTCAAACACCATGTCGTAAGCGATCACCAAATCGCGAATATGGGTACAGGAGCGAAACCAATAGGAGAGGTAACCGTCGTCGTAATGCTCCTTCTCGTAAATGATCCCCTGCTGTTTGAAGTCGAACGACGGGAACAAGTCGGCCAGCCGGTCCAACAAGATGAACGCCTTGTGCGCATACGCCTTCCTGCCAGTAATCACGTAAGCCCGGGACAAGCTTCTGATAGCTTCCAGTACTTGCAATTCCCAATGTCCGAACAGCAAATAATAGGCGACAAAATACCAGCGATGCCCGTCTTGAGCATAACCATTTCCGTCGTCCACGCCAAATGGCACCCATTTTTCGCTGTCCGCTTCCGGATTGTACAACAGCTGACGGTCGGCCAAATCGCTGTCAAAAACGCCGTCCTCTCCAAGTCCCGATTCGTAAAAGCGGTGAAAATCATTTTTCGGAAAATGTTCCCCGCATTGCGGACATTCCACCTTCCAAGGATACCGGATGACGTCAAGCTTCCAATTGTACATGGGAACCGGCTCCCGGCATGACGGGCAATACCCGTTGGAAAACACATGATACGAACGCTTCAGCGTCGACCCATACATCAAACTCCAAAGTTCCTCATCCGTCCATGCGGCGAATCGTTCCGCTTCCCTCACTGCCTGCTCGTAATCCGTTGAACCGAGGGGACATTGCAGTCGTATGCTTTGCAGCACTTGCTCGCCAAAAAACACGCTCCCTCTTTTCCCGCCTCGAGCCCCCGATATATCTTCGTGTGCTCCTGACTTCACGATCGGCTCTATGACATTGTCGGCCTGTACTCCTCGATTGTCATTCCTCGTCTCCATCTTCCGGTTCACGTCCTTTCTCCCTATGCGCTGTACCTTAGACGCGATCAAAAAAATAATAGACCATTGGTTGCCCGAAAAAAGCGTATTGACGCGTATGCCAAGGACAACATCAGGTTCGCTATTTTTTGGATCGCACCTAAAAATATAGAGGGGCGCGTTGTCCCCCCCTCTAAGGCTATGCTTGATCTATAATAAAACTACCTGCAGCTAAAGGGGGTCAACACCAGGATCGAGCAAGCATAGTTCGCTTAAAGCTTGCTCGCCTCTTACGATCTGCCCGACAATGATGTCCTCGATTTCGGGGACAAAATTTCCTCGTAAATTAAAGAAGAAGTTGCACGCTGCCTCATAGCCTTCCTCGGCGATCATTTTGCGGGTCGGGATGTAGCTGCAAACGCCGTTCGTGTATCCAAGCGTCAGCGTTGTGCAAGGCTTCAGCAGCCGCTTGATTAAGAGTGAATATTCGGTCGACACTTCGCCTTCCATCGCCACAAGCCGCGTATCGGCATCCAGATGCCACAGCGCGATGTAGTGCGGCAGCCGATCCTGAATGCTCCCGTCCTCAATCGCCGCAATCGTGCGTCTGGCTGCACCTCTATAAAATGGCGATGAATCCTCGCTGTGCGCCATCGGTTCGTAGAAGGAAGCCGACGTCTGCTCCGTATATAGCAGCGGCTCGAGAAGCGCCGTCCGAAACGCGCAGTTCACCGTGCGAAACTCGCCCACGCGGAGCAGGTCGGCAATCTCCCGCCCCAGCCCCTGGCCTGCTTCCGTGATTTCCTCATAGCTCAGCGGGCGGAACTGGTCGCCGTCTGCCCCCATGCGTGGTTTCAGTTCCCCGCCGCAGCCCTGCAGAAACATCGCGAACGCTCCCGGAAACTCTGCTTCAAGAAAACTCGACGCATGACCGACAAAATCGTTGGAAAATTTCATGTAATCCATCATGCCGGTCGGATGGCAGCCGTAGTTATACAAGATGCCCTTCACTGCTCCCCCACTATCTGTCAGCTTCAGCACAAGCAGCTCCTTGTCGATCTCACCTTCATAATACGGCTTCCACGGCTTCCACTCCACCCCGCCTTTCCCGTCCGGTCTGCGCCTGCTTACGGCAAAGTCGGATTGGATCGAGCCGACCTGCAGCTCGCCTTCGATCATATTGCGGCTGCAATCGTCGACAAGACGGACGATGATGTCGAGAATATGGCGAAACAGCTTGACATCCTCCGCATAGTCCAAACCGTCATTTCGGTCAGACCAACCGTTCTGAGCAATGCTGTACAATCCCGGCAGCCGTCTTGAAGTATCTTCTCCAGTTAGAAACACTGAGTAATGCGTATGCGAAAAGTTGATCAGCACATCCTCGTGCTGCAGACCAAACCGTTCCTGCAACGCGTCCTTGACGCCGTTAACAAAGCTGATGTCCGAGCCGAGCGCATCCAGCGTGACAATCAACAGTCGCTTGTTCGCCTCCAGCAGCGTGACCTTCACATAGAGCTCATCAAGCACGCCAACGCTTTTCCCCGTTCTATGGCCAAAGCCGTGCATAAACAACGGTTGCTCCGGCGTCATCGTTTCACTTGCGTAGCTAAACCTCATGCTTCTCCCCCGTTCAGTGCCGTTCAATGCCATTGCGTGCGGCCGTCAAATCATGGCTATCGTACGGATTGAACATTACCTGTGATATAAATCTGCTATTTCTTGCTTGGACATGACCGTGTCGAACAACTCTACTTCACGAATCTTTCCGGAAAAATGAGATTGTGGTCCTTTGCCCAGCACGAGCGGTGTAGGGCTCAAGTCACTGAGCTTCGACGGGTCGATCGGTGCAGAAGAGACAAGTTCTCCATCCAGATAGAGGGAGATGTGTTCCAGGTCATACGTGATCACGGCACGATGCCACCCATCTGATACGGAACGATCCAGTGTCGCAAGCGGATCTTTCCGCAAACTCCACACTTTGCCGCTTGGCAGCGTACCTGCATACAACTCGCCGCCATATACAGCCATTGTCCATACGCGGCGATAGCGAATATCCGGATTCGGCTCTTCCAGAACGCCGGACAGCACCCATGACTCATCGCCGGTATAACGGTATACATGACCGCCTGGTAGTGTGCCGCCGTACAATTTTCCGTTGAACAGGGAGATCCCCATCACTTCCAGTTCTGAACCCATCAATCCATAATTGCTCCACTTTTGATCGCCCTCATAGCGATGCATGCGCGCTTCCGGCCAGACACCCATCAACAGACGGTTATAGTGTACTGCAAAACAATAGACTTGGTCGCATTTCTCTACCTTGCCTTCATATACCCAATCTTCTTCTAACGTGCGGCTATATACGCCTTGCAACTCGTTACACCCAATATACAACCGTTCCCGATAAGGAGCCATAGTCATCGTCCGCGTCTTTCCTTCCGGCCCTGGCGCACCCAGATCCTGGCATGTGCCATCCTCATCGAAGGCATACACACCAGGGGCATAGAATGACATCACAAGCAGCTTGCCCTGGTAAACTGTCATCGATAGCAGGCTATCCGTTCCAGGCACATCAGCGAACAAGGACCACGTCTGCCCCCCCTCATATCGGTAGATTCTACCGCCCGGCTCCAGATTGGGCGACTCCGGCAGAGATGATCCGGAAGCCTTGTAGCGCATCGTACTCGCATACAACTTGCCTTTATATTCGACTAACGAATATACCGAATTGCTGTCATCCGGATTGCCGCAGTCTATCCATTCATCATGCTCACCAAGCTTGTACACATGCCCTTTGTTATCACGCGCATTATCGAACACCCCCGCATACAGCGATCCGTCATACACACATAAGGCGCAGATCATACGGCTGTTGCCCGGGGCTCCACGATCCCGCCATTGCTCCGCCGCTGCCGGCAAGCTCCAGCCAAACTGCAAGTTCCGCCAGTTCGATTGCGTGGTCGTTACACCTGCTTGTGTGAGCGCGGATAAATGCCATCCCGTCATCTGCTCTTCCATATACCTGCTGATTAATCCTCCAGGAAGCGTTCCCCGCTCATCATTAATTTCGAATTCCATCGACAGGGTGAAGGGATGGGTGCCGCTTGTCAGTTCCGAATCCGGCAGCACAATCGCGGATTGCTGTCCATCGAAGATAGCTCCGTCCAGAAATTGTACAGCTTCTGCCTGACCATGATTCTGATTTGACGAGACATCATGGCTGTCCTCTCTCAACGGCCAGTACCCTACTCGACTTGTTGTCGCATTGCTTGTTTCAGTTCCTGTTTTTTTCATCCCAATCATTCCTTTTTTTTTATTTTTGGATGTTTTCTGCAGGACAGGATCGTTTCATCCCGCAGCTGTTTCTATAAGATCAAGCCGACTCAGAAGTGAATGGATTGTCCTGTGTATAACCTCCTCTAACACCAGCGCAAACGGAGAAGGGCAACCGAAGACATACAAAGAATCTTTGCTTTCATAACCGCCGGGATACTCCAGTGTAATCCCCGCTGCGGTGAGCGAAGCCAGCAAACGGAAGCGCGAAGGGAGGCGTAATATCCGACTTGCCGGTCCCCAAACGATAGTCAGTTATTTTGTATTCATGCTCATTCACCGTTCTCCCCCTGTTCATCCACCCTTCTTTTCTCTTACTAAGATACTGCGATAAGTTCGAGTCGACAGTTCATCGATCTGCTTATCCCCCGCCGTGGAGGCCATAAGTCGCCGTATCGTTCAAATCCGTTCCAGCGATTTGTGACCAATCCGTTGTGCATGTATGGTCATGATCAGCTTCTCTCCTATTCCAACCTCGTTTGACTGAATTGAATACATGAAGCAGTTCGGCCTCCTGCGCTCTCCTTTACGATAACAGTTGGCCGACAAATCGAACATGCACAATCCCAATATTTTCTGGGAGATTTCCACTTTCTTGCCACTGGCAACTACCCACTTTTCTTCAGACCCCATTGCTGAGCGACATTGCCCGCTAATCTGGACTTCCCGTGCTTCTTACGACAATTGCGTTTCTTGTTCCAAAACAGCGTCAGACTCTTTCGAATGTACCAGTCGATTTTATTTGGCTAGGCGCGCTATGCCAAAAAAAGAGTGCCATCAGGCACTCTTCATTCATTCTTCAAGCACTCCTCAAACACTCTCCAAGCACTCTCCAAGCAACTCACCAGTCACTCTTTCTTCCACAAACAATTAAGCAAACCAAACATCCGTATAATAGTAAAACGACCCCGGAACAATCTGAGTGCCATTAGCAACAGGCAGTACGTACACTTCCAGTGGCAAATCCTTCAGCTTCGTAACCTCAATAACAAGCTGATGCTCTCCAGCCGGTATCCTCAGCTCAGCCGCTTTGCTCGCGGGGGCACGGTGATACGCCGGCATAAACTGAGTCACATTAGGATCATCGCACAGCACCGTTCCGTTTAATGAGACCTTGACTGGTGAAGCCGTGGCAACAATCAGCCGAAGGTCACGCTCCGTAGGCACGACTAGTCGTGCTGATGCCCTGTAGACACCACCGTTCTCATGCTGCTCACCTCGATCAGCCCTATCACCTCTGTCCATTGAGGCTGCTAGCCGCTCGCCACTCTCTTCCAATGAAGTCAGCCGCTCGAAAGCGATCCGATTGCCAGGGCAAATGACCGGCTCCTCTTCTCCGCCAGGACCCGCAAGCGTCCAGTGCGTGGAGGCCACAAGCGAAAAGGATACTTCTTCACGGTTCCAAATAAATCCGTTATGCAGCCTCTCAACGCTGAGAGAAAGCTTATAGGCAGGCTGAACCCTGTTATCGGAGCTAATCTCAGGCGACCATCCCAGCACAGCTCCCGGTAACAGCTCAAAAAGCTGACCTTCAGGACCCGACCACCCGGCAGGCAGCGTTAAGCTTAACCGCCCTGTCCACTTCTCCTGTGAGTGGTTTGTCAGTTGAATGCCTAAGGTTCTGGAAGCTTGCTTACCTATAGAAGGACCCTCCTGTCCATAATCGATGGCCAACTCCAAGCCATCCTTGCTAATGGAGCCCTGCGGAAGCAAATAGCGATTCTCTGTAACGCTAAGTCTCCACAAATAGCGGGGATCGTAAGATTGGCTGCAGCTGCCAACCGCCGCTCCATTTCCTGGCTCGATGGCAACTCCCGTATCCCAGACCGCCAGTACCTCTCGAGCAGCCTTCATTGTTCTAAGCGTCAGCTCGTCTAGATTGGCTGGTGCTGGAAAGCCTTTGATCGGCGGGCTCACGACGATGCGGTCCCCAACAGGCTCCACCCATTTGCCAGGCAGACATGCTGCACCTCCAATGATACCTAGAATCGCACCAAGCGTAGCACCCGTACAATCCGTATCATAGCCGCAATTGACTGCTTTCAGGATGGCATCGCCAAAGTCTTCCCCATACAGCCAGCCCAAGATCGTAAATGCAATATTTTGCGGTGCATCCGTAAAATTATCATGACCATGATGCTTCAGAATCAGCTCTCTGGCTTCAATCCAGTCTTTCCCCTCTTCATGCCAACGCAGCAAATCCTTGACGGCTTGAGCGGTTCTGCACTGCTCCGGAATGTAGCTAAGGCCGATATCGATCAGCCTGCCCCGGTCGCTTTCCACAAAAGCCGCGCTTTGAATAGCTGCGAAGAACATCTCGCCATATACGCCCTCGCCTCCCGCATGATCTACAATGGCATCCTGATAAGCATAATAAGCCGCAACTCCAGGAGCGCCAGGAGCGACCATTGCCCATATTTCAGAGCGGATAGGTGAGCCCATGCAATTCGTAAAGGGATTGTTAAACCAGCCCGCAACAGGAGCAACCAACCCGCGACGCAAATTCGTAAGTGCGTAACCATATTCATCAAAGGGAAAAAAGATATGCTCCATCCACTCCTGGCCAAGCTCCTTGGCCGTCAACCTTGCTCCGTACTGCTCCAAGGCATGCAGCCAAACGAGCTGCAAATCCAGATCATCATTTTCTAACGGGCCGTCCGGCAGACTGGAGTAAAATGTCAGATCAAGCAGACTCATTTGTCCTTCCAGCGGGGCGCCCAGCGTACCGCCGATATTTTTGCCGAGCCACCCTCCATAGACCTTTGTATAATATTCCTGCTCATAAAGCGTAAGCTGATTCTCAGATTTATTTTGCACTGGCTCATTCTCCGTTCTATAATCATGATTATTAGATCACTCTTCCATTATAGGCAGCAGTCCTCCAATACTCCATTGACTACATTGCATTTTATCCCTAAAAAAAGTGAGTGGTAGCCATGTATTATACAATGACCCGATCCACCTTTCTGGATATCAAATGGGCGAATTTGCACAAAGTCAGCGCTGCATTCCCCCAATTTCAGCATTACAACCCTTATTATGAGCTGATTGCGGTCACAGAGGGTCCTGTTTATTTTCAGTCGGAAAATGAGAAGTTTGTTTTGCATGCTGGAGATACGTTTCTGCTCAAGCCTTGGGAGCAGCATAAAGGCTGGAACTCTGAGCATATGACTGGGGAATTTTACTGGGTTCAGTTTGCCGCTTCACCTGGGCTTGAAGTGTTTGATTTTGCACAGGAGCCTGAATCAGAGCCACCCTTGCAGTATGGCCCCGCTGTGCATGGCCCGGCCGAGCTCCGCACAGGGCAGGACCATCAGGATATGCTCATTGTTCCGCGCCATTTTCGATCCTCTAACCGGTTTCAGCTGCTAGGTATGTTTGAGCAGTTAGTGCAGGAGCTGACGCACTCCAAAGGTTACTACCGCTACCGCCTTTCCCTGCTGCTGGGGAGTATGCTGGAGCTGCTAAGCAGCGATTCACTTGGGCATGTCCGTCAGGATACATCACTCCCCGCTTCCTACGTCATTTACCGCAGCATTATTAGCATGGCGGACAACAATTACCAGAGAAATCTCACCACAGAGGAAATGGAGGAAGCTCTCGACCGCAAATATGAATACCTCTGCAACGTCTTCAAAAAATACGCAGGCATCACCATCGGAACGTACATCCAGCAGCTGCGAGTACAGCGAGCCAAATATTTGCTCAACAGCACGGATAAAAGCATACAAACGATCGCCCTTGAGGTCGGCATGGAGGACCCTTTCCACTTCAGCAAGCTGTTCAAAAAAAAGGTAGGCATTTCGCCCTCAGAGTACCGCAGTAGATGAGTTCGAAACGAAACATAACCGCTATCCAAAGGAGGATGCGGTTATGTTTATGTAAGTTTATATTATATTTCACATGGATAATGTTCGTTTCAGACTTTCAAATATCCTGTCATGCCCTTTCTGGGTAAAATGAATGGCATCGTAGAACCAGCCGGACAAGTCCGTGCCCGATTCCCATAAGTCAATAATATCCCTTTGGGCATCTGCTACTAGAAGCTTATGCTTGTCCGCTAGCTGATATAAAGTTTCCGTGAAATCCGAAAATGCATGTGGAAAATCCTGATCCTGAATCGGCGAATGCCAACCGTAAGTTTCTCCACTGCTAATCGATAACGGCCCGCTGATCCATAACAAACACATACATCCACTCTGCTTCGATTTCATAATCATTTGTTCCATCATAACTTGGAACTGTTCTAGTTTGGCGAAGTTTTTCCAATCATTAATTCCAAAGTTTAAAATGATACAGTCCGGTTTAAAAGCAAGCACCCTTTCGTCGAACGCTTCTGCCCCTTGAACGCTTTGCCAGCCTGGTACACCCTGATTGCGAAAATCGACATTGGGATTATTTTTTTGCAAAAAGCGTTTCAATTGCTCGGCCCACGAACCATAAATCACCTCTGATTCACTAATGCTCATCTCTGGGTAATACCCCTCCGCAACACTGCCAAAGGTCCAGCTGTCCCCATAAGTAATTATAGTAAAAGACTCCTGCTTGCTCATAGCTTCTTTCAATTTCAATAGTTGGGCGCTCATTCTAACCATCCTTTTTTGGCTTCTAATAACTGTGTTCAATAACCAGGTATGGTACCGTACGATCTAGCAGTATCCATAGTATACCATGCCAAGACGATAGCGACCAAACAGCTGGATGCTGAATTCGGCCCTAATGCTTCCTGTTCCTAGACCATAGCCCAGGGTTAAAACCATGCGCAAGTCTGTTATGTGAGAAAACGGAAAGTTTTACAATATAGGAATGACCAAATCGAAAATAACAGCCCATAGGGGTTAAGGAGATTATGCGAATGCGAGTGAGAACTTTTATAGTAAGCTTGTTCGTAATAAGTTTATTAGGCTTGGTGGGATGTACGAAAACCACGGAGTTTAAGGGAGAAAGCGCAACGTGGTCCGTTACTTGCTCGGTTAATCAATCGGGTACGGTAAAGTCCTATCAGATCCGGTATCTCGGCCAAGAAAAAGGGCCTGAAAACAGCCAGATTAGCTTTTCTTTTATGGACAGCAAAAATTTTCAAGCAAGCAAAGAAAGTAGTGCTACCTCTTTGAAGGGCTTGAAAATAAATGGCAAGTTTTCTACAGATACGCCTGATACGCCATATGTCAATGAAGATCATTTTAAACTTCATATTAAATGGAATGATCAAGAGGAAACGATACAAGTAGAACAAATGAGCTAATATTGAGCAGGATGAAACGGTGTTACCGTCTTGTTCTTGCTGGAACGCTTGGCGGCATAGAGCAAGGCGTCCACATCCTCAAACAAGCTTACCTTTGTATCATTTGGGGAATAGCTTTTGAGTCCGATGCTTACTGTAACACTTCTGTTGCCTAGCTCCTCATGAGAGGTCTGGGCAATTTTCTTTCTCATATTTTCCATCAGCTTATAGGCTTCTTCGAACGTTTGCTCGAACAAAAGGACGGCGAATTCCTCACCACCATATCGGGCAGCGATATCGGCAGGGGACATATTGTCTCTGATTAACTGGGCAACCTTTGATAATACAATATCTCCAGTTCTGTGTCCGTATGTGTCATTGATCTTCTTGAAATTATCGATATCAATCAGGGCAAGATGGAATGGCGTTCCTTTCTCCGCGTGTACCAAAGCCTTCTCATAGAACTCATGAAAAGAAATATGATTGAACAGGCTGGTGAGGGCATCTGTTTTTGCCAGCTTCGACATCATCGTATTTTGGGCTATTAATTCCTGCTTGGCTATCATCGTCGCTTCCAGGTCATTCACTAGCTCGCGGCCGCTGATAATGATGATGCTGGCAACCAGGGTACAAATTATGATAAAAATGGGAATTGCAATTAAATCAAAGTCATTGAGATAAAGCCTGAACAAGTGGTCCCATTTGTAAAGGATACCAAAGGCTATGATTTGCAAACCAGCCGTAAATAAAGTCAGGTTAATCCTGAAGAACACGGTGGAGGCCACAATGGGCAGTAGTATAGTTGCCGGAATGATTCGGATATCCATATTTAAATGAATAATATACATAGAGATAATCGTACCCGCTATAAATAAGGCATAGAAGGAATACTTGACGGAAACATGCTGAATATATTGGGCAAGTACGGTAACTGCGCTCATAAGAATCGTCGGATAAAGCAAAATATAATAATAAAAATTATGGGCATCCGAAGGATACGGCAGTAAAAGAAATGACAGCAGCTGCGCGGCAAAATGCACGGCGATTACAATCCAATACGTGCGCATAAACCATTTGATCCATTTGGTTTGTCTCTGCAGCTGAGCGTAGGATGGACTTGGAAAGCTTCTCATTTTCAATGCATTCACCTCGCAGACTTATTCTTGTGTATACATCGAAAATAAACTTATCAAAAAATTTGATGCATAGGTCAACTTGCATATGTCAACTTCAATTTCAAGTTTATCAACTTGTCTTTCAAATAGCAAAGGATTTAGGCGTTCACAGTTGTTAAAAATTCATCCGCCTTGACAACAAGTAGTATAGAATCTAAACTAAGAACATGGAAAATAAACCACTCTTTCAATCTAACCAAATAAATAGAGGAAATCGCAATCTCGGCCGACTGATTTTGCAGCTTCGCCGCCTTGAACGACAGCCTCAAACCTTTGGCAATGCCGGCTCACTAACGCCAAGCGAAATACACACGATCGAGGCTATCGGCTTTGACGGAGGCGTGCTAATGAGCGAGCTATCCGCCCGACTCGGTGTTACTAAAGGAGCCATCACGCAAATTGTCGCACGTCTCGAAGCCAAAGCACTAGTAACGCGTTCGCCGCATCCCTCTGATTTAAGAGCAAGTGTGATTGCACTAACCGAAAAAGGAAGGGAAGCTTTCACAGCCCACGAAGAAGTACATTTACAATTTTACGATGAGCTTCGCTCTCAATTGAGTGACCAGGAGATCGAAATCTTTGAAACCTGCATCGAAAAACTAAACGACTTTTTGCAAAAATAATGTTGGCTTAGAGTTGGACAAAGAATATATGACCTCCAATAAGAGTCCAATCTGCCATGAATTTTTTTTTTGATTATTTAGTATAGTATCTAAACTATAAAGCAAGGTTGTGACCATCATGAGTACATCCGGGATTCGGCCGCATCGGGCGCATGCTTTTACAGGTAAACATCGTTTTTTTATGATGATGGCTATATGCATGGGGGCCTTTATTTCTCATTTTACAGCTGGCATCGTCAATGTTTCACTCCCTCAATTTACACAGTTTTTTCAGACAGACTTGGGAAAGGTGCAGTGGATTACGACGGGGTATTTGCTTGTTATCACCGCCTTGCTTCCTGTAATGGGCAAGATGGGGGATCGTTACGGGTTTCGGCGCATTCATAATCTCGGTTATGTGTTTTTTACTATCAGCTCTATCTTGCTCACTTTTTCCACTCATATCTCTGTACTTCTTGTGCTTAGGATGGTGCAGGCAGTTGGTGCCGCCATGTTTCAAGCTACAAATATCGCCTTGATTACCCTGCATGTGCCCAAGGAAAATAGAGGACGGGCTCTCGGTATCGTCAGTACGGCCGTCGCTCTTGGCGCGATGACCGGTCCTATTCTCGGGGGATGGATTGCGGAGTGGTTCAGCTGGCAGTGGCTATTTTTAATTCATGTTCCTGCTGCCGCAGCCGCCACTTTGCTCGCATTTCGCTACATTCCGGTCGGCGGGCAAAAAAGAAGGTCTGATTCATTCGATAAAGTTGGAGCGTTATTGTTTATGGTAGGGATTAGTAGCGTAATCTTCGGAATTTCGAATGCAAGTTCGTGGGGTTGGCTGTCTGTTCAAACGATATTCATATTCGCCGCTGCCCTCATTACGCTTCTGATTCTGCTGCTGTGGGAGCAGCGTCAAACGTTTCCTTTTTTACCGATTAGGGCTCTCCGTATTTCGGCTGTGTCCTACGGCTTGATCGTTAGCTGTGCTTCTTTCATGCTGGCCAATACCCTTCTCGTCGTCATTCCCTTCTATTTATCCGGCACCGCTGGCCTCTCTCCGTCAACTGCTGGTTACATGCTGGCCGCTTATCCAATCACATTAGCCTTGGCAGGCCCTGTTGCCGGTTATTTGTCCGATCGTTATGGCTCCAGAAGGTTTATGTTCCTGGGATTAGGCGGCATGGGAAGCGGATTTGCCCTATTGGCTCTATATCTCGGACAGTTACCTGTAATCGGGGTGCTTGCAGTGCTCGCATTAATCGGATTAGGAATGGGACTCATAGCCTCCCCCAATAACAGCTTCATTATGAAGCATGCTCCTGCAGAACATATCGGCTCAATAGGCAGCATGATTGCATTAACCCGTAATGCAGGTATGGTTATTGGGGCGGCGCTAGGACTTGGTGTTATTCCGAGGGGGGCCGGGCAGCCAGGGCAAGCGGAGCTGCTTGCGTCATATCAGTCCGTTTTTGAAATCAATCTGTATGTATGCATCGGCGTTATTACTCTGCTCGGATACGCTATTCATCGGGACCGTAAAAGGCGCTCCCAATGAAGTCCTCGATAGTTCGATAGATAATATGTATTTCTACAATGTAATTGTTATTGCCAAGTATATATCAAGATCGAAGAAGCTTGGATGCCATCGGCGCTCCATACTTTGACTACTTTTTCTGCATATGATTTAAAATTGCCTTTGAAATTGTCGTAGCTGATAGAGGAATAATCCGTCGTTTCCTTCACTAATGTACTGAAAAAGAATTCCTGAGTGCCGGCAGCCAGGATGATTCTCGTGTCAGGGGTCACCTTCAGCTCCTTGTTCTCTGCTTTTCCGTTCATCGTTACAACAACACTTTCAACGGTTAATTGTGCTGCATCCAGCTTTTTGATTTTACCGATTACAGCAGCTTCCTGCCCTTCTATGTCTTTGACAAGTTGTTCGTTATGTACAATTCTTTCCGTAGGCTTATACTTGAATAAATCGCTATTCGTTTGCAGCAATAGACCAAAGCCCGCAACACCCATAATAAGAAAAATCACGGCCGCTGCCGTCAGAATCTGAATTCTATGCTGGAAGTACCTCTCCATTAACCTGTACAGGTACAGCCCGGCAGCCGTGCCAGCTGCATTCAAAATGATATCATCCACATCACTGCTGCCCAAAATAAAAACAAATTGAATAATTTCAAGCAATAAGCTCAGCCCCAGCCCGCACAGCAGAACACTCTTAAGGGCCTTTTTATAAAGAAGTGCGAGAAATACGCCCAGAGGCATAAATAGGACTATATTTCCTAATAGATTTTGAGCCAGCCTCATCCAATCCAGGGTAGCATCTAACAGCATATCGACTATGGAGGCAAAAGGAATCAAATTCAGCGACCGGATGCCTAATCCGGCACCGCCAAATAAATGATACAAGGGTGCGCCTTTAAACAATATAATACGCAGCAGTACAAACAAATAAATCACAAACATTAAACTAATAACAAAATACAAGCCGTTAATTGTTCTTTGCTTCATGCTCAAATTCCTCATTTTTCCTTTGAGTATATCAGCTCCCGTTCAACAATTTTATTGAAATCTCTTAAGGTTTTCTTAAAATTCCCTTAATTTTGAAAAAGAGCAAGAGCTCAACTTGTATCGCAGAAAAATTTTTTCTGATCTATCTACAAAATTGTACATGTCAGAAAAACCGACCAGTGCCAATCCAGTAAAAAAGCTGCAAATGTAGGGATAGGGATTCCTGTCTATGTACATATCTCAGAAAATTTCAAATCCTTAAGTATTGTCCCAAGTTCCCAAGTGCTAAAATTGCGGAAGCACGATCATTATGGCAAAAAGGCCGCCATCGCACCCCTGATTCAGAGTGTAATGGCGGCCGCCTATATCAGCTATTTATCCTGAAAGTTCGCCAGCGCCTGCCTCAAATCGGAATTAGTTAATATATCCTGCTCCCTGGAGTATCCTCTTAATGACAACAACGGCCTGAGCACGCGTTGCCATGCTCTGTGGAACAAAGGTGCTGTCTGTTAACCCCGTCATGATGCCAGAGTTAATCACTTGCGCTACCGCGACTCTTGCCCAAGAGCTAATCGCCGCTTTATCCTCGTACCCTGTCAGCAGGGGATTAAGCTTATCCGCTACCGCTGCTTGCTGACCTGCATACGTCAGCACATGAGAGACAACGACGGCCATTTGCTCTCTAGTGATTGTTTCATTAGGACGGAAGGTTCCATCCTCAAATCCGCTGACAAGTTGTGCTTTTTCCGCTGCTTCAACCGCTCCTGCGAACCAGTCAGATCCTCTAACATCCGTAAACTTTCCGAAGTTCCCCGAATTCTCTTCATTAAGCAATACTTCCTCCAGCCCAAGTGCGCGGACAATCAGACTAACGAACTGCGCGCGAGTAATTTTAAGCTCCGGTGCAAAGGTACTATCGGAAGTCCCTTGTACAATAAGCTTAGAAGCAAGCAGCTCCACATCAGCTCTCGACCAATGCTGCTGCAAATCCGCAAAAGTTTTCTTAGATTGGGCAACCGCATATAGACTGCTGCCAGTACGAAAGATATTAACTTTCGTTATCCCGTTATTCATTTTAAATAAAGAAGGCACGAAGGATAACTTACCTGTTAACGGGTCGATACGTACGGCCGTTGCCTGGGCAGGATCAAGCAGATCATGAATGACAAGGCTTCTTGTTATGTACTTATTTCCAAAATCAGAAAATAATTGCTCGCTGCCGCCCTTCTTCACCATGATCGTAAATTCAAGAATATCTCCTGCAAGAGTGATCCCCTCTGCCAGTGCTTGCCCTCTAATCTGCTCAGCGGCAGCACCTGTAATAGTTTCCATCGTCACATAGACGATCGCGTCTTCCCAATCATCCCCAAGAAGCTGTAAAAATGAAACTAGTTCAGGGAAATTTAACGGAAGGTTGTATACAGCATTCATTGCCTCAATTAACAGAACAGCATTTGGTCTCGCAGTCTTTCCTGCTACAAATACCTTGGCCGGTATTCCCACCGTACGAATAGCATCCGTTCCCGATACTGGAAGCCTAATGGTTTGTGCATTCAACTGCTTGCCTTTTATAACTTCTAAAGCCTTCATCAGCGAATCAGTCCGCAGTAAAACTTCAACAGCTGTCTTTCCATTTGCCTTCGTTTGTGTAGTAACCGTTGCGGCATCACTACCAAGCAGCACACCGTCCGATTCCTCCGTCACCCCTGCCGGGTCCAATGATTCTGTGGGATTAAATCCCGGTTCACTTTTATCATTTGGCGTAGGAGCACTAGGCCCATTACGGGTCACGGTCAACGTATACCTTCTAATGCTGAGCCCATCCTCAGCCATAACAGTAATGTTTATAATATTACTGCCCACTCTCAAGTCCACCCTAAGCGGTACGCCACTTCCTTGCGGTTGGTCGTTGATCATCAGAGTTGTAAGTGGATTATAGGTTACTGCCGTAACGCTTATGCTGCTTGCAGAATAGCCAACGTTCATCGCATACACCGATACTTCTGGAGCAAAAGCTGGGCTGAGCGTTCCTTCGCTTACCGTCAGGCTGCTTAGATCCGCATCCAAAGCACGGCCCTCCGCCCAGACCGTCATATTGTCACCATTAAAATTTGCCACATAGATCTTATTCAGTTTCGAATTGACTGCAACGGCAACCGGATTCTCTCCTGCTGACACCGTTGATATTTCATGATTGCTTCCATCAAGCACTGTAACACTATTGCTATCATAATTCGCAATGTAGACCCGATTCGTATGTTCGTTGATAGCCAATCCTGTAGGACCAGATCCTTGTCCCGTAGATACGGTAATGGGATGATTGAGGTCTTCGCGGTCAAGGATCGTCACATTATTACTGCCCGTATTGACTACATAGACGCTCCCGGTTACACCATGGATTGCCACCGAGACTGGCGCTATCCCAACCTCCGCTGTAGAGATCCCTCCCGTTGTTCCATCTATTACAGTGACATTATTACTAAAAAAATTGGCAACGTACACACTGCCTGTTATTGGACTTACCGCCAAGGCATTGGGACCTGTCCCTGCTGGCACAGTAAGCGTTGTGCCAGTTGAACCGTCAATCACCGTCACATTGTCACTATCCACATTAGCCACATAGATCTTATTAGTGGCCTCATTAACAGCAACTGCAAATGGACTTTCCCCGACTAATACAGTCTCAGTTTGACTGCTATTCGTCGCACCGTCGATAACAGTCACCGTATTGCTCCCCAAGTTTGCGATATAAACCTTATTCGTTGTTGCATTTACCGCTAACGCAAAGGGAGTCTGCCCCGCTTCTACTGTACTTACATGATTTGTTGCACCGTCGATCACCGTTACGTTATGACTATCTGCATTCGCTACATAAATCTTATTTGTCACAGGATTCAACGCAATGGCGTTGGGGGTTGTTCCTACCTCAATCGTAGCTATCAAAGACATCCCCTCTTCACTGTCTTCCAGAACAGTCACATTATCGCTGAAGGCATTAGCCATATAGATTCTGCCAGTCACCGGATTTACAGCGATCGCATGCGGTCCTTTTCCTGCCTGAATCGTCGAGGAAGCCTTTGCTATGTTCAAAAATATAGGACTTGGAATCACACCTGTAAACAGAGCAATCACGATTATCCCTACCCCTATTCTATACAGCCAAGAATTTGTTCGAAGCTTCATTGATCGCCCCTCCTCCTTTTATTAGAAATTTAATCGCATGGGGACTAAGCCTTATTCTGATCCTTGTACTTACTCCCCATCATTGATTTCATTAAATCTCTACGAAATTCTGTAGGTGTACACCCATGAAATTTTTTGAATTGTTTAGAGAAATATAGTGGATCGGAAAAACCGACAGTAAAAGCAATTTCCTCAATTGAGAGCTGTTTACTCAACAAGTGAGAGGACCTCTCCATCCTGACCTTGAGCAAATATTGGGTTGGCGATAACCCGGTATATTGCTTGAAAACACGTGACAAATATGTCCGGTTATAGCACAGAGCCTGGGCCATACTATCGATCGAGATTGACCTATGACATTGCAAAGTCAGCCAACGAATGGTTTTGATGATGATATGCGGTACATCTGCCTGCTCCAAATTCATATTTTCGGCATGTCTCATTTCCTCAGCAAGCTTAGCCAGTAATATCCGCATCATGCCATTCGCTTCCAAATCGCTGAACGTATTTCCTTGGCGAAGTATCTTTTCCATCTGATGAAATATAATTGGAATGCGCCGGGAACGAATGGAATACACCACGGGACGCTCCACTCCAACTCCGACAAAGCTTAGAAGCTTATCAGCGTGAGTTCCGTCGAATCCGATCCAGCGGTAGCTCCAAGGCTCCTCATGGTCGGCTGCGTAGCTTACAACCGTATCGGGAAAAATGAAAAAGCAATCGCCTTTCTTTAATTCGTATACTTGATTTCCTTGAATAAGCGTCCCTTTGCCCGAAGTAATATAGTGAACAAGGTGATAGTCCACCATTTGCGGACCGAATGAATGACCCGGCCCAGTCTGCCCATTTCCTGCAAACAGCACGGATAGCTCTCCTTCGTCAGAAAACGTATTAAATGACAAATAGTGATCAACATGCGCCATCTAACCCACCTCTTAAGAATACATATATGTGTAATGTATTCGACAAGAGAGTATGTTCTCCTTGGAACAGCGGATGTTTAGCATTACACGATTCTGACGATTCCTTCACATGAATACATCCCGTTCGGATGATTGAATTCGGAGATTGACAATCGTAAATACCCATTGTTATTAACAGCAGCAATCGATTTGCCTGAAGTCCCAAAATCATTGGCCATATCCCCAAATATAATACCCTGCAGCCTATAACTGCCGTTATTATCATCAATGGTTAAATGAAATGCCACTAGAGACGTTTTATTCTGAAAAACAATTTTCGTATCCACATGAATCGTAAAATTCTCTTCATTGCTTTTACTCACTGTACAGAATGGAACTTGACCCGCACTCGATCCACTGTTTCCAGAATAAAGGAAAGGAATCAGACCGTTATGAACTTCCGCTTTCGAATAAGCATGACCTGAAGAATCTTGATTCAAATATTGAATAAATCTTACATTCACTTTACTGCCGAGCTTGAAATTGTCAGGAATAGCCGGAGGCTGATTCGTTCCGAGCATCGAATACAGCTGACTGATTTCAACCGTCACCTGATTCGTTGTATGTTCCGCAAAATCGACGATACAGTTCCCGCTTGCCAAACGATTGTTAGGTCCGAAATATCCATTTGTTAGTCCGGCAGCGCTCACACAAGCGACGTTAACTTCATAAAACCAGTTGTTATCGATGCGCATCCCCCTTTTGGCCGAGCTGCCCAAATCAATGGCAACTCCCGATATAGCTTCAAAATAACAAGTATCAATCGTCATCACATTGCATTCGCTGGTTAACTTCAGGCCATCCACACAACCTTCAGCCGAACAATTTTGGATAAGAAGACCATCCGCACCTCCAGCGAATTCAAATCCAAGTTTCCTGCCGACTGCAAACAAGCTATCTATTTTTTGCACGTTTACGAATTGACCGAAATAGTAGACCGCATTGGCAGCGTCATTCGCCGTCCCCCGGGATAACATGTTTACGAACCGGCTGTACCAGCAGCGGGCTGCATAAACGGCCCATGTGCAATCATAAAAATAAAAATTAGATAACTCGCTTGCCTCATTGAAATTCCACAAATTAAACGCTTTGTTACAATTCATAATCGTTGCATTTCGGATTATCGTGCAAATAACCCGATAGGGCTGATTATCTCCCGGCACTCCTATATTGGAAATAATGTCGCCGTTATCCGCATAAGCTGTTTCAAAAATATTATTGATTCCGATGCCTGCTCCTTCGATAACAGACCAGTTCAACTCGATTTCATAGCTTGCGGGCACCAAAATCGTACCTGTAATTTTATATTTCGCGGTCGGAACTGACATTTTACGTATGCCGCTGGATAAACCAGCTTTAATAGTATTATTGAAAGCGTCCGTATCATCCGTAATTCCATCTCCAACTGCGCCGAACCATTTCGGGTTCAGTTGATCCCCGATATATCGCTTGAATCTCGCGCCTGATGCCGATACGATGGTCAATGCAGCATCGTCCTCCGTAGTCGTGTCAAGTGTATCGTAATAGAAATTCCCCTCTTTACCTTTATCTTTGACAAAATACACTGAATGGGCTAGTGGGTTTATTAATGCCCTTAGCTCGGCGATGGTTATCGCTAAGCAAAAACTTGCATCCAGCAGGTCCTTCAACTTGTTTCTCTCCCGATCATTGCCTTCCAGACCTTCGGCCCAAGCCGCACCTGGAAGCACACTTCCTGCTGCCAGTGCCGCACCAGCTATGCTTAATGTACTCAACAATTTCCTCCTACTGATCAGATTCTCCCTAGCCACTGCTGCACCCTCCGTACCTGACTGTTTACACTGTATTTCCCCTGATTTTTCAGACATTTCACATTCCTCCCGATTCTTTGCTCAGCGTTAATGTAAACGCTCACTAACATCTGATAATTCTCACATTACAAAATTCCTGCTTTAAATAATATGGACAAAACAGACGGATGCATGGAAGAATGTTTCTTTTCACAAACTTACAAAAATTAGAAAAACGCCTTGCGGGACTGTTGACAAAAGCCAATTTTACGAAAAATGACTTTTAGATACCCAGTGTTTATGCGGGTTCTCAAACGTCAATTTCGTCAATAAGGTAATTTGTCAACAGTCTCTTGCGGCGTCTTTGAGGTGCGTGTTCATGAATTTGGTGCATTGTGGAGGGAATGGCTGTGGGCTCCAGCCGCTGTTAAAGATTTGTTCCCTTTATTGGTATAGATGAGAGGTAGGAACAAATCTTTAAAGGCGGACGCTACCGCTCTTCCGCCCACAGCCCTTCCCTCTCTCTAGCTACAATCGCACGAATCGCACGAACACCAAGCTCAAACGAACAGCCAGCAAGGCTTTTTCTCTGGATGGAAGGAGATTTCCCCGCGGGCCAAGCCGCTGGGACTGAAGATCGGTCCCGCCAGCGGGCACAACAGAGAGGTTCTACTACTTTAGCGAACTTTAACGATGTTTTTCATCGTTAAAAGCATAAAGTTCCCCCACATCCTTACTTTAACGATTTCCCCAATTAGTAGGCAGGCCCAATCCGAAGCGGCAAATGTAGGCGGAAAACCGCCCACAATGTGCTTGCGCGAGCCGAAACTGCCGAATGAAAGCGAAAATCCAACTACAATGTGTCTAAGCATGGCCGAAGCGGCCAAATGTAGGTGAAAAATCGTACACAATATGCTTGCCGCGGCCGAAGTCGGCCAAATGTAGCGGAAAAGCGCACACATTTGGCATGCTTATCCTGACAACATTGCCCCTGATCCCTCCCCTCTCAGCTAAAAAGTGCCGAACCTGCCACGATCTCACAAAGCCCGAAAGTGGAGAAATAGAGGGGAAGAACCCTAACTTTGCTATTGCCGGCCATAGATCATCGACATTTGGACCCGTACCAGGAAAATCCCTCCTTACCTTGATTTCCTGCCACCCGATACGTTCGAATAAGCAGCGTCTAATTGTTACTTCTGAGCGGGTTTCCACAAGTTGACAGGCTAGTGGTCCTTTTTCACGCTACGACAAATCTCTTTCATCCAGCTGAAAGCTGCCCGCCGTACCAGCCATCATTTTGCGATAAGCGCCCGGCGTTTGGGCCTTCTCCTCAGCAAACACCTTCGTAAAATAATGTACAGAAGAAAAGCCTGAAGCGTCAGCAATTTCTTTAATGGACAATGCTGAATGCTGCAGCAAAAATGCAGCTTTCCGTACCCGCTCCTGCTTCACAACATCTGTAAAGGAAGTCTGCTCGAATCTGGCGAAAAGCCGCGATAAATGCCGGGGTGAAATGTGCAAATAACGGGCTACCTCCTCCAAGCTTAACGGCTGTCCTATATTATCGTGAATAAACATCAGAGCCCGGTTCACCAGCATTTGAGCGGCAGAACTGCGCGATGGCAGCTTCGCGGGACTTAGCATGCTCTTACAAAACAAAGCTTGCAGCGAAAGCAGCAAGTTATAAGCTAAGGGGCCCAATAGCTCTTTGTCCGTAAGGCTCGGTGCTTCTGCGTGGAGCATAAGCGCCCGCCAAATATGAGCCGCAGCGGATTCACCAGACTGGTGAATCACGATATCCGCCGTTACCGCTAATTGATCAAACAATCGCTTTCCTTCCTCAGAAGTCTCAGCTTCTATTAATTCAAAACCGACGAATAGCAGATACATCCCCTTCTGGCTGCGGATCTGGTGGCTGTGCTGCGGTCGAGAGCAGAACAAGGTTCCAGGCATTAACACATATTCCGCACCTTCCTCCCAGTAGCTTCCTTCCCCATAAAGCACATAGCAAAGCTCAAAAAAAGAATGACTATGAACCAGATTATCAAGATGCATAGGATCATGTCCCCAATAATGGACGTGAAACGCCGCCAAACTGCCTGCGGGATGACGGGCATAAGCATCCAAGTAATCATTTGCCGCTTTGTTGAACATCACTGAACACCCCTCCCGAAAATAAATCTCAAGCAATTTGTCCGTCTTTTTTTCGCCTTCTATTTTGAGATGTCCTTATATTACAAAACTATGACTTCATCCTGCAAAGATATATCTCCAATTCATCCTTATAATATAACATATAAAGCAGCAATAAAAGCTTTTCCATAAGGAGATGATTATGTTGATTAAAGCACATGAGGCCGAATTTTACAATGAAAATGGATATTTGCTGGTACAAGGGGTTTTTAATGCCAAAGAAGTGAAGGAAATGCAGGATGCGGTGGAATCTATTATCCACAAAGCAGCAGCAGCCAAGCTGGATAAAAGCGCAACCTGGCAGGGAGACTACCTGCCCCCGGAAGAGCTCAAAAAACTGGTGCTCAAAGGCTTCCACGATGTCCACTACCATGACGCCGCCTTTACCCGGGCCCTATCCCATCCCAATATGGTAGCCGTGCTGCAAAATATCATAGGTGCAAACGTTCAGCTGCATCACTCCAAAATGCTCGTCAAGCCGCCGGAAAAAGGAGCTGCCTTCCCGCTGCATCAGGATTACCCTTATTTTCCCCACAAAAATCACACCATGCTCGCTGCCAGCGTTCATCTCGACGATTCAGATACTGAAAATGGCTGTATCCGCGTCATTCCCGGCACGCATAAGAACGGTCCGATGGAGCATGTCGGCATGCATTTTTTGAACCACAAGCAGTATCCAATCAGCATGGGCACTCCTTGCCCGGCTAAGGCGGGGGATGTGCTGTTCTTCAACTATTTGACCATCCACGGATCGGATGTGAACCGGAGTCAGCGGCCCAGACGGAATATATTGTTTCAATATAAAGATCCGTTGGACCCTCCAACGCAGAATGTCCATGTGAACTGGGGGCAGGGTTTGATGGTATGCGGTGAAAACCCCATTTTCCGGGAATACCAGCCCAAGTCCTAGTCAGAGGAGAACATCATTGGATAGTTCTTTCTAAGACGAGTGATAAGAAGAACAGACGCTATACTTATTTGCCAGAACGTAAGAAGATCGCCTGTCACCTGACCATATTGGGCCGGAAGGGCGATCTCCTTTTTTGTCTAAGATTGAAAAACGCCATAGCTGTAGCAAACAGCGGATCGCGTATAACCGCTGGGTTAAGTATGGACTCTATCGCTTTTTAGCGCTACTTTTGTTCCGAATTCCACTTCCAGTACCTTCATTTCGCAAAACCCTTCCAGAGGCAAAATATTACCCGCTGCTCCTTGCAGAAACAAACATTCACGCTAGGAATGATGAGCACGCAGCTGAGAAGGATCTGCTACTTTAACGATGTTTTTCATCGTTAAATGCACTGGGTCCTCTCCTTATTCTTCATTTAACGATGAAAAACATCGTAAAAATCCCTTTAACTACCCTGAGAGGCCATCTGCCCTCTTTTAACGATGAAAATCATCATTAACGTGACGGATTGACCTGGAACACTTACTTTAACGATGAAAAAGAGGCTGTCGATTAACTGTGGATTAAAAATACGAACCTCTAAAAATCAATTTTTTGTGAGAAAAACGTCGCTTTTCACCCCGAAAAGTCGATTTAAACAGGTTTAAGTGGCAAGTTTTGATCGATTTCAGTAAACGTTTTGAGTTGTACACAGTTAATCGACAGCCTCAAAAACATCGTTAAGTGCATCGCACGCTTAGATGTACTTATGAATCTTTCTGCCCCAATAGCAGGTTGAGCTCTTATTCCTGTCTATGTACATATCTCAGAAAAACCCAAATCCTAATACAACTGTCCCCGGCACTAAATTTGCGGAGGCAGGGTCGTCATGGTAAAGAGCCGCCATCGCACCCTGTATGCATCCAATACAGCGTGTAATGGCGACTCACAACTCAACCTAACTCAATTCCATTCAACTCAACAGCTATTGAACCAAATATACTTCCAATTCCGATATCGCCATTTCCACACCGGGCTGGGAGGGACCATTCGGGGTCACAGCGACCACCTGGACATACCTGGCATTGGTCTGCGTGATGGTATTATCGCTCGTACCCGAAGTAAATCCCGTTATTTGTTTGACGGTTGTAAAGGCTGACCCGTCTGTCGACGTTTGAATATCGAACGCAGTAGCATACAGAGCTGCTGGCATCTTCACTACAATTCTGTTAATGGCTTGGCTGAATCCCAGATCGGCCCGCAGCTTCCAGACATGCTGACCGTTCGCCAGCGCATACGTAGTGCTGTTTCCGTCGAGCGCTTTGGCTGCGTCAAATCCCGACCACATGGTGGCTGTGCTTCCATCGGAGAAATATGCGGTGGCTGCCTGGTTGAATGCCAAATTCTGTGTGGGCGCCGGATGATACACTTCCAATTCGGATATGGCCATTTGTAACCCAGTCTGGGAGGGACCATTCGGAGTTACAGCGACGACCCGGACGTATCTGGCTTTTCTCACCGTGATCATGTTATCACTTGTACCCGAATTAAATCCGGTTATTTGTTTGACCGTTGTGAAGGTGTTCCCGTCCGTCGATGTCTGAATATTAAAGGCCGTGGCATACAGCGTCGCTGGCATTTTCACAACAATTCTGCCAATGCTTTGACTGGAGCCTAAGTCTACCTGCAGCTTCCAGATGTGTTGACCGTTTGCCAGTGCATGCGTAGCTTCGTTGCCGTCAACGGCTTTTGCTGCCTCAAATCCAGACCACATGGTGGCTGTGATTCCATCCGAGAAATAGGCAGTTGCCGGCTGGTTTAACGCCAGATTTTCGCTTACTGCCGGTGGTGGATTGATATCCTGATAGGCGGACTCCAGTCCAGCATTGCTCATGATCGTTTGTGCTGCAGTTGGCCAAATTCCGTTAGTAACGGTTGTATTATTGTTGACCGTACAATTTGTACATATGCTAGTCATATTCGCAGTGTCTGAATAATTATATTGAACGGTGTTGTCATGAATCGAAAGTGTCCACATCGAAATCCATTTTCCAGTTTCTGTAACGACGTTGTTGTTGATATTCAAATAAGCGCTGCCCTCATCCGGATAAATCCCCCAGCCCCCATAAGAACCATACATATGCCGCAAATAATTTCCGCTTATTGTTGAATTTGGCTGAGCGCTTAATGTATAGATGCCTCCTCCATCGCCGAGTACTTTCATCACATCATGAATGTAATTGTTGGTAATTTGATTGTTTTGCGCATATGAGTTGGCCCCCCAGCCCCAGCCTTGGGAAATCCCTGAATAGGGCAGGTTAGCCAGTTCATTATGGGTAATGGTTGAGTAGCTCGTATAGCCGCCAAAAATACCCACCGCATCAAAATATTCCGCCCCTACCTTCGTAATGTAATTATTCGCTATCGTGTTATAAGAGTTGCGCTCCCTGCTGTCCGCAGGATTGACATGGCTTGGCGTAACATCGCCGATCAGAATTCCACTGGAAGAAATATCCTTAAACACATTACCAACAATGGTATTGTTCTGGCTGCCATATTCAAATACCAGGCCCGCTCCACCTAAATGAACAAAGGTATTTCGCTCCAATCTGACTGATTTTGCCGCATGAAAAGTTACATTTCCCAGCGCCTTCGTTAAGTATTGGGAAGCAGCATCATTTAATCCGGTGAAGGTAAATCCCGCTTGAAGCGGAACATAGCCATCGCTAGTACTCGGCTGCAGCCAGGTGGCATAGGCAAAGGTAAGACCTTTGATTTGCACGTTCTGAAGCGGTGTATCCAGCGTCCCCGTGCCACTGACCAGTGTCTCTAAGGTCGGTGCAACGACAATGGCTGAAGCGATATCTTCACCAGTAAGCGGCTTATAGTACAAGTATCCGGCTGACCGGTCTAAATACCATTCCCCTTCTGCATCCAGAAGCTCATAGGCATTTTCAATCCAGCCAACCGAGTCCAAGCTGGGAGTATCACTTAGCTGCGAGTTGTTCCAGCAATAGTTTTGCATAGTAATGGCTGTTCCAGATATCGAGGACACTGGGCAGCGGAAGCTTTTCCAAGAATTAAAGCCTACTATTTCCATACTGCTTTTATTTCCCCAGCCAGACATACTGGTATCTGGAGCCGTAAACCCTGTAGAGGTTTTCGTGAAGCCTACAGGGTTTTGAGCGCCTCGTGCTCTTGTTGCGCGAACCTCGTTCACATACAACTGCCGTGTATTCAAGGTTGTGCCGACATTAGAACGGTAGATGTTTTTCCCGCTATCGAACAGGCTCCAGCCTGTGATGGTTTGCCCGCCGCTTAGTACAGGTTTTTCTCCTGGATAGGCTTGATAAATGACTTGATAGCCTCCTGTCCCGGAATCCAGCTGAGTCAGCTGGAGGGTTGAGGATAAGCTGTAAGTCCCGCCACGTAAATAAACGATAATGTCTCCAGTCATACTCGTATTTAAAGTGCGAACCTTAGCTTGAGCACCGCTAAGAGAACAAGGAGATCCAATAGTACATACACTGCCGCTGCCTGTAGGTGATGCGTATAGATAGGTTGCAGCCGCATGAACACTCTGCGGCCACGAGGACACGGTTAATAGTAAAGCTGAACACCCAAGCACCATGCTGAGTAATGCTTTGATACATTTTCCGGATAATCCCTTCCTCATATACCATACCTCCAAAAAATATAGTTATCGCTTTATTGATTTAACAATCTTGAAATAACTACGGCAGCTTCAGCACGTGTAGACGAACCGTTAGGATTAAAGCTGTTATCACAGCTTCCAATCATGATGCCTTGACTCAAGGCTAGGGCGACTCCATCGGTTAACGAGGGATGAATGGCCTTCGCATCACCAAATTTCAGCAGTGCCATTTGTGATTCTGTTGTATACGTATAGCCTTGGACAAGCACAAGAGCTCTGGCGGCAATGGCTGCCATTTCAGCACGGCTTATCGTCGCGATCGGGGCGAATGTATCATCGGTACGCCCGTTGATAATTCCCGATTTGGCCGCCGCAGCTACTGAGGCTTGAAACCAGTCATCCGCTTTAACATCACTGAAGGCTGAAACAGCTTCGTCATCTTCCAGGTGGAATGCTTTGACGATCATGGCTGCAAACTCTGCCCGGGTTACTTTATCATTCGGCGCAAATGTACCGCTGCCCCGGCCCTGCACAATTCCCTTGGCGGCTGCAATCCCAATCTCCTTGCCTGCCCAGGCTTGCACGCTGGCAATATCGTTAAAATCCACTTTGTTCTCAACAATCACATAGGTGGAGAACGATTTGCTCTCAGCTTCAAAGTTTTTCGTTGCCGGATTATATTTGCCGCCGTAAAACTCCAGTTTCCCATCAACCAGCTTGGCGAGCACAAGTAAATCCGTATTTATGTTTGCCGTTTGGTCAATCGCCCATTTGATGATAACAGGCTTTGTAAATATAATTTTGCTGTTCGCATCGTTTGTAAATTCAAAATCATATACATCTGCAACTGCTTTTACATTTGCAGTATTCGCTGCCGCGGATGGCGCTTGCCTCAACATGTGCAAGGTCGTGTTCCCCTTCAATTGCTGAACATCAATCGCTAGCGAAATTCCGTTCAGCTTCACTGCAAGAGTCGCAATACCAGCGTCTTTAGCCTTCTGGACTAAATCTGCTGGAATTATGACTTTCGCATTTGTAGAAGCTTGTTTGCCTAAATCAAGCGTTACCGTTATTTTAGCAGGTTCAGCCTTTGGAAAAAGCAGGGCTAATTGTGCGTTTAATTCAGCTGCATGCCGTTTAATTGCAGCGAATACGTCACTGAATTGCTTTGCATCCGGATCTAATACAGCCGTATCACCTGCTGTAGTGACTAATTGGTTAAGCTTGATTTCCGCTTGCTTTTCAATAGCAGCTTTAACAGCGTTTGCTGCTTTTTTGAGTATGGCTTGAGCATCCTCGCCTATAGGCTTAGTGTTCAATAAATCTTGAAGCGCAGCATCCAGCTCTTTCTTAACAGCACCAGCAATGCCTGGCTCCAGCGCAGGAAGTGATGGCTTGGGAGTCGCTGTTGGCGACGGTGTCGGTGCTGGCGACGTTGTCGGTGCCGGCGTTGTTGTTGGATCTGGTGTCCTCGTTGGCTCCGGCGTCGTTGTCGGCTCCGGTGTTGTTGTCGGCACCTGCGTCGTCGTCGGCTCCGGATTGTATACTTCCAATTCGGATATAGCCATTTCGATCCCGGTCTGATAAGGTCCGTCCGGCTTCACAGCCACGACCCGGACATACCTGGCTTTTGTCTCCGTGATAGTATTATCACTTGCTCCTGAAGTGAAATCCGTTACTTGTTTAACGGTTGTAAAAGTAGTTCCATCCGTCGACGTTTGAATATCAAACTCAGTTGCATACAACGTCTCCGGCATTTTCACCACAATTCTGCCGATAGTGTGCCTGCCTCCTAAATCTACCTGCAGCTGCCACAGATGATACCCATCCGCTAACGCAAAGGTGGAGGTATTTCCGTCAACGGCTTTAGCTGCCTCAAAGCCGGCATACATAGTGGCTGTGCTGCCATCGGCGAAATAGGCGGTTGCCGCTTGATTAAGTGCCAAATTCTCACCCGGCCTTGGCGAAGGGTCTATAATGTCCGGTATCGGATTGTATACCTCCAATTCAGAAATGGCCATTTCGATCCCCGTCTGATAAGGACCATCCGGCTTCACGGCAACGATCCTGACATATCTGGCAATCGTCTCTGAGATCTTATTATCACTCGTCCCCGAAGTGAAATCCGTTACTTGCTTGACCGTTGTAAAAGCAGCTCCGTCCGTGGAGGTTTGAATATCAAACTCGGTAGCATACAGCGTCTCCGGCATTTTCACAACAATTCTGTCGATAGTGTGCCTGGCTCCTAAATCTACCTGCAGCTGCCATAAGTGCTGGCCTTCTGCCAATGCAAAGGTGTTCTCTTTACCATCAACGGCCTTTGCCGCTTCAAAGCCTGCGTGCATGCTGGCCCTGTTTCCATCTGCGAAGTAAGCCGTTGCCTTGCGATTTAATGCCAAATTCTCACCTGGCCTTGGTGTCGGATCTTCAGGATCCGGATGGTCATCAACCAGCCTGCTTATCATTACAGGGGCCGAATACGCATACACAGCCATATACCCCGCAGCGCTAATTTTGCTGTCTCCGCTGTCGAGATAATCGATCACCTTCTTGCCATCCACATGAACGGTAAGCTTTACGCCCGCTTCCGTGTTTATCGCACCGAACTGCACCAGATGTTTCTTATCCATCTCAAATACATGATTCGGCAGCGTGCCCTCACTTCCAATTACGCCGTCCACATTACCGTAAAATACGGTACGTGCACCGCCATTGAAGCGCTGCAGCTCAATTTCGTCTGGTTTAAACACCAGGATATACCCCTCATTGGCCGGATCCCATAAAACTTTATCCGCTAATTTCTGCCGGAGGCTGATGGCCGGCCATTCAACTCCCCCTGCGGAGGCCGATTTCATCTCGAACTCCAGCAGTTCATTCTCAAACGTTCTTCCACTGTAAGCGGAAGAGCCGTTGCTGATAAGAATACTTCCTTCTTCCCCATCCTTGACCGTGCTTCCATCCACATACCAGTTATCCACATCATCAATTTCACGATTGAGTTTATAAATAACAGGTGCCGATCCTATGGTTACAGGCGCTGAATAGGCATATACGCCCATATATCCTGCAGCACTAATTTTGCCGTCCCCGCTATCGACATAATCGATCACCTTCTTGCCGTCTACGTACACAACAAGCTTGATCCCCTCATCTGTGTTCGTGGCGCCGAACTGCACCAGATGCTTCTTATCCATCTCGAACACATGATTAGGCATCGTGCCTTCACTACCAACAATCCCATCTACATTGCCGTAAAATACGGTGCGCACACCGCCATTGAAGCGCTGCAGCTCAATCTCATCCGCTTTAAAAACCAGGATATACCCCTCATTGGCCGGATCCCATAGCACTTTATCTGCTAATTTCTGCCGGATACTGATCGCTGGCCATTCGACTCCGCCGGCAGAAGCCGATTTCATCTCGAACTCCAGCAGTTCATTCTTGAACGTTTTTCCCATATAGACCGATGAGCCATTGCTGATGGAAATACTGTTTTCTCCACCTTCTTTTAAGGAAGCACTATCCACATACCAATTGTCCAAATCGGCTATTTCCTGGTGGATGTTATAACCCCGTACGACGGAGCCAGCTGACTCTTTAGTCACATATACTTTCCATGTTTTACTGACAGCTCCTTCAGCATCCTGCAGTTGATAAGATACCATCTGGCTGAAGTCCTTAGGCTCTGCAGTGCTCGGGGTACTATGACAGTCCTCCGATATAATGGCATCGGGCGTCAAATTTGTAATATCTACATCCTCTTGTACACTTATCAGAATTTCTTTCGTACCCGTATTAATTTTGGATTTCAACTGTCCTGGAACATTAAATTGGGTAAATTCACAGGCTGCAGGTACGGCTTCGAATTTAACGTTAGGATTCCAGCTAACATGGTTCAAATCAGGATTCCCCTCGGCTTGAACAACAAAACGGATCTGATCACCCTTAAGCACCTTCGTGTAAAGCTGGTAGCTTTGCTCTTCTCCCTGCGATATTTCCTGAGGTCCCCATATAACCCCGTCATTATTGTATACGCTTCCAAATACTGTAATGTTTTCACTGCTTACTGTATCGGATAGCTTCACATAGCCCCGCGTTGGCGCAGTCCATACCTTACTTGCATACCCATCCTGATTCAATGGGGGCCAAGTGCTGTCCAGATGGCTGGTAAAAGGTGAAAGCTTCCAATAGTCCGGTTCCAGTCCTGCCTGGCTGATGATGTTCTGAGCCCTAACAGGCCAGTTACCATCCGTGATGATCATATTATTGGTAAGTGTGCAATTCGTACAGGCATTAGCCATATTCGCTGTATCCGAATAGTTATGCTCAACGATATTGTCATGAATCGTCCCTGTCCACATGGAGATCCATCTTCCCGTTTGTTTGATCACGTTGTTGTTAATATGAAAATAGGCGCTGCCTTCATCCGGATAAATGCCCCAGCCTCCATAAGAGCCATACATATTTTGCAAATAATTCCCGCTTATCGTTGAATCCGGCTGAGCACTTAAGGTATAGATGCCTCCGCCATCGCCTAATACTCTCATCACATCGTGAATGTAATTGTTAGTAATTTGATTGTTCTGAGCGTAGGAATTGGTTCCCCAGCCCCAGCCTTGAGAAATGCCTGTATAGGGCAGGTCTGACAGCTCATTGTGCGTGATCGTTGAATAACTGGTATAACCGCCAAAAATGCCCGGCATATCCACGTATTCTGCGCTCACATTCGTGATATAATTGTTGGCAATCGTGTTATGGCTATTGCGCTCCCTGATATCAGCCGGGTTGATAGCGCTTGCGATAACGTCACCAATCATGATGGAGCTTGATGAAATATCCTTAAACACATTTCCGGCAATCGTGTTGTGCTGGCTTCCATATTCGAAAACTACACCAGCCCCACCTAAATGGGTGAATGTATTGTTCTCAAGTTTGATGGATTTGGCCGCATGAAAAGCAATATTACCGAGCGGCTTCGTTAATTTCTGGGAAGCCACATCATGAAACCCGGTGTAGGTAAACCCCGCTTGAAGCGGAACATAGCCATCGTTTGTACTTGGCTGCAGCCAAGTCGCATAGGCAAAAGTAAGGCCTTTCATTTGCACATTCTGAATCGGCGCATCCAGCGTCCCCGCTCCACGAACCAATGTTTCTAGAACCGGTGCCACAACAACCGCAGAAGCCATATTTTCTCCAGCAAGAGGCTTGTAGTATAAGTATCCCTCTGTCCGGTCTAAATACCACTCACCTTCTGCATTCAGAAGCTCGTAGGCATTTTCAATCCAGGCTATCGAGTTTAGTCCGGGCGTATTCGCCAGCTGCGAATTGTTCCAGCAGTGGTTCTGCATCGTAACAACCGTCCCTGAAATCGATGAAACCGGGCAGCGGAAGCTTTTCCATGCGTTAAGGCCCACGATCTCTATATGGCTTTGATTTCCCCAGCCAGACATACTGGCATCTGGAGCCGTAAAACCCGTGGAGGTTTTGGTGAAGCCAGCCGGGTTTTGAGCACCGCGTGCTCTTGTTGCCCGAGCCTCATTCACATACAACTGACGCGTGTTTAATTCAGTGCCGACATAAGAACGATAAATGTTATTCCCATCATCAAACAAGCTCCAGTCCGTGATAGTTTGCCCGCCGCTTAGCACAGGAGTTTCTCCCGGATAGGCTTGATAAATCACCTGATAGTCCCCTGTCCCGGAGTCTAGTGAAGTTAGTTCAAAGGTGGAAGATAAACTGTAGGTCCCTTCGCGTAAATAAACGATAATATCTCCTGTCATGCTTGTATTCATCGTACGGACCATTGCCTGCGCATCCGTAAGAGAACAAGGGGATTCAATGGAGCATGCCATTCCACTACCAGCGGGTGATGCGTAAAGGTATACCGGTGCTGCAGCATAAGCGCTTTGCGGTAACGTGGAGACGAACATAACTAATGTTGAACAAAAAAGCACCACGCTGAGCAATACCTTCATCCATTTTCCGGCTAAACCCTTCATCGTTTGCAATTCCTCCATTCATTTGATTATACGCATAGACAAACCCTATCACCCACATATACGCCCAACCCGATCATGAATCGGGCTGGGACGACAACGAAATCGCTATGAATTCGCTAACCTATACGAGGGTCATTGCTGCCGCAAGTCTGCAATTATTTGGTGGTCTTCCAGGCATCAATTTGTTTTTGCATCTCAGCTATGATCTTGTCAGCCCCTGCAGCCTTTTGCTTGGCCAGAAACTCATTGTATTTCGCTTCTGTGCTTACACCCAAATCGATCGCTCTGGAGTACTCGTCAAAGATCGCACTTACTTTTCCGATTTCAGCCTTCACAGGCTCAGCATCGAAGCTGAAACCTAACAGCTGGGACGGCAATGCGTCCGCATTCAATTTCTTCGTATCCTCCCACACATTCGCAGGCATTCCTTTTTCCACATAAGCAAGGAAATTGGTAGCAAACATCCAAGGTACATTGGGAACATAGGCTTTAGCCTCATCGCCTTCTTTGATCATGAATCCATCCGCATCCAGCTTGAAGTGCTTATCTTTGATTCCGAAGTTCAATAGATTGTACAGCTCTTTATCTGAATTCAGTAATTCAAGCAGCATCATCGCTCTTTCCGGATTTTGCGAATTTCTATTGATGGCTTGCATGGTGGCAATGATGCCATTAGTTGTCAAGTGGGCCGTTCCGGAAGGAAACTGGATTCTTTCGTACCCTGCCTCAGCAGTGGACTCGACATCACCGCTTGGTTTATAAGAGCCGCCAATACCTACTGAAACTTTTCCTGTCTTGGCTTCTGTGCCATCTTCCGTTTTTTTGGAAATACGATCCTTCGAGTTTAAATATCCTTTGGCATTCCAGTCTCTCATCAGCGCTGCATACTTTTTCACGCCCTCAGTTTCATACTGATTGACTACAGTGAGTGTTGAATCTGAGAAATCAACCGCTCCTGGAATCTGGATTCCGGCAATAGGCTCAAGATTGAAGAACAAGCCGTCCAATTGAACCAACGAAGTGTAAAAACCCTTTTGCGGAAAATCTTTCTTTACACTTTCAATAAAAGGCTCCAGCTGATTCAAGTTATCGGGATTAAGCTTACCGCTCAAAGCAGGAATGTCGAGCTTATACTTCTCAGCTTCTTCTTTCGAAACGACGACAGCGGGAGTTCTGGCAGCGATCTGCTCATTAATAAAGCCGTAAATTTGCCCTTTTACTTTGGCAGCATCCCAAAATGATTTCGGAACTGCAGCAAATGTTTTCGGCGCATACTCAGCAAGCAAATCATCCAGTGGCAAAAAGGCCCCTTTCGCTACATTCTGGCTGTAATTGTTCATCCAGTTCGAAGTAAAGGCGATATCATACGGTTCTCCTGAAGCAATAACCACCTGCATCTTCTGGTCATATTCACCAAAACCAAATGGTTTGAAATCTACGGTCGCATTGATTTTTGCCTTCAGCACTTTATTAACTTCAGCAAAAATCAAATCTTGATCCGCTTGTGGAAAGGCCCCCGGGAAATACCACGTCAGCTTAACTTCCGGCAAGCCTGCTGGTGTCTCTGCCGGCTTTTCGCTTACAGCGCTTACACTTTCTTTCTGCGTTCCACAAGCAGCAAGCAGCATGCTTAGAACAAGTACCATAATTGTTGCGAAGATCCCCACTTTTGAAATTTTAAAACTTCTCAACATTTTGTATCCTCCTCTTTCGTATGTGTACTATATCTTAAAATGGGCTGCAGCCCATATCTAAGCGAGCCTGGTGGCGAGGGGAAAGTAATTTCCCGTCTGCGATAATTATGATAATATAAATATTAGTTTTTTCATTTGAAAAATGCCAGTTCTTAAACGCTGCCCAAGTTCTCTTTAGAGTAAAAATGAGTAAAAATGAAGTTCTCAGAGTCACTTTTTGTTCTGATTTTAGTATTTTACTACTTGAGCTCATTATTCGATTGATTTATCTTCGCCTTTCAGGTTAGTCTTTAGGTATAGGAGGTTGCGATATGATTAAAAAGTTTATTGTTAAAAATCCATTCCAGCTTTTTTTAACTATACTACTGCCCTTTTTATTGAGCACACTGCTGGTGATTTTTGTACAATCCTCATTCCAGGGACGAATTTTCGAAAAATTTGCTCTGGAAATGGTCTATAATCAGCAAAAAACGGACCTGCAACACACAAGCAGCAACGTCAGCCTCATGGAAAAAACCGCCAATTCAGTAGCAACCACAGCTTTTTTTGATGATACGATTAAAGACCTCTTGTATACCGATATACATTCTGAGGATTACATTAAATATGAAAGAAAGCTGCAATTCTATAAAAATATTTATCCATTCCTGCAATCCATTTATATTTATAATGGTCACAATATTCAAGCTGTACCGAGCATGAACTTTATTTATGACCGCAGCTCGTTTAACGATCAAGGCATTTTTCCTATTTTGGATGACATTCGAAACAATAAAACGCATAGCATCATACTGCGCAAGATTCCTAGCCCGTTATCAGAACCAGGTTCGGATGATCCGGACGCATTCATTTATGTGTATTCCTATCTGTTTTTTGATTCTCAAGTGCAGAGTGGAAAAGTAAGTGAAGCCATCATCCTGAATATTTCTGAGGAATGGCTTAGAAAAAGCTTCAGCTCCTCGGATCAGTCAAAAAGTCGGATTTTTATGATCGATCGCAATGGGATTCTGTTGTCCAGTGATTCCATACATCCATTGCTAAGCGATTTAAAAGAAAATGAATTTATTCAAACCATCAACGCTTCTGCTGAGCCCACTGGACATCTTCGAACTGATGTGGATGGTGTCGATTCATTTGTAACCTATGCAGCTACCGATGTCTTCGACTGGAAACTAATCAGCATTACGCCCTACTCGCACATTGTGCAGGATATAGTCAAGATGAAGCAAAAAACATATCTTCTGGTACTTTTCTTCCTTATAGGGAGCATTGCTTTATCGTTGTATTTTTCACGAAAGCTGTATATCCCGATCAAATTGGTTATTCAAAACTATAACGTGTTTGAGCGCAACAATACTTACAACAAGAAGCAAGACTTTTTGCGAAAAATGGTTTATTTGGATGAGCCTGCTTCTACGGATTCTTTGGAAAAGCAGCTCACCGCCTACAATATTGCGCTCAAGCCTGCCGATTCCTTGCTGATCATACTCATAAAGCTGGATCACTATGCGGAATTTTGCTCCAAATTCAACCTTACGGATCGCGGACTGCTCAAATATGGTGTCATAAATATCGTCTCCGAGCTGCTTGCCGGTGTCTATAAGCATGAATGTATTGATATGGAAGAAGATCAAATTGTTGTACTGATCAGCTACAGCTCAGCAGAGCTTCCTTCCAGAAATGAACAGCTGATTGCCCAGTTCCAAGAAATTCAAGCTAATACAAGGCAATACCTGAACCTTTCAATCTCCATTACTTTTAGCGAAGCTTTTGAATCGTTAGCCGGTCTGAATCATCACTATTTAAAAACATTGGATCTATCCTTTTACAGATTTATTTGTGGTCATAATTCGTTGATTTTCCATGAAAACTTAAATATTCTTACCGACGATTTCAAATACCCCCTGGACCAGGATAAAAGAATGACAGATGCCTTAATTCAAGGTCAATTAACCGATGCCAAGAAAGAACTGTCCGGCATCATCGAATATGCGTCAACATACAGCTTTACCCTTATAAACTCCGTCATCATTCGCTTGCTTTTGTCCATTCGCCAAGCGATTGAAGTGCTGGAAGCCAATTATGCCATCCAAGTCAATTTCAACTTGAATATTTATTTGGCCAAGGTGCAGAAGATTGAAACCTTAGCAAACATACAATCCGACTTTCTGGATCTGTTCGAACATTTATCTATGGAGCTGGAAGCCAAAAAAGAAAATAAATATATCAAGCTGGTGGAAGAGGTCGCTCAAATTATTCAGCAGGATTACCCTAATCCAGCCTTGTCATTGGTTACTATTGCCGAGAAGGTCAATTTATCTCCCTCCTATGTAGGAAAGCTTTTCAAGAAACACCGGCTTATTTCTATCACCGATTACATCAACAACATTCGGCTTTTATCTGCGCGGGATTTAATCGCAACCTCAGATGAGGCCATTAATGTGATTATGGAAAGCTGCGGTTTTTTAAGCCGGAGCCACTTTTTCACCCTGTTTAAAAAGGTTTATGGCGTGACGCCTATTCAATACAGAAGTCAATCCAAGGCGCTCAAAGGTGAGGATGACCCCACCTCCACGCAGCCCTGATTAATCCGTGTCAGGCCTATCCATGCCGGGCACGGATATGCCCAGACAGCGGTCAATCAAATTTCGGGTAATTCGCTTGACCCTTGGATCGGGTCCCTGCACCCGCCCAAACGTTCCCGATGCCGGAATGTGACCCGGCGGGCTGCTTAATCCCTGCGCCCACCAAATCGTCCCGGCACTAAACACCCAGTTGTTGTGCGGACCCGGGTAGATGACAGCTGCATGCCTGCCATCGTCCATCCTCGTCTCGCCATCCAAGCCTACGAGCGCTTCTTCCGGCTGAGTTCCTATCAAATCACTATGGGCCAGTATGTCCAGGCCTTCTATTTCCTTGAACGGCACGCCGTGATATTCCCAGCCGATCAACCCCGGTATGCTGTCGCCCGCCTTCATGCCAGTGCCTGTAAATACCCAGTGCTCCGGCTTAGCCACCGTCCAGTCTCCGTATCCCGCAGCATGCGAAGCCGCCCCCATAAGCTCATGTTCATCCAAGAACCGCTGTTTACGGGCAAATGACCGGAGCGGCCCTCCTGTGGCGTTGCTTTCATAAGGAATGATCTCATGATAGACCGCGTTCCCGGAAAGAAAGAGCAGGCTGACCCCCCTATCCCGAGCTGCAGCTGCATGCTGATACATATCTCTAGTCCAATATTCATCGTGTCCCGAGGAAATAAAAACCTGACAGGTTTCCAAGAGGCTGGGGTCACTGTGAAGATCAAGATTGGAACAATACGTGACATCATAACCCTCTGCCTCAAGCCAGTATTCCAAGGGAAACTCCCATAAGAGAAACTCTCCTGAGCCGCTGGATAAAGGCGAGTCAACAACCTGGAAATATTTAGAATACGGCCGGTCAAAACTGACACGAACATTAGGACCCGTATACCAAGGCCCAAGCCCGTTGTCGTAAATGGAGCTGGTCGCTGGCCATTTGTTATACGCCTGCCAGGTCAGATCGCTCACTTGGACGAGAACCTCCGTCTTACGCTGCTGCTTCACTACAAAAATGATGTAGCTCTGGGCACCCATCGGTACATCCCTGGTCAGCTTTGCCAGATAAACACCGCTGACCCAATCATCGGGAATTTGCAGAGTCACACTCGGCCGCCAATTACATTCTCTGAGCCGTTCTACCGTCTCCAGGGGCGTTGGCTGTTCTTCTCCGCCGAATGGGCCGAGGTGCAGCATATGCCGGCCTCCAGTGCCACCATAATGCCCCAGCCGGTAAATATCCACGGTGAACGGGCATGCCGGAGACGTGCTGACCATAAGGTCGATGCCTTCGCCAGGGTAGACACTGGTGCGGGAAGCATAGCCCTCAATCGCCGAGGAGCGGGCGCCGTGGAGCAAATCGCTTAAATTGCTGTCAGAGGCACTTCCTTCTACACCTCCTTGAGAGATCTGCGGATCATCGAACTGATACCGGGTTAGCTGCCAGTCCAACGTTCCTGGCATCAGATTTTCCTTCACTGTTTCGTTGGCTGTTTCATTGGCTGTTTCATTGGCTGTTTCATTGGCTGTTTCATTGGCTGTTTGATTTGCCATGATCGTTCACTCCAGTTAGCTATTTGTTATTAGCCTTCGCCTAGTCTGCCGACTGAGCAAGTCTGCTCGCTGTTGGCATTCCTTTATACCAATAGCAGTCTACGATGCCTTCCTGTCCTTGGTACAGCAGGCGCTCCTGCTCAAGCTCTTCCAAGCGCCCAGTCCTTCCGCCCGCATAATCGTCCAACCGGCGGATCGTCGTTTTTAAGCTGGCCAGAAGCCCGCCGTAACGGAAGTCAATGACCTCCCAGCCAAAGGGCTTATACAACTGATGCCACTGACTCAGGTGGCATTCCCGCAGATCTTCCACCCTGGCAATCAAATCAACCAGTTCCACTTGTGCATAATGCTGCAGGGACGTTACATCTCCAGCCCTGTAATCGCGGGTGATTCTCAGACCAATCTCCGATTTGACAGCAAGTACGTGGCATAACCTTTGTAAAATTTCAAATACTTGCCCCCATTCTCCATTCCGCTGCACAGCCTGCGCATAGTGAAGAGCTAGCTTGGCGTAATGCTCAGCTATCGGCAGCCCGTCGATATTTTTATCGAACATGCCCATTAAGACCTGCTGCCACAGCAAATAGCGGGACGGATTTGCCGTTTCGAGATTCCCTTCGGAAGTTCCGGGAATTTCGTCGACAAACCGGATATCCATGAAATCATCGTAATGACCTCCGGTGCAAAATTCGAATCTCCGCTTCAGTTTTCCTTCATCCAGTTGTTCAGCATAACCATGCTCCGCGAACAGCTGCAGCCCAAGGAGCGCGGAATAAATATGGCATTCCGTCCCGTCATCCCCCCATAAGGTAGCGATGATCTCCTTTATACCTTCTTTTTTACAGGCCGTCATCGCTGCATCGGTAGCTGCAAAGGTTGCACCATAATTCAAGCAGAAGCCCTTCCAATTCCAAATACCGCCGGCAAAAATAGGGGTTGAGCCAAATTGCTTATGCTTGCGGATAAAATCGATGTAGAAATCCACATCGTAATGATAATAATCCCAGTAAATATGCTGGATGCCCTTGGGCATTTCCTCCAAAATAGACGCAGGCAGAACCATATCCCGGTCATAATTATCACTCATTCCCGCCCCTGCACGGAAATACATATCACTCCATATCATCGGCTTCAAGCCGTACTTTTCCGTGATCTGCAGCACTTTGGCAAGATGCTCGTTCATGATCTCGAATTTGGAGCGCAGTCCATTTTTGAGCAGGTAATTCCCTTGCCCCAGCTTTAAGGCTTCATCCATGCCAATATGGATTCGCTTCGTCCGGACCGGGTTCGTCGCCGCAACGATCATCTGCTCGATAAATGCGTAGGTTTTCTCTTCTCCCACGAGCAGCGTCTCCCGATCCTCCTTGATGTCGTTGAAGTCGTTCCATTTCAGTACATCGCTCAAATGGCTTAAGGTTTGAATGCAGGGAATCAGCTCAATGCCGAATTGATCGGCATAATCGTCGCATGCCCGAATCTCCTCTTGCGTATACCGGCCCCTCATATATCCGAAATAGGGCTGCTCCACGACCTCAAAACTGTCTTCAGCATACAGCATCAGCATATTTAGACCCATAGCAGCCATCTTGGTAATGAGCCGTCTTAGCGTGTCTGCTTGCAGCACAGCATTGCCCTGAGAGATATCGATCATCGGACCGTTCATGCTGAACTGAGGCACTTCGGTTATGTCGCATTCTTGTTCATGCTGCAAACTTTCCAGCAGCAGTCCCAGCGCCCGAAAAAACTGATGCTTATGCTCGTAGTGAATATGGGCCTTATCTCCCTCATACACGACTACAATTTTGTTTTCGTTTTTCTGTGTCACTTGAACGGGCATGCCGTCTTCGCTTACGGTGAATTGAAATTCTGCTGCGAATATTTGTATGCCAGCCTCCAGCTCTGAATCCTCCAAAATAAAATGCAAATTCACTTCTATTCCTCCCGTTCAAATATTAAAAGGCCAACTGCCCACCATCGACTACAATCGTTGTACCCGTTATAAAAGCCGCATCATTGGAAGCCAGAAAGGCGAATACCCCAGCTACATCTTCCGGCATGCCCACTCTTCCAAGCGGTATTTTGTTGCGAATGTAGGCTTCAACAAATTCAGCGTCGTCGATCACTTCAGACATCGGAGTTTGAATATAGCCTGGACAAACCGCATTCACTCTAATGTTATAGCTTCCCAGCTCTAACGCCATCGTTTTCGTCAATAAAACAATGCCGCCCTTCGATGCATTGTAGTGTGCGTATTTGGCCTCACCTACAATCCCATTGGTTGAAGACATATTAATAATGATACCCCCACCTTGTTTGACCATCTGCCGGGATACCTGCTGTGCCGTATAGAACATTCCGTTTAAATTGACGTCGAGCATTTTGCGCCAATTACTGTGCTTAAGCTCCAGAAAGTCTTCTTCCCAAGCAATTCCGGCATTATTAGCGAGAATATCGATACGGCCCCATACAGAAATGACCTGTTCAACAGCCCTTTCGATTTGATCGGCATCGGAAACATCGGCCAATAAGGGCAGTATTTCATAACCCGCAGCAATAAATTGCTGCTCCACTTGATTTAATTCCTCCATACTGTGGGAAACTAGCGCCACCTTTGCACCTTCGGCAGCGAAACGCCCGGCAATGGCCTTGCCAATACCGCGGCTTGCTCCGGTCACTAAAGCTATCTTGTTGCTAAATCGCGACATCCTGTTCATTCCTTTCAAGTTAACCTTTTACTGCACCAACCGTAAGCCCCCGAACAAAGTGTTTCTGGAAAAAAGGGAATACCAGCAGCATAGGTCCTGCTGCCAGAATCGCCATCGCCATACGGGCAGATTCTGATGGTAATATCACATTTTTCATTGCTGGGGGCATCATATTGCTTGAGTTAGTCAGAAACGCAATGTTATTCATCATCCTGTACAGCATAAATTGCAACGGCACCAGACTTTCCTTCTCTATATAGAGCAGGCTTAACCACCAATCATTCCAATACTGCAGCAGTGTAAATAAGGCAACCGTAGCAAGCCCGGGCTTGGCAAGCGGGAGAATCATTTGAAAAAAGATTCTGAACTCACTCGCTCCATCCATCATGCAGGATTCAATAATGCTGTGTGGTATTTTCTGCATGAAAGACCTTAGGAGCAGAATAAACCAGGGAACCGCCAAATAAGGAAGAATCAACACCCAAATGGTGTTTTTCAAATGCAGATAGTTGCTAATTAGCATGTAGGTAGGAACCAGTCCCCCATTAAACAGCATCGTAAAAAAAACGTAGAAGCTGAGCTTGTTTTTCAGTTTAAAATCTTCACGCGACAAAGGATAAGCTATTCCGGCAATGACTAATAAAGAAACAAACGTCCCAAAAAAACTGACAAACAGCGAAACTTTGAAAGCATTTAAAATCTGCAAGGGCTTATATAAGATGTAGGCGTATGCCGACATATCAAACATTTTTGGAAACAGCCGATAACCGTTTTTAAGAATATCTGTTTCATTACTTAAAGAAACGGAAAGAACAGCGACCAGCGGAAACAAACAAGCGAGACTAAATAAAATGAACAAGAGATTGATCAATACCTGTGGTCCTATTTTCCTGAACACCATGGGCCTGCCTCCTTTGCGTTTTTTTAAAATAATTTATTATCATCATTTACTTTTTTCACGATAAAATTGCTAAGCAAAACTACGATAAAGCCCATCGTTGACTGAAATAATCCCACGGCCGAGGACATGCCCAAATCACCGGAAACCTTTAACATGCGGTAAACATAAGTATCAATGACCTGTGTCACTGGAAACAGCTGTCCAATCTCCCTCGGAACGAAGAAGAACAAACCGAAATCCGAATAAAAGATTTTCCCAATCGATAATAGAGTCATAATCGTAATTAACGGCATTAGAAGCGGAACCGTGATGTTGCGGATCATCTGAAATTTGCTGGCTCCATCAATGGATGCTGCTTCAAAATATTCTTGTGAAATCCCCATAATTCCCGCATAGAAAATAATGCTCATATAACCGAGACCCTTCCAGACATTGATTAACGTTAATAGGATGGGCCAGACCCAGGATTGGGTGTAGAAATCGAAATTAATACCCATTTTTTCTAATAACGAAGTGATCATTCCATAAGGTCCAATGAAGGAATAAGTCATATAAGCGACAATGATCCATGAAAAGAAGTAAGGGAAGAAAAATATAGTTTGATATACTTTAACCAGCTTTGTACTTAAAACCTCATTCAACAAAATGGCGAACACAATAGAAAGGAACGTCCCCACAGCAATAAAGATAATATTGTAGGAGAGCGTATTTCTCACAACTAGCCAAGCATCGCTGGAAGAAAAAAAGAATTTAAAGTTTTCAAAACCAACCCAAGGACTATGAAACAGCCCTTTCGCGTAATTAATGTCTTTGAAAGCAATAAATATACCTGCCATTGGAACGTACGAGAAGACAAATATAAGGAGTATTGCCGGGAGTGCTAATATACTTAATTGTATATTCTTTTTATAAGACTGAGAGAGAGGTGATCCTTGCCGCTTGTTCACTGATGTTTTTACACTCCTTTAACCAGATTTAATTCAACCCTAGCTCTGCAAACCTTGCAGGGCATTGCTGCTTCTTGGCTATATATTAGTTTCTGCCTGTTGGAAAAACCAGTTCTAATACGCTGTTTGAGTTCTTTATGGAGTAAAAACGAAGTTCTCAAAGCAGATTTTTGTTCTGAAATCAGGTATTGGACTAGCTGTGGGACATTTAACATCCTTTTTGAAGTAAGATAGTACACTTGACAAATAACGATTACGCATGTAATCTTAAAAAAATAGAAAAACCGATTACGATTGTAATTGTTGGAGGAGACCACTATGAATAAGCTGCCGCATATTTCAGAAGCCGAGTGGGAGGTCATGAAAATTTACTGGTCTAAATCCCCGGCGACAGCTAATGATGCTATCGATGTGCTTGGCGATAATACGGTTTGGAAGCCAGCAACAATAAAGTCACTGATTAGCCGATTGGTCAAGAAAAAAGCGCTTGGATTTAATCAGGAAGGAAAAGTTTATTATTACTTTCCGCTGGTCAGTGAAGAGGAATGTCTGAGCGCGGAGAGTCATTCATTTCTTAGGCGGCTTTATGGAGGAGCATTAAAGCCAATGCTCGTTAATTTCTTAAAGCAGGACCAATTAACGGCTGAAGATATCGAGGAACTGAAACAGATACTCGATGAGAGGAAGAAGTGAAGATGAATACCTTTATTGATGCACTTTCCGGTTTATTCAATTGGATTTTAATGACTTCTTTAATGTCTTCTATTTTGGTCGTACTCCTGTTCGTCGTTAAATTCCTGTTGAAAGGCAAGCTTACAGCAAGATGGCAGTACGCCCTCTGGTTTGTATGTATAGCAAGATTGATAATGCCATGGACGCCCGAAACTTCGTTTAGTATGTATAATTTTTTCTCGTTTACGAACCAGCAAAGCCAGGTATCCATTTTACACATTGGACAAAGCGACACTGTTATACAGGGCATCCAAACACCGGAGCAACCTACACTTATTACTGGGCAAGGAACTGAGCTTCTCGAAGAGTCTGGCCGTGACACTAGTAAGCTTCCGTGGGGTTATGCAGCTTTACTGGCAGTATGGGTAGTTGGCGTGCTTGCATTTGCAGCCTATCTTTTCTGGATGAACAGGAAGTTTAACCTGAAAATGAAAAAGAATCGGATTGCTGCGCCAGATCATATTTCAAGTATCCTGGAGCAATGCAAAAGAACCCTGCGCGTTAAAAGAAACATTCCCATATGGATCCAGAATGAAGTCGAAGGACCTACGCTGCATGGATTTTTACGTCCACAATTATTACTACCTGATCCAGATCCATTTAGTGTCAATGAAATCAGACATATCCTCCTTCATGAATTGGTTCATTACAAGCGTAAGGATATATGTATAAATTGGTTAATGACAGGCCTGTTGATCTTGCATTGGTTTAATCCATTACTATGGTATGCCTACAAACGATTGCGCGAAGACCAGGAATTATCATGCGACGAAATAGCGATCTCCCAGCTGCCAGCTGATGAAGTAAAGGAATATGGAAACACCATTATTAAATTGATCGAAAGAACCACACAGACTCTGAAAACACCTGCTGTCACAAATTTTTCATCTGACCGGTCACAACTTAAGAGGAGAATCATGATGATTAAACTATTTAAAAAAAGCTCGTCGAAATGGTCACTTCCCGGACTGGTGGTACTTGTATTCCTTGCCGTCCTGGCTTTAACGAATGCCAAGGAATTGCCTCAGAATAAGACAATTGATAGCAACAGCAACGGCAACACTAAAACTAACATCACTGACACTATTACGCCCATTAGCCACTCTGCCGCAAAAAAAGAACGCTATACCCAGCTCCAGGCAGCGTTCGAAACGGAAAAAGCAAAATTAGCAGCCATGCCTTCTCAAACCCAAGAGGAAATTGAAAAAACGGCTGCGCAAGAGCAGAAGGTGAAAGAAATCGCTGGGGAGGTGGGATTGCTTGCAAAAGAAGTTGACCCCGACTATCCAAGACAGGAGCTGGAAAGCAAAATTGCGGGGGCGAATGCGGTACTGGGAGACAGCAGTAAGCTGCTACTTTCCTACAAGAAAAGCAACAGCCCGCAATACGAAGTTTTTCTTAAACTGAGCGAATATAAAAAAGAACGGCTTGCAAAGATTGAGAACGAGTACCAGAAGAAAACGAAAACCATTCCAGAGCTCTTGGAAGAAATAGAAGAGTTATTGCTCATGAAGGCAATTCCTCAATAATAGCTTAAACATGAGCAAGAACATTCACAAGCTTGCCAAAGGGGTCACGGACGTAAAATCTGCGAACACCCCAAGGCTCATCAGCAGGACCATATTCAATTGGAAAACCTGCAGCTTTCATTAGCTCCAGCACCGTGTCCACATCATCGACTTCAATCGATAAATCCGGCACGGCGGTATCCGAACCTCCCTGCGAGGCAAAACTAATTTGGACGCTCATTTGTTCCGCCGAGCCATAAGTGGCAATCCAGCCATGGTCCATCAACAAATCAAGGCCAAGCACGTCTTGATAAAAGCGCTTTGCCGCTGCCACATCCGGAGTCTTTATATTGGTAACGATTCGTTTAACTGTCACAGGTTCAACCTCCATTCTCTTTCCGCTTCATTAAATAGATTTGCTTGTATTCGACCGCCCGGACAGGCGCTGTCCATTCTTCGGATTCAGGTGTAATGTCAATCGCATCCTCTACGGCCTGCAGCTTGGCATCCAGCTGATCGATATAATGCAGCGCCACGGCCTCGGGCAGCTGCGGCTGCACAGGGCTGCCCCATTCCCCCAAATTATGATGCGATAAAATCAAATGCTGCAAGGCGACTATATTCAGATTCGATGTCCCGATCCCTAATTGGATCGCTGCCTCCACAATCCAGTTGGAAGCAATGGAAATGTGCCCGAGCAGCCTGCCTGTAAGGCTGTAATCCGTAGCTACCCCTAATTCAGCGTTCATTTCTTCGGTTTTGGCTATATCATGCAGGATAATCCCTGCGCGAATAAGATCCGGCTGAAGAAACGGCCGCTGCTTAATAATAAATTCTCCTAGCTCCAGCATCCGGACAATATGATAAGCTAATCCTGCATAGTAGGCATGGTGAATTCCTTTTGCCGCGGGGTAGTGCATGAGCTTGTCCTCGGCCCTGGCATGTATGTACTCCACAATAGCTTTGATTTCGGCGTCTTGAATGCTTGAAATAGTCTGCTTGATCACATATAAAAGATCTACCGGTTGAATTGGCGCAGAACGAATAAAATCTGCCAAAGCAACGCCATCTTCATCCTCCGCCTTGCGGATACGCATAATTTTTAACTGAGGCTTCTCTTTATACAGCTGCACAAGCCCTTGAATTTTGACCAGCATCATCGGAAAATAAGTTTCTTTATCCACTGCAGATACGTCCCACAGCTTCCCTCCAATTTCCCCACTCTGATCCATAAACACAAAATCAAAATAATCCTTAGGCGGAGTCGTATTCGTTTGCTTAACATCCGCGCTTTTCAGCAAATAGAAGCCTACGATTTCATCGCCTGCTGAGAATGTTTTAATAAGAGTCATCTTAATCGCTCCCTGTCATATTCAGCCACAACCCGCTTCAGCGCGAGATGACGCCAAGCCTGTTCCATGTGCTGCCGCAGTTCCTCTGCTTTTACTAAGGATAGGCGCACAAGTATATAGGGGTAACCTTGGTAGTGGTCCGTTATGTAATATGTTTCAAGGTCTGCCTGCAGCAAAAAGTCACGCATCTCGAAATCCATCTTCAAAACCAGAGTTTCTTCATCATCCTGGATCCGGCAAAGTATTTTGCCACGAACCCGGAACGCGGGCGTCCCGTAGGCTGTCCCCTCTTCTGTCCCTGGAAAGGAATGTGCCAGCTTACGAACGAGCTGTAAGTTGTTTGGATTCAAGATACATGCCTCCTCCCTTGTATGCTGTATAATGTGGTTCTTTTCAATTTCACGCTTCTGGGAAAAGCTTATTAGCCAAGCATGAATAGTTGATTTTGCTGCCGAAAATCGCTATATTGACTATACGTTTAACCACTTCCAGTATAGCAAACGCCAGTTCTTAAGTATAGGAAATTAATGAAAAATGCTAGCAGTAAGGTGCGCATATCCAACCCAAATGAATCCAAATTAGCTCCACCCGGCTAGTCCAATTATTGATATTTGTTGTATTTTTGCGTAGAATTTATATGCTTACGGACATCAGATCCGCTATTCGTGAATTTTAATGTCATTTTGGATCGTTACGGACATGAGGTACGCTATTCCTCTTATCTATGGGTTTATGGGATCCTTTTTGTACGAATAAGAGATCTGATGTCCGTAAGCATTCTTAAATAGGGATTTTTGTTGCAAATAAGGTCTCCTATGTCCGTATGTACAAATAACTTATAGAAACGATGGTTGTAATGAAAAATAAGCTTAAACATGGCATCGAAGAGCAGAAGTTTCTTCATCTGGGGAAGGTGTATTTCCTTCATGAGCTAATAGAGACGGGGGAGCTGAATGAAGCGGAGCTCTATACGAGTCTGAAGAAGTTTTATTTCTCAAGCTGCAAAAAGATTGTAGCTGCAAGAATCCCCATCTATCAGACACAATTAAAAGTAAAACCCAAGGTGATTGAAGTCATAGAGTCAGAAAACAAATGGGGAAGCTGCAGCTCCGCCAAGAAGGTATCCTTTAATTATCGTCTGGCTATGGCCCCGATTGAGGTTATCGATTATGTAATCATTCATGAGCTGTGCCATCTGCTGCATATGAATCATGACCGCTCATTCTGGCGTCGGCTGGGAAGTATTATGCCGGATTATAAAGAAAAGCAGAAATTTTTGGAGCTTTATGGATATGCTCTGACCTTTTAATCAGGGCCGGGATAGGCTTGGCTTTTTGTTTAGTTCGGTTTATCTCTTCCTATCTCTATTATAAACTTGCACTTCCCTAGCACTCCCCTTGCTCTCCCTTAGCTCTCCCTTAGCTCTCACTCTTACCATCCACCTATTTACACCTACATACACCTACATATCTGCGCCAATTGAATAGCTCCCCTAAGCGTTTCATCACCATCTATATTCACAAAAAATGATTGTATCCAAAATGCTAAAAAACCTATTGACTTATAGCATCAGTTCCCTTACTATTTCATATATGTTGTATACAACATATATGAATCTGGAATGGAGTGAGTTTTCCTGTGCAGGACCTTAATGGAAAAGTGGCTTTAGTAACAGGATCGACGACCGGGATCGGCAGAGCTGCCGCTGTGACTTTAGCTCAGCATGGAGTAAGGCTTGCCTTGCATGGAGTGGATGAAGCGCGTGGAGCCGATGCTTTGAATGAGGTGCGGCTTCTACAGCCGGATTCCATATTCATTTCGCAAAATCTTTTGGAGCCGGAAGCTCCAGCCCGGATTATCGGACGTATTCGTGAGCAATTTGGAAAGCTGGACATTATAGTCAACAACGCAGCGCTCGTTTGCAGTAAACCTCTGGAGAATATAGAGCACACAGATTGGGACCGCTTGTTTGCTGTGAATGTTAAAGCACCTTTTTTCATTGTTCAGGCGGCATTAGATTTGTTGAAGACAAGCAAGGGTACCGTGGTTAACGTTAGTTCGATCAACCGGCTTGTTAATTGTCCTAACAACTTGGTCTATGATGCTATGAAGGCAGCTCTGAATCATATGACACGCGGCTTATCTTTGGATCTGCGCAGCAGCGATATTCGTGTGAATGCTTTAATGCCCGGGGGAACCACCACTCCATTACTAAATAAATGGTTTGAGCAGCAAAATTACAGCCCCGAAGAAACCCAAAGCTTAATTCAAGGCAAGAAAAATATCGCCACACCTCAGCAAATCGCTGACGGCATCGCTTTTCTATGTAGTGAACAGTCTTCCTGGATTAACGGGGCCGAGATTCCAATTGATGGCGGTTATTTTATTGGCTAAATAAATGTCATTAATGAATGAAAGGAGATACATAAGATGCAGCTTCAAAAATTGAATGTCACCCAAGTCTGGGATCAGGCTTATACCCTGATTAAAGAGCTTATTTTAAGACGGGAGTTTGGTGCGAATCAGAAATTGTCGATACCTGAGCTTGCGGAGCAGCTTGGTATTAGCCGGACGCCTATCCGCGATGCCTTAAATCGGCTGGAAATGGAGGGGCTTGTAAAAACAGTTTCCAAAGTAGGCACATTCGTTGTTGCAATTGAAGAAGATAACATTCTGGATACTTTGGACAGCAGGCTTATGATCGATTATTGGGTAGTCGGGCAGTTGACTCAGGCACCTAAGGAGCAGTATGCGGGCACGCTGCAGAAATTACAACTAAATGTGGAAGAAGCGCGTAGAGCTCTGGAGGACACCGATCCGAATGTATACCTGCAGTCCAGCTTTGATTTGGATTTCCATCTTATTTTCGTAGAGCTTGGGGGCAATAAGAAAAATATTGATATTTATAGAAGCTTGATGCATCATCGCTTTTTGAATATTGCCGGATCCAAATTAACACGTGAAATGCTAAATCGCTCCTTCCAGCAGCATCTGCATATTTATGAATGCATACAGGCCGGTTCCTTTGATGACGCCAAGAAGGCGATTTCTGCACACCTTGAATATTCCAAACAAAATCTGCTTGAAATTATTAAGCAAAGCGGCGGACAAATTTAGCATGATCACGAAAGGATGATCTCGTTATGAAAACAGTAAGCAGCTCGGAGAAATGGCTTCCTCCCCATTGGGCGCTTTGGCAGCGGAAAATTTTTGATATTTTGAATCAAGTTTCGGATGAGTTCGTAGACACCTACACCCGTCCGGACGGGACGTTAATTTGGCGGGATGAATGGCCGGGAATGGATGGTTCGGATGATCCCTACGAGGGCTTCATGAATTTCCCGCTGCTCTATGCCCTAGGAGGCAAAGAAGAGTTAAATCAGGTTTCACGCAAGCTTTGGGATGCCTTCACCTGGCAGTGGACGGAATACGGCCAAATTCATCGGGAATTTGACGCTTATTACGATTGGATGCATCATGGTGAAGCTTCCCTGTATATTTACTTTTTTGGCTTGGCTGATCCTACTATTTTGAAGGACCGCCAAAGAGCCATTCGTTTCGCCGACATGTACACCGGAGACGACCCGGAGTCGCTTAACTACGATAAAGAGAAAAAGCTTATTCGTTCCCCCATCAATGGCAGTCGTGGGCCCCGGTTTCTTCAAACCGCCGAAGATTGGAGCACACACCGCGAGGTTTTGGATAATTATCCCCCTCCCTTTGAGGACATACCCGGCGTGCCCGGCCCCAAGTGCCAGTGGACGGATGACGGCATTTATACCGAAGTTCTGGAACGAATCAACAGCCGTATGGCCAAGGGCGATGTACCGCTTAATCTAACCTCTACGAGCCTGATAACCAATGCTTACATGTACACAGGAGATCAGAAATACCTCAACTGGGTACTTGAATACTTAAATGCCTGGAAGGAACGTACGGAGCAAAATGGTGGCATTACGCCAGACAATATCGGACTATCCGGAGAAATCGGAGAACATATGGATGGCAAATGGTGGGGTGGCTATTATGGATGGCGCTGGCCGCATGGGGCTTTTACGATCATCGAACCGCTCACTATTGCCGGGTGCAACGCTGTCCTTATGAATCAGCAGATGCATCATCTCGATCTGGTCAGATCACAGCTGGATATGCTCTGGGAGCTGCGTCAGGAGCAGGACGGTCAATCCGTGATTCCGCACAAGCATCTGGATAGCGGATGGAGTGATTATCGGCCGATGAATCCGTGGTATCCGCTTTATTGCTGGACAATATCCATGGATGACCGTGACTTGGAACGGATGGAGCGAATTCGCAGCGGAGAAGCCTGGAGCGAGGCTACAGCTAATGTTTCTAAAGGCTTTATTGGCAATCATGGCCCCTGGTATGAATATATTCGTGGCAATAACGCGGACTATCCCGAGCAAATTTTACGCGCAAATTATGAGGTTATTCTAAGTCAATTGGAAAAAATTCGTTCCGAGCAAGGCGACCCAAGTACCTGGGACGTGCACCACTGGCAGCTTATGACTCCAATGATCGTAGAGGGCTTAGTGCAAACTACACTAGGAGCACCCATGCATATTTACCACGGCGGACTGCTTCATACCCGCGTTCGTTATTTTGATGGTCAGCTGAAGCGTCCAGGACTTCCTGAGCAGGTAGCTGCATTAGTGGAAAAGCTGGAAAGCGACTCGACCACACTAACCCTGATCAATCTGGACTTATCCGCAGAAAAGCAGGTCATCATTCAGGCCGGCGGGTTCGGCGAGCACAGCTTTACCCAGGCCGTCATCATGAACCAGAAGCAGGAGGTTCTGCAGGTTGTTGACGTGAACAGCAAATGGCTGCAAGTTGAGCTGGCCCCAGGAGCCGGCGTACAGCTAAAGCTTGGCACGAGCAGATACGTAAATCAGCCAACCTATGACACGCCATGGAATGAGCAGGCCAGTTATGCTTTGACTCTTCAAGGTCGAAATCCTTGAGAAAGAGGCCTGACGGCGTCCTTTGAGGAGCGTGTTTGACACTCGGGTGCGTTGCGGAGGGAATGGATGTGGGCTCCAGCCGCTGTTAAAGATTTGTTCCCTTGAATGGAATGGATGAGGGGGTTGGGACAAATCTTTAAAGGCTGACGCTGACGCTCATCAGCCCCCCTTCCCTCTTCCAACTACAACCGCACGAACACCAAGCTCAAACGGACAGCCAGCAAAGGTTTTTCTCTTGATTAGAGGAGATTTCCTGGAGCAAATAGGCTGGGTATGAAGAATGGCCTCGCCAGTGTTCACAACCGAGAGGAACTACTACTTTAACGATTTTTCTCATCGTTAAGAGCACCAGTTTCTCTCTACATCCTTACTTTAACGATGAAAAACACGCTAATTGAAACATATGCTCAATTCGGGAGAGTCCGGGCTACTCACCAATGTTGTCAGGCACACTCAAGCACATTTGTGGGCGGTTTTTCGCATATATGCTGCCGCTTGGGATTGGGCACTTGACACTCTGATCAATAAAACTCTCTTCTATCTACTTAACTACTTCCTCACAAATAGTACCAGCAATATATCTCAAGCTATTTTCGGTATCATAGTAGTAATACGTAATTAAAATTCGGCCATCGTCGAATTGAACAGCACTCGTATAACCAATGTCAGTGCTGATTCCGTCTTCACGGAGGATGATGTCTTCAGCCTCATTAATCTCGTTGCATTCAGCATCAAGGATAGCTGCCCGTATGCCATAAGGCTCGTGCCGATAGCCGTAGGTCAACAGCACATTGCCGCTTTGCAGACGTACCGCTTGAAACGGGCTTTCCGAATAGAAAGGCCTTGCCTGTGGACGACTCCAGGTTTTCCCGTTATCCAGGGATTCAGAAGTGTACAAGGGACCTCTGTCCGCTTCCTGACCAGGTTCAATCTCCTTCTTATGGGTTCGGATAAACGCGACCAGCTTGCCCGATTCCGTCTGGTACAGATGCGGCTCCTGAAAATCATAGCCATCGCATCCATCAATCGTCGACCAGTTCGTCCACGTTTTACCCTGATCCTCTGTTCGTACAATAACTACTTTTGACGTGCCTGCTCCTTCTACTCCCTCGGTTCTCTCTGCTTCTGCGGCACCATAAAGCGGTGCCAAAATCGATCCATCGTCCATTTCCACGCAGCAGCCCCGCAGCGCAACGAGTTGGTAAGGAAACGGAATCGGTTCATCCCACGTAGCTCCCCCATCCGTCGAACGAATCGAGTATACGCGATCCAGCCGGCCAACCCATTTGCCGAATAATTGATGATCACTAGGTTCTAACTGTGCAACATCAGCAGCATCAAACACTTTCCACATGAAAAAGGTAGCGAATATCGTCCCGTCCTTCAGCAAATTCAGACACGGATCTTGAACCCCGTAAAAAAAATCGTCATAAATAATTTGCGGCCGCTCCCAGGTCTCTCCATTAAGGGATGTCACATACACCGCTTTTGATGTCGGATCGACATGCGTGTTGTGCCCAAAGTTACGCCGCTGATCGGTAGCTTGTCTGAAGCCTACAACGATGGTGCCATCACCTTGTTTAATAGCGCTGGGGAAACAGTTGTAATGCTGATCCTGGCAAATCTCAACGTGTTTGATTACTTGCAATCGATTCATACTTATTTTGCTCCTTTTCATGTTCAAAATGATAGCTGGATGATAGCTGGCCCTGCTATAAGTAGTTTATCACTTTACTGCGCTTTACCTTTATCCTTTTAATGATCCCAGCATGATGCCTTTAATAAAGTAACGTTGTTCCCAAGGATAAGCCAGAATGATCGGACAAATGGATAGGATGGTGATTGCAGAGCGCACGTTGATAAGTCCCAGCCAGGACCCGGTCATCAACCGAATACTCGAAAAGCAATTGGCTAGAGCTGTACTGCTTCTTCTTCGTCAGGACTGTAATCCTGTCTATCAGGCCATTATTCTTTTTTGATGAGAATTTCATTCACATAATCAACAAACTTCTAACTGGTTTCACACCTAAAAAGCAAACTGAAATAATTCGGATTCAAATGCAGGCTGCCGACCACCTCCTCAACACGGATTAATTCATCATAATTTTTGTTAATATATTCTTTGACCCGATATCAGCCCAAGGCATCTTATTCACTACACGCTCTCTTATATTGTGTTCGTCATCAACAACTAGCACCTTATACTTGTACATGCTATCCCCCATAAGGGTATTCAATTTTGTCGACTCCCAGCTTATCGGCCTAAATCTGAAGAAAGTATACTATGTCCGGTGTTTAAAGTCTATACGTTGTCTCTTATTAAGAGGCGTTGTAATTTATTTTTTTTGACTGTCCGTTTAACTCATTCTAAAAGTATTTACCCAGATCTTTACCAACAACTTATACTTTCCAATAAATGAAAAAAAGGCTGCCACTTGGCAGCCTTATCGGCATCAAACTATCGACCCGGTTAGCGTAATGGGGGGCACTTTCTTCGAAAACGCCTACGCCCCGCCTCAATCTACAAAAGACGCTTCAAAATTCGTCGAGGAGATTATGGTATCCCTCAACCAGCCACTGATCTGAAAGTCAAGCACTGAATTCTAGGTTAAACCTTCAAACGTTCTTTCAACTTCTTCTTCGCTCGCTGAACTCGTTTTTTACAAGCCTCCACGGATATTCCAACTTCTTGGGCCGCCTCCAACATTGAATACCTATCCAGAACAATCATTTTAAGCAATTTATAGTCTTCACTATTGGCCAAGTCAGAGTACATAAAATCGACATTCGGGACGTGAGTATCTCCAGGGATGAAGTTTTCATCGAAGTACAAGGAAGAAAATACTTTACTGTTGTGATATGCCCGACTACGAACTTTGTTAGTAATAACATTCTTTAGCGTAATTAATAGCCAACCATTCGGATTGGGGCTAGATAATAATTTGTCGGCTTTAGCACACGCAATTCTGAATGTCTCCTGAACAGCTTCTTCGGCCAGTAAGCGGTCGCTCAGCGGGCTTTGTGCATATGCCAACAATAAATAATACATTTCCATATATAATGCTTTAATGGCGCGACTTTGGTTATTATTTAGCGCTATCTTCTCACCACCTTCTCTTTTACAGTATTCCTTTCTATTTTCGGCATCATTATGTAGTATGGCCTCTTTTGATGGCGAAATCATCGACCTCCGGCGGGAGCTTACTGCATACGGGCAATATGGGCCGCTGTGGAATCCTGCTATGTCTGCTCCATTGTTTGGGAACGCTGACAAATTGAACACAGCATTGGAGGGGCCCCACAGATTGGGCCTTAAGTGTTGGTGTTTGCCTTCATCCTATAAACAACTTAAAAGGAAAACATAACCATTATATAGCAAAAAAGTAATCCGACAAAGGTTGTCTTTCCCTTATGCCTTATCTCCCACTTAAAGTTAGAACGGGTTTGCCGGATAGACTATTTTGGTGCAATTATAATTAATCGATGTAGAGGTTTCGCAACGACTCCTTGAGGCGGATTACTTCGTTACTAATATTGCTATCGCTGTTATTAGTCCCAGAAACAACAGTAGTAATAGATTCTTGATCTGTGTTAGTTGAAGCTAGCGCGGTCCCGGTTAATAAAATTCCAATCAGCGCCATACAAAGGATTAAAACGCCAGCCTTCTTCCGCTTTAAGTCCATGATTGAAGAAATACGATTTTTCATACCTTTTTTCCCTCCATAAAAATTAGTTGATATTGCTGTTTGGAGCTTTGCTCCATTCCTGACAACACCAATAATGGATTCACCATATTGAATTCGCTGATGAAAATCTGCGTTCTGTAAAACCAATGAATCACAGGAGATTTCACATTGTTCCGCTGCCGCTTTTGCCATAAGATAAACTACCGGATTGAACCAATGAAACGCGGTTGCCGTCAGAATCATTGCCTTGTACCAGAGGTCATGCCGTTTGAAATGAATCAACTCGTGCTTTAGAATCAGAGATAATTCATCAATTGAAATTTTAAAAGGAGGTAGTAAAATGACAGGACGGAATAAACCAACGAGCATAGGGCTTGAAACGCTCTCACACACGCTTATCCCAATATGTTTTTTAATTCCCAGTTCCGAGCTTAAATTGTCCAAAATCCCCAAAACCTTCAAATCGGTTACAGGCTCACTCCATCGGCGAACCATCTTCATAAAGCGACCATGCCGCAGAACATGATACAATACGATACTTACAAAACCTAACCCCCAAATCACTGCAAGCACCCACCAAAAAGGGATTGTCGCTCGAGTGCTTACATTATCGCCTACGTCCATAAACGGCATGTCATTAATAATTGATTGCGTTAGAGGGATATCTCGCATTTGCACAGGGAGAAACAATAGGTCAATCCGTGGACGAAAGGGAAATACCCAGCCTGCCGCAACCAGTAACCAAACCATATAATTCCACTTTGCTGCATATCGTTTTGATAGAAGAGGCAGTATTGCCGCATAAACAAGCGTGATCAACGACATAGAAACAGAGCTTTGGAGCAGGTTAGTTAAAAATCCCTGCATATCAATCCCTCTTTTCTTTCAGCCACTTTGCCAGTTGGTCTAGGTCACTGTTCTTTAACTCCTCCCCGGCATACAACGTAGAAACCAAGCTGACGAAGGAATTTGCATGAAAACGCTCCATAAAGTCGCCGGTTTCAAATTTCAAGTACTCCTCCTTGCTAATAAGGGGAAAATAATTGGACATCTTTCCATTTTTTTCAATTCGAATGAAGCCACGTTCCGCTAGCCGAAACATAAGCGAAATGACCGTCTGCGCTTTCCATCCCCTTTCATTTCCAAGCTGTTGCATAATGATATTTGTCGTTAATGGCGTATCTTTGGCCCACACCACTTTCATAATGTCAAACTCCGCATCCGGCAGTTTTTTCATTGTTCAACCCATCAACTCCTTTAAGACGTTTGTCTTAAATATATTCTACATTTGCCTTAAACAAATGTCAAACCTCTTAAAAAAATTTGATAATTGCTGAAAATTTAATCCAACATAAAATCTGGATTGTTATAAAAGAAGCACTATTTAAAAATAGTTGAAGAAACTTGTCCCCAAATCGATATATTAATACATATATGTAATGAAGTGGTAAACCAAGAGTTTAATACTAAATGAAATGGAGGCAACTGGTTATGAAAAAAATGGCTCTCTCGGTATTTTCGATTCTCGCTCTACTCGTCGTCCTCATGGCTCCAAGCTTTGCGCTTGCGAGTGATCAACAGAACTCCTACGCTTCCCTGTCATCGGAACAACTCGCGTATTCCGATCTTGACGCAGCGCCCGAGGAATGGAAAGACGCCATCTTGGATGCTAGGAAGACTATCATTTACAGCACTTCTTGGACTGTTGATGGTCAGGTTTCGGCTGAACTTCCAGATGGAACGAATGAAGAGCTTCCTGAATTTTCGGATCTGTTTCCGGGTTGGGATGTTCCTAAATTGAATGAGGATGTGCGCAATGAAGGATTAGCTCAGGTGGAGAATCAAGAATTCAAGAAGATCCCAGTGGCAAATTATGTAGGTTTTGTCTACCTATTTGAGCCATCGAATACTTCGGCGACACTGCCGTTCTACACCTTTTTCTCAAGCGTCAACAGAGTTACAATGGAAGCTGACTCTTTACCAGGTACAAGTTGGAATGGCGGTTACACGAATATCGACACTGGTGCGGACGTGGGTTATTATAACAACATGTCGTTAGGTGGAAAAATATATCTTACTAACCCAAATTCCAGCACAGCCTATGGGGCTCGGGTGAGTACGTACAGCACAACCGGATATGCGCAAATGAGTGTAGTTGATGACCCAACATAATCTGCCTTCGCTGGTCGGGAAGAGGTTATCCCAAAAGTAGTTATTTCTAAGGAACAGTTATGTTGAACCACACTCTACCTCTTTCATTAAAAAAAAGCGTAAGTACCGGGACTGAAGGAGGTCCTGGAACTTACGTTTTTTTGCTTTTCAGAATAACGATTAACGATGTAAATCCAGCTTGCTTTCTATGGTCTCGCTTGGCTGAATGCACAACTCTCCCTCCCATTTTAACCCGAAATGCTTAGCCAAAACGATATTGTAGACAGACTCAAACCAAGCGTGATATGTCTCCCCTCCTGTACATATTCCGCCCCGCCTAGGAACTTCTCTACTTCCTTTGTAATCACCTGACATATTCGTTCCATATGCTTACTGTAGAATACATCCCAATTCTCATGACAGATTCGTTTAAGTACATTCGTCTCCATCTCTTTGTTCTAACAACTTTTCTGAAATAGGGTACCCCTTAAATTCTATACTTTCTGATTAGTAAAAAAAAACCGGCGCAGCAATTGAGCTGGCCGATCTTCATTTGTATTAATCACCCAAGGGAACTCGGGTCGTAATTCATAAAGAAAAATTCTGTTTCTTTGCGTCTTTATGACATCTGAAGGAAAGGAGATTCAAACATTCTCGACTAAAACTGTTTTCCTGCTTAAGCTAGTGGATTGGATAAAGCTGCACGGATGTACTCATGTGGCCATGGAGAGTACGAGTGTATACTGGAAGCCAATTGTGAACTTAATCGAAGCAGAAGACACCTAAATTTTTAGTTGTCAACGCTCAGCATATGAAAGCAGTACCTGGGCGTAAAACCGATGTTAAAGATGCAGAATGGATTTGCCAGCTCCTTCGTCATGGATTGATTAAAGCCAGTTTCATTCCAGACCGTGCTCAACGGGAGCTAAGAGAGCTTGTTCGGTATCGCAGGAGCATTATCGAAGAACGTCCCCGGCAGCATAATCGGATCCAAAAAGTTCTGGAAAGAGCCAATATCAAGCTGGGCTCTGTTGTTTCAGATATTATGGGCGTTTCATCCAAAAACATGCTTCGCGCGATTGCTGAAGGCATTGACGATCCTGAAGAACTTGCCGGCATGGCCCAACGTACGCTGAAACGGAAGAAGTCTGAACTCGAACTAGCCCTTCAAGGTTACACAAGCCCACATCGATTTTCTAACGGAACAAATGGATATGCTGGATCAAGAAGTTGCGCGGCGTGTAAGTTCATACCAAGAGGACATCGAGCGACTGGATTCAATTCCCCGGCATATCGACACGCATGGCTGAACAAATCTTAACGGAAATCGGTGCAGATATTAAAAACCAATTACCTTGGCGCACTGTATAGACGTACAGCAGCGCGAAAAGGAAGGAAACGAGCAGGAATTGTAGTCGCTCATGCCATGTTAAGAATCTCCTATTACCTACTAACTCGTAAAGAAATGTATGTTGATCTAGGGGAAGACTACTTTGATAAGCAAAGGCGACAGTCCATTGTGCGGCATGCTTTACGCAGACTTGAAGGACTAGGCTACTCCGTTACCATCACTGAACCAGAAGCCTCTTGAATCTATATAAAGCTGTAATAAAAAGATATTCAGGCGCTCTCCCCTTTAAAAAAAATGAACGAGCTGCGTCTTCTTTAGTGCTGCCTTTTTCCATACTTTGGTGCAATGAATCTTCATAGTAGTTTAAATAAATGAAAAATGAGCTGCGGCAATGCAAGCTCCTCAACTATCGTGTCCCGTTAGCTGAGAAGCAAAAAAACGGTGTTTTTCACTATTGTTTCCGTTAATGCAATAATCAATAGTATCTCCAATTCGCCACCTATTCTTATTATGGATTGATCAGTATAGATTGCTCTTGCTCCAACACTTCACCTGGATCAGTTGCATGATAGTTATCTGACGACACAAACGGCACTAAATAGTATTTCTCTGATTGTAAGTCAATTGGTTCATATCGATTATAAAATAGTTCAGGAGAAATAGTGGAAGAGTTTGGTAGTCTTTCAGCCCCAGATTCATTTACAATTTTAAATGTTCTGGCCAGTCATAATAAAGTATCGTTGAAATTGGTGTCACGATTATTTTATCTAAACGAATAGATTGTCCATTGCCAAGCTGTACTTCTTGATTAAAATGAATAGTTTCACTTGTTGTTGCTAACTGTTCAGTTGGAACAGCAATATCAAAAACCCAAGGATTATTAATCGGCATCTCTTGGTCTAAATGATTGTACTCAATATGGAATTGATATTTTCCCCGATAGGTATCTCTGTAATTTCAACATCATTGTAAATTGTATACATAGAATTATTTATTTCTATAGATTGCCCAACGCCATATTGCTTGATAATGAAAGGAATCGCATTCTCATTTTTGTTTTGTATTTGTTGTACAACATTGTTCTCTGTGATTTTCAATTTGTCCACCTCCTTACATGATTATTGGTACCTACAATGTAATACGAAATGAATACGATAAATCTATCACCAAAGAAAAAATAACGTGAATGCTTACTCGTAAATACATTGTCAACACAACGTGTTCGCAAAAAATAGACAATCATCTGATGACTTCTGATTTCTATACTGAGTTACTCCACTCCCCTGCCCGTTAGTTGAGAAGACGACAGCCGTAACACCGGCTGCCGACTTTTCGTATTTATTGCGCTAAAGTTCCTCGTTAGCGTAATCTACGCCCAGAAACTGTTAAACTTATTAGCATAAATCGGTCGATAGTTGAATATAAACAATCCCTCAGTGATCTTATCACTTTTAAGTAAATATAAACACAGAACAAAAAGTCCGCGGTTTGCGCGGACTTCATTCGGACAATGATGTTTTTTCACACCCGCTTTTTATATACCCTCATTGCAAAGAAATAGGCTACGAGCAAAATCCCGACGCACCACACAAGAGCGACCCATATCTCATTGCCCACCGGCTGACCTGACAGTAGCGCACGGATGGCGTTCACGATCGAGGTCACCGGCTGGTTTTCGGCAAAGGCGCGAACGACCGACGGCATCGACTCGGTCGGCACAAACGCCGAACTGATAAACGGCAGGAAGATAAGTGGATAGGAAAACGAACTTGCACCTTCCACCGTTTTTGCGGACAGTCCGGCAATCGCCGCGACCCAAGTTAAGGCCAGCGTAAACAATGCGAGTATGCCTGCTACGGCAAGCCATGGCAGTATTCCCGCGGACGAACGAAAACCCATAATCAACGCTGCGAGAATGATGACGATCACCGTTATGGCGTTGGACACCAGAGAGGTCAGCACATGCCCCCAAAGCAAGGCGGAACGTGAAATCGGCATGGTGTGAAACCGCTCGAATATGCCCCGCTGCTTATCCATAAATAGGCGGTAAGCCGTATAGGCTATTCCGCTTGCGATAGCCATAAGCAGTATGCCTGGCAACAGGTAATTCACATAGTTATCCGTTCCGGTTTGAATGGCACCGCCTAACACATAGACAAACAGCAGCATCATCGCAATCGGAGTGATGCAGACCGTGATGATGGTGTCCATACTGCGGAAAATATGGCGCATGGAACGTCCAAGCATAACGCTAATATCGGTGAAGAAATGATTCTTTGCCGCCTCCATTTACTTTTCCTCCTTTTTGCCGACGATTGCGAGGAATATCTCTTCCAATGTCAGCTGTTTTTCAACATACTCCACCTTTGCGGGTGGGAACAGCTTTTTTAGCTCCGAGAGCGTGCCGCTGGCGATAATCCTACCCTCGTGCAGAATGGCAATTCGGTCGGCAAGCTGCTCGGCCTCATCCAGATACTGCGTGGTTAGGAGTACCGTCGTGCCGCCGTCGGCAAGCTCCTTGACAATCTTCCAAACCTCGATGCGCGCCTCGGGGTCAAGCCCAGTGGTCGGCTCGTCAAGGAAAATGATCTGCGGTTTTCCCACAATGCTCAAGGCGATGTCGAGCCTGCGGCGCATACCACCCGAATAAGTAGACGCCCTGCGGTCGGCGGCGTCTGTCAAGCCGAAGCGTTTAAGCAAGTCGTCCGCAACCTGACGCGGATTTTTGAGGTATCGTAGCTTGGCAATCATGATCAGATTTTCCCGTCCGGTCAATATTTCGTCCACGGCGGCAAATTGCCCGGTCAGACTGATCGCTTGCCGCACATTCTCGGGTTTTGACGCGACATCGAATCCGTTTACAATGGCGGTTCCGCTGTCTTGTTTGAGCAGCGTGGTGAGGATTTTGACAACCGTCGTCTTGCCTGCCCCATTGGAGCCGAGCAGGGCGAAAATCTCACCTCGCTTCACTTCAAAATCGACGCCCTTTAAGACATCTGTGTCCTTGAAAGACTTTCGCAGACCTTTCATTTCAATTGCTTTTTCCATCCCGATATCCCCCCTTTGTTATATCCGTAACCTTTTTCATGGCCTTGTTAACTTCTTGGTCAACAGATTCTTGATAGATGTCAGCGTAAGTTTTTGAATCTTTGATTAGATCGTCGCAGAAAGCCGCTACGTCACTGCCCGTCACTTCGAGCACACCTTTTCCCAAGGCCACGCCCTCTTCAAAAAGATCGATAATCCCCGAGAGCAAACCCGTCCCGTCGGTTAGCTCAACAGGGCCGACCTTAAAGAGATATTTTTGAATCTCTTTATAAACAATCTGATAATCTTGCGGGAGCGCTTTGACACGCGCCACGTGCGCTCGCCACTTTTTTTTGCCTTCGATGATATCTTGTATGCTCATTTTATCCTCCTATTTACCTAATTTTTTTGCGATATTATTGTTGAGTTGCTTGCGCCACTTGTCGCGATAAGACTTTGCCCCTTCTTCGCCGGCCAGCGCTGAACAGAAGCCTTTGATATCGTCACCCAAAACCTCTTGGACACTCTGACCGTCCGCCGCCGTTTCTTCGAGCAGGCCAAGCACACCGTCAAGAATTGGCATGAGGTTGCGACCGGTGAAATCTGAGTGCGGCCAAAGATTGGCATTAATTTTTTTCCATGCCACTTGATAATCAGCCGGCAGCTTTTTGACTCGCGATTCAAAAGTTTTCAATTCTTTAGTCATGTCGCTGCCCGTAATTTTTTCCCAAAAATTCATTATTACTCCTCCTTTAACTCGTTAATTTTTGATGAAACAAACTCCCATTTTGCCCAGAATCGGCGCAGTTCTTCGCGCCCTGCGTCGTTGAGCGCGTAAAACTTACGCGGCGGTCCCACATCGGACGGCTTTTTTTCTATGTCCACGAGCTTATTTTTCTCAAGTCGCACCAAGATGGTGTAGACCGTTCCATCAACAACGTCCGTGAAGCCGAGGGCGTTCAGCCGCCGCGTGATTTCGTAGCCGTAGGTTTCTTTGCGGCTTATAATTTCAAGGACGCAGCCCTCAAGCGCGCCTTTGAGCATTTCCGTTAGGTTTTCCAGCACAATCACCCCTTGCTATTCTGTATGACTGGTATGCAGTGTTACTTACTACTGCTATAAAGTAACACGTAGTAGATGGTTTGTCAATAGCGTTTTGCTCTGACACGGATTTTACATGTTCAACTATCCTGCCCGTTAGCGTAATAAAAACAAGGAGCAACTGCCGCGGCAACTGCTCCTTGTATAGTTCAACTAATGTACCCGTTAGCTTAATCATTAATTTTCATAACAAGTGGGCTCATTTCTTTCAGTGTAGCACGCCCCCACTGACCTACAAACTTACAATAACTATCGGAGTCATGCATTTGTAGGCCACATAGACGATCGTCATGGTCCAAGCTACCTTGGGGAGTGATTGTTGAGCATTTACCATTCATTGAGATGATTACCGATTGATATTTTGCATAATTGCGCTGTAAAGAAAATCTGCTAAATCCTCATTGCCATATTGATTAAAGTAGCTTTTGAATCGTGCATCGAATTTG
>NZ_JAGGLB010000002.1 GCF_017874215.1 Paenibacillus eucommiae
TTCTTAATATGCTTGGGATTAGCCAGGGTTAATTTGCAGCTAGTCTCCAGCACATTCCAGACCGGCTTCCAGAAAACACCTGTACTTTCCATGGCCACTTCTTTACATTCGTTTTCCGTGAGCCAGTCCTGCACCTGCAACAGTTCTTTTGTTGTGGTACCGAACGTTCGAATTTGTGGGCGTGGTTTTATATCCAGAGGACCTCTCAAGATACAAACGACAACCGTTTCCTGATGGATATCCATGCCCGCACAACATGCGCGTACAGCGTCCATTTCCGTTCCTTCTTTCCTAGAATATAACAAATCATGCGCCCGGGAGGTGAAAGTTTATACACGTTCTTAGGTTACAATTGGCGGTGCTCGAGGGTCGCAATAGGACGGGTTTTTCAACAGGATCAGTCCCAGTACATCGTCCGTCCTTTGATTTGTTATCTTTTATTCTTGACGGTTCTTTCTTTTAAAAAACCTTTGCTAGAACCCCTATTTTCATTCTTGGTGGTGACGTCGGCTACGAACGTCATGGATGGTTTTTCATCGCTAAAAGCACTAGGTCCTCTCCGCAAACTTGATTTAGCGATGTTTTTCATCGTTAAATCCCTGTTATCCACCCTGAGGGGGCCATCCGACCTCTTTTTGCGATGAAAATCATCGTTAACGCGACGGATTGATCTGGATTCACTTGTTTAACGATGAAAAACATCGTTAAGTAAAGCAACTCGCTCCATATGAGTGAGGGGGGGCTACTACTGAGGTGCTACAGGGGTGCTTCATCGGTGCTTCATCGGTGCTTCATCGGTGCTTCATCGGTGCTACTGGGGTGCTACAGTAATACTACAGTGGTACTTGAATTTAGGCTAGATAAAACAAAAACCCCTTTCGCAGCTCCAGAGCGTGCAAAGGGGTTTTGTCTATTATTCAGCTTGAGGAAGTGGCTGATCCGCACTCCATGTATAAGCAAATGATCTAGCTGGTACAAAGAAAGAATTCGTTACCAGCAGCTCCCGCAAATCCTGATCAGGTTTCAGGGAATTCTGCAGCGATTGAGCTTCTATCAGCTTGGCGATATCAAGTCCATAATCAAGAGCTACGACTCCAGTGGATTCTTGAATGATATAGTTAAAATTGGTTTGACGGTTGAAAGTTGATTTTACATTAGGATCCTTCATACCGGTCTTGCTAAAATCCACATAATAGAAATCAGGTGCAATCTGGATGCTCACAGGAAGCTCGCCAGCATGCTTTTTCTGGAAATCAACAACCTGCTTATGAACCTCTTCGCTAGCTTGGTAAGCTGATAAATCCAGCAGCTTAACCTCCGGCTTGGTTTCCACATTGACAAGCACATACCTGAACACCCCGCCGTTTTCAAAGGCGTTAGCAGGGATGCTGCTCAAATAGTTGCTTTGCTGAAGCTGGCCGAAATTGATTGGATATTTCTCGTATAAGGGAGTAAGAATATCACTGTTTTTAATCGGCAGCACTCCAGTTTTCGTATGAAACTGATCGACGGCCTGCTGCACAACAGTAATAAATTCGGCTGGATTCACTTGGTTTTCCTTACGTTGATCCCCTGGATACGCGCAGCCGCTAAGCCACACAAGCATCAGGGCAGCAACCCCCAGCTTCCAGCCTGCTCGCCGGAGCATGCGTGGAATAAACACCTTCATCTGAAACCCCCTCTGTAAATGTAAATTAAGTATAGATTCTAGATCCCGTCTTCCGCTTGTCTCGCCAGTTGGGCGCGCACAGCAGCCTTCAGGGGATCTTCCGGGATAATAACCGTAACATCGCCACGGACACGAGCCTGGCAGGCCAGCCTGTAACCTTCAGCCCCCTGCTCACCAAGCTTCAGCTGTTCAGGCTGATTCATCGGTGTCAGACCGCTTTGCTCCTCCACCTTGACCTTGCACATCAGACACGCTGCTTTACCGCCGCAGCGCGTACGAATCGTTACCCTTGCATGTCTGCCCGCATCAAGCAGTGTTGTTCCCGGGCGGACGCGAATTTTTTTGCCGTCAGGTAAAAATGTCACTTCTGGTAACGTCATGTATATCCCCTACTTTAATGAATCATGTAATACGACTCCTGTTCATACCAATATGCTTATCTAATAATTGATTCAAGTGGTCCAGGAACCCTGGGCTCCAATGATTCCTCGCCAGCAGCGCCCTGAGCACCGGCATATGAAGCTCTTCCTTCTGGGCCATCGCAAGCGCGATAGCATCATACCGATCAGGCCGTTCCCGCAGCAAATTAAAGAGCAGCTCATGGGCAAGCGGCATCAGTGCAATCACTATTCCATTTACCTGAACGTTGGCTGCATGATACCGCTGTAGATATGACACCTCTACCTTATAACTGGATGCCATAGCCTGAACACTAAAAGCTCCAACCGCTTCCACTTGGATGCCAATTATTTCGTAATGGCTGAGAAACGAGCGATAAATCTCAGTTTGGCTTAACTGCATTTGATCGGTCGCATAAGAAAGAAGAGCATCATGGGTCGTCTGTACATCCTCTTCATCCATGTATACATCAACATCCCGCGGGCTTTCACTAAGCTCTACTCCTTGCAGCAAAAGTCCGCAGCTTCCTCCTACCAGCCATTTTACTTCGGTCCCCAATAGGGATCTATGAAGTGTTCCTATCACATCAAGTTGCGCGGCGGGTAGTAACAACAGCATTTACACCTTCCCCCAAATATGTTAAAAATACGGTCTATGTGTCACAGAAATCGCACCTGCTTGTTTAATTACGCATTGGCAGGCCAAGCGGTAGCCGCTCTCCAGCTCATCAGGCTCCAATCGTGCGTCCTCAGCTTCCGTCGGTTCTTCCAGAAACTCCTGCCCTTCCAGGATCAAGCAACGGCATCTGGCGCAAGTTCCCCGCGTACAGGAAAAGCCCCATTCCACTTTTGACTTCAAAGCCAAATCCAGAATTGTAAATCCTGGTTCAGGCTCTACTACTGACTGTTTGTTTCGTGCCTTAAGCTGCAGCATCGCCTAACCTCCTAGAACATGGATAACAGCATATAGATAAGAATCGGAACAAATAAAATAAAAGCAATAAAGGATAAGATTACTCTGACAACGCCCTTAGTACGGGTTCTGGCATAAGAAATTAATAAAGAAGCAACAACCATAAGTCCAATAGCTACAAATGAAGCCCACATTTTATCCATACTTGACATAATAACAATTACTCCCATTCCTGAATGTCACTAGCTTATGCCTGATTATATCATATGGGCAAAGAAAAAACATAAGCGCTGCACCCCCGCTTATGCCTAAAAAGTTAATATTTTGTGTCATTCAGCTTACTTCTTACCGAGCATAGCGCCCATCAGCTGCTGCAGATTGCCTGAATCGAGTTTACTGCTTTTAACAGCTTGAATGATTTCATTTACTGTATGTTCAGGCACCTTAACATTAACAAGATCGGATACTCTCTTGATCAGTTGTCTGAGCTCCGCTTCACTTTTCATCGTAGAAGGCTTTACTCCGCTGGCCAGCTTTTGAATATCCTTCTCAGAAACGGCTTTCCCCGTTTTCTTCTTCACAACGTTCAGAACGTCTTTGGAAACGTCTTTATTCGCCACTTTCCCGCCTCCTAATCCCTAGGTGAAATGATCCAACTAGAGTATAGTATGAAGGCCAGTAAAGAGTGGTGTAGGCTAATAGGCCCGCATTGTTAAAGAGATATTCAAATTTCCTCCATTTCGTGCTTTCTCAGGCGCCCCATTAAATCTTCCACTGCTATCTTGGGTGACTTCCCTTCAAACAGTACACTATAGAGCTCATCTGTTATAGGCATACTAACCTTAAAAAAACGAGAGAGCTCATAAGCTGCCTTCGTAGTTTTAACGCCCTCTACAACCATTCCCATCTCTTTGAGCACTTGCTCCAGAGGTTCTCCCTGAGCGAGCATGTAACCAGCCCGCCAATTACGGCTATGCTTGCTAGTGCAGGTTACGATCAAGTCACCCAAGCCTGCCAAGCCTGCAAAGGTTTGCGCGTTGGCCCCCATAGCTTGACCCAGTCTGGCGATTTCAGCCAGGCCGCGGGTCAGCAATGCTGCTTTGGCATTATCTCCAAAGCCAAGGCCGTCGGTGAGCCCTGCTCCAAGTGCAATAATATTTTTGAGCGACCCGCCAATTTCTACGCCTGCAATATCAGGGTTCGTATACACACGGAAATATGGATTGATGAACAAGTCCTGCGCTGCTTCCGCAGCATCCAGGTCATGAGCGGCAACCACAACAGTGGTTGGGCATTGCCGGATAACCTCTTCAGCATGACTAGGCCCGGACAGCACCACAATCCGTTCTGCCGCGATCTCTGGGAGCTCGTCGCTGATAACGGCTGACATCCGCTTAAGCGTACCCGTCTCAAACCCCTTCGTCGCATGAATAAGCAGCATTTCTTTCGTCAAGAAGGGGCGAATTTGTGCAGCAACCTCACGCATGCCAGACGATGGAACAACCAGCACGGCTGCCTGGGCATTGAACAGAGCCTCTTGTAAAGAGCTTGTTGCCTTAATCTGTGGTGAAAGCTCCGTCTCTCCAAGAAACCTGCTGTTTCGATGTTTATCGTTTATTTCTTTTACCTGCTCTTCGTTCCTGGACCACAGCCATACTTCCTTGCCATTGTCCGCCAAAACCGCAGCAAGAGCCGTCCCCCAGCTTCCTGCTACCAGCACTGCAACCTTGTTTGACAAAGTAGTTCCTCCTAAGAGTTTTGCTAGAGCAAAACTTACTTCGTAATCAATGGCTTCCTAGCCTTTTATCAACAGGCCAAGTCCTTCAAGCTTTCTTTGTGCCTATCTTGTTTTCTTTACCCTGCAGCAGTTTGGCAATATTAGCCCGGTGTCTGGCAAATGCAAATATGGCTACGATGACGCTGAACCACAGGATCTCAACCGGACGGCCCATTCCCCAAAGAAAAAAAGGTAAGATTGCAGTTAGCAGAAGGGAACCGAGCGACACATAGCGGGTGAGTGCAATAATAGCTATAGCAAGCAGTCCGGCAAAAAGTGTTGGAAGAAAAGCTAGAGTAGCCATGACCCCGATGGTCGTGGCAATACCTTTCCCCCCTCTGAAGCCAAAATACACAGGCCAGTTATGACCGATAATTGCGGCCAAACCACATAATACAGGTATCCAAAGGTTATCGCCACCAGCCCATTGTCCAAGCAGCACAGCAATGATTCCTTTTAGACCATCTAGTAAAAGTACAGTAATTGCCGGTCCTTTACCCAGCACACGAAGTGTATTGGTGGCCCCTGCATTCCCGCTTCCATGCTTGCGGATATCAATTCCCTTGAACCACTTACCGAATAAATAACTAAAACTGATTGAACCTAATAAATAGCCGACTGCTATAGCTACAATTGAGAGCAATCGCTTCTCCCCCTAATCATCTGATGATTTCCTCCGGGTAAACAGCCGGATAGGTGTGCCCTCGAAACCAAAAGCAGCCCGTATTTTATTTTCCAGATATCGCTCGTAAGAGAAATGCATCAGCTCAGGCTCATTGACAAATAGCACGATGCTTGGAGGCTTCACCGCAACCTGGGTCACATAATTAAGGCGAAGACGCTTCCCTTTGTCCGTAGGAGGCGGATTATAAGCAACTGCGTCCGAGACAACATCATTGAGCATATGGGTTTGCACTCTGAGTGAGTGCTGCTCAGCTACCTGCATAACTACGGGAAGCAGCTTCTGCAGTCTTTGCTTAGTCTTGGCAGATACAAAGACGACTGGCGCATAAGACATAAATAAGAAGTGATCGCGGATTTTTTGTGTGAACTGCTGCATCGTCTTATCATCTTTGTCTACAATATCCCATTTATTCACAACGAAAATAGCGGCTTTCCCCGCATCATGGGCATACCCGGCAATATGCTTATCCTGCTCGATGATGCCTTCATCCCCGTCAATTACAATAAGGGCAACGTCTGCTCTCTCAATCGCCTTCATCGCACGCATGACGCTGTACTTCTCTGTGTTCTCATATACACGGCCGCGCTTACGCATACCTGCCGTGTCAATAATGACAAATTTCTGCCCATCACGTTCAAACGGGGTATCGATAGCATCTCTTGTAGTTCCGGCTTCCGAACTTACAATAACCCGCTCTTCACCAAGAATCGCATTAGTCAGCGAGGATTTACCGACATTGGGTCGTCCTATCAGAGCGAAGCGGATTACTTCTTCACCGTACTGCTCGTCTTGATCATCGGGAAAATGCGAAGAGGCTGCTTCCAATAAATCACCGATACCAATGCCGTGTGAACCGGAAATACCGATAGGCTCACCAATGCCCAAGCTGTAAAACTCATAGATTTCGTCCTGACGCTGTAGATTATCCACCTTATTGACAGCTAAAACAATCGGTTTTTTCGAGCGAAACAGCAATTGAGCCACTTCCTCGTCCGATGCGGTAACACCTGCTTTGGCATCAACCATAAAGATAATGACATCCGCTTCTTCAATCGCAAGCTCAGCTTGCGCCCGCACGGATTTAAGCAGTGTGTCATCCCCGTCAATTTCTATTCCGCCGGTATCAATAACGCTGAACTCCCTGTTCAGCCATTCACCGCTTCCATAAAGGCGATCACGGGTTACTCCCGGTTTATCCTCCACAATCGCAAGCCGATCACCGACGATTCGATTAAAAATGGTCGATTTGCCGACATTAGGTCGGCCTACTATAGCAATAATGGGTCTGGCCAATTTCCTTTCAACTCCTTAGAATTCCATTCTTAAATGGAAAAATTCGCAATCTTCATCATAACAAAAAAGCATCTGCTTGGCTATCCCAGAAATGCATCCTTCCCATATTTCTTCAGGCATGCTTCACGATTACCATCGTTCCATTCTTCAAATCATGCACATTAGCATCAAGTATCTTCTCCAAAATCAAAGCTGTAAGCTGCTGCTCTTCCTCATCCTTCGTAATAAAAATCGGTGCCCCGCCACCGACTTTATCCACATCCATGGTTACGATAGCCATAATTTTCGACATCTTCTTCATGCCTTTCTCTTTTGGTTTACTTTGGCTTCCGAGGGCATTCGGACTGCACTTTCCAGCACCGGAATTCGTTCTAGAGCCACTTTAGCTTTATGAGCATCCCGATCTTGTGGCAATATAAACAAAGCCAAAGCGCCTGTCTTCAAATTCAGCTTAGCCATAGGCATCAAGGCCGGTTCTCCTTCATCCCTGTACACGCCAAGAATTGTTGAAATATCATGCAAAATAGCCTGCCTTTGACCCAGGTTGGAGAGCGTAACCCGGCTGTTCATATTTTTCGGAGTTACCAGAAAGCCAAGCGAATGCTCACGAATAAGCTGCCTGTTTTGCTCTAGGCCTACATTCATGATGTAGACTTCGCCCACATACAAATCGGGTCCTTCTATACGAACTTCTACGGGCACAATGTCGGCGATTTTTTTAATATTTTTCCCTGTCTTGTAGTAATTTGCCAACAAAATCGATAACAGACCCGCAGCTATCCCCCAATACCAAGCAAACACAATACTGAAAAGTGTCGCCACAAAAGAAGAGAAAATAACCAAATAATTTCTCCCTTCAAACACCATGGCAATCCCCTCTATGTAAGCAGCGCCTCTGGGAACCAGCTCCAGGTTGTCAATTTGGGTAAGGCTTTGGCGTTCCATATTGCGCACTTCTCTGAACTGCTGAGCGGCAAGAGCTAAGAAAGTTATTGCCGTATAATCCTTATCCAGCAATGCAGGAACAACTACCGCACCCAGACCGGCAGCAATGACGCTCAGCGAAAGATGGACAATTTTACCGTGAGGGTATGTTGGATACTGTCTATAATCCGTCCGCAGCATATTCAGTCTGGATAAAATACCAAAAACCACGCCTACGATAATTCCGAGTGTATAGCGATGCGTTAACCAATCCATTACTTGCGCCAGCCTCCCTTCCATGCTATCAAAGCTTTACATACAGCCTTAAATCCTTTGACTAACGATTCCAACAATAGTGTAAAGGTCCTTGCAGCGAAAACAGAAAGCCACCAGCCATCCTGGAAGGAAGCACCGCCGAAATAAAGGGGTTGATGCATAGAATGAGCAAGCACGGAATATATTTCGCCTATAATTATCCCTAAGGAAAGACTGGCGATTTGCTCCCACAATCTACGCTCCAGAAGAAGTACAACACATACAAGAAATAACACTGCATCCAACTGGGGGCTAACTACAGCCATCATCGGATCCATAGCGAGAATTTCCATCGCCAGAACATGAAAAGAACCCAACAACAACCCGATTGAAAGCAGATGAAGCTTGCGAAATAAGCCTTTGGTTTGAATAATAATACCTAAACTTAAGACGGAAATACCTGCAAATACCCAATTAATTTGAACTGCGGGAAGTTTAATTTCAAACGAAAACAAGAGTATCCAGCCAATAAAAAAAAGAAGTATTCTGTTTTGCGATATACTCCTTACGTAGATCTCCTTCCAGCCGCTAGCAAATAAAATCAGCGTAATGCTCAGGAGAACAAGTGAGAGATAACCTGGATTCATAACTTTTTATCACCTAGGATCTTTAGGCTTACGCACGCAATCCGTACATAAGCTCTTTGTATCCTTAGTATGGCAAAAAATAAATTATTTACTCCAGCTGCCTCTACCTGCATATTCAGTTATGTCAATTCCGCGGGTTGTACACCATGCTGCCGTTTCACCTGAAATTACAACAGGGCGCTGCCAAAGCTGGTCCACACTCCGGACTCCCAAAGCTGTCATAATGAGGATTAGTCCTTCATGAAGCTCATCAATGAAACCCATTAAAGCATCAATGCCCTCTGATTGAATGACTTTCAAGAACGCACCTGCCATTCCTACGCCAGAAGCTCCAAGAGTAAGTGCTTTGATGGCTTCGAGCGCATTGGTTATCCCTCCGGAAGCTATAATTGAGCCTCTTGGATAAATGCTTAGCGCCTCCAGCAAAGCAACACTGGTTGTACATCCCCAATCGTTTAACCAATCCAAGGGGGCCTGCCGTCTTGCGTTTTCTATAGCAGCAAAATTCGTCCCACCCGTACCGCCAACATCCAATATATGTACGCCAATTTCTGACAGCTGTCTTGCATTTTCGCGCATAATCCCAAAGCCTACTTCTTTTACAATTACGGGTACTGACACTTGTTGAACAATGGTCTCTATACGCTTAAGCATTCCTGTAAAGCTGCGGTCACCTTCCGGCATAATGAGTTCCTGCATGACATTCAGATGAATCTGCAGAGCATTAGCTTCGATCATATCTACAGCGCGTTTTGCTTGATCCGGTAGAGCTTCACTGCCCAAATTGGCAATAATAATACCGTTCGGATTAACCTGGCGAACAACCTGGTAGCTGGAAACAACCTCTTTATTTTTAATGGCTGACATTTGCGAACCCACCGCCATGGCCAGCTTCTTCTCGCGGGCCACTGTGGCGAGCGACCTATTAATCGTCTCTGTCTCCTCAGCCCCGCCGGTCATTGCATTAATAAAAATCGGCGAACTCATGGTGAGATCGCCGATTCGGGTCGTTAAAGCAATGGTATCCGTTGAGGCTTCTGGAAGACAGTTGTGCACAAGCTTGATATCTGACAGCCCTTGCCGTCCAGATTGACCAAGCTTCAGCGCATGATGGACGTGCTCCATTTTGCGTGAAATGCGCATCCTGTGAACCTCCCTCTTGAATCACAAAACTTTATTCAATGCCTGTTTTTACTTTTTGAATTTGGACAATTTATCGCCAAAGCGCTCAGCAAGTGTGAAGGAAAGACCTTGGTTAGTGAGGGAAACATTCTCATTACCGGCAATTTCCTTCTGGTGGTTAGCACTGGAGCCGCCGCCGCCGCCGCTACCACGAGCTGGTCTTTCTCTTTCTTGCTTAACTGGAGCTTCAGGAGCCTCTTCAGTTTCCTTGATGCTCAAGCTTACGCGTTTCTCAGCAGTGTTAATTTCAAGAATTTTCGCTTGTACTTCCTGACCTTCTTGTAACGCCTCATGAGGAGTTGCAATATGACGGTGTGCAATTTGGGAAATATGCACAAGGCCTTCAACACCAGGGGCAATTTCAACGAAAGCTCCGAAAGCAGCAAGACGCTTAACGGTTCCAGTTACGATAGATCCTGCAGCAAACTCACGGTCCACTTTATCCCATGGGCCTTCCAAAGTTGCTTTGATGCTTAGGCTGATTTTATCATTAGCCGGATCTACTTTAAGTACTTGTACTTTCACTTGGTCGCCTTCTTTAACAACCTCAGACGGTTGTTCAACATGGTGCCAAGCCATTTCCGAAATATGGACCAAACCGTCAATACCGCCGATGTCTACGAAAGCCCCGAATTGTGTTAAGCGTTGAACGGTTCCGTCCAGCACTTGACCTACTTGAAGACCTTCGATAATTTTTTTCTTGCCTGCTTCAAATTCTTCGTCCAGTACATCTTTCTGGGAAAGAATCACTTTGTTCTTCTCGCGGTCAATTTCTTTCACACGCAGACGAAGCGTGCGGCCTTTGTAATCGCTGAAATCTTCAACGAAATGACGCTCTACCATTGAAGCAGGAACGAAACCACGTACCCCTACATCAACAACAAGTCCGCCTTTAACCACTTCAGCTACAACGGCTTCTAAGATTTCACTGCTTTCCAGTTGAGCTTGCAGGGAATCCCATGCCTTCTCGCTATCTACGATACGCTTGGAAAGTACCAGCTTTTCTTTTCCATCATCGATAGTAACAACCTTAAGCTCTACTTCTTGGCCCACTTCAACAGCCTGAGCCGCATTGTCAAGCTGAACGGATGAAAGCTCACGAACAGGAATGACGCCATCATATTTATAGCCAATATCAACGAAGACTTGATCCTCATCGACCTTCACAATTTTTCCCTTAACGGAATCACCCTTTTTCAGCTTAGCTACATTGGACATAGCTTGTTCTGCTTCGGATTGGGAAACTTCCACTTCTGGAGCCTCTTCGGCAGCAGGAGCTTCTGTAGCTTCAGATGCTTGAGTTTCATTAGCTTCGACTTCCGGAGTTTCACCGTTAGCTTTCACTTCTTCTTCATTATTCTGTACGTTAACTTCTTCTGACATTGCATTAGCCTCCTCAATTAACAAACCCATCAATATTATTTTATAAAGTCACAAAGTATAAGCACTAGGCAGTATACGATGCACAAAACAAACAACTGAACTATCATACTCTACTTGACTGCTACTTGCTATAATCAGCGTAAATACTGCGTATAACGACCATAATAGCATCAGTCGCTTTCTCCAGATCCTCAGAGGTTCCAGCTGCAAATTCGCTTAAATCTACAGGCTTGCCATACACAATGGTCATTCTCCGAAATAAAGAATAAGTACCTATGATTGCTACAGGAATTACAACAGCATCTGATTTCAAAGCAAGGCTAGCTGCGCCCTTCTTGCCCATTCCTCCGGCATTGCTTCGTGTACCTTCAGGAAAAATGCCCATCACGCTTCCTTCCTTTAATAAGGAAATAGCCAGACGGATCGATTCTTTGCTTACTCCTCCACGTTTGACCGGGAAAGCACCTACTCTGGAAATTAAAAATCCTAATACTGGCACCTGAAACAATTCAGCCTTGGCCATAAAATGCACCTTACGTTCTAAAGGCGTACCAAGAATCGGTGGATCCAATAAGCTTGTATGATTTCCACAAAGTATAACCGGCCCTTCTGCAGGAACGTTTTCTTTACCGATCACCTTAAGGCGAAATAGTGTATAGAAAAAAAGGCGAAATAAAAATCGGCCTAACCGGTAAAGCATGCCTACTCCCCTCCTCTGACTTTGTCTCTGCAAAGCCCGAGAATGGTGTCCACGACTTCCGGGACAGTCATTAACGTGCTATCAAGGAGCAGCGCATCATGAGCGCGGACAAGAGGAGAAATCTCTCTTTCTTGATCCATTTGGTCACGGCGCTTTATATCCTGCTGTAATTGTTCTAGCGTCACAGAGTCATCCCCGCTGCTTTGCATCTCTTTAAAGCGACGCTCGGCTCTTTGGCTGACGCTGGCTGTTAGGTATATCTTGACTTCCGCATCGGGTATCACTTTCGTCCCAATATCCCGGCCATCCATGACGACTCCTTTACCGGCAGCCATTTGCTTCTGTCTGGCAACAAGAATGCTTCTGACTTCACCCATAGCTGCTATTTCGGAAACATGATTCGTAATGGTGGTTGAGCGAATCAGCTTGGTAACATCAACTCCGTCAACCAGCACATGCTGACCTTCCGCGTGCGGTATGAGTTCAATATTCATACCCCTTGCGACGTCTGCAACTACAGATTCTTGAATCGGGAGCCGGTCTTCCTGCAGAACCTTCCAGGTTACCGCTCGATACATGGCCCCTGTATCTACGTAGATGAAGCCTAACGCTCGCGCCACCAAACGGGCAATCGTACTCTTCCCTGCTCCGGCGGGACCATCTATGGCAATGTTATACGTCTCCAAACAGCCGTTCCTCCTAACAATACCTTACGAACAAAAAAGCAGGCAGTGCCTGCTGACTCAAAAAATTATACCACAGCATAGCCTGAGATGCAAAACTTGTTCAGCTCTTAAGGGGTTGTCCCGTCTCATTAGACATCTTGTCCGGTACGAACTAACGCCGCCCCGGGAATGCCTGTTCCTTTTCCATATACGGTATGCCTTCTAAAGGCGCAACCTTGGTAAAATGCATGCTCACATAAGGAATTTGCAGCAAGGCTTGACAGCATAAAAGAAGGACAAATAAAACAAATAAAAACCGGAAAAGTACCCGCTCCACCTGCTTCGAAAACTGAATGAACAGTTCCTCGTAATCAGCCCTGTCTTCTTCTTTCATACCGCATTACCACCCGAAGTCCATATTTTGCTTCGTAGTATAACCAAAAGTTGGCAGCGGCATGCATTAATTTTTCCGAAGGTCCATTTGCCTTTCGAAACAGTAGCGAATCAGCTTCTGACGATCGCGATCCGTAATTTCAACAAACCTCACCATCGCTAATTGTCTTCCTGTTTCAAGTAATTTAACACGCACAATTTCACCCTTCAGAGGAACGTGCTCGATGGTGCCTGATTTAAATGGGACAAGAACCCAGCAGGAAATCACATAGTTAACATTTAGAGGTATGTATCCATCGCAAATGAAAGAAACTCCTCCACCCCCTACATCCTCAGTCACCGCAACGAATTGCAGCTGTTCCGAGAATTTAACGGCAATTTCAAGCTCAGCAGGCACCCGCAAAAAGCTGCGGCGTTGGATCTGAGTGATCGCCTCAGGCTCCGGTTTTTTGAGCATGATCAAACGTATTACATCTTCTCTGAAGCCGATTACGGATGTATTGAAATAATTCTTTATTCCACCTTGGCTAATATAATAAGCGCTCAGCTCATCGCCCAAATAAAGCTTCTTCAAACGCCCCGTATTTTCATTCAGCGGAATTTCCATCACGATCGCTTCGTCGGACATATCGGCAATCCTGGACTTATATTCAATCTTGGATTCTTCTTCATCAATCGAATTGATTTGCATATGCAATATTTGATTAATATTAGGAAGCAATCTTCCACCCCCATGCTCTATATCTCAGGCTAAAGTCTAAAGAACAACCTTTTAGATTATACCATGACAATTGATTTTAGAAAGCAAAAAAAAGAGAAGCTTTTTTTAATGTTGCATTAAGCTTCTCTTTCTATGATTTATTTAGCTGCTGCCTGTGTATCCTGAGGCCTTATCGTTTCAATTTTCTCCTCATTACCAGTCTCGCCATTTATATAAATCCGGTATAAATTGCTGTTCATTTTACCGGTGTATTCATGGCACAGCACCTCTTGCTCAAGATCATTTGTAATAACTGCGAGCTTCTGCTCCGATATTTCCATTTGCGGACTCAGCATTTTCCGTCCCTCTTCCGCGCTAATCTTCGGCGCTGCAAGCTTTCTTTCTTTTTGGGAGAAAACATATTCCGCTGCCTGAACACCTAGTATTTCCCCATCGTCCAAAGCGACCTTTACACTGACCTGCTGCGGGTAAATGAGGATATCCTTGTCACGTTTAACAAAAACAATATTAGCTGTGCTATCATCCTGATCGTAGCTTACCGCGCTCATTTCCTTGTAACCATGCTGATCAAGAAACTCATCTGCGGCATCCCTGGCCCTTCTGATATCCAGATTAGCTCCAGAAACCTCACGTGATTTCACGAAATAAATCAGCTGGCCGCCCTTTTTGGAATAGTCCATTTGAATGTCAGCTTCATTTTTTCCTCCTGAGGAAGCTGTCACACTGTAAGACTGATACTCCGTTCCCCCGTTGCCGTTCTCAGTTACCTGAAAATTAGCTACATCAGAGCGATTCAAAAATGCAGCGGCCTTTTGTTTGATCTCTTCAGTAGTCATCTCATTGCCTGATAACATCTGTACGTTATTTTTTTGAAAAACGGTTAAGTTTCCAGGGCCCCATTCGATTTCGGAATAACCCTCAACCTTTTTATCCACTGTTGTGAAGCCATCAATGATGACATTATCAACGGGCTCATCCTTCGAGGCTAGAGCAAGCTCTACATCCATCCACCTAAGATTGTTAGTAATAACCTTATTCTGAACGCCCCTAATTTCACCAGTAAGTTCCTTCGAATGTTCATAAAGCGTGCCTAATGTCTTTAATTCCTCTTGGCTTAATGGTGACTTATTTAAGTCACGAACTGATGTTCTGTAAGATAGATTTGCCAGGTTGGCCAAAAATTCTTCCGTTTTGTTGAAAGGCAGCATAGCAAGCGGAAGCTGGCTAATATCGCTTTGCGCCTGACTGGTTAGCCGCCATACGTTGACCAGACCTTTGCGGTAAGAATCATTGGAGGTCGAGTTCACTGCAAGTGTGTTTCCAAGCTCATTATGCAGTCTGTCCATCCGATACGAAAGATCATGAAATGCTCGCTGGTATTGATTTTCTGCCTTAATTAGAATTTTATTTTTATCCTGATGCTCCAAATAGCCCCATACAGAAGCTCCAATCAACGCCAGTGTTACAAGTGGAAACATGACAATGCTTAATCTTTTGTACATATTGTTTCTATTTCTCCTTTCATTTCCGCCTAGTTTACTGTTAGCTTCTGTTAGCGAATGAAGGTTTATACATCCAGCACAAAAAAAAGAAGCCCACTATATATTTAGCGGCTTCTTTATGCTTGTTTGCTTTCCATATCAAAATCATGCTCATTATTGCAAATACATCTGCGGAAACCAGTATCGATCTTGCCATTATACTGTCTCCCTTTAAGAATAAACCTTTCGCCGCATTGCCTGCAGCGGATCGTCACTTTGACTTTAAGCTCAGACATACTTCCTATCCTCCGTTATTTACTGCTATGAATGATGAAACGCTACACAGTTTCAACGCTTATTTGACTATACTGCCCATTTTTAGCTAATTTTAAACTTCTCATCCCGCTGGATCACACGTAAAGAAGAATGCGCATTTGCCTTTTCAACTTTCCACAGTGTGCGAGTCCACAAATATACCATAAAGGGAATCATAAACCAGAGCCAATAAGATTTAGCTTCAAGTAAAATATAATCAAACGAGCCATGCCAAAAGATGGGCAGCAGCAGCGCCAACCATTTATATTTTAAAGAATGGATGCTGGTGAACTTGGCTTTTCCTAAATAATATCCCATCATAACCCCGAATAAAGCATGTCCCGAAACTGGCAGAAGAGCACGCACCAACAGTGCACCGAAGGAAGAAGTACTCAAAAAGGCATAAAAAACGTTCTCCAATGTCGCATATCCCATACTTACAGCTACCCCATAAACAATACCGTCGTAGGGCTCATCAAAAGAAGGATGCCGATAAATTAATTGATAGAGCAGAAACCATTTCAGAAACTCCTCCAACCCTCCTGACAAAATGAAGGCAAGAAAAAAGCTTCCTTCTCCGAATTGCATTTTGAGCAGATGCTGCAAAACTATGGCAGGAAACACAATCAGGAGGCCAAACAGAAACATTTTCATAACCAGGTGGATAGGTTCCGTTTCGTACCGATCCTTTAAATAAAAATAAGCTAACAAAGAGAGACCGGGAGCGATGGCCGCCACCAGAACCGGCAATATATGCATAGTCGCCTCCCTTACAGGTTGAAATCAGGCACAAGCAGCCTTCTCGCTGTTAAGCCCGGTTTAAACTTTGGCAAAAAAAAGCATCTCACAAAAACAATCGTTTTTGAAGATGCCATGAAAATTTCCTATCTGCCACTATACTTACTTATGCATGAAAATGATGACATAGTACCTTAACCGCATCGTCTGCGATGATTACCTTGCCGTATTCCTCAAGCACTGCTCTTGTAACCGATGCCGCCTCGCCGTACTCCGAAAGAACAGCGATCAGAGCCTGGTACTTGCTATCCTCCAGGTCGATAGGCTCCAGCTGCAAATAATATTTCCCTTTATAGGAGAACAAAGTGCCGCCTTCCATTAACAACGGATTAATCACTCTTGCTCCCTGAATAAGATCCTCAAAGTCTTTGAATGCGTAAGAAACCAGGTCGCTTTGTTCAAGCGTAACCTCCATTTCATATACTTCTTCCGCTCCATGGTCATCGTAAGAATCCGAATTAGCATACAAATCAAGCTTGCCTCTAGTCACGATCACAACCATGCCTTGAGCAGGAAGAGCAAATACTTCCACAGCAAGCGGACCAGAAGGATCGAATCCAAGCTCTGAATAAGCTTGATCCATCATCTCGCTGAACAACTCATGTACTTTGGGGATTTCCCGCCACATGTCGTCTTTTTGAATCCCGCGCTCCGTTAAGTCGTCAAATGTAAGGAAAATCCGTATCTTATCCTGACTTAAACGCTCTATTTTCATGATAGGATCCTCCTTAGAGTTTTCCGCCAGGAAAACTTCTATCTTATGAAATGTGTGTTTTTCGTGCACGAAAGCTTGCCTGTTCCGCTTTCTTTTTGCTTTTTATAACAGATTATGAAGCAGGGCTTCAAAAGGTGTGCAGACAAAGCCTATCAGGATAAACGTCTGCATGATGCTTACTATAGTGATTTTCACCTATCATGTTATCATTATTTGCAAAGAAATGCACGCGTAAGTTCAGAGAAATAAAAAGCACAGCCACACCTGGGCAGGTTTGGCTGTGCTTTTTATTTCATCCTACTGGACTCTTGCTTGACTTTCCTGACTCTCAGCAAGGATTTCATTGACTACATGCTGCAAATCAGGTTCTTCCTTAACGCTTTTCTCCTTAGTCATGGACTGTTTATTTGCGGAGAAGCCGGGCGCAGACGAAGAAGAAGCAGCCTTGCCGGAAACCGATTCTTTATTGCTGTTCATCATTTTCCCCAAAGAATTGCTTGAAGAATTAAATTCGGAAAACATGAATGTTTTCATTTTGCGGTTCAAATAAAAGACAGCAGCCACTCCTGCGATTCCGCCAAGTAAAAAACTGCCTACACGCATAATAATCCCTCCAAGAAATTTTTTTATTTCCCGTATAGGGTTTACTACTTGCTGCTTCCTCATGCATCTAATTTAACAGGCGAACCGTGAAGATGAATTTACCAAGTACATTGTGTTAACATAATAGGCAAACCAACCTGGGCAACCAACCTAAGCTAAAAGGAGACTACGATATATGAAAAAAACAGGAATAACACTGCTTGCCCTAACCATGCTGCTGGCCGCATGCGAGTCGGGAAATTCCAAAGGAACCCAAGAAACACCTGACATCAGCCCGTCACCGACCGTATCCGCGGTCTCAACGCCTACTGCAGCTCCCACACCAACCATAGCGCCTACACCAGCGCCAACCCAGGAGCCCGATCCAACGCCGACCGCAGACACCAAGCAGTATCATATGAACAGCAATTATGATATTGTACCCAATCAGCCTGATGGAAATAAGAAAGTAGTCTTATTGACCTTCGATGACGGACCTAAAGAAAAAGAGATGAATGATGCCTTAATTGCAACCTTGAAAAAGCACAATGCTAAAGCAATCTTTTTCCTGAATGGTTATCGGATCAAGCAAAAGCCCGAGCTTGTAAACCTGCTGCATGACAACGGGATGTATATAGGGAATCATTCCTGGGATCATATTGTGCTTAAAAACGAATCGAACGCAAAAATCGACCAGCAGGTCGAGGACGTCCAACAAATAGTCAAAGAGCTTATCGGACAAGCCCCTCATTTTTTCAGACCGCCGAATGGCGCAGGCAATGATTACTTAAAGCAAAAGGTGAAAGCCGAAAACATGCTGTATATGACTTGGTCAAACGGTTCCTTGGATTGGGAGAAAAAGGAAACCCATAATGACCCCAAAAAGGTAATTGAAAAGGTTCTCGACCAGTTGCACAATGGCAGTAATATTCTAATGCATGAACTGCCTTGGACCGTAGAAGCACTTGATGACCTACTTACCCAATTAGAGGAAAAAGGCTTCTCTTTTGTTGATCCGGGTTCGATTGAGCTTGGCATTAAGGGAGAATGACTCCTCGCGGCGCAGTCGATCAAGATTTAAGCGGACCTGCTACTTTAGCGATGTTTTTCATCGTTAAAAGCACCAGGTCCGCTCCACAATCTTACTTTAACATTGAAAAACATCGTTAAAATCCTTTTTCTCCACACAAAGAGGCCATTTGTCCTCTTTTAACGATGAAAAACATCATTAACGTGACAGTTGGCCGGGAAACACTGCCTTTAACGATCAAAAAACATCGTTAACTCAAGCACATGCCCAATTCACAGGAGGGGTCTGCTACGAAGCTCTTACCAATGGTCTTTCCGAAGCTCCTATTGATGCCTTTACCTTAGCAAAGTTGCTGAAGCTGTTACGTCTGATCTTCCCCAAAACACTTAAACTTACTTATTTTCAAAGAAAAGAGTCGTTGAAATGAACATCATTTCAACGACTCTTTTCTTTGTCTGCAATCCCAGCTCAAGCTAATCGAGTTCCCCAGATCGTCAGACCAACAACTAACAAAATGAATAACCACAGCAAAGTCTGATAAAAAATTTTTGTCCATTTACTATTCTCAGAAGGGTGAATTACTTTTCTCGGAGGTAAATAATAACTGTCTTCATCTTCATCCTGCATATTAGGCATCATGTCGTCAGGAATTTCCCTGTGTTCTGTGGAACGCATTACTGCTCTTCTTCCCCTTTACTGTATCTTAGTATACACCCCATGGTGAAATCGATAATAAAATGTGCAACGATAGGAGTCCATAATGTTCCCGTCTGTTGATATATCCATCCAAGTCCATAGCTTATAGCGAAAACCATTCCTGTCATAAGCCAATGCTGCAAATAACGAATATGAATTGCGGCAAATAATATACTGGTCCAATAAGGTCCCCACGCATGCTGAATGGCTCCACGAAACAGCAGCTCCTCACAAATGGAGACGACAAGTGAAATGACTGCAATATGCCATAAGGCTCTTTTACCAAAAATCATTTCATTGATACCGCCGTCATCCGCTACCTCCTTAGGAACCCAGCGCGAAATCAGCAAATCCCCTGCCAGTACTGCCAACGCAAATAATCCTCCCCAGATCAAAATCGACCAGCCTGACTGTACATGAAAAAGCGGAATCAGAGGATTCTTCTGAAAAAAGATAATGATAAGCCCCACAATCAGCGTCAAAACCTGAGTGATATACAAATTTAGAAGCAGCGTTCTGTCGTCCAGGGTTTCTACATTCACTTTTCCAATGCGTATATTTTTAAAATCAAATTTTTTCATTGCAATTCCCTTTCCAAGCTACATATTCCCTTTTCCAATATTTTCACCTATACTAAAGATAGAAAAAGAGAGAGTAAGGAGTTAGATTATGGATAAGCGTTTAACCCGAACCGACTATTTATTTGCTCTGATGTTCATCTTTATGCTTGTGTGTATTCTTGGCGCCTTTTTCTATGGCTTACAAATCGGCCAGCAGAAATCGGAGCAGAAATACGAGAAGCTCTTACACGCTGGAAAAGAAGTCGCTGCAGAACCGGGTGCTTATGATCAGCAAATTCTGGTCTCCTACTACCATACCATTTATTTGCCCTTTAGGGAATTTCAGAGTAAATGGTTCGAACAAACAAGCCAAATTGAGTCGCAAAACTCAACTGTCGAGGCGTCTGCCGTTCTGAAGGAGCTCTCCAAGCTAGCTGATAAGCAGTACAAAGCATTGCAAGCAAAATCCATGCCTGCTTCATCGCCACTCCTTCAAGAAGCTCATCAAAGCTATGTCAAAAGCCTGAAACTGTTCACAGACGCGCTGAAAAGCTACGGATCGAAGGCGAATTCCTTACCGGGCAGCCAACTGCTTGCGGAAATGAATAAAAACGAATTCATAATTGAAGCCAAGCGCCAAGCCTTATTATCTCAGAAAAATTATTATGCCTCAGTCGTGAAATGGAATGAATCGATGGATTTTTCACTTAAGACCATTGATACTAACAAACAAGTGACATTAGAAGAATGGAAACAATTGAACCTTAATGTGAAAAATCTCTACATTACTGCCCAGTTATTGAATGGCAAAACGTTTACCCCTTATTACCCGCAGGATGTCACGATTAGAATTGATGATTTTATTGCATCTGGACAAGGTAGTAAATTAGGCACAACCAATGTGAGTCAAATGCTGGATTTGCTGCTTAGCACGGATGCCATCCGTTCTGGAGATTTTGCCAAGGGTAAAGCGAAATGGTACAGCAACGAGCTGCTGCCGCAGCTGCCTTTCTTTTTGGACGCTAATTAATTAAAAGCTAAGGGGATTGAACTGATGAGTAAGAGCGTATATGATTTCACGGCCACGACGATCCGTGGCTCACAAATAAATTTGGACCAATACCGTGGACAAGTACTCCTGATTGTCAATACAGCAAGTAAGTGCGGCCTCACGCCCCAATATTCTGACCTGCAGAAGCTTTATGAGAAATACAAAGAGCAAGGTCTGATTGTTCTTGGATTTCCGTGCAACCAGTTTGGAGAGCAGAAGCCAGCTGCGAATGAAGAAGTGAATACATTTTGTCAGATTAATTATGGAGTTACTTTCCCGCTTTTCGAGAAAATCGAGGTACTTGGTGCCAACCAGCATCCTTTGTATGCCCACTTAACAGCTCAAGCGCCTTTTGAGGGCTTTGATCAAAGCACATCATCTGGTAACATGCTGCATGCTTTTTTTGAAGAAAAAATGCCCGAAAAGCTGCTTGGCAATGATATTAAATGGAATTTCACCAAATTTTTAGTGGATCGTCAAGGAAATGTAGTCAATCGTATTGAGCCTCCTGTTGATCCTTTTGATATTGAACCTTCAATTGAGGCCCTGATTTAATACGTACAGCCATAACAAAAAAAGCAGCTGATGACTTGATCATCGGCTTTTTTTGTTATGGCTTTTTGTTTTGGCCAAGCATCTTACTGATCAATCATAGGCAAACCCGCGTAAGTAGGCAATTGCAGCCATGCCGCCATCAACATTGATTACTTTCTCAAATCCCCGATCTCTTAAGTAGCTGCATACTCTTTCACTTCTTACTCCATGTGCACAAATAATATATACATCCTGATCCATTGAAATTTCATCCAGTCGTTCCGGCACTGTGTTCATAGGCATTAGCAAAGAATCCTCCAAATGATAATAATCCCATTCCTGCTGCTCCCGAACATCAACGATAATCAATTCCTTGCTGGTGTCTTGAACCAACAAATCAGCGAACTGCTTAGGATCAATATTAGTCATTATGGCTCTCCCCCTTTTATTGAAACAATACTTAATTTAAACTGCAAGCGCAAGTAAAATCAATTATGACATTCGTGTGAAATTACGTCCCCTATCTTGACACCCGATTAAAGCCATGTTACATTTATGAAAATTCTATATGACAGTAAAGCATTGACGGAGCCAAGTAAAAGAATGAGCTTTCAGAGAGCCGATGACAGGTGCGAATCGGCAGCTAAGCTTTTGCGGAGCACTCCAGAGTTATTGCATTGAATTCAAGTAGATGCAATCGGTATAGGAACCCGTTATCGTTCTTGGTCGCAAGACCATGGAGGTTATCCGTGCGAATGGATAACGAATTAGGGTGGTACCACGATAGCAAGCTCTCGTCCCTTTGGTTACAGATAGTTATATCTGTACCAAGGGCGGGAGTTTTTTTGATTCAAGAAACCAACGTGCGGATTTCAGCTAACGCAAAACTAGGGAGGAAACAATTATGTACAAAGTATTAGTATCAGATCCAATTAGTGATATGGGGATTCAACTGCTCTATGATGCAGAAGATGTAGAAGTTGATAAAAAAACAGGACTCTCAGAAGATGAGCTTGTCGCCATTATCGGAGATTACGATGCGCTGCTGGTTCGCAGTCAGACAAGAGTTACCGAACGGATTATGGGTGCCGGAACTAAATTAAAAGTGATCGGCCGCGCAGGTGTTGGTGTCGATAATATCGATCTGGAAGCAGCAACAGGCCGGGGTATTGTGGTCATCAATGCACCAGATGGCAATACGATTGCTACTTGTGAGCATACGTTCGCCATGATGATGTCCGTTGCCCGCTCCATCCCGCAAGCCTACAAGAAAACGGTAAGCGGCGAATGGGACCGTAAAACGTTCGTCGGTGTTGAGCTTCGCAATAAGGTTCTGGGCATATTGGGCATGGGACGTATTGGCAGCGAGGTTGCCAAAAGAGCTAAAGTGTTTGGCATGGAAGTCATCGGCTACGATCCTTTCCTTACCGAAGAACGCGCTGAGAAAATCGGCGTAAAGCTCGGCAGTGTCAACGATATCGCGGCCAAAGCTGATTTCATTACCGTTCATACGCCGCTGACAAGCGAAACCCGCCATCTGATCGGCAAAGCACAATTTGATTTAATGCGTAAAGGCATCCGTATTATTAACTGTGCCCGCGGCGGCATTATTGATGAGCTTGCCTTGGTCGATGCAGTTAATCAAGGTATTGTGGCAGGCGCTGCATTCGATGTATTTGAAGTGGAGCCCCCTCAAGCGGATCATCCTTTCTTGAACAATCCGAACATTATCGTTACTCCGCATTTAGGTGCTTCTACCATTGAAGCTCAGGAGAACGTGGCCATTGACGTTTCAGAGGAAGTCTTGCATATTCTAAGAGATCAGCCGTTCAAGAATGCTGTAAACATGCCGCCAGTACCAGCAAACGTTTTGAGCAAGCTGCAGCCTTATTTTAACCTTGGTGAAAAAATTGGTGTTATTCTCGGCCAGATCGCTCAAGGCGCCGTACACGAGATCGTGGTCAGCTATGCGGGAGATCTTATTGATGTCGACACCAGCCCGCTTACCCGTCATATTGTAAAGGGCATCTTTACGAACCGGCTTGAGTCCATTAACATTGTCAATGCGATGCATCTGGCCAAAACGCGCGATGTTAATATCGTCGTTCAGAAATCAAGCACTTCCAGCAGCTTCACCAACCTGGTAACTGTAACCGTAAAAACCAAGCAGGAAGAAAAGACCTTGGCAGGAACCCTGCTGGCTGGTATCGGCGAGCGAATCGTCCTTATCGATCAATATCCTGTAGATTTCCCTCCGGCAGGCCATCTGCTGCTTGTTTCACATAATGATAAACCGGGAATTATCGGCAGAGTGGGTACCTTATTAGGCAACAATGATGTCAATATTGCAACAATGCAGGTAGGCCGGAAAGTTATTGGCGGATCCGCTATCATGGTTCTGACCATTGATAAGGAAGCTCCAAAAGAAGTCTTATCGGCTCTTGAAAGCCAATCGGAAATTGTCAACGTCCGCGGGCTCAAAATCTAGCATTGTTTCACGAGCAACAAGATTATGGTATAGCATTCACCAAAAAAAGGCATATGCTGCTTACTTCCGCAGCATATGCCTTTTTATTTTGTCGATTTAAGCCAATTATTTGGCATCATATGGCAGCAATATCGTAAAGGTTGTTCCTTGACCCAGAGCACTCTGGGCGCTGATAACCCCCTGATGGGATTCAACGATGTTCTTCACAATAGCGAGACCGAGTCCAGTCCCTCCGGATGGTCCTCGTGTGCGCGCCTTATCAGCCTTGTAGAAGCGTTCAAAAATAAAAGGCAGGTCAGCCGCAGGAATGCCTTGTCCTTCGTCCGTGACCTCTATACGCAGCGCTGACTGGTCTTTGTACACAGCCCGCTCTGCCTTCACTTCGATACGCGCACCGCTTGCCGTATGCCTGAAGGCATTGTCAAGCAGGTTCGTCAGCACCTGCTCCAATCGATCCTCATCTGCCCTTGGCAGGATGATGTCCTGCTCAGGCAGCTTGGCGCTAAGCACAATGCCGCGCTCCTTCGCCAGCACCGCGAATTTGCGGTGCACACGCTTGAGCAGGGAGACGACCTCCATCTCCCTGAAGTTCAGTTCGAGATGGCCTGCCTCCATTCTCGCCAGGTCGAGCAGGTCGCCAACGAGTCGTCCCATGCGAAGCGATTCGTCATAGATGACCTGCACAAGCTCTCCTTGCTCCTCTGGAGTAGCTGCAATGCCATCTAGCAAAGCTTCACTGTAGCCCTGAAGCATCGAGATCGGCGTCCGCAGCTCATGAGATACATTGGCTACAAAATCCTTGCGCAGCTTATCCAGGCGGAACTCCTCGGTTACATCCCTCAAAACCGCAACAGCGCCCCGTACCTGATCATGAGAATAAAGCGGGGTCATGGCGACTGACCAGACACCGTTAAGCACATGTACCTTGGCTGCAGCTTCCATCGACTCTGCTACAACGGACTCAAACAGCGGCTGTAGCGGCTCGGGGATCCGCTGCTGCGGGTATGCACCGCTTACCAGACCAGCCTGCTCAACCAGACTATCCGTCTGACGCGCACCTGTGGGATCATCCTTCCAGTGAATAATACTCCATTCCTGAATAATTCGCTGTCCTTGGGGATTCGTCAAAATGACCTCGCCCTCGGCATTCAGAGTAATTACAGCATCGGTCATGCTGCGCAGCACACTGGAGAGATGCTCCTTCTCCTGACTTAAGGCTTTGATGCTGTCCTGCAGTTCATCACCCATATGGTTGAAGGTTTTGGCCAGTTCACCGATCTCATCTTTGGAAAGAATCGGGACACGCGTTCCGTATTCGCCTTCTGTAATGTGATCAGCCGCCTTTTTAAGCTGTTGGAGTGGTCTAGTAATTCTCGAGAATAAGAAAAATGCGAAAAAGGTCGTCATCAAAAATCCCATAATAGAGACATAAATGAAAAGCCGCAGCACATTGGACTGAGTTGCTTCCAATGATTGCAGGGATTGATAAATCACTGTCGCTCCAACAATCTCTCCGGCATCGGTTCGGAGTGGAACGGCAACTGCCAAATACTCAGTTCCATCCTGATATCCGTTTTTCTGTTTCGTTATGACTTGATTCTTAATCGTTTGACCGCTGAAAACCTGCTTAAGCTGGCTTGGCGAAAAGAAGTCTTCGGCATGCAGCACAGCGATTTCTACGTTTGGTGTTACATCTGATGTAATTTCCTTCATATCCTGAGTCACAACAAGCATCCTGGCCTCCTGATTAGCCAGCAGCTCATTACTTAAGGAAAAAAAACGGTTATCATTAAAATGACGAGCAGCCTCTTCCGAGAAGCGGTTTGCCAGCTTCTCCAAAGAGGCCTTCTGATCTTCAGCTTGAGAGAAATAATTTCCCATGTAATTAACAAGAAAAAACCCCAGTATCAGAAGCACGACCGCTACCAAACCTATGATCGTGAGCCACAGCTTACCGACAACACTACGAAAAATAAACACCTTACTTTGGAACCTCTAATTTATAGCCTACACCCCATACAGTTGTAATCATGGCTGCAGCTTCTGGGGAAACCTTGTTCAATTTCTCACGGAGACGTTTAACATGCGTATCTACCGTACGCAAATCACCGAAAAATTCATAATTCCATACGTCCTTAAGCAGCTCTTCACGTGAAAATACCTTATCAGGAGAAACGGCCAAATAGTGCAGCAGTTCGTACTCCTTAGGTGTTAGAGCCACTTCCTGCCCACCAGCCGAAACCCGGTGCGCATCATGCTCAATAACCAAATTCGGAAATACGATATTATTACTTGAGCTTGCATCCTTGGATAAGAACGCTGTAGCGGACGAGCGGCGAAGAATCGCTTTAACCCGGTAAATAACCTCACGCGGACTGAATGGCTTCACCACATAATCATCAGCCCCGGCCTCAAAACCATGCACCCGGTTCGTCTCCTCACCTTTGGCGGTAAGCATAATGACTGGCGTTGACTTCACTTGACGCAATCTGGCGCACACTTCAATCCCGTCAATACCTGGAAGCATTACATCTAATAAAATCAGGTCATAATCCGTGTCACTGGCCATACGCAGAGCTGTCTCACCATCCTCTGCTTCCTCAATCAAATAACCTTCCTTCTCTAGATACATCCTTAATAGACGGCGAATCCGTTCTTCATCATCAACGATCAGAATACTTGATTTTATTTCCATACCCGCCACAGTCCTTTCCTGTCTATTCTAATAGAGACTAGCTGCATGCATAAGCACCTGCAATTGGTATGCGCCTAGTAACCAGGACTAGGTCCTGGACTAAGCGCCTTTGTACTAGACACCTGCATAAGAATGCAAACCTGAAATGATTAGATTTACACCTACTAAAGTAAACATAACAACTAAAAATCCAATAACAGCGAGCCAAGCCGACTTCTTGCCCTGCCAGCCTTTAGATAACCGTAAATGCAGGAATACTGCATAAAATAACCAAGTAATTAAAGCCCATACTTCCTTAGGATCCCAGCCCCAGAACCGGCCCCATGCCTCCTGAGCCCAAATCATCGCGAAGATCAGAGCACCCAGCGTAAATACCGGATAACCGATCGCAATAGCCCTGTAGCTGATTTCATCTAAATCCTCTGAATCCATATCTTTCAAAAGAGGGCTCATTGCCGCTCCAAGCGGTTTACGTGCAATTAACCGGATCAGACCGTAAAGGATAATCCCCAGCAATATGGACCATATCATCGTATTCAGTTGTCTGCCAGCATTGCCTCCCTTCATCCAGGAAGGAGCTTCGAACAACGGCTTGGTCATGCCAAGAAACGGCTGCAGCTTGACGATTTCAGTCCCGTGCGGCTTCACGATCGGAGGAAGCACATACATTTCTTCCTCTGTTTCAACCGTTTGAACACCATCCCGAACTATCGTTACTTCCTTGCTAAATGTAGATTCATAACCGAAGCCATGGAACGTGAATACCGAGCCTATAAAACAGACAAGAACCAGAACAACAAAAATTGTAAATTCAATGCCTCGTTGTTCCCTTTTATTTTGCTTTGTTGTTCCCTTAAAATCAATGGCCCGCAGCAGATACATCAGCCCGCCGGCGAATCCGATTGCAAAGAATGCTTCTCCTGCCGCTGCAGTGGTTACATGGATTTTCAGCCAATAGCTTTGCAGTGCCGGAATTAAGGGCTGAATTTCACTTGGAAATACAGAAGCGTAAGCAATAATGATAAATCCAACCGGAAGCGCGAATATACCTAGCGCAGGAGTTCGATATATCAGGTATACAATGATAAAAGCAAGCATAATCATCATACCGAGAAAAGTCATAAATTCATACATATTGGCCGTAGGAATACGGCCTCCGTCATACCAGCGGGTAAAGAAATAAGTGAGCTGGCAGAGAAAACCGATAACCGATACGATGAAAGCGAATTTCCCCCAGCTTTTGGTATGTTCCTCCGGATTGCGATTGCTCCATCTTCTTCCTATTATGGAGAGCACAAAAAACAGGAAAGCGGCAATGTATACAAAAAAAGCAATCAATAAAAATGTACTGCTTAGCGAGTTCAAATTCACTCTGGCTTTCCTCCTGTTTCCAAAGATTTCGGCGTTACGGTGATACCATTCTTCGTTAAGGCAACCGCTACTTCATTACGGATCCCAAACCAATTCTTATTCGTATGTGCGCCAAGCGTTAGCTTACGCCCGTCTATTCTCAGCCAAATTCTGCGGTGCTGCCAATAAAAGCCCATAATCAAGCCAAGCATAGAAATTGCCGCGCCTACCCAAATATAGGGCATAGCTTTATCAACACGTATATTCAAATAAGAAGTGTACTGGGCGAACTTCACGCCTTCCATGGAGCCAACGGATAGATCGAACTTCTTGCTGATTTCTCCATTAATATCATCCTGGCGGAACGTCTGCTTGTCAACCTGTCTCGGAAAGTACAGATAAGGTTCTCCGGCATCCGCAAGCCCTGGCCCTGTAATGCTGAAAATAAAGGCAGGCACCTTGGGTTCATTCGATTTCGTCATCGGTTGTCCATTCTCATCGAGCCCGAACTCCGGGAAAAAGCCCTTGAGCTTTAAGGTATAGTCCCCTGCTTGATAAGAATCCTTCGGATGGCTCATCGGAAGTTCGAAGCTCCCATACACTTCTCCAGTTTGCTTATTTGTTAAGCTCGGGGTTACAGAAATTAAGAGTGGTGTCACCTTGTAATCAAACTGAAAGGCCATCAATCCTTTATAGTTCAACGGCTTATTTACTATAATATCAGATTTATGAACCTCTTCAAGCACAGGTTCCTGGGCAGGATCATCACAATTAGCTGTGCAATGGTAAAGAACTGCTTTGGTCTCATAAATCTTTGGCACCATTTGCCCTTTTTGCTTGAATTCCTCAGACATCTCTTCCTCAGTGTAAAGGTCTAACGTAAACTCTTCATTTTTCAAATAATAAGAAGTGTGCGGAATTTGCTTCGTTTCGCCTTCCAGAAAGCCGATATACTGGTCCATATGCCAGCCTGGTATGCTGCGCATTAACACACCCAACAGAAAAATAATCAAGCCGATATGATTAATATACGGACCCCAGCGGCTAAAGCGATGTTTCTCCGCTAACAGGGCCGTTCCATCGCTCTCGACATGCACCTTATAGCTGCGCTTCTTCAAGGCAGCCCCCATCTCACTTGTCCAAGCGCGCGGATCGCTTTGCTCAGGCAACTCACCAGAATAAGCAACCTTCTGGCGCATCAGGAAGTTATGATGCTTGCGCAGCTGCTGCTTGGATAGTGCCCGGTAAAGCGGCAGTACCCGGTCGAGGCTGCAAACGACTAATGACGTTCCGATCATGAATAGCAGCGTAATGAACCACCAGGAGTTAAACGTGTGCGACAGACCAAGTAAATAATAGATATGGCCTGGCGTTCCGTAATTTTGCTGATAGAACTGGTCCGGAACCATGTCGAGAAAAGTGTTTTCCTGTGGATAAATCGTTCCTACGGCAGAAGCGACCAATGTGATAAAAATCAAATAAACGGCGATTTTAACCGAGGAGAAGAAATTCCACACACGATCAAGCCATGAAGGATTGGCTTTTTGCGAACGTCTGGCTATACCGTCATACCGCATTTCCAGCGGCAAATTCGGATCTTCATCCAGTTGGGGCTTTCCACATGACTCGCATAGTACCGTTCCCACCGGATTCTGATGGCCGCATTCACATTTTGTATTTTGAAACATGCTGCGCCCCCTTGCTTGGTAAGCTTATTTAGAGACTAAAGCCTGGATGGTCTCTTGAATATAAGTCTCTTTCATTTCACCGATTTTCTTAATCACGATCTTACCATCTTTCCCGATAAAAAAGGTCGAGGGGTAATCCATGACACCATAGTTTTTCCGGACCTGCTCCTTGCTGTCAAGCAGCACAGGCAAGTTTAGATTATATTGATCCATAAAGCTCTGCACTGTAATTTCGCTAGTATCCATATTCACGGCAAGGAAAACAACCCCCTGCTCATTCCATTTCTCATACTGGCGCTGGAGAGCGGGCATTTCATCCTTGCATGGTTTGCAAAAGGTGCCCCAGAAATTGATCAATATGTTCTTCCCTTTAAAATCAGACAGATTATGAGGTTGTCCATTCAAATCCAGCAGCGTAAAATCAGGAGCTTTGTCACCTACCTGCGGATACTTCTTATCACTTGTAGCCGACAAATTACTGATAATCGTGAGTACACCAATTACGAGCACTACTGAAAAAATGGCAAGCTGAATCCATTTTTTGTTTTTTTTCATTGCTCATCACCTTCAAGTTCAAGACTGTACTTCGTGAAGACGCTACCCTTTTATTATAACGCAAAAGAAGGTCAATACCTTATTGACCTTTTTGAATTTTATGTGTCTGGAGCGCGGCTTCCTTCAATTCTTTGACCTCGTTAACTGTGAGGTGTCTGTATTTGCCACGGGGGACACCAGTCAGGAAAATCGGGCCGAATTGGATACGCCGTAAACGTATTACCGGAAAGGAGACAGCTTCGAACATACGTCTTACTTGTCTGTTTCTACCCTCATAGATTGTAATTTGCACAATCGATTCTTTCTTATCCGGATTCACATCCGCATATTCAACTTCTGCCGGTGATGTCATTCCATCTTCAAGCTCTATCCCGTTTCTCAGCTTGTCCAGAATCGTTCCGTGTGGAACTCCCTTAACTGTAGCTTGATACGTCTTGGGCACATGATGCTTGGGATGTGTGAGCAAATGTGCAAACTCCCCATCATTAGTAAGCAGAAGCAGTCCTTCTGTGTCATAGTCAAGCCGGCCAACCGGATATATCCGTTCCTTGATTCCAGGAAGAAAGTCGGTAACTAATCTGCGTCCTTCCGGATCCGCGCTGCTCGTAATTACACCCTTAGGCTTATTCAGCAGTACATAAATTTTCTTTTGTTGATTAATCAAGCGCCCATCTACTTCAATTTCATCCAGTTCCGGATCTACCTTAACCCCGAGGGTCGTTACGACTTCGCCGTTCACTTGCACTCTTCCTGCCGTAATAATTTCCTCGCTTTTTCTGCGCGAAGCGATACCCGCTTCAGCCAATACTTTTTGCAATCGTTCCATTATTCTCTTTCACCTCAACCCTATGATACCTATCCTGAGAGGAAATCACAAGCGTCAAGATTAACCGAATACAAGAAAACAAATAATTATGGAAGCAATGAACCCAACAAGGTCAGAAATAAGACCTACTTTTAAAGCATAACTCGCCTTGCGGATCCCGATAGCTCCAAAATAAACAGTGATCACATACAGAGTTGTGTCCGTACTTCCTTGAACCGTAGAGGCAATTCGTCCGATCATTGAATCCGGTCCAAACTGCTCGATAAGATCAGCTGTAAAAGCCAGCGAGCCCGCTCCGGTGATTGGCCGGAGAATAGCTAATGGCAGCACCTCTACGGGTATGCCTAACCGGTCAAAGAGCGGCCTAATTCCCCCTACCAGTAAATCCATAGCTCCCGATGCCCGAAAAACACTGATTGCCACCATCATACCGACAAGTGGCGGAATAATACGAATTGCCGTATCGAAACCATCCTTGGCTCCGTCTACAAATGACTCATAAACTGGCACTTTGCGATAGGCGGCATATAAAGGGATGAATACGATCATGACCGGAATCGCCCAGGCTGATATCATCGAAACGAAGGCATACATGGAACACTCATCCTTTCAAGGGAGGAATTATCGAAGCCGATCTGCGGTACCACCTGTCCACAATGATCGCCGCGGCGGTAGAAATAATCGTAGCTATCAGCGTTGTTCCTACAATTTCTCCAGGATCAAGTGAATGAAAGTTCATCCGGATGGCTATTAATGTAGTAGGTATCAAAGTAATGCTCGAAGTATTCAAAGCAAGCAGCGTACACATAGCTGCACTAGCTTTCTCTTTGTCAGGATTCAGCTTCTGCAGCTCTTGCATTGCCTTAATCCCCATAGGAGTCGCAGCATTGCCCAGACCGAGAATGTTAGCGCTCATATTGGACATGATGTAGCCTAGAGCGGGATGATTTTTTGGAACACTAGGAAATAAAAAGCGAATGACGGGTCTTAGCAGAACAGCGATCTTATTAAGCAAACCAGCATCCTCCGCGATACGCATCATACCAAGCCAGAACACTAATATACTAATCAGCCCGAAGCATACGCTCACACCGCTTTTCGCTCCATCAAACGCTGCCTGCGTTACAACATCAATATTCCCATTTAAGGCTGCGACAACAAAACCCATTACTAAAAAGAACAGCCAAATTATGTTTACCATATGTCCTCCTCCTCAGGCTTCTTAGACTTCTTAGGCGCCTTAGGCTCCTTAGGCTTCTTAGCAAAAAACTGACTCGCTAGAATGTAAACAGGATTCGGGTAACCAGCTTGATCATCCGCCAGTAATGCTTTTGAAACGATTCCTTATACATCTCACCGGCCTGGAAGCTGAATGTCGACTTTTCTTTCACAGGCTGGTTTTGTTGCCCTCTACCCTCTGAATTCGCCAACTCAAGAGACACAGCTCCGATCTGTTTTCCATCCAGTAAGATTTGCAGGCTTCCTCTCTGTCCAAGCCGGTAATCCATCGTATCTTCTTGAATGGGAACAACACCGGTTTGAAGCAGCTTCTGCTCCTCCTCCAGGAGCGGATAGTAGAATGAGCGGGAAGCAGTTCCTGTACTGCCTTGAACCGCCTCACCTTTGCTGACAATTTGCTTAAGCGGATAGTTTGCAAATCCATACTGCAAAAGACGCGCGTGATCGGACCAGTCATTCGAATCGTTTAAGGTCACGACAGCAAGCTGCTGTCCCCCTCTGGTTGCAGAGGATACCAGGCAGCGCTTGGCGAGCTTTGTATAGCCGGTTTTTACACCATCCGCACCCTCAAACAATCCCAGCATTTTATTTTTATTTAACCAGTTGTAATCCCACTCTTCATTTGGGTTCGGTACTTTCTTCGCCTTGGTTTTCACTATTTCTTGAAAAACAGGATTATTAAGCGCATAAGCGGTAAGCTTGGCCATATCATTAGCGCTCGAATAGTGGCCCTCCCCATCATCAAGACCAGAGGGATTTATGAAATGGGAATTTTTCATGCCGAGTTCCTTGGCCTTTTCATTCATCAGATAGACGAACCCCTCCAAGCTTCCTCCTACATGCTCAGCAATTGCTGTTGCAGCATCATTGCCGGAACGAAGCATAAGACCGTAGAGCATATTATTCAAGCTCATTTCCTCGCCCAGCTTTAAATATAGCGATGAGCCTTCTTTGGCATAGGCGTTCTTGCTAACTTTTACGGTATCGGATAATTTCCCATACTCTATAGCTACAATAGCGGTCATTATTTTGGTTAAGCTGGCAATCCTCATAGGCTCATCGCCCTTCTCACTATACAGAATACGCCCTGACTCAACATCAATGAGTGCTGCTCCAACGGCATACGTATCGATTTGCGGCGGACCTGCACTAACACTGTTGACGAATGTGCTTGTGAACAGTAAGATTCCAGCTGCCATAATAACCAAACTTCTCCGAATGAATGTCTTGAACGTCCTGAACGCCCTGAATGCCCTGACCATGATTTACCCCCTAAGAAATCTGGATTGACTGGACTGCACCGTTGTCCACATAACACTTGTACATGTATATGCTTGTTCGAATTGGTTATGTCCGCTGTTTACAAAGTGCCCATCACTCTGTATAATGAGGAAGAATTTTCATGTGCAGCACAGCCCAGAGCCTATCACAAGGGCTTTTTTTGCTTATTTCCAGATTCAAACACTTGATTACGCGGGAGGAGAATACTTATATGCTTCAAACTTGGTTGGCTTTAATTATTTTTCTTGTCGTCTATGCCATTATTATTTCTGAAAAAATCAATCGCACACTAATCGCCCTGATCGGAGCTGCATTACTTATCATCCTGGGTATAACGGATCTGCAGCTGGCATTCACCCAATATATCGAATGGAGAACCATTACCTTACTGGCCGGCATGATGATACTTGGAGGCTTCATCCAACAAACTGGGCTATTTCAATATGCTGCCGTCCGCACAGCGAAAGCCGCAAAAGGACACCCTTTGCGTATTCTTATATTTTTGTCAATTCTTGCGGCAGTTGCTTCGACAGTTTTGGACAATATTACGACCATACTACTGGTGGTTCCTATTACGCTTTCCATAACTAGAATCATCCAAGTCAATCCGGTGCCTTTTCTACTTGCTGAAATCATAGCTTCCAATATTGGAGGAACAGCCAGCTTAATCGGAAACCCTCTCAATATGATGATAGGCACGGCGAATCCGCATTTGACCTTTAACGCATTTATCCTTAACCTGGCTCCCATTGTGGTCATTATTTTGGCAGCAGCACTTATTTTCTTATATTTGGTTTATAAAAAGCAGCTCAAGCCCGACCCTAAGATCCAAGCCAAATTATTAACTATAAAAGAACGGGAATTCATTCAGGACCCTTCTCTTATCAAAAAATCGGTGATTGTGCTTGCTTTGACCCTTCTTGCATTCATCTTTCATACCTTTATTCAAGTAGAGCCGGCAGCAATTGCAATTGCAGGGGCCATACTCCTTATGTTGATTGGCACAAAACGGCAGTCTGCACATAAAGCTTTTGAACACGTGGATTGGGCTGCCCTGCTTTTCTTTGTCGGATTGTTTGCCTTGGTAGGTGGTCTTCAAGAGGTCGGGATCATTCGGAACCTGGCTCAAAAAGCGCTGGAAATTACACAGGGGGATATGGAATACGCATCTATCTTGATGCTTTGGGGATCTGCATTTGCTTCGGCAACTGTGGACAATATTCCTTTTGTCGTTACGATGATTCCTTTTATTAAGGAAATGGCCGACGGACTCGGGCTTGCAGTTGACTCCTCACAAATTACTACTTTGTGGTGGTCACTCGCATTAGGATCCTGCCTTGGAGGCAATGCGACGATGATTGGCGCTTCGGCCAACTTAATAGCGGCAGGCATGGCAGCCAAAGAGGGAAAAAGCTTCAGTTACTGGGAGTTCCTTAAGGTAGGAGCACCTATTACGCTTATTTCATTAGTGATTGCTCAGGTGTATGTATACTTAAGATACTTCATTTGAATTGAAAAGGACGCCTTCGTGGCGTCCTTTGATGAGTGTGCTCGTAATGTTAGTGCTAGGGGGAGGGAAGGGCTGTGGGCTCCAGCCGCTGTTAAAGATTTGTTCCCTTGAATGATATGGATATAGGGGTAGGAACAAATCTTTAAAGGCGGACGCTAACGCTCTTCCACCCACAGCCCTTCCCTCTTTTTAGCTTCAATCGTACGAACACCCAGCTCAAACGGATAGCCAGCAAGGTTTTTTTCTCTTGGTTGGAGGAGATTTTCCCGCGGGCAATGGCGCTGGGAATGAAGAGGGCGCGCAGCCGAGAAGGATCTGCTACTTTACCAATGTTTAACGATGTTTTTCATCATTAAAAGCACCAAGCCGTCTCCACAACCTTACTTTAACAATGAAAAACATCGTTAAAACCCCTTTTATCCACCCAGAGAAGCCATCCGGCCTCTTTTAGCGATGAAAATGAAAAAGAACCAGGGGAGACATCCATAAAAGGACAGCACCCTTGGCTCCTTGCTAGCTTACAGATTATTCCCCCGATGATGCAGCACTGATTCCACTTTGAGAAGATGCTGCATCATCGTATCATATGCCTTGCCCTCATTTCGATCAAAGATAGCTTCGTAAATTTTCCGGTGTTCTTGGAGCAGTCTCTGCGAGCTTGCTTTTTCGGCATAAAACCACAGCCTTCGAGATTCCATCATGCTTTCCTGCAGTCTTTGTGACAATAGCTCCATCATATGTAGAATAAGACCATTATGTGTGGCTTTAGCAAGCTGCAGATGAAATTTGGCATCCGCTTCTTCGCCGCGAACTTCATCATCGATCGAATCTTCCATTTCTTCTAAAATGTCACGAAGCACCTGCAGGTCTTCATCGGTTCTATTCTGCGCAGCAAGCCGCACACCACCGGTTTCCATGATTTTTCTAATCTCCAAAATTTCCTTCAGTGACTCCGCTCTGTCAAACAGATCCGGCGTCTCTCCGTCCTTGGGCAGCTGCTCAGCGACATAAGTACCTCCGCCCTGCAAAATATCTACCCATCCCATAGCCTTAAGGGCGCTTAAAGCTTCTCTGATCGTCGATCTCCCTACCCCAAAGCTGGTCGCCAGATCAACTACGGAAGAAAGCTTGTCTCCTGGCTTAAGCTCTCCAGATTCTATGGAGTCACGTATCCGGTTCATAACCATTTCATAACCCTTTAACGGTTTAACCTGATTAAAATTCATTGCATCCACCTCATCTTTCATCTTTCCATGATAGAGGATTTTGCCCAAAAAGTCATACAAAAAAAGCTGCCCGCTAGAGCAGCCCAATTGAAAATCTTTTTAAACGATAAAATTTGGATTATCTTGGTTGTTTGGGGCAGCTTGAGCGGCGTTCAAAGGATCCATAGTATGCGCTGTGCTTGTACCCTGCATCCCTTTGATCATACTTTGAATTTTCTCTGCTACTTGAGGGGCTGAATCAATTAAGCGCTCCAGGATATGGGTTTGGTTATCCAATGGAACAACTTTGACTCCAGCCTTGCCTACCACCAGGAAAGCAATTGGTGTAATGGAAACCCCGCCGCCGCTACCTCCTCCAAAGGGAAGCTCAACCTTGGCTGCACTTGCGTCCTGTCTGCCAGCTATAGCACCATCGTGCTTCACATGGGTAACAAATTCACTTCCCCCGGCTGCAAAGCCGAAACCAACCTTGGATATCGGCATGATGACACTGCCATCCGGTGTTTCTACCGGGTCACCAACAATCGTATTGACATCGACCATTTCTTTTATATTTTCCATGGCGACTTTCATTAATCCTTCGATTGGATGCTGTGTTAATGACATTTTTTATTCTCCTCCATTCTCGGATACCTAGTTGATCAAGGTTTTTGTTCGTTTATTAGGATATCCCAAAGTTATATAGGGTATGTGTCAAGAAAATAATTTCACTTTGCGGTTCATCATGATCCGATACCAGGTACGAAGACCGCCTTTCACCTTCAATATTCGGTACAATAACTGCACAGCAGCCAACATTGCATAGAAAAATCTTACACGAACCGCACAGGAAAACACAGTTGTAAACTGCATGCGGTTATATTCTGGAACCACTTCGATAAGCGGCCTGCACTTTATTTGGACATAAGGCATGATGAACCCGAGCAGAGACGATTTCATTGCCCACACGGCTCCTGTTGTTATTGCTGTTTCAGGTGCGTCCTCAAGGCCTACATGGGTACTCCAGGTCAGCTTCATGCATTGTACATGCGAAAGCGAACGCTTTAACCATTCATAGAGGTGAACTGCATTTTGCAGCAAAATCTTGGCTGTATGATAAAAACGGATGATTTTGTCTTGGGTAATACGTTCCTTGGTCTCACTCAGCGGGGCTGAAGTATTCTCGTTTACTAACTTGGATTTAACTTGAATTCCTTCGGCGAAGCCTTTAAATTTGATCATCGGCACGACATACCGGTAATGCAGTAAGCCAAATAAAGCCTGGATTTCGACAACAATCTCATCGTTATCCTTTTCTCTGGAAAAAAAGATGTTACCACTAATATAGCTGAAGCATAAAATCACAATAACAGCGAACAATACGATACCAACCACCCATAACCAGATCACGTTCATTCCTCCCCAAAACTCCCTAACAGCAAAAATGGTTAAAGCAAAAGTAGATATGCAAAAGTCAATTCAACAAAAAAACTCCGTTACAAAGAGCAGCCTTGCTCCCTTATAACGAAGTTTAGTATGACCATGAAATGGAAAACCATGCATAGTTGGTATATAAAGTATAAAAATATGTAGTAGAGCCTTTGTAAAGCTTTGTAGAGCCATGTAACGCTTTATTCGACTTCATCCGTTTGTACTTCATCAAATGTAATTTGCTTCGTATCAAGCTTGTCAAAAAGCATTTTTGTTTCTTCTTCTAAATCAAATTCATTTTGAAAGGAGGTTGGTTCAGGTAATTCCTGCAATGAGCTTAAGCCAAAATAATCAAGAAATGATTTGGTGGTGCGATAAAGAATCGGTCTTCCCACAGCTTCGGCACGGCCTTGTTCTTCAATTAAATCTTTGGCCGACAGCGTATGGAGGGCTCTATCGCTTTTTACGCCGCGTATTTCCTCGATTTCCACCCGTGTAATGGGCTGCTTGTAGGCAACAATAGATAATGTCTCCAATGCCGCTTGAGATAAGGAGGAGCGCGACGGACTGTAAGCAAGCCGTTCAAAAAAAGGTGCGTGCTCCACTAAAGTCGTTAACTGAAAAGCTCCGGCAATTTCAACAATTTGGATGCCCCGTTTATCGCGCTTCATATCGCCTTTTAATTCCACGACCAGATCAGTAATAAGCTTCACATCCTGCTCCATGACCTCCGCAATCTGCTTCGCATCCAACCCTTCGTCACCCGCGGCGAAAAGAAGCCCTTCAATAACTGATTTCATCTGCCGGTAGTTCAACGTTAAGCTCCTCCCCTTTAGCTTGAATGACAATATCCTCAAATAAGCTGTGCTGATAGCAAACCAGCTTCTTCATCTTCATTAATTCCAGTAAGGCCAAAAAAGTAACAACGACTTCCTCACGCGTCATTTGATAATCGAACAGCTTGGAAAAAAGAAACTTCCCGCTTCTCACTTTAAGCAGTTGGAGAACTTCCTTCATGCGGTCCTTAACGGATATTTCATCCCTACGGATCTTGGAAATCGTGTTACGGCTGACCATCTTGCGCAATGTTCGCTGAAAGGCAATAAGAAGATCCATGGCAACCAGTCCGAGTACAGGATTCTCTTGCACAACAGGTAAGAAGGTAGACAAATCTTCCGGCTCACGGGTGTACACCAAGCTCCGCTCGACCTCTTTATCGCGCAGCAAATCAGCTATTGATTTATATTTGCGATATTCAATCAGCTTCTGAACCAGCTCCGCACGAGGGTCGAAGTCATCCTCCATATCAAACAGAGCATCATCGTACTCGATGACAGGCGGCTTGGGCAACAGCATCTTGCTCTTGATCGAAAGCAAAGTAGCCGCCATCACCAGAAATTCGCTCGTAACATCGAGCTCCAGCTCGTGCATAGCCTGCACATATTCCAAATACTGATCCGTTATCTCCTTGACTGGTATGTTGTAAATATCCAGCTCATTCTTGTCGATCAAATGCAGCAAGAGATCAAGGGGGCCTTCAAACGCTTCTAGTTTATATGTTACTTTCATCGGGTTGTTGTATCCCCCTTGCTGCCTTGTTTAAGATTAAAGATATATGAAATCCAAAATTAAGCTTGTAATTGTTTGGATAGATTAGCCATTTCAATAGCTGATGCAGCGGCTTCCCAGCCTTTGTTGCCAGCTTTTGTACCAGCCCGCTCTACAGCTTGTTCAATTGAATCCGTTGTAAGCACCCCGAATATCGTAGGGACTCCTGTTTTCAATGAAATCGCAGAAACGCCTTTGGCAACCTCGCTGCATACATAATCAAAATGCGGAGTAGAGCCGCGGATAACTGTACCCAGTGTAATAACAGCGTCATACTTGCCGCTTTCGGCCATCTTCTGAGCAATTAACGAAATTTCAAAAGCTCCAGGTACCCAAGCAATTTCAATCTCATCATCAAGTACCCCATGTCGCTTAAGACCATCCAGCGCACCTGATAATAACTTGGAAGTTATAAATTCATTGAAACGTCCAACGACGATTCCATATTTTAAATTTTGTGAAACTAAATGACCTTCGTATACTTTTGGCATGATAATTTCTCCTTTTCTCTATCTAAAATTTAATTTTTTAAGCCCAGCTATTCCATTAAATGCCGCTGCCAGAATCATGAAATTCCAGCATATGACCCAACTTTTCCTGTTTCGTATGCAAATAGGCCGAATTATCTTCGTTAGTTTCCATTTGAATAGGAACCCGTTCGACAATTTCGAGGCCGTAGCCTTCTAGTCCTTTAATTTTGCGGGGATTATTGGTCAGCAGGCGAATTTTTCGAACTCCGAGATCCTTCAGAATTTGTGCGCCAATCCCATAGTCTCGAAGATCAGGAGCGAACCCAAGCTTAATATTCGCCTCAACAGTGTCAAATCCCTGCTCCTGCAAGGCATAAGCTTTTAATTTATTGATTAAGCCAATCCCTCTGCCCTCTTGCCGCATATACAGAAGCACGCCTGAGCCTGCAAGCTCGATTTGTTTCAAAGCTGCATCAAGCTGCGGTCCGCAGTCACAACGGTGGGAATGAAAGACATCTCCCGTCAAGCATTCGGAGTGAACCCTGACCAGAATTGGCTGGTCGGAATCAATAGTTCCTTTAACGAGCGCAACATGCTCCTTGTTGTCCAACTGATTTGTGTAAGCAACAGCTTTGAAGCTGCCTAGGTCTGTAGGTAGTTTAACCTCTACTTCCCGCTGAATCAAATTTTCCATTTGATTGCGGTAGTGGATCAGATCCTGAATCGTAATAATCCGCATACTATGCTTGTCGGCAATTTCCATTAAATCCGGAACACGGGCCATTGAACCGTCTTCCTTAATCACTTCACAAATTACCGCGGCAGGGTAGGAACCGCACATCTTGGCCAAATCCACAGCTGCCTCCGTATGGCCAGTCCTGCGCAGCACACCGCCCGCCTTCGCTACTAATGGAAATACATGACCGGGTCTGCGAAATTCCTGAGCGCGCGTGGCAGGGTTAATCAGAGCCTGAATTGTAGCCGAACGCTCATAAGCGGAAATACCCGTAGTTGTGCTGGCATGATCGACAGAAATCGTAAAGGCTGTTCCGTGATAATCCGTGTTACGGGCCACCATCTGCGGCAGATCCAGCTCCTGGGCACGCTGCTCCGTAATCGGTACACAAACGAGCCCGCGGCCTTCTTTAATCATAAAGTTGATGACCTCAGGTGTCGCCTTTTCGGCCAGGGCAATAAAATCCCCTTCATTTTCCCGATCTTCGTCATCGACAACAATAATCACTTTCCCCAAAATCAAATCATATATCGCATCTTCAATTTTGCTGAAATTGACATTATTTCTATCCACACTCGTATTTGTCTGTTCTCCCATGGTATATCCCTCCTATACATAACAAGCTTTCTTCAAAAGTGTGGAGCAAATTATTCATTGATGATGCACGGGTGGTAATACATAAAAACATGCTCGATTACATAAAACCATGCTCGGCTAGATAACTGGCGCTCATAGCATTTTGTTTGTTCTCTTGTGCAGTACCCTTGCTTGATTGAAATCCGAGTAGTCTTTCCATATATTTAGCCAAAACGTCACATTCGATATTCACAGTATCTCCTGGTTTTTTATCCTGAAGCACCGTTTGTGCTAGTGTGTGCGGTATGATCGATACAGATACTGAACGGTCATTTACATTTACAACTGTAAGACTAATTCCATCTATTGTAATAGAGCCGCTATTGATAATATATCTTAGAATCTCTGTTTTCTCTGGCTCAAAACGAAAAACAATCGAGTTTTCTTCAGGAGTACGGGAGACAATAACAGCCGTTGTGTCCACATGTCCTTGTACGATATGACCTCCGAAACGGCCATTCGCCGCCATCGCCCGCTCCAGGTTGACCTTAGAGCCGCTTTGCAGCTTGCAGAGATTAGTCTTCCGGAAGGTCTCAGGTATGACGTCGACGGAAAATGAGTCGCTGTCGTAGGTAATGACCGTTAAGCATACACCGTTAACAGATATGCTGTCCCCCAGATGCACGTCCTCAAGAACCCGATTAGCGCCTATAGTCAGTACCATCGATTGACCTTGCCGGTGAATACGGCGCATAATGCCGATTTCTTCTATGATTCCAGTGAACATAACTAGCCGTTCTCCTCCTCTCGTTCATACTGCGGGTAGCCTGTCAGGCATATATCTGCACCGAACTGCTCTACCTTCAGCCGTTCGAGCGTTATGGCCTCACTCATCTTCTCGAAGCCTTCAAAAGCGAAATTCGCTGGTGCTCCAGCTCCACCGATTATCTTAGGTGCGTAGAACAGCACCATCTTGTCGATGAGCCGCTGCTCCAGCATCGCGCCGTTCAGGCGCCCTCCACCCTCGAGGAGGATGGAGCCGATCTCCCGCTCGCCAAGCTGCCGCATGGCGAGGGCAAGATCCACCTGCGGGCCTTCGCCGCAGGTGAGGATCTCGATGCCACGCGCTTCCAGCGCGGCACGGCGTTCAGCGGGCGCCTGCCCGCCTGCGAGCAGGATCGTCGGCTGACGATCCTGCTCCTGCAGCACGCGGGCGCCTAGCGGGATTCGCAGCTGCGAATCCGCGACGAGCCGGACCGGCTGCAAAGCCGGTACCGGGAGCCGCGCGTCCAGCTGCGGGTCGTCGGCGAGGACCGTGCCGACGCCAACGAGGATGCCCTGGTGCCGATGGCGCAGGGTATGCACTGCGGCGCGCGAGGCCTCGCCGGTGATCCACCTGCTGTGACCGGTCTTGGAGGCGATCCGCCCATCCAGCGTACTCGCTGTCTTCAGCGTCACAAAAGGCATCTTAGTAACGATGTACTTATTAAAAGCCTCATTCAGCACCGAAGACACTCCCGCCAGCAGCCCGACCTCAACCTCAAGACCATGACTCCTTAGCTTCGCAATGCCAGTACCCGCAACCTGAGGATTCGGATCAACATCGGCTACAACAACTCGCTTTACACCAGCTTCTATTAGACGATCGCTGCAGGGCGCCGTTTTTCCATAATGACTACACGGTTCAAGCGTGACATAAGCTGTACAGCCCATGGCTTCCTCACCAGCAAGCAGCAATGCATTTACCTCGGCATGACCTTCGCCACGCTTCAAATGCGCGCCCATCCCAATGATGCGCCCATTCTTCACAAGCACACAGCCTACAACCGGGTTGATACCTGTCTGCCCCATTGCACTCTCTGCCATTTGCAGCGCAAGTCTCATATAAGTCTCATCATTGAGCAGTTGGATAATAGCACACCCCCTCGACAATTAAATGAAATGGACGTTCTCCGTACGGGTTTATTGAACTAAAAAAGCCCCATTCCTCCGAAGGATAGGGGCTCTGATCGGAAAATTTTCCAACACGAATAAATCTCCTGCGTTGTAAGCTTTGACTTTAGCTCCATCGTTCCTCAAAATCATCTCGAAACAAACGCAGACAGCTTGATAAAAAAGCTGAAGACCACGCAGCATCAAAAAAGAGTACATGTGAAAAAAAGTACAAAGTTCCGCATTCAAAAAAGTATTCGCGTTCTCCTTCTCCCATCCAGACTATACTGTCGGTCTCGGACTTGCACCGAGTCAACCGGAATGAGGCCTCGGCATATACCGTTCAGCTTCATTACGGGTCACGGACTGAACATCTTGCCAGACTGGCTGCCAGATGTAACACCGCCGGTGGGGAATTGCACCCCGCCCCGAAGGATATTCGTTTTTTCATTTTTATAAAATCTTATAGCAACCAAACCGCCGCTATATCAAGGTTTTCAAAGGCATCAGGATAATAATTATCCATAACTTCTAACTCCAGTTGGAATTGATAAATCACACATAAAAAACTACCCAAGCTTGGCCTTTGTTCAGAACATATCCTTAAGAATTTTGTTCGGAAAATCTACCTTAATTAATTTTAAACTTTACCACTAGATAGCAAAAAAAGCAAGCGACTAACTCGGATATATTTCTATATATTGTGAAAAATGCTCCTAAAAAGAGCAGTACTGGCTGTATGTATTGTATATTTGGGTAACTTAACAATGAATTTGTGGCCGTCCTTATATTGAGGTTCAGAGAAAAGGCCTAATTACTTTTTTGAAAACAGTCGTTACGAGTTTAAATTTTTAAGTATAGTTTTTTAAATATAATTTCATATATTACCAATAAAAGTCACATACCTTCTCTCCCTCTTCAAAATGATTCTCAGGATAGTTGAACAAAAATATTTGAAATTCTTTTTAAGTAGCTATAGCTATATTTGATGGAGCCGCCAAGTGCAAAAACAAAAAAAGCCACGAATACATTCGTGGCTCATCATGTTTAATTTACACTTCTACGATTTCAACTTTCTCAATAACATCTTTTCCTTTAAGGGCATCGACGAATTCCATGCCTTTGCTTACTTTACCGAACACAGTGTGGACACCGTCAAGGTGCGGCTGCGGCTGATAGCAAATATAGAACTGGCTGCCTCCGGTATTGCGTCCTGCATGCGCCATAGCCAGCGTGCCGCGCTCATGCTTGTTAGGGTTGATTTCACAATCGATAGAATATCCGGGACCACCAGATCCTGAACCATTCGGACATCCACCTTGGGCTACAAAGCCTGGGATAACACGATGAAAAGTCAGTCCATTATAAAAACCCGAATTTGCGAGCTTTTCAAAATTAGCCACTGTGTTCGGAGCTTCCTTGTCAAATAAATCGATCACAACGTCCCCGCCATTAGCGAGTTTTACATTTGCTTGCTTAGCCATGTGTGGTCTCCTCCAAAAATCAATATAGTTATATTGTACTATGAATGTATCATTTTCTCAAATCAAGAGATCTTGGGCTGAGCGTATGTCTTTCATATGCCTTTCATCCACAAGATATCCTCTGCTGCTCTATTGATTTGCTTGCTTCATTCTTTCAGGAATAACATCATTTCCGATGATATCTTTATACGATTCACGCTTCACGATAAGATCTGCATGTCCATCCTTTACGAATACAACAGCCGGACGGCGAATCCGGTTATAATTGCTTGCCATCGCGTAGTTATAAGCACCTGTACAGGATACGGCAAGAATATCACCGTTCTCTACTTTAGGAAGCGACAAATCCCAAATAAGCATATCGCCACTCTCACAGCATTTGCCGGCTATTGATACCACTTCTTCTGCTGGCTCCGTAGCACGATTTGCCAAAACCGCTTCGTACTCCGAATCATAAAGCGCAGGACGTGGATTATCAGTCATACCGCCATCTACTGCAACGTATTTGCGTACGCCTGGGATATCTTTGGTTGTTCCGACTGTGTAGAGTGTAGTTCCAGCATCTCCAACGATGCTGCGTCCAGGCTCAACCCAGATTGCAGGCAATGGATAATCATTGCTGCTGAAATTCTCTCTTACCGCATCCGTGATTGCTTTCACATACACAGCAACAGGAAGTGGTGTATGTCCTTCTACATAACGGATACCAAAACCTCCGCCCAAGTTAATGACCTTGAAAGTCACCTGCAGCTCACTGCGCACTTGAACAGCGAAATCAGCAACTCTCTCAGCAGCCATTCTGAAGCCTTCAACTTCAAAAATTTGCGAGCCAATATGGGAATGCACACCAAGAATAGTCAAGCTGCTAAGCTTAGAAGCTTCTTCAACCGCTTTGTAAGCTGAACCATTGCCCAGATCGAAGCCGAATTTGGAATCGGTCTGTCCGGTCGAAATAAATTCGTGGGTATGTGCTTCTACACCTGGTGTAATACGAAGCAGAACATTCACATTTTGTCGCTTCTCAGCAGCAATACTATTGAGCACAGGAAGCTCAGAGAAATTATCGACTACAAAACAACCGATCTTGGCGTCAATCGCCATTTCAATTTCTTCAGGTGTTTTGTTATTTCCGTGAAAATGAATACGTTCTGCTGGAAAACCAGCCTCTAAAGCTGTATAAAGTTCACCGTCAGATACAACATCAAGAGACATGCCCTCTTCTGCTACTATTCTGCACATTGCTTTCACACAGAAAGCTTTGCTGGCGTAAGCTACTTGAAATTGGAAACCCGAAGCGCGGAAAGCATCCACATATTCGCGGCAGCGCTGACGAATTAATGCTTCATCATATACAAATAGTGGCGTGCCAAACTCTTCTGTCAGCTTCTTGGTGTCGACTCCTCCGATTTCAAGGCGCCCCTGGTCATTTATTTGACTGGTACCGTGTAAATAATACATAGCTCTGGTTTCCCCTTTTCCTTCTCATTGCGCGGGTTACATCATTTTTAGTGAATTTCACACGCTCTACTATTAAAATTACCATAAGGAAAGTATATTTGACAACAGAAGTTTCGACAGAAAGGTCAGACAAGGCTCTTATTGTTAATTCATTTCTTAATAAATAAACCATTCAAACAAGGCGCCAATAACTTTACCGAGGATCATCGCCATCAGCAGCCATATCATATAGTCACCCAAACCTATGCGCTTAGCCAGTATCGGAAGTACATTGATGACTTCTGTCAAGGCAGCAGCCAGTGTTCCTACAAAGCAGCCCGCGAACAATCCAATTAATGCAGCTCCAAGTGGAAATAAATACAGCTTTATATTCATGAAATCCAGCCCGGTGAAAACCAGAGAGCCAGCCACTACAGCCGTTTCAAAGGCATGCATTCGATGCCAAGAGCGTGTGATTTGAACCAATCTAGGAATGATATCCAGCACGAGCAGAAAGGCTACAAACCCGCTTCCCACGGCAATTCCGCCTGCTAAGCCAACGAATATAGACACTCCTGCATGCAGCAGCCCGGTCATGATGGAGGATCCTTATGATCATGAATCTTAACATATTCCTCAGTTATAACGAAGTGGTTAAGATTTTCTTGGTAAAGAAACATTTCCATTTCCAAAGGACTAGGCTCTTCATTAAATTTTTTCTTAAACAAATGATTGAAAAAAATAACCATACCTACACCAATTCCAATTGAGTAGGGAACTTGCAGCAAATACGGATGCTCAGTTTTATTCCCCGTGATCAACTCATATAGACGAATATGAACCTCAAGCATGCTTACATCAGCATGAAAATTCATAATGGCTAGTCCAGAGCCAACAAATAAAAGCAGCCAGACAAATACAACTCCAACCAGATTAGGCCGTCTTTTAACTGTATTAATCTCGAGCAAAACATGAGGCTCACCGAAATGTTCAATTTGTAATTGTGGAAAACGCTCTTTGATTTTGCGAACGATCAGCATCATATCTATAAGAACACGGTTGCCATCTTCCTGTCGCGGCTGATAAATCGTGAGCTGTGCCAGCTTTTGTTCATACTCAGGCTCTGCAAGCATTTGGGCGATATCTCCGAGTTTAACAGCTTGCCCTTTTTGAACTAGTGCTCTTCGCCGTAAACGAATATAGAGGCATTGTGCAGTCGCTTGTCCCATATTCCCACTCCCTGCAGCTTGCTTTTTCCTTAGTATGGGTTTTGTCAGATACTTATATCATTATAACTTGCTGGTAATTCCTGTCCTTTGAGCTGAATGCATAAAACACATATTCCTTTGGAGATAGTAAGGATGAGCTTGAAATCAATACACTCTGTAAAAAGAAACGGGTGAATAAAATGGCGAAGTTGGCTTTAACGTTAGTTATTATCGGAGCGCTGAATTGGCTTCTTGTGGGCTTTTTCGAATGGGATTTAGTCGCAGCCATATTAGGAGGGGATTCTCATAGAGAATCTTCTGGCATCAGCCGTGTTATCTACGCGCTTGTGGGGATCGCTGGATTATATTGCATTCGGTTTTACTTTGAGGAAAATGCAGCTTCCAGATAATGTGCAGGTTCTTAGAATCAGCCTAAAAAGCCCGTGTTCCCTCTTCTTGAGGAAACCCGGGTTTTTTGGAGCCTCAGCGTTATTTCACAGTTTTTACTACGGTTTTTACTAAGCTTTTTACTAAGCTATTCTTTACAATGCTATTTGATCTTTTATAAGCTGCAGAATCTTTTTTTCAAGCCTGGACACCTGAACCTGTGAAATGCCCAGCCTTCGGGCTACCTCGGATTGAGTCTGATCCCGGAAATACCGCAGGTACACAATTAATCGTTCACGCTCGGAAAGTGTTCCAATCGCTTCATTAAGCGCCAGCTTCTCAAACCATTTCTCCTGCGATTCATCGGCGATTTGATCCATCAAGGTTATAGGGTCGCCGTCGTTTTCAAATACCGTTTCATGAATCGAAGATAGCGGTTTATTTGCCTCTTGCGCAAATACGACTTCCTCGGGACTGACCATAAGCTCCTCGGCCACTTCTTTGATCGTAGGAAGCCTTCCAAGGCGCTTAGCCAGCTCGTCCTTCGCTTTCCTGATCTTGTTAGCCAGTTCCTTTAAGGAACGGCTCACCTTTAGAGTGCCATCATCACGCAGAAACCGCTGAATCTCTCCGATTATCATCGGAACTGCATAGGTTGAAAATTTCACATCATAAGAGAGATCGAATTTATCTACTGATTTCAGCAGCCCAATACAACCAATTTGAAATAAATCCTCTGCCTCGTATCCCCGATTTAGAAATCGTTGAACGACCGACCAAACCAGGCGGATGTTGCAATTGACCAGTGTTTCTCTGGCAAGCTGATCCCCTGATTGGCTGAGAGCGATTAATCTCTTGACTTCATTATCATCCAGGTATCTGTGAGAAGCATGTTTCACATCTACGTCCATAGATCAAACCCCTAATTGGTTAAAGCTTTTTTAGATTCGATTCGCTTCATCATGGTAATTCTTGTTCCGATGCCGACAGCCGATACAATTTCAACTTCATCCATGAAATTTTCCATAATCGTAAAGCCCATACCTGAGCGCTCCAGTTCCGGCTTGGAAGTATAGAGCGGCTGCTTAGCTTGCTCCAAATCTTCAATACCGGCCCCGCTATCTTCAACCGTCAGACGTACACAATCATTTTCCAGATGCGTAGTGATCGTAATCATCCCATCCCTTCGATTGTTGTAGCCATGAATAATCGCATTTGTAACTGCTTCGGAAACAACCGTTTTGATATCCGTCAGCTCGTTCAGATTAGGATCCAGCTGCGTCACAAAGGCCGCAACGGTCACTCTGGCAAAAGCTTCATTCTCGGAAAGGCTGACGAACTGCAGCGTCATAAAGTTCTTATCACTCATAGCGCAACCTCCAGACTGGAAATTGCGGACCGCTCATTATCTTGAATGGAAACAATTTTGAACATTCCTGATAATTCAAACAGTCTGTACACTGGCGGTGTAACATCGCATACGACCATCTTGCCGCCCTTACTCGTGATTTGCTTGTACCGTCCAAGCACTACTCCAAGACCAGAGCTATCCATGAAGGTAAGATCCCTCAAGCTAAGAATGACATGGCGCGTTTGCTCCTTGGAAATCGCTTCTTCCATGCGTGCTTTTACCGCATCAGCTGTATGGTGGTCAAGCTCACCTTTAAGCCTTACAATTAATGCTCTTCTGCCTTGTTCGAATTCAATTTGAAGACTCACTCTTTCCCTCACTCCTTCCCTTCATGAGAGTAGAGTTCTACAGAGAAAGAGCCAATTCCTGCCAGCCGACAAAACTAGAAGCAATGCGACAAAAGCACTTAAAATACCTGTTTATTCGCATTGCTTCTGACCTTTGTATTCCTCTTCTTTACCTTTTATTTTAGTAAGAACAGGTTTGAAGTGGTGCGTTTAAGCAGCTTCCACCAGCCGGCCTTACTTACAGCAACAGGTGATTCCAGCGGGAACTCAGATATGAGCGCATCGTCTTTGTAGACCATAATTTTTCCGATCGGTTGTCCAAGCGTTATCGGTGCTTTTAGTCCTGGCTCCAACTGAAGCTCATGACGCAGTCCCTTGGAGGCTTCACCTTTCTTCAGTAAAAGGCTATAATTTTGCTTCGCAACTAACGGCACCTGGGTTTGCGCACCCTTGCTCACATTAAAGCTTCCTAGGCTATCTCCTGCTTTAAAAAGCGGATAATTCGTATACTGGGCAAATGCATAGTCAAACAGCTTCGTGACTTCCGCATTTCTTGTTTTTGTATTCGGTTCCCCCATTACTACAGCAATAACACGCAAATTATCTCTCTTGGCCGTAGCGGATAAGCAAAACTTCGCCTCACTCGTGTAGCCGGTCTTTAATCCGTCCGCACCTGTGTAAAAACGAACGAGCTTATTCGTATTCACTAACCAGAAAGGAGTTTCAGCATCCTTGCGCAAATAGTCCTGGTACGCCCCAGTAAACTTCGTAATGATTGAATGCTTAAGCAGTTCTCTGGACATAATCGCGATGTCTTGAGCAGTCGTGTAATGATTCTCAGCAGGCAAACCGTTGCAGTTAACAAAATGGGTATTCTTCATGCCCAACTGCTCGGCCCGTTCGTTCATCATTTGCACGAAATTCTCTTCGGAGCCAGCGAGCTTCTCAGCCATGGCTACTGACGCGTCATTTCCCGAAGCCATTGCGATACCCTTAAGCATCTCTTCGACGCTCATTTCTTCACCAGGCTCCAGGAATATTTGCGAGCCTCCCATTGAAGCCGCGTATTCACTCGTGCTAACCTTTTCGGTCATTTTTATTTTTCCTTGATCCAAAGCTTCCATAATCAGCAGCATCGTCATTATCTTCGTAATACTGGCTGGCGGCAGCTTCGTATCCATATTTTTATTCATAATAATCGTTCCCGTATCTGCGTCCATCAGAACAGCGGATAATGCATTAGGTGTCATGTCGATCGGCTGAACTGTTTGCTCAGCAGCGTAAATTCCCGGCAATAGCAGCATGAACACCAGCTGCAGCCCCATCAAACTAATCAATCCTTTTTTTAGCAAAGCCATTTCTACCCCTCCTGAGCATATGACAAATTAATTGCAACACAGAACATGGAAATCCTGCTACCTAGTCTTAACCATTTATAGATAAAATATTCCAAAAGTCTGCAAAAGAAAAAGCACTCCCTTATTCAGAGAATGCTTACCTATGAACTTGCCTTCTATTCAAAATGATTTCCCGCTTTGCCAGCGATTCTACACCGAATTCAGATGATGACCTCATAGATCAAGCGCACAGCTTCCGGCTTATGATCCGTTATTCGGAAAGCTTGCAGTACGAGCTCAATAACAGATTGGACATCCTCCCGGTTGGCATGAAGTGTACAGAGAGATTCGCCTATAGCAGCAGTATCACCAATTTTTTTGTTCAAAGTAATACCTACACCATAGTCAATCGGATCTTCCTTTCTTGCTCTGCCAGCACCAAGCAGCATAGCAGCAATACCCATTTGCTCGGCATCAATTTCAGTTAAATAGCCTTCGACCTGCGAAACTACATCGATATGAAAAGCTGCTGAGGGAAGCAGTTCCGGATGATCAACAACCATAGGATCGCCCCCTTGACTTGCAATGAAGCTTTTGAAGGTCTCTATCGCGTCTCCGCTTCTGACAACCTTCTCAACAGCAGCTCGCGCTTCCTCAATATGGGTGAATTTCCCTCCAAGCATTACCATATATGCCGCCACAGAAATCGCTACCTCTGTCAGATCTGCATCACCCTGGCCGCGGAGTACATCGATGGACTCTCGAATTTCACCAGCATTTCCAATTTCACGACCCAGCGGCTGTTCCATCCCTGTGATTAAAGCGATCGTATTCAACTGCACGTTTTTTCCTATATTAACCATTGTTGCAGCCAAGGCTCTCGCGTCTTCTTGTGATTTCATAAAAGCGCCCGACCCGATTTTCACATCAAGGACTATGGCATCTGCACCTGAAGCAATTTTTTTGCTCATAATCGAGCTTGCTATTAAAGGAATGGAGTCCACGGTAGCTGTCACGTCGCGTAGAGCATACATCTTCTTATCGGCCGGGGCCAGATTCCCGCTTTGCCCTACTATCGCTATTTTATGCAGGTTAACTGCTGAAATAAATTCCTCTTTGCTAAGCTCAACACGGAACCCTGGGATCGACTCCAACTTATCAATGGTTCCCCCGGTATGACCTAGTCCGCGTCCTGACATTTTAGCAATGGGTACACCGAAATAGGCGGCTATAGGAGCCACAATAAGGCTGATTTTATCGCCAACGCCACCCGTAGAATGCTTGTCGACTTTAATCCCCTCAATAGCAGACAAATCGATGACATCACCAGAATGAGCCATTGATAAAGTCAGATAGGAGGTTTCTTCGTCAGTCATGCCTTTCCAATGAATAGCCATAAGAAAAGCAGACATCTGATAATCGGGAATGTCTCCTGCCGTATAGCCGTTCACGATAAATTCAATTTCTTCCTTGTTTAGGGAAGATCCTGATTTCTTCTTTTGTATCAAGTCAACCATCCTCATGGGGAATCCTCCTAATTGAGCGAATATAAAAAAAGGAGCCTGCGTGAGCTCCCTTCTTGGTGGCAAATCTTATTGTACAATCAGTGTTGACTTCATATCGGCATGTCCTTCTCCGCAAGGCAGAACACAGATCACTTCATAATTTCCTGCTGCATCAAAGCTTATTTCCTGCGACGGATTGTTCTTGTCCAGGGTTACATCCAATCCCTCACCGGTAATATGAACGGCATGTATGCCTTCCTTTTGTACCAGGGATACTTTAAGCTTGTCTCCTTTTGTAACCTTATATTCAGGTTCATCAAAGTGCCAATTAGAAGCAACAATTTTAAGTGATTTTCCTGCGTCCTCTGATTCGGCTGCGATTTCAGCGCGATGTGCAGAAATATTTTGAAAGAGGACACCTACCCCAAGCACGGATGCACTGATAAATAACACAAAGTAAACCCACTTATACATGCTTATCCCCCCATATTATATTCACTCCGTTTATTTTACAAAACATTACGCCTGAAGCCACACATCTGTGGTGGCAAATCCTTGAAATTTTTGTGACGAAAATGTGAACAAACCACAGGCTCCAGGCAAAAATAAAAAAATCACCGAAATCACTCTGTTAGATTATCCTATTTATGTTCGATTTAGACGTCCAATTCGTTCGCGAATTTGAAAACCGCTTTCAGCAGCAGCCAAAGGTCCACGGTACCTTCTTAACTCTTCCTTTTCATTAAGCTGTTGTATTTCTTTATTTAAGCGCAATGAGCAGTCCACACACATCTTATGCTTACGAATCGGAGCGCCGCAGGAGCAGCACGGATAATTTAAATTGGGGTAGTCTGTTATGAGCAGTCTGCCTTCCTTGATCCATCCTTGAATATATTTGGCAGAAACCCCTGTTGCTTCCGTCAACTGCTCTTCAGTAGACTTATGATTCCGGCGTAAGTAATCGAAGCATTTGTTCAAGGCAGCATCAATTTCACGACTACACTCTATACATTGATTTCGATGATTTTTTTGAAATACTTTGCCACAGCAAGGGCAATTGGCTACTTGCAGCTGGGGACTCGGCATATTCTATCACATCCTTAAACCAAGCTAAGTAAGAGAACCTACGCTCACTCCGATTTCGAATAGTACTAATTCACTATATTGTAGCATGGTTATCTCCAGTTTCATAGTTCCCTAGACACATTTCCCGGAATAATTGCATGAGAAAAACGCCTTGTGGTGTCTTTTGATGAGCTTGTACTTGACGTGGGACGTTGCGGAGGGAAAGGATGTGGGCAGGGATGTGGGCTCCAGCCGCTGTTAAAGATTTGTTCCCTTGAATGTTATAGACGAGGGGGTTGGAACAAATCTTTAAAATCGGACGCTACCGCTCTTCCGCCCCCCCCCCCTTTTCGCTCTCTCTAGCTACAATCGCACGAATAGCACGAATAGCACGAACACCAAGTTCAAACGGACAGCCAGTAAGGGTTTTCCTCTTGGTTAGAGGAGATTTACTAACGCGAACGCTTAAGATCAAGATCTGAGAAGGAGTCTGCTACTTTAACGATGTTTTTCATCGCTAAAAGCAACTGGTCGTCTCCACACCCTACTTTAACGATGAAAAACATCGTTAAGTCAAGCACAATCTCAATTCTGGGGAGGCGGTGGCTGCTTAATATCACTCTTATCCACCAGGCAACTCCAAAAACATATACTTTCTTTCACGAAAAAAAGACTGCTATAATAAACAGTCTTCCTGAACCATCAGCAATTTTTATTTAGTTCTGTTAGCTCGATTTAGTTCAAGTAAGTCAAGTAAGTCAAATTCTGTTCTAGGTCTAAGTTCTACTTCACTTCACGCACAAAAGCTCTCACAAGGGAAATAAACTTAGGCTTCGTCCGATTCGCCACAGCTACAACCTGTTCATGGCTGAGAGGCTCCAGTTCCTCGCCTATGGCCATGTCCGTGATGCAGGAAATGCCCAGCACCTTAAGGCCAGCATGACTGGCAGCGATTGTCTCCCCGACCGTGGACATGCCAACCGCATCACCACCAAGTCTGGCCAGCATCGTCAGCTCTCCAGGTGTCATGTAGGTCGGTCCGGCAATGCCGGAATAGACGCCTTCCTGAAGGACTAAAGGATTCCCTGCAGCGTCGTAGACTTCTCTGGCGAGCTTATGAGCAAGCTGCCGATATTCGTAGTCATAGGCTTTGGACATGTCAGGAAACCGTGCTCCTAGCTCGGCATCATGAGGTCCAATCAATGGATTGTCCCCAGTCATATTCAGATGATCGCTAATTAGCATTAAATCTCCAGCCTTAAAAGTCCGGTTCATACCGCCAGCTGCGTTCGTCATCACGACGCTGTCTACTCCAAGCTGCTTCATCACGTATATTGGAAAGACGACTTGCTTCATGGAATAGCCTTCATAATAATGAAAACGGCCCTGCATGACAAATACCCGTTTTCCTTCCAGCGTGCCGATAACAAATCGCCCCGCGTGCCCTTCAACGGTTGAGACTGGAAAGTGAGGGATCTCCGAATAGTTGATCGTCACAGCCTGTTCTACCAGTTCGGCCATATCTCCAAGCCCAGAACCAAGAACAAGACCCATAACTGGTTTGGTCTTGGTTGTATTTGAAAGCCCGGATTCATTCAAACGAGAGGTGATATAGGCTGATGCTTCTTTAATTTGCTTCATATAAGATTGGGTACTATGCATAGGGCTCATCCCTCCCTCCTATAACGCTTTAATAATGCCAAGAACAAGCTTAAGAAACTTCGGCTTAACCTTCTCTGTCGTTTCCATTACTTCCGCATGGGATAATGGCTGATCTAGGATCCCTGCCGCCATATTGGCAATACAAGAGAAGCCCAAAACCTCAATGCCTGCATGTCTGGCAACGATCACTTCCGGTACCGTCGACATGCCAACAGCAGCTGCTCCAAGAACTCTCAGCATGCGGATCTCAGCAGGTGTCTCATAGGAAGGACCCAGCAAACCAGCATATACGCCTTCACGCAGGCTCAACCCCTGCTCCGCCGCTGTGTCGTGGGCAAGCTGTCTCAGACGACGGCTGTACGCCTCGGACATATCAGGAAAACGTGCCCCCAGATTATTGTCATTCGGGCCAATTAGCGGATTGCGGTAGGTCAAATTCAAGTGATCGGAGATGACCATCAAATCACCGACCTCATACGAGGTATCGATGCCTCCAGCCGCATTGGTCACAATTAAAGTACGAACTCCTAGCTCCTTCATGACCCGGACAGGAAAGGATACCGTTTCCACGCCGTACCCTTCATAAGTATGAAAGCGTCCCTTCATCATCACTACATTTTTCCCTTGAATACTGCCTACTACAAGTTCTCCTGCATGTCCTTCCACTGTAGAAACTGGAAAATGGGGGATGGAGGAATACTCAATAGCAACAGGGTTTTCTATCAAATCAGCAACAATGCCAAGCCCTGAGCCTAGAATCAAACCGATTTCTGGTTGAATACCTGTTTCTTTGCGGATAAAAGCTGCCGCCTCAAGAATTTGTGCTGAATAGGATGATGTAGACATTAATATTTCCTCCCAAAATCATTTTTACTGTAAATTTGCCAAAAAACTAATTCCGTTTCCGTTAGTAGAAACCTTAAAATTATCTGCTATCGTAGCTCCAAGGTCAGAGAAAGTGGCACGGGTCCCAATAGAGCGAGAAGCAGTGAAGCTGGGGTTATAGAGCAGAATCGGCACATATTCCCTCGTATGATCGGTCCCGGGATGTATAGGATCATTGCCATGATCAGCCGTTATCACCAGCAGATCATCAGCACCAATGTGTTCCATAATAGCAGGCAGCCACTCATCAAAATGTTGCAAAGCTTTCCCGTAACCAACAGGGTCTCGACGATGGCCATACAAAGAATCGAAATCAACCAGATTCGTAAATACGAGCCCTTTAAATGAGCCCTTTAACGCCTCAATCGTTTGCTGGATGCCATCAAGATTACTTTTGGTCGTTATGGCTTGCGTAACCCCTTCACCGGAATATATATCGTTAATTTTACCGATTGCTATCACGTCCAGACTAGCGTCCTTCAGCTCGTTCATAACCGTTCGTGCAGGAGGCTTGACCGCATAATCATGACGATTTGGCGTTCTGGTAAAACTTCCAGGTTTCCCTGTGTAAGGACGGGCGATTACTCTTCCTACTGCGAATTCATCCTGCAAGGTTAATTTCCTGGCAATCTCACAAGCCCTATATAGCTCCTCCAGCGGAATGATTTCCTCATGTGCAGCTAGCTGAAAAACACTATCTGCTGAAGTATACACGATCCATGCTCCTGTGCGCATCTGCTCTTCGCCCAGCTCGACCAGTATTTCTGTACCGGAAGCAGGCTTATTGCCAATCACAGGACGGCCAGTCGCTTGTTCGAATTGCTCGATAAGCTTGACTGGAAAACCATCGGGATATACGGCAAAAGGAATTTCGACCTTCAGCCCCATAAGCTCCCAATGTCCAGTCATCGTATCCTTGCCTAAGGAAGCCTCCGCCATTTTACCATAATAAGCGCCAGGGTCTGATGCAGCAGGAATATGCTGCAGCTCAGCAATATTCCCTAGCCCCATTTTCTGCAGATTAGGCAGAGAAAACCCGGGAGTGCGCTCAGCAATATGACCCAGCGTGTGGGAGCCAGTGTCACCAAAGCGCTCCGCATCCGGCAATTCACCTATGCCAACGCTATCCAGCACAATTACACATATCCTCTTGAATGGCATAGTTCCTCCTTAAAATCCTTAATAGGTTAACCAGACTCGCAGCAGAGAGAACAGCTGATCAATTTGCAGCGGCTTGCTAATATAATCCGAAGCTCCCGCTTCAAGACACTTCTCGCGGTCGTTTTTCATTGCTTTAGCTGTTAAAGCGATAATCGGGAGCTCTTTATACTGCAACTTGTTGCGGATTATCTTCATCGCTTCATAACCATCCATGATAGGCATCATGATGTCCATAAGGATGAGATCAATATCCCGCTCCTCCTCCAACAGCTCCAAGCCTTCCTTACCATTGCTGGCAACCTTTACAGTCATGCCTTCGTTCTCAAGTGCTATCGTGAGAGCAAATACGTTCCGGATATCATCGTCAACGAGCAGTACTTTTTTCCCCTTAAATAGAACAGGCTCAGAGGATGCCTTCAGCTTCTCCGGAATTGAGACCTTCTCATGGAAAGACTCACTTGACGGACTCCATGAAGAGTTTGTGATCGCAATTTCCTTTTCTGCCGACTCTATTGCACCTTTTTTCATAGAAGGCAAATACAAAGTGAAGGTGCTGCCTTTGTTAATTTGGCTCGATAATTCGATAATACCGCCCAAAAGCCTGGAAAACTCACGACATATGGATAAACCAAGCCCTGTTCCACCATAGCGGCGGTTCGTCGTGCCATCAACCTGCTGAAATGCCTCGAAAATCAAGTTTTGTTTATCCTGAGGTATGCCAATGCCTGTATCCTCAACAGAAATAGCAAGCACATAATCACTAGAGCGGGATGGGAATAATCGGTTGACTGTCGCTTGATCAGCCTTTTGAATTTGCAGGGTTACATTGCCCCGTTCCGTAAATTTAAATGCGTTGGACAGCAGATTTTTGAGAATTTGCTGTAAACGCCGGGAATCGGTATGAATCGTATCAGGTACTCCGCTTCCTAAAATAAATTCAAAGCTGATGCCCTTCTTCTCTGCAATTTGTATAAAATTATAGCTAAGCATTTGCGGCAGCTCGGAAATATTCACTTCATCCACTACAATATCAATCTTACCTGCTTCAACCTTGGATAAATCAAGAATATCATCGATCAAAGCCAATAAATCATGACCAGCAGCATAAATAACGCGCGAATACTCTTCTTCTTCGGGACTCAGGGTTCCTCTTTTGTTCTCATAAAGCATCTGGGATAAAATAATCACGCTATTCAGAGGGGTTCTCAGCTCATGCGACATATTAGCCAAAAACTCAGATTTAAAAGCTGAATTTTTTTGCAGCTCCTCTGCAAAAATTTCGAGCTCCTTCTTTGTACCCTCGAGTTCATGCGCCTTTTGCAGCGCATATTGATTTTGCTCCTCCAATTGTTCATTGGATGTCCGCAGCTCTTCCTGCTGAACCTGTAATTCTTCGGCTTGTGCCTGCAATTCCTCGGTTTGAGCTTGCAGCTCTTCCGTTTGAGCCTGCAGCTCCTCGGACTGAGTTTGCAGTTTTTCTGTGAGTTCTTGTGATTCTTTCAGCAGCCTCTCTACTTCCATACGGCTGGTAACATTGTTGATAGCAATACCAAAAGAGTCAATTGTATTTTGCAGCAGCTTACGATGTGCCAGCGTGAACAACTCAAAAGATGCCAGTTCAATAACAGCCTCAACTGTTCCATCATATTGAATGGGTGCAATTACAATGCTTTTAGGTGATGCTTCTCCCAAGCCTGAAGTTATCTTCACATAATCCTGAGGTACTGAGTCTAAATAAATCATCCGTTTCTCCAGCGCAGCTTGTCCTACAAGCCCCTGCCCGATAAGAAAGCTTGAATTGCCTCTAGCTTCCCCATCAGCAGCAAACGATGCCGCCCGAACCAGCTTCTGCTGCTCACCTGTGCCAACACGCAGATAAAATGCACCGTAGCTGCTATTCAGCATGGAGGCAAACTTGGATATAAACAATTGAGCTAACTCTTTGACATCATTAACTCCATGCGAAGTCACAGCCATTTCAGCAATTCGGGATTGCAGCCAAAACTGCTCTTCATGATTATCCAGTAATTCATTGGCAGCATCGGAAAGATCCTTAATTTCATCATTTGAAGTTACCTGGATTCGCTCGGCATTTGCCCCGGATGAAGATGCAATGCCTTTGATGGTTTTAATGACTTGAGAGATGGTTCGAACGATACTTCCCGAAATAAATTGAGCCGCGACGATAGCAAGCAGCGAAATAACCAATAAAATAATAAATAATTGCAGTTTTAAAACATTATTCTTGCTAGCAAGCAGAGCTGCACGGTCATTTGTCAACTGCTTCTCAATGGTACGAAAGGATTCAAACTCAGCACGCATTTGATCCATATTTTCTTTACCAACGTCTGTCTTGAAGTAATTTAAGATTTCTTCTGTTTTGCCGTCTCTTTTCCACTCAATCGTAGGCTCTCCTGCAGTACTGATCCAGCGTTCGATAATGACTTTAATATCACCCAGCTTTTGCAGCTGACTTTGGTTATCTGTTAAAAGACCGACAAGTCTATTAAAGTCCTGCACCCACTCATTTCTTCCACTGTTATACGGTTCTAAGTATTTACTATCCCCAGTTATCAGATAGCCTCGCTGCCCAGTCTCCATATCCAATAGGTGCTTTTCAATTCGGTTGGTCAAATTATGAACTTCCAAATCATGACTCGTAATGAAATCAATTTCCTTTTGCATATCAGAAATTCTCTGTGTTACAAGTAGAACAGAAACTCCTAGACAAATAATGATAATAATATACCCTAGCATAATCTTGGTGCGTATGTTAAATCTCGTATTTTTGAGCATTCTGACAAAACTCCTTTAGTAGAAATGCTTCAGCTTCTGACAATATCTTAAATATTATCACAGTACGAGTGTTTGCTCCAGTCCAATGCCATTTTCCCAAAATTGAAAAAGCTTACCTCCTGGGAAGCGAGCTTTCTAAATCAGGAATGGGCTCTTGGATGAGCCTGATTATACACTTCTTTCATTTTCAATTTGCTAGCTTGTGCATAGATTTGTGTAGCGGCTATATCAGCATGTCCGAGCATTTCCTGCAATGTCCTTAGGTCTGCCCCATTCTCAAGCAAATGCGCTGCGAACGAATGCCTTAAGGTATGCGGGGTAATAGGCTTGTTAATATTTATATCCTGGGCATAACGTTTCAGAATTTTCCAAAATCCCTGCCTGGTCATCCGTGTTCCCAAATGTCCTACAAACAGCGCTTCTAGCGGGTCAGACGTTTTAATAAGCTGTGCTCTAGCATCTTGCATATAAGCTTCCAAGCTGCGAATAGCCATATTGCCAATCGGAATCATTCTTTCCTTACTGCCCGTACCGATGCACCTTATATACCCCATTTGCAAATTTATATCATCCAGATCTAATGAGATAAGTTCAGAAACCCTTATTCCGGTTGCATACAATAGCTCAAGCATCGCCTTGTCGCGAACACCATAGGCATGATTCGTAGCGGGTGCTTCCAAAAGAAGCTCAACCTCTTGAATGGTAATGACGGAGGGCGGTTTTTTCTCCAGCTTTGGATTTGCCATGCCTTGCGAAGGATCTGCCTCCAGAATATGTGTTTGGACCAAATATTGATACAAGGCCCGGATAGATACCATCACTCTGGAAAGGGTAGCAGCTGCACAGCCGCTCTGCTTTTTTTTATTTATAAATAAAGTAATCTGTGATTTACCTGATTCCTTCCACGTAGATATTCCCTGCTGCTTGAGAAAAGCGATATATTGCTCAAGGTCGCGCTCATACGCTTCCGTAGTACTTTGTGCAAGCCCTCGTTCTATAGTTAAAAAGCGGAGGAAGGATTGCAAATTAGTCAGCATCTTGGTTAAGCTCCTTCATTATCAAGTTATTCCTGTTCATGAAGCATTCCACACGTGACTATGAATATCCTTTTTTCAATTATTCCCCATACCAATAGAAGAAGCGTAAACGATCCGCAAGTGTACCAGAATTAGGCTCATAGGCACGCTGATGAAACACCTTTTCCGCTCTGCCTCCAGGTGTTTTGTATTTCTCTACAGGCTGGGTCCATTGCGTCATTAGCAGCAAAAGATGGTAAAGCATAAAGGTTAGAACCATAAACAAAACAATAAACCGAAGCCTGGCCATCCATTTATGATAGGAAAAGATCATAGTCGTCCCTCCATTCTTAAGGACAGAATATGATCCCGGCATTTTTTTTATGACAAGTCGCTATGACAAATTCACCAGATTCGTATAAGGAACTCCCAAAGCTTCTGCAACAGCGGGATGCGTCACCCAGCCTTTAAAGGTATTGATTCCCGGGGAAAGTGTGTTATTCTCGGCTACCGCGCGGGTTAACCCCTTATTCGCAAGCTCAAGCGCATACGAGATCGTAACATTCGTTAGAGCAAGTGTCGAAGTTCTAGGAACAGCACCCGGCATATTGGCCACTGCATAGTGAAGTACATCATGCTTCAAATAAACAGGATCGTCATGAGTAGTAACACGGTCAATCGTTTCAATTGTTCCGCCCTGATCAACCGCCACATCCACAATGACACTTCCCGCCTTCATCTGTTTGACCATTTCTTCGGTAACCAGCTTAGGCGCTCTTGCTCCCGGGATCAGGACAGCACCGATTAATAAATCCGCTTTCTGCACGGCATGGGCGATGTTGTATGGATTAGACATCAGTGTCCGCAAGCGACCTTGAAAAATATCATCTAATTGCCTCATGCGCTCTACGTTTCTTTCAATGATGACGACATCCGCACCTAAACCTAAGGCCATCTTGGCCGCATTCGTTCCTACAATGCCTCCTCCAAGTATAATCACATTCCCAGGAGGCACACCCGGTACGCCCCCAAGCAAAACACCCCTGCCACCAAAAGACTTTTCGAGAAAATGAGCACCGATCTGTACAGACATTCTGCCTGCTACCTCACTCATTGGCGATAGCAGTGGCAAGCTGCCGCTGACCGTTTGAATGGTCTCATAGGCAATGCCTGTAACTTGCTTGTGTATTAAGTGCTGAAGCAAATCACGGGCAGCAGCAAGGTGCAAATAGGTAAATATAATCAGGTTCTCTCGAAAATATTCGTACTCCCCTGGCAGCGGCTCCTTCACTTTCATAATCATTTCACTTCTCTTCCAAACCTCAGCTGCTTCAGGAAGCATGCTTGCTCCAGCTATCCTGTATTCTTCGTCAGTAAACCCGCTGCCTTCTCCAGCACCTGCTTCAATAATTACCGCATGCCCCGCTGCATGAAGCATTCCTACCCCAGCGGGTGTTACTGCAACGCGGTTCTCATTACTTTTAATTTCTTTGGGTATACCAATAATCATAGTATGTCCTCCATGGGAATGATTTCTTCCTTTTTCAGTTAGTGTGCCTTAACAACGTCTGAATATGTGTTCTCAAGTTTGATTCAAAAAACGGCTTTTACGGTTATTCACTTATATAGGTTATACATTTTATATAATCGTACAAATTAGGTAAGGAGTGTTGCCATATGTTAAACCTGCTGATTACGATCATCATGGCAATTGTCATTGGATCAATTGGGCATGCTATTATAGGCAGCAGTATAGCTGGAGGCATTATAGGCTCGATGATAACCGGTTTTGTGGGAGCATGGCTTGGTTATATCTTATTGGGAGCATGGGGGCCTGTTATTTTCGGTTTTGCAGTAGTACCTGCCATCATCGGAGCAGCATTGTTCGTGTTTTTACTTGGGCTTCTTTCGAAGATAATGAGAAAACCCATCACTTAGTGGTATAATGATATTAAACCTATTAAAGGAGTTGTTTTCATGTCGAACGATAATAACAGTGGAGTTTTAATTGCAGCTATTGTAGGAGGTGCCGCGGGGGCTATCGCAGCCCTCCTGTTGGCCCCTAAATCAGGAAGAGAATTAAGAAGCGATGTATACCAGACAGCCTTGGATTTACAAGAAAAAGGAGAAAGGCTGTTTAAAAATGCAATGAAAAAATCAGAGCTTGCCGTTGAAGAGACAGCTGACCTTCTTGACCGGGCGCACGCCTTGTACGGAGAAGCGATGGAATCCTCTGCCCGGCTGATGGAGCAAATTAAAAATTCCAAAACAGCGGACAAGCTTACCACTTCGCTCAGCGAAGACGTACTCTCTGATGATCAGTCCAAAAAGGAAGCTTCCACAGAAGCTCATGATGAGAGCAAAGATGAAAGCAGCAATGAGAAAACCCAATAATTTACTAATTCACTAATTCAAAAGACAGACCTGACCAGCAGATGGTTGGGTCTTTTTTTGCTTCGCATCCTGCAGTCTGCAAAATAGCAAAGAACCGCCAGAATAATTCTTGACGGTTCTTAGATTCTTCTATTTTTATTTTAAAAAGTCTATTTAAAAGTCCGGTGATTGACCCTTTTCGGCAAAATAAGAACGCAGTTTATCCAGTGCTCTCCGCTGCATTCGAGATACACTCATTTGCGATACATTTAACTCATCTGCAATCGCTCTCTGGGAATGGCCCTGAACATAAGCCAGCTCTAATACCTTTCTTTCGTCATCCTTAATAATCGTTAGGGCTTCCTGCAAATCCAGCTTACTATCCACTTTGCGGTACTCATCCAACGATGTAGCTAGAATATCCCCAATCGTTGCGCCATTTTCCTCTTCAGATAACGGTGTATCCAAGGAAACATAATGATAACATTCGCGGCCAGCCAATATTTCTATCGTCTCTTCCTCAGTTAAACCTACTTCTTCAGCTATTTCTTCCACCTTGGGAGAACGTTCCAGTCTGGCGGTCAGGTTATCGATAGCATTTTGAAGTTGAAAGCCTTTTTCCTTGATACGTCTGGGCACTTGAATATACCAGGACTTATCTCGCAAAAAGTTTTTCATATGACCTATAATACTTTTCATCATGTAAGGCTCAAATTGTACACCTAATGTGACATCATATTGTTTAAATAGCCGCAGCAGCGACATATGACCAACTTGAACTAAATCCTCATAAAGATCGGGCCGGCTTCTTGAAATCTTTCCGGCTGCCATTTTGACCATGGGCTCGTATTTCACAAGCAAGGTAGTAGCAATTTCATTACATTCTGTCTGCTGGTATTCCATAATTAATTCATATACAGATGGAACTTCTCGCGGTTCAGAGTTTATACTCATACCATTTCCTCGCTTTTAATTAGCATCTTTGTTAATATGACCTCGGTTCCGCAGTTAGATTTCACCTCCACTTCATCCATGAGTGCCTGCATTAAATATAGACCTAACCCTCCCACTTGCGTGTCGTCTAGGGTTTTATCATGCATGGATGTTGAAGCCTGCAGTTTACCAGTATCAAAGCTGGTACCTTCATCCTTAACAAAGATGCGCAAGCCTTCTGCAGAAGGCTCAAAACGAATGGCAATTAAGCCGGAGCTGCCTGGTTCATACGCATGAATCACAACGTTGTTGCAGGCTTCTGATACAGCCACCTTCATGTCTTCTGTTTCTTCATAAGAGAAACCCAAACGTGTAGCGATCCCATAAAGCGTGAATCGCACTAAATCCAGATATTCCGCTTCTGCGGGCAAAGTCATACTAACGGGTCGGTTAGGGAGTTTCATAAGTGGTCTCTTTCCTTTCTACTCAGGGCGTGTATGTTATCAAGCTGTTAAGAAGGGGCTCAGGCCCGTAATATCGAATAACCGCTGAATTTTAGCAGGAATGGCTTCTACTTGAAAAGGTGCTTTCAGGGCATCTCTTGCTTTCAAGATGGATACGATAACACCAATTCCAGTACTGTCAATATAGCTCAGGTCACGTAAGTTAAGTACAAGCTTTTTTCCGGCTTCCGCAACCAAAGGGTCAATAGCGGAACGCATGTCTGCCGCTTGCGATAAATCCAAATCCCCTTTTAAAAATAAAATATTGCTGCTTTCCGTAACTTCCTTTGTAAGCTGAAATTTAGGTTCAATCATTGTTTATGCCTCCATCTAAATGTTAAGGTGATTTTCTTAGCTTACGAAAAAGCTCTAAAAAAACAGGAATGACTTTAATAATTTCCGCTGTACGATCTACAGCCGTATTTTGCTTTACTGGCTTCTCAAGCCTTTCAGGCTTCTTGGCACGGATAAAATCCGCAACAGCGCTTGAAACCTGTCGTACAGAAGTGGTCACTTCCTTGGCTGCTTCACCAGATTGCTTAAAGGAAGCGAACGCTGAATTCATTGCTTGAAGCTTCCCTTGTACGTCTACCACAATTTCTTTCGTATGCTGCAGCAGTTCACTCGTGTCGGTAGTTAAGGCTCCGACTTGCTTCTCCACATTACTGAGAGTTTGGCTTGTGTTTTGAATCATTGCGCTTAATGAACGCAGCGTTATAATCAAATACACTACCAATACCACAAAAGCAAGAGCGATTACTGCTACACTCCATTCAATAATCATCTGACCACTCCTTTAATGCTTTTTACATACTTACCCCATTGTGCTGGAATTGAATCATGGCGTCAACAAGTTTACGAAAAATAGGGATCCCAACCTGAGAGTCTAAAGATTTGTTCCTTTGAATGGTCTTCACTTTCTTATATATCAAAATAAAAGAAACCTCCCTTCGCTTAATGGATGCTCTTACGCTTCCACTGCATAAGGTTGGTTTCTTTTTTGGCTAAGTATATTTCATAAGAAGCAGGATTCATTATTAATGAACCAAATCTTCATGACAAACAGCAACCACTATTCGACCATTCTCCAGCTCATGCTCATAGTAATGAACAGTCGTAGGAGACCAGCCAAATGACATCAGCTTAGAACGCAGCTCACAGCCTGTAGAACGAAATAAATCAGATTGCATTTGATTCATCGTCATGGTAGCCATCCCGATACGGCTAACACATTGCTGAGCAAGCAGTTCCTTATTTTGTTCATTATCGTAGGCAAGCACATGAATTTGATGCGGCTTGAAACCAGCTTCCTTGAACTGCAGGATTGCCTTTTTTACATCCTTTTCAAAATCTGCCACTACAATAGAATAACTCATTATTTACTCCTCCTATGCGTTTGTTAATGGTTGCTTACCTGTTATTACGAGGGTGAACTGATCCATCTCATCCAATCTGTAGAAAAAAAACGAGCGGCCGGCTTGTCCATTTTGGTCACTATGGTTTCCTTCTCGCCTATTACAGCAATATCATTTCTCCCCGTACCTTGAATGATCACCTCATCTCCCACATAAGTGCCTTCTCCGATAATCGCCTTTTTAATTACCGCGTTCCTTCCGATCGTAACACCCGGCATAATCACACTATCCTCAATCATACTGCCTTCTCCGATCTGCACTCCGAATGAAATCACAGAACGCTCTACCTTGCCCCTGACAGCACATCTGTCACTTACAACAGAACGTTTGACCCTAGGACTCGATTGGATGTATTTAGGAGCCTGGTCGGTGCAAGCGGTGTATACCTTAGCCTGCTGGTCCTGCCAAGGTAATAGCTCTGAATTAAGCAGCATATCCATATTGGCTTGCCATAAGCTTTCAATCGTACCAACATCTCTCCAGTAGCCTTTAAACGAGTATGCATATATGTTAGCTCCTTGCTCAATAATTGCGGGAAGTAAATCCTTACCGAAATCATGACTTGAGTCCGCAGCGTTTTTATCCTTTATCAATAAAGATTCTAGATATTTCCAATTAAAAATATAAATACCCATCGATGCCAAATTACTTTCCGGTTCAGCCGGCTTCTCACAAAAACGGCTTATACGTCCTTCTTCATCCGTACTTAATATTCCAAACCGGGAGGCTTCCTCCCATTTCACAGGGGTAACCGCGACTGTCACATCTGCTTTGTTTCGTTTATGCTGCTCCAGCATCGCTTGATAATCCATCCGATAAATATGGTCAGCCGAAAGGATTAGGACATATTCAGGATCATGCCGGTTAATAAAAGTTCTATTCTGGTAAATAGCATCTGCTGTACCAGCATACACATTATCTTTATCAGCGGGATGCAGCAGCGCCACCTCACCTTTAGAACTGCGATTCACCCAGGAGGAGCCTCTTCCAATATGTTTGTGCAGGGCGTCAGGCTTATACTGTGTTACTACACCAATAGTATGAATACCTGAATTCGAGCAATTACTTAAGGCAAAATCTATCATGCGGTAGGAACCGCCAAAATGAACCGCAGGCTTAGCGGTATGGAGGGTTAACGGATGCAATCGTCGTCCTTCGCCTCCTGCCAGAAGCATGGCCATACATTCCTTTTTACTCATTATTTTCACCCAATTCCTTCCTGTTTTGTTCTTAATTATTCGCTTTTTTCCACCTTTCCGGGGGAGCATCATAAGTAATATTTAAACGCCTATAGTAGATTTGAAACATAAATTAGCTAGAATTGGCAAAAAAATAAAGCCCCTGACTGTTAAGTTCAGTGAGCTTTATAGAGTAATACAGTGAAAATGAAAGAAGTCCCTGGCCCATCATTTCGCTTGACACCAATCGTTCCACTCATTAATTCAACCAAACTTTTACTTATAGCTAATCCCAGGCCCGTTCCGCCAAACTTGCGTGTCGTCGACGAATCTGATTGTGAAAAGGGTTGGAATAACCTATTAATAAAAATTTCATCAATGCCAATCCCCGTATCCCTGACTGTAAATTCTACTTCCAGACTATTTCCCTTGGTCTCTTTCAAACGAACGAAAACATCAATCCGGCCTGACTCGGTAAATTTCACAGCATTTCCTACAAGGTTAAGGAGAATTTGTCTTAAACGAACTACGTCCCCTAACAGATTTTCCGGAATCTTAGGATCAATATTATAAATCAGATCAAGCGATTTTTTACGGCAATCCAGGCTGAACAAATCGAGTGTTTCCCCGATACAATCACTGAGATCGAAAGGTTCCTCAAATAGCTCCATCTTGCCTGACTCCATCTTCGATAAATCCAGAATATCATTAATAATCAGCAATAATGCATTTCCGCTCTTATGAATCGTTTCCGCATAATCCCTTTGGTCCTGGGTAAGCTCCGTTTCCAGCAGCAAATCCGCCATTGCAATAACACCATTCATAGGTGTGCGGATTTCATGGCTCATAATCGCCAGAAATTCAGATTTCGCCTTCGCCGCGGCCTCCGCAGCTTCTTTGGCGACCTGCATTTCTTCGGTCTGCTGATTGAGCAGCTCGGTCTGCAGCTGCAGCTTCTTTTGAATTTTGTGCATCTGCACAAAGCCTTCAATCTTGCTTTTCAAAATGGTAGGCGAGAATGGTTTAACCATAAAATCAATAGCACCGACGGAATAGGCCGTAAACGCAAACTCCTCTTCCCTGGTCGAGGCAGTTATGAAAATAATGGGGATTGCCTTCGTTTTTTCTCTTGATTTAATCCACTGGGCGGTTTCGAATCCATCCATTCCGGGCATCTGAACATCTAGAACGATAACCGCAAAATCCCGCTTCAGTAAACACCGGAGTGCCTCTACTCCTGAATTGGCTTTTACTAGATTGTAACCGCTGCAATCAAGCACGGATTCAAGGGCTAGCAAGTTTTCCGGTTGATCATCTACCAGCAATATGTCGACAGATTCATTCCAAATCAGTTTGAACGCCTCTTTTCTACACATTCTCACTTTCTTAAAGCTTAACGAATTTTGCGATATATTCTAGCGGATGGGTCCAACTGCTCATAGCTGGCTTGATGCTTGGAAAATGAAATGGATTCGTTCTGCCCAAGGATGAGAAAACCGTTTTTGCCTAAGCTGTTATAAAACAGATGATGTACCCGATCCTGCAACTCATTATTAAAATATATTAGCACATTACGGCAAAATATAACATGAAACTCGTTAAATGAGCCGTCCGTAACCAGATTATGTTCAGCAAATATAATATTATCCTTGAGAAAATCATGAAAGGTAACATGATCCTTGCCTGCTTTGTAGTATTGAGAGAATGCATTGATTCCACCGGATTGCTGGTAATTCTTCGTGTAGATCTGCATGTTTTTCAACGGATACGTGGCACTCTCCGCGATTTGAAGCGCTTCTTCATGAATATCCGTGGCGTAAATTCGTGTCTTCTCATACAAGCCTTCTTCATGCAGCAGCATCGCGATCGAATATACTTCTTCACCTGTTGAGCAGCCTGCGTGCCAAATCCGAATAGCAGGAAGTGTCCGCAGCCAGGGAACAAGCTTACTGCGAAATAATGCGAAAACATCCGGATCACGATACATTTCCGTAACCGAAATGACCATATTAGACAATAGTCTTTTCAGACAGTCATGATCGTGAAGTACCTTATTCTGAAGAGCGGAAATCGTATCCAGTTGTTCGGCATTCATACGAAGAAGAATGCGGCGGCGGATAGAAGCGTAATTATAATTGCGGTAATCATATCCATACAAACGATAAATGCCTTCGAGAAGCAGCTTGATTTCAATCATCTCTAATTCATCATTTTTTTCCAAGGCGGAAGCGATCTGATTCCTATCATTAAAATTCGCACACACCGCGTCCACTCTCCCTCCTTTATTTCTTACATAACCATACTTGAACTAAAGACAACAGCTGCTCCGCCTGAACCGGCTTGGTCACATAATCGGATGCCCCGGCCTGTATGCATTTCTCTTTGTCTTCTCTCATTGCCTTGGCAGTTAGCGCAATAATAGGTATCTTCGCCAGTTCAGGCAGGCCACGAATTTGCCGCATCGCTTCATACCCGTCCATTTCTGGCATCATCACATCCATAATAATTAAATCAAGGTTAGGATTCTTCCGCAGCAATTCAATAGCCTGCACACCCGTCTCAGCATGAGTGATGATCATCCCGAAGCTCTCCAGCAAGTTCGTTAGGGAATATAAATTCCGGATGTCATCATCCACCAGCAGCAGTCTTTTTCCGGCCAGATCGAGTGAGTTCTCCATAGAGGATCTCTCCCAACGCATGGGCAAGATCTTTTTATATTCCCTAGTTACTTCAGATTGAAGACTTGCTGCCGACTCCTTCAGACCCGAAGAAGGAAGGCCTAGCTGCTCCTCTGGAAGAAACAGTGTAAAGCGGCTTCCCCGTCCTTCCTCGCTCTCAAGCTGAATCTCCCCGCCCAAGAGCTGCGCGAATTCACGGCTGATCGAAAGACCTAAACCTGTGCCCCCATATTTACGTCCGGTTGTCCCGTCTGCTTGACGGAAGGCTTCGAAAATCATTTCCTGTTTATCCACAGGTATACCGATTCCCGTATCCTCGACACTGAACGTTACCATAGAGGAGTGGCGCCAATCGCGGTAAAAATTGATTTTCACTTCACCTTTATTCGTAAATTTGATCGCATTGGAGAGCAGATTCCTCAGAATTTGCATCAATCTTTGACGGTCTGTCATTAACTGCTCCGGGAAATCCGGACTAACTTGAATCGCAAATTTCAACCCCTTCTGTTCAGCTAATGGCTGAAAGGCTCTAAGAATAGATTGGGCAATTTCCTGGATACTAACGGATTCTTGCTGCAGATCCAACTTGCCCGACTCAATTTTCGATAAATCAAGCACATCATCAATCAATTTTAATAATTCCTGCCCTGAAGTATGAATCGTTTCCGCATATTCAATCTGCTTATCTGTCAAGTTGCCTTCCTTATTGTGTGCTAGCAATTGGGATAAAATTAACAAGCTGTTCAGAGGTGTTCTGAGCTCATGGGACATATTCGCCAGAAACTCCGATTTATATTTGGAAGCCACGGATAGCTCTATGGCTTGATGCTCCAGCTTATCATACGAGCTTTTGAGCTCATCCTTCTGCGACATCAATTCCTCCGATTGCCGTTGGAGTTCTTCGGTCAAAGCCTGAGAAATCCGCAGCAGTTCCTCTACCTTCATCCGTCCACGAATGTTATTGAGAAGAATGCCCAAGCTGTCAGACAGCTGCTCCGACAGTTCAAGCTTGAGGTCTGTAAAGCTCTTCAGCGAAGAAATCTCAAAAACGGCAACAACCTCCTCTTCAAAAAAAACAGGACTAATCAGCAGTGATAAAGGATCGATATCACCGAACGCAGAGCTAATATTTACATAATCGGCCGGAACCTCGTTTAGAAATATAGTTTTCTTATCCAGTGCGCTTTGTCCGATCAGGCCTTGGCCTAGCTGAATTTTTTCAGCAGCTGTTAAGCCCCGGCTTCCGTTACGGGCATATGTAGCATAGAGCTTCAGAAACTTCTTCCCATCCTGTTTTTCAAGAATATAAAAAGCCCCATAGCTGGAACTCGTCATACGGCACACTTCTCCAATAAAGGTTTGGGCGAGCCCATACAAATCCTCAAAACCTTGAAGAAGTGTTGTCATTTGCACAAGATTGGTTTTAAGCAGCGCTTGCTCTCTATTGGATTTACTGAGCAAACGCTCGCTTTCTGCTGTTTCCTCAAGCTCCATCGTCATCTTGTTAAAGATTCTGCCAAGCTCTCCGAACTCGTCGTTAGATACGACTTGGATACGATGTGTGCGATGATTATTAGAGCGTTCCACGTTCATAATCATGCCAGACACCATGTTGAGACCTTTGGTTAAGCTGACTACAATCCAAATCATGACACCTCCGCCTAATAACAAGCTCGTCAGTGTCAGAAGCCCGGTATAGGCAATCGTCTCAGAATTCGTTTGTTTGGCTTCCATAAGAGCGGTATTCATCGCTTCTTCTTGATAGCTCGTCATATTATCTATGGATACCAGAAGGGTTTCTTGCAGCTTCGCTCCCTCATTTGCCCGCAAATCTCGGCCTGTTTCCTGATTCCCGTTTACAACCTGTGTAATAATTTCATCCTTAAGGTCTAAATATTTATTGCCATTTTCGATGATGTTATTAGCGATTTGACGCTCAACCTCACCGTTATATTCGCTACTTACCCGTTTCAGCATTTCCGTTACTTTATCGCTAGAGGTAAAAATCGCCAATTGGTTTTTGGAGAGATCCTCGTTGCTTTCGCTTAGTATTAGATTAGCGATGTTTTTGCCGAGCCGGCTCACATCCACTCGAAGATTAGCCGCAAGCCGCAGCTTCTCATACTGGTTGTCGTACATTTCATCCAAGCTTCGGTCAATACTCGTCATCCGGTTTAGTCCAGTGCCTGCGAGTGCGAACATAAGCAGTAGTAAAATACCAAAGCCGAGAAACAGCTTTGTTCTCATTTTCAATGTAGCTCACCCTCTCAGAAAAGCTCTTTTCCGATGCTGTCAAGGCACTGTAATCCTGACAATACAAATATCGTCAGACTGTATATCTAGCACTTCAGGGGGAAGCAGATTATCGATGATGCACGAAAGGTCCAGGCCTGTACAGCGCGTCAGTTCCTCCGTCAATCTGTGGAGAGGCTCTTGTTCAGGCTCCTCCAAAGCTTCGAGCAGCCCATCGGTATACATAACAATTTCAATGGAATTCTCGAACTTCAATATCGCCTTCTGAATGTCCATTTGCCCAAAAAAACCGACAGCACAAGACCCTTGATTGAGTTCAGCCTTAACGACTCCATTCTCAAGGATCAAACCTGGCGGATGTCCTGCATTGACATATTCGATCGTTCTGTTCTTAACATCAATGAGCAGATAGATAGCCGTGAAGTAATAATTGATCTGTTGATTGCGGCTGTTCAATTGGTTCATATAGCGATTTAATTCAGCAATCACAATCTCCGGGGAGACATACTTCGTTATCGTATCCTGCATGACGGAGGAGATAAACATACAAACGAGTGATGATGAAATGCCATGGCCCATAATGTCCAGCAAAATAACCCCGTATCGATCTTCATCAATTTGATACCAGGCATAATAATCCCCAGCTAGCTCAGAAGACGGGTGGTATACTGCTTTAATTTCAATTTGTTCATTCTGAAGTGGCAGACTGAGCACATTGCTCTGAACCTGCTTCGCCAGTTCTAGCTCATGACGAATTCGCTGCTCATTTTCCTTATGCCAATCTTTCTCATACTTAAGCCTTAAAGCAACCCGGATGCGAGCAATAAGCTCAATTTTATTTATTGGCTTTATCACATAATCAATCGCCCCTGCTTCAAGAGCTTCTGCAAGCTTAAGAGAATCTCCCAATGCGGTAACCATAATGATCGGAATGTCTCTCAAGCGCTCTACGCGTTGAATTTGCCGGCAGGCCTCAATCCCATCCATGATAGGCATCATGATGTCCATGAGGATCAAATCTACAGGATTATAGTTCGTTTCTATGGAATCATTTTTCAAATAGTCAAAAAGCTCCATGGCCGACGTCATCGCTGTATAATCCATGTATCCTGCACTCTTTAATATTTTCTCAATGACAATGAGATTAACCGGATTATCATCTACAATTAGAATATGCATGATTCATTCACCTATTAATTCCTTTGTTTATTTTGTTGAATGCACTATATTCATTTATTGACATTTCTCTTTATAAGTAACCTTTAAACTGACAATTGAATCTTACAAAAAATCTCGTTCCAGATCAAATAAACCCCTTGTTTCACAGCAAACCTTACAGGTTAAATAGTTAGCATAAATAAGAAAACCAGGAGGGACTAACATGGATTACAAAGTGGACATCGTTAATGATGAAGAGCAAGCCTTACGGCACATACTAACGCTTCAGAAAGAAAGCTATCCGCTGAGTCAAATATACGTATTAACTATGGATGCCCAAAAAGCGGAAGAGTTAGCAGAAATATCGGGTACACAGCGAGCGGCTGCAGCAGACGAGGGGTTAAGCGACTCATTAGCCAACTTATATCTCTCACAGGGCGAGCGGCTGCTGGAAGAAATGGAAGCTATCGGTCTTTCAGAGTATGAAGCACAGCAGTATGAACAAGCCCTTGAATTCGGGGGATATATGATAGTAGCAAAATTAAAATTGGAATCGGCTCCATACATGTCCGCAGAGCAAGTCCATCCAAATGAAATTTGGAACCCGCAAAGTGGCTATAATGAGTAGGCGCTTCCTCAGCAAATAATGCCGATATCCGTGCTTGCGGAATATCGGCATTATTTGCTTATTTTATACATATCGCCCCTCAACTATTGAGGGCACCGTGGTTTAAGAAATTAGTCGGTTGACTCTGGCTTGCTTGTCCCCTTGCAGCGGAAGCAAATTCCTTGAAAATCAAGTCGATGATCGAGAACTTCGAAATTAAACTCTTGTTCCAGTCGTTCCTCCAATGGAGTTAGCCAGTCTTCCATAATCTCATCTACAGCACCACATTGTGTACATATCAAATGATGATGGTGATGATGCGTGCTGTCGTCCCGAAGATCGTAACGGGCAACTCCGTCTCCGAAATTCATTTTCTCCAGCACATGGAGCTCGCTTAACAGTTCAAGTGTTCTATATACGGTTGCCAAACCTATCTCCGGAGCTTTATCCTTGACGAGCATATACACGTCTTCAGCACTGAGATGATCGGCCTCATTCTCTAGCAATACCCGCACCGTCGCTTCCCGCTGAGGGGTCAGCTTATACCCTTCGGTTTGCAGCTGCTGTTTAATCTTATCAATTCTTGCTTCCATGCTACTCCCCCTCAAAACGGCTAAAGGCTCTTCATATAAGACGCCACTTTCTTCATTATAGGGGGAGCAAGCCAACAAAGTCAAACATTTGCTAAATGTCTTAAACTCGAGTATATCCCGTTTTTCAATTGATACCTGCGAGCATTGGCGTAACCCACTTGATCACATCCAGGGAGACATATCCTTCCCAGAGAGCAGCAGCAAACAGAAAAACACCCATTAACAGGGTAATCGAGACATACCTCATAAAAGGATGATAAATAGCTCCTCGCCTTTGTATGAAACGATTCTTAATTATATAAATAGAAAAGGCCATGGCCGATACACTGCAAATGAGCAAAGCGGGGATGACAATCAGGTTTTGCGGAGCTACAGATACTAGCGCAAAAAGCATGCCCTTCCAAGAAAATTGAGCCACTAAATAACCGACAGTGAAGCCTATAAGTACACCCTTGAGGAAATCAAGAATTAGAACAAGCGGCAGTCCGATAACAGAAAGTCCGAAGAGCCAGATTAGCAATATCCATTTCATATGCATGCCAAAGGCTTGCTGAAACGATTGCCCTCCCTCAATTTGCATACCACCATTAACCTCTTGAAAAAAACTGCCGAGATAGCGGCTCATCTCCTGCTTTTGCTCCAGCGACAATGCATTCACCATCACAGCTCCAAATACAACACCAATTACAAACAGCACTGAGACAAACACATACAAGGATAGATTCTCTTTCATAAATTGCTTCATCGTCAGCTTCCCGTTCATCATGCCGCCCCTTTCCCGCACTAGACATCCTACAAAGACAAGGATATGCGGCAAAGAGTGAATCTATGAATATGATTCTTCTAATTCTTCCGTAAAATCCTCCCATAGCGCCCGCCGCCGCCTACTTCCAAATCTAGCCTGCCTTCTCTCGCCTGGACAATATAATCAGCCAGCTCAATACCGAGCACTGCAGCCAGCTGCTCAAAGCCGACACTGTGCAAAATATTCATTTCGGTGCCGAACCTAGCGAGAAGCAGATCTATTTTTTTAGGCCCAAGTCCTGGAATAAACTCCAATGGAACCTGAAAATGATAGGGTGGACGGTAGGAAGGAAAAAACGGCTCTTCGCGGTCGGACAGGGACTGGATTCGGTCCATAACGCCTTTGATGATTTTGCTGCTGCCGCAGTACAGACAGCGCTCGATACTCGTCTCACGCTCATCTACTATGGACTCACACTGTCCGCAATAGGTACGATGATATTTGCCCAAACGGGGATTGAGGCCGTAGTTGGCTGAAACCATTCTGCCTTCCTTGCGCTGCAGCGCTTTTACAAGCTCCGCGAAATTAGCCTCCGCCAGTGTCATTATATTGTATTCACGGCCGATTTTACCTAAGGAATGAGCATCTGAGTTCGTCACAAAGGTGTAACGGTCAAGCTCTGAGATTGTTCCGGCCATCTCAGAATCTGAGCTAAGACCGAGCTCTACCGCGGCAATGCCATCCAGGTTCAGCAAATGCTCCATCCGATCCGTGCTGCCGTACACACTTTTGTGCGGGGTAAATATATGCGCTGGGATCAGGATGCCCCCTCTGCCCAGCACTTCCTCCTGCAGAGCACTTGCCGGCACATAGATTCGCTGTGAGCTGAGCTCCACATTTTTCATATGCTTGGTCATCCAGCATGTGAAATCCTGCATCGTTTTGAGATCTGGCATATAGGCTAGTAAATGAGCAGGGCCCATTCCCGGATCTCTCACCTCGATCTCACTGCCCAGCAAAATGGTCGTATTGTGGTAGCGGATTCCCCCTCCCTCCAGCTCGACCATATCTCCCCGATCGAGATAGTGCATAATCTCTTCCTGAACCGACGGAGAATGACAGTCAATGATGCCAATCATCTCAATCCCTTTGCGTTCAGAAGCCTCCTTGGCAATATTGAAAAAGGTGAGATTGCTGGCGGCACTAATTTTCACCGCATTTCCCCGTTCTGTACGGCCAATGTGTATATGAAGATCCACATAATAGGGATTCAGTGGATTTAATGGATTTAATGGATTTAATGGATTTAATGGATTTAACGAATTCAAAGGATTCATCCGATTTGTCCTGTGAGTTGATAAATTTGCCATGCATATACGGCCATTATCGTTTTGGCATCACTGATTCTTTGTTCTTGCATATATTGCTTGGCCTCATCCAGTGTGATTGCCTCACATTCGAGAAATTCATCCTCATCAGGAGCTGCCTCACCCTTTATCAGGTTTTCTGCAAGATACATATGAATAATTTCATCGGCAAATCCGGGTGATGTAGAGAAGGAGGAAATCAATTTCAGGGAACCTGCACGGTAGCCCGTCTCTTCTGCCAATTCACGCAGAGCGGCTTCAAGTGGAGCCTCGCCCGGATCCAGCTTGCCTGCCGGAATTTCCACCTGACTTCTCTCCAGCGGTTTGCGGTATTGCTCAACGACCAGCATTTTATTATCCACAAGTGCTAATACAGCTACAGCACCCGGATGTCTGATAATTTCTCTGGATGCGATTTGCCCATTTGGCAACTGTACCTGGTCTACCTGAAGCGTTATGATCTTCCCTTGAAATACCTCTTGCGTGCTGATTGTAGTTTCTTCGAATTTTTTGCTGGATTTATAATGCATTCCTTTGCCTCCTAGTTAGGTTAGAAAAAAGTTTGGGTAATAAAAAGTACGTATATCTTGTCCTACTTACGCATATCGTTCATTATAACAAATTTGCCGAACAAAATTACAAATCTTCGGATAAATGAGGGATTCATAATGAAAAGCTATGTAGCAGAACAAAACTTTCGTCTAGTAGGAAAAGTATGGGAAATCAAGCAGCACCTCAAAAAAATGGCCCAAGGGGAAGTCAGGGATATGAAGTTGGCGGATTATTTAGTTGTTCAGCAGAAGCCTTCAGCGCCAGTCTATATGCCCAATCCGCGGCGGAAAAGACAGCTAAAAAAAACGACGGGTCCTCACGCCATCCTCTTCCCATCGAAGTAATCAGCTTTGGATAAAGCCGCAGAGCGGCTTCTGCATCAGCAATCTTAACCTCCGAAGTTGAGAAAATACGATGCTTATGCGAGTTGCCTTTTTTCAGCAGCTGCTCTTCAATAAGGCTAGTGAATTCCTCATGGAGCATCGGAAGCGGTACATCAGCTCCAGTCAGAGCTGCAATATGTAAACAGGTTAAGGTATGATGACTGATTCCCCGATGACGCTCTCTCGGATCGGCGAAGCTAATACGGGGAATAATAATGGGTGAACCACCCAATAGATTAACTGCATTTACCAGCTCTCCTACCTCCACGCCTGTGTGCCCATATGGAGTCGCTGTTCCGGTAATGCCTGGTCCCATAGTAACAATGGCTAAATCTGCGGCCGCTGCATGCTTGGCGGCTAATAAGGCGCTAAATTTATTAACCGCTTCAAGCCTGCCTCCATATGCCTGACCATATGTGATGGTCATATCGAGCCAGCCAAGCTTTTCAAGTGCTGCTGCATGCTCGCTAAAAGCCAGAGGAAGCGCCGCCCCATCGGTCATTATATAGGCAATTTTGATTGGTTTATTTCGTTTCGACTGTGAATTTAAATTCACGGCTTTTTCCTGCTCTTGCCGGTACCGAATCCAACATAAGGCGATAGGAAGCATACTATGCAGCTCCCCAATTAATACTGGCATCCCTTCCAATTGAAGAGCCTCTTGAAATTGGGCATGGTAGGGACTGGCTTCCTCTTCCACGGTAAGAACGGATCTTTGCATCGCCGTATATGGCAGCTTCATGATATGCCCGCGGGAACGTGCTTTTTGTTTTTCCGTGAGAGCCTGTGTACCACTTGCTTTATCTCCAGCTTTATCTCCAGCTTTATCTCCATCCTTATCCTCAGCTTCTCCCTCGATCTCGATCTCGATCTCAATCTCATCCTCAACCTCACATTCAATGTTAGAATCCAATAAAGCTACAACGAAATGATACCCGCCTGAACCTAGGCCAAGGTTCTCCGCCGTAGTGTTCAACAGCACTTTATCTCCTGGCTTGAGCAAGTCGCGATTGACTGCCTCATAGATAGCTTTTTCAATTTGATCATTGCGAAGCCTCACACCGACAATTTGCAAGTTGCCGCGGACTTCAAGCTGTCCCGTCACCTTGCCTACTTCCCAATTCATCATTCTCTCTCCCCCTGTGCCGCTATATTTTTGACCAAATGGCCATCAATTCGCTTGGTTCAATGGATTTCCCAACAAAAAAAGAAACCCTTTCTCAAGGATTTCTAATGTACATATGTATGCTGCAATGATGGTATATTATTCGCCTTTAGCCGCTTCTTTAACGATTGCCAGGACCAGCTCCGCTGTTTGTACCAGATCACTTACAGCTATGTGTTCTTGCGTTGTGTGAATTTCCTTGTAGCCAACAGCCAGGTTAACCGTAGGAAGGCCCATTCCGTTGAAAATGTTGGCATCGCTTCCTCCGCCTGAATGGAAGGTTTTCGCGGTGAGGCCCATATTCTGCATCGCCCTTGCCGCTAAAGCAACGACAGGAGCTTCATCCTCATGCATATAGGAGGCATATACGATTTCCGAAATAAAATCGCACGTTGTGCCTGCTTCCAGCGCCGCAGCCTCACAGGCTTGGCGCATCGAATGTACTTGTGCCTCCAGCTTGACCTGGTCAATACTGCGCGCTTCCGCTTCCAGCTTGACACGATCACAGACCACATTCAACGGACCTATCCCGGAAAAACTGCCAATGTTGGCTGTTGTTTCACTATCGATCCGGCCCAGCTTCATTCTGGCAACGGCTTTACTCGCCACTTGAATGGCACTGATGCCATCTTCCGGGTTAACCCCTGCATGAGCGGATTTCCCTTGAAAAATAATGGTGATTTCGGCCCGTCCTGGAGCAGCGGTAGCAATATCGCCAATACTTCCGTTGGAATCGAGCGCATAGCCATAAGCAGCCTTGATCCATTTCGGATCCATAGCCCGTGAGCCTTTCAAGCCAGATTCTTCACCGGCAGTAATAATGAACTGCAAAGGTCCATGAGGGATTCCTTGCTCCTTTAGCACTTTAATCGCCTCTAACATAGCGGCAATACCCGCCTTGTCATCGCTCCCAAGAATGGTTGTTCCATCACTGCGGATAATGCCATCTGTCCCAATCTGTGGCCGAATCCCCTGGCCTGGCGCTACTGTGTCCATATGTGAGGTGAACAGCAGCGTCGGAACTGAGGCTGCTGCAGCGTTATCCAAAGCGGCCGCTTCCAAGGTACAAATTAAATTGCCCGCTCCATGCCCGCTTCGATCTGCCGAGTCATCTTCTTCCACCGTTAGGCCCGCTGCTTTAAATTTTTGCTTAAGCACTTCGGAAATTTGCTGCTCGAACCTTGTTTCGCTGTCCACCTGCACCAAGGAAATAAATTCCTGGATCAAACGATTTTGCTGGATCATGCACTTTCCTCCGATACCACGTTTAGGTTACAATAGAACTTATACAAGCCGTTTCACAAAAAGGAGTGAATATTCATGTATAACAACAAGCTATGGTTTAAAATTGTCATTTATGTGATGTTAATCTCAATTACATTGTCTGGCATTCTTTTAACAGCGAGTGCTTTGTTCTAAGCCTGGCCGATTGCAAGACAGATCTTATTGTTATTAGCTTAGTATAGTTTTGTTTCCAAATTATATCCTTCCATGTTTTCCTTGACGCGCTGCAGAAATCTGCCGCAGATAACACCATCAAGAATCCGGTGATCCAGCGATAGGCATAAATTCACCATGGAACGAACCGCAATCATATCTTGAATGACGACAGGCTTCTTCACAATCGATTCGAAGGTCAATATGGCCGCCTGAGGATAGTTGATAATCGGGTAAGAGAGAATCGATCCGAAGGAGCCTGTATTGTTGATCGTAAAAGTACCGCCCTGCATATCGGAAAGCGTCAATTTGCCTGTTCTTGCTTTTTTGGTCAGCACATCAATTTCTCTGGCCAGTCCGGCAATATTTTTCTGATCAGCCATTTTAATGACAGGTGTTACTACAGAATCTTCAGTTCCGACGGCCAGGGATAAATTAATATCGCGTTTGACGATAATTTTGTCGACGGCCCATACAGAGTTCATGATAGGGTAGTCCTTGATCGCTCCAACAACAGCTTTCAACAGAAAGGCCAGGTAAGTCAAGTTGACCCCTTCCTGACGAGTAAACTCCTCCTTCACCTTATTCCGCAAGGTAACCAGATTCGTAACATCAACCTCAATAGTTGTCCAGGCATGCGGGATTTCCGCTACACTCTGACGCATATGGCTGGCTATAGCATTACGCATTGGCGTTATATCAATAAAATGCTCTCCGCGCGTGTCACTGGCATGGCTTTCAACCTCTATGAAAGGTGTCTGAGGATTAGCCGAAAGATGGATACCCGTGCTTCTAACAGGCTCCTTTGCAGGTTTGATATCTCCATTTGCTTGTATCCCATTGTTAGCGGCGGTTTGCCCATTGGAAGGCTTTGGTGACAAGTTCGCTGCTGCAGTGGACACGCTTTGAGCTGCTGGATGTGAACTAGTGCCTGCAGCTATTGCCAGCTCGATGTCTTTGCGGGTAATTCTTCCGCCTAAGCCAGTTCCTGCTACTTGCTGCAAGTCAATATGGTTATCCAACGCCATCCGGTGCACAGCAGGGGAGAATCTGTTTCTCATGCTAAGATCGGCACTGTTCGTTTCTGCAACCTCTTCAGCTGCCTGATTCCCATTATTGGACCCACTTGCTCCCTGAGCCGCAGAAGCGGGTACCTCGATCAAGCAAATCGCTTCACCAACCGCTGCAGTAACCCCTTCGCGGCATATAATTTCAACCAATTTCCCCTCAATTGGAGAAGGCATCTCTGTGTTCACTTTCTCCGTAAAAAGCTCACAAATTACATCATATTGTTCAATATAATCTCCAGGCTGCTTAAGCCATTTGCCTATTGTTGCAGATACAAGGCTTTCTGCCAGATGAGGAACCGTGACCTCAACTATCCGTTCATTTGCCATGTTCGTGCACCTCCATTCCAAAAATTGAAAAAACCATCGGTCGCACTTGCTGCGAACAGGTTCAAAATATCAGCTTCCTAGTTCCTATTAAAACAGTGCCAATTTGCGCATGGCTTCCTTGAGTTTATCAGTATTAAGCAGAAAAAATTTCTCCATCGGCGGATTGTTGCCAACAGCCGGGGCATCCGGCCCGCAAAGGCGGCTTATCGGAGCATCGAGATCAAAAAGCATCTCCTCAGCAATGATCGCTGAAACTTCCGCACCTACACCACCGGTCTTATTATCCTCATGAACGATCAGTACCTTGCCCGTCTTCGCCGCAGCTTCAAGGATGGCCTCCTCGTCCAGCGGCTGAATGGTGCGAAGGTCTAGCACGTGTGCGCTGATCCCTTCCTTAGCCAGCTCTTCCGCTGCCTGCAGCGCATAATTCACAGTGATCCCATATGAAATCACCGTAATGTCGCTTCCTTGACGCTTTACTTCCGCTTTGCCAATAGGCACGATGTAATCTTCATCAGGTACGTTCCCCGTTATCGAAAGATAGCATTTCTTATGTTCAAAATAAAGGACAGGATCAGCGTCACGAATCGCCGCCTTCATCAAACCTTTGGCATCATAGGGGTTGGATGGTGCAACGATCTTGATGCCTGGTGTACCAAAAAATACGGATTCCGGGCACTGCGAATGGTACAAAGCGCCTGAGCTGGTCGCTCCGTATGGTGCACGAATAACAATCGGACAATTCCAGTCATTATTGGAGCGATAACGGATTTTGGCCGCTTCACTGATGATTTGGTTAGTAGCAGGAAAAATAAAATCGGCAAACTGAATTTCCGCGATCGGCTTCATGCCATACATGGCCGCTCCGATAGCTACACCGACAATGGCCGATTCGGCTAGAGGAGTATCGAGCACGCGGTCTTCACCATAGAGATCACGCAGTCCCTTAGTGGCATTCAGCACTCCGCCTTTACCCACATCTTCTCCAAGCACAAACACATTATCGTCCTGCTGCATTTCCTCCTGCATCGCTGAACGAATCGCTTCTAAATAGTTGATAACAGCCATAATTTATTGTCCATCTCCTTCCGCATACACGTGCAGGAGGGTGTCCTCCGGCTTCGGATAAGGCGCTGCTTCTGCGTACTGAGTCGCTTCATGGACTTCCTTCTTGTGCTTCTCTTGAAGCTCCAGGTCCTGCTCTTCACTCCAAATGCCGCAGTCTTCTAAGTATTGCTTGTATTTTAAGATACCGTCATTCTGGCGGTTAAAAGCAACTTCTTCCTTCGTTCTGTACAGCATGTCATCATCTGAGGTGGAATGTGGTGATATGCGATACGTAACAATCTCGATCAGTGTAGGGCCTTCACCCTCGATAGCCCGGGCTCTGGCTTCCTTCATAAGACGGTATACCTCCAGCGCATCCGTTCCGTCAACTTGATAGCCTGGAAAGCCATATCCGATAGCTCTGTCCGCAATCTTGCCTGATATTTGCTTGTGCAAAGGCACGGAAATCGCATATTGATTATTCTCACAAACAAAAATAACAGGCAGCTTATGCACACCAGCAAAATTACAACCCTCGTGAAAATCCCCCTGATTACTGGAGCCTTCCCCAAAAGTAGCTATGCTTACAAATTCCTGCTTTTTCATCTTCGCTGCGAGAGCAAAGCCTACTGCATGAGGAACTTGGGTTGTTACAGGCGACGAGCCAGTAACGATGTTAAGCTTCTTATCTCCGAAGTGGCCCGGCATTTGCCGTCCGCCGCTGCTCGGATCCTCCGCTTTGGAAAAGAGGGCAAGCATAAGATCCCTCACAGTCACACCAATCGAGAGCACAAAAGCATAATCGCGATAATAAGGAAGAAAATAGTCCTTGCGGGGCTGCATGGCAAAAGCCATGCCTACCTGTCCTGCTTCCTGTCCAATACCGGAAACATGAAATGGCACCTTGCCCGCTCGCTGCAGCATAAATGCACGTTCGTCATATTTTCGCGCCAAATTCATATATGTGTACATCTGGATAGCCTGTTCATCCGACAAACCTAAGCTTTGATGCTTTGATAATTGGCCGATTGACATAGATTCCGCCTCCTTGTGGTATAATCACTCATTTTAACAGACAAACGAAAGCCCTTCATTTTTATAGAACAGCCTGTTTCCTGATTTTTTGATACCTGGTCCTAAGACTTGGCTCTACATCATTATAAACGCAATTTGCACCGAATACAATTCCTTTGTTTCGCCTAGCTGCCAATAGCCCGACCATCAACAGCCAGCATGGCTTCGCCAATCGCCTCCGATAACGTAGGGTGTGGATGGATGGTTTGTCCAACTTCCCAAGGCGTTGCATTTAGCACTTGGGCCAGAGCTGCCTCACTAATATAATCAGTTACATGCGGACCAATCATATGGACTCCCAGAATGTCGTTCGTATCCGCATCTGCCACTACTTTGACAAAGCCGTCCGACTCACCGTACACTAGCGCCTTGCCAATGGCTTTGAAGCTAAACTTGCCAACCTTAACCTTACGGCCTTGTTCCACAGCCTGTTTCTCCGTCCATCCTACATTTGCAATTTCAGGACGTGTGTATGTACACTTTGGAACCATATGGTCTTCCATCGGATGAGGTTCAAGCCCGCAGATATGCTCAACCGCTGCGATACCTTCATGACCAGCTACATGCGCAAGCTGCAGCCCTCCAATCACATCACCAATGGCATAAATATGTGACTCTGCCGTTTGCAAATGGCGATTTACCCTTATAACGCCCTTCTCAGTCTTGATATCAGTGCTTTCAAGGCCTATTCCCGTCACATTCGCTTCCCGTCCTACGGACAGCAGTATTTTATCTGCTTTAAGCTCAATAATTTCTCCCTGCTTGTCCGCTTGAATAGTTACTTGATTATCCACGATCTGCATCGTATCCGTCATAACCTTAGCACTGGTAATCAGGTTAATACGGCGCTTTTTGAAAAGACGCTCAAGCTCTCTGGATATATCCTGATCCTCCAGGCTGGCAATTCGCTGCTCAGCCTCAACGATCGTAACCTCAACACCGAAATCACTTAACATAGATGCCCATTCAACTCCGATAACACCTCCGCCTATAATCAGGATAGACTTGGGCAGCTCCTCCATGTTTAAGGCTTCCTCGCTCGTCATCACATAGTGGCCGTCAACCTCAAGTCCAGGCAAGCTCCTCGGCTTCGATCCGCTGGCAATGATCAAATTTTGCGATAAGAGCACGTCAATCTCGCCATCTGCCTTTTCTACAGAGACAGCCCCACTGCGCGGTGAAAAAATGGAAGGTCCCACAATACGGCCATTCCCATAATATACATCGACTTTATTTTTCTTCATCAGAAACTGCACACCTTGGTGCAGTTGGTCAACGATCCGCTGCTTCCGGCTCATAACTCCTGCTACATTCAATTCTATGGATGATGCCGTAATTCCGTAATCCTCACTATGCTTCATAGTCGAATACACTTCGGCGCTTCTTAATAATGCTTTACTCGGGATACATCCGCGATGCAGACAGGTTCCTCCCAGCTTGTCCTTCTCCACAACTGCAACCGTTTTCCCCAGCTGGGCAGCACGTATGGCCGCGATATACCCACCCGTTCCTCCGCCAAGTACAACGATATCATATCTGTTTTCACTCATATCCTCATTCCTCCCAAAAAGCTTCGCTATGGCTGAGCTTTTTTATTTATAGCATAGGCCCTATTGTCTCTTACTATATTACCCTTTTTTGCAAGAGTAAATATAGTCTAAATTATGAATTAGACACGAAAAGCGATTCGCGGTATGATGGATTTAATATGATCAAGCAAGGAGCTAGTATGAAATCACCCTTTTACCGCTTTGTTGCCATTCTCCTTTTAGTCATACCCGGAATCATGGCCACATATGGATTTTTGGCTATGAAAGATGCTATATTTGCGCAGTTTGCAGAAGAAAATGGGCACGTGCTTTGGGGCAAATTTTCACTCGGCTTCGTACTGTTTGGACTTGGCGTCGCCTTTATTGGCGGATGGACCTTCTTCCGGGACCGTAAACGGAACTATGTGGCTACCCGCTTTAAAGCCAAAAGAAAAAAACAGTAGAACAGGTCTCCTCTGAAGGCATGCTGGTTTGAAAGATGACTTTGACAATAAAAACCGCGACCCCGAATAAACGGTCCGCGGTTTTTATTATTCTATACACTCCTGCATCCAACTTGCTGGCATGTGTTCCACTTATGCCCTTCCCCACCTGTCGATCCAGTGAAGCACCCTGTTCCGCTCAATCAGCCTGCTAACCGAGCTTACTTCAGCAAGCACATGCAAAATGAGCAGGAGCAGGAGCACGACTAGCTCAAGCCATATGGGTGCTCCCATAATGAGCCAGCAGCCAAGTGAGAAGCCAAGCAAATTTGCGCCTGTATCCCCAAGCATATGTTTGCCTTGAATGTCTCCTGGAAATATCAGCACCACACCTATTAGAACCGGAAGCATGACAGGCAGAAGAAAGTGCAGCACCTCACTCGGAAGCCCTTTTAACCCGATAAACAAAACAATAGCAAGCAGGATATAAGCTTTTAAGGCTCTTCCCGGCCGGACATCGAGCAAATTGTAGCCATTGGTTATCAGGATAAGCAAAGCAGTTTTGATGATGAAATGCCATAAAGGAATTACGTTAAAAAAAGGGATCTGAAGCACAAACCATACAGAAACGGCTCCCACTCCAAAAACTTTAACAAGTCCCGTCGTCACAGTCCCTTCCTCGCTCCATTTTCGCCAATGCCCGCGGAATCCCTTCACAGCTTTGTAGCCCAAAATATCATCAGTCCAACCAATTATAAAAATGATTGTAATAGCTGTAGTATAGATTACATGAAACGATATTTGCTGCATAACACCCTGTATTTCAGGAACAGGAAGTCGGGCAACGACCGTGTAAAGCATCTCCTGGAATGCTGCCAGGAGCCAAATAAATACCCCCGTTCCGGTTGGAATGAAGGCTTTAAGATAATTGCTTTCCAGCCGGTTGTGAGCAACCAGAAACCGCAAGCAAACAGGGAGCAGCCATCGGCCCGCGGCGAAAAGTATAACCAGGTTCAACAACAAACCTATTTCCAGCATGCCAGCTCAGTACTCCCTCCATTTTCGGAATAGCGTTGACCCCACAGAAGCAAGCTGGTACCCGCGGTGATACAACCCCTGCCAATCCTGGCCGCTTTCGCGGTGACGGAAAGGTACATCGATTTCTGCTATACGGCAGCCTAGCCTGGCCACATCAATCGTAAGCCCGACCTCGAAGCCAAAGCCTCTAGCCAGCTTCCCCACTTGATCCAGCAGACTTGCCCTTATCGCCCTTTGTCCCGATAGCGGAGCAGACGGTTTGTAGCCACTGAGCCTGTAAATGCCCTTACTTGCCAATCTTTTGACGAACCCGAAGCCCGCGGGCTTCCAAGGAGCAGGCAGCTTCGCAATAACCATATCAGCATCCTGATTAAGAAGCGGGTTTAGCAGTAAAGGGGCATACCTGGCCGTATCCTGCAGATCGGCATCCAGAAATATGAGAAACTCACCCTTAGCCTCTGCAATACCTGTGGATAAAGCTGCCCCCTTGCCTCGCCTTTTTGTGTGTCTGATTATCCTGTCAGCCCATGGCCACGCTTCCTGGTAAGTTTGATCACCGCTTCCGTCGTCCACCACAATAATTTCATGCCGGGATATGCCTTCATGAGCAGGTATACAATGCTGCAGTGCTCTAAGGGTGTCGGATATTCTTAACTCCTCATTCCAGGCAGGTATAATGATCGTTACAAAAGGGGTCAAAGGGGTCAAGCTTGCCGCCTCCTTATTGTCTTCTACAAACGTGTCTTATAAAATAAATTCAAGCCTTTAATATCTATAAGCTTTGCCCCGATCTTCATTCGAACCAGCAGTGTGCTACCCATTCCTTTTCTGCCCTTTTCCAAAAAATCAATCATATGGGCATGTGCACCTACGGCCACAATCAGCTCACTGCGTTTCTCAAAAGCCATAAGCAGCGCAACATCCTCGCTTGTTCCCGGGCATGGCAGCAAATGCGCCTCAAGTCCCAGCTTGCTTATCCGATTCCATCCTGGTGCGTAGCCATCTTTATAAGCATGAACGACCAGCTCGCTGCCGCCAAGCAGCGCACTATCTGTTACACTATCCATATCCCCAATGATTAAATCTGGCTTATATCCAAGGTCTAATAAAGCATCGGCGCCTCCATCTACTGCAATCAGAACCGGAGAGTAGTCGCAAATATAAGCTTTTGCCGCTGCCAAATCTCGTTTATAGCAGCCCCCCCTGGATACGACCAGTACGTGCCGGCCTTCCATTTCCGTCCTTAATGGCAAGTTCGGAAACGGCTCAATAACGAAGCTCTTCTCCAGCTGTGCATGATACAAAGTATTTTCAATGAAGCTCTCCAGCATATATCCGCTGCATAGCTGAGCAAGCTGAAATTGCGTTAGCCACTCTTTTTTGGAGAAAGCTTTCAAAGGTATTATGCTGCCTTCTGTTACAGCGATGTTCTCATAAATACTTACCGTGGATTCATCCTGAAACAAAGCAAAGCAGCCCGGTTCCGCCTCCCAAATAGGTATATCATGCTGCAGCAGCAGCAGCGGACCTTGGGCAGGATAGCTTCCTGTCATCGTGGAGGCGCAGTTCAGGACCGCTTTCACTTCACGGTCAATTAGTTCCTGGGCGACAACCTCATCTAAATCCTGATGCTTCAGAACGACAATTTGATTCGGGGACAACTGGGTCAGCAGCTGTTTAGTAATGCTTCCTGTCCGCACGGTTCCTTTACAGAGCGGTGAAGACTTTGGCGATACGAGTGAGAAAGAAAAACCCTTCATAAAGGCCACCCGCTTCCGGCTTTGATGCTTTATTTTGTCCCCTTCCTTATTATTCTATGTATGAAAAAACCGATTAGGATGAAAACCCAATCGGTGTTTGTTGCATGATTCTATTGCTCCTCCATAACTTCCCACTCAATTTGCAAATTTTTATCAACCCAGGTGCGGATATTAACTTCAATGGCCCTCTCAATTTCCTCATCGCTTAAATCTCCTAGCTTTTGTTCTTTAATTTCAAGAATCTCCTCCTTAACGGTCTGTCCGCCAAAAGACAGCTGCACTTTGTATTTCATGCCTATCACCTCAAACTTTCTCTTGTCAGATGTCATATATTAGTCTTACAATATAGAAGCAGGATACAATACTGAAGGAGGAACTACCCATGTCCATGACCTCAGCCAAAAAGAAACGGAGCAAGCTGGCCCGAGAAGGCAAACGCAACCCTGAGCAGCAGCGCCTGACCTGGAACGGCCTGAACCCGGTAGCTAAGACAACGCCAACTCTTAAGGAAAGAGTGATCCGCGAAACGCGCAAGCATAAGCATAAATGGAATCCGAACCGAATTCACGGGGACGATTCCATTTCTATTTTTACAGACTTTCGTGGATCTGAATATCGTCCTCTGCCAAGCTTAGCTGCAGTGCCTGCTTCTCTTCAGGCTTGAAAGTGTACTTGCAGTCAACTCCGTTATACAGCAGTTTCCACTCCTTCACTGTTCCGTCATCTCCTGCCGTAATGCTTACAACATATAAGGAATCTGGCTCATCCTCGAACTGAATACCTATATAAATGAGCAGCTCATCGCCGTTTCGCTCCACTTCATGATAATCAATAATCACTTCATTGACACCTCCTATTGAATAACGCGGACTTTATTTATATAATATACTAATGCATGGTTGATAATAAAGATACGCTCATTCTAGCTTGTGCTTATGCTTCCAAAGAAAACTTTCTTAGAGAAAGCCAAGCAGCGCTACGAGGAAAGCTTTCTTACAGAAAGCTCTAGGAGGAATTCATATGGCTTACGATCCGCAAGTTGTAGATGCCAAGATTGTTAGTGACAACAAGAAAAACGGTTTATTCGAGGTAGTGGTCTCCTTGAAAGATCGCAATCAGTGTCGTCTGATTTTTGAAAGAGATCCGCAAACAGGTGTTGGTGCTGTCACAAATATCAATAGATTAATGAAGGAGCCTTGCCCTATTTGCCGAAAGGATTACCTTTGCGACTGTCTGGACAGCTACATGGAAGGAATTGCTGATCAATCCTTGAAGTTCATCAAGCCCTAGGTACAAGCTTCTTCATCCGAGCCTTCCCATATTTATATGGGGAGGTTTTTTTTGGCCAAATGCAGGAACCCCCTTTGACTGTTCAAATGTATGGACAGATCTTTAGTTCGGAGGAGCTTTGTATTATAATAGATGTATAGCAAGCGCTTGCAAATTATTTTGAATACTTACCACTTCGATTATCCAGGTTCTTATCCAGATGCTTAAGCAGATACTTAACCAGAGGAGGAATTCAGTATGGACGGTTCAATGGAAGCAGGGGTAGTCTTCGTGTTTACAGGCACTAGCGGCTCTGGGCGCAAGACAATTGCTCAGCAAATTTCCAAGGAATTAGGTATCACTTCCATAGTTTCCTACACCACAAGAGCCCCAAGACCGCAAGAAACTGATGGCAGCGATTATCATTTTATAGCAAGAAGTGATTTTATCGAAGCTGATATACGTGGTGAATTTTTTCAAACAGCCGAGATTGACGGAAATTTTTATGGCCTCAAACGTGAAGATATAAATGCTGCTTTAAGACAGCACGGGCATGTTTATGTTGTTGTAAACCGCTATGCGGCCAACAAATTCAAGTATGAATTCAGGGATCGGGCGGTGCGTTTATTCATTTATGCTAATAAACAAACGATCCAGGAACGGCTCGAAGCACGAAAGGTCCCCGGCCATATCATTAGCGATTACATGAATCATTACATCGAGGAAGTTTCTTATCGCAAAGATTGCGAGCATGTTTTCGAAAACCTCGATTTGCAACATACGATCGATCAAGTCAAGCAGACGATACTTGCTTACATACCTGCGCCAACAAGCTAAGTGCACTTTCAAAGAACTATCGGGGCTTTATCCTGATGGTTCTTTTTTATTTGGGTTAGTTGTTTTTTACTAAACTTAACGATGTTTTTCATCGTTAAAGTAACGATACGCAGACGACCTGGTACTTTTAGCGATGAAAAACATCGTTAAAGTACCTGGAGGGCCGCTTGGGCAGACTCTTCATCTCCAGCGCATGCGCCAGTTAGAAAAATCTCCTCCCATTCAAGAGAAAACCCTTGCTGGCTGTCCGTTTGAGCTTGGTGTTCGTGGGAGTGTAGCTAATAGAGGTAAGGGGTATGGGAGGAAGAGCGGTAGCGTCCGCATTTAAAGATTTGTTCCAACCCCTACATCCATTCCATTCAAGGGAACAAATCTTTAACAGCGGCTGGAGCCCATACCCCTTACCTCTCTCAAGCACTAGCGTCACGAACACGCTCCTCAAGGGAAGCCAAAGGCATCTTTCTCAAGATATCTTCATGCATTCTTAACTATTTTTTAAGCTTTTATTTCGTTCTTCTTTAAGATTTGGCTTTATATTAATCAAACAAGCTATTTCATATACGAGGAGAGACATAAATGAAAACAAATCTGTACGTCTTGTATGGAGGAAAATCTGCTGAACACGAAGTGTCACTGCTAACTGCACTGACCGTTATTAATATGACCGACAAAACGAAATACCAGGTTTATCCGATTTATGTAAATCCCCGCGGCGTCTGGGGAAGCATTGGCAAAGTGGAGCATCCGCTTGCCAGCACTGAGGACTTGAGATGCGACCTTGCCGATTGCAGCGTTGCAGCATCCATAGGAGAAGTTCTAACGCGTTTTTTCCGTCCGGACGAGACCAACATCGTATTCCCGGTCATTCACGGCACACACGGTGAGGACGGCACGCTGCAAGGGATGCTGGAGATGCTGAATGTGCCTTATGTAGGAAACGGAGTCCTCTCCTCTGCCGTCGGCATGGATAAGGTCATGATGCGCGACCTCTTTGCAGCCACAGAGATTCCACAGATGGACTATATCTCCTTTATACGTCATGAATGGGATGAGGATGCCCAGGCGATCCTTAACCGCATCGAACAGACTATCGGATACCCTTGCTACGTGAAACCGGCTAACTTAGGCTCAAGCGTGGGTATTAACCGCTGCACCGACCCCATAACTCTAGATGAAGCGATCAAAGAAGCTTTTCAATATGATCGTAAGTTGCTTGTAGAAAAAGAAATAACAGGCCGGGAAATCCAGCTTGCCGTTATCGGGAATGATCACCCCATTATTTCTGTAGCAGGTGAGTTTATCCGGGATCCGGGATTTTTCGATTATGCCAAAAAATACAAGAACGGTATGCTCGTACAACGTATTCCTGCTGATATTTCTTCAAACGTGTATGCCGAGATGAGTAAAATTACCCGAATCGCTTACCGCACCCTGGATGGCAGTGGGCTGATGCGTGTTGATTTCTTCGTCACAGATAACGAGGAAATTTATTTAGGAGAAGTCAACACACTTCCGGGATTTACTAAAATCAGTATGTTTCCTACGCTTTGGGAACAAACCGATGGTACTACCTATCAGCAATTAATTGAAAGGTTGATAGATTACGCCTTGAAGCGCCACAAGCAAAAGCAAAGCATTACCTACGGGAGGGACCAGGCATGATTACACGAACCTTGGGAGAAATATCTGTAATGATTGGGGCCACAGACCTGTCTGACAAGCATGCCACAATAAAGATTGAAGGGGTTTCCATCGATTCCCGCAGCGTTAAGCTGCATAATCTATATATACCAATCAAAGGTGAACGCTTTAATGGTCATGAGTTTTGCCAGGCTGCGGCGGCTAATGGTGCGGTTGCTGCACTGTGGAATAAGAGCGAACCAAATCCTCCTCAGGATATGCCACTGCTTTTCGTAGACGATACGCTAGCAGCCATTCAGCGATTAGCCCAAGCTTATCGCAGTCAATTGGACGTAAAAGTTATAGGTATTACAGGCAGCAACGGCAAAACATCGGTGAAGGACATATTGGCCGGACTGCTCGCAACTACCTTCAAAACACAAAAAACAAGCGGCAATTTAAACAACCATCTGGGTGTTCCCCTCACCCTGCTGCGTCTGCAAGAAGACACTGAAATGGCGGTTGTAGAAATGGGGATGTCAGGTTTAGGTGAAATTAACCAATTAGCAGCAATATCGCAGTTGGATGCTGCCATTATTACTAGTGTCAGTGAGGTTCATTTAGGGGATTTGCATTCGAGGGAACGCATAGCGGAAGCCAAGCTGGAAATCATTCACGGCTTAAAATCAAATGGGCTGCTCATCTATAATGGCGACAATCCCATCTTTATGGAGCAATTTAATAAGCAGTCTCCGGTGTGCAGGTCTCTATCCTTTGGATACTCGCCAGCCCATGCTCTCCATCCTCTGACCTCGTTTATGAATGAGAATGGCATTTTTTTCAGTATTTCGGATGCGGATTGTCCTGAACTGTTTTTGCCTATGTTAGGTAAACATCAAATGATCAATGCGCTTAGCGCCATAGCTGCTGCCCGTCATTTCGGAATTTCTTATGAGCAAATCAAACAAGGATTGTTACAGGTGGAAGCCACTGGTATGCGCTGTGAGCTTGTGTCAATCGGTAACTGTACCGTGATCAATGACGCATACAAGTCAAATCCTACAAGTCTGCGTGCGGCCTTGGAGGCCTTGTATGCTTGGAAAGGGAAAGGCAGCAAGCGAAAAATTGCTGTTATAGGGGACATGGTCGAATTGGGCCAAGAGGCTGAAGACCTCCATAAAGAGATTGGGGAAGAATTGGATGCAACCCAGCTTGATGCTGTTTTTACTATAGGCTCTATGGCCAAGCATATCGCCCTATCCGCCATGAGTAAATTCCCTTATGGAAAAGTCACTACCTGCATGGATAAGCAGGAAGTCATAGATCAATTAAAGCAAATCATTCAGGAGGATTGCATCATTTTGATTAAAGGCTCCAGAGGCCTGAGGCTGGAAGACATCATCACGGCGCTGCAAAAAGAGGTGGCTTTCATATGAATAAGAGTATGAACAATGATCAGAACTATTCACAAAAGCTATTTGAACCACTTACACCACTCATACCAAATGCATCAAATGTATCACATGCATCGTATACATCAAATAAATCATATTTACCAAGAACATGGGCTGAAGTTCATTTGGATCGAATCGAACATAATATTAGGGAAATTCGCAAGCGCCTCCCAGTCTCATGCTCGTTTATGGCTGCCGTCAAAGCTAACGCATACGGGCATGGGGATGTGCAGGTCGCAAGAGCAGCTCGAAATGCTGGTGCTGATGCATTGGCTGTAGGAACAATTCACGAGGCGCTTCATCTGCGAAAAAATGACATAATGCTGCCCATTCTGGTGCTCTCGGCAACTCCACCTGAAGAAGCCGATGCTGCCGCAAAGCATCATATTTCCTTAACCGTATTTCAAGCATCTTGTTTAGATAAGATGTTGAAGTACAAATCTTCCCCGGAACCGCTTCGTATTCATATCAAAATGGATACGGGCATGGGCCGGATCGGAATTCGCGAAAAAGCTGAGCTTGAAGCTATGATACCTTTATTACAAAATGATGCTATTATCGTTGAAGGCATATACACTCATTTCGCAACAGCAAATCAAGCCGATTCGGCCTACTATGAAGAACAAAGAAATCGGTTTAACGAAATGCAGCAATGGATGAGCGATGCTGGCTTCAGCAATTTGATCGTGCATTGCGCGAACAGTGCGGCAGCACTCCAATATCCACAGAATACCATGGATATGGCCAGAGTCGGAGCAGCGATCTACGGGATTCATACATGTGATGAGGATGTAAAGCGCACAATGCCTAACTTCTTACAACCCACCTTATCCTTGCATACTGAAATTATCCATGTTAAACAAATGAAGCCGGGCAGTGCTATCAGCTATGATTCAACTTATTGGACAACCGGTGATGAGTGGATTGCGACTGTCCCGCTTGGATATGCAGATGGCTGCTTCCGTGGTTTTCAAGGCTCTTATCTACTCGTAGACGGACATGAAGCCCCTATCACTGGTAAAATCTGTATGGATCAGCTCATGATCAGACTTCCCCGCTATTACCCTCTTGGCACCAAGGTGACATGGATCGGCAGACAGCGGGATAAAGAAATTACTCTTGATGATTTAGCCTCACATATCGGCAGCATTCCCCAGCAAATTCTTTCATTAATTACTGATCGTGTGCCTAGAGTATACACTTATAACGATGAGTCAGAGAGAACCTTGAATTAAAGGTTCTCTTTTTGATACAGACTTTGATTTCGCTTGATCATATAATGCCTTCTACAATAGCCTTTGGCAAGCTCAAGCTCCTTGCAGCCTTTCCAGGAACATTGCTGTTTGGCTAGCTTTTTTCTTTCATACAATGGGTCCCCTGTTCTAAGCCAACGTTGATGATGCATAGAACAGAGCTTTTTTGCTTTTACGGGTTTATAGCATCCCTCGATTGTGCATGTGTGCAGCATTGGGATTTGACAGCTCCCTTCTATTCCTGAAGCAATACTTCATTCATTTTTAAAATTCCAACAAGATTACCCTCTCTGATTCCAATCCCTAAAAAGTAAGCACCATGGATGCCCCCTACTTGCTCTGGGGGAGCTTGGATCTCTGCATAAGAAGTAACTTTACTCACATGGTCTACAATGATTCCAACCGATTCCTCTTTATGCTTAATGACTACGATTCGCGTGGATTTCGTTCCCTCTATATCAGACATGCCGAACAGATTCCGCAAGCTAACTACAGGAACCACCTTCCCACGCAAATTAATGACTCCTCGTACATAGGAATTACAATTTGGAATATCTGTGATTGGCTGGAGCCTAATGATTTCATGGATGTCTTGAATATTTATGGCATAGCTTTCTTTTCCCACAACCATTTCTATGTATAGCTCCTGCAAGAACGTGGTCACCCATTATCACATCCACATAATTTTATTAAATCTTAAATACAGAGATAGAGGTATTTAAATCATCGGCTAAATTAGCCAGCGATTGGCATGTAGCAGCCGTTTCTTGCGAGGCAGCAGCAGCCTCTTCACTAGCGGCAGCTATTAGCTCTACAGATCGCATAACCTCAGATGCTTGAGCGGCTTCTTCCTCGCAGGCTGCAGCAATCTCATTTACTTTATTTGAAGAAGTGGACACCATCTCAACTATTTTCTTAAAAGCATCTCCGGTTTCAACGGATTGGGTTACACTATCCAAGACAGCCGCAACGCTCAGCTTCGTATTTTGCTGCATCACTTTGATAATGGAGGAAATTTCCTTCGTAGCTGCGCTGCTTCTTTCGGCCAGTTTTCTGACCTCATCTGCCACTACGGCAAACCCTCTGCCTTGATCACCTGCTCTTGCTGCTTCGATTGCTGCATTCAAAGCAAGCAAATTCGTTTGATCGGCAATATCGTCAATGACTTCGATGATATCTCCAATTTTATTTGAATCATCCTCTAGACGTGACATCGTTTGGTTGACCAACTGCATGCCTTCAATTGATTTGTCCACAACCTTGCCGCCTTCACCCGCTGTTTGAACCGTATAATTGGATAATTCGGCAGCTTGTTCCGCACTATTGGCCACGAAATTAATGGCTGTAGAAAGCTCGGTGAACAGCTCGGAAATGGTTTGGGCTGATTGAGCCTGGTTGGCATTTCCACTGGCAATTTCTTCAGAGCTTGCAGATATTTGCTCCGAGGCAGACGCCACACTATGTGAAGATTGGATGATTCCTCCAATTAGTCCTCTCAAGTTATCTATCATTTGATTGACGGAGCCTGAGAGAATGCCGATTTCATCTTTCGTGTGAATGTCGGACTTATCTCTTAAATCTCCTTCCGATACTTTCGAAACCAAACCGACGAGCTTATTAAGAGGGCGGGAAATCGAAGAAGCTATGGCGTATCCGAGTAAAATACTAATGATAAAAGATAAAATGATGACAATAACCGTTGCCATACGAGCTGTAGAATAGGCTTCCTGCGATTCCTCATTGCCCTCTGTTGCAAGCTGGACGTTAATGGCAATCAGCCTCTCCAGACTTGTTCTAAGCTTAGAGCCCTGTACATTCAATGTTTCTTCCTTATATTTGATATAATCCGTTTGATCGGTTTGATGGGCGAGTTCAATGGCTGTGTTATAAATTGAAACATAAGCAGCCCACTCGTTATCGAATACTTCCAGCTCATCCTGCTCTTGCTTCGTCTTGGCTACGATTCTATAGGAAGCTATTTTCTCTTCAATTCCCTTTTTAAATACAGGAATACCTGCAGCAACCTTATCCTTGGCTTCCTTTGTAATTGCTCCACTGATATCTCGTGAAGCGACTCTCATCTCCTGATAATTAATCATTGCCGCCGATACATCCCTGACAGAGATCAAATTGTTGTTATACATTTCTTTCATATTTCCATTAATCGTATTCATATTGAATAAAGCGTATACACCAACAGCCGCTAAAATCAGGGATACAAAAATAAATGCACAAATAAGCTTAACTGATGTTTTTAAGTTGAAAAACCACGACATTAATTACACCTCTTTTATATAGTTGGTAATGAACAGGGGCTCCCCTTATTAGCTTCTCTCAAGTAGAAGGATGAATTCTTGTACATAGAAAGGATCAAACTGCGTCCCGCTATGCAGTACAAGCTGTTCTTTTGCTTCGCTCTTGGATAAACCTTTATGATAAGGGCGTTCTGATATCATACAGTCGTATGCATCAATAATCGCACAAATCCTGGCGAAAACCGGAATTTCGTTGCCCCTTAAGCCTTTTGGATACCCACCTCCACTCCATCGCTCATGATGAAATTCAACAATGTTGATGATTTCTTTATCCACATGCTTGTTCTTCATCAGCATTTCGACACCTATTGTTGGATGCTGCTTCATAACTTCCCATTCTTGCACAGTGAGTGATGAGGATTTGCCTAAAATTTCATCAGGTATACCTGTTTTTCCAAGGTCATGCAGCAGGCATCCTGCAACCAACTTCTCTCTTTGAACATTATCGAACTTTAGATGTGAACCCAAAGCATCTGCAATACTTGCCAGCCTAAGACTGTGCTTATATGTCCCCTTATCCTTAGCTAAAAGCAAGCCCATTTCCATCTCCATCAATCCGCTGTGCATTGGCGCCTTCCCACCACCATCGTTCAAATTTGCAAAAATACTTGACAAACACATAAAATTGTTTTTCAAAAGATAAGTTTACGAGCTGCTGAAGGATGTCGTACAATATCTGTTGTACGACATAAGGAGGGAAGAAACATTGATTGAACAGGAAAAATCCATACAACTCTCAGATTATATAGAACAATCGGAGGCCTATACGGATGAACAGATTATTGCTATGTTCCTATCTGTTTGCATTCGTTCAAAGTATACAATGCGTAATTACAGGCGGGCGATCGATTTGTTTCGGCAATCTATTTCTTATAAACCGCTCAATGAGGTTACTTGGCAAGAAATGGAGGTCTATAAAATTGGATTGACGAACGGATTTTACAGCTTCAAGAAGAAACCTCTGGCTCCCGCTACTGTTGCAGGTCTGATGGCTCCTTTGCAATCCTTATATAAGTGGGGAAGTGATCCCAACATCCAAATTTTTAAGAGAAACCCGATGTCAAGCATGAGAATGCCAAAAATAAAAATTACGAGCAAAAACCATTTTTTGACGAAACAAGAAGTAGGACGTCTTTTGGAGCAATTGAAGAGACAAAGCAATCGTAATTATTTGATTGGATTATCATTTGTTTTACTGGGTTTACGCGTTTCCGAATTGATTTCAATCGAATGGAGTCATTTTAACAAGGACCCCCTTGAAAGCTCTGTGTGGTTATCAGTCATGGACGGGAAAGGAGGAAAGCAGCGTGACATTAAAGTGCCTCAGAACCTCTGGGTATTGTTTTTAGAATATTCCATTACGCAATTGAAGCATGCAGATCCGGCACTAAGAAATGATCGTTTATTTCCATTATCCGTAAGGCAGGTCGAGAGAATAATAGGTCTGGCCTGTGAACAATGCAAGTTGGGGAAAAAGTCTACACCACACTGGCTGCGCCATACCAACGCAACATTGGCCTTGCTTCATGGGGCAACTTTACAGCAAGTACAAGAGAACCTTGGGCACTCGCATATTAATACAACGCAGCGTTATTTGCATACGGTAGAACAAATTAAAAAGTCGGCACCTGATTTTGTGGAAGATTGCTTGAGAGAGTTTTTGTAAAGAAGAAGAAAACCTGTTATAAAAATGTTGCTTGAATATTACAAATGGACTATACTACCTTTAGCGCGAAAATTGTCACCTTTTGTAAAAAGGTGTCGTAAAACAGATATTGTACGACATTTTTTTCATTCTATACAGCATTATGATTGAAATCCAGATTTCATTAAAGAAATCACCTAAATTATTCAAGAAGTTTTTTCCGAATAAGCTAACTGCCCTCATACGATCACAACCTCTGAGCTTGTTAAATTGTCCTTTTTATAAGAGTTCTCCTACTCCTTCTCTAACCGTTACTGTTCCCTCCCCTTCTTTTATTTGAGTTCTGAGATAAATACAACTAAAATAAGAAAGAGGCTGAATAACAGATTCGTTACAGCAAGGTGGGACTTACATGGAATTTTCCTGGAAAAGAAATCTGATTATTTTGTGGATCGGCGTTTTCTTTTGTGGTATGGCTTATACAATTTCTGTACCTTTTTTGCCTATTTTTCTACATACTGAATTAGGTGTTAACGAGGGCTTAGAAGCTTGGGCCGGGGTTACGTTCGGTATTACCTTTCTTGCTAGCGCTTTAGTTGCGCCATTCTGGGGATCTCTGGCCGATAAATATGGCCGCAAGCCGATGTTGATTCGCTCCGGATTCAGTTTAAGTGTGTTGTATTTCATCACCTATTTTGTTCATGATCCCTATATATTTTTAATTGTCCGTGTATTTCAAGGTCTGCTCGCCGGTTTTGTTCCCGCAGCCATCGCTTTAATTGCTACTAATACGCCTGAGAAAGAAGTCGGCTACGCACTCGGTGTTATGTCAACGGCTACAGCTGCAGGTGGTGTTATAGGCCCTTTAGTAGGTGGACTAGTCAGTCACTGGACAGGTAATCGGGAAGCTTTTGTAGTGTCAGGTTTGGTTGTACTTGTAGCTGCCTTTATCGGATTGATCGGAGCCAAAGAGGTGAATTTCAACCGGTCTGCTGCTCGCTCCAGCGTAATTAACGATTTAAAGCTTGCCCTTAATAACCGCAAATTGATGACAGTACTTGGAATAACCATGCTGGTAGCGACCTCTGTCATGATCTTAGAACCGCTGCTGACGATCTATGTGCTGCAAATTGGTGGAGCTAATAGTAGTGCATCGCTCAATTCCGGTATCATTTTTTCCGCAGTTGGCATTGCGACTGTCATTATGGCGCCTCGTTGGGGCAAAATTGGACAAAAGATCAGTTATAGTAAAATACTCTTTATCGGGCTGCTCGGGGGCGGCATAGGGAATTTACTGCAAGTTGGCACGCATAATTTACTCGGGTTTGGACTATTGCGATTCAGCTATGGACTATTTTTCGCAGCTGTCTATCCCGCACTCAATTCGTTGATCGTTAAATTTACCGATTCGAGCTTCCGTGGCAGGGCATTCAGCCTGAATCAATCGGCTAACCAACTGGGCACTATGTCTGGTCCCATTATCGGAGGATTTCTAGGCGGATGGATTGGAATTCCTGCGATTTTTATTATTAATGGGCTTGCCTTGATAGGTGTGGCTTTCATCTATAAGCTTCGTGGTCCACAAGAAAATACGCTTAAGCCTGGCTCCCAAGTTTAGCTTATGATCGAGAGTTCCCGTTAGAGAAATTCAAGCTGTTCGGCAGCCTCGAAACAAAGATCGCAAAGAAGGACGCCCCTAAATGGAGCGTCCTTTTTTATATCTGTAGAAAATTCCACATTCACTTTATATCCACTATCCCTTTCGCTCAGAAAATAGACCTCTGCTGCTTCGGCCGAGTAAGCCCATTGTGTGCGGTTTTTCGCTACATTCTGTTGCTTCGGGTTGGGCCTTGCCTCTAACTGCATTGGACGCCTACAGGGCGCCTAAGGCGTCTCAAGATCTATAGGCTTCTTAAACGAATAGCAAAATTTCTTATAATTCATCTTTTTTTCATAGAACCTATGCGCATCGACTCGATGTAATCCTGATTCTAAAGCAACAGTTTCACAATCGTTGTCCTTTGCGAATTGGTGAATATAGCTCAAGAGAGCTTTACCGCAGCCTTGCGAGCGGCTCTGACTCTTAGTCACCAGGTCATAGACAAATACATGCCGCTGATAATAAAAGTTAGTCTTGATAGCGATGCCTGCTAATGATTGAATTTGCTCATTATTTATTAAAGCAAATAAGCGGTACCCTTCCTGAACCATCGTTCTCATCAATGGCAAAAAGGTAGCTTCTGTAAGATCAGGACGCAATTCATTTAGAACAGGCAAAGCATCGAGCCATTCCTGTTCCGTTGTTAATTCCGTTATCATTGGCGCCTCCATCAAGGCTTGAGCTTAATTACGATAAGCTTAAGCTCTGTCATTTCTTCTACCGCGTATTTAATCCCCTCGCGGCCGAAACCACTTTCTTTTAACCCGCCATAGGGCATATTATCGACTCTGAACGTTGGGAAATCATTAATCATGACCCCGCCTACTTCCAGCTCTTCCGCAGCACGCATGGCCGCATGGATATCGTTCGTATAAATGCCAGCCTGCAGCCCATAGCGGGAGTTATTTACTTCACGGATGGCTTCATCCAATGTTCCAAAAGAAGATACTGTACCGATCGGTCCGAATACCTCTTGACAAGATACAGGCTCATCGCTAGGCACATCGGTCAAAATAGTCGGGGCGAATACGCGTGAGGACACTGCCTTTCCACCACTTACAACCTTAGCGCCCCTAGAAACAGCAGCTGATACCCACTGCTCCATCCGAGTCACTTCTTTTTCCGCTATCATCGCTGACATATCTGTGGCTTCATCCAGTGGATCTCCAACCACTAGCTTATCCACAGCTGCCTTGAACTTCGTAATAAACTCCTCGTAGCTGTTCTCATGAACCAATATACGCTGGATCGAAATACAGACTTGTCCGCTAAAGGAGAACGTCCCCAGCACACAGCGGTCGATCAGCTCTTTCGTTAGTTCTACTGTTTGGTCAATGATGAGCGCAGAATTGGATCCCAATTCGAGTGTGACCCGCTTCAAACCGGCTTTATTTTTCAAAGCAATCCCCACTTCGGGACTACCGGTAAATGTAATTGCAGCTATACGCGGATCACGAACAAGCTTCTCGCCAACGACCGAACCTTTTCCCGGGACGATATTAAGCGCACCCGCAGGAAGACCGGCTTCCTCGAATATTTCTCCCAATACAAGTGAGGATAACGGAGTTTGACTCGCAGGCTTTAAAATAACAGTGTTCCCCGCTGCAATGGCAGGCCCCACCTTGTGGGCTACCAGATTAAACGGAAAATTAAAGGGGGTAATGGCTCCCACAACACCAATCGGTTTGCGCATTGTGAAAGCAAGACGTCCTTCTCCCCCTGGTGCCGCATCAACGGGTACGGTCTCGCCATGAATTCTTCTTGCTTCCATCGCTGCAAATTTATACGTCTGGATCGTACGGGCGATTTCGCCTCTGGCTGTTTTAACCGGCTTCGCGGCTTCTAATGCAAGAAGACGGACCAGCTCTTCCTTACGTCTTTCCATAATGATAGTCACGTTATCCAGTATTGCAGCTCGCTCGTGCGCAGGCATCTTAGCCATTTGACTTGAAGCTGCCGCTGCCGCTTGAATAGCTTCTTCGGTTTCAGACTCATTGGCCTGTGCAACCTCAGCTATGGCCTCTCCAGTGTAAGGAGAGGTCAACACCAGATATTCAGCCGCTTCTTTCCACACACCATTAATGAATAAATGCTTTTTCATCGGGCATCCCCTCCATTTTATAATGAAGCTGCATATTGACTCGCGAGTGCTTCACCAATAATATCCAATCCTTCTTGCAATTCCTCATCCGAAATAATCAAGGGAGTCAGAAAACGAATAACGTTCCCGTGGACTCCTGCACTCAGCAGAATAACACCAGCCTCTAAGCTCGCTTTAATCAGCTTTGCGACAAATTCTTTCATGGGCTGTTTAGTAACCGGATCGATAAATTCAACCGCACACATGGAACCCAGTCCACGTACTTCAGCAATTTGAGGCACAGTGGATTGTAAGGATGTGAAATAACTGCGAATGGTTTCTCCAATGACTCTTGATCTTTCTACCAGGCTTTCACGTTCCATTTTTTCCAGCACAGCCAGTGCCGCGGCACAGCCTAGTGGGCTTCCCCCGTAAGTTCCGCCAATTTCTCCTGGATTCGGAGCATCCATAATTTCAGCCCTTCCGGTGACAGCACTTAACGGCAGCCCGGCTGCAATTGATTTGGACATGGTGATCAGATCCGGTTCAATGCCAAAGTGGGTAGAAGCAAACATCTCGCCTGTCCGGCCAAAGCCTGTCTGAATTTCATCGGCTATAAATAAAATATTGTGCTTCTTGCAAATATCGTATACCCCTTTGACGAAGGCTTGCGGAGGCACTATAAACCCGCCTTCCCCCTGCACAGGCTCCATAATTACAGCGGCAAGCTCCTCAGGAGCTGCTTCAGTATAGAGGAAATCCTCGAATTGCCGTACACAATAATCCGCATACTGCTCTTCAGTCAGGCCATCAGGACGATGGAGCGGATAAGGGAACTGTGCTTTATAAATAGCTGGGGCAAAAGGCCCCATCTGAAATTTATATGGCTTCACTTTGCTTGTCAAGGACATACCGAGCAAGGTTCTTCCATGAAAGCCTCTTGTAAACGAAACGATCCCTGGCTTCCCAGTAAATTTACGAGCAATTTTCACTGCATTTTCCACAGCCTCAGCACCACTGTTTAAGAATATGGTTTTCTTTGCAAAATTCCCCGGCGTAAGCTTTGCAAGCTTTTCCGCCAATTCTACATAAGGCTCATACATCGCCACATGAAAACAAGAATGAATGTATTGCGCAGCTTGCTTCTGAACCGCTTCTACGACCTCTGGCGGACAATGACCGACATTTAACGTACCAATGGCACCAGCAAAATCCAGGAACACATTTCCGTCAACATCGTGGACGAGGGCCCCCTGTGCCTTTTCGACAAAAATGGGCGTATTGTTCCCAACTCCTCTTGGCACATATTGATTTCTTCTTTCTATAAGTTCACTGGATTGAGTTCCCGGGAAATTTGAAGCTACGGATACATACTTGCGTTTATTTGTCATGTCACTCTCTCCTCTTTATTTTATCACTAACGAAAATCTTTAGGTATTCTTCTTGCCTCGCCTGTCTCTATAGCTGCACGAATAACTTCATTTCGCACTAATTGAACCACTTTATCGTTGAAAATACTTGGAATGATATATTGCTCATTTAATTCTTCTTCTGTGACAACCGATGCGATGGCTCTCGCCGCGGCAAGCTTCATCTCTTCAGTAATGATTTTCGCTTGACAATCCAGAGCACCACGGAAAATGCCAGGAAAAACAAGCACATTATTAATTTGATTCGGAAAATCACTCCGGCCAGTTGCAAGTACCCGTACGTATGGCTCAGCGACTTCAGGATCAATCTCCGGCTCCGGATTGGCCATGGCAAACACGATCGGATCGGCAGCCATCTTCTGCACATCCTCTACCTTAAGTAAGCCTGGACCGGATACTCCCACGAAGACATCAGCTCCTGCGATCACATCGCTTAACGTGCCAACCATTCGGTTAGGGTTGGAGTGCTCGGCCAGCCAGTTCCACATGGGATTGGCATAAGGCCCGCCACCAGAAACAATGGCACCCTGACGGTCCACAGCTACCAAATCCTGAACGCCTGCTGCTAACAGTATTTTACAGCAAGCTACCCCTGCTGCTCCGATCCCCATAACAACGACCCGGATTGAGCTTATGTTTTTGCCGACCACCTTCAACGAGTTCAGCAGTCCTGCCAGCACAACAACCGCAGTTCCATGCTGATCGTCATGAAAAACAGGAATATCCAATTCTTCCTGTAAACGCTTCTCTATCTCAAAGCAGCGGGGAGAGCTAATATCCTCCAGATTAATACCGCCAAACGCCGGGGCTATAGCTTTAATTGTACGAATAATTTCTTCTACATCCTTAGTCTCCAGACAAATCGGGAAAGCATCTACACCTGCTAGCTGCTTGAACAGCATCGCTTTTCCTTCCATAACCGGCATCGCTGCTTCAGGACCAATATCACCTAAGCCCAATACTGCCGTTCCATCCGAAATGACAGCTACTGTGTTCCTTTTTATTGTCAACGAGTACGCCTTGCTTTTATCCTCATGAATCGCCATACATACGCGTGCAACTCCTGGTGTATACACCTTGGACAAATCGTCGCGGTTTTTAATCGGCAGCTTCGGTTGAATCTCGATTTTGCCGCCCAAATGAACGAGAAACGTGCTGTCGGAAATATTCACGACCCGCAATCCCGGCACTTGTTCCAATTCCTGACGAATCCGGTCTGAGCCAAATTCGGAAAGATTCACCGTGATGTCACGGGTCGTCATGATTTGGCCGGCATGAATCACATCAATCGCGACTACATCGCCTCTTGCCTTACTTATCGCGTTCACCACTTCACCAAAGCTTACCTTAGTCTTATCAATTTCCAGTCGTATGATAATGCTTGTGTTCACTGCCAAATGGATTCAACCCTTTCCGTTTTTCATAGATAAGCTTTGCTGGTGTGAAGTAATCTCTTCAGCTTCAATACTTCCTTATCTTTAACCTTATTGTAAGGCTATTACACTGTAGATTTCTACGGCAGCAAGTGATGATATTTTCATGATTTATTATCCCTAAAGGATAACAAATCATCCTTGGATACTATTAAACAGTCACAAAGCCTCTATCCGATTATCATTGGATGCTCAATGATAACCGGATAGAGGCTTTGTTTGGAAGCATAGCAGCTTGTTAAAGGCATTGGATGTGTTTGAGATCCCTTACTCCTCCAAAGATAACAGACGAATAGCCAGCTGAAGATTAAACTGGGTTTCAGCATCATGAAGGTCGTATGCTCCCAGCTTGACCAGCCGATCCATCCGATAGCGCAAGGTTTTAGGGTGGATGCATAATTCTTCTGCCGTTCTTTTGAGATGAAAACCTGTGCGAGCCAGCATCAATAAGGTTTGAATCAGCACCTCACCGTTTTTAGCTGCTTTCAGGGGAGCAAACAATTTTTCAAGAAAGGAGGCCCGGGCCTCTTTATCTCCCGTGAGTACAAGGGGCACCAAAAGCTCATCATAATCATGATATTGGCCTGGAATTAAATGGGGCAGTATAGCTCGGACATCGTTATAAGCTTGTTGGACAGCTGCGAAACCGCGATGAGCCCGGCTGACAGCCAATGAAATAGTGGACGCTTTTAAAGGCTCCCATATTTGCTCAGCTTTATAAGGCTCGGGAAGAAGGAAAATAATTTGATTTTGAGTAAGTGAAAGCAAGGGCGGAGTTCCGAACTCTTGGAACTGTCTTCTCAGCAGCTCGGCCAAATGCTCTCTTTCAGCTATAGCTTCACGCGATAATGGAACCTGTGCGTTTAAAACAAGTATCCCTACACGGTAAATGCCATTTGGATCAAACCCAAAAATTTGTGCCCGCTTTAATGCTTGTGACGTCGGGTTGAAATGACCTTCAAGTAGAGAATCCAAAAATGAATAACCCAGCTGCGCTTCAAGCGATGCTAGCGCCCTCTGCTGGGAAATATGCAGTGCCATAATGATTGCCGCATATTGTACTGTACGAATATCAAGTTCATTTAATGGATTCTCTTCCTCAAAGACCCATAAAAGCCCAACCATTTCACGGTTAATATGAATAGGGCATACGAATCGCTCAGGCAATCCAAGCTCTGGAGCAGCCGGAATATGAAGATGCTGTCCACCAGCACGGAGTGTTTTCAAATATCTCTGCTGTTCGATTGAGGCATTCGCTTCATGACGTTTAGCTGCTTGATACGGGATTTGTTGTTCCTTGTGATCCTGTTGCTCCGGTTGATCCTGATGTCCCAATTGTTCCCCTAAATAATAAGCAGCCAATAGAGAACCTTCTGGAAGCTCAATTGTCACTGTCCGGCCGAGCAGCTTGCCTAGTGTTGTTACAATATCTTGCAAGCCTTCCGCTTCAAGAGCTGTGCGCATCAATTCACGGTGAATGGCTTCTGATTGTTCCTGCAGCTTGTAGTGAATCGTCAGGATTGAATTATGAATTTCTTCCGTGATCGAAGTAAAGGGAACCTCCCATGGAATTTCAAACAGCGGAAAGCCAATTTCATCAGCGGCTGCACAAGCTGGCGCCGGCATCTTAGGCAGGAACTGGGGTACCGCCAATCCGACACCAGCCAGACCACGCTCGGCCAAAGCGTAGATGAGCTTTCGCTGCTGCTCTGCTTCAGTCGGCCAGGCATAACCGGTCGTAAGTAGTAAATCTCCCGCTCTGACCCAGGGGAGCGGGTCCGGCAGATCTACAACATGCACCCACCGGATAGCGCGTTCGAGACCGTTGGCACCAGCAACTAGAGAAGCATGCTGAAAGGAGCTGAGCTGAAGCGCATCAATCAGCTTCACTATGCCACCCCACCTTTTCTAGAGAACATGGATGAGATGACGAACAGCTCCTCTGCAAGCAAGTCAATACGTTCAGAGATCACGGGGTCTGACAGCTGGAATTGATCATCAGTCTGATGCTTGTCCACCACGACCTGATCGGGTAAAACCAGGGCATACAACCCGCGCATTACGAGCCGCAAATTGTTCAGTGCGTTGATCCCGCCTTTACCCCCGCCGGCCATCGCAGCGATAGCAACAGGCTTACGCTTGAAGTGCACGCCACCCAGATGATCCAGTGCGTTTTTGAGCGCTCCACTCATGCCATTATGATAATCCGGGGTCGTTATGAAAAAACCGTCCGCCTGATTAGCCGCTTCCTTCCACATCACTACTGCCGGAACCTCATTTTGTTCAGCAGTCCCATCATATAGAGGAAGCCGGAGATCGGAAAGTTCCAGGTGATGGACCGATGCTCCAAGCTCATTTAATTTAGTTGAAGCATGTTTGGATATAGCCTGCGTTCGACCATACAACCGGGGACTTCCGCCAATCACTAAGATGGATACTTGCTCTTTCATTATTCCATTCACTCTTATCCCTCCCATCCCTAAAGTATAGGAGATTTAACCGTAATGGTCAAAACAAAAGGACCTAATCAGACCATCATCTTCTTAAGCGTGTTTACGTAACGCAATCTGGCGATGATAAAGTAAATCGTTTGGGCTGCCAGAAAAGCTAGAGCAACGATAAAGGTCGACTGATTCACATAGGAAACTTTCATATATGACAAAATAGGGCTTAGCACAACAAGCGTTTGAACCGTAGAAATAACAATCGGCACAAAAAATAGAAAGGCAATTTGCTTGGTGGCTGAGGCGCTCATCTCACGGGTGCTTAGTCCGATCTTGGAAAGCGCATGATACATCCTGCTGTCAGCAGCAAGTTCAGTATGGAGTTTGAAATACAGAAAGCTGGCCGTAGAAATGGAAAATATCAAAGCGACAAAAATACCGATAAAACTGAATAAAGAGGTTGCTTGCTTCGTATTCCAATAATCGTCTGCACGAATTCTCAAGTAGTTTTCAGATTGATGATCATTTAATTGGTTCCGATTCCACTCATATAAGCTGCTCCCGATTAAAGATTGGGCTTCATCCTTCGCAGGCAAGTGATCCCATGCTGGCACCGTATAAAGATAATGGATACTGGGCCTTGTTTCATTGCTGATTAAGCTTTCCTTCATTTGCTCGAATACGGTATCGTTTACGACGAGCAATGCTTCCTTATAGCTTAGAGATGCAAGGGTTTCAACTTTTCGCTTATCTGTTACAATGACTGCTCCCGGAGCATGTTCAAGCTTAATCTCAGAACCAGTCGCAATTTCCTTCCCTGTATAAAGCACTACTGCTGAATCTTTGGCCAGCTCCTGCACAGGACGCGTGTCCAGAGCCTCTGACAGTTCATTAAAAGTGCTCATTGAGAAGACAGAGATGTACCGGATATCGGCATTGCCAGGAATGCTATTCTCTACGCGGCTATAAGATATTTCTGCTTTAAAACGCTTATAGTCAACTCCAGCAGCTTTGATTTCGCTCTCAATATGATCCAGCTCCGCTGGCAGAAATTGATCATTATACACGGTGTAGTTCAAAGCAAAAGGATTTTTCAAAAATGCCTGTTTGCTCGTTTGATCAATCGCCAGCACGAACCCGGCGCTCATACAGGCGACTGAGGTTACAACCGTGACCAGGAACAGCATTCTTGCATTGTCTTTAATCTTGTAGCTCATCTCGGAAATCCACAGCAAATTGGTTCCGCGCCAAGTTCGTTTACGATTTCGCTGCAGCAGGCGGATGAGCAATACCGACAGCTGTGAATAGAAGAAATAGGTTCCAGCGATCCCTGAGCCCGCCGCGACAAAGATCACCATTGGCGACAGTTCTCCGAGTCGAAGGGTAACAAAACCGACTGAAAGCAGCGCTGCTCCAAATAAGGATAGCAGTATAGAGGCTTTTGGCTCTTTTTTCGGCTTGCTGTTTCCCTTTAAGAGCTCCAAAATGCGGTTTTTACGAATAAATAATAAGGTAAATAATGATATAAACAGAAATAAAGCGATGAAGCAGGCGGAAGTCAGCATGATAGCCTTGATCGGCCAATAAAAAGGAAGATTGTCCATGCTTATGATTTTCGTGCTGAGCAGCAGGAAAAGCTTTGATAACAATAACCCGCTTGCTATGCCAGTCACAATAGAAATAGCACCAATCAGCATGTTTTCCAGAAAGATCAAGCGATTAATTTGCCCGGCCTTGGCACCCAGGATCATTAGGATCCCAAACTCCTTGTTGCGGGATTTCAAAAAGACGCTGATCGAATACAAGACGAAAAAAATCGCAAAGATATACACCACATAAGCTGCAACCTGCATCCCGGCCTGCGTCATTGGCCCCATAGGATTGCGTTTGATTTCAGGATGGTAAATAAATACTGCATAGGTGAAAAAGATCATGACCATAAAAGAGCTGCTTAATAAATAGGCGATATAGGCACGCCCATTGCGCTTAACGTTGTTAAACGCGAACTGAGGAAAATTCATTCATATTCCCTCCCCAGAATGACAAAGTGTCGATTATTTTTTGAAAAAAAGTCTGCCTGCTGTCTCCACGATGGATTTCAGCTGCCAGCTTCCCATCCTTGATAAAGACGATGCGATGACAATAGCTGGCCGCTAAAGGATCATGAGTGACCAGCATCAAGGTTGTTCCTTCCTTCTCATTAATGCTCTCCAGCGACTCCATAACTACTTTAGATGCGTTGGAGTCAAGTGAACCTGTAGGTTCGTCAGCAAGCAGAAGTGAGGGCGATGTAATAATCGCTCTGGCAATTGCTGTCCGCTGGCGCTGGCCGCCAGAAATTTCATAAGTACGTTTGTTAAGAATATCTTTAATATTCAATCGTTCAGCGACCTGTTTTAGCTTCATCTCCATTTCGCTCAGACTTTTCCTATCCAGCGTCAGAGGGAGTACGATATTTTCTGCAACGGTCAAAGTATCGAGCAGATTAAAATCTTGAAATACGAAGCCGAGTTGTCTGCGGCGAAATAATGCCAGCTCGTTCTTCTTCATCCGATATGGATTGCTGCCATTAATGCTGACCTCTCCTGAACTCGGTTCATCTATCGTTGATACCATATTTAGAAGCGTTGTTTTACCGCTGCCGGATGGCCCCATAATTCCCACGAACTCCCCTTTTTGAATCGTCAAATGAATGTCAGTAAGCGCATGGGTCGCTACCTTTCCGGGATAAACTTTATTTAATGCCTTCACTTGTAAAATGTCCATATACTCAATCCTCTCCAACTGCTATAAACTCGTCTTGCTATTAATGTACCGGTTTGGCTTCGCTGGTGCTATCGATTTATCTTAACTAATGCTTACATTTACCATAAGATTATGTTCGCCTATTAATGAGAACAACGCCTTGTGGCGTCCTTTGATGTGCGTGTTCGTGACGTGGGAGCGTTACGGAGGTAAGGGGTGTGGGCTCCAGCCGCTGTTAAAGATTTGTTCCCTTGAATGAAATGGATGCGGGGGGAGGAACAAATCTTTAAAGGCGGACGCTTCCGCTCATCCGCCCACACCCCTTACCTCTTCGAAGCTACAAACGTACGAATCGCACGAACACCTAGCTTAAACGGACAGCCAGCAAGGGTTTTGCTCTGGATTGGAGGGGCTTGGCCCGCGGGTCAAGCCCGCTGGGACTGAAGAAAGCGCGCAGCTGAGAAGGAACTGCTGCTTTAACGATGTTTTTCATCGTTAAGTGGTAAACTTTCTTACTTGTGCAAAAAAACGCCTTACGGCGTCGGATGAGCTAGCTATTTTGCTGGAAAATGAATTTCACGATTGTCCCTTCTCCAGGCTCCGACTGCAAACTCACCTCATGATCAAGGCGGGTGCAGATTTCCTTTACCAAATACAGCCCCATTCCTGTGGATTCGTGATACTGCCGGCCTCGATCACCTGTATAATACGGATTGAACACCCGGTTCAAATCTTCCTTCACAATGCCAATGCCTTGATCACGTATTTCCAAAATCGTTTTTTGGCCCAATGTATAAGCGGATATACGAATTGTTTTGCCTTCTCCAGTGGAATAGTTCAAGGCATTGATCACAATTTGATCCAGCATAAACCGCAGCCATTTCGGATCCGTGTATACGGACAGACTTTCATTCACTTGCAGATCAGGGGAAATTCCTTTGCGGATAAACAGCTTTCGATTGGCCGCGACCACTTGATTCACCGCATGACGCAGCGGAGTAGGTTCAACCGTAAAATCTTGCTCAAACCGGTCCAGCCGGGCCGTATAAATAACCATCTCCAATCCTTTTCTTAAGCGGTCCAGCTCTTCCTGAATGCTATCCGCTGCCTGATCCTCAAGCTCCTGAAGCATAAGCTGTATGACAGAAATCGGAGTTTTCATCTGATGCACCCAACGGTTAATGAAAACAATATGCTGCTCCGTCCGGCTCATATGATGGTGCAGCTTTTCCTGATAATGCCGGTCATAATTGCGCAGCAGCTCGCCCACCGCCTCCGCCAAAGGCGCCTCCCCTATAGATTGCAGCAATTCATCTATTTCTGCGCGGGGCTCATCTAATCTTTGGTACAACGCACGATAGTTAAAGTAACGGTAGCCCAAGTATATGGCCAGTACTACTGAGCTTAAAATAACCCCGTATAAGACAATATGGAACGGTCTGCCTTCCCCCGAAAGCCAATATAGCAATGGTACCAGTGCCATTTGAAGCGAATAAAACAGCAGCAGCGGTATGTGCTCTTTCCAAAAAAGTCTCATACCGAGTCCACCAGACTCGTATTCAGCCTGTAACCCGCGCCCCTTACCGTCTCCACGAAATCCCCGGCTCCCAGCTCTTTCAGCTTTTTGCGCAAGCGTGTAATATACACATTCAAAGTATTATCATCGATAAAATGATGATCCTCCCACATTAAATCGAGCAGCCGCTCCCGGCTGACAACTCGTCCATTCTTAAGCAGAAGGGCTTCCAGCAAAAGGCTTTCTTTCATGGACAGCTCAGCAGTATGACCTGCATAGCTCACAAAGTAGCGCTCTGGGTACAGTATCAATTCACCTGATTCGAGCTTCTTCTCTTCTTGCGATATCGAATAAGAGCCATAAGCTCTTCGTAAATGACTACGGATTTTCGCCATAACTACTTCATAATGAAATGGCTTTGTTATATAATCGTCAGCCCCATTTTCCAATGCCATCACCTGATCCATTTCACTATCGCGGGCAGAGATGAACAAAATAGGACAAATCGAATGTGTACGAATTTGCCTGCACCAGTAAAAGCCATCATATTTGGGCAGGTTGATATCGAGCAATACCAAATCGGCCTCAAACTCCTGGAAGGCTTCCAGTACAAGATTGAAATCAGTAACTTCCTTAGCTTCAAAGCCATACTTTGAAATATAAGAAAGCAGCAAATTTGAGATTTTGGCGTCATCCTCTACGATAAGTATTTTGTACATATTCACTCACCTCTTTCAAAACAGAATAACATGATGAAAAAAGCGAAGCAACACGCTTTCTCCGCTTTGTCGGCGCTTCTCCGCCTAAACAACTTATTTTGTAGTATAATTGCTCGTATATAATGAAAGCATGCAACAAATCCAACATGAATAACGTTTTAGGTGCAGAAGGAGTGAAGAAAATTGAAGAAGCCCATGCGTATTTTATCCAGTAGTTTTTTATCTGTTTTCCTTATGAGTGCTACTGTTTCCATCAGCCCAGCTATTCACGCTGCAGCTCCAGCCCTCTCCGATTCTACTGAAATTACTGCTGTCACAAAGGAAAAGAGCGCTATAGTTACTTTTGGCGATCGTATTTTAGAATCTAAAATTCAAACGATATTGGGGAAAGTAAATGAAAAGATAACCCAAGATGATTTATTAAAGCTTACTACATTATCAGCTGGTTATAAAATTACTAGTATTAAGGGACTGGAATTTGCAACAAATCTAGAAGATATTCATCTGCCAAACAGCTATATTAGCGATATATCCCCCTTGTCTGGCTTAAAAAAATTAAAAATGATCTCATTGCCTGATAATAATATTATAGATATCAGCCCATTAAAAGGCTTAACGAATCTTACAAATCTCAATCTGGAAAGAAATATGATTAAGGATCTTACGCCATTAGCGGGATTGACCTCCTTAACACGCCTTGCTTTGAATGAAAACAACATTTCAGATATTAGTCCGCTGCATGCTTTAACCAATCTGGAATTTTTGAATGTAAACGACAATTATATTGAAAAGCTAGGAGACTTAGTAGATCTGCACAAGCTCTATGGATTAGAATTGCATAATAATTTAGTTACGGATGTATCGCCTCTTGCCTCCATTCGTTCATTGAAATCTATTAACATTGGCTACAACCAAGTAACAGATATTTCCCCTTTAAAAGAACTAGATTTAAATGCCATTCAAATCAATAATACAGATATATCTGATCTAAGTGTTTTACGTAACATGCCTTCATTTAATTATTTATATTGGAAAGATAACCCTTTAACGGAACAATCCTTATCGTTTTTAGAGGAGCTTAAGAAGAGGGAAGGCGCGGATGTGTACAACTATCCACATTATGCGTCACCGAAGGTTTTTCTGAATGGGCAAGTACAATCATTAGGTACTCAGCCGAGATTGGATTTGTTCAACGGTGTCACCATGATGCCTCTGAGAGAGCTGTTCGAAATGTTTGGCGCTGCCGTTCATTGGGACAACGCAACTAGAACGGTTACAGCCACATCAGGAGAAAACAAAATTGTTATCCCGCTTGGTTCAAAAATAGCCCAGATCAATAATCGTAAAGTAGAAATGGAAACGGCATCGGTGCTGTTCAAAGAGCACACTATGATTCCACTTCGATTCGTTACAGAGGCGTTCGGTTATGATATCCAATGGAATGCCAAAAAAAGATGGATCATCATTGAAACGGACTGAGCCGATTACTGTATAAAGCTCCTCTCTCCCACTTTAGTGTGAGAGAGGATACCTCGTTATTAACCCTTAATAGCGCCAATCAGCATGCCTTTCATAAAATATTTTTGCAAGAATGGATAGACCACTAGTATCGGTAAAATAGCAACAACGACCGTGGCCATCTTCACCGTTTCCGGAGGTAATTGAGCCAGCTCCAACGTATTGGTTGTCATCAGTTCCTGGCTTACGTTCGGTGATTGAATCATATTACGTAGCACAACCTGGATCGGAGCAAGTGATGAATCGGTCACATACATAATACCCTTGAAATATTCGTTCCAATGCGTCACTCCGTAGAATAATCCTAGTGTAGCTATAATCGGCATCGACAATGGGAGAATAATTCTGAATAAGGTAGATATATCCCCACAGCCGTCCATCTTGGCCGCCTCTTCCAGTTCGCCAGGGAGATTCTGAAAATATGTTTTCATGATCAGCAAATTAAAGGTTGAAACCATACCTGGGATAATCATTGCCCAGATCGTATTGTACAATCCTATGGAACGTACGACTAAGTAGGTAGGGATGAGTCCCCCATTAAATAACATCGTAAAAACGATAGCAAATAAAATAAAGTTCCGGCCTGGAATGAAATTTTTGGTTAACGGATAAGCTAGCAGCATGGTCACTAATAAATTGAGAAAAGTCCCCAGCACCGTAATGGTAGCCGTAATTCGCAAAGCATCTGGAATGCGCCGGCCAGCAAATATTTCCTTATAGGCCCCAAACGTTATTTCACTGGGGAATATGATGAATCCCCCATTTCGCAGCACCTCGACAAAAGGCGTCACAGACATAATAAACACATAATAAAGCGGAAAAAGTGTCGCCAGTGAAAACACGGCTAATATCGTATACAGACAAGCGTCTACAACCTTATCGGTTTTTGTTTTGTGCAGTACAATGGACATCTCGGGCTCCCTCCTTCTCTCAAGCTACCAGATGCCTGCTCCGTTTATTTTTTTCGCTATTTTGTTTGCGCCGAGTACGAGAACAAGTCCTATGATTGATTTGAAAAAGCCGGTCGCTGCAGCCACACTGAAATCAAGATTCTCAAGTCCTCGTCGGAAAACCCATGTGTCGATAATATCTCCGGTTTCATAGACACGAGCATTCAGGAAAATATACACTTGATCAAAGCCAGCGTCCAAAATATGGCCAATCCGCAAAATAAGCAGCAAAATGAACACATCGCGAATTCCAGGCAGCGTAATATGCATAAGCTGTCTCCAGCGGCCTGCGCCGTCCACGACCGCCGCTTCATACAGTTCTTGATTGATCGTGGCAAGTGCAGCCAAATATATGATCGCGCCGTAGCCCGTGCTTTTCCAGATATCGGTTACAATCAGGAGCGGTCGGAAAAATTCCTTCTGTGTCAATAAATCCAATGTTCCCCAGCCCATATTCTGGTACCAGGTACTAATTAAGCCCGCCTCAGGGGCCAGAAATGAAAAGGTTAACCCATACACAATAACCCATGACAGGAAGTAAGGACCGTAAGTGATGGTCTGTACGGTGCGTTTAAACCATTGAACACGAATTTCGTTCAGGATCAGCGCCAAGCCGACATCCGTCAGCATGCCGAAAACTACGCGGTAAACACTAATAATTAAAGTATTTTTCATAATGATCATAAAATCTGGAGAGCTGAAAATAGTACGGAAGTTATCAAATCCGACCCAGGTACTTCCCCAAATCCCTTTAAGCAGGTTGTAATCCTGAAAGGCAATCAGTAAGCCGCCCATTGGTAAATAGTTAAAGATGAGATAGTACAAGAGGCCGGGTATCATCATCAGATAAAACCAGCGGCTGCGGTACATACTGCGAAGCGTTGCCCGGTATTTCGTAGTCCGCTGGGCTGTAACGCCTGCTATTTCACTTGGTGCTGCCTGCTGCATGGTCCTTCACTCCTTATTTCAATCAACCCCCCAGATGAAGGGGCATTGCCGCCCCTTTTCCCCGGTTGATTGCTTGTTCCTTAGCTCCAATCTACAATGTCTCGAATTACGCTTACTTGATTGCACCTGCAGCACGCAGTATTTCAGTATAAGCTCCGAACAAGTCATTTCCTTTATACTTCGTCATTAATTCCTCACGGTATTGCGGCCAGTTTTTACCCGACTTATCTTCAAGGATAGCTTTGACCTGTAGCTCGCTTTGACGCTTACGGAAGCCAGCCAAATCAAACCCTTGAGGTGGTATAAAGGAAACGCCTTCGTTTTCATTCAGCTTAGTCTTTAAGAAAAATTGTAAAATATCACGGTCTCTATCCGTCTGTCTCGGATCCAATACGCTTAGGTTAAAGATCTGCGGCGCTTCAAAAGGGGTAAAGAACTGCCAAATTTGCAAAAAGTCACCCTGCTTGATCACATCCGTTGTAAAGGCATCCACATTTAGCTTGATTGTGCTGCCTTCTCTTGTGTAATGCTGTCCTTCAACCCCATAATGAGTCAGGAGATAGCCTTCTTCACTTGCCAGCCAATCCAGAATTTCAATGGAGCGCTTAACCTTCTCGGGATCCTTCTCAGCAACCTGCTTGGCGAACAAGAACGGACCTGCAGGACTTGGCTTCACAGCCATCGGAGAATCCGGGAATATATTCATCGGAACCCAGTTGGCATTCGGATACAGCTGCTTGGTACGAACTTCAATCCCTTGTGGATTACTGTCCAGGGCAAAATTTGCCGTACTTCCCAGAATGACCCCTGCCTTACCTTGAATCGCTTTCTCGATATGCTGCGGCGCTTTGTTCAGGAACCAGTCCGGATCAATCAAGTCCTCGGCGATCCGCTTGGTAATATCATCGATCACCTGCTCGACTCTGGCGTCCGTCTGCATATCCACATATTGGTTATTTTCGATTTTTCTCGGAAATGTCAGCCCCTGATGAATGTACTCCGGCCAATCGAGGCCTATCGTTGCGCCGCCACCTGCCGTTGTGAATCCGTACGTATCTTTTTTCTTATTGCCATCTGGATCATCGTTGCGGAATTTCCGCAGCACATCCACATACTCATCGTAGCTTGTCGGAACTTCGAGCTTCAGGTTATCCAGCCAATCCTTACGGATATAGTAGGTTCGATAAATATTGCGGTCGAAAGGAACCGGTGCCCGGAAAAATTTATTTTGCACCTGGTAGGCTTTAAGCTCCTTCTCAGTGGTCCAATACTTATAATAATTTGGCATCGTCTCAGGTGTAACGAATGGTGTCAAATCTGCCAACAGCCCATCCAATGCGTACTGATTCCCCCCGTCAGGGGTTCCATCCCGCCACATATCCGGAGGCGTCGAAGCGAGCAGCAAATTCGTTTTATTGATGAAATCCTGACCTGCAATCATATAGTCCAGCTTCAGTTCAACATTGAATTTCTCTTCGATCATTTTCTTGACAAAGTCTTTATTCGGATCTGGCAGGTTCGTATTCGGCTGGGAAGGGACTAACCAATTTAATTTGATTTTCTCTCCCTTAGGGGTGTCTCCTTTCCCCTCTCCGGTTTGTTCCGGTTTTGTTGTACTGTCACTTGGTTGCGGCGTACTGCCCGATTCCTTATTGGATGAACAGGCGGCTAGTAAAAATGTTAAAGCAAGAAAGATAAGCATTCCGGTTTTAAATCCATTTTTTAATCCTTTTTTTAATCCTTTCAACTTTTTCCCCTCCATGTTTCATTTTGTCACCCTTGGATGTGAAGTCTGGCTGTCTGGTGCTTTCATGTTCACATATGACTCTCTACAGCACAATTGTCTTTTTTTAACTTTTGCTCTGCTGCAGCATTTCCGCTAATCATTCGGAGCCATTCAAACAAAGATTAATCTAATCAAAAAAAGAACCATGCTTAGTATTTGAACCTATTATACACACACATAGTCTTTCCAGGCTTTTATCATTTCTTGAATTGGCTGCGAAAGACGCATTGCTGTGTCCTTTGAAGTGGATGTTCGTGACTTTGGTGCGTTACGGGAGGGAAGGGCTGTGGGCTCCAGCCGCTGTTAAAGATTTGTTCCCTTGAATGGAATGGATATAGGGGGAGGAACAAATCTTTAAAGGCGGACGCTATCGCTCTTCCACCCACAGCCCTTCCCTCCCTCAACTACAATCGCACTAACACCAAGCTCAAACGGACAGCCAGCATGGGTTTTTCTCTTGGCTTGAAAAAAAAACCGCCTAAGCCGTGAGTTTCGACTTAAGCGGTTAGCTAACCACATGTTTGTGAGAAGGAAAAAATCAAGCTTTCCCATCATATTTATCACGGTGCATTTTACGGAAGTTGCCTGGAGGAAACCCGGTAATCTGCTTGAAAATCCGTGTGAAATTTTGTACGGAGGTGTAGCGCAAACGATCCGTAATTTCTTTAATCGATAGCTCTGTATGAATGAGCCACTCCTTCGCCTTGTCCATCCGGAACTGGATAATATAATCCATATAATTGCCGTTCGTTTCTTCTTTAAACATTCGGCTAAGCATGCTTGGCGAAACGTCAAAATGGTCTGCGAGCATCTGGAGGGACAGATCGGTCTCATAATGCTCCTGGATGTAAAGCAGCACTTGCGGGATAATCTTCTTTTGCTTGGACAGGTTATGATGGTGTAAATGATTCTGAACCTTGGCGAGGACCGTATCGGTCATCCATTGGCGAACTTCATCCAGTGAGGAAGCTTGATATAAATAGGCCAGCACGTCGTACTCGAACATATCATTTAATTCATAGCCTAATTCGTTTAAATAATTGTCAATCTCTCCTATCAGGTTAGCGAACAAGCCAAGAATCGTTTCTGAGTTTTGCAGTGAACGCGGGATAGCCCCGATCATTTCCGACAGTTGCTCACCTGCCTTTTCGAAATTCCCCTGCACGATACTGCTAACTACAGCCGTTTTCCAATTGACCATTTCTCTGCTCGATTGCTTTAAGGAAGGCTCTACTTTGTCTGCCCTAATATTCTGATTCGGTCCAATCACCCATCGGTATTCCAGAAATCCCAACGTTTCCTGATAAGACTCGTATATACTCGCATATTCCTCACGGGCATTGCTAATGACAACCGAAACCGTGAATTCAAAATATTTTCGCACATTCTCTCTGATGTCATGGCTGATTTGTACAATCACTTGTACCGAGGCTTCCGCCGCTTCTTCAAGACCAACGATCAAGACCACTTGCCCCGGCTTTGGAGTTACCGAAACATAAGAAGTAAGCGGCTCGCTTAGCTCCTCAATCATATTGCGCAGCGCATACATCATCAAGGATCGATCCTTTTCTTTATACATTTTCTGAAAAGTTTCGTAATGATCAATATCAACTACACACACGTAGAACCAGTTGCCACTCAGCGGCAGTCCATATTCCTCGGTAAATTTACGAATATCTCTATTCGAGATTTCCCCACTCAAAAGCTGCTGCAGGATACTCTCCTTCAAATAAGGTTTATGCTCCTTCAACTGCGACTGCAGATGCTCATTCGTTTCCCGCATGCGTCCCATATACGTTTCGATAACCTGCAATCCGTCCCGTTCATCCCTGCCCTCAGGTGAGAACTTGCCAATCAGGCCTTGAATCGGAAAATAAAGCCTTCTTGTGCCAATAATGGCAATCATCAGCCAGACAAGACATAAACAGAGCATAATGGACCACATGATATAACGAATTTTATCAGACTTCTGCGTCAGCTCTTTGGCAGGTGTCATCGCAATGTAAGTCCAATTGTTGAAGGTCGATTTAATCGTGGAAACATTGAACTTTTCGTTTTCAAGTGAAATAAAACCACGTTTATTCGGATCCTCCCAGAACGGATACAGCTCAGAGCTTGATGTCAGCTGCGTACCCATGTCCCTGTAATCCTTGCTCGTCACTACATTTTTTTCATTATCAATAATAAGTACTTTGCGGTTGCCGCCTAAATCCAATTGATTGATAAAACGTGTTAAATTGTGAATATCAAGATGCAGCATCAAATATCCTTGCGGGTTCTTTGAATTTAAGGGAATGGCCCGGGTGAGTATTAATTCAGGCACATTTTCGTAAGTATTCGGTGGGATGACGATGGAGCCATTGAACCGGCTCTTGAGCAGCTGGACGATCTCGTTGTAAGGATAAGATAATTCACGGATAATACCATAACTCGACGAATACAATTCATTGATAGAAGTATAGTACAAGCTGACCTGAAAATTCACATCCGAATCACTGATCGATTTATGAACCACATCCATCATATTTAAAGTTGACTCCAGGTTTTCCATGGAAACGTTAGTTGCCAGCGAATTTAATACAAATTTATCGTTGGCGAGCTGCAGCGAAGATCTGTCCAGCCCACTCATAAAGGAATCTACCTGAGCGGCCAGCTGCTTCAGAATGATCCGATGGTTTTGCTCCACCTCATCAAGAATGCTAGAAGTCGTCATGTACGAAGAAACCGTTCCCATAATAAATACTGGCACGAGACTCAGCAAAACAGAATAGACGAGCAGCTTTCTTTTGAACGATAAGTTTTTACCGAGTCCCATCCATGTTCTCATACCGATCCCTTTCGCAAACAAAATAATAATACTCATCATAATGCAGCTTGCGCTAAAAGACAACCAAAAAGACGCCCTTCTTGGGCGTCCTTTGATGAGCGTACTCGTGACGTGGAAGCGTTGCGGAGGGAATGGCTGTGGGCTCCAGCCGCTGTTAAAGATTTGTTCCCTGGAATGGAATGGATGAGGAGGTTGGAACAAATCTTTAAAGGCGGACGCTTCCGCTCTTCCTCCCACAGCCACTCCCCCTCTTTAGCTACAATCGCACGAATCACACGAACACCAAGCTCAAACGGACTGCAATCAGGGGTTTTTCTCTTGATTAGAGAAGATTTCTTAGCGGCTGCAGGCGCTGGGGATGAAGAGCGCGAGATGAACTGCACTTTAGCGATGTTTTTCATCGCTAAAGGCACGGGGGCATGTCCACATAGGTACTTTAACGATGAAAAACATCGTTAAAGTACCTTTTATACACCCAAGAAGGGTAGCCGTCCTCTTTTAACGATGAAAATCATCGTTAACGTGACTGATTGACTGGAAATCCTTCCTTTATCGATGAAAAACATCGTTAAGTCAAGCACACGCTCCATTCGGGGGAGGCGGGCTGCTACATTTGCTACATCTGCTACGAGATTGCTCTTTCAACCTGCCTAAAGCCCGACTCATCGTCCAAATCTGGCCCATCTTGCGGCGTCCTTTGATGTGTGTGTTCATGGCGTTGGTGCATAACGGAAGGAATGGCTATGGGCTCCAGTCGCTGTTAAAGATCTGTTCCCTGGATAGCGCATATATAAGTTTCACAAGAATTTCAATGCAAGCCTCTTCCTATATAGCTGGCAGATACAACCGGTTTATCCAACTCTTTGGCCCATATGGATAATTGTCCAATGTGATGAATTTCGTGGGTCAAGATATGCCGCAGAATTTCTCCACAAGAAAGCTTGCTATCGTTTAACCATGAAATAGTTACGATTTCTTGATCCATCTCTGAAGACCAGTTTCCTATAAATTCTGCTACCTCTTCGTGGTAAAGATCGGATAGCTTGCGAACTTGCTCCAAGCTCATATAGTCATGGTAATTAGGAGCCAAATCAGGCTCTCCCTTCATCTCACGAATATAGCTGCTTTCTACATCTACGATATGGAATAAAGTTTGAAGAAAGCTGCCAACCCCGCCCTTACGGTTCTGCAGCAGATGTTCAACAGATAACGAATTGCACCAATCGAACCATTCATTCCTTACTTGCCAATTATATTGAAAAAGTTGCAGCACAACGATCAACTCCATGTTACATAATTTACCACTGAATCAAAATTTGTACAACCATATTTTTATGCCTTTTCTATAACAAAAAACCGCTATGTATTGGATGATTTCAAAATCCAATCATAGCGGTTTTATTGTTTGTTGTTGATGTTATTGAAGAGTCGGTTCGATCATATCAGTACTTTCCGAGTAGAATCCGATGGGCTGCCTTGGCGGTTCATCCACCGTCTTCAGATTAGCAATCAGTACAAGGCTGAAATTACTTACATTTTGTATGAGTTCAATATGTTTACCGTCCATGTTACCACCAACCCGCACGAACGAGGGCGCCAGCCAAGTCACACGCTCAAGTGTAACCATCATCCCGTTAATAAGAATTAGAGTTTCATAGTTCTCAGCCAAGCTATTGTCAAAATCATTAATCGCGGCAGCCAGATTTTGAAAATTAATGTAGGAGGCATCCTGCTGAAGGCGTCCCACTATTGTCGGAGACTGGGCAAATTCCACGAAAGAGTCCAGATTTTTTAGAGGGTTATTTAACACTCTCCTCATCATCTTTTCCTGCGTATTTCCCGACTCCAAATGCTGATCCATATTATTCATATAGTTGTACACCTCAGAAAAGTTTGATCTTTAGGGACCTTTAGAGGTATTATGCTCTATTCGCTAAAATTTACACTTATTCTTAAAAGTCGTTAATTACAAATTAAAAAATTAAGCCAAAAAGCGCCATTCACGAAAAATCTCTCCGAGGAAATGGCGCTGCGAATATGAGTTTGCATTTTTAAAACTTCGATTATTGCTACATTATCAGTTTCTTCTACACGGCTCGGTACCGCTCTATACCTACGTTCAAGAAACCTTATGCTCAATCCTAAGCTTGTCTGCGACCATCGCGATAAACTCCGAATTCGTCGGTTTCGACTTGCTGATGTTGATCGTATAGCCGAAAATAAAGCTGATGCTGTCGATGTTGCCGCGAGTCCAGGCGACTTCAATGGCGTGCCGGATAGCGCGCTCGACACGGCTTGGTGTGGTTTTGTATTTATCGGCAATAGCCGGGTATAAAGTTTTTGTGATTGCACCAAGGATCTCAATGTTGTTGTATACCATTGTAATTGCTTCGCGAAGATATTGATATCCTTTAATATGCGCAGGAACTCCGATTTCATGTATGATGCTCGTTATGTTGGCGTCCAAATTTTTACTTTTTGGCATCTGTACGATATTGGCTTTCGATGCTCCTACCGTTACGGAAACCTGATTGTTCACGAGCTGGCGAATGCGATTTGTAAGCACTTCCATGTCGAAAGGCTTGAGTATGTAGTAGGATGCACCCAATTGAACAGCTTTTTGGGTAATATTTTCTTGACCGAAGGCGGTCAGCATTATGATTTTGGTTTGTGGAGTCAGATTCATTTCTCTGAGCCTTTCAAGCACGCCCAGACCGTCTAAATGAGGCATAATAATATCTAGGATTAATACGTCCGGGGCCTCTTCCTGCTCCTCCATAAAGCGAAGCACTTCATTGCCGTTGTAAGCCACGCCTATTACTTCCATATCCGCTTGTTCACCGATATATTCCGATAATAAATGGGTAAACTCACGATTATCATCTGCCAGTAAAACTTGAATTTTTTGCAACTTTGAATCCTCCTTTGATTACATTACAAGTTTGGTAGTTACTTTTTATCTAAAACTAAATATTCGACATCACCCTTTAAAATCCTTCTGTCGAAAATTATTTTTCTTTCCTTTTTGTAATTTTTAATTTATAATTATAAATTAACCTTTTTTGCGACCTCATTCGACAATTTCTTAGCATATACGACCAAAAAAAAGAATCAAAGGTTAGCTAGCCTTTGATCCTTCTGCATTTTGTCTGAGCAATATTCCGGAATCCTGCAGCATCCATTCAATGAAACATCCATATCCGCTGGTTGGATCATTGACGAAAACATGAGTGACAGCTCCGATAATTTTGCCGTTTTGTACAATTGGGCTTCCGCTCATTCCTTGTACAATACCACCTGTTTTTTCCAACAGTCTGGGATCCGTTATTTTGATTACCATCCCTTTTGTTGCCGGAAAATCCTGACGAGATACATGTACAACCTGAATATCGAATTTTTCAACCTTTTGCCCTTCGATCACCGTGTAGATTTGAGCTGGCCCTTGCTTCACTTCCTCGGAAAATGCAACAGGAATCGCTTCTTTATCCAGACTGTGCTCCGGCGCTGTATGCATTTTCCCAAAAATGCCAAATGGCGTGTTTCTCTCTATATTTCCAATAACTTTACTGTCTTTGTAAAACTGCGCTCTTTTCTCACCGGGTTCGCCGTTATGGCTTTTCGATATCGAGGTGACATTTGAATGCACGATCTCTCCATCACCAACGGTAATTGGGGTCTGCGTGTCCATATCTGTAATCACATGTCCAAGTGCCCCGTAAACTCCTTGATTGGGTGCGTAGAAAGTCAATGTCCCTACACCTGCGGCAGAATCTCGAATGTACAAGCCGAGACGGTACGACTTATCTACAATGTCATATACAGGCTGCAGTTTAATTTGAAATTCTTCATTATTTCTTCGGATTGTCAGATCCAAAGGCGTTTTATTCGTTCCTGCTTTAGTAACCAAATCTGTAACTTTGCTGACATCTCTGATTTCCTTGCCATTAATCCGGGTGATTAAATCACCAAGTTGGATTTTCGCTTCCTCACCAGGGGAGGTTTTTTGCGTTTCAGCAACCGTTACAAGATGATGACCAACAACCATAATACCTGCCGACTTGATTTTTACACCAATCGTTTGCCCGCCAGGTATCACTTTCAAATCGGGAATGACCTGAACCTTAACGGTTTTAATGGGAATCGCACCGAAAAGCTTCAGCTTCATCTCGGTTTCTCCGGAATGCATGGATTCTAACGAGATCGGTTCTTTCAAACTTACCTGGAATGAGTGCTTCGCAGAGCCGTTAACCTTCACGATATTAGGATCTTTTACAGTTACCTGGGCACTAACGGGCATCGATAATTGAAGCTGCCTTCCTTGGCCGCTAAAGAGCCGTAATTCTTCGGGGAATGAGGCAAAACTCTGGAAAGGTGAAGAGAAGCTTCCCAAACAGATGAAGAAGACGAGCAGTAATCCAAACAATCTTTTTCTTTTGCAGGACTTCAACTTTTTTCACGCTCCTTCTACTTCCTAAGCCCTGACGAAAAGCATCGTCAAATGCGTACCCTTAAGGTAACCTCACTCCCCCTGTTTTATAACAGAAAATGCTGCCTTATCATGCTTTCATATCCTTGTCTTCTTTTCATTTGCCAAAGCAATCATTTCCCGCGCATGACCCAGCGTCGTTTCCGTAACCTCAACTCCACCAAGCATTCTGGCAAGCTCTTGAATTCTTGCCTCACCTTGGAGATCATACACTTTTGTATAAGTCCGTTCATGATCGACTTCCTTGTGAATCGCAAAATGGGCATCGGCCATACAAGCAACCTGAGGAAGATGAGTGATCGAACAAACCTGGCAGCTGCGTGAAAGCACTGACATTTTCTCTGCGATGGCTTGGGCCGCTCTGCCGCTCACACCCGTATCCACTTCATCAAAAATAAGTACAGGGATTAGGTCGATTCTGGCAAAAATCGCTTTCATCGCCAGCATGATACGCGATAGCTCCCCTCCTGAGGCAATTTTGCTTAAGCCGCGTAAAGGCTCACCGGGATTAGGTGCCATTAGAAACTCGACCTGGTCAATGCCCTCTCTTCCGAAACGGACTTTAGCTCCATCAACTTCAATTCCTTTATCGTCCTTGGCTCGTCCAAGATGAACAACGAATTGAGTTCGTTCCATTTGCAGATCGCGAAGCTCGACTTCAATATCAGAGGCTAATCGTTTGGCAATTCGCTCGCGGCCAGCAGAAAGCTTTACTGCGGCATCAATCAGCTTCGCCTCTTCCTTCTTTAATGCATCCTCAAGCTTTTGAATATTTTCATCCTTGTTCTCAATTATGTCCATTTCTTTCGTAATTATTTCCAAATAATGCAGTATTTCTGGAATGCTTTCCCCATATTTGCGGCGCAGCGAAGAGAGCATATCCAATCGATGCTCGATTTCATCCAATCTTTGCGGATTAAATTCAACTTCATCCTTGTAATCACGCAGTTGATAAGCCGCATCCTCAAGCTGATAAAAGCCGGATTGCATTTGCTCCAGCAAAGTCTGAAGTCCTACCGGGTCCAGGTTCACGATATCCTGCAGACGCTGAATCGCCTTCCCCGCAGCATCCAGACCTTGATTGGCACTGTACAGCATATCATAGGCTTCAGACGAGTTTTGATATAGCTTCTCAGCATTGCTTAGCTTTCGTTTTTCTTCGAATATGGCTTCATCTTCCCCTGCTACTAATTTTGCAGAAGAGATTTCCTCAATTTGAAAACGGTAAAGATCCAGCATCTGCAGGGCTTGCTTACTTGTTTCCTTAAGCTCACGAAGCTCCTTCTGCAGCTTTGTATACGTATCGTAAGAGGCCTGGTATGTTTTCTTAATACTAATCACATCAGCTTCTCCAAACAAGTCAAGCCAGCGAATATGGGCTTCCACCTTCAGGAGTGACTGATGCTCATGCTGACCGTGAATATTAACAAGCCAATCTCCGGCAGATCGCAGCATACTTAAGTTAACAAGCTGTCCGTTAATTCGGCTCGAGCTTTTGCCATTAGATGTGATTTCTCTGCGAATTAGCAAATGCTCATCATGCGCTGAATCAATACCAAGTGCATGCAAGGCCGCCCATACAGGATGGTCCGCTTTTAGCTCAAACATCCCTTCAATCTCTGCCTTTTCACAGCCATAACGTATAAGCTCCGAAGAGCCCCGGCCTCCAATAAGCAAGCTTAAAGCATCAATAATGATAGATTTACCAGCGCCGGTTTCCCCTGTAAGAACATGAAAGCCCGACTTAAACTGAATATGAACCTGCTCGATAACAGCCAAATTGCGTATAGATAGCTCTGTAAGCATTAGCTCCTCCTAAATTAGGATAATAAAGTCATCATTTGGCTCACAAAAGAGCCGCTTTGTTCTTTGGAACGACAAATGACCAAAATCGTATCATCGCCGCCGATCGTTCCCATAATCTCGCTCCACTCCAAATTATCGAGCAATGCGCAGATCGTATTTGCAGTTCCTGGCAGACATTTCAGCACTACCAAATTATCAGCATGATCAATGCTAACGAAATGGTCGCTAAGCGCTCTCCGCAGCTTCTGCAGCGGATTAAACCGTTGATCTGCCGGCATGGAGTATTTGTATCGGCCATCGTCCAGAGGAACTTTAATTAAATGAAGCTCCTTGATATCACGGGAAACTGTTGCCTGAGTTACATGAAACCCTCCGAGCCTCAGTGATTCCACGAGCTCATCCTGAGTTTCGATTTCATGACTCGTAATAATTTCCCTGATCTTTATATGCCGTTGTCCTTTCATGCTACACCTCTATATGAAACGTGATTTTTTTTATTTTAAGCATCTCCATGTCTACATAAAGCACCCCTGCTGCCTCCGGATAAAGAAGGCTGTAGGAAAGCAAATGGTCACGAATGGAGCTGCCCGTCATTTCAAGCGGCTTGCGTTCCCTGGCTACTTTCACAAGAAATAGTTCCTCGTTCTTTTGGGCAAAATAATCAATATACAACCTTGTTTGAAATTCCTCGGAGTCATTTAGCATCATGGTGATGGGAACTTTCGTTTTGCCGGACAGAACATCAAAGCCTGCGCCTTCCAGTAGCCTAACGGTATCATCATCGTCGGGGACTTCGCTGCCACTATAAATCGACAAGCGTTTCTTAGGGGGCGTTGCCAGCCAATGCCGGAACCGCAGCGTAATGAAGCCCACAAAGACGATCAGAATCAACAGAATAACTGTCACATCGCCTTTTTCCATCACCAATCACCTCGCCATAGTATTCGCGAATTTGATGGGAAAATCCTCTTTTTATATGGAGAAAAACTCACCTTATTTACCGGATTAGGGCGGTATGTAAGGCGAGCTTTATGACGCTCTATGTGGGCATGACACTACAAATACCATACTTGGGCTTGCCCTATTTGGAATGAAGCCGCTGTGCTTCCTGTACAGTTCTGGCAATGATTTCACTCTGACTTTCGGTTATACCGCCTGATTCTGATGGTGTGCAGCCCCAATAAGCCAAAAACTCGATGTTTCCTTCCCCACCCGTGATAGGAGAATACGTCAGGCCTCTTAAATACAATCCAATTTCTTCAGCAAAGGTAAGTACTGTCGTGAGCACTTCTTGATGGATCGCAGGATCTCTGATTACACCCGTTTTGCCCACCTTTTCCCGGCCAGCTTCAAATTGCGGTTTAATTAAAGCAACAATGCTGCCCTGCTCCCCAAAAATAGCTTTAAGCGGCGGCAAAATAATTCGCAAAGAAATAAAAGACACGTCTATCGTGGCAAAATCAGGCGTTGGACCTGTCAAATCCTCACATTTCGTAAAGCGAAAATTGGTGCGTTCCATCACATTGACTCTGTCATCATTCCGAAGAGACCAATCCAGCTGGTTGTAACCCACATCAACAGCATAAACATAAGCAGCCCCATGCTGAAGTGCGCAGTCCGTAAATCCTCCTGTTGACGAGCCAATGTCCAGCATAACAGCTTCTTGCAAGTCGATCTCGAATAGCTTGAGCGCCTTTTCCAGCTTCAAGCCTCCACGGCTGACATAAGGATGCACAGCCCCCTTCACCTTGAGGATTGAGGCTCTGCTGATCTTCGTTCCCGCTTTATCAACGGTCTCTTCATTCGCAAAAACAAGGCCTGCCATAATGGCGGCCTTGGCTTTCTCCCTGCTTTCAAAATAACCTTGTTCTACAAGCAATATATCCAGTCTTTCCTTATCTGATGACATGCATACGTCTCCTATCTCTATGCTCGTTGACGTTTGCGGGGCGTTAAAGCCAGCACCTCTGCAACCAAATGCTGTGCAGTGAGTCCAACCTCTTGACGCTGTTCCTTCACCGAGCCATGCTCCACAAAATAATCCGCAATGCCAAGATTTCTGATCGTTAATGCAGAAATGCCTCGCTCCGCAAAAAACTCTAGCACAGCACTGCCAAACCCGCCTTGAATGGACCCTTCTTCCATGGTAATCAACGGAATTTGCTCATTAGCGAGCTGCAGCAGATACGCTTCATCCAGCGGTTTAATGAAACGCGCATTCACAACCCGAAGCTGTATGCCCTCTTTGCTCAGCTGCTCAGCTGCTTCTTCAGCAACCTGCACCATGGGACCAACTGCAAGCACGGCCGCGCGGTCTCCTTCTTTGATAACTTCCCATGTCCCAATGGCAATGGACTTAGGCGCTTCATCAATCTTAACGCCAGTACCGTTGATTCTTGGATAACGGTAAGCAATAGGACCGTCATCATAGTCATTGGCTGTCTTCATCATATCGCGAAGCTCTTTCTCATCCTTAGGCATCATCAATACCATGTTGGGCAAGGTCCTCAGAAAGGCAATATCATAAACGCCTTGATGGGTCTCGCCATCCGGTCCAACAAATCCTGCCCGGTCTATGGCAAAGGTAACATTCAGATTCGGACGGCAAATGTCGTGAACGACCTGATCATAAGCTCTTTGCAGAAATGTGGAGTACACGGCAAAGATCGGCTTCATGCCTTCCGAAGCCATTCCTGCACACATAGTAGCCCCATGCTGTTCAGCTATGCCTACGTCAATCATCCGGTTCGGGAAATGGCTCGCGAATTTCAGAAGTCCGGAACCGCTTGGCATTGCCGGTGTGACAGCAACAATCCTTGGATCCTGTTCGGCCAGCTCAATCAAAGTATTGCCGAATACTTCCGTATACATCGGCGGTCCGACTGCCTTCAACACTTGGCCGGACTCAATCTTATAATGACCAACACCGTGCCAAGTATGTGAATCCTTCTCTGCAGGCGTGTATCCTTTGCCCTTAATTGTCACAACATGCACGAGCACAGGTCCGTTTACCTTCTCTGCCTGTTTGAGTGTATCCATCAGCAGCGGCAGATTATGGCCGTCAACAGGGCCCATATAAGTAAAGCCCAGCTCTTCAAACCAAACCCCGGAAACGACGAGATACTTCAGGCTGTCCTTCAGCTTCTCAGCTGTTTTGGCCAAGGTTTCGCCGATTGCCGGTATTTTTTTCAGCAAAGTTTCGACTTCTTCCTTCGCTTTCAAATAATGCCGGTCTGAGCGTATCTTGCTTAAGTAATTATGAATAGCCCCGACATTAGGGGCTATGGACATCTCATTGTCATTTAGAATCACCATCAAATTTTTCTTTTCATGGCCTATATGATTCATAGCTTCCAATGCCATCCCGCCGGTCATAGCTCCGTCCCCGATAATGGCTACTACTTTATAGTTCTCACCTTTAAGGTCGCGGGCAATCGACATTCCCATTGCAGCTGACAGTGAGGTACTGCTGTGCCCTGCTTCCCAAACGTCATGCACACTTTCCGAACGTTTGACGAAGCCGCACAGCCCCTTGTATTTGCGGAGCGTATCGAATTTATCCATGCGTCCAGTCAGTATTTTGTGAACATATGCCTGATGGCCCACATCAAAAATAAATTTATCTTCAGGGCTGTTAAACAGAGTGTGCAAGGCAATGGTAAGCTCAACCACTCCAAGATTTGGGGCGAGGTGCCCTCCTGTGACGGATAGCTTTTCAATCAGAAACTGGCGGATTTCCTCAGCCAATAACTCCAGCTCCGCCATCGAAAGACGCTTCAAATCCTCTGGCTGTTTGATTTGTTCGAGCAGCACGCTTGTTTCCTCACTTTCCATAATGGAAGTCTTAAATCAGAAATATTGAAATATGTGAAACCCCAAAGCTTATGGGTTCTATAGGCAAATTATACTTGCAATTCCACTCATTATAGCACAAAAATAAGGAGCAGCGTAATGCTGCTGCTTTAAATATTAATGATCTCTGCGCATTAAAAAGTCAGCAAGCTGCAAAAGCCGCTCCGGACGCGGAAAATCTGCAGCAAGCAGCACCTGCTTGCCTTCCAAAGTAAGCTCCCTGACCCTCGCCTCTGAAGCCTCGAGGCCGATGAAGAAAGGATAAGTCACCTTCTGCTGCTTTTCGTCGCTATTCGTGGGCTTACCGAGCTTCTGCTCGTCCCCTGTAACATCGAGAATATCATCCTGTATTTGAAAAGCAAGACCAATCGCATAGCCGAAGCTTTCTAGCGCTTGAAGCTGCTTCTCGTTGGCACCGGCGATGCGGCCGCCTGCAAGAAGTGAAAACACGATTAGATCACTTGTTTTGTGAGTATGGATGTACTGCAAATCCTCAAGCCTGGTTAAACCCTGCTCGCCAAGCATATCTGCTGCCTGTCCACCCACCATGCCGCAGGCCCCCGCATACACAGCTAAATCATCCATGATGTTTAAAACCTGCTCTGCTGGTACCCCATGGATACGATAAGCTTGCGCAGCTGCATGAAAAGCATGGGTAAGCAGCGCATCACCAGCCAATATAGCTAACGCTTCTCCATATACCTTGTGGTTCGTCAGCTTGCCTCTGCGGTAATCGTCATTATCCATTGCGGGCAAGTCGTCATGGATCAGTGAATACGTGTGAACCATCTCGATGGCACAAGCCACGGGCAAAGCAGCTTCCTTGGAGCCTCTCAAAGCCTCTGCGGCCGCCAGCACCAGAAGAGGGCGCAGTCGTTTGCCTCCGGCCATGAGCGAATAGCCCATAGCCGCACGAAGCTCCTCTGGCACATCCCAGCCTGCGGGAAGTATTCTGGCCAGTGCGGCCTCAACCTTGGCTGTCTCCGCAGCCATATAGGATTCAAAAGTCAGCTCTTCGTTATTCAACAGAATTCCCCTTATCCTCCAGCGATGGCTGGAAAGGCTTGCGGGTTATTCCCGCTTCCCCCTCCACCAGCAGCTCTATTTTTTTCTCTACCTGCTCCAGCTTTTGTCCGCATAGATGGGAGAGTCGGACTCCCTCCTGATAAAGCTCAATCGCTTTTTCGAGCGGGACGTCTCCATTCTCCAACTGGGCAACGATCGTTTCCAGCTGTTCAATGGCCTGTTCAAAGTTTACTTCCGGTTCACTCTTTGTCATTGTTGTTCTCCTCCATCCCCATTACATGACAATCCAGCCTGCCGTCCACAAGCCGGATTTTGACCACATCACCAAGCTGGGCCTGATGGACCGAACGGATCAAGGTCTGTTCATTCTCATCATAGGCCAGGCTGTAGCCCCGCTGCATAACCTTAAGCGGGCTCAGCGCGTCCAGATGGCGCAGCTTAGAGAGCCATTCCTGCTTCTTGCTGCGCAGCAGACCCTGCATTGTCGTCAGCATCTGACGATTCGAAACCTCAAGCCGCCGCTTGGCGTAAACGATCTGCTCTTTAGGATTAAAGGCAGACAGGCTGCGGTCCAGCCTGATATGCCGCTGGGCAGCCTGGGCAAGCCGCTGCCGCATTTTGTACCCGAGCTGCTCCGCCAGCCGGTCCAGACGCTGCGCAGGCTGTGTCAGCAGCTGCCTGCGCGGGTTGACAAGCACCGGTGACCGCCTGAGGCGTGTCAGCCGCTCTTGCTTGCGCTGAAGCTGCTGGAGCAGCCCCATATGCAGCCTCTGCATATGGATGGCCAGCTGCTGCTTCAGCTCCAGATGATGCGGCACCGCCAGCTCCGCCGCGGCTGTGGGCGTCGCAGCCCGCAGATCGGCGACGAAGTCGGCGATCGTGAAGTCCGTCTCGTGGCCGACGGCCGAGATGACGGGAATCGCGGAGGCATAGATGCTCCGCGCCACGGTTTCCTCGTTGAACGCCCACAGCTCCTCGAGCGAGCCGCCGCCGCGGCCAACGATCAGCACATCGGCTTCACCGAGCCTGTTCATCGCTTCGATGGCCTTGACGATCGAAGGCGCTGCCTGCGCTCCCTGCACAAGCACAGGATAAAGCAGAATCGATACCGAAGGGAATCGCCGCTTGAGGGTAATCAGCACATCTTTGATTGCCGCTCCGGTTGGCGAGGTTATAATGCCGATAGTCTTGGGAAAGCGAGGGATCGGCTTTTTTACAGCAGCGGCAAAAAGCCCTTCTGCCTCCAGCTTCTTCTTAAGCTGCTCGAAAGCCAGAAACAAGCTTCCCAGACCGTCCGGCTGCATCGTCGTCACATAGAATTGATACGCGCCATCTCTTTCATATACGGAAATATTGCCGCGAGCGATCACTTTAGTTCCTTCTCGGGGTATAAAACCGAGCCTCTGATTGTGAGAGGCGAACATAATGCTCTTGAGCCGGCCATCCGGATCCTTGAGGGTGAAATACATATGCCCACTGGAATGATGGGTGAAGTTAGAAATCTCGCCGCGCACCCAAACGTCCTGGAGCCGCCCGTCACCCTCCAGCTTCATCTTAATATAACGGTTTAAGTCCTTGACGGACAGGATGCTTGCTTCATTCCTCGCCATAAGCCCGCTACACGCTCACATTCGTCTTGGCGGAACGGCTGGCCGCATTCAATGTATTGCGAAGCAGCATCGTGATCGTCATAGGTCCCACCGTGCCTGGTACTGGTGTAATGGCTCCTGCAACTTCTTTGACCGCTTCAAAATCCACATCTCCGGTCAGCTTTCCATCCACAGGACGGTTCATCCCCACATCAATAACTACAGCACCTGGTTTCACATGCTCTGCTTTTATGAGGTTCGCTTTCCCTACGGCGACAACAAGTATATCCGCTTGTTTTGTAATCTCCTCCATATTCGGAGTACGCGAATGGCAGATAGTTACCGTTGCATGCTCACGAAGCAGCAGCAGCGCCATGGGCTTGCCTACGATGTTGCTTCTCCCAACCACAACGGCATGCTTGCCGGCTATAGAGACATCAATTTTTTTCAAAATTTCAATAACACCACCGGGTGTGCAAGGCAGCATGCCCGGCTTGCCGATCATCAAATTCCCCACGTTAACCGGATGAAAGCAGTCCACATCCTTGGCCGGATCTATTTCATCCACAACTTCTTCTTCATTCATGTGCTTCGGAAGCGGTGATTGCACCAGGATGCCATGAATACGCTTGTCCTGATTGAACAGATGGATCAGAGCAATCAATTCTTTCTGCGTAGTGTTCTCTGGTAGTCGGTGAACTTCCGAGTATACACCTACCTGCTCGCAGGCCTTCGCTTTACTATTGACATATACCTTGGAAGCAGGGTCCTCACCAACGATTATAACAACTAGTCCAGGCTGTGTGCCCTGAGCTGTTAACTCAGCTGCTTCAGCCTTGATTTCCTCGCGTAAAGCGCTCACGATTTCTTTGCCATTAATAATTTGAGCAGTCATAAAGACGCCCCCCTCAGCTGATAAATTAAGTTGTATATTGAAATTTTAAATTTAATTGTACTTTTAGTTGCAAATTAAAAAGCAACTTAAGTTTCATTTTGAAGCGACTTTTTATTTTTCAAGCTGTCCAATTCCTTGATCATTTTGCCTAGTACGCCATTTACGAATTTGCCTGACTCTTCTGTCCCGAAATGCTTGGAGAGCTCAATAGCTTCATTGACTACAACCTTGGGAGGAACATCGTCGCGGTAGACCATCTCATAGACGGCAAGACGGAGCACTTCACGGTCAACGCGGGAAAGCCTGTCCATTTGCCAACCCTTCAAATATTCCTCAAGCATCTCGTCGATCTGCTTCTTATACTCATAGATGCCATCTACCAGCTCCGTAATGTAATCCGGTGATAGCTTGTCGTCGGAGAAATCCAGTTCTCCTTCATTGTCATTCTCCGCTTCAGCAATAGCTCCTTCAACGGCCTCCTTGGTTGAAACTTCATTCATTTCTATCTGGTACAAGCTTTGTATCGCCAGCTCTCTAGCTACTCTGCGTTTCATGAGTTTCCTGCTTTCCTTTTAATTTATTTCTTTTAAGTTAGTATGCTTCCAAACAAAAAAATCCATGGATGCACCAGGGATTTATCGGAACATTCTCCATTTCTGTGTCAAGTAGCGCCAAATGTCCTCGAACGGAAGTATACTTTCCTTACGGTCAAGCTTGCCGCCAATATAAACCCCTACGGCCACTATAAATGCAAAAATCAGCATATCCCAAAAGCCCCATATCAAGTAGATAAAGCCCAAAAACACGCCTGCCGCAGCACCTATACATTTGCCCCTATGCTGCTCCCACAACTCATTTCTCATGAGTGGCTCACCTCTATTCGACCCGGCTTTTAAACGTAGGGGAAGATTGTACAATATTGGCTACGAATACAGTAACAGATGCAACCGGAATGCCCGTTATTTCCTCAATATAGCCCTTCACAGTGCCCTGCATTTCCTCGGTAAGCTCCGGTATCGAGCTTTCTCCGTCTACTACAGTGCGGATAACGATTTCAAGCCCTGACTGATTGACCTTCACTCTTGCCCGCAAATCTTTAACTCCGCGAGAACGGGCTGCCACCTTCAAGCATAGGTTTTCCACCGTTTCCAAAGAAATCCGTATATCTCCAAATTCCGTCCGCTGATCGATGGAAGGCGCTTGAGAGCGGTCACGACGAAGGGATATGTATAGAAAACGAAGACTAATAAGCAGTACGGCCAGCATCACAGCAATCGTCGTATAAGCTGGGACTTTCTCATGATACAGAATATCGATCGCATCCATGGAAGTATTCATTGGAATCCAGTTCCAAGCAGCAAACAGCAGCGCACACGAAGCTAGGAAAACAAATAAGCTGTACAGAAACAACAAAAGCTTGTCCACAAGTTTAACCAAGAAAAGCTCGTCCCCTTCCTCTATCGGAGGAAACCCCCTGCTTACCTGTAGGGGGTTTCAATGATTGTGTATGCATAGCCGTTCATCTTACTCGGGTTATAGCTGTGTCTTCTTCATTTATTTTCTCTGAGCCCTTGAAATGCACATCATGAATATGCACATTCACTTCTACCACATGCAGACCTGTCATGGATTCGATAGCGCTCTTCACATTTTGCTGGATGCCTTTGGCCACTTCGGGAATCCGATTGCCATATTCGATAATAATCGATACATCAATGGCCGCCTCACGCTCACCAACCTCTACCTTAACACCTTTGGAAAGGTTCTTGCGTCCCAACAGCTCCGCAATACCTCCAGCGAACCCACCGCTCATTCCCGCTACTCCATCTACCTCTACAGTTGCAAGTCCGGCAATGATTTCAATCACTTCAGGTGCAATTTGGATTCTTCCCATATCCGTTTTGACATAATCCGGTGCGATTGTGCTCATTTCGGTTCCTCCTAAAAGTTTTGCTTTAGCAAAACTTGATTGCTTCGTAGGCACAGGCTAAGCGTTTTGCAGGCAGCACTTGCCTCGTAAGCAATAAGCTTTGCGTTTGCTCAACAATCTTGTCTCATAAGCCAGTTACTAATAACTATACCATCCTGTATAAAATATGACAAATAACTTATCTAAGAATCTGGATCGTTGACATCATGCTCTTCAAGGAACTTAATATCATGATCACCAGAAATAAATTTCTTATGCTGAAGTAGTTTAAGATGGAATGGAATCGTCGTATGAACGCCCTCTACAGCAAATTCATCCAGGGCTCTTTTCATTCTAGCAATAGCATCTTCCCTGCTTGTTCCCCAAACGATAAGCTTAGCGATCATAGAGTCATAATATGGCGGAATCGTATAGCCTGTATATGCAGCGCTATCCACACGAACTCCAAAGCCGCCTGGAGGCAAATAAAACTTGATTTGTCCAGCGGAAGGCATAAAGTTCTTGTTCGAGTCCTCCGCGTTTACACGGCATTCGATCGCCCAACCATTAATCTTTACATCCTCCTGACTGAAGGAAAGCGGGTTCCCCTCGGCAACACGAATCATCTCTTTAATAATATCGATTCCGGTAATCATCTCGGTGACGGGATGTTCAACCTGGATCCTTGTGTTCATTTCCATAAAATAAAAATTACCGTCTGGACCAAGTAGAAATTCTAATGTACCTGCACCAGAGTAATTAACGGCTTTGGCTGCTCTGACAGCAGCTTCACCCATCGCTTTGCGCGTCTCTGGCTTGAGTATCGGACAAGGCGCTTCTTCCAAAAGCTTCTGCCTGCGCCGCTGAACAGAGCAATCACGCTCTCCCAGATGCACGACATTGCCATGCTTATCTGCTAGAATCTGAATTTCAACATGCTTCATACCTGTCAAATACTTCTCCAGGTAGACACCCGAATTGCCAAACGCATTTTGCGCTTCCTGCTGGGCAGCTGTGATTTGCGCAATGAGCGTTTCTTCATTGTCTGCGATACGAATCCCTTTGCCGCCGCCGCCTGCTGTCGCTTTGATGATGACCGGATACCCGATATCTCTGGCGATGCTGATCGCATCGTCCACGCTCTCCACTAAACCGTCAGAGCCTGGGATAATGGGCACCTTGGCTTCCTTCATCGTTTGCTTGGCCATTGACTTATCGCCCATACGGCTTATCGCATCGGGTGATGGGCCAATGAAAGTAATGTTGCAGCTCTCACAAATCTCGGCAAAATCAGCATTTTCAGCAAGAAAGCCATAGCCTGGATGAATCGCATCCGAATCCGTAAGCGTCGCAACACTCATTAAATTCGTAAAATTTAAGTAACTGTCTTTGGAAGCTGTTGGTCCAATACAATAGGCTTCATCAGCGAGACGCACATGCAGTGCATCGCGGTCTGCTTCCGAATATACAGCCACCGTATAAATATCGAGCTCTTTGCAGGCCCGTATAATGCGAACGGCAATCTCGCCTCTATTCGCAATAAGCACTTTTTGAAATTTCATACTTTTCTCCTCCCAAGGGTAAACGGCTTCGCCGTCCTGTGTATGCACAGGAGCGTTTGTCCAGATTATCAGAAAAGAGTGAATGGGCGAATGTCTGGCATCCAGCACTTTCTGATAATTGGATTCACGCGCTTACTCCGGCTTCACCAGGAACAAAGGCTGTCCGTATTCGACAAGCTGGCCATTCTCAACCAGGATCTCGACGATTTCCCCTTTGATCTCGGCTTCAATTTCATTCATCAGCTTCATGGCTTCCACGATACAGACGGCTGTTTTATCGCTGACTTTGCTGCCGAGGCTCACGAAGGGAGCCGCACCAGGGGAGGCTGCCTGATAGAAAGTACCTACCATTGGCGAAACGATCTTATGTAAGTTAGAATCTGCTTCCGACTTAACACTCTGGGCAGCAGCGCCTGACTCTGCATTCAAGGCTGGAACCTGCTCAGGAGCGGTCGTAGAGACCGGAAAGTAAGAATGCTGTGTTGGGGCAGAGCTCACGATCACCGACTCTGTCTTATTGGGCTTGCGAATCAGCAAGCGAAAGCCTTCGTTCTCGATTTCAAGCTCTTGCAAGGAAGACTGATCGATCAGCTTGACCAGTTCTTTAATTTCACTTAATTTGTACATCCAAGTCACTCCTCTAAAGTTGGTGAACCCGAAAGCGGTTAACACACCTGTAACGTTAGTATTATAACCATAAACGCCAGAAATGGAAAGAGTCCAGTTTGTCCGGACTCTTTCATCTCCTTAAGCTGCGAACCTGCGGGTTCAACTTTATGACTAAGGTTTGACATATTGGATCTTAATATTTTCTGGAGAAGCTTCCAATTCCTTGATTACCATGTCGACAATTGTCACACCTTGGCTTTTTTCCAGCTTTTCACTCTGTACAGTTACTTTCCATTTCTTACCTTCCTGAGACACGATAGCTTGCGGGAAATCCTTCAAAAGCACTTCCTCCAGCCTATCGATTTTTTCCTGTTCACCTGACATTTTTTCCAGCTCATTATTAGCTAGCGCTACAGCTTCCGGCTTTTGTTTCGGATCTGTAATGGTGGACAGCAGTTCATCAGCTTTTTGCCGCAATGCTTCATGGTTTTTCATTTGCTCCATTGTGAAGTAGTCACTGCTCGATGTAGTCTGAGATTGCTCTGACTCTAGCTTTTTTAAAATTTCTTCATCTGTAGGCTCATTCTTGGCAGTAGCATTTTCACCTGTGCTTGAAGCGGTATTTGTGTCTGGCTCCGTTTGAGCAGTAGTTTCTCCGGCAGCAGCAGTTGTTTCAGCAGCTTTCCCATCCCCAGTTACAGCAGCGCTTTGCTCTGTCTGGCTCATATCGATTTTAATTTCTTGCGGAGCGTTAGCTACTGTCTCGCCTACCGCCAGATCAATCTTGCTGACATCTTCAGTGAACAAATAGTAAGCGGATAACACCACCATCAAGGTCAACATGGAAACCAGCCAAATCGTTTGTCTTTTTGCATTCATTTTCAATCTTCCTCCTCATAGTATGGAATCTGAATTCAACCTGTTTTTCTTGGCAGTACAGAAATCCGGTGGGTCGCTACATCCAATCCGCGTTGTACGGCTTCCGTAATCATCTTTTTCACGGTTGGATTCTCTGCTCCTCTGGCTACAACGATGACTCCCCTTATTTTAGGTTTAATTACTTTAAGAACTAACGGCTGTCCGTCCCCGGAAACCTGGTATATCACCACATCACCGCTGCGTGATACTTCGGATATGTTGCGCGTTGCCCCTTTTTCATCTTTTTCTGTCGTTATTTGCTGTGTGTCTTTATAATTTTTGTCGACAGTGAGCTCTTCCGTAGATTCAATCGTAAGCAGCACTTCAACATCGCCAACTCCAACAATTTTTTGCAAAATTTCCTTCAGCTCAGTTTCATAAACCACTTCATAATCATGGAAGCTTGATTTATCCTTCCCCCCTGTGCCAAGAAACGTCTCCGTGCTGAGCGGATTTGGAGAAGCTCGTGCCGAGTTGATCGGATCCACATCTTTAACAGTCAGAAACGAATTAATAACCATTAAGGCGGCTCCCAGCAGGGCAATTAACAGTATCCACAAAAAAGTATTTGTTCGCTTGGCTCCACCTGATCCCTTGCTGAACCTTTGCTCCATCCATTGTATGAATTTCCCCATCCGCTCACCTCGTTTCCCCTTGCTTCCATAGACAGTGGTTTACTCTTTCAAGCCTGCTTGAATTTGCACCTCGATCTGGCCGGCATGCACCTGCCAATCACGCGATATGCGCTGGACCAGCCTTTGCCTTTCTTGCTCCAGCGGAAGAGATAGCTTGCCCGGTGCCCCCCCTGACTCCCCACGCTTTCCCGCCGAGACCAACTCATCACTATCACGACGGATCCGAATGGGTTCTATGGGCCGAATGGAAGCTATTGCTGCAATATCCTCCGCTTCCTCCGGCTTCTGCGCTGCGCTTTCCCGATCTATTTCATGAAGGGTCACCCACACATCTGTTACGATGGGTTTCCCGTTATTGTCAAGCTTTGCAGCGACCTGGGCTTTGTCTACCACCAGATCCGTTTGCTGCTGTAAATCCTGCATCATCACGGTCTCAATCTGTTTTTGCAGCAGCTCCAGCGACTGTTTTTCACCGATTGCCTTTAAACGCTCCGCATCCTGGATAATAGCTTCGAGCGATTTCATACCGCCCTTTCGCCCGTTTGAAGCCTGATTTGCTGCATTGTATTGCTTTTGCTCGGCTGCAGTCATCATTTGTTCCACATCCCAATTTTTTTGGAATAATTCCAGAACCGGCGATAGCAGCGTAAGAAGGATAAACAAGCTCATCACCGTCTTTACATATCTATGCATGGTATTGCTGGGTAGTAGAAGATCCACGAAGGTGGCTAGTAAAATAACCATAATGATTGTTCTCAGCCATCCCGCTAACCAATCCATGCTTCTGATCTCCTCCTTAGCAAAGTGTTACCTCATCATGACTGAAACATTGCTGACCGTAATCATAATTGTTATCGCCAGGAAGAACATAAGCCCGACCGCTGCAAGTGCAGCAAATACGTAAATCATATTCTTTCCTATTGTCTGCAGGCAGGCAATCATCGGGTTGTCACCGAGAGGCTGCATAATGGCTGCCGATAAGTGGTAGATAGCAGCAAGCGCCAATATTTTGATCGCCGGGAAGGCGCATATTAGAATGAGGATCACGACTCCTGTTAAGCCGATTGCATTTTTGACCAGCAATGAGGCTCCTATGACCGTTTCCGAGGCATCTGAGAACAAGCGTCCGACTACCGGGACGAAATTCCCCGTAATGTATTTAGCGGTTCGGATCGTCACCCCGTCCCTGACTGCACCTGTCCCGCCTTGCACAGAAATCACACCGAGAAATACAGTAACGAAAACACCAAGGAGTCCTAGACTGACAGTTCGCAGCATATTAGCAAGCTGTGTCACCTTATACTTCTCGCTAAGGGAGCTGACGATATGCAGAACGGTTGAGAAGAACAGCAGCGGAAAAACAAAAATGTAAATGGCCGTCCCCACAGAGTGAATCATAAACACGATAAGCGGGTGGAGAATCGCTACAGAGGTTACATTTCCCATGGAAGCCAGCAAGGTCAAGAGCAGCGGAACGACGGCCAGCATGAATTCAATCATCGATGAAATGGCATTTCTGGCATAGCCAATCGCTACGCTGAAGCTGTTGATTGCAATAATAATCAGTATCATGTAAGCAATGGTGTATCCCAGCTGGCTGACTGTTTTCTTTTCAAAGGAGCTTTGCAGTGTTTCCAGAATCATGCTGAACACCGTGAGAATTACGATGGAAACCAACAACTTGCCATTGACCAGTACCTCGTGGAAAAAGTAGCTAATTATGCCTTTGAAGATCCCGGACAAGCTGATGCTTTTGGTCCCCAGGAGCAGTTCCATGAAACTTGGAGTCGTATTTCCCGGGAAGTACCCCCCGTAGTCATTCATTAACTTATTCCAGTACTGTTCTACCTGGTCCGTATTCAAATGTTCGGCCTGCCCCTGAATAATCGTATCGGCAGGTGTTTGTGCATAACTCGTACCTTCCATGCACAGCCAAAGACTAATGGCAAGCAGCAGAACCGGCAGCAGTTTTCTGATTGAGGAGTGCAAATATAGATGGATCATAGCTTCAGCTCCTTAAGCCGGCAGCAGCTTGACAACAGTCTCGATAATAACGCTGATAATAGGGATAGCCATGACCATTATGAGAATTTTGCCTGACATCTCAATCTTGGAGGCTATAGATTCCTGCCCTGCGTCACGCACGATTTGGGCACCGAATTCGGCGATATAAGCGATGCCTATAATTTTGAGGATGGTCTTCAGAAAGACCATTTGAATGCCCGATTTCATAGCCAGTTCTTCGAGTACACGAATGACCGCAGATATTTTACCCATCAAAAACAGGAAGATCACAATTCCCGTAAACGTAGCGAGCAGAAAAGCAAACATAGGCTTCTGTTCTTTGATGATCAATGACAGGATCGTGACAATGAGCCCTAAACCGACGATCTGAATGATTTCCATACTATCCACCTATCAAGAAAAAATCATTGAAAAAGAAAGATCGTCTTGATTTCCTTAAATAAATCATCGAGCATACTGACGACCATAAAGAGCACGACCACAAAGCCGATGACCGTTACCCAGTGCGCCATATCCTCTTTTCCCATCTGTTTAAGCACCGAATGGATCATCGCGATGATGATGCCGATGCCGGCAATCTGGAAAATGGCGTTCACATCAACGTTCATTACGGGCACCTCACTTAATACATCAAAATCACGATTAATGCGCCAATGAGCAAGCCAAGGCTTTTCCACATTTTCTCGTACCTTTGCTGCTCATCCCGGGAATCCGCCTCCTCGGCCTGCAGTTGACTGACAGCGAGCCGCAGGTGCTTCACCTGATCGTTTCGGTCACTCATCCCCAGAACATGCCCAAGCTGCAGGACAATTTCTTGCTCTGACTGCTTCATCGAGGACCTTTGCCAGGTTTCCTTAACAGCAAGCTGCCATACATCCCGGGTAGAATGTCCAGCACTGCTTTGCAAGCCCTCAGATGTCGCTTTGAATAGCGTAGAGAGAGGCTCGGCCGTCTGGCGGCCAAGCGTAGCGAACGCCTCAGGGAGTGGAGTTAGCGCATATATAATCTCCGTCTCCATTCGCTGCAGAGCGCCTATCATTTGGCGTATTTGCTTCGGTCTGCGCGCATAATGCAAGGCTTGAACAAATCCGAGCATGGCTGCCGCTCCAAGAATACATATTGCACCGATAAATTTAAGCATACTGTTCAGCTTCTTTCTATCCGCACCGCCGGAGGGGACTACAGCTGCTGTCCCTTCCCATCAAACACCTGGAAGGAAGCAGCTTCGCCGCGGCGTCTGCCGAGAGTCACGTAGCGCATAAATACGCCTTCGCGGATAAGATCCTGCAGCACCGGCCTTTGCCGAATATCACTAAGACCCGCACCATGGGCAGAAGCAATTACACGAATACCTGCGTGCATCGCTTCGTAGATGGCTGTAGCATCCTCAGCACGTCCAATCTCGTCAACAATCAGCACTTCCGGGGATAAAGAACGAATCATCATCATCATGCCCTCCGCCTTCGGACAACCGTCCATCACATCTGTCCGTGGACCCAGATCAAATCGCGGAACGCCCTTCACACAGGCCGCCAGCTCCGACCGCTCATCAATGATGCCAACCTTTCTGCCAACCATGCTTCCCCAGGCTCCTCTGCTGATTAGTCGGGCCAAATCGCGGATTAAAGTTGTTTTACCTTGCTGGGGCGGCGATATGACCAAGGTATGATGAACGCTGCGGAATTCCGGATCGTACAAGTAAGGGATAATTGGCTTGCCAACTCCTTGAACATCCCTGGCAATCCGAATGTTGAAAGAGCTCACATCACGGATTTGCTTGACTTCTCCATGCTCCAGCACCGTTCGTCCGGCTAGTCCAACCCGATGGCCTCCGGCTATCGTTATGAAGCCTTTCTTTAACTGCTCCTCGAAGGTGTAGAGGGAATGATTCGTCAGCAGTTCCAGCAGTGCGCTGCAATCCTCGTATCCTGGCAAGTACGCCTGATGTTCATCCTGAACAAGCTTTCCTTGTCCGCTTACGAAGCTGTACCGATTGCCGAAGCAAATTTCCAGAGGTCTTCTTTCGCGAATGCGAATCTCTTCCAAATCTGCTTGTACTTCTCTCGAAAGCTGCGAGACGAGAAATCTGAGAGAGGGGGGGAGAATGGCTACAATAGATTCCAGCATGGGCAAGCCTCCAGCAAAGTCCGTTTCTTCTCTAATATATGTATGCCTGCTAGTACCAAATATGACCGATTACTTTTTTAAAATACCAACAAAAATACAGCTAACCCCAACCAGCACCCAAATCATTTTTCCAAATGATAGTTTCTCTGCAATGCCTACTAGACCAATAGTAGTTGTAGTTAGTAGAACTAGGGGACCTACTAGAGCCAAGCCAGAGTTCACCAGCAATGCCTTCTCAATCTGGTTAAAACGAATCATCAGCAGTGCCGCAATAATTTCCAGGCAGCCTGAGAACATCCTCAGCGAGGCCATGCTTAGCACAATTTTGTTGATCACCTGCTTGCTATCCCTCCTTGACAATCCTCTTTTAAACCTACCTTATGCAAGCTCGTCTGATTTTAGGCATGGTGGGCACCGTCTCTTATAAAAATGCATATGATGAACACAGAAATCACATATTTAGCGATAGTGAGGAGATCTTACCAATGAAATTGGCATCTCATGTACAATGGAATCCCGTGCTGGTCGACCCCACAGGGTGTAGGCAGAACAAGCCAAGAACGCTAGGCAAAACGATGGTCATTGATAAAGGGCTCGGGCTGAATGCCTTCGAAGATTTGCTCAGCACTTCAGGCGCACATGTGGACATGATCAAAATTGGGTTCGGCACTGCCCCCTTGTATCCTGAACCGCTACTAAGAACCAAAATCGAAATGGCACAAGCCTATGATATTTGTATATATCCTGGTGGCACATTTTTGGAGGTAGCTGTCGTACAAGATGCTCTCTCTTCTTTTTTTGACATGATCAAGAGTCTTGGCTTTACTGGCTTGGAAGTTTCCGATGGAACCATTGATATGAATCGCGGGCTGCGCAATGAGTTAATTGAAAGAGGACTCGGCGAGGGCTTGGAAGTTATTACGGAATACGGAAAAAAGGGTTGGGGTTCTTCTATTGAAATTGAGGAGCTCATCGAAACGGTCTTGCTTGATGTGGAATTCGGTGCGGGTCTTGTAACCATTGAAGCACGAGAATCGGGGCTTGGTGTAGGTATTTTCGATGCTCAGGGAAATTGCAAGGATGAAGAGCTAAGCAGGGTGCTTACGGCTATACCGAAACAAGAAATTCTGCTCTGGGAAGCTCCTCTCAAGAGTCAACAGGTTCACTTGCTGCAGCAGTTGGGCTCTGGTGTGCACCTCGGCAATATTTCTCCTCATGAAATTATATCATTAGAAGCTCTCCGCAGAGGTCTGCGTTCCGATACGCTTGCCTTGGAAAGCGACAAAAGCTAGACCAGAAGCTAGATCAGAAGCTGGCAGGAGGGGGGGCTCAGATGCAGATCGATGTCATTGGCACGATAGGGGAAGCGAGATCAGATGCATTCATCCAAAGAACAGTTATCGTAATCGATGTTCTTCGCGCTACCAGCACCATGATAACAGCATTAGATGAAGGCATTAGAGGTATTATTCCGGTAGAAACGGTACTCCAGGCCAAGGAGCTTCAAAAGCCGGGTGACATTCTTGGCGGTGAGCGGATGTGCAGGAAAATCCCCGGATTTGATTATGGAAACTCCCCTTTGGAGTACAAGAATGAAGCTATTCGGGGTAAACGTCTCATTATGACGACAACAAATGGAACAAGAGGTTTTCACAAGGCCGAAAGAGCCGAATTTGTGCTGGCAGGGGCTTTATTGAACGGAAAATCCTGTGCCTTGGCTGCTGCTGAAATAAAGCGTGACATTGTTATCATCTGCGCTGGTACGCAGGATGTATTCGCTTTGGAAGATGGTCTTTGTGCCGGACAGATCGTTGATGCATTAGTCCTTCTGCTCGGTGAAGCTAACGCCAGCTTAAATGACTTGGCCACAGCTATGCGTAGCACTTTTCTGCAGCTGCAAGCCAATATTCCGGATGTTCTGCTCCGCTGCTCGAACGGCAAACGGCTCAGCAAGCTCGGTTTTCGCGGCGATGTCGAGTACTGCGCCCAATTAAACATGACTGAAACCGTACCTCTATGGCGGTATGGGATGATGACTTCTTATCGGAAATGATTGCTGTTCGGATACGAATTTCTGTTTTCAACTAGTTCTAAGACTTCTCCAAACGTTCTAAAACCCTTGTCCTCTCATAAAATAAGACGAGACAGACGTAGACTATCGAGTTAGGGGTTTTGTTATGAATGGTGATTTGTTACTGGTTATTCTTATTATTATCGGGTTAATTGGGCGCTCTCCAATTATTACTACAGCAGCCTGCGTGCTGCTTGTCGTCAAACTCATCAACCTGGACCGGTACCTTCCCACGCTAGAACGCAGAGGTCTTGAACTTGGACTCTTGTTCCTTACCATAGGTGTGCTTGTTCCTTTTGCGAGCGAAAGGATTTCCTATAAAGACGTTTTGTCTGTATTCACTACCTGGCCCGGTATCATCGCTCTGACTGGAGGAGCAATTGCTACCTATATGAATGGAAAAGGGCTCGAACTACTCAAAGTAGACCCACAATTAATTGTGGGTCTGGTCATTGGCTCTATATTTGGAATTGTATTTATGCGCGGCATTCCGGTTGGCCCCTTGATGGCTGCCGGAATCACCGCTTTTTTATTGAAGCTTGCCTATTTCGTTGCTGGTAAGTTCAACTGACTTAAGAAAGAACATAATACATCTTGGTGCGGCGTTAGTTACCTTCTTTCTGAAGGACCGCCAACAACAGCTTGCTCTTCTGTATCCAATCCAAAAGCTGTATGAAGTCCGCGAACTACTTCAGTAAGATGGGTCTGATCGATTACACAGGACATCTTGATTTCCGATGTGCTGACCAGACTAATGCTTATGCCTAAATTGGAAATCACTTCGAACATAGTAGCCGCCACTCCCGGGGTACTCACCATACCTGCGCCAACTATCGATACCTTTACCAAATTTACTTCTGAAGTAATTTCACGGAATCCTACTTCTCCGCGAAGCTGCTCCAGAACATTTAATGCTTTCTCACGATCGGACAGGTTGGTTGTGAAAGAGAAATCAGCTGAGCCTGAGATCACACCACTTTGCACAATAATGTCCACATCAATTTGCTGCTTGGCAAGCGATGTGAACACCTTCGCCAGTTGACCGGGTTTCTCCGGAACTCCCAGAATACTGACTCTTGCTACATTTTTGTCAAAAGCGATGCCTCGTACGACAATCCCTTGCTCCATGACTGCTTCCTCCTTGACATTGGTTCCTTCGTTATTCGTGAAGCTTGAACGTACCACTAGGGCCACGTTATAATTTTTGGCATATTCCACTGCTCTTGGATGCAGGACAGCTGCTCCTAAATTAGCAAGCTCCAGCATCTCATCATAGGAAATTTCCTTTAACTTTCTAGCTACCTTGACAACCCTAGGATCTGTTGAATAAATACCATCAACATCCGTGTATATTTCACAAAGGTCCGCAGGAATAGCAGCTGCTAGCGCAACCGCTGTCGTATCCGAACCGCCGCGGCCTAGTGTCGTAATTTCCCCATCAATGGACATACCTTGGAAGCCTGCTACTATTACGATATTCCCCTGCGCCACTGAATCAAGCACACGCTGAGGCTGAATATCTGTAATGCGTGCCTTGCCATGTACAGCTTCTGTATAAATCCCGCTTTGCCATCCTGTATAGGAAATAGCCTTTTCCCCTAAACTATGTATCGCCATAGATAGAAGGGCCACCGAAACCTGTTCACCCGTCGAAAGCAGCATATCCATTTCTCGGGCTGGAGGACTTCCCTCACAAATTTGCTTCGTAATATCAATCAGATCATCAGTCGTATCGCCCATGGCAGAGACTACCACAACACAACCATGACCCGCTTTCTTTCGTTCTATAACCCTTTTTGCAACACGCTTTATCCGCTCCGCATCACCGACAGAGCTACCGCCGAATTTCATCACTATAAGAGACAAAGCCGCTCCACTCCCAATGTATACTTTTACATAACAATTAAACATTATAGCACACATCGGGGAATTGTGGTACGATCTCTTTTACAGAACTCTTTACAGAACTCTTTTACAATGATTGATTCTGAAAGCTGCTCCTACTGCAATAACTCTAAACTAGCTTATAATCAAAAGTCATCCCTTCAAGTAGCTATCTCATTATCCACTATTTATCGCCTACCTATGTGTGTGTGCATGACCTTTCCAGCTTTTCCAGTCCTATTCATTTCCACCTAATCAAGCTATTCAAATACACTCTTGACCAGATTCATATGGAGAGCTACAATAAAAGCAATAATCATACGGTTAGTGAAGAACACGCCGCTTTTCCGATCAGCATCTACTGCTGTTTGGGAGGCGGTTTTATTTTTTTACTGGGAGGTTCTTGTTCATGAGCTTTGATACAGCGTACAGTGAATTTATGGTTGAACATCAAAAAATGCGGCGGGGAGAATCGTTAAGAAGATTACAACAGGGGCATGGCTATGCGGAAAAATTATTTTTGGAGCATGTATGGTGGCCAGCTTTTGGGCATTTTGATGGTGTGCATCCCGAATATGAGGTTTATGATTTCAAAGACGGAACCCGATACCTCGATTTTTGCCATACTTCAGGGACACCTCAGGCTAGCAATTGAGATCGATGGATTTGGGCCACATCAGCAGCAGATCAGCCGTTCACCATTCTCAGATCAATTATTGCGGCAAAATCATTTAGTCATTGATGGCTGGAAAATTCTACGCTTCTCTTTCGATGATGTGAGAGATCGGCCGCGAATGTGTGAGCAGCTCGTCCAGCAATTTATGGGAAGATGGCACAGCCACAGCAGTCATCAAAGCGATCTGGAGAAGCTTTCATCTGAAGAAAAAGATATATTGCGTCTTGGAATAAAGCTCAAGCGTGACCTCACTCCAAAAGATATTTGCCTAAAGCTCAATATTGAACAACAAAAAGCAAGAAAACTTCTTCGCCAGTTGGTCGATAAAGGATTTTTGCACTCCGCTGGCAAGGGAAGTAGCCGTTCGCGTTTTTACAAGTTAACCAGCTCGGCTTCTTCTGATTTTTTGGGTATGTAGAATAAAAAAACGTCTGTGGCGTCCTTTGAAGACCGTATAGTGACGTTGGTGCGTGGAGGGACGGAATGGCTGTGGGCTCCAGCCGCTGTTAAAGATTTGTTCCCTTGAACGGAATCGATGAATAGGTAGGAACAAATCTTTAAAGGCGGGCGCTTACGCTCTTCCACCCACAGCCATTCCCTCTCTTTAGCTATAATCGCACGAATCACACGAACACCAAGCTCAAACGGACAGCCAGCAAGGGTTTTTCTCTTAGTAAAAGGAGATTTCCTAGCGGGTGCAGGAGCTGTAGATGAAGAGCCCGCGCAGCTAGGAGAAGCTGATGCTTTAACGATGTTTTTCATCTTTAAAAGCATCAGGTCCTCTCCACATCCTTGCTTTAACGATGAAAAACATCGTTAAAATCCCTTTTTTCCACCTAGAGAGGCCGTCCGTCCTCATTTAGAGATGAAAATCATCGTTAACTGACGGACTTACCTGGAAACACTTCATTTAACGATGAAAAACATCGTTAAATGAAGCACATGCTCCATTCGGGGGAGCCGGGCTACTACAGGGATGCCTCAGGATTAATTCAGGGCTACTTACACGAATGTAAAAAAAAAATTCTCCCCGCGCTAAGAAAGCGCAAGGAGAATCCAATTTGTAAATAGCTAACCTAGCTATTCAATCGCTCAAGCTATCACTAAGCCCGTGAGATGTATTTGCCCTCACGAGTATCAACGAGCAGTACATCGCCTTCATTGATGAAGAGTGGCACTTGAACAGTCAGGCCGGTTTCGACTTTTGCACCTTTGCTCGCGCCAGTTGCTGTATTGCCTTTGATGCCTGGCTCCGTTTCTACTACCTTCAGCTCAACGCTGTTTGGCAAGCTGATTCCAAGAATTTCTCCTTGATAGCTCATGATGTTGATCATCATGTTTTCTTTCAGAAAGTTAAGCTCCCATTTGAGCTGCTCCACAGGCAAGCTGAATTGATCGTAGGTTTCAGTATCCATGAAAGTATGCTCAGAACCGCTGGCATAAAGGTATTGCATCTCACGATTCTCAATGTGAGCGCGGGACACGTTTTCTCCTGCACGGAATGTGCGTTCTACGGTATTGCCGTTACGAATGTTTTTTAACTTGGAGCGCACGAAAGCTGCACCTTTACCTGGCTTAACGTGTTGGAAATCGATCACTGTAAATAAGTCATGCTCTACTTCAATGGTAAGACCTGTTTTAAAATCGTTAACTGAAATCACTTGTTTTCCCTCCGCTAATCAAGAATAAGAAACTCTTTGGTTGAATGGGTCAATATTTTAATCCCGGTCTCCGTTAGCACCACATCATCCTCAATTCGCACTCCCCCAAAACCAGGGAGGTAAATTCCAGGCTCTACAGTAACTACCATTCCGGTCGTTAAAATCGTATCGTCATGCTTGGAAAGCCGCGGCGATTCATGAATTTCCATGCCCAAGGCATGTCCGGTGCCATGGCCGAAAAATTCTCCATAGCCCTTCATGGCAATAACATCCCTGGCCAGCGCATCGCCTTCTGCTCCTGACATGCCAGGCTTCAGGTTTTCCAGACAGTGCATTTGAGCTTCCAGCACGATATGATAAATTTCCTTATGCTTGTCCGTCGGCTTGCCGAGCATGATGGTACGTGTAATATCTGAGCAGTATCCTTTATAATACGCTCCAAAGTCCATTTTGACAAATTCATTTGTTCCCAGTATACGCTCGCTTGCTCTGCCATGTGGAAGGGCCGAGCGCTCGCCTGAGGCAACAATCGTATCGAAGGAAGTAGAAGTCCCCCCGTTACGTCTAATGAACATCTCAATTTCTAGTGCAATCTCGATCTCAGATACACCTGGTCTAAGCTTTGTGAGCACGTAAGAGAAAGTCTCATCTGCTAAGTCTGCAGCCTCCTGCATAATTTGCAGCTCGCCAGCATCCTTGATCATACGCAGCTTCTCTACAAGCTGATTCGTCGGCACCAGCTCAATACCCGTCAAATCCTTTGTGTAATTAAGGAACGCCCCGTAAGAAACATCCGTCTGCTCAAAGCCCAGCCTGTCAATTCCCGAATGAACCAAAAGCTCTTTAATGGTTGTCGCGGCTTTAGGCTGATGCTCAACAATTTCAAAGCCTGAAGTTTGTTGCGCAGCTTGCTCAGTATAGCGAAAATCAGCGAGGAAAATGGCGCGCTCCTGAGTAATAAGCAAATAACCGGCCGAGCCATTAAAGCCCGACATGTAGTGACGGTTAAATGAGTTCGTTATGAGCAGGGCAGGTAATTCTGCTTCCTGCATGACCTGTCGAAGCCGTTCAATTCGTTGTTCCTGCATACGTCTCCACCTAGCTTTCTTGTAGATGCTGTTGCAAAGCCCGCAGTCCCAATTCATAGCCAAAAGCGCCAAATCCGCATATTTGCCCAACAGCTATGGGCGCTATAACAGAATGATGGCGGAAGGCTTCCCTTTTGTGAATATTAGAAATATGTACTTCCACAACCGGCAGCGAAACCGTAGCTAGTGCATCCCGGATCGCATAGCTGTAATGGGTAAACGCTCCTGGATTGATCAAAATGCCGTCCATTTGGCCATAAGCCTCATGAATTTTGTCAATAATAGCACCCTCATGATTGGATTGAAAAAATGACAATGTTATGGAAAGCTCTGGTGCAAGCTTATTAAGCTGCTCCTCAATACCCTGCAGCGTTAAGCTTCCGTATACTGCAGGCTCACGAACGCCAAGCATATTTAAATTCGGACCATTAATAACCTGAATCTTTGTCACGGATCACCCCTCCTTACAGAAGCCCATTTTACCATAACTTTCTTGTCTTGTGTATATAATCTCCATGCCTTTTCCTTAGCTTTTACCTTCTGCGCATATTCTACACCCAATCGGTAGCATTCAACCTGTGAATCCGTTACAATATATTAGGTACACAAGGATCGAACACAATAGATAAAGAAGGTGGATTACTTTGTCAACAAATAATAGTATATACGGTGGACAAGCAGTTCTCGAGGGTGTCATGTTTGCTGGTGGAAATGTACAGGTCACGGCAGTACGCAAAAAAGATGGTACTTTGGATTATCTCGAGGTGCCCAAGAAGGAAATCAAGTGGATTCAAATGCTCAAAAAAATTCCACTCATCCGCGGCATTGTCGGTATTGTCGAATCAAGCGCCAAAGGAGCGCAGCATCTTAACTTCTCCGCGGAAGCAATGGTTGAAGACGAGGATGACAAGCAGGAGGAAAGCAAGAAGCAAGAAAAAGGCGGAATGTTCTCTAATTTATCGATGGTGCTTGGAGTTGCCGTTATTGGCGTGATCTCCTTTCTGTTCGGGAAATTCGTTTTCACGTTAGTCCCTGTCTTTATTGAACAATTATTGTTTCAAAATGTATTTAGCAATCAAATCGGTCATAATCTGTTAGAGGGCCTTATCAAAACCATCCTGCTCGTCGGATACATTTATTTTATTTCGCTGACGCCGATGATGAAAAGACTGTTTCAATACCACGGTGCAGAGCATAAGGTCATTAGTGCTTATGAAGCAGGTGTAGACTTAACTGTAAAAAACGTACAGAAATTCAGTACGCTGCATTACCGCTGTGGCAGCAGCTTCATGGTTTTCACCGTTATAGTCGGTGTAGTCGTGTATTCCTTCCTTCCTTACGACAGCCTGCTTGAACGTGTTTTACAGCGATTGATTATGCTACCTCTTGTCATTGGCATCTCCTACGAGCTGCTGCGCTTTACAAATTCCTTACGAACGGTTCCTGTACTGCGTTATCTTGGATATCCAGGGCTGTGGCTGCAAATGCTAACCACTAAACAACCCTTCGATGATCAGGTAGAGGTTTCAATTGCTTCTTTCAACCGCATGCGTGAAGCGGAGCAAAGAATAAAGGAGGAGAGGCTGTATGAGAAGACGCTTCACAACTAGCGGATACATCATCCTTGGACTGCTGGCCATTGGCCTGATTATGAGTTTGAGGATGCTGATCGTTCCGATTTGTGTGTTCGGCATTATCTTTTTGCTGTATAAATTCCCGCCTTCCAAATGGGGGATGAATCGCTCCACTTCGGGCAAGCCTGGAAGAAAGAAAAGCAAAAATGCTACCTTCCGTGTCATTCAGGGTAACAAAGGCAATGATTCTGAGGATCGTCCCAAATATCATTAACCTTCTCATCTCACTACCTGCCTTGGGACCATTCATCTTTACTTGCGAATCACGAATTTTTCATAGTTGTCTTCGTACATTTGAACCGTCCATCTTTTAAAATAAATTTCAGAAGCCTTGTAGCCCTGATCGTAGAGCTCAAGGCTTTTTTCTTTGGACAAATTAAACTCAGTATTGCTCACACCTATCGCTGGAATTTTGACGGTACGGAAAATGTTGCGCTTTTCGATATACCGTTCATCATGAGCATTCAGCATCGTGCCAAATAAAGCTTCCAGCATGGAAAAAGGACCTTTAATGTGGTGTGTCTTAGTCTCAACTTTACCTACTAATTGGAAGCCGATAGCGGGAGTCCCGCAACGTTCATGGTCCTCGTCAAATACCCATAGCGGAAAATTGCTCAGCAGCCCGCCATCAACAATATATACAAATTCATCTCGAAAGGAATCACGGGAATCAGTGGCCTGAGGTGCTTTACGAATCATGACCGGGTCGAAAAAATAAGGAATGCTCGTGCTCATTCTAACCGCTTTGGCTACTGAAAATTTGAGCGGATCAATGCCATATTGCGCGATATCATCCGGCAGCACTAGCAGCTTACCTTGAGAAATATCAGAAGCTATGATTTTAATAGGTACATGCTTTAAATCTCCAAAAGTTCGTATCCCTTTGGCCAGCAGCTTCTGATAGACCCAATTTTCCAGCGCTTCACCGGAATACAAGCCCTTTTTAAACAATAAGCGGACGATTGGACCAACTGTCTTCGTGTCAAATATCCAGGAACGCTGTAAAAACATCGAAAATGGGGTTTGCAGGATCATATTGCGCATTTCTTCCCCTTTGTAGCCTGCAGCCAAAAAAGCGGCCACAATCGAACCTGAGCTCGTTCCTGCTACCTTATCAAATTCATACCCCTGATCCATTGCCGCGCTAACCGCACCCGCCAAAGCGATGCCTTTCACTCCTCCACCTTCGAATACTCCGTTGATTTTCATCGTACCATCGCCCGCTCCCTGGAGCTTAGTATCATTAGTAGGGCTCCACTTTTTATTTATGCGGAAACAGATTGTTCGTATGAATGAAAAAAAGTACGATGTCCTTCTTGAGAAGGGCATCGTACTTTTCTTACCTATCGCCTGGCATTAACCTAACTCTATTATGCTTCGGAATCCAACTCTTTCCGTATTTGCTGCAGCTCTTCCTGCCTTGAAGGCTCTCTGCGGAAATATTCGACCAGTGTCTCGATACAAGTTATCGAATCCCAGCTTAAGTGGTGCTCAATGCCCTCTACATCTTTATAGATATTGTCCTCTAGGACACCAATTGTTGTCAGGAATTCTTCAAGCAGCACATGTCTGTCGACAAGACGCTTGCCCATCTTTTTCCCTTTAGATGTTAATATTAGGCCGCGATATTTTTCGTATACGAGATATTTGTCTTTGTCCAGCTTCTGGATCATTTTGGTAACGGAGGATGGATGCACTTCAAGCCCTTCAGCGATATCGGAGACCCGAGCATAGCCTTTTTCCTCAAACAGCTTGTAGATTTTCTCTAAATAGTCCTCCATACTTGGTGTGGGCATCAGTTCGTTCCCCCTGAAATTCTATAAATGACTCTTTAGTATGATAACTTGTTCATTTAAATAAAGCAAGTTATGGCCAGTGCTGCTGATAAGGGTTCAAGTCCAGACCATCCATCCTATGTGTATGATTCCCATGATTTAAAGCTACTTTGTGGTGGCACTCTAACCATTAGAATGGCTATAAGGAAGGATGATCGTTATGACAACCAAACTGTCGCCGCCCCCTGCTTCCGTGCCTCATTCATCCATATTCGTGCCTGAGCTTGTTTATTTTGAGCCTGATGCTTTAAATTATCCCAAGGGCCGGCAAATCCATGAATGGGCCAAGCAACAAGGACTGGACATTCATATGACAACCTCTCACAACCAAATTAGAGATTTACCAGGCGAGACCGAGCTGGAGAAGTACCGGATTGCCAAAAGAACGCTTGTTGTAGGGATTAGAAAAACGCTAAAATTCGATACTTCCAAGCCTTCTGCTGAATATGCTATCCCTATTGCCACTGGCTGTATGGGACATTGCCATTACTGCTACCTGCAAACAACGCTGGGAGCAAAGCCTTATATAAGAATTTATGTAAATATGGAAGATATTCTGGGAGCAGCTAAAGCTTATATCGAAGAAAGAGCTCCGGAAATCACCCGCTTCGAAGCGGCCTGTACTTCCGATCCTGTAGGATTGGAGCATATTTCCGGTTCACTTAAAGAGCTTATTGAGTTCATGGGACAAGAGCCTCTGGGAAGACTCCGGTTTGTGACCAAATATCACCACGTTGAGCCGCTGCTTGATGCTAAGCATAACAAACATACACGTTTTCGTTTCAGCGTAAATGCTGATTATGTCATCAAAAATTTCGAGCCAGGCACTTCCAGGTTTGCTGAACGGATAGATGCTGCTGGCAAGGTAGCGAATGCCGGTTATCCGCTGGGTTTTATTATCGCGCCGATTATTTGGCATGAAGGCTGGGAGAAAGGCTACGAGGAATTGCTTGAAAAGCTGCATGCTTCATTGCCAACAGATACAACCAGGGATTTGACCTTTGAGCTCATCCAGCATCGTTACACCAAAACAGCCAAAAATGTGATTCAAAGAAGATATCCGAAAACCAAGCTGGAGATGGACGAGGAAAAACGCAAATACAAATGGGGACGCTGGGGCCAAGGCAAATATGTGTATCCGGACGAACAGGCGAATGCACTGCGAGAATTTATTACGGAACAGATCTTCGATAAGTTTCCCCATGCAAAGATTGAATATTTCACTTGATCCAAAACAAAAGGACTGTCCCAATGTCATTGTGGCGAGCATTGGGTCAGCCCCGTCAAACCAAAGTATTAATTATTGGCAGCGTACCACTCATTCACTTCTTTGGTCATTTGCTCCCCGCCTGATTTTTTCCATTGTTCAACAAAACTATCAAATTCATCAATATGCGCTTCACCCATAATAATTTTGGTGAAAATATCGGTTTGCAAATCTCTCAATATTTTATTGTTAGATATCATCGTTGGTGTTGGAGGACCCCCATACGCATTGAGTAGGAGCAAATCATTCTTATCATAATAATTGGCAACATTGTAACTGCCATATTCATCGCCATACAAGCGATACGTTAACCATGCCTTACGATCCTGGGGAAATTTAAGTGCTAAATCGTAGCTTCCTTTCAATCCTTTATCCAGCTTGCTCGGATCCTTAGCTTTCAAAGCTTCTGAAAGAAGAGTCGCTGTTTTTACACTGCTATCTGGGTTAAAGGCTTGCACAAGCGCCAAACCGACCAAGGATATAGTTCCGTCGGTTCCGTCGCCCTTCTTATCTGTGATCAGTTTACTGTTCGGAATATTATAAAGATTTTCAATAAACAAGTTGGCCATTTTCACAATAGCTTCGGGATTCGAGTAGCCTTTTTTCACTACATAGTAGTCGCCGGTCGGCGATCCGCCCCTAACCTTCGCAGGCTTATCGTCAGCTGAAACGATGGGAAAAGCCTTCCAATCCGCTTCAGGATCTGCCTCAATATTAAGGTTCAATGGCTGTGCCGGCGTCCAAATTACCCCATAACTCATACCCAGCTTTCCATTAATGGCCGCATCCCACTCCGACTCAACCGTGTTGACAGCCATATCTGTACTGAGTATGCCTTTGCTGAACATGTTTTGCAGCTCCTGCAGCGCAGTTTTCATCTCGGGTTGAATAACTCCGTGAACCAAATTGCCGCTAGCATCCTTCAACCAGATATTTGGATCCGCGTGATAGCCGTTAAAGAATCCGGATAAGTCTCCAAAATCTGCAAAAAGGAATGATTTAGCGACAGCCAGTCCGTAGGTATCCTGGACATTGTTGCCATCCGGATCCAACGTTGCAAACGCTTCCGCAATTTTAATCACGTCTTGTATCGTTTTCGGTTCGGGCAGGTTTAACTTATCCAGCCAATCAGCCCGCACGAACAGCATTCTTGCCTTCTCTGCAACAGTCTGTGCGGTCTCAGGAATACCGTACAGCTTGCCTGAGCGGCTGGCCATCTCTAGGGCTGCTTTCCCTGTTGAAGTCTCGCTAAGTGCAGCTTTCGTTGTCTTGGAGGCATACTTGTCATAGACCTCTGTCAAATCCTCAAGCATATCATTGTCCAGCAGCGACTGGAAAGTAGTGGCGTCAACTACCATCGCATCAGGAATATCGTTGGATGCAATGGCTACACTCAGCTTTTCCGAATATTCGGCTCCAGTTGTCATGAATTTCCATTTTAATTCAATCCCTAGTGTCGACCGGTAGGCATCAAGCCATCTGTTGTTATCTAAAGACTCACCCTGCGGATATTCTTGGTCGTTAGAATATCTCGCCCCCACCATCTTGATGGGAGGATCAAACTTGCCCAGAGGATCAATGGCTTCCTGTGAGGTTTCCTTCGGAGCTGCTGACTGCTCATTGCTTGCTGTTTCCTTGGGAGGCTGTGATTCGGTTGCCGGAGCTTTTTTTGACTGACAGGCAGTGAGTAAGACAATGGAAAGAACGAGCATAACAGATACGATCATTCGTATTTTTCCAAATGACATGTGACATACCCCCGACTCATTTTATTTGTACAACAGGTTTAAATTAAAAAGCACATCAACCAATGAGAGCCCCATGCTCATCCCTCGCTGGCTCAAATGCAGGCGGCCATACGCCCTCTTGCAGCATCCGGCGAATATGTGCGTAGCTGGACCATTTCCCGCCGAACCTGAGGATGCCATGCGCAGCTGCCTCCCGCATAAATTGTTCTACCCGTTCAGTTCTGTCCGCTTCCGGCTCGAACTGGAAAAACCGGGGGAATCTAATACTAAGGCGTTCCTTCGAGACTCTGGCGTATTCGAGGGGCATATTTCTGACCAGCTCTTCCGCTTCGCCGAAAAGCACATCGGCCTTGTCGAGAATATCGGGACTAAGATTTGGAGTTACCGGCGAGTCAAATATGCCAATATGAAAATGAAGACTCTCAGTGACATCATGCATCAGATCTATATACTCGCCAATCGGTTCCGCCGCAGGACCAAACCAGGCTTCCAGAAACTCGCGTTTCCCTGCTTCCACATCAAACTCCGGATCCCATAGGACTTTCGCGTTCAGCCAAGCGCGAAGCTCTGCCATTTCCCCGCCGTTGCCTAACTCGGAGTAATCAATCGCTTCCGAAAAAACGCCTACTACGCTGTTAGCAGCCATAAAGCGCGCATTCGGAGCGAGCACACGCAAGTTGGGCAAGGGCAGCGTGCACAATTCGAAATTGCTGATATAGTTCCAAATATAAAGCTTGTCAGTCAGCTTCGACCAAGCTTCTACATCCCCAGCAAAATCGTTGAAAGACGGCTCATGAAACCGTCTCTTGCCGTCGCACATTAAGCGGCAATCATCGAATGCATGCGTAAAGCAGCACTCAAAGGAACAAAGCCGGATCGCCACGTTATGACGAGGTTTAACATGCAGGGGTGGTTTGCGGGAATACGAATAGGCCAGCGTATCGACGATCACGTCGGGAAATTCAGTCTCGATCGCCTCGGCGACTGCATTGACGAAACGCAGCAGAACACCGGACTCCTCCCCCTCCTCAGCGACAACCGCCTTACATTCGGGACATTCGCAAGGGAGCGTCCCATCGCTTTGCGATACAGAGATAATGGTAGATGTGGGATCCTTGCTAAGTGCTCTCAAGACACTGTCAATCGAAATGGCCAGTACATCAGGGTTCGTCAAACATAGCTGTGGATACGGGTGCTTGCTCAGCCTGACGCCGTCGTTCATGGCGAAATATTCCGGATGCTCAGCGCCATACACGCTCGTCGGCACCATATTCATGCATGTATGCACAAACCAGCCATCCGTATAACGAATCCCTCCCCCTTGATGCTCCTGCAGCTTGCTTTTTTCACCACGCATAGATGCACTATTGCTTTTATTGCGGACAAGCCAATTGCTGTCGAACGAGTCTGCATCCGTGTAGAAAGTATCCCGGTATGCGAAGCCCGGTTTCTTGTACACGGCAAGGCCCGTGGGAACTTCAATAGACTCGGCCTTCGGAATGCGGCTGCACTTGGCAGAAAACCAGCGGCAGCCGCAATAATCTTCCAGAAATGTATATACGCCATATAAAGTGCCCCGCGGCTCTCCGCCAGCGATCAACAAGTTGCCCCCGCTTTCCCGTATAACGAAGTCTTCCTGGGCAAAATCGGGCAACTCACCAAATGCCGGCGAGCCCGCCTCTTTGCCAATGGCAATAAATGGCGATTCAGAAAATGAAACAATACACGGCGATATGCCGGTTATTTTCTGAATGAAGCTCTGCAGCTCATTTGCCGCATGCCGCACTGGAGCTGAAGCTTCGCTGGCCATCACGATGTTTATTACCTGCTTATCGCGGCCAATAATAAGCGTATGCATGGTATACACTCCTTTAGGAAGATTTTCGGTTTAGGCGCCTATTCCTGATTTCATTATAGAGAACCATAGCGTGCCTGTATCTATCGTTATCTTTACTTCCTATCTGGATATATACTTAATTTAATGATTAAGAGATCCTCTGAATTCCAGAGGTGTCTGACCTGTATATTTTTTGAAAAGCTGGGTGAAGTAAGAAGGTGATTCAAAGCCTAAAGCAGTTGAAATATCCTGTATTCTGTATTTTGGGTTTCTCAGCATTTCCTTGGCTCGGCTCACTTTCACACCTGTAATAAAGTCGGAAATATTCATTCCTGTAACTTGCTTGTACAGACGGGAAAGATAGGATGGATTTAAGTACACAACCTCTGCCAATGAAATCAGCGTGAGATTCTGATTAATATGGTCGTTAATATATTCCTGAATGCGTGAAATCAGCCTATCTGTGCGGTCAATCTGTTCCTCTCTGTTATCCATCTTTTTCATTTGCGCGGCCATTTTCCAATCCGATTTGTTATCATCCGGCTGGGGAACAGACTTTTCGGTCAGAAGGCATTCTTCACCAGAGCCAAGGCGGTAGGACGACAATTCATTCAATTTAGTGAATTTGCTGGATGCTTGGTGCCATGCACAATATTCACTGGACATAATAAAGGATATTTTCATTTCCAATATCTCACTGCATATACGCTGTATGGACTCGAATGTTTCGTGAATATACTCCACATTGCAGTTCAAATCTGACGGCTGAATCATCCACGCCAGTTTTGAATGTTCATAAGCAACAGAAATACACGAGGCTGTATGAGACAAATATTCTTCGGCAATGTTCCGGACCGCATAAAGCATCAAGGATCTGTCAGAAAAGTTGTACTTCGGGAGCCAATGGTCGATCTGTCCAATAATCAGCATGAAGGGCCGCTCAGCGCAAAGAGGGAAATCGATATCAGTCAAGCGCTTGTTAACCAAGTCCGCTGATATTTCTTCCTTGTGCAATAAATCCAGTACATAATCCTGCCATACGGAATGCTTCATTTGCTCTTTCGCTTTCTCCAGATACTGCTTGCTTCTAACTTCACTCTCAATTTCCTGAATGGTCCTTTGAACAACCTCCAGAATTTTCTCATACCCTTCCGTTTTCATAATATAATCGACGGCTCCGTTGCGGAGGGCAGTGTGAATATAAGTAAATTCATTGTAGCCTGTAAGGAATATGACCTTGCTTCGGGGCCAATAGTTCAGCACCTGCTCCTGCAGCTCAATTCCTGTCATCCCGGGCATACGGATATCGGTCAGCACGACATCCATTCTGTATTTGCGCATCAGGCTGATCGCCTCGAAAGCATTATCGGATTTGTAAATGTCCAAATCGAGCGTATTGTGCGTGCTTAAATAATCACAGACGCCGTTTACGATGATTTCCTCATCATCCACCACCATGACCTTATACACTCCGTTCACCCCCTGGCACTATGATGATTTTGACCGCTAATCCGCCATATTGGCTTTTAGTAAGTTCGATACCTGATGCATCTCCGAACATAAGCTGCAGCCTCCTATGCACATTGAATATTCCGGTACTTTCCATTTCATCATTGTAACTGAGAACCTGACTTTGCAGAAGAATCAATTGATCATCGTCTATGACATCACCATTGTCCTCAACAATAATTTCAACCTCTTCCCCTTTGTCAACGAATTGGATATACAAATGCCCGTTCTTCACTTTTTGATCCAAGCTGTGTTGGAACGCGTTTTCTACAATGGGCTGCAGAATCATCCGGGGCACCAGGATTGCCTTAAACGAATCGGGCATCTCCCCAAAGTGCACCTGCACACGTTTGGAAAATCGGATACCCTGAATAGACGTATAAGCCCGAACATGCTCTACTTCCGTTTCCAGCGTCACATGATCCATCGCATTTCTGGTAATATACTGAAAATACTTGCCGAGCTGTCCAGTGAACATATCCAGTTGTTCGTCGTTATGCTTACGTACCATTTCATTCAAAATAAAAAAACTATTATACAAAAAGTGCGGATTGATCTGCGATTGCAGCAGCTTTAACTTGGCGCGCTGAGCTAGAATCCTTTGTTCATATACTTCTCGCAAAGTAAACTTCAACTGACGGACCATCGCATTAAATTGCATAAATAAATAATGGAATTCATCCTTCCTGCTGTCATCGATCGAAACATCCAGCTCCCCTTTCTCCACCCGGCGAAAAGCACGGACCAAGACAATCAGCGGACTATGGACCATCCGGTAAATCCCGAAGGAGAAAAAAATAATGATGCACGCAGATAAACCGCATAACATCCAGAACCAGTTTCTACGCATGACAAGCGGACCGAATACTTCTTGCTCCGGAACGAAAACGGCCATTACGGCACCCAATATATTGGATTTTTGACTAACGAAAATAAACTTATTATCCCAGGATGTTACATGCTCAAGATCGCCGCCCTTCTCTACTGACTGAATCATCAGCGGCAAATTTTGCGGATCCATGTTTTTTAACTTGGCGATATGCCAATCCGGATGGACAATCAGCGCTCCGCCTTGATCGTAATTCATAAACTGCAGAAGCGACTGCTCCACATTACTGAAAGAATAGTTCACACTGATGAGATATTGCGGCAGTTTATGTCCCGGCAGCAGAGGGCTGGGATTGACCACCGTGGATAATACGCCTTTTTTCCATTGAATGACCGGAGAGGGTGATGCGGCAGATGACTGGAACAACACGACAAAATCTTCTTCAGACAAGGGGACAAGCGGGAGTCCTGTCGTCAAGGTACGCTTGATAAGGGGGATGTAAATATTAATGCTGTCAATATAAACTCCGGTTCGTTGAATCATGTTCATCTGATCCAGAATTCTTAGGATCGCCTGACTTTTTTCATAGGGGGTCATCTGATTGCCTAATGCACTAAGCTTGATTAAATCCTTGTTTACAAGCAGCTCCTGCTGCAGTACTCTGGTTCGTGATATTTCTGTTTCAAAAGCATTTAAATAAAAATGAATCGAAGCCGTAACGGATTTGGATATTTCGTCTCTTACACTTTTAGTCCCTTCTTTATTCATCATAAGACTAAGCACATACAAAGGGGTCATCACCAGTAAAAAAGCAAAGATGACTTTGTTCAAAATTGAGATTCTACAAATTTTGCAGATTTTTTTAATGATCAAATGAACACCCCCCTGCTGCCTTTTCTGTGCCATCACGATCTAAAACATTAGCCACGCAGGTTAATTCTAGCATATTTACACAGCATTATGCGATAACAGCTTGTGCTATTCTCCGCTAATTCCGGTTCGTTCAATTCCTTGCATGAATTTTCGCTGCAGAAATGCAAAGCTGATAAGTACAGGCAGGATCACAAGCAGTGTTGCTGCCATAAGGACTGCATTGTTCAGAACTTCTTCAGGGTGCTCCAATCTCTTCTTAATCTGCGCCGCGGTCGTAATCGGTGCCTTCACGATATCAGCCATTGAGCTGAGTTTGACGGGCAGCATGGACAGGTTCGGACGGGAAGCGTAGATTCCCGGTTCATAGAAGTCATTCCAATGCCACACAATAGACAGCACGATGGCTACCAGAAATACAGACCTGGCGATTGGAAACACGATTAACCAGTAGGTGCGCAGAAATCCGCAGCCATCAATTTTCGCAGCATTCTCCAGCTCTCTCGGGATACCCAGATAAAACTGCCGGAATATGAAGATGAACAGAGCTCCCTTAAATCCAAGGCCAAAAAACGTAGGTACTAAAATCGGCAAATAGCTGTTCAGCCACTTCAAATTGGCAAACACCATATACATAGGCACAATAATCGTCTGAATCGGTACAATAAATGCGATAATTACAATCATGAAAAGTGTTTTCTTAAACGGAAAATTATAGCGGGCAAATCCGTAACCAACGAAGGAACACGACAACAGATGCCCCACAGTTGCCACTGCAGTGACAAATGCCGAATTTTTGAAAAAGTCCCAGTAGTGAAGCTGTTTAAAAGCCAATGTAAAATTCGCGAACCTCAGCGTTCTCGGCACCCAATTGACTGTAAAATCATATAGGTCAGTACTGGATTTGAATGAAGTCACCAGCATGTACAGGAAAGGAAATATAAATACAAATGCCAGATCAAATAAAAGAATGTAGATGGCCAGCCTCGCTATTTTTTCATTGATTCTCCGAGGATTCTTCATCCAGTCGAATAAAGCTAATCCTGTACGGTTGCTCCACTGAACCCTATCCGCTGCAGATGGACCTGCTGTTTTACCGCGCATCATTACCACCCTTTCTCTCAATCAGCCTATATTTGAATCTTTTTGGAGAAAACCGCCATAACAAGCAGCACCATTAAAATGATAAAGGCAAAATAGATCCAGCCCATTGCCGCAGCATACTCAAAATCAAGGTTGATAAAAGCCATCTCTTTGATATAACTAAGAATGGGATTGACCATCCCCGTGAATGAATCCACCAAGGTGTAGATAATAACAAGTACCAAGACCGGAGAAAGCATAGGGAGTGTAATTTTCCAGAACATCTCCCAACCTGTGGCGCCATCTATTTTGGCCGATTCGTACAAGGACACCGGAATATTTTGCAAGCCAGAGAGCACGAGCAGAATTTGCACACCTGAGCTCCAAAGCACGGCGACAATAATACCAAAAAAGGTGTCAATTCCAGATACTGCAGTAGGTCCCAGATACATCAGCAGCTCGCGGGGAATCAATCCGCCATCCGCTATTGAAATCAGTGCTTTATCCACTCTCAGATCCAGTAGCTGCTGCATAACCCCTCCTGTACCCAGTAGAAAAGGGATAAAGAACACCGTTCTGAAAAAACCTCTGAAACGAATGCTTTTGTTCACCAGAATAGCCAAAATTACGGAGAAAATAATGATCAGCGGCGCTTTTAGCAGCGTTTGGTTAATGACCCTAAGAAACATAGGCAAAAACTCGATATCCACGAGAAATGCCCTTTTGAAATTATCCAATCCCGTCCACTGAATTTCAAAGCCAACCATTCGGACCAGCTCGCCGAAGCTCAGCTTGATAGAAACATATAGCGGGAAGAGAAAAAATGCGATAATGCCTACCACAAATGGCAAAACGAAAACATAGCCTTCCAGTATGTGTCTTCTTTCCATGCTAAGTCTGAATTTACGCATCGTCCCCAGCCTCCACTACCAAATAATCCAGCGCTCCTACCAGGTGACCTTCAATTTCACGAGCTGTATCATTGTAATTGATGTAAATAAGAGCACCATTACCGTATTTTACCTTTATCAGCTTGTCGGCAGCTTGTTCATGCAAAACCATGGGCTGACTCCAGACCGGATGAAGCCGCTGATTGAACTCTAGGACTATATCAGCAGCCTGCTTGACCCAATCTTCATAGTAAGATGTAAACAAGGTATTATAAGTCGTCTTATTCAGCTTGGATGATGGCTGCCAGGTCAGTTCAAACAGCGGCATGCTGCCATACTCTACCCATTTCAACTTCTGGAACTGCAAATCGTAGGACAGGTTGCCCGGATCAGACGAATAAGGAATTTGGCCATGAACAACCATTTGGTAAAAAGGGATGTCCTCGTCGCTTATCAGGCTTTTAGAGGAGTTCAGCGGAATATTGTAAAGACGTGATGCGTACGGAAGCACATATTGATTGCCGCCGTCTACAGCAATCCAGTGCCGCTGACTGACAGCCTCTCGCATGACTTCCTGCCATGTCTGCAGCGTTTGCGCTCTGTCCATTTGATTCACCTTATTGTAATCATGATAAATGGACTGACCCATACCATCCAAAGCAACCGAACTGCTTTCATACTTGTTTAACTGCTTGAGGAATTGGGTTGAACGTGCTTGCGCTTTTGCCGGATTTATCAGTACAAGCGAGTTAGAAAGATTAGTGACCGGTAAATTACTTCCCTGTTTGGCAACATCTTTTTTGCTCGATAGGCCCCAGCTTTTGGAAGCAGCCAGCATAAAATCCTGACCCAGGAACATTCTGGAACCGTTAGATTGCACATATTCCGCCAGGCCTTTCAAGCCGCTCTGTCCGCCCAGCTTGGATTCCGGCACCCCGTTTTTCACCGGATGTTTGCCATATCCTCCCTTGGTCCATCCCTTGAGCATTAGGTCGATTTGTCCTACGCCAGCGCCTTTTAAGGAAGAAGTGATTTCTTCAGCCTCTTTGAATGTAGTCATCGGAATGAATTTATCCCACAGAATGCGTTTTTCGTAAATCCCCATAAAAAGGTCCAAGCCCAAAGGGATTTCATCCTGATCCTGGATAACCTTGTTTAGTTGACCTTGCTGAGTCAGATAGCCCCGGTATACGTTCGCCATTCCACTGTAGTTGGCCTCGTCGCCAGAAAGAAAAAACAGCCGCACCTCCCTGTCGCTGTGAATCAATTCTTTATCCGCTCTGGAAATTTGCGATTTGTCACTGCCTTCTCCCCGTACAGTAATGTTCGACATACTGACCGAATAGAGGTGACGGTAATTGAATTCGAAACCAATCCTGTTCAAGCCGATCATATATCCGTCCGGATTAACATTGATCCAAGTATCCTCTGCTCCCTTGGTGCTGGCAGCCAGAACAGCGTTGTCCCCATTTTTGATGCCAAATACAGGAAGCATGGCCTGGTAGCTGCTCTCGCCATCAATGGGCACTTCATCGATGCTGACTTTGTCTTCGCTGTAGATTGACAATTTCATCCCCTTCACATCCCGGGGACGCTGCTCCTTCATATTGTAGCGGGTCAAAGCCCCGCTGCCGTCAGGATACATCATATAGCCTTCCACCCGCGCTCCTTCCGCTCCGAAGAAGGGCATTAGCTCCAGGCTGACAATGCCAACATTTTCTTTTTGTCTGATCTTGTCTGCAGGAACCCGGACAATTAAGGCACCTTGCTCCAACGTGATATCAAGCACAACCCCCACACCTATCTTGGCAAAATCATAGTTCAGCGATATCCCGTTCTTCATCCTGTCAGCACCCACTAACTTAGCATCGGAGAAGGAATAAAGCTTGCTCAATACCTGTTCCCGGGTTGATAACAGACTTGTATAGGTCAAACTAACCATGGAGGACATGTAATTTTGCCATAGTGCTTTTTCTTTATCCAAGTCATAGTCTTTGCGATCCACAACAGATTTCCATACATATCCGGTGCGCGAGTCTTTTACTGCGATTGCTCCGGTTGTCAGATTGCTGTAAAGGACAAGATGTCCGGATTCCGCTATCTGCTCATACTTCTCAGGGACATGCTGTGTTAACTGCGAGTTTGCCTGTTGGGTTTCCTGTGTGGTTTCCTGTGTGGTTTCCTGCTTAGTTTCCAGCTTAGATTCCTGCTTCATTTCCTGCTCGGTTGCCTGCACAACAGTGTCCCGTTGAAAATACGTTGAGGAAAGCACCACGGATAAAATCACGATGGCAATTATCGGCTTCCTCCCATACAGTCGCTTCTTCATGTGTGCTCCCTCCCTACATCCATGACATCTGAACTTCCCGAACGACCCCGCTGATAAACATATATAACCGGCCCGATAATACATACCACAGCAGCCCAATCGACCAAAGCAATAAGATCGAAGCTCCAGACGCGGCATAAGCTATCGTTGACTTTAGCATTGTGTAATCATTAAGCATCTTGATGCTGATAAAAAACAAAATCAAAATCCACACCCACATCCCGCTATACAACAGATCAAACAATACCGACTCCTGCAGCGACAATATATTGGAAAGAAGCGCCAGCGGTACCATCATTAACAAATAAGGGACCATGCAGTAGCTCGAAGCTGTGAAAATTTCTCCAATCTTCGACTCGCCATCCGAGATGGAGGTAATAAAGAAGCTGGCAACGATCCAGGTAAGTGGCGGCAGCAGCAGCTTGACGCTCTCCAGCAGCAGATTGGATTCGATGATGTTCATAGATTCAAGCGGGTAGTGGATGACTGCCAGATAAATCATTCTGACAAGAAATACAGCCAGCAAAATAAGGATCCCCGCCCCATAATTCAACCTTCCGCGTGCCGTAATAATGAGTTCGAATGTTTGCCTCGGTTGAAAAATAACACCTAAAGACAAGTTGATCCCGGTAATCACATTCATTCTGCCCTTCCCTCGCTCCGCCTCTTGTGCAGCCTCGACTGATAAACGCTTTAACCATTTAACACACTGGAACAGTAGGAATACGCCCAGAATGATCAGCAAGACAACAAGGAAGAAGTAGTGCCGCAGCATGACATAGCGAAATTCGGAAAATGCATTGGAATAACCGCTCCTATCGTTTGCCATCTGGTAATTATCCATAGATTCGTTCCATTGTTCCTGCTTATACAAAGTATCAGCCAGTCCGCTATACACAAGCTGGTAGTTTTCATTGATGCTGGCAACCTCTTCCCAGGCCTCGTAAGCTTTCAAATACTCGCCTTGGCTGTAAAGATCAACTGCCTGATGCACCCGTTGAATGAAACGGGTTGGTGCGAAGACATAAATGCCTCCCTGCGCGCCGTCCAATACATACAAGTTTCCATCGCTGTCATTGACAATAGATGTCGGAGCAGAGAACTTGCCTTTCTTCGTTCCTTTGCCGCCGAAGACCGTGAGTAGATTACCGTCCTGATCGTATTGGTACAGCTTTCCGGATAACTCCTCCAGAGCAGTAATTATTCCTTGTGAGCTTACTGCAATATCAATAAATCTGGGAGTTAGCGGTTCACCTGTTTCGATATTTCTTCTTTCGCCAAGCGGCTGCTTGTTCTTTCTGTGCTTGAACAAGTCAAATCCGAGTGAGTTGAGCTTCTTGATCTCGCCTCCGGGGTCAAGGCTAGTTGCATAAATAAATCCCTTCGTATCCATCGTAATGTTCAGATAGTAGGGCGCATTCCTCTTGGCTATATTGTTCCGCTGTTCCTGCGATGCGAACATACGAATGAAGGCATCCACAAAGCGGAAACCGATTTCGGTCTGGCCGAGAAAGCCGCGAAAACGGTTGTATGCATCCATGGCCATAATGTTTTGTCCTTTGACCGTGTAAATGTATCCCGTCGGACTGACCAGCAGCTTCGATGGTGCCAAAGCGAACGTGTCCCGCAGCAGCTCGGAACTTGGTGTTACGAATTCCTCTATGAACCGGCCGTCTGCTGCGAGATGAACGATACGGTTGTTCTGGGTATCCGCAATATACATCTCTCCTACTTCATCTGCATAAATGCCTGCAGGCGAGCGGAGAGGGCTATCAGGATCGCCGCTGTATATGCCGACAACTGTTCCATCGGTGGTAAGCTTGACGATCCTGTTGTTGCCAGTATCAGCGACAAACAAGTACCCCTGTTCATTTATGAACAGATCCTGCGGCTTATCGAAGTAACTTGTCATTCCTTCCGGCGCGCCAATACTGTATATGGTCTTGGAAATAAGATACGATTCCGGAATGGGAACGCGCTTATCCCCTGACAGTATGTAGTCCTGGCTCGCTGCCAGCAGCGGAGTAGACAAGCTCACTTGAATCATGATCAAAGCTGCGAAGAAGAGACACAGTTTCTTAATCATATTAGTCGTCTCCTTATCCCTTGATTCCAGAGTGAGTCATTGTCTCCATCACTCTGGCCTGCATGGTCATGAATACAATAATTGTGGGAATGACCATCAGGAAGGTCGCTGCCGCTACCGCCCCGGCACGCCCAATATTCATCGTCGCCGGTCCGCCTGCTATCGTTTGCAGGGCGAGCGGGATCGTTTTCATCGTCTGGCTGGTAAGAAAGATGAGCGCGGAGAAATAGTCGTTCCAATTCGTTACGAAAGAGAACACCACCAAAGTCGACCAGGCGGGAGTTAATGCAGGCATAACCACTTTCCAGAAAATGCGCCATTCCCTTGCTCCATCAATACGTGCCGACTCAAGAAGCTCGTTCGGAAACTGTTCTGTAAATTGCTTCATTAAGAAAAAGTTGTAGGCCACAGCAATATTCGGAAGAATAAGTGCCCAATAAGTATTTATCAAGCCAAGCTCATTAACGACCATATATCTGGATATCTGCGTTACATGCGGTGAGAACATCAGCGCGGCGATTATCAGACTGAACAACGTCTTGGACCCTGGAGGACTGTGCTTGACCATGCCATATGCGCCCATTGAGCAGACAAGAACGGTACAGCACACCGTGACTGAAGTGACCAACACACTATTGAAAACGTATCGTGCGAATGGAATCGTAGAGCTGCCGAGTGAAATGACGAGATTTCTGAAATTATCGAGTGTAGGCTTCATGACAAAATATCTCGGCGGAAAAAGAAACAGTTCATCGAACGGCTTAAATGCCGTACTCACAACAAAGATAAGCGGTAATGCACAGAAAACAACAAGCGCCAGCATAATAATGTACAACAGTATCCAGCCGGGGCTGATCCTGAAATACCGCCGAGGAAATTTGGTAATTAAAGCTGCTTTCATCTTGATAGCCCCCTTTTGATTGTACTGACAATCCGACTAGATCTCCTTTGAACCCAATAAGCGAAAAACAATGCGTCCGAGCAAAAATGTCATCACGAACAGGACCATTGCGATTGCCGAAGCATAACCCATCTGAAAACGAATGAACGCGTAATCATACAGATGCGCCACAATCGTATGTCCTGCATAATTAGGACTGGGCAAACCGGCGAATGAAACAGCGATGTCAAATACGCCAAAAGACACGACAATCGAGTTTATGGCACCAAACAGCAGCTGCGGCTTCATCAGCGGCAGCGTCAAATAGATCAGCTGCTGAAACTTGTTTCTAATACCGTCCAAAGCGCCAGCTTCATAATAATCCTTGTTAATATTTTGCAGTCCTGCAAGGAAGACAAGAAATCCTGTACCCATGCTCATCCAGACGGAAATCAGCATAATGACGCCAAGAATATAATCGGGATCGATATTCCAACCGATGGGGCTGTCAATAAAGCCAAATTTAATCAACAAATTGTTGACATAGCCGTACCGGTCAGAAGAGAAGAAGATCAGCCATACCGAACCCATCGCAACGCCTGCGGTAATCGAAGGTGCATAGAAGGCCAGGGCGAACGCATTCCTCATCTTCAGCTGATCGATGACCCAGGCAGCGACAAAGGACATAATGTACCCGATAGGACCGGTAATAAAAGCAAAAATCATCGTAGTACTAAGCGCTTTCAGAAAGATCCTGTCATCCATAAATAACAGCTTGTAATTCGTAATCCCGATCCATTGCGGCGACTGCAGCATATTGTAATTGGTGAAGCTGGTGCCGAACGCAACCAAAACAGGGATGATAATAAACAAGGTAAACAGCAGTACGAAAGGCAGCAGAAACAAATAGCCGGCCCTGTGTTTGCGCAAAAACAACCCTACTTGATTCCCCATACTTTCGTCCCCTTACTTGGCATCATGGTAATTGCCATATTCTTCCTGCTTCATTCGGAGCTCCCGATTAATCTCTTTTACCGATTTTTCTAGCGAATCGCGCACATTAGCATTATCAACAACAACCGAGTTCCACGCATTGTAGACGTATCTTCCCGTGTAATAGCCTCCCAATACAATCGGTGTCTCCTTTGCCCATTTCCATTGTTCCCGAATTACCGCAAGATCTTGTCTGCGCCATGAAAGGTTGGAGAAAGCCTCCACATTAGCGGTGTTCCATCTCGCTTCAACTCCAATCAGCGCCTCCAGTTCGCGGGCAAATGAACTTTGAACCGATGTGCTCATCCACCACTTAAGAAATTCCCATGATTCCTGCGGATGCTTGCTTTGCTTCATAATGATCGCGCTTTGGCCGGCAAGTGCGCCCGTTGCCCGGTCAACAGCACCATCGCTCAGCCGCGTTCCCGGAATCGGAGCGATGCCCCAGCGTCCGGCAAGCTCTGGTGCAGCAACAGAAAGCTGCAAATAGGTGGCAAAGTTGCCGACTCCAAGTGGCATTTCGCCTGTACGCATCCGGTTGTAGAAATCTGCTGCCAAAGGCACTCCGTAATTGGTGAATAAATCTGTATATTCCTGGAACGCCCTGAACGCCTCTGGGGTGTCAAGACCAGAAAGCTTGCCATCGTCAGTGTAGAACGCTCCGCCATGCTGGAACAGGAACGGGGTAAAGTCATTCGGGTAATAGAACTGCAAACCGTTCTGATGCAAAGCCGGAAGTGCATAGCCGTAAAGCTCTTCCCGCGTATCCGGGAGCCTGATTCCCAGCTCCTCTACAATGTCCTTGCGATAGAACATGACGGAGAAATCCATCGTTTCGGGTAGAGCGTAAACCCCTCCCCGGTACTTATAAGGAATCATAATATTCGGAATAAATTGCTTGATTGTTTCATCAAAATCGTCGAATGACGATAAGTCATATACGGCATCACGAATAGCAAATTCCACTGGCGAGGATGAATCTACGCCGAGTCCGACATCTGGCGCTTTGCCTGAAGCAATCGAAAGCATAAGCGCATTAACGCTGCCTGCTTCCAACTGATTGGCCGGGAGCACATTGACATTGACTGCGATGCCTGTCTTCGGGGTGAACTCTTCATCGGCCATTTCCTTAATGATTTCCGCCCATTCGATCCCTCTGGCTATCCATATATTGATCGTACTTTTGATTGGTGTATCCGCTTGCAGGACATTACCGACATTGTCGTAATCCTTCTGGAACGATAGCAGGAAATTGGCAAAGCTGTAGCGCAGCCGCTGAAAGAAACCGGACTGTTCATCTTTCCATGACTCATCAGGTCCTCCAGCCTTTATATAATCGATTAAGAGAGGCTGAGTCTGCATACTCGTATACCAGCTTCCCAGGCTGTTCTGAGCACTTTGCAAATCATTCATATTGCTCGCTATGCTAAACGGCTTGTCAATCATATTTGACAGCTGACTTTGAATGGTCAGCAAATTATTCGCCATCGCAGGCAGTTTGTCTGCCATTCCTTTAATCAGATCATATTTGTGCTGCAAACTTTGAATAAGCGTTTCCATATTAGTTTTCAAGGCGGGTATCGTCGTAAAAAAATCATAATCGTAATTGGGGTCGGGCTCACTGCCCGCAATTTTGATAATGTCACGAATCATTTCGGAAAGGAGTAAGCTGTCTTCGTTTAGTGATTGCAGGATTGGGGTAAGCGGTCCCATCTTGACGGTCATCGTTATCCGATGGACGCCTTTGGTCAGATGGAACAGGTAGGGATCGCCTTTTACATCCTGCAGAGTGTGGAGCCGCCATTTGCTGTCATATTTGAACCGGTACGATTGCAATTCCTGAAAAGGAACGGCACCGTCAATTTCAATCTGGCGATGGGAAGGCAATCCATCATTCCATGTCTGCTGCTGGCGGATACCAATTTTGTACAACCCGTCTTCAGGAGCCGTAAACTCCCAGGTTATCGATTGATTACCTTTTCTCCAGCGCCAGCCACCGATCACATTCAGCTTGCGGTTCTTGTAGGAGGCCGGGCTGACCAGCGGATCTCCATCACTTTCCCGGCGGATCGTCGGATCGCTTTTTTCCACAGCCTGCAGCTCGGCTTCAAATTGCAGTGATTGTGTTGCGGCCTTCAATCCGGCCTGCTCGTATTGCTCCTTTACTTCCCCATAAGTGGGGACGGTTACTGCAGGTACTAACGCCACATAAGTGACAGCCATCGGTTGATCGACGAAATCGAGTCGTATGCTATGCCGGCCTGGCTTCAGATAAATCCGGAAGGGTTCAGCATACATCCCCGCATCATCGGACAGTCGAATTGTGGACCAGCCTGGAATTTCAACCTGACCCGGTCTCGTCTCATCTCCCAGACTGTTGACAACCACTTCGCCCTGATCCTTCCACTTGCGCGGGAAAACAATACTCGAAGCTTCCAAGAAAGGCACAGCCCCGTCAATCATTAACGATCTCTTTGCTGAATTACCTGATCCGGGAAGCAAGTAATACGCCATTTCAATGTTATAAAGCCCTTCTTCAGCTACTGTAAAATCCCATTCCGTCCAGGCTGTTTCTTCTTCCCACACTAACGATGGTGCGCTCTCTCCACCAACTTGACGCTCCAGCTTCAACTGGCCGCCTTCCGCCACCCTTGCTTGCTCCGCTTCCGCTCTTACAGCCGTTCCACTCGCGGGCTTATAGCCTTGAGTATCGTATTCTGCGGTAAGCGCCGAGTAATAAGGATACTTCAAAAATCTTACATATTCTTCTGTCATCCGATCACTGCCATAACTAAACTTCTCTTTCAGCGGCACGCCTGAAGCATTGGTTGTGACACTGCTGGACTCATTATCCAAATCACTACCCAACGCGCCGCTTGTAGGCAGCATGGTCAGCACACATAGCCATACTACTGCAAGTTTAAACGCTTTTTTCATGCTTTCCCTCCCCGCGCTTCCGGTACCTGACGGTAATCTATGGAATTTCGTTCTGAATGAAGGATCTAGGCGCCTTACCCTACTTTAATTATAAGGAACGACCGCATGTCTGTATCTATCGATATCTTTACATCCTGTCCGAATCTGCACCATTTCACAGCCCTCTGACATGACAAAAACGCCTTGCGGCGTCCTTTGAGGTGCATGATCGTGGCTTTGGTGCGTTGCAGAGGGAATGGCTGTGGGCTCCAGCCGCTGTTAAAGATTTGTTCCCTTGAATGGTATCGATGAAGAGGTAGAAACAAATCTTTAAAGGCGGACGCTACCGCTCTTCCTCCCACAGCCATTCCCTCTCTTTAGCTAAACTCCACGAATCACACGAACATCAAGCTCAAACGGACAGCCAGCTAGGCTTTTTCTTTTGGTTAGTAGAGGTTTCCTAGCGGGCGCAGGCGCTGGGGAAGAAGAGAACACGCAAGTAAGAAGGATTTGCTACTTTAACCACCCTGAGAGGCCATCCTGCTTCTTTTAACGATGAAAACATCGTTAACGTGACGGATTGACCTGGAACACTTACTTTAACGATGAAAAAACATCGTTAAGTGGAGTACATGCTCATTTCAGCGATGGTGGGCTGCTACTACCACGATCAAACGGATAACGGACTGCCATTAGAAGCGACTTGGCTCTTACCTCGATTGATCTTTCATCAATTAGTTGTACCTAGCTTTGCTAGGCGCTCAGATCATAAAAAAGCCCCCAAGCTACAAGCTTAAGGGGGCTTTTTAATCGGCGAAATTGTCAACTCATTAGAATCATTAGAATCATTGAACTCATTGGAATCATAGGAATCATTGAAATGATTCTACATATTTCCGGCTTAAAACTTCAACCATTCAGGCGTCATATTGTTCAACCAAATAGTAATTTGGGTCATCTTTCCGGTATACAGAAGGACGGCGATAATGAGCATTAAGGCTCCGCCAATTTTCATAATCTGATTGGAGTACCGTAAGATCCACTTTGTAGAACCGATAAAAAAGGACATCACGAAAAATGGAATGGCAAAGCCAAGTGAGTAAGCAGTGGTCAGCTTAAACCAGGTTTGCGGCTCGGCAACGGCCAAGGATAAAATCGATGACAGGATTGGTCCTACACAAGGCGACCAGCCAGCGGCAAAACCCATACCGATGACAATCGAGCCCAGATAACCGGCAGGCCTGAACTTCATTTTCAGCTTACGTTCTTTAATTAACCATTGCGGCTGAAAAATTCCTAACAGGAATAGCCCCATAAGAAAAATTAATATAGCAGCCAGCTGACGCAGTAAATCACGATAATCGATAAAAAAGCTGCCTAAAAAGCCCGCCGCGAGGCCAAGCGCATAAAAAATAATTGAAAAGCCTACGATGAATCCCAAGGTGTGAAGCATCGTCTGACGACGCACGAATGCTTTGGACTTACCACTCTTAAGCTCACTTACGGAAATACCTGTTATGTAAGAAATGTAAGAGGGATACAGCGGCAGGCAGCAGGGGGAAATGAAGGATGCAAACCCTGCCCACAGTGCAATCCAAATATTAATTGAATCCATTTCTCACACTCCTCCATCTTGTCTCCCTACTATCATAATGTTTATGAATAAGGGAAGCAAGGCGAAAACGGCAGATGGAGTCAGTTCAGAAGCCTACAATTCACGTATTGGACATAATGCCGATCCGTTTTTTTGAATCAAGCATTTGCGGGATTTCATTTTGTCTTTCCTTTTTCAGCTTCTTTTATTTTTTTAGTGCTCTCTTGGATTTGTTTGATGGCCTTTTCTTCTTGCTTCATTTTGTACTTCTCTATTTCCATATACATCTCCGCTTGCTTTTGAAGCTCCTCGTTAATCATTTTGGCTTCGCTCTGTTCGCTTTTACTTTGATTTTGCTGCTTGTCTTCCTGCTTTTTTTACCCCCCATCAGATTGCAGGCTGTTAACATCAGAATCATCAAGAGCAGCGTAAATACGAGCAAGTAGGATAAAAATTTGGTTTTCATAAAAAATACCTCCTTTATCAAAGACTAAATTTAGTCATGATATAGACCTTATAAAAGCTTTGTGCTTTGAAGGTTAGGTTGTCCAGTTAAGGGCAAAAAAAATACGACAAAAACGGCAAAAAACGCCCCAGAAAAAAACCAAAAAAACCAAAAAAAACACCCCTTAGAGATGACAGCGAATAATCACTTGGATTTTTTGCATGTCTCTATGGGGTGCATCGTGAGGCATATTTAAAGCAACAAGTTATTTAACGACAGCGCCGTTTGGCATTCCTTCAGGAACAGTCGCCAATGTCAGCTGATCATCATGCGATGCCGCCAAAATCATGCCCTGTGACCATTCGCCGCGCAGCTTGACTGGCTTGAGGTTCGTGACGCAGATAAGCTTGCGGCCTACCATTTGCTCAGGTGTATAGAACTTTGCAATACCGGAGACAACCTGACGCTGCTCATATCCCAGGTCCAGCTGCAGTTTGAGCAGCTTATCCGCTCCCTTCACAGGCTCAGCGGCCAGCACCTGTGCAACGCGCAGCTCCACCTTGGCGAAATCGTCAATACCGATTTCGTCTTTTGAAGAAGGCTCCGGCTTTGAGCCGCTTGACTCAACCACAGGAGAAGGGGCGGAAGCAGAAGATGCTTCACCTGCCGCAGGCGCCTCCTCAACAGCACTGCCGCCGCCCATGGCCTCTGCAATGTAAGCCGTCTCCTGTTCCACGTCCAGACGCGGGAACATTGGCTCTCCCTTCTGCACCTTCGTGCCGGCAGGGAGCAGCCCAAAGGTCTGCGCGCTCTCCCATGAGGTGAGACGCGGAAGGTCTTCAGCAGCAAGCCCAAGCTGCTGCCAGACCAGCTGCGGCGTCTTCGTCAGGAACGGACGCAGCAGCACCGAGGAAATACGCTGCGACTCTGCCAGCGTATAAAGCACCGAGCCGAGCTTCTCGCGGCTCCCCTCATCCTTGACCAGCGACCAAGGCTGTGTCTCGTCGATGTATTTATTGGTGCGGCCGATCAACTGCCACACGGCTGCCAGCGCTACGGAGAATTCCATCTTCTCCATCGCTTCTTCGTATTTCTCCACAGCGGCCCGGATCGCCTCCAGAAGGCTGGACTCGAACTCGCTGGCGTCAGGTACATAAGCGGGAATCGTGCCGCCAAAGTACTTATCAATCATCACGACCGTACGATTAAGCAGATTGCCAAGATCATTGGCTAGATCGTGATTAACCCGCTCTACAAAGCTCTCCGGTGTAAAGGTACCATCCGCGCCAAAAGGTACCTCCCGCATTAAATAATAACGCAGCGCATCAAGTCCATAACGATCGATCAAAGTGACGGGATCCACAACGTTCCCCTTGGATTTGGACATCTTGCCATCCTTCATTAGAAGCCAGCCATGAGCGAAAATTTTCTTCGGAATCGGCAGCTCAAGCGCCATCAGCATAATCGGCCAATAGATCGTATGGAAACGCACAATTTCTTTGCTCATTAGATGGACATCAGCAGGCCAGTAACGTTCGAACTTGCTTGGATCCGCTGAGCCATAGCCAAGTGCTGTAATATAATTGGACAAGGCATCAATCCATACATAGATCACATGCTTCGGATCGCCTGGAACCTTGATGCCCCAATCGAAAGTTGTCCGGGATACCGCCAAATCCTCCAGACCGGGCTTAATAAAGTTGTTTAGCATTTCATTTTTGCGCGATTCCGGCTGGATAAATTCCGGATTGTCTTCATAGTGCTGCACCAGACGGTCTGCGTACTTACTCATCCGGAAGAAATAAGTTTCCTCCTTCATCTTTTCCACAGGGCGGCCGCAATCTGGACATTTGCCATCCACTAACTTACTTTCCGGGAAAAATGACTCATCCGGCACACAATACCAGCCTTCGTAAGTTCCCAGGTAAATATCGCCTTGCTCAAGCAAGCGGGCAAAAATATAATCTACCGACGCTTTATGCCGCTCTTCTGTCGTGCGAATGAAGTCATCATAAGAAATATCCAGCTTAGCCCAAAGCTCTTTAATACCATCGACTATAGTATCGACGAATTGCTGCGGGGTGACCCCTTTTTCTTGAGCCTTTCGCTCAATCTTTTGACCGTGCTCATCCGTACCCGTCAAGTACATCACATCAAATCCGCGCATACGCTTATACCGGGCCATAACGTCACCCGCTACTGTCGAGTAGGCATGACCAATGTGAAGCTTGTCACTTGGGTAGTAGATAGGAGTTGTTAGATAAAATGTAGGTTGTTTTTCAGACATGGATTCAAACCTCCTGATATTTTGGTGCACACAATGAGTGCGGACAACTGCAAACAATTGCAGTAAACACGACTTTCGTGCGGACAACATAAAAAGCCCTCATCCACATTGGGACGAGAGCTAGAGCTCACGCGGTACCACCCAGATTCCCCCGTCTCTTGCGAGAAGCGAGGCTCAGTAAGTCACTTAAGACTTCTCCATTAACGCTGGAACACGAAGCAGTCTTACTCCCAACATAAAGCGGGCAGCTCGAAAGCTTATTCTCCGGGACCATCTTCCAAGCTTCCTCCTATACCGGCTTTCACCTGACCCGGCTCTCTGGTTAATAGGAATCCCCCTGTACTTATCCGTTCATCGAAAATTCATATGCGCAAAACCAACCTATAGCTTTATGCAAAATATAACCAAAAGAAGAACTCATGTCAAGTTTATGCTGGTTTTCATGATGGTTTTCAGTTAATTATTTTATTTATTTGTTTGTTTGTTTGTTTCATTCAACTCCATTAACCGGCTTATGCCCATTTCCGTCCTCTGCCGCATCCCGCTTCTTAGTTGAAGGCGGCACATGATCGATACCCCCAGGATGGAACGGGTGGCATTTGACTATTCGTTTGGCAGCCAGCCACGATCCTTTCAAAGCACCGTGCTCGTCCAAAGCTTCTAGTGCATACTGCGAACAGGTCGGATAGAACCTGCAGGAGGGCGGAGTTAAAGGAGAGATGAATTTGCGGTAAAATTGTATCGGCACCTTCAAAGCTCTTCTCATATACCCCACCTCCTTATCCTTATATTTTAATTAATTATCCTACTCTTCCACACTTTTTACAAGCTTATAGTATCTCATAGATTGACAAGCAGTTTTTCTATGACTTCCGAGTTGGCCGCCTCTTTCCCGTCTACCATTACCCGCAGTCCTTTTCCAAGACCATATCTTTCCCCCGAGCCATCGTACACGATAGTGATCTCCCTATTATGATAACGTATTTTATCCAGGCAAAAATAGCTCCACTGCGCATCAGGGATTAGCGGATTAACTTCAAGCACATCGTCCCAGCGCGGCCGGATTCCAACAAGACCGGAAATAATCAAATCGCAATAACCCGAATGATTGTAATCCTTGCCCCTGTTCAGAGCTTCATCCTTCCTCTTATGCAATTCATTTCTTGCGAGCCATTCTCCCGTATACGGATGCAAATTTTCATCGATCCAAGGAACACGGCTCCCATCCTCTAAATTCAGAAAATGAGATTTCGTATAATTGCATAAAAGCTCGAAATAGTCCCGGTTAATGACATAGGATTGCTTATAGTTGTTCAGCAAATTCGCCAGAGCGGTAAGCGTCTGCGTTGTAGCAAAGGGCCAAGATGGCCCATTCCATAAGCATTCATGTGTATGCGGAAGCATAAAATAAGGACTGCTCTGTTCGGCAGTAGTTGGACCAAACGCGGCATAGAAGGCTTCCTTGTCCATTAACTTTTTCCAGGCCCCTTCATATCCGGGATCAGGCAAGTTGAAATACCAAGGGGTGTAACCGCTTAGTTCGCAAACATCGACCAGCTCTCCCAATTTGAATCTCTCGATATGATTGCAACGATACCAATCCTCAGGCAAACTGCAAGAGTAGTCGAGCCCGGCTTGATTAATCAGCACCTTAAAAAATTGCTCTTGCTCATCCCACAACTTCATTTGCACCAATTGCTTAATCTGACGAGCCTTATTCCTGAATGTTTCGGCTATCTTGGTGTTACCGCTTAGCTCCGCTATGCTGGCGATTGCGTTTGCATCTCCGTACATATAGCTGTTAATCGTCGGCCTGCAGCCTCACATGCCATCGAAAATAATAGATGCTTTGGATATCTTGATCAGGGCATTCGAATAAAGGAACATTTTCATCCATCCACTTAGAGCGGAAAGATTCTGTCACTACAGATGGCTTAAGTATCATGTCATAGGCCTCCAAGTTCCTGTTATATCCTATATTTTTATTTCATTATAGGTTGAGTCTCATAGCTGGCGCAAAGGCCTCAGCATGATGCATAGTTGCACCTCACCAAGACCTCGGCCAAAAAAAATCCATTATTTACAATCACATAATCTAATCAAATCAGATCGAGTCAGATCAAGTCAGATCACATCTCATCACATCTCATCACATCACATCACATCACATCACATCACATTACTCAACGCTGTTATTCCACCCGTGGACACTGATATCATCAATAAAGATTTTTTGCCCAGCGGCAAAGCCATCTTGCTGAACTACAAACTGGATGAATTTTAAACGATCCCGGATTTCTAAGGGAATCTCTGCCGTGAATTCGATAGGAACCCATGCGCCACCCATATCCGACACACGAACTTCGGCTGATCTGAACGATCCTATCCATTCCGAATTCCTTTCGTCTTTTAAATTCATAGAAATGGTTACCTTACCACCACTAGTCATACCAGCAGGCAAATAATAATAAGCAGTAGCTGAAATTGTTGTTATTGGTGAATTCACTTGAAGATCTTGCGTGATACCACCAAGGGAAATCCCTTCTGTTGCAATGCTGTAAGCTCCTGTCCGTGCAAACGAATTGGTTCGATAAGCGGTTTCTGCTTCGGTACGATTGTCATTATTATACCAGTACCCCCAATAATCAGATCCGATTAAACCCCATTCCGAAGCATCTTCAAATGAAACATTTTTGTTGAGCAGTTGGGCGTTTATAGGAAGAACTGTGAACGCGCCAGCATCAATGGGTGAATCATGCCCATATTTGACTGTATAGGCAGCTTTCCTCGGCCCCATTGCCTGCTCTATAGCAGGAACTTTCAATGTGGCAGTTCTGCTAACCGAATCCCAAACAATTGACTCCGGAATAATGGCAGCTGCTTCACCGCCGTCAATAGATTGCAGCACTGTGAAATCGTCTGCTGTCAAAGCTGCAGCAGGTTCTCCGCTCAGAGCAACAGTTATGCTGCCGTTAACGGACACAGCTTTGACAGCCGAAACCCGATGGTCTGGATTCCCATAGAAACTTAAATCATCGATATATACCGTTTCTCCGGGTGCAAATTCCCTTTGTTCAAACATAAATTGGATGGTTTTCACCTGATTTTTAACATTTTCCGGAATCGTCTCAGAAAACTGGATAGGCAGCCACTCTCCTGTGATGTCCGAAGCATTGATGAATGGTGAAACCAGGTAACCGATATTTTCCCATTTATCATTAAATAAGTTCATTGTGTACCTTATTTTTCCGTTTCCAGAACCCGCTTCAGAGAAATAGTAGCCGCTCATGGATATGGAATCAAGAGGTGTAGTAACATGGATTTCCTGCAAAAATGAGCCCAGGGAGATCCCTTTTGCCGCTATGCTGAAATTACCTGACCTGGCGTGCGAGTCCGTGCGATACGCGGCTTCATCTTCCGTCCGGTTGTCATTGTTGTACCAATACCCCCAATTAGCTGCTTGAATCGGACTTTGTGCCAGGAAGTCTTCAAACGATGCATTGCTGTTCATCTTTATGGCTGACGCTTCTGCAATTGTGAATGTGCGTGCAGTCACAGGAGCTGTATCACGATACTGCACCGTGTAGGTTACCGCTTGTATCACATCCGTCGCAGCAACAGCTGGTACAGACACTGTTGCTGTCCGGCTTGCTGCATTCCAGCTGACAGCAGCAGGTGAAAGGGAAGTCACTTCGCCGTTGCCCAGCTTTTGTGTGACCGTGAAATCGCCGATCGCCGGCTCATTTTCTGGAATATCGCTCAGTAAGGCGACAATTCTCCCATTTTCCGCAGATGCTTTGGCGACTGCAACCTTGCCGCCAGTCACACCATCAAGCGTAACATCATCGATATAGACCGTCTCACCATTGGCGAAGCCGCGCTGCCCGACGAGAAATTGTATGATTTTAACCCGGTTCTTAATGTCATCGGGAATAGCCGCGATCAGTTTGACGGGCGCCCATTCTCCTGAGCTGCTTGAAACCATTTTCTCGCTAGAAGCCAAGGAACCAACCGGGTTCCAATTTTCATCAAACAAATTCAATGTGAGCTGCACCTTGCCATTACTATAGGTGCCTGGCGGCGTGTAATAGTAAGCCGAGGCGGACACGAAGTCGATGGGTTCAGGAACAAGGACTTCTTGGGTAATAGAACCTAGAGAGATGCCTTTTGCCGCTATGCTGAAGCTTCCGTTTCTCGCGATGATATTTGTTCGCGCAGCAACCTCTTCCAAAGTAGGTATCTCTATGCTGTACCAGTATCCCCATGATTTGGAATTTACCTTACTGTTTGCATCCGCTTCTTCGAAGGAAGGATTTTTGTTTAGCTGTAATTTCTTCCCGCGAAATTCGAGCAAGTATTTGGCATACTGCCCTGCCGCTGATTCGCCTTCGCTCTCCACAAGCTCATGAAGATACTGCCGGACTACACCGTTCTCAGGCTCACCGCTCACCCATTGAAGCAGGTAGGCAGTGCTGCTTTTACCAGACCATGTCATTCCCTGGTCTTCAGGGCCGCGAATCGGGTGAACCAGTATCGGATCTGTTTCGAATTCATTTATAAGCTGCTGCCGTTTGAGGGCATAGGCAGCAGGATTTTTGGCTTCCCGGCGGATCAGCTCTTCCAGGAGCTTCAATGCCTCTGCCGGATCGGAAGGAACCTCCCGATCGCCTGCTATAGGATAACTAAGCGCGGATGCTTCATAGTATTCGAAGCTGCGCAGCAGAAGTGCAGCACGGGCTTTCTGCTTCTCCGTACCTGCTTTTTGAACGACCAATTCCAGTAAACGACGGCTTTCCTCAATGTCCTCTACCGTTACATCAGTCAAGTAAGTAGCGCTGTTAAAGGGCATGAAATTGTATCTCGGATTTGAATTGTACCAGGTCGAATACCACTCCGTTTCAAAAGCCCGGGTACTCCAGAATTGCTCCCAAAGGTCGTAGTATGCTGCCAAATCAGCAGCTGCTTCCTGGCCGACAGCCCGTTCATACCATTCCTGAACAAGTTCGTCCTCATCCTGATTGGGATTCCACAGCAGCTTCATCGTCAGCCAAGGCTTCGGTCCCTCGCCAAAATTCGGATACAGCTCAGCGAAATACCCGACAACACCATTGGCACCAGCATACTTCAGATTTTCAGCCAGCTGATGATTGAAGATGCGCGGCACCACATAGGGAGAACCCCAGATGTAATCGTACCAGGCAATCTGGCTTGCAGCCTGCAGCCATTTCTCCATAAACTGCTTGCCTTCCTCTTCACGCCGCGGATCCGCCCAGGAATACCTCTCGTCGGTAATGTTAGGGATCACATGGGAGTTCAGCTTCACATTCGTCGGAGGATCAAAAACCTCGGCATAGGCAAGCAGCCCGAAATATTTATCCGGATATACTTTCAGCACGCCTTCTGCTACCTTGTTGACCCATTCGTAATAAATGTTGGACATATCATCCAGTCCGAGTGAATTTTTCCTTTCTGCCTTCTCACAAAATCCTGCACCTTCAGCATTTCCGTCAATCATACCGAGTGAATACGATATTTTATCCGGATTTTCGTCGAAGTAGGCAATGATATTTTTCACTGCTTCTTCAACAATGCCTTCAGCGCTAAAACATGGCTGCCAGCCCATATTCAGAGCGGGAATGTAAGGCTTGCCGTTTTTATGTGGAAAAAATTCAGGATGTGATTCCAAGTACTCGGAAGGCGGAAAAAGCCTATATAAATTGTGATGAAAATTAATCGCCGAATTGTTGCGGTTTTTCGTGGCCCAATCCAGTTGAATGCGGCTGATTTCTGCATCAGCCTCACGGGTATGGTAGCCCATAAATCCTACCACGTCGCGGGAAATGATTGCCGGCTCCTCCCGGATCACAGTACCAGGCACAGTAAGCAAAGAAAGCTCAGGCACATCCTCGCCCAATTCTCCAGGCATCAGCCAGCGAACTCCAACATAACGCTCCAGAAATTCGTACACACCAAATTCCGTGCCGAGTGCAGTTGGACCTGCAATCGTAATGCTGTTTCCATATGGACTGATGACAAAGCCATCCAGCGCCAGCCCGTTCAATTGTCCGGCGAAATCCGGATTACTGTCAGCTCCGGCAGCGCCAACATAAATCTTAACCGTTTGCCCGTCATTCCCGGCAGATGATAAGAATTCAGCTTCTGTGCTAACGGGTAAAGCAATCCCAGTTGATTTGCTGACATACTCAGCCAATGTATCGGCGGCACTCCGCGCCTTCTGATTGTCATTGGATGGTATCAGCACAACAGCCTTAGCTTGGCCATTCTCAATCAGAGTCAGATCCTCACCCGTTGGCGGCTCAGATGGCTGTACAGTCGGGCTTGGTGTCGATGTTGATGTCGGACTCGGTGTCGCAGTCGGTGCCGTTGTGCTGTCTGTCCCTTGACCACTCGAAGACGCTGCACCCGACTTGACGTCCGTTCTTTTTTTCGGCTGCGTTTCGAATGTCGTCCCATTTCCTTTTTCACTTAAGGTTACATGCTCTATCACCCCTTGACCTAACAGTTGGATCACTGCATAAATCATAAGCGAGAGCACATTTGCCTCCTTGTTGATTAGTAAATCTATTCCTGAAGCACCCTCACGCACTGTTATTTGCTTAAATGTTCCAGAGGATAGCTCAACCTTGATTCCCTTGGCAAAAATATCAACCAGCTCAAAATCGCCTATGAACTGCACACGAAAGCCTTGAAGCAGCTCATCACTCAGCACAACCTTCTCAAACCCTGCCCCATCAGTTCCGGAATGCTCCAATATGGCCGAAGATCGTACAGTTATGGTAGCAACTACAGTTGAACCTTCAGCTACAATGCGGATACTGCCGGATTTTTTGTTAACAACTGTGTCAGCTAACGTCGAGTTCTCAAAGTGAACGCTGTTCGCACCTCCGCCCTTGATCTCCGTAGTTCCGGATACCTTCACGTTTTTCAGCCAGGCTTCACCCTCACCGATCGCCTCATCAAGCAGCAGACCTCCGCCAATCTTCATATTTCTCAGCGTAACCCCTGAAGCCCGGACGATGATATCGCCCGATACTGCCTGCACACCTGTCTCAGGTCCGTATGTTCCAGCCTTTTCGTACACGATCGGCAGCCCTGAACCCAGTGCCCGATCAACAGTCACAACAGCTTCTGCCCGTGTGATTGATGCTGCAGGACGATAGCTGGCGTCCCCGTAGCCTTCCATCCACTTCTTGCCAACAACAGCAGCGACGGCTGACCGGCTCCATGCTGCAATTGCTTCAGCATCCGAGAAGAGCAGCTTCTCACTATCTTGCTCCTCCAGCTTCATCAGCCGGGCAATAATGACCGCAGCCTCCTGCCGGCTGATCTGCCGCTTCACACCCATCGTGCTATCAGCATAGCCTTCGATATAGCCCGCGTAGAGTGCTTTTGCAACCTCACTGTACTCCCAATCACTTGGGCCCAGGTCGTTGAAGGAGACAGGAGCCTTCTCTGTGAACCCGAACACCCGATTGACGATGGCCATAAATTCTCCGCGTGTAATCGGGAGATCCGGCTTTAATCCGCCATCAGCGTAACCCTGGAGCCGTCCTCCGCTCCACCAATCAACTAATTGTTTTTCTGCCCAATGGCCGATTGTATCGGAAGGCGCTTGTTCTGAACGCGCTTGTTCGGAATGTGAATCGTTGAATGGTATTTTCTGCGCTTCATCCTTACCTGCATCTTGAAATGCCCCAAATGCTTCACCAAAAGAAACCGTCTGCATTGAAAAAAGCAGGCTTATAACTAGTAGTATGGAGCTGAATTTCCTGAACAACCTTCGCTTTTTCACCCTATTTCCTCCTTGGAGTTTTGCCTTAACATAACTTTTTTCATAGGCACAAGCTTGTGCTAAAAGATTGTAACCGCCTACAAGATCAAGATTACATCGTTAACACGCACTTGAAAATATGGTGAAATGAAACCAAATGGGAAAAAAAGAAACCAGCCCGCGAAGAAGCTCAGGCTGGCGTTCAGCTTATGCTGTTGTGATGGAGCAGCTTGAACTGCTCCGGTGTGATGCCTTCCGATTTGCGGAAGGTCGCCACAAAATGGCTGGCGTCGTAAAATCCGACCCATTCAGCCACTTGCTTCACTGCAATGAGCGGATCGGTTGCTAGCATATTTTTGGCTTTCGAGATGCGCAGCTGGATCAGGTAGGCATAAGGACTAGTGCCAAGCAGGTTGCGGAACAGCTTGTTTAAATATTGGGGACTGACTGCTATGAACCCAGCCATCTGCTCCAAGCCGACCGAGGAGTCCTGATAGTGGTCATTCAGCCACTCAATCAGCGGCTGCAGCTTGACATTGTGATGAGATGTCGGATTGCTTTGATTTTCTGCATATGTCTTTAAATGGGACAAAAATCGATACACACTAGATGATCCATCCAGGCCGGGAGCCATTTCATTCATGAACATCCGCGTCATCCGAACCAGCCATTTATCCAAAGGTGTTTGGGAAGGCCATTGGTAGGCAGATGGGTACTCCAGTCCCAGGGAAGCAAGCAGTGTCTGCGTCTGAGACCCGCCAAAGGTAACGAATGCGGTACGCCATTTGCTGGAAACAGCCTCATATTGACGCGGCATGTTCGGGGGAAGCAGCACACCCGTATTCTTCGGCAGAAGAAAGGTTTGTCCGGCAGCCTGAAATCGGCCTTCCCCCTCAATCGTTTGCAGCCAATGATAATACGGGTAGCCATTCGGCCAATTAACGTTCTCCTGCTCGTGAACTCCAATGCTATCTATAAATAACGGCAGCTTTCTTTCCTGCTTAAGCACAATAAAATATCGCAGCATGTCCAATTCAATCACAACCTTCTTTTTCCACTGTTTAATGTGTTGTTTATATGCTGCTTACACGCTGTTTACTTGCTGTTTTTATGCTGTATGGATAATTATACACCATCCTGACGAGGGGGCAATGAGGATTCACGTGAGGAAAATGTAGTTTTGAATTTGTAAAAATAAGGATTTTTTGTGAAAACTGCATGGTTTTTAATATTTCAACCGTCTATCTCTTTGTAAGACCACTAATAAGTCAAAAATAAGGGCTTGGAGGCCAGAAATGATTGAACTAAAGCAAGTCAGCCATCAGTTTAAAATCGGTAAAAAAACTACTGAACGCATAGTTCCGGTACTGCATGATATTAGCCTGCATATCGAGAAAGGGGAAATTGTGGCGATTGTAGGCAGAAGCGGGTCCGGCAAATCAACACTGCTCAACCTGATCAGTGGTTATCTTCGACCGTCAGAGGGAGAAATCTATGTGCAGAAGCGCGCCGTTACCCGCTTGAGCGAAGGCGAATGGGCCGACTTTCGGCTGCAGCATTTCGGCTTTATTTTCCAAAGCTTTCAGCTCATTCCGAGTATGACTGCCTTTGCAAATGTAGAGCTTCCTTTAGTACTTAAGGGCGTTAAAGAGAGCGAACGCAGGAAACAAACCCTCTTGATGCTGGAAAGGGTCGGACTGCAGGATTATGCGGAGCATTATCCAAGCGAGTTGTCTGGAGGCCAGCAGCAGCGGGTAAGCATAGCCCGGGCACTTATCGTGAATCCACCTATTCTACTGGCAGACGAGCCGACAGGAAGCCTTGACAGTGAGAATGAACATGAGCTTTTGCGCTTTATTGAACAGTTGAACAAGGAGCAGGGCATCACCTTCCTCATCATCACCCATGACGACAAAGTCGCATCCTTTGCCAATCGTACCATCCTGCTGCAGGACGGAAAAATCGTAGATCGGAGATTATTATGACTTTTAAAGACAAGCTATCCTTTGTCCGGCAAAATATGAAAAAAAATCGTTCGCGCGTATTTATGACCGTGCTGGCAACAGCTATGGGCTGCGCATTTCTGATCGTGCTGGCATCTGTAGGATTCGGGCTCCAGCGCAGTGTGGTCCAGCAAATAACCGGTGATGGCCTTTTAACTGAAATCAGTGTTCATGGAAAATCCTTAGACGGTAATTATTATCCCTTAGCAGATAAAGATCTAGCCGGGCTCAAAGCCGTTAAAAACGTTAAGGCTGTTACTCATAAGCAGTTTATACAACAAAATATCCAATTTTACTGGAATGAATTTGAAGCCTCTGCACCTGCGGTTGCTGTAGATTTTGAGGAAGAGGCCAAAGCCGGACTCGAGCTGTCAGCTGGCGGACTTCCAACGGCAGAACATGAGGTTATTGCAGGATTTCATTTTGCAAGCGCACTAAAGGGCTATAAGGAAAAAGATGAGAACATCATGACCCAAAACAACGCTGAAATGATCGGAAAAACAATTGAAATGGAAGCTTCACAGTGGGAGGGGGGCAAACAGCTAATCAAGCGTTTCCCTGTTACCGTTGTTGGTATTGCCAAGAAGCCAACAAAGGAATGGATCAAAGATACCAACTTATCCATCAGCGGGTCTATGCTGCAGCAAATTGAAGAGTTTACAAAAACAATAAGAGGGATTCAGCTGCCGCAGCAGACTGAACAGGAGCAACAAGGAACAGGCTCTGAACAAAACGGCTCGGAAGCCGTACAGCAAATGAAGGATGAACTGGACATTTCTAAGCCCCGATCGTATGACAATGTCAACGTATACGCCAAAGACGCTAAAAACGTCAAAAACATTTCCGATGAGATTAACAGCAATGGCTATACCAGCTATTCAATCGCCAACGAGCTTGAGCAAATCAATGTATTTTTTCTTGTTCTAAAGATTGGCCTCATCTTTGTCGGAACGATTGCAATCCTTATCGCCTCTATAGGCATCTATAATACTATGACCATGGCGGTCACTGAGAGGTCTCAGGACATTGGCATTATGAAAGCAATTGGCGCTCATCCATCTACGATCAAAAATATTTTTCTCATAGAAAGCAGCTATATCGGGCTTCAAGGAGCCGTCGTTGGCACAATTGTCGCCTATGGAATCAGCTATGTGGTTAATATTGCGCTTCCGTTTGTAATTCTTAATTTTGCGAAAGAAAGTTCCCCGGAGGGTCTCATATTTTCCTATATTCCCTGGTCGCTGTCCTTGCTTTGTATTGCTATCAGCTTTGGTGTAGCTGTACTATCAGGAGTAAGACCTGCGAGACGAGCTACACAGGTCGATGTATTGAAAGCTTTGCGAAGAGACATATAAGCGGCTCTAATTAAGCTTCTGCATGCTTATCAAAGAATCATAAATATTCCAAAATCAGTCCGGCCGTTTCTTCAATCGCCTTATTCGTCACATTGATTACCGTGCAGTTAAGCTGTTTCATCAAGCCTTGTGCATATTCCAGTTCATCAACAATACGCTGGAGCGTTGCATATTTGGAGCCGTCGGGAAGCCCGACGGCTTTCAGACGTTCTGACCGGATCTTCAGTATGCTGTCTGCATCCATCGTCAGTCCGATAATCCGGTGACTAGGGATTTTGAACAGCTCGGTAGGCGGCTTCACTTCCGGCATAACCGGCAGGTTGGCGACCTTAATTCCTTTATGGGCCAGAAAAATGCTCAATGGTGTCTTCGAGGTACGGGATACCCCTATCAGCACAACCTGTGCCTGCAGCATCCCGCGTGCATCACGCCCGTCGTCATATTTGACAGCAAATTCAATAGCCTCTACGCGGCGGAAATAATCAGCATCCATCTCATGCAGCAGACCGGGCTTGCGCTTGGGAGCATCTCCATAAGTATCGATAAATGCTTGCATCATCGGTCCCATGATATCGACTGCGCGGACACCCAGACGGATGGCCTCGGATTTCATCATTTCTCGAAGCTCCGGCTGCACCAGCGTATAAGCCACAAAGCCGCCGCTTGCCGCCGCATCTTCGACGATTTTACGGATTTCATCCTCCTGCTTGATATGACCGAAGCGTTTCATTTTAACCTGCTCGGCATTAAATTGATGAATGGTAGCCTGGGCTACCGCTTCTGCCGTGTCCCCTACTGAATCGGAGCAAATGTACAAATGCTGCTGCTCTCTCATCACACTTCACTCCTTCCTTTATGATGCAAGGTCTTCTGCTTGTCCTTTAATGCTCCAAGAGCAGGTCAAGCAGCACCCTTGTCATCCCTGTTTTGGTAATACGGCCTACCACTTCCACCCTTGGCGTGTCGCCAGCCTCATTGTGAATGAGTACTACAGGCAGGCTGTCCACCTGATGATGGATCATCTTGCGGGCTGCTTCGGCCACAGTATCCTCTGGACCGATTGTAATCAGATTCGGCTGGCGCGTCATGACCAGGCTAAGCGGCATAGTCGTTACATTCGGATTGCCGAGTGTAACCTTGAGCAAATCCTTGCGCGATACGATGCCAAGCAGCGTGCTTTCAGCGTCAGCTACAATCAGGGAGCCGACATTTTCCAGAAACAAGGTGATCACAGCTTCGTGCACTGAAATCGTATCTCTGACGATTACTGGCATACCTTGAATATCCTTGACCCTCAGCTCCTGCAGCTTAAGCAGGGATTGCCCTTCCGGCAGCAGTGCATGTCCGGGAAAATAACCGACCTTCGGCTTGGCATCCAGCATCCCAAGCATCACAAGCACAGAAAGATCCGTACGAATAGTTGGCTTGCTGATGCCGAGCATTTCGGCGATTTGCTCTCCGGTAATTGGGGCGTTCTTGCGGACAAGCTCCAGCACATCCTTCTGCCTGTTTGTCAGCTCGATGATGCTTCCCTCCTCATACAAACCCGGAAGCGTGTAGACCCTAGTCTGCAAGCTTCCGGGATAAGTTTTTATTATATAACTATAGTCAAAATTCAGGCAAATTACAATGAGCTTAGCATGAACTTACAATGAGTCCTGCATTGAGTCCTACAATGAACTTACAATGAAGAACTTACACTTTCCTGCAGCTGACGCACTTCTTCCTTATCACCAAGTGTAATTTGCGCCTGGGCCGCTGCTATTCTTGCGAGAGGCACACGGAACGGCGAACAGCTCACATAATTCAACCCTGTCTGATGGCAAAAGAAAATCGATTCCTTATCGCCGCCATGCTCACCGCAAATGCCCGTTTTGAGCTGCGGCTTCTGCTCCCGACCCTGCTTCACAGCCCAATCGATCAACAGGCCTACACCTTCGGTATCCAGCACCTGGAACGGATTTTTTGGCAAAATATTATGGTCCACATAATGCGTCAGGAACTTGCCCTCGGCATCATCCCGGCTGTAGCCAAAAGTCATCTGTGTCAAATCATTCGTTCCAAAGGAGAAGAAATCCGCATGCTGCGCTATTTGCGCCGCTGTTAATGCCGCTCTCGGCACCTCAATCATCGTTCCAACCTTGTAAACAACATGCTTCAGCTCAGTGCCCAGCTCCTGAACGGCAGTACGATCAACAAGCTCCCGCATAGCTTTGAGTTCGTTGGAATGACCAACCAGCGGAATCATAATTTCCGGTATAACTGTAATGCCTTTGCTTCTGCAAGCAAGCACAGCACGGAAAATGGCAACAGCCTGCATCTCATAAATCTCTGGAAAAAGAATCCCGAGTCTGCAGCCGCGTTGTCCCAGCATCGGGTTCGACTCCTGCAGATTGCGCACCTTGCGAATCAAGGTGTCTAGCTCAATCCGTTCCGGAACGCTGGACAGTGCACCGTCCACATTAGCTGCGGCCGGCTGGCCCTGAGGCTCATGCTTCAGCTGCTCCTGGCGAATCAACAGCTCCTCCAGCTTCGGCAAAAATTCATGCAGCGGCGGATCCAGCAGGCGAATCGTTACCGGCAGCCCGCTCATCGCTGTAAAGAGACCCTCGAAGTCGCTTTGCTGCATCGGCAGCAGCTGCTCCAAGGCGACTTTACGCTCTTCAAGGCCATCTGCCAGAATCATCGCCTGTACGACCGGCAGCCGCTCAGCTGACATAAACATATGCTCCGTACGGCAAAGTCCGATACCTTGGGCACCAAATTCGCGGGCTTTCGCCGCGTCCTCTGGCGTATCGGCATTGGTCCGAACTTCAAGCTTGCGCACAGCATCCGCCCATTGCAGCAGCTCGTTGAGCTCCTCACTCACCTCAGGCTCCTTAAGCTCAACTGTGCCAAGGATAACGCGTCCGGTTGAACCGTCAAGTGTAATCCAGTCGCCTTCACGAACGGTGACATTCCCGGCGCGGAACTGCGGCTCATCTTCATCGATACGCACTTCCTCACAGCCGCAGACGCACGGCTTGCCCATTCCGCGAGCCACTACCGCTGCATGGCTGGTCATGCCGCCACGGCTCGTCAGTACGCCTTCAGCTGCAATAACGCCGTGGATATCCTCTGGACTCGTTTCGCTGCTGACCAGTACAACCTTCTTGCCGCTGCGAACCCATTCCTCAGCCGTATCTGCATCAAATACCGCCTGCCCCGTAGCTGCACCTGGGGATGCAGGAAGACCAGTAGCCAGCACATCCAGCTTGATATCTTCATCGATCGCACGGTGGAGAAGCTGATCCAGATGCTCCACTTCAATGCGCTGCAGCGCTTCTTCGCGGCTCAGGATGCCTTCATTCACAAAGTGTACCGCCAGCTTCACAGCAGCCTGTGCTGTTCTTTTGCCATTGCGGGTCTGAAGAATGAAGAGCTCTCCCTTTTCAACCGTAAACTCTATGTCCTGCATATCCTTATAATGAGCTTCCAGTTTGGCTGCCGTATGGGCCAGCTTGGCATAAACCTCAGGCATTTCATTCTCTAGCTGGGCGATCGGCAGCGGCGTTCTTACTCCTGCAACAACGTCTTCACCCTGCGCATTTGTCAGGTATTCTCCATACAGATGCTTCTCACCGGTTGATGGGTTGCGTGTAAACAAAACTCCCGTACCGCAATCATCTCCTCTGTTGCCAAAAACCATGGACTGAATATTCACGGCTGTACCCTGCGAATCAGGAATGCCATAAACCTTACGGTACACTGCAGCACGCTGATTGTTCCATGAGCGGAAAACTGCTTCTACAGCAAGCTCCAGCTGCTCATACACATCCTGAGGAAAGCTGCGTTTTGCTCTTTGTTCTATAATAGCCTTGAACTTCTCAATAATAGCGACCCAGCCCTCCACAGGCATATCTTTATCCTCATGAATGGAGCGCTCAGCCTTCATCTGATGCAGCAGCTTCTCAAAGTGCAAGCCCTCTATGTCAAAAACAACGTTGCCAAACATCTGTATCAGTCTTCTATAACAATCAAAGGCAAAACGCGGATTACCCGTATTTCGCGCCAGTGCTTCCACGGTTTCATCATTAAGCCCCAAGTTCAGAATCGTATCCATCATCCCTGGCATGGAAGTGACGGAGCCTGATCTAACCGAGACGAGTAAAGGATCCTCTACGCTTCCAAATGTCTGTTTCTTGCTCGCTTCCACTTGAATCAGTGCAGTCCGGATTTCTTCAAACAAGCCTTGCGGAAGTTGACTTCCATTTGCGTAATATTCACGGCAAGCCTCAGTCGTTACAGTAAATCCAGGAGGTACCGGCAAGCCCGCATTCGTCATTTCCGCGAGATTTGCCCCTTTACCTCCAAGCAGCGTCTTCATTGCGGCGTTTCCTGCCTGGAAATGCAGCACTCTTTTTCCGTTCATCGTTCGCTTCCCCCTCTGCTAGCTTGCAGCCATTTCGAAATGTTAAAATTTATACGACGTAATTAAAATGAATAAACCTTAATTAATATATACTATATAATTATATAATGTGCAATATATAAATAATATTTAGTGTTTAACCTAGCCTTTATGCTTCCTCTTAAGGTTCTTGGGGGAATACGAGCCCACAGGAGGGACATTCCATATGTGCAGGAGTGAGTGCTTCCTGACAAGCTGGGCAATATTCATCGAACTGCCTGGACGATCTATCCTGCTTGTAAGCTGGTAACAGGCTGCCAAACTCGGACAATTTCTGCCCATCCACCTCGATCACAACTAAATCCTCCGTGAGAAACCATTCAATTTTGCCACTTTCACTGCATACTGCCGCAAGCGGCAGTTCCCCCGATTCGCGATGCGGAAACAGCGCCCCACCCAAAAAACTCGATCTAGAATCAACATAAGCTGCGTAACTCGTACCGAGCATAATATATGCTTGCTTCGTTTCCCGATGCTGCACAATAATAGCCATAATCATCAGCCTCCTATTTATTCATACATGTCGCTTTTGGTTTAAAATAACTATACACTAATTATAGTACCATAATGTGGAAAGGAAGGTGTTCTTTATGCATGTTGTAACAGCAGAGGAAATGAAAAAATTAGAGCTGGAAACGATCCAGCAGATCCATATCCCAGCAATCTTGTTAATGGAAAATGCCGGAAGAGGCGTTGCGGAAGCGGTACTCAGAGAGGCTAAATCAAGTGGGTCACGTTGGCTGGTGCTGGCTGGAAAAGGAAATAACGGTGCAGACGGAGTCGTGGCGGCCCGGCAGCTGGCTGAGGCAGGGTTGGAGATGAGCATCATTTACGCTGAAGAGCCTGATGATTATGGCAGCGGTGAGGCACTTTTACAGCGGGACATTGCACAGGAATGGGGCATTCCCTTTGCTGCGGCAGGAGATGCTCCGGTTGAATGGTGGCATTATGACGGAATCATCGATGCTTTGCTTGGGACCGGGAGTAAAGGCGCCCCGCGCAGGAAATACGCGGAACTGATCACCGAAGCGAATGAAAGCGGACTGCCCATAGTTTCTGTGGACATTCCGAGTGGTATTGATGCGGATACAGGCGAGGTTTACATACCCTGCATCAAAGCAAAGCAAACGATATCCTTCGCTTTCTATAAACGCGGGCTTCTGCAGTTTCCCGGTGCTGCACAAGCTGGGACAATAGAGATATGCCCAATCGGTATTCCAGCCAAACTAGCGGTAAAACACGATATTCGCACATTTCGCCTGGATGAATTCCTGCTGAAGCAGCGATTGGCTGTGGCAACGAATGGCACTCGCACCGCCGATGCCCATAAAGGCTCATACGGCCATGTGCTGCTAGCTGCAGGGAGCCGATCGATGAGCGGCGCCGGACTGCTCAGCAGCAAAGCGGCTCTGCGCGGCGGCTGCGGCCTGGCTACATGGGCGCTGCCCGAGCAGGCAGCGCGGCTGATGCCGGGCCACTTGCCCGAGCTTATGCTGGCCGCGCTGGGGGGTGCTGGCGCGGCGGAATGGAGCGGCGTGCAGCCGGAAGAGCTGCTGGCACTCGCCGCGGGCAAGGATGCCCTTGTGATCGGCCCTGGGCTTGGCCGCTGGGAAGCGGACGGCAGCTGGCTGCGTTCCGTCTGGGAAGGCACAGCATGTCCTTTGGTAGTTGATGCTGATGCGTTGAATATGCTCGCTGATGCCAAGGACTGGACGAGCTGGACACAAAGGCAGGCGCCAGTTATCCTCACGCCTCATCCAGGAGAGATGGCACGGCTGGCAGGCATATCCGTATCCGATGTGCAGCGGGACAGGGTTTCACTCGCTCGAAGCTTTGCCAGTCAGCATGGTGTCACCTTAGTGCTTAAGGGTGCGGGTACGGTTGTGGCGACTCCGGAAGGCTATGTATACCTGAACACAACTGGCAACCCCGGCATGGCCACCGGAGGGTCAGGCGATGTACTGGCCGGCTTGATCGGCAGCCTGCTAGCACAAGGCTTCAGAGCCGAGCAGGCCGCTGCCTTCGGTGTGTACAGCCACGGAGCTGCTGGAGATAGAGCGGCAGCCAAAAGGCACTCTCCAGGCTCCTTGATCGCAGGAGACATTATTGAAGAGCTGTAGAATACGCAGATGCTGCGTCCTTTGATGAGTGGGTGTGCGTGGGTATGGGTATGGGTATGGGTATGGGTATGGGTATGGGTATGGGTATGGGTATGGGTATGGGTATGAGTATGGGTATGGGTATGAGGTATGCGTAGGTAAACAAAGGTTTCACCATGAGGAGAGGATCACCGAGAAGTGAGAGATACCTAGAGTGCCTAGAGTATGTGGGTATGTAGAGTATGTAGAGTACCCGGATTACCCGGATTATCAGGGATAAGGGGGAGATCCCCAATGCTGTCAGGTTAAGCTGGCCAAATATGTGCGGTTTTTCACCTACATTAACCGCTTCGGCCCCTCATAAGCACATTGTGGTCGGTTTTTCGCCTACATTCGGCCGCTTCGGATTAGGCGTGCCTTCTAATCGGGGAAAGCTAAACCTCAACTTGCATGTTAATCTGACAACATTGGGAGAGATCCCTCCTATCCACAATGCCTTTACCTTGCAAGTCATCCTAGGCCGCAGCTTTTCTCTTTCCGATCATGTTAACGATGTTTTTCATCGTTAACTGAAGCATTTTTCCCGCAATTTTCTTGAATAACGATGTTTTTCATCGCTATTCGGCTCGTTCATCCGTCAAGAGCGCTTATTCTAGGCTTTTAACGATGTTTTTCATCACTAAGTCGCTCGAGTCCAGGAAATTCGGCTAAATAACGATGTTTTTCATCACTAAAACTATCGAGGGGCAGGCAAGGGCCACCCAACTTGGCGTTGTCTTGCATAGTTCAGCCTGATTCGATGCAAGATTGTTGAATGAAGGTACTTGGTACTGTACTTGGAACCATCCATCAGTCTTGAAGAGGGTCTGTCGTACTTTCCTCAAATGTCTTTGACCGACGCGCACGCAACCCCATCTGCTTCATATAGATACTCACGGTGCGCACCGTCACATTAAATCCTTCTAAATGGAGCAAACCAGCAATTTTGGGACTTCCATATTTGCTTTGTTTGTCCTTGAAGTGGAAGGAAATCCGCTCCATTATTTGGGCCTTACGCTGCTCCCGTTGACTCGTTTCTGTTGTTCTCCACTTATAATAGCCGCTACGGGATACTTCCAACAATTCGCACATCTTCTCCACTCGAAAATCGGAGTGATGATCTTCGATAAATTGGAACCTTAGTTCCTTTCTTGGCCGAAGATGTGCATGGCTTTTTTTAAGATGGCAACCTCCTCTTTTAGCTCTATTTGCTCACGTTCTTTTTCTTTCAGCAACTGCTCCAACTGACGGGCTTTATCCTCTTTTGCAGCTGCCTGCTTGTCAAAATGTTCGTACTTCCCCTTCCATTTATAGAGTGTTTCCACCGAAATCTTAAGTTCATCTGCGATTTCCGGTAAGGTCTTCGCCTGCTCTTGCATATATCTTACTGCCTGGATTTTAAAGTCATTGCTGTAACTCTGCTGTATTTTTCCCATAGTAAAGACACCTCTTTCTTTCCTCATTAATTTCATTATCCATCCCCCTCCGCCTGCTGTCTACTCATTATTCTGATTCTACATGATTCCCCCTCTCCAACCATCTTCTGCAGCAGTTACTTATGAGACAAAAACAAACAATCCCGTTCACTATACTAGTGTTCGGGATTGTTTGTTTTGCTTTGCACTCACATTAACGATGAGTTCGAAGCTTGTTATATCCTTTGTCTCCATAGGGCTCAAGCTCATCCAACCATTTCTGCTCCAGCGCTTCAATCTCTTTTTTGTAATCATGCTTCAAATCATCAACGGGCTTAATTTGCTCCAGCGTTTCAAAAATAAACGCCTCTTCCCCATATTCATTCCAGTCCTGCTGCAGCTCTTTAATGTCACATGAACCCATTTTCAGTACGAATTCATAGCGATTTTTTGCCGCGTCCAGATTGGGAGTTCCGCCAATTAGAATTTTCGAGTTGATTGTATTTGTAAGACGGAATACTCCCATGGGCCTTGTCGATTGCTGATAGGCAAGTGTAAGTTCCTTACGTCTGTTCATTTGTAATCTCTCCTCTTTTCATCTTTCATCTTTCTTCTTTCTTCTTTCTTCTTTCATCTTTCTTCTTAATTCTCTAAACCTTCACCCAATAAGAGCTGCAATCATCCAACCGGTCCATAAAACCATATTCGATCAGATATCTGCGAAGTGTTACATAATCATCGTATATAGCTTTCAGTACCTCATTGATTTCATGTTCCGTATATTTGCGGTCGATTTCAAATTTACCAATGATATGCTTTAACAAAGCTACTTTTCGCTTTTCCCTTTTGGGAAATGTACTCAGCTTGCCTTCCCTTCCCACTGGAAAATAGGTGTTGAGAATTTCTTCATTTTCCTCTTCTGTCAAGTTAAATCGCTCGTCCACCACGGTGGCCGATTTGTGTATCGTCACAAACCTGGGCCTCTGCGGCTGTGAGGCTTCCACCAGCTCCATAATTGTCAAAAAAACCTTGGCCTGCTTCTCTTTCTCCCGAAAAGTAAACCGGTGATTGCGAATCGTAGAAGCACTGCCGCCCTCCAGCTTAACAATTTCACTGTCGCTATAGCCTTTATAAAAATATTCCAGCAAGTTTTTTTGCAGATCGGTTAAGCCTGTGAGCTTTTTATTAAGTCCGATCAGGTATTCAAACATGGAGATGTGCTCGTGACTGACATGCACGGAAGCAAACTTCTCTGCTTCATAATACGTGTCCCCCTCCCGGTATATAATCCCTTTCTCGAATTCCTTTCCACACACCAGGCATATATATTTCTTGGCATTATCCTCGTAGACATATCCCTGTTTCATCTCTTCCACACTTGCGCCCCAAAACCGCTCTGAAAGATCATTCATTCAAACATCACTTCCAAATGTTTATTTATTATATAGACATTATATAATTTTGTTTACTATTTTTCAACCTTTTAATTGTTCTACTTAAACTCTCTTGAACTCTTTTGCATTCTTTCGAACTGTAATATCCTTATTTTTTTATTTTATAAAAACGACTGACAGCAAACGTGCCTATGATCAAAATAAAGGTGGTAACCAGGCTGCCCTCAGCACCGAAGCCTCCTCCAGAAATCAGGGAAGGTCCCTGAGGTTCTACTAGCAAAATAGATTCCATCGATAATCCGGAAACCTTAAATCCATAAATTCCGCCTTGCATAAAATTCCACGACAGATGCAGACCGATTGGCATCCACAGGCCGCCTGACAGCTCTCTTGCAGTTCCGAACAGAATGCCTGCCAGCAGCAAATTTATGATAGGCAAAGGCGAGCTCCACATGCTTCCGTTAAAAGAATGCAGCATTGCGAAAACGACCGCCTGCGCGGCAATGGCAGCCTTCACGCCTAATGGGAAGCGGAATACTCCCTGAACGTAACCACGTGCAAATATTTCCTCACTCACTGCTACTCCGATCATAACCAGGAGCCAGCCGAGCAAATCAAGTGCCAAAGCCGCACTCCAGACAGCAGAAACGACCTGCACGCCACCGAAAAGCCATATTAATCCGCAAATAAGCGTTATCAAAACAAATCCTGCAAATAAGCCCTCAAAGCTGCTGCGTATTATTCCTTTCCTGGCAACGCCTAAAGACCAGCCTTTTTTTCTTTCAAACATATAGAACATCAGCCAAGCAGCTCCGATAAATCCCAAAAATTGTGCAAACATGGCTAGCTTCCCGAACATCGGATCCTGGAACAGCCTCGCAGGCCCATCCAGAAGCTCAGGCTTTAAAATAATAGCGATAAGAGCAGCCCCAATAGATAAAATCACTGCAAGTACCATAGTCACTAGAAGTGCCAAAAGCACTTTACCGATGGCAGCCATCACATTTCTGGAGTTTTGCGCCGCGTTGGACATGAGTATCTCCTCTTTCTCTCTTTTTTTGCATGTGCTTCTAATTATTATGATATAAACATTATGATAAACGCTTCATCTACTATCAGCAAATGATCCTTGTATTCATAACCGCCTCATGACAAAATAGAAGATACAAAAACGTACCGGAGGAAACTCGCATCATGCAATTTGTACTCATCGCTCTATGGTTAATTGCAGTTCTTCTTATTATCATTGATCCGCGTTCTGTTATGCTGCGTTGGATGAGCGCTATCGCTTTCACTGGAGGCACGGGTGCTTTGGCTGCAGTGCTGGACTCAAGCCTTGTACCCTATCTGGAGATTATGTCCAACCAAGCGATCGTGACGTTAACAAACCAGGTACAGGCGGTTAGCTCTGTGCTGTCTTATTATGGGGTTCCTTATTCCTTTGCCATGCTTGCGCTTCAATACAACACCTGGTTCCATCATACCCGGCTAAATAAAGTACTGCCCTACTTGCTGCTGCTTCCGCCTGTGCTTTGCCTGCTTTTTACACCTTGGTATACAGAAGCTTATCCCATTGACTTTCCTGTCGTTTCACTGTGGGCTATCCCCTACATTGTCCTGGGCTCGATCTTGATTATTTTCAAAAAAGAACGGCTGCCCGCCATGCAAAGAACGCATTTATTTACTTGCTTGACGCTGATTCCGCCCTTGGTCTGCTTTGCCATACTGAATTATTTGCTCCCTACTCTCGGCTTTTACCGGATGTGGGTGTATAATATTTGGAGCTTGGCCGTTATCGTTCCTTTTTTTGTATTCACATTTTTAAAATACGGCTTCTTTGGAGTGCGGCTCCTGATTGAGGGCAGAAAGCTTGATTCTACGCTCAGAGCTATTACTTCGGGTACAGCGATTCTGAATCATGCGATTAAAAATGACATTGGCAAAATCCGCCTTTTTAGCGAGAAAATGAATCATTACGCGGAGCAAACTAATCAACCTGAGTTGATAGAGGATTTAAAGATCATTGCTTCAGCATCCGAGCATATCCGTGAAATGATTGGACGGGTGCACGAGCAGACGCAGGAAATACCCATGAAGCTTTCTGTCGTTTCTCTAAAAGAAATGCTGCAGCACTTACTCCAGCAATTGCAGCCGTATCTGCACAACGTTGAGGTCAAGCTGGAAATACCCGCTGAATTACATTTGCAATGTGACGAAGCACAGTTGAAAGAAACCTTAAGCAATATCATTATGAATGCGGCAGAGGCTATGCCTCAGGGAGGCTTACTGGCGATCAAAGTGTTTATCACGAAAAAATACGTTGTCCTGGAAATAAGAGATACGGGTATCGGCATGGAAAAATCTGTTTTAAAGCAATCTCTTGAGCCTTTCTACACAACTAAAACAGCAAGCCGCAACAATTTCGGGTTAGGCCTTGCATATTGCTATAATGTACTTAAAAAGCATGGAGGAACCTTGGAGCTAAGGAGCGAAAAAGGTAAGGGAACCAGTGTGTTTCTGTCTTTCCCTGCCAAGCTGATTCAAAAACAGAACTACACTACGGAGGAAAATTATGAATCCGATCAGATTGCTCATCGTAGAGGATGACTTGGACTGGTTAAGAGGACTAACTGATTTTTTAAACAGACAGCCCGATTTCACTGTTGCGTTAACAGCTTCAACACTCGAAGAAGCTCGCACAATTTTAAGTGAACCGGCATTACAAATAGATGTAGCGCTGCTTGATATTATGCTGAATGATATGCCGTCAGGCATTTACTTGGCGGAAGAAGCGGTACAGTCTTGGGGGATTAAGGTCATTATGCTGACCTCCATGGAAGAGAAGGAGCTGATTTTCCGCTCCTTTCAGGCAGGGGCAATTGATTATCAAATCAAATCGAGCTTTGAGGAGCTGCCAGCAGCGATCAGGGCAGCCCATTCCAAAAACTCACCTATCAACGCAGCTGTAGCTGAGAAGCTGCGCGATGAGTTTCGCAGACTTAAACGTTTGGAGCATGAGTTTAAAGTAAAGGAGGTAAGCGATTTAATTACTCCTACGGAGCTACAAGTTCTGGAGATGATTGATCGGGGCCACACCCAGACTGAGATCGCAAGCCGATTTTTTATTTCCTTACGTACCGTTAAAATCCACGTCGGACACATTCTAAAAAAACTGGGCAGCTCCAGCAGCAGAGATGCGGCTAAGCAAGTGCGGGAGCTTGGGCTCTTTGAAGATAAGAAAGGACAAGAGGGTAAACCTCCATTAGAGGACTAGCAGCTTACCGGCAGCTAGTGGATATCTTTCTTCTTGAAACGACCGCCTTTGACATCATGAATATTTCCTACAGCCATGAAAGCATTGCTATCCAGCTCATCAACGATCGACTTCAGCTTCGCTTCCTCCAGCCGGGTTATGACAACAAAAATCACTTTTTTGTCATCCCCGGTAAACCCGCCTTCTCCTTTTAAATAAGTGACGCCGCGGCCCAGCCGATTTAACAAGGCATCGCCGATATCCTGAAACCGCTCACTGATGATCCAGACCGACTTCGACTCGTCGAGACCTTCAATCGTCAGATCAATCATCTTGAATGCAATGTAGTAGGCAATAAGGGAGTACATCGCTCTGTCCCAGCTATATACGAAGCCAGCAGAGGCGAGGATGAACAGATTGAAAAACATAACGACCTCACCCACGGAAAAGGGTGTTCGTTTGTTGAACAGGATAGCAATAATTTCGGTGCCATCAAGCGAGCCGCCAAAGCGAATAACGAGGCCGACTCCAACCCCAAGTATAATACCGCCGAATACGCCGGCAAGCAAAGGGTCAATCGTTAGCGGCGGTACCGGGTGAAGCAGTGCAGTGCCAACGGACATAATCGTAATAGCGTACAGGGTAGAAAGCGCAAAGGTTTTTCCGATCATCTTATAGCCGATGTAGAGAAACGGAAGATTAAGTAAAAATAAGAAAATTCCGACGGGCAAGCCGCTTAAATAAGAAGTCATGATTGAAATCCCTACAATTCCCCCATCGATAATGTGATTGGGAACCAAAAAGATTTCTAACCCTACCGATACGAGGGCCGCTCCAATGAATAAGAAAACAGCTCTTTTGAGTAGTGCGACCTTTGTCATTTTTTTGTGCTGGAGCGGTAGCGTAGATGAACTGAGCAGTTTGACTTGTTCTTGGTTGATCAAAAATAAATTCCTCCTTTTTCTAAAAATGGAGCGATCACGATACCGTTAACTCCCCTGTCTTTCTATATTATCATAAAAGATCCCTGTATATCCTCAAAAATCGCTATCATTTGTATAAATTTGTTCCTATATCGATATTTTTTAAACTTTATTTTTTTCCTCCTGGCTTTTTCCTTTTAATAAATCGCCAAGCCAGCCTTTCTTAAGCAGCCATAAATAGACGAATAGCGTGCTAATGAATATAAAAGCCAGCGATCCAAAATAGCCCCATTGCCACTCCAGCTCCGGCATTTCCTCGAAATTCATCCCCCATATAGCCGCAAACGCCATAACAGGTGTAAAAATAGCCGTAAATACAGTTAAAGCTCTCATAATTTCATTGCCGCGATAATTGGTCAAGTTATCATCGATCGAAAGCAGGGTGTCGATTTGCTTCTCGTAATAATTTTGCAGGGTAACTATTCGTTCCAATCTAAGCTTAGTCCGCTTATAATCTTCGCTTTGTTCAAGATCATCCAAATAAACCTCTTCAGCAGCGAGACTTATTTCCTGCAGCGGAATCGTTAGCGACGTCCAATGCAGCAGCAAATAACGATGCTTAATAATTTCATCCAGCACACTTCCACGATTGCGTCCCTCTTTCATCTCTATTTCCAGCATGCGGAGAGACTCCTCAAAATCATCGATTCCTTCTAAAAACTTATTTATTATTTCTCCGATAAGCACAAAAAAACCATCTACCGCCGATTTACTGAACTCCAGCTTTCGGATAAGCTCCTCCTGCTCCTGCTCTGACCAAAATTGTTGATTCAGCTCATTCGTTACCAGCTTGTCTTGAGTCACATAATAACGCAAGAGCGGCAGTTCGCCGATCTTCTCAGGATCACGACCATACTCCAAAAAGCCATAGAAAGCTTTATTATCACCTAGAACATGAACGCCTACAGAGTTCTTACAAACTCTTTCACCCCGCTCCAGCCATTGGATGAAAACCGTATCTGCTTCCTGATTGCTATCTATTTGCACTTCATCACTTTGATGAAATTGCTGCCAATTCCATCCCGTGTGGAACTTTCGAATCGTTAGCGCCATATTCTTTTCTCCCTTCAATCGGATATTTAATCAGATATTTAATCAGATATTTAATCAGATATTTAATCAGATATTCATTCAGCTATGCATTCAGCTAATCATTCATTACCTCTCTCACTCATCCCATGAAACAATGGAAATATGCGTCATGTTTCTCTTTTGGTAAATAAATTTTCAATATTCTACCTGTTTCATACCTAATTCAAAAGGTTAAGAATGTAACAAGTTAGTCAAACAGCTTGCAGGAAAGTATGCTGAAGCACTAAATGAGATTGATTCCACATCCAAAAAGAAAGGTGGTGTTTTCTATGCTAGGCTTGGCTTTCGTCTTTCTTGTTGTAGCAATTGTCGCAGGTGTTTTTGGTTTCTTCGGTCTTGCCGCCGCTGTAGCAGGAATAGCCAAATTCTTATTTGTGGCTTTCATTATTTTATTCGTAGTCTTTCTTGTATTGGGAAGAAGAACGCGAGTATAGACTTGCTTAACTACTAAATTTATTAGGAGGAATTTACTATGAGTGAATATACTACAGTCCACACGGTAAACAATATCCTGGAAACTCGCAAAAAAATTGAAGACTTGCAGCGCGAAGGTTATCTGAAAGAAAATATATTCGTGTTGACTCACGACAAAGAACGAACTGAACATATTGTAGATCACACAGACGGCAATCAGATTGGTGTTGCTGATGAGGGTGTATTGACAGCAGTGGCCAACATATTCCGCTCAAGAGGTGATGAGCTCCGGGCCAAGATGCAAGCAATGGGTGTCTCCCGCGAATATGCGGAGCATCTGGAGGGCGAACTGGACAAAGGGAAAATTGTCATTCTTGCTTGGGGTGGCACCACATATGAAGGCGATAAATACGATCAGAATATTACCTATTATCCACCTTTTAACCGGACTACGATCCTTTAATTCGGAGTACGTAACTCGGACAGAAATAAAAAAAGACCGCTTGTCCTCTACAGGATAGGCGGTTTTTTTCTTTAATCATGTATGGTCATATGATCCAGGTATGATCTTATGACCTCAGCTAATTCGGCTTCTCGCTTTTACCGATTTTGCATACTCCGAAGGACTGGTTCCAGTAGTCTTTTTGAATGCTTTAGAGAAGTGATGTACACTGCTAAAACCGAGCATACCTGAAATTTCAGTGAAATTTTTGGAATCTTCCCGTATTAATACTTTGGCTCTGTTGATTTTCAAGTTGGAAAAATAGGCCATGATGGTGGTGCCTGTCTTCTTTTTAAACAGCTCTTTGAGCTTTGTTTTGGCTAGATGCAGCGATTCACTCATTTCTGCCAAGGATACCTTCATATTCAGATGGTCTTCCATGTAATGCATGATGTCGCGGATCGTTTGGTCATCACTTTTCTCCCTAGCCGGATAGGAGAGCGCCTCCTCCTGCTTGACCGAATGGTCTTTGCGCAGCAAGCGGATCAGAAACATCTCCAAATAAATTTTGATCATTTGCTCACAGCCCACCGGCGCGGACTCCTTGCGGTTCAATGGATGCTGAAACGGAAAGGAGAAGGCATCCATGCCTTCCTTGATCATTTCTGCCAGCAAATTTCTTTCCCCGTCCTGCAGCGAAATGATCTGGTTCTCGAAATGCTTCATCGCGATTGACAAGCAGTCGAAGGTCATCACAATAATATTGGGTGCTGAACCCCCATAAGCATAAAAGCTGTGGAATTCATTGGGTTTATGAAAAATGATCGTTCCTTGCTTAAGCAGATGACGTTCCGTATCGGTTGTAACCTCAACCTCACCTTTGTCCACATATAGAAATTCCCAAAAGTCATGCCGCTCTCCGGGAAACACATAATTGTTTGCGAACTCAAAATAAAAAATAGTAATAATTCTATTGATGACAATCGTTTGCTTCAATAGTGTTCTTTGAAGTTCCAAAACACTACCCCCTTTATGAAAAAACCTATTAGAAATCTTTTAGAAACTGAAACCCGTATCGTTCTCTCATCTATCTTACTTCGTCTTCGGTAATCTGGAAAGTTTTATTAGCTTAGTTCGATTATACAAAAAAAGTGGCTTCTTTAACAAAGAAAATGTTGGTCACTCCCTTTATAATGGGAACAGTTTAAACATCAAACCAAACAGAGGGGTCGAACTCAATGAAGCTTGGAGTAATCGGTTATGGAGGCCGCATTAGCGGTGTAATTAATGAAATCATCAAATACGATCCGGATTGCCGCATAACGGCTATTGCTGACGTAAAAAAATTCGACATTAGCGAAAATGGAAAAGATAACGCTTTAAAGGATGTTCACTTTTATGACACAGCAGACGCCATGCTTGATACGGAGTCCCTTGACGGGATATTGATCGGCACCCGCTGCTCGATGCACACAGAAATGGCTTTAAAAGTGCTGCCCAGGGGCATTCCTTTATTTTTGGAAAAGCCAGTATCTACGAACATGGAGGATTTGCGCAGGCTCAAGCATGGCTTTGAAACCGGTTTATCGCAGGTGCTCGTTTCCTTCCCGTTAAGAGTAACCTCCATCGTTAAGTTAGTTAAAGAAATTATTGCCTCAGGTAAAGTTGGCACAATAGAACATGTCCAAGCTGTGAACAACGTTCCCTATGGCGGCGTATATTTTCACAACTGGTACCGTGATGAGAACGAAACTGGCGGACTTTTTCTGCAAAAGGCTACCCATGACTTCGATTATATCAACGATGTGCTTCAGCTTAAACCGGAGAGTGTATGCGCAATCACATCCAAACAGATCTTCAAAGGGGATAAGCCTGCAGGCTTAAAGTGTGTCGATTGCGAGGAAAATAGAACCTGTGAGGAAAGTACGGCATTTGCTGAAAAGGATATACGCGAAGCTTGGCCTTACTGTTCATTTGCCGAGGATACAGGCAACGAAGATTCTGGAAGTGCCCTGATTCGCTATGAAACAGGCATGCATGTTTCTTACTCTCAAAACTTTTTCGTCAGAAAAGCTGCTGGTTCCCGGGGAGCACGTTTCATGGGCTACAAAGGCACTGTGGAATTTGATTTCTATACGAATCAAGTCAAGGTGTTTATGCATCATACACCAAGAGTGGAGACGTACGATATTGATCCGGGAGAAGCACATTTTGGCGGCGATGCGACGCTTGCTGCGAACTTCGTCCAAATGATGAAAGGCTCAGAAGCTCCCATTAGCCCTCTTGGAGACGGACTTCTGAGCGCATTACTTTGCTTAAAAGCAAAGGAGTCTGCCAAGACCGATACGTTCCAGAAAATTGAATGGTAGTAAACGCCTTGCGGCGTCCTTTGAGGGTGCGTGTTCATGGCTTGGGTGCGTCGTGGAGGGAATAGCTGTGGGCTCCAGCCGCTGTTAAAGATTTGTTCCCTTGAATGAAATGGATGCAGAGGTGAGAACAAATCTTTAAAGGCGGACGCTACCGCTCTTCCGCCCACAGCCATTCCCTCTTCTCAGCTACAATCGCACGAGTCACACGAACACCAAGCTTAAACGGACAGCCTGCAAGGGTTTTTCTCAAGATTGCAGGAGATTTCCTGGCGGGCTAAGCAGTTGGGGATGAAGAACGTGTGAAGCTAGGGAGGATCTGATGCTTTAACGATGGTTTTCATCGTTAAAAGCACCAAGTCCTCTCCACATCCTTATTTTAACAATGAAAAACATCGTTAAAATCCCCTTTTACCCATCAACAGAGGCCCCCCTCCCCTTTAGTGATGAAAATCATCATTAAAGTGACTGAGTGACCTGGAAACCTTCCTTTAACGATCAAAAACATCGTTAAGTCAAGCACCCCACACAAGGTGGGCAAATTATCCCTTACTGCTTTCCTTTGCATCCTGCATATGGATCACCAGATCATGGGATTCTACACTCGTAATTTGATTATCTGCATCTACAAAAACTACGCTTGGCTTCAGTTCTCCTAACTCCTCCTCATGAAACAAGCCCATACTCAAAATGATGACCAAATCGCCTGGTTCAAATAACAAAGCTGGAGGCCCATTCAAGCAGAGCTTCCCACTTCCTTCAGGAGCGGCTATCGCGTACGTTTTCCATCTTGCAGCATTTCGCAAATTAGTTATTTGAACCATCTCGTAGGGATGAATCTTCGCCTGCTGCATGATCTTCGCATCTATAGTTACACTGCCCACATATTCCAGTCTTGCTTCAGTTACTGTAGCCCTATGAATCTTCCCCTTGCACATCCATCTTTGCATGTTCAATAATCTCCTCCTCAATCTTTGTTACCCCAATACAATTACCAACATACTATGAGGCAAATGGCTATTGTTTCCACTCCAACAGGTGATTCCTACCAAAAAAATTGTCTTCATTGGGCTAAAGCCGTACCGAAAAGAAGTGCGACTGTGTATCGTAATCCAATAGACGAATAAACGAATAACATAGCTGTTGGAGTTGGCTATTCAAATCTGGAGGGCGATTATGCAAAAATTTGCACTTATCTGCTTGCGCTGCGGTAAATATGAGCCATTTGCTATCAAAGGGCGGTGTGCTTGTGGCGGAACCATGCTTGTCGATTATGATTTGGAACTCATATCCAGAACGATAGGTAAAGAAATGCTTCCCGCTCGCGTTTCCTCTATGTGGCGATATAAAGAACTTCTTCCTGTAACCTCACAGGATTCGATTGTTTCCTTGGGGGAAGGCTGGACACCGCTCATCCGGATGCCAGCGCTGGAACGAGATTTGGAGCTTGACTGTATTTGGTTGAAGCGGGAGGAACAGAACCCTACTGGCAGCTTTAAAGCCAGAGGCTTTTCCACGGCCATCTCGGTACTCAAGGAGCATGGCTTCCTTAAGCCTGCCGTACCCTCTAACGGGAACGCAGCTTCCGCTTTGGCCGCCTATGCTGCCTATGCCAACATGCATGCACTTGTAATAGTACCATCGGACTGTCCAGGCGTAATTACTAATGAGTGTCTTCGTTATGGAGCTGCTGTTTTTAGAGTCAAAGGATACATCCACGATGCTGCGAACATTATTGAGGAAGGCAAAGCCGAGCAAGGCTGGCTCCATGTCGGTACATTAAGAGAACCTGGCAGAGTCGAAGGAAAGAAAACAATGGGGCTGGAGCTTGCGGAGCAGCTGCTATGGGAACTTCCTGATGTGATCGTGTATCCGACCGGAGGAGGCTCGGGCATCATCGGGTTGTGGAAAGCTTTTCGCGAATTGAAGCAGTTGAAGTGGGTTAGCGGCAATTTACCCCGCTTTATTAGCGTGCAGGAAGCTGGTTGCCAGCCGATTGTTGATTCGCTCCATCAACCAGCTGACGAAGCAGCTCCTCAACCTGAAGTAACTTCCAGCCCAACAGGATTAAGAGTGCCCAATCCCCCCGATCAATCCTTAATTGTCTCGATTATTAAGGAGACGGGCGGGTCTGCCGTTTCAGTCAGTCGGGATCAAATAGCACAAGCTCAGACAAAGCTCGGTTTATGCGGCATCTCTGCTTCACCGGAAGGAGCCGCCACGCTTGCAGGCTTACAACAGGCTTGTGAACGGGGACTTATACACAGACGAGAATCTGTTGTACTCATTAATACCTCCCATGCTGATAAGTATATTGATTATGCAGCCACAGAACATTTGCCAGTTATAGACAGCTATCAAGAGCTTAAAACAATCTTGGCACAATCACTTTAAACAAGATCACTATTAAAAAAATCACTTTAAATCTGAGATAAAGGGAAGCTGTGTACATGACAAAACCCATTATAGGCATCTTGGTTTATCGTAAAGGGTATCATTTCTTTGAACCCCGTTATTTTCGGGATTTAATTCGCGAAGGAACTGCATTAGGCGCACAAGTCTTCTTATTCTCTTACAGAGATTTCGATGAACACCGCAGACAAGTCGTTGGTTATATTCCTGCAGGAAATACAACCTGGCAATCCAAGATCTTCCCTTGGCCGGATGTGGTCATCGACCGCACTCGAAAGCTCGAGCCAGCGTTTAGAGCAATGCGGCGAAGAAAAAATTTATTTATATATGCAAATCATAAATTCACCTGCAAATCAAGAGCCACAAAGCGCTTTGAGCAGGATGAAACCGTGAAGCGATGGATTCCTCAAACTATGAGCTACACCGCAAATAATCTCCGTACGATGCTAAGCAAGCATCGATTGCTGTATGTGAAGCCAAGTAATGGCACTGGCGGGCAAGGAGTTCTGAAGATAACTAAAGGTCCGACTGGTTACAATCTGTTGGCCAGAGAAAGGGGGACTAAGCTTCGACAATTCAATGTCTCCTCCGAGTCCGCACTAGTCAGCACTTTGCAAAACTGGACGAAGACACAACGAGTTCGCTCAGGATCTTTTATGCTGCAGCAGGGCATCGATACCGAACTCATACCTAATCGCGTTGTGGATGCAAGAGTTCTTGTGCAAAAAGACGGAAGCGGTGCATGGAAGCTAACAGGCATTGCTTTTCGGGTCGGGGGTAAGTATAGTCCTACGACAAATCTGCTGTATGGAGACGGAAAGGCACTGCGCTGCAGGCCTTTTCTCAGGAAACGCTTCGGCGAGCAGAAAGCCAATCAAATTATCGAGGAATGTACCACTATGGCCAAGGGAATTGTAGCCAGCATTGAAAAGCACCATGGCTCTATGCTGGAATTCGGACTCGATGTAGGCATTGACGTTCAAGGCCGCGTGTGGCTCTTGGAAGCCAATCCCAAACCTAGCCGAGATGTGTTTCTCAAAACCGGGGAAAATGAGGTTTACAAAAAGTCGCTGCAACGGCCAATACAATATGCCATGTATATAGCTCAGAAGAAAAACAAACGCATAGATCATCAAGGACATCGCGGCACAGCTCCTAACACAAAAACACTCCCTGATGACCATGCTCCAAATGATACGAATAACCGCAACCAGCTTGATGAAAATAGATGAAAAATAGATGAAAAATAACTGAAACCTTTAGACATATCTCAACAAACTGAATAAAGCAGCATGAAGGCAGGTAAAACTGACCCTTCATGCTGCTTAGATATGCGCTCTTATGCTTTATGCTTTATGTTTTATGCTTTATCCTTGCACAGGCTAGTAATTCTCACGTATCCAATTCAAGCTATTTTCAACACTGGTTAACGGCGGTTTCTGACAAGTGTCCTGCTCAACAATCAGCCATTCCACACCTGCTTGTTCAGCAGCAGCAATAACCTTAGTTAATGGCACATCACCAAGTCCAAGCTCCAGGGTTACGATATTTTGCGCTTCATCCTTCGTGAAATCTTTAAAATGCAGCAGCGGCAACCTCCCTGCGTATTTAGAAATATAGGCGAGCGGGTCCTCCCCGGCAAATTGAATCCAGCAAACGTCCAGCTCAACTTGCAAGGCTTCTGGGCTTGTGGATGAGTAGAGAGCATCAAAGGCATAAGCATCTCCAACATTCACTTCAAATTCAAATGCGTGATTGTGATACAGGAACTGCAGCCCCTGCTTGCTCACCTCTTCTCCAATCCTACCAAGCTCGACAAATATACGTTTCCAAGACTCCGCATCGCTTCTTTCGTCTGAAAATATGCCAGGGCAAATTAAATATTTCCCTCCGAGAGTTTTTAAATAATCGATCTCGCCCTGGAGATTACTCCGCAATCTCTCTATACTGACATGGCTGCCTATAGTCTCTAAACCCAGCTCGTCCAGAAGCAGCTTCAAAGCTTCTGCTTCTCTGCCAAAATATCCTGCAAACTCAAGGCCTTTATAACCAATCCCAGCCACCTTGCGCAAAGTTCCTTCCATATCTGCAGCCATTTCATCTCTTAATGTGTAAAGCTGAACACCAATTCCCAAACGTGACATCCAAGTTCCCCATTTCTTTGATGTTAATTACAATATCGCAGGTTCGATACTTATCTCTATTGTAATAGACATTAGCGTATACTGCATATAAACGATATAATTATAACATCTCTTATTCTGCTACAATTGGGTGATAACATGGAAATCGAGCTGCTTACCTGTGCATATTCTCACCATATGGAACGATTTATTACGAGTTATAAGTCCGGTCTGCCTTCCTTTCTCTTTCGGCTGCAAACAGAAGGCTATTGTGAAGCGCTTGTGGAAGGATCCATGCGGGCCATAGAACCCGGTGATCTGCTGCTCTATCAACCGGGGGAAGCATATGAGCTATTGGTGGAGGCAAGAAAAGATCAGCCAGATGCCAAGATCATCAGCAGTGACTATTACTTATTTTGCCAAGGCTCTTGGATTGAATCCTGGTGGGGGCGTTCCAATAAATCGACCTGCACGCAAATAGATCCACCAGAAAGCTTAATCTTTCTTTGGCGGCAATTAATTCTTGAAAAACGCAGAATGGAAGAAGCTGATCAAGAGTTAACGGGATATTTATTAAGGGCTTTGTGCCTTCAATTAGAACGCGCCGCTACAGAAACAGTGTCCCTGCATGGACGTTCGTTTACCGGGCTAAGAATGAAACGTTTTATAGAAGCCCAGGCTACTAGCACCTTCAAAGTTGAAGATGTAGCTGAACATGTCGGACTTAGTACATCTCGCGCGATCCATTTATTCAAGGAATATTTCGGAAAGACTATGATTCAATATTCTCATGAAGTAAGACTTTCCAGTGCTATAGAGCGAATGCACTACAGTACGATGACTTTAGAACAAATCGCCGAGAGCAGCGGCTTTGGCAGCTACCCTTATTTTCATAGAGTGTTCAAAGACAAATTTGGAATAACACCAAGCCTTTATCGGCAGCAGGCTGATACCCGCTGACTTTTCTCAAGACTGCCTGACTATGGACTTGTTAGAATTTCTTTTACCCTGCCCACTTGCCCGTCCATAAGCCTGACTTTGATGCCATGAGGATGCTGAGGGGAGTTGGTTAAAATATCCTTCACTATACCATCGGTTAATTTACCGCTTCTCTGATCTTGCTTAAGTACAATCCTTACTGTGATACCAGGTTTTACGTCTTTCCTGTTTTGACCATTCATCAGTTGTTTGCTCTCTCATTTCTCTGGATGATTTAGGGTTTCCAATCTTTAGTATAACCCAAAGGGTCATATAGGTGCCATTCATCCTCCTGTTTCCTCTTCCATCCGGGAGCAGGGTGATATTTCCATACATATATTCCGGTAGATAGCTCCATACTTTTCATTAGATATTCTCACCACAATTGGAGGCTCTTATGAAAAAGTTATGGATGTTATCACTTCTGCTGCTCTTGTGCAGCGGCTGCAGCGGTACCAATCGATTCCAGCCCTCTATAAAGCCATCCCCTATAATAACCTCTAACATCAGGCAGCAAGCTGCTGATACGACCTCTCCTGTTCCTACAAACCATACACCTGACCTGGCAAGCGGCAAAGAGCTCGATGTTCGAACTCCAAACGCCTTAACTTTAACTGATCTGCGTCAAAAATATCGTACTTATTTTATTTTTAATGGTCCGGCGGATAAAAGGCAGGTCGCCTTATCCTTTGATGATGGTCCGGACGACATCTACACCCCCAAAATACTGGACGTTCTAAATAAATATGGAGTCAAAGCAACCTTTTTTCTTATCGGCAATCGCGCTGAAGCCTACCCTGAACTGGTGAAACGGATAGCCAAAGAAGGCCATGTCATAGCAAACCACAGCTACAACCATCCGAACTTGCCTAAGATAACAGATGCCGAGTTCCAGGATCAGGTGCTCCGAACCGTGAATATCCTGCATCAATTGGTCGGCTATGTCCCTAAGCTATTTCGTCCTCCCTACGGGAACATTAACAGTGAACAAATTGAATGGATGGCCAGTCAACAATTATTTGTTGTGAATTGGAACGTAGATTCCCTGGACTGGAAAAACCTGAATGCCGACCAGGTATATGCGAACATTATGGGTGACGTGCAGCCCGGCTCCATTATTCTTCAACATTCAGCTGGAGGCACTGGCGAGGATTTAAGTGGAACTGTAGAAGCTCTTCCGCGTATTATTGAAAAACTGCAAGCTGACGGAGTCAAGCTGGTTACGATCCCGGAGCTGCTCGGCATGACAAGCACAAATAAATAATTCTACGAATGAGATTATTTTTTTGAAAAAGTGGTTAATAGATAATAAGTTATTAATGGAAAAGAAAAAAGTTAAAATGAACCAGTCTTGCCTTGCTAGCGTCTTATTAGTGACTAGCTAGTGAAAATTAGGTAGAAAATGTGTAAATGTAGTCATATTGTAAGATAAATTTAAGGTTATATTAATAATTATCATTTATTCTTTTAGTATATCCAAAAATAGGATGGTGTTAATCATGAGAATTTTCATTACAGTTCAAAACAAATCAGTCCCTGTCTTCTCAGATGAAAAAAATAAAAAGAAATTAAATTTACTAAAGTCAGCACTTGAATCCAAGGTCGTCAAAGGACGCAAAGCGATCAAACAATGCCTTGACTCTCTAATCAGCATTGAAATTGTTGGCTGCGAAGCTATTTTACATTCCTATAATGAGAGAGATTCCCTTGCATTGTCACTTTACTAATAGTTTTCATAAAAAGGTATAAACGGAGCTGGATATTTCCAGAGCTCCGTTTTTGCTATTTTCTTTTTTTTCTTTTAAAATGTGACCTATAATAGTAAAATATGACTTATGTAAGCTATTAAATTTCAGAAGGGAGCTGCCGGTCATCAAAATTGTTATAGCACCAGATTCATTTAAAGGCAGTATTAGCGCATGTGAAGCGACGATCGCTATAGATAAAGGAATTCGCAAAGTAGTGCCCCACGCCAACACGATTCTTGTTCCTGTAGCTGATGGAGGTGAAGGAACGACGGACAGCCTGGTGGCTGCAACGGGTGGTCATCTGGTCGATGTTACAGTCACAGGACCGCTAGGTGAAGCTGTTCAAGCTCAATACGGGGTATTGGGAGATGGGCAAACCTGTGTGATTGAAATGGCCAGCGCATCCGGACTTATTCTGGTACCCGCCGAGCTGCGAAATCCTCTGGTAACTACTACATTCGGAACGGGGCAGCTTATTTCACATGCACTTGGCAGCGGCTTCCGCCGGTATCTGTTCGCTATTGGCGGCAGTGCTACGAATGATGGCGGCATCGGCATGCTGCAAGCGCTTGGTTTGAGCCTGACAGACAGCTCCGGGCAAAGCATTGGCTTCGGCGGAGGTGAGCTTTCCCGAATTGCCGCTATCGATGATGCGGCGTGGGATACCCGAATAAGCGAGTGCCAATTCACAATCGCCTCGGATGTCCAGAATCCTCTGGTAGGTAAAGAGGGTGCTTCTTATGTATTTGGACCGCAGAAGGGTGCTACATCTGAAATGGTTGAAATGCTTGATGCGGGGATGCACAATTGGGCAGATCGAATCGCCGAGAAAACAGGTAAGCGGCTGCACGATTCGGCGAGCGCCGGTGCGGCAGGAGGACTGGGAGCAGCCTTTCAAGCTTTCTTTCCTTCTATTGAAACAAGACGTGGTATAGATATCGTTATAGAACTGACACAGCTGCGTGAGCACCTGCAGGGAGCAGATTTAGTCATTACAGGCGAAGGAAGAATCGATGAACAGACAGCTTCCGGCAAAACACCAATGGGCATTGCCCAAGAAGCACAGAAGCTAGGAATTCCCGTAGTCGTTCTTGCAGGGTCCGTAGGTAAAGGAATTGAATCCCTGTATCCTGTTGGTGTCACAAGTATACACAGCATCATGAACGCTCCTATGTCGCTGCAGGAGGCTATGCTTAACGCGGCGGAGCTTCTGCAGGATAAGGCAGAGCAAGTCGTTCGAACCTTCCTCGCACGTTAGGTGAGGCTTTGAAGCTTATGGCAAAGCTTCCATTCAGGCTATAGAAGCTTTTTGCGAGACTTTTGAGGCTTTTGAGGCTTTTGAAGCTTTTGATGAAGCTTTTGACGAAACTTTCGAACATTTTTGCATGTGAAAACGATTCAGGCTGCCTTGAAATAATAATTGAAGTGCATCTGAATGTTGGAAGTCTCCAGGAGTTGTCAAGACTGAAGGTTTGCCAACCAAATTCATGCCGTTCTGTTCAAATACAGAGGCGACAAATTGCGAACAAAAGAATGCATGCTTTCGCTCCCATTTGAAATTAAATAAGATGCCGAACAAACCGAGCATATTGTATTTATATTTCTGTTTGTTTTCTTCAATGTTTTTCACATGTGCATACATTTGCTCATATTGACTGGATTCAACGGTGCAGCTGTAGAGTGCGCATGTCGCTTTTGTAAATAAACTGCCTTCCATGTTTTCCCTTACAAAGCCTGCGACAAAAGGGTTAACAGGATTTTTCCGGCCAAAGCTGTAGGTTTCACTTAATTCCTGGTTAAATGAAATCGAAGCATGATTCATAGGAGATTTTGTAACCAGCTTTATAAGCTTGGTAAACAACGTTCCCGTATCCGTTAACAGAATGTAAATTTTTTTCTCATTTGACATGATCTCAACCGCCCGTTTCAAGAGAGTATATGTATATTTTATTTCATATCCATAGCTCTCAAAACGGACTTGCGGTGGGATCTGTACTGGACTTTAGTCGTAGCTTTAACAGAACCACCCCTGTTTGCTGGCAGGGAAAAAAACAAATAGAAAGCGGTGCAGGATGAGAACTGAAAATCAAATCAAAAGAAAAATAAATGAGCTTAAGCTCCAGAAGCAGTCCATAGCCTCACAGCTGGAGCAAGCTCTTGACAATGAGCAGTCGAGTATAGAAACGATTAAATCTTTGACAGCCAAAGCTGAACTACTGGATGACTCCATCTCAATGCTTGAATGGGTGATCGAAGCTCCGACTGGAAGCTATCATGTGTAGGGCGGCTATTTATAGTCACCCAAACCGTACTTAACTTGATAGCGTCTTAAAATTCGAATCCAGGCAGCTCCAAATAGTAAGAGAAACACAGCATTGCAAAGCGCATGGGCAAGGTCGAAATAAAAGCTAGCCGCATAAGTTGCAAGTATTGTGGTCCAGCTGATTTCTGACAAATATCCTAGTACATACGTAAGGTTCATAATCCAACCGAATATAAATCCCCAAACTATACCAAATACTACCCTTCCCCATTTCCTCTGCATCACAAAAGTCCGCTGCAATAAGCCTGCCGTAAATCCCATCATCCCCCATCCGAACATTTGCCAAGGGGTCCATGGCCCCTGTCCAAAAAACATATTCGATACGAGCGCTGCTGTTGCCCCTATCAAGAAACCTGCCTCTGAACCAAAAACAATGGCGGACACAATAATCACAAAAGATGTCGGCTGAACACTCGGAAGCGATGCAAAGGGAACCCGGCTTGCTGCAGCCAAGGCTGCCAAGCTGGCTATGAGTACAAGCTCACGAGTATTGGCTGGTCTCCGCTCCAAGCGGATATAGAATGGAATCATTGCTGCCCCAATCAAAACTACACTAATTAACAAGTAGTGCTCAGACAGAGCCGCGGATACCGAAGCAGCCAAACCAAGGGCAAAGAGCAGCGAAACACCAGTAACTAAGAGCCATTTATATCGCATAATTCTAAAATATCCTCCACTCGTACCGCTTGCGGGTACCAATCTCTGGCCAGACGATTAATCGCCGTCGTGTAGAAGTAATTTTCACTGAAAAATTCAGCTGGAGCTGTATCTGCAACAATTTTCCCGTCAAACATCATAGCACAACGATTCACATATGCAGCAGCAAATTCAATATCGTGACTTACCATTAAGATAGATACTCCCTTGCGCCTCTCGACGGCTAACAACTCGGCCAAAACCAGTTTAGCTTCAGGATCAAGACCTTTAGTAGGTTCATCCAGAAAAAGAATTCTCGGCTGAGTCATCAGCATGCAGGCCAGAGCGAGCTTTTGTTTCTCTCCGCCACTTATATCGTAGGGATGATGCTCCTGTAAGCGGTCAAAGCCGAATAAGGCGCTAACTGCAGGCAAATCTACAGAAAATCCCAGCTCCTTGGCACGAGCAGCGGCAAAGCTCAACTCTTCCCTTACCGTTTCGTTCAGAAAATGAAACAATGGATTTTGGGCCAGATAGCCCAGCTTCGCATAGCGCAGCTTTTCATTTATACTTTTTAATGGAGCTCCGAAAGCATGTATACTGCCTCTCAGAGGTTTCAGCAAACCACAAGCAATTTGTAAAAACGTTGTTTTGCCACTGCCATTAGCACCAAATAAAGCTACGAAATCTCCTTCGCGAATTTCCAGCGAGACCTGCTTAAGCACAGCTTCCGAGTTCTTTTCGTATTGAAAAGCTACGTCCTTGACCTTGAGCACGACCTCACTTGGCCCTTTAGACATCCGCTCACTTGAAAGTTCACTTGATAGTTCACTTTTAAGTCCAATCGACAGCCCACTCGACAACTCATTTGAAATATGCCGTGTGTTCTGTTGAATTCCGGATTGTCTCCCCATCCATTTTTCTAAAAAGGGCTTTGCCTGCTTCACTGTTTTGGGAAGCTCCCCTTCGAGCCCAAGTGCCATGAACAAGCGGGTTGGAGCAGGCAAATAACGTTCCACATAGTTCCGGTTATGTTGAATTAATTCATCCGGATTACCCTGAGCAACAATTTCCCCGCCCTCCATCATCCAAATCCGGTCTGCAATCGGCCAAATCTCTTCCAGACGATGCTCTGTCATAAGGACCGTTATGCCATAATCCTGATTAATACGGTAAACTAGCTGAATAAATTCTTTCGCCGCAATAGGATCAAGCTGTGCCGTTGGCTCATCCAGCAATAGTATTCTTGGATGCAGTGCAAGCACAGAAGCCAGATTAATAAGCTGCTGTTGGCCTCCCGACAGGTCCATGGTTGATTTCGTCAGCAAAGGCTCCAAATTGAAAAATTGGGCAATTTCGGCCAGCCTTTTTCGCATTACGAGCGGCGGAAGTCCGACATTTTCCATGGAGAAGTACAGCTCCTCCATCACTCTGTCCAGGACCATCTGGCTCTCTGGATTTTGCATGACCATGCCAATCTGTGCCGATAGTTCCAGCAAGGAAACATCAGCTAGCAGTGCACCACTATAATGTATGCTGCCCTTCTTCTCTCCTGCCGTCAGCAGCTCCGGCTTAAGAAGCTTCAATAGCGTCGATTTTCCGCTGCCGGAAGGACCGCAAATAACGATAAATTCACCCGCTTGTACGCTGATCGACACATCGTTAATCGCAGGCAACGGCTGCTGCGGGTAGGTGAAGCTGACATCCTTTAATTCGAGCTGCGCCATTTCCATAGATCAACTCCCTCCATCAACAGCGGTATAGTAAAGTAAATAAAGAAGCAGCCATAAATCGCCCATTCCAGATAAGAAAGGCTCATTGTACCAGAAAGTCTGGGATAAACCTCAAAACGGGCTAATCCAAAAAACCAGCCTGATAAGCATCCTAAACCTGCAAGCACCACGATCAAGGTGAAGAACAAGTCCTGCTTTTTCCATGTATATGGCCAGAACTGTGTTCTCACTCCACTACCATAACCTCTTGCTTTCATGGAATCTGCCGTTTGCAGCCCTTCTTCAAGCGTCCAGGTCAGCACAAGCTGAACAAATTTCATTCCATCATTCAGACGTTTCCGCAAACTGCCCTCCAGCACATTGACCCCTTTGGTCCGCTGCACAACAGCAATTTGCCTGAACCGCTTCGTCAACAGCGGAAAACTGCGCAAAGCCATGGATAGCAGGAGTGCCCCCTTCGGTGAGACCGAGCCAAACAAATGCAAGATTTTGTCTGAGCTGAACACATGCTGAATCGAGACAAACCATGATAGAACCGCAAATAATGTAAACGCCGAGAAAACTCCATAAATGACAGCCTCAAGCGTAATTGGCTGGTCCCAAAAGTAAAACAAAATATGCGCCCCTCTATGCGACAGCAGCGGATTGATAAGCAAGGTAACCAGACTCATGATAATAAAAAATAAAAAGAGCTTCCGCTTGGCTCTCAACGAGCCCTGCACAGCATTCAGTAAAAGGCTCGCAGCAGCAGAGGTTAATAGAAACCATGGATGCTGGAAAAGAAAACAAAAAGCAACAGCACCCGTATAGTAGAAAAAGCACGGAATAGGATGAATATGGCGAAGAGTCAAATTCATGGCTTGGCTCCAACATCCTTACCCAGATCCAGTGTGTACAGCCAGTCCACGACATCGCCGGGCTTCACTTCATACACGCCTGCTCCTTTATCAGAGAAAACTCCATTCACTCTGAACAGCCACCCGCTCTTCGCACCTTTATCGTATTCATATAAATTATCTATGCCCTTCACATAGCTGGCAGCCCCGCGACCGGTAAATTCCATTTGAATTTTCTTCTCTCGCGTCAGCTTTTGCAGCAGACTGATTACACTGATCTCATCATCTATAGCAAGCTCAGCAGCATCCAGAATAACTCCGTGCTCCTCATCGCCTTTAATGGACAGGGTAACTACCTGCTTCTTGTCGTCCGTCTTTTCTGCAGTCTTAGCAGGCTTCGGAGAGGCTGCTGCCTTATCCGCCGCTGGTGGCTTAGTGCTGGCACCCTGTGGTTGAGGACTTGACTTTGGTGGACTTGTTTTTGTTGGACTTGTTTTTATCGGGCTTGAAACAGCTGGACTTGACGCAGCTGGGCTGGACGCCTTCGGACTCGACGATTCACCTGGCGGCACTGCCTGGCTGGTAGGTTGCGGATCCGGTTGATCATCATCACCTGTTTGCCCGTTCTTTGCAGCATCAGGCGATTGTGAGGGTTGAATAGTACTGCTGCTTTTGCCGCTATCATCGGTTCCCGCATTTGCTGCGGGCGAAGAAGGAATGGTTGAAGTAGTCGACTGCTCCTTGTCTATCTTGTTGTCTACACTGCTTGGATTGGAGCTGCTGCAGGCAGATAAGGCAAGAACCGTAAAAATAATAACTGCCACAAGACGGCAAGAGCGGGGCAAAAGCCATTTTGTATACATAACAATCTCCCTCCGAAAAAAGGAAAAAGAGTCAGCTTGCGACTCCTTTTCCAATGCTTTTTTAATGTAAAGCTTCGTAAGCTCTTACTACGACTGCAGCAAGCATCTCACGAGTCACCGGGCTTTGCGGCGCAAAATGTGTATCATCTGTTCCGTTCATAATTCCTGCTTGGACAACAGCTTCCAGCGCATAAACAGAAGTGCTTGCAGCTTTGTTCAAGTCCTTGAATTTACTTGGCTTTGCATCTGATGAAGGAAGCCCCAGGCCTCTTGTCAGCATAAGTGCAAGCTGTTCACGAGTTATCGTTTGATTAGGTGAGAAAATGCCTTTATCCACCCCTTCTACGATACCTTGTTCTTTTACTGTAGTGATATAACCAGCATACCAACTGCCATCCGCTACATCTGTAAAGGAATTATTTGCTTTTTCTGGCACTGGCAGATTGAGAAGGCGAACTAGTGTGGCGGCAACCTCTGCACGAGTCACATACTTGGCAGGTGCATAGCCTTCCTCCCCTACTCCGTTCAGCAAACCAAGCTTGCCAGAAAGTGCAATGTATGGCTTGGCCCAATCGGCTGCCTGATCCCAATCCGCATAAATCGGCAGCGGCTGCTCATAACGTACTACGCTTGGTGCTGCCTCATTTTGATAACCAGTAATAATAGCTGTATAATTTCCGTTTGACAATCCAGCAGGAACGTTCACGCTGCCGTCTTCTTCAGTTACATAGGTTTTACCGCCCAGTTCAACACTAACTCCTGCTGCTGGTGTTACTGCAAGCTTATTGTTGGTCCAGTCCCAGGTTTCCTGAGTCACTTGAATAAGGAAAGGCTCGCCGCTGCGCGGACTCTCGGGAGTAAATGAAACCGAATGAATGAGCTGTGCATTAAACCCATAATAGATTTTCACTTGATCATGGTTGCGCAGTGCATACTCACCCATACCAAGGTCGGGATATACCCATTCCCCATCGCGGTACACAGCGAACATCCAGCCTTCAGTTTCAGTAGCTTTCGTTTCACCAATACCAGACACAAGCTTGCCAAAACTGAATTCCTTGACTTCAAGCGCTATATTATTTTTTGTTGTGAGCTGCTCCAACGCATTTAGCGCATTAGTCGCTGTAACAACGCCACCTAACAGATGCGCCTTGTCTCCCTCAACATCAAGACGAATATTGACATTAGCCGACTCCACCTTGAAGGATTGCTCTGCTTTCACTACAGAAGGTGCAGCGTCTTTCTGATAACCAGTTACTATGGCAGTGATAGGACCCTCTGAAGCTATTCCCTTAAAGAGCGCTTCGCCTTTTTCGTTGGTGTCCTGCTTCTGATCTCCAATTTGTACACTAACCCCCGCAGCTGCTGAGGTCACTTCTTTACTTTGCTCCCAATCCCATGTTGATTTCTCCACATGAACGGTGAAAGGTTGATTAACCTTTGGCTGAGCAGGATTCACTGTAATATTGCGGATGACCTGTGTGGCACCACCGTAATAAACAATGACCTGGTCACCCTTCTGAAGGGCAAAATCTCCCATGCCAACCTGAGGATAAATCCAGTCATTTCCTCTAAGCACACTGAACATCCAGCCATCATTGCCGGAAGCCTTAATATCCTGTACGCCGGAAATGTACTTTCCGTATGCTGAATCGACAACATCCAGCTTCAGGTTCTTTTGCTCAGCCAGTGCTTGTAAGGCTTCCAACGCATTGGATGCTTTTACAGTACCGGAAGAAACTGTGCTTTGTGGACCTTCAACGCGTACCAGCGCTTCTTCTTGCGCTTGAATATGATAGTAAAGCGTGCCTTTTTTGGCAGTAAATAATTGGTAGGCTGTCAAAGCCTGAAGCGCCTGCTCGGTCGACATCTGGTTCGATGCAGCTCCAATAGAATGAGCAAAGCCTCCATCTTTTTGCAGATAAGTGTACAGGTAGTCTACAAGGCCTTTATTTTTTGTGAAGGAAGCGCCTTGCGGGTCCATGCCTAAGCTTGTTAAGGCGATGATAACCTGTGCCGCACTGTCACTGTTTTCCCCCATGTCACTAAAGCCACCGCTTGCTTTTTGCTGTGAAGAAAGCCAAGCAACGGCTTGATCCACTGCTTTTTTCACATCAGGTTGCTTCTCATAGTAAGGGGCAAGCGCCGAAAGCGCCATTGCAGTTACATCTATGCTGCTTGGCTCATCAGCCACATATGCCCAGCCTTTTCCCGCAGCTTGAGATTTAAGCAGCCAACTAATCAGGCTTTCCGCGGTGTTAACCGCTGTTGACGGGATGGTATATTCCCCGCTGTTCAGTGCCAGCAAACCAAAGATCGCACCCATTGTCCCTTTTTTCGTTAAATCGGGATGGTTGTATATTGCTTCGATCAGATTATATCCGCCAAAGCTCGTTGGGTCACCACCAAGTGACTTCACGATCAGCACAGTTCTTTCATAATCAGTTGCACTGTCCAGCTTCCCATTTACTTGCTTGAGCTTGCCTTCCAGAGCATCTAAATAGCCTGCAGGTACACTGCTTCCAGAACGAGCTAGAGCAAATACCGACCAATCGGTAGCGTCTGCTTTCTGTAAATAACCGCTTGCTCCTTCTAACGCCTTTGACAAGCTGGCAGCACTGTCGGCAGATTCTGCCTGAACAACATTTACAGCTCTCGCCAAGCCTACAGATTGAAATACCAATAAGAAGGCTAATACGGTGAGAACAAGTCTCCAATTTCTACTTTTCTTCAAAAACAATTCCACGGCAACTGCTCCTCTTCCCTAAATAAGTTATGAAACGTCCAAACAAAAAAGCACTCCCATTTGGGAATGCTAGACTATGTTAGCGACAATAAATGAAAGGCTAGAGACAAGGTTGACCTTAGACCTCACATCTATCCGTCCGCACACATACCCCTATTCCTCGTAGGTTGAATGTTAAAGAAACAGGCAGGTCTCCTGGCTTATGAGTCATCGCTGCTTCTGCCATCTTCCCGCTGCAGCCGTTAAAGCTTAGGCAGTGATATTCAATCAGAAGTGCTACTCATATACAGTGGCGGGACCGCGCCGGTTAGAACCGGACTTCCCTATTAAGCTGATCACTCAGCACCTGAATCCATTCGATATGATGTTTGTTTGTTCTACATGATGTTATCATTCGATCCCGATTTTGTCTATTGAAAGATGCCTTGTATCAAAAGCGAGATTGACATCAGCAAACCGCAGCGAATCGCAGCTTTAAGTGAGGCTCCCAGCAAGGGCAGGTAGGCCTGCGAAGGATTTTTGTCCTGAAGCTGCTTGTACACCTTATAAACAGGAAGGAAAGTAACCAGTGCGAGAAGCACATATATGGGCATAACTCCTATGATCACACAAACCAGCAAGCTCAAGTAGGCCAGAATAAGCAAAAATTTCGAGATTTGCAGGGCTCTCCGTTCTCCCCATACGACTACCAAAGTAAGCTTACCCGACTCCTTATCCGACTGCCAGTGCAGAAAATGATGATTGAATAAAATTAATGTGGTGAGCAGACCGATCGGCAGAGAAAGCATCAAGGCGCGATAATCGAACTGCAGTGTCTGTACAAAATAAGTACCCATTACCGGGAGAATCCCGAATGATACCAAGATCGCCACCTCACTGTATCCCTTGCCCCGATAGCCGAACTTTAAAGGCGGAGCCACATAGAAGTAAGCGATTAAAGCCCCTATGCCCCCAAAAATAAGCACACCCCATCCTGTATAAAAGCTAAGAATAATTCCGCATATCAGGGCTATCCCCAATAACATCCAGGTCAAAGCGGCGAATATCCGCTCAGTTACGATCCCGTTAGCCAAATATCCGGAGTTCGTACTGATTGTAGAAGCAGTTTCTTTAGCGGCCACGTCCACTCCGTTGCGAAAATCCCATAAATCATTAATCATGTTGGAAAAAAGATGCGCTGCCCCAGCTCCCACGAGCGTGATCACAAACAAAAACGGATGAAAAATACCTTCCCAGGCATAAGCTCCCATAGCACCAAGGATAACCGGGATGATCATAACAGGGATAACCCGAAATCTTGAAGCTTTCATAAATAAATTCAGCTTGTTCATTGTAAGCTCCTTTTTTTATCCTGTCAGATTTTCAATAGATGGTGATGCTCACATAAAACCTTGCTTCTCACGGCGGTATTTCCCCGGTGGGACCCCAACCTGCTTACGGAATACACGAATAAAATAATTGTAATCGGTAAATCCTGCTTGCTCTGCAATAAGCGGAATTGGCGTATTGTTATTCATGAGCAGCCTTTTTACCTCCTCGATCCGTAAAGCCTGCAAGTATTGAAGAGGCGTCATCCCCGTGTAGATTTTCAGGCATCTGGCCAAATAATCAATATTATACTGCAGCTTCTTTTGCATCAATGCAGCGGAAAAAGGCAGGGTTATGTTTTTTTTCAAATAATCTTCAACCAGCTTGCAAATTTGAAATGATCTTGTAGGAATTTGGCTGGCCATAACCAAATCCTGCATCTGGCTAAAAAACTGCAGCTGCAGCGACTGCAATCGCAGCACGTTGGATAGCGTAAATGTGCTATGTACGTGCAGCAGCTCCCTTAGAGTAGGAATGAAAGGAGCCAGATCCGTATGGACAAATTTAGGCAAATACATCATCTGTTCAGAAGGTGCCTCATCACGCTCAGTACCTTTGCGCATCAGAGAAGACCATTGAATTTGTTTGTCGGAAATCAGCGTGGGTGCAGCCGTATGCACAAAATGCATCCAATAGATCTCCGTCTCTTCTTCGCACTTGCGGTACCCCCAATGTGACTTCCCTGGTTCCAGAACAAGCATGTTGCCTGCCCCGATCTCATATTCCTTTCCTTCCTCAGCCATATATAACGTTCCCCGGACAACGATCAGCATATCATACACTTGAAAGTTGCGATGAAAATGGCATTCTCCAGGATGCCACATCCCATGCCCTATCGTAATAAATTGCGGCAAAGGCGGTATATCGAGCTGCAAACATTCCATACTCTCCCTCTACTTCCCTCCCATTTGTATAAAGCTATTATATCAGTCATAGATTAAAGTCGTAAATGTCCTATTTTTATCGTTATTGCTCTATACGTGTCTAGTGCTGTTCGTTATATTGAAAGGGTAGATTTCAAAACCAATATGACAGGAGCTGCAAACATGAGATTCCGCCAAATACATCTAGATTTCCATACTTCCGAAGCTATTCCAGCGATAGGTGCATCCTTCAATAAAGAGCAATTCCAGCAAATGCTTAAGAAGGGGCATGTAGATTCGATCACGATATTTTCCAAGTGTCATCACGGATGGGCGTATCATCCTAGCGAAGCAAATACTATACATCCCGGCTTACAATTCGATTTGCTGGGTGCAATGATTGAGGCTGCACATGAGATTGATGTAAAAACACCGGTATACCTTTCTGCAGGGTTAGATGAGAAGCTCACCTTACAGCATCCCGAGTGGCTGGTGCGTGACAAGCAGGAACAGACATCCTGGGTACAGAGCTTTCTGGATCCTGGCTACCATTTATTTTGCTTGAACTCACCTTATTTAGATGTCCTGCTGAAGCAAATCGAAGAAGTCGTAACGAGCTATGACACAGACGGCATTTTCCTGGATATCGTTGGCGAACGCGCTTGTTACTGCCATACCTGTATGAATGAATTAAGAAGCGAGGGACTAGATCCCAGAGATGATCAAGCTGTATTTGAACAAGCCAAACGTACCTATGCCAAGTATACGCGACGTGTGAATGAACTCGTCCATTCCCTTAGTCCCGGTCTGCCTGTCTTCCACAATGGAGGACATATTAGCCGCGGCCGCAGAGACTTGGCCCAGATGAATTCCCATTTGGAACTGGAGTCTTTGCCTACTGGGGGCTGGGGCTATGACCATTTCCCTTTGTCCGCCCGTTATGCCCAAACGCTAGGCATGCCTTTTCTGGGAATGACCGGGAAGTTCCACACGACATGGGGCGAGTTTGGAGGCTACAAGCATCCGAATGCTTTGCGGTATGAAGCTGCCCTTAGCATCGCCAATGGCGCCAGATGCTCGATTGGCGACCAGATGCACCCAAGCGGGCTGTTGGATGAAGCTACCTACTCGACCATTGGCGCAGCTTATGCTGAGGTTGAGGAAAAAGAAGCTTGGTGCATAGGTGCAACTAATGTTGCTGATGTTGCACTGCTATCCTTAGAGGCTGTAAGAGGAGATAAGCTTGCTTTAACTCATGAGAATCGTGGGGTCAACTCGGATACAGGGGCTATACGCATGCTTTTGGAAGGCAAGCTGCTGTTTGATGTCATCGATATGCAAGCAGATTTCAACGATTATCGCGTACTGATTTTGCCTGATGAGGTGCTGATGTCAGTAGAACTAACGGAAAAGATACAGCAGTTTGTCAGCAATGGCGGTAAGGTACTGGCTACCGGAAGAAGCGGTCTCAACCAGCAAGGGGACGCCTTCGCCATAGATTTAGGAGTATCCTGGATCGGAGAAAATCCTTACAAGCCGGATTATTTCAAGCCACACTTTGAGCTGCGCAATCTCCATCCGGCTGCTTACATTTTCTATGCCGATGGCCAGCAGATTGCTTTAAATGGTGGAACTGAGCTTGGGCACCGGGAAGAACCTTACTTTAATCGGGAAGCGTTCAAGTTCTGCTCCCATCAGCATACACCGAGCTCCGGCAGCATTTCTGGTCCTGGCATGGTCGAAGGGCCGGCAGGGATCTATATCGCCTGGAATGTATTCGATGACTATGCGACAAAAGGCAGCCTGATTCTGAAAGAGGTTGTTTTACACGCACTCGACCGCCTTCTCCCCGGCAAAAGCCTGGCAACAACGCTGCCTGTGCAAGGTATTGTAACCCTTCAGTTCCAAGAGCAGGAGAAAAGATATGTAAACCATTTGCTCTACGCCTCCCCCGTGAAACGCGGAAATGGTGTTGAAGTTATTGAGGATTTAGTTCCGATTCACGATGTGCAGGTTTCATTAAGGCTTCCAGTACCAGCCAAGCGGGTGCTGCTCGCCCCTCAGGGCAGTGAATTGCCGATGCAGCAGGAGAATGGACTGCTCACTTATACCGTTCCAGAAGTGAGTTGTCATCAAATGGTTGTCATTGAAGTGCAGGAATAAGCAGTTCAATGGTCCCGTCTGCTGACTATCTGTAGGAAAAACGCCTTGTAACGTCCTAAGAGGTACGTGTTCGTGACGCTAGCGCTTGGAGGAGGTAAAGGGTATGGGCTCCAGCCACTGTTAAAGATTTGTTCCCTTGAATGGAATGGATGAGAGGGTTGGAACAAATCTTTAAAGGCGGACGCTTCCGATCTTCCGCCCACACCCCTTCCCTCTTCTCAGCTACAATCGTATGAATGGCATGAACACCAAGATCAAACGGACTGCCAGCAAGGGTTTTTCTCTTGGTCGGAGGAGATTTCCCCTCTGGCAAAGGCACTGGGCATGAAGACGGCCCCGCCAGCACGTACAACGGAGCGGATCTGCTACTTTAACGATGTTTTTCATCGTTAACGTGACGGTTTGACCTGGAACACGTACTTTAACGATGAAAAACATCGTTAAGTGAAGCGCACGCTCAAACCCGCACGCCACAAAACAGGACTGATACGAAACTGGACTGCTAGCATGCCTTTGTTTCCTGAACGAAAGGGAGAATGACTATAAGGAATAGGGGGACTTCCTTATTGATTCCATGATTCATATATTTCAATTTTTTGGCACTTTACCGCTGTAAAGCGTTTGAAATTTCTTATCTCTTAATAAAACCAATTTTGTCTGCACGCAGACGAACTGGTTTTTTTCTTATTTTTGATGTATCCTGTGAAGACTTCTGCGAAGACTTTGTTCAAATCCACATAAGCTTGGGAATATTTTCTCGTTTTCTAACATACCAAGCCTTCACTTCCTTTCATATAGTATAAAGGATAGTAAATTCAAGAGTGAGGACGATTTAAATCGTGAATACATTCAGTTATCGCAACACATGGGTTGAAATTTCTCTGGATGCCATTTATCAAAATGCAGCTATGTTTAAAGCCAAATTGAGTGAATCCTGCTTGCTTATGGCTGTAGTGAAAGCTGATGGGTATGGACATGGAGCTGAAGAGGTTGCACGCTCGGCCATTCAAGCAGGTGCCAATTATTTGGGTGTGGCTTTCCTGGAGGAGGCATTGCAGCTTCGGAAGGCTGGAATAGAACACCCAATACTGCTTCTTGGTTACACACCGCCGCATGCGGTTGAGGCAGCAGTTAAGCATCACATTACTATAACTGTTGGTTCAGATGCTGAGCTGCAGCAATTAATAGCATGCACAGAACAACTGGGTATGCAGGCGCGTACACATCTTAAAGTGGATTCGGGCATGTCCCGTCTTGGCCTCACCACCTTCGATGAAGCACAAGCTTTATGTGAGAAAGCAGCCGGTTCCCGATTTGTTAAGCTTGAAGGCTTGTTTACCCATTTTGCAACTGCAGAAAGTGAAGATTCCTCTTTTACCGACCAACAATTTCAATTCTTCACTTCCTTGATTGAGCATCTTGAGAAGCATCAAATCCATATTCCCATTAAACACTGCTGCAATAGTGCAGGGACTATCAATTTTCCTCATATGCACTTGGATATGGTTCGAATCGGCATAAGTCTCTATGGTTTACTACCTTCAGGTGCGGACTCCCACCCAGCTTATCCGCTCCAACCCGCAATGAGCTTGAAATCGGAGATTTCTTCTATTAGAAGTGTTGCAAAGCAGCAATCTGTCAGCTACGGCCGTACCTTTCAGACTATGAAAACCAGCCAGATTGCCACCCTGCCTATCGGCTATGCTGATGGAGTCCCACGCCTGCTTTCCAACATCGGCTCTGTTCTGATTCGTGGACAAAGGGTACCGATTGCCGGCAGAATTTGTATGGATCAAATGATGCTTGATGTAACCGGGCTCCCCGACGTACAGATAGGTGATGAAGTTACATTAATCGGCCGCTGCGGTGAGCTATCTATCTCCAGCAATGAAATTGCTGCGTTAACTCATTCCATCAACTATGAAGTTGTTTGTTCTATTGGTAAAAGGGTGCCCCGGGTCTACACTCAAAATGGACATCCCATGAAAATCAAAGGGCATCTCATTTAAGGCTGATCGTATTTGTTCAAATCCACAAAAACAATGTCGTTTTTTCTCAATTCCTAACAAACCAAACTTCCGTTTAATTCCTTATACTTGGTAAAGAGTATAAATTGAAGGAGAATGATCTGCTATGTTAATCGGAATACCAAAAGAGATAAAGAACAATGAAAACCGTGTTGCCCTTACTCCTGCTGGCGTCGTATCCTTTGTGAAGGCTGGTCATCAGGTCATATTGGAAAATCAGGCCGGAATCGGCAGCGGATTTACGAATGAAGATTATCTGCAGGCTGGAGCGCAAATATTGGACCGTGCTGCTGATGTTTGGTCACGTGCGGATTTAATTATGAAGGTCAAAGAACCTGTAGCATCGGAATATCCTTTTTTCCGCAAAGACCTAATTTTGTTTATGTATTTGCACTTAGCGGCAGAACCTGAGTTAACCCGTGCTCTTAAAGAACAAGGTGTAACTGCCATTGCCTATGAAACTGTAGAATTAAACCGTTCCCTACCATTGCTTACCCCTATGAGCGAGGTAGCTGGACGGATGAGCGTACAGATTGGTGCGCAATTATTGGAAAAGCCTCATGGTGGAAAGGGGATTCTGCTTGGCGGGGTCCCGGGGGTAAAGCGTGGAAAGGTCACTATTATCGGCGGTGGAGTAGTAGGTACGAATGCGGCTAAGATTGCTCTTGGACTTGGCGCTGATGTTACTATTATTGACTCCAATGCAGATCGTCTTCGCCAGTTGGATGATATTTTCGGTGCAGCGCTTCAAACCTTGATGTCTAACCCGTTTGATATTGCTGCTGCCGTCGCTGAATCAGATTTAGCGATAGGAGCCGTACTAATTCCAGGAGCAAAAGCGCCAAAATTAGTCAGTGAGGACATGGTTAAAGCCATGAAACCAGGCTCTGTGGTCATTGATGTTGCAATTGACCAGGGTGGCATATTTGCTACAGCAGACCGGATTACTACCCATGATAATCCTACCTATGTCAAGCACGGCGTCGTCCACTATGCAGTTGCTAATATGCCTGGTGCCGTACCACGCACCTCTACTCTTGCTTTGACAAATGTAACTCTGCCCTATGCCTTGCAAATTGCAAATAAGGGCTTGAGACAAGCCATTCAAGATAATCCTTCGCTTAGACTTGGTGTGAATGTAGCTGCAGGTTCAATCACCTATGAAGCGGTGGCCAAAGCTCTTGGTGAGGAATACGTCCCTGTTGAGCAAGCTTTCCTTGCAGTTCGGGCTTAAGTTGAGCTTAAGTCAGGCTTTTGTCGGGCATGAGCATACTTCGGTTATGAACCTCTTCAAGGTTGTTATGGCTGTCTGTCCTTGTCGTATATGATCCGAACCATAGTAACAATAATAGCAACAAACAATGATAATCCTATAAGTGTCCATGTTAAACCTAACATAACCATCGTCCTTTCTTGAAAAGCCGGGCCGCCTCATATGGTTCTTTAGACCCGGGTTTGCAACCTGTATTCTTGACCAGTTTGCGCTATTCAGATTAAGGAAATGTGTCTTTATAACTATTTATATCATAAAATTTTTCCATATATTTGTCAACAAAATACGACATTTTATTTCTTTTATTTTACTGTTTCTCAGTAAGACGATTTTCTTTTATAAACCAAACCAGGGCTGCGCTTTAGCAAAGCTCTGGTTTTTTGCTTTTTCATTTCATCTTTGCGATTAGCAATTGCGATAAATAGTCCTGAAACTCAGTGATCAAACCTGGATTTCAGCCCAGTAAAAAAAATGGGATCAAACGTTCTATTTTTTATTGATCTTGTCATTGATCCTTGGTATAATTAGACATAAGGGAAAATTGAGAGAGTCATTAAACATGGTTCATAAACCGTTAAATCAACGATAACTATACTCAGACAAACACAGTGGAGATGGGTTAAATGAACGATAATTTCTATGAAGAGCTGCACAACCTGAAGCATGAGGACGAAATGAGACCTAAAGTTCTTATGCAAGGCATCAAACGCATACTTGAAGAAAAGAAGGAAGAAAGCTTGCTCAAAAGATGGCTTCAGAGAAAGAAGAAGATTGAGCCCAGCCGCTGGAAGTAGCGAAGCCATCCATTTTTAATTGACTCTCTATTGTTTTTCTCTCTTATCCAAGTATTGAACCGGCTTCCCTCAGTGGTCCTCTAACCCGTCTTATGATTATTTGAATCGAACCCTCCATTCATGTAAATAAACTCAAATACAATATTAACTATCCAATTCATATACTTAGGTAGCGGTACTACCTAAACATAGTACTAGTTTTAATCGCAAACAGCTTTATAATCAAACATAAACAAGATTATTCCTGAATGGGGTGAGGTTATTCCATGCTCCAGACAGCTGTTCTCATCCTGGCTTATATAGTCGGCTGCTTTTCAACCGCTTATTTCCTCGTCAAGCTTCAATATGGTCAAGATATCCGTACGCTTGGAAGCAGGAATGTTGGAGCCAGGAATGCAGGGAGAATGTACGGCTCGAAAGCTTTTCTTATTACTTTTATAGGCGACACTTCCAAAGCTGCATTGGTGGTTTATGCAGCCGGGAAGGTCACATCATCCTTGACTTACCTGCTGCTAGCTCTGCTGGCAGTCATTATTGGACACATTTATCCAGTGTTTTTAGGCTTCAAGGGCGGCAAAGGAATGTCCCCTTTTGCTGGTGGCGCGCTTATCCTGGATTGGAGAATTTTTCTTCTTATGCTTGCCCTCGCTCTGGTGTTTCTGATACTTTCCCGACGATTTTCACCAGCTGGTCTTACTGCTATTCTCACCTTTCCTCTGCTTATTTTCCATTTCCAGCATTCATGGACTAACGCTCTAATCGGACTACTTGCCGTATTTCTTATCCTCTATGCGCACAGGAGCAACATCATGGAAATTGTTAGGAGTTGGACTACATGAGTTTAGTTTATAAAATTGCTTCGACCTCTATGGAGATGGAACAAATTCATAGACTGAATTATATGACGTTTGTTGAAGAAATTCCGCAGCATGCACCGAATGATACAGGAAAGCGGGTTGACCGTTTTCATAATGAAAATATTTATTTAATCGGCAAGAAACGTGAGAAGCTTGTCGCCATGCTAGCTATACGAAATCAACGCCCATTTTCATTAGACGAGAAGCTTCCGCCGCTTGATGCCTATTTGCCCTTTGTTCCCCAGCACATGGTAGAAATCAGACTGTTATCTGTAGAAAAGGAACATCGGACAGGTCAGGTTTTTTATGGATTGGCGAAGTATTTGAAACGATACCTATGGGACAATAACGTAGAATTAGCCATTATGTCTGGAACGACCCGTCAGCTTAAGCTTTATCGCAGGCTTGGCTTCATTCCATTTGCCCATCTCGTCGGTAATAAAGACGCAGTCTTCCAGCCTATGTATATGACCAAGCAATCCTTCGAAAGCTCAGATGCGGCTAAGCTGTTTGAACCGCCTGCATCCCAAACTGAGCCCGTAACCTTTTATGCTGGACCCGTACCTATTGAAGAAGATGTTGCCAATGTGATGAAGCAACAGCCCCTATCGCATCGCTCTTCGGCCTTTATGGATACAATGAGTAACGTGCAAATGCTGTTAAAAGAAATGACACAAGCCAATCATGTAAAGGTTCTCTTGGGCTCAGGGACATTGGCGAATGATGCAATTGCGGGTCAGCTATCCCTATTGGATGGAAGGGGTCTCATTCTAGTAAACGGAGAGTTCGGACATCGGCTGGTGGATCATGCAGAGCGCATGGAATTAAAGTTTGATGTTCTGGAGGAGACTTGGGGGAAACCGTTTAGTTTCGAAGACATTGAGCCTTACATGCGGGAAGGCTCTTATAGTTGGTTATGGGTTGTACATGGCGAAACCTCGACAGGCATGTTAAACGATGTTGAGGGTATACAGCAGCTTTGTCACGCATATCAAATCAAGCTATGTTTAGACTGTGTGAGCTCAATTGGTGCAGTTCGTGTGAATCTGGCACATGTTTATTTGGCCAGCGGTGTTAGTGGGAAAGCCATTGGCGGCTATACCGGACTTACTTTTGTCTTTCATCAGGAAGAACTTGAGCCTTCTTCCAAGCTGCCGCGTTATCTCGATCTGGGCATGTACGCAGCAAAGAACAGTGTTCCCTTCTCACACTCATCAAATTTACTCGATGCATGTTCCCAGGCGCTTCAGAAATATTGTACTGACGATCCGTATGAACGGTTAATAGAAGTGTATGAATTATTAATTACAGAATTACAGCGTGCAGGCCTAACTACTATGACTGAAAAGAAGCATGCTGCCCCTTTTATAGTGACGATTCCATTGGCAAAACCGCTTTCTTCCCAAACAATTGGGGATACTCTGGCGAAGGAAGGCTTTTTTGTCCAATATGAAAGCGACTATTTGCTGCACAATAATGTGTTTCAAATTGCGACGATAGGCATTACGGCTGCCAATGTGCTGGATTTAATCCGCTGCCTGGAAGCCTGTTTGTCCTCCTAAAATATCAAAAGAAAGCCGGGTCGAAGTCAGAACGTTGTCTGAATTCGGCTCGGCTTTGTATGGAAACCTCTTTCGTATTCTTCTATTTATCCTCTCTGCTGAAGAAAGAAATTGGGATATTTTTGAAGAAGGGCATCTTTCTCAAAACGGGATTTCACATGTACTCTGAGTTCCTTCTCGGCTAATTCAAAGTTATGTTCACGAATATATTGGACGATCCAGGTATGCTGCTGTATAATGATTTCCCAATCAAAATAAACGGCTAACAGCAGGTTTCTAAACCGTTTATAGTGGGAAAGCATTTGCTGAATAAGGACCCAGATTCTATTTTTACCACATTTAATGAAAATTGTTCTATGGAACTCTTCATCAAGCTCGTGCAGCTTTTCGTAATTTTTGTGCTCGCTGTAAATTTTTTGCTGTGAAATAAGCACTTCCAAATCGATTAAGTCATTTTCGGTAAATATGTCACAGGCTATTTTAAGGATGGCAACCTCCATAGTCTCTCTTACAAACCTGGCCTCTTCCACCTGATCCATATCAATCAAAGAAACGAAGGATCCCTTCTGCGGGTAAATCACGATCAGGCCTTCTTCGGCCAATTTAATAAAGGCTTCCCGGGTAGGTGTACGGCTGACCTCCAGCTTTTCGGCTATGTCCTTCTCGGAAATCATGATGCCAGGCTCGAACTTTAAGGTCAGTATATTTTGTTTGACAATGTCATATACATAATCGCGATTCAACCCTTTTCCCAGCTTACTTTGCTTTTGCAACTTCCATCTTCTCCCTACCAACATTATATTAATATACTAGTTATACTAGCATAAGACCCAAAAACTTACAACTAATATCTATATTCCTGCTTACTTCTTGCTGAGATTTCCGTTCTCGTCAAAAATGAATGAATAAGGATCGGATAAAAGCTCAATATCGGAGTGGCTTCGCGCCTCTTCCAGCATACTAAGCGAAATTTCTATCTCTCCCAGATGCAGCGTGTCTCTAATACGCACTAGTCTGCACTGGTTGTAGTCTAATATATTGCATGTTTTAACCGCAGCCTTTATGGCATAGAAATCATTGTCCAATGTTGTGGAAATGTTGCAAGGCAAGCATACGGTTGAGGTCAGTCCATTGGCATAGGTGGCATCGGCGTTCATTTTTTCCACCAGGAGCCGGGTAGTGAAGTCGGATAATCCGATTCCCGCTGCATTTCCTTTCGATTCCTTGGTCAAATCCAGTGCAACAATTTTAGTTACTTCTGGTCCCCCATATGCATACGGAGTCGGAAAGCGGCCTGTTACGTTCGGGTCCATGCCATCACCGCTAATGTTTTTACCAATGTAATCAATTACGAGCACATCAAACTCAGGCATTAAAAATTTCGGCAGACGCTCCTTCGCTTCCACCAGCAGCCCAATCTCCCGCTGTTCGATTTGTTCCGTCGGGATCGCCTCAATCCGGTACGTTTGATCATAGGCATTCTCGACAATCGCCACGCCAAAAAGAATCGGCAGCTTTCGGATCATGCAGCGGGCAGCGGCGGGCATATTGTCCGCCATGTGCTTAAAGCCAAGCTGATGAATCGCCTCAGCACCCTTTTGTTTGCCAAGACCGATGGCAATCATCTTTAACAAACCGCTTTCGTAAGGTCCGCGGAAAGCCGTGTGCGGCTTAATCCGGTTAATAACTACGATAGCATCTGCTTCCAACGCATATTTGTCGACATATACGGCTACTCCATTGTCCAATCTGTCTAACTCCACCACTTCCATCGATGCCAGAATCGGCGTATCCATGGCAGCTTCCGTTATGCCAAGCTGCTTCAGTATTTCAAGCTGCCCTTCCGCAGTTGCTCCCCCATGACTGCCCATGCAGGGTACAATAAAAGGATGCGCGCCAACCGCTTTGATTTCATCAAGCAAAGCTCTCGTCATGATGGCCAAGTTGTTAATCCCTCTGCTGCCAACCGCTACAGCTACGCGCTGTCCTTCCCGAATGCGGTCGAGTGTTCCAGGCGTTGTAAGCTCCTGCTTCATCTTGGCTGGAATATCCTTGATATGGCTGCTGTCAAACTTTTGCCTGATGCGCACAACAGGTGGAATCGGAATGGGCTCAAGCAGCTTTTTGACCATACTCATAGGAGTCCCTCCTTCATACCGTGCTGCTCCATAGACAAACCGTCAAGCAATTCGATAACATAGATGAAATTCCGGATAATATGAAAGGGATCCTTGACCGGAAGAGCAACCACCTTATGAATCGGTTCCCCATTACGCTTGCGGATCTGAATCCATTCCCCAATTTCCTTATCCGGATTCGGAAAGGTTAGGAACGTATAGTCATGAACCTTGCCATACATATCCATAAAAGCTTCATCCTGAGTCAGCTTATAACAAAGCAGTGAAGTGTACAAAGCTTCCGAATGAGGCCACCACAGCTTGTTATCCCAGTTTTGCTCTATTTGCTGCACCATGGGCGTTAGCTCATGGCCGTTCTTATCCCCTGTAGGCTTGCCGCCCTCTCGATCAACAAACAGCAGCAATCCGCCATACTCAGAGTCCCATCCCAGCTCAAACATTTTTTTAGTAATTTTTGCAGCAGGCTTTACATAGGTTTGATCCTTGATTTTGAGTGAAGCATGAATCACAAACCACATATCCTCAATGACATGCCCAGGGTTGCAATACCGGCCCAGTAAGGAATCTAGCCGGCTGTTATCCATCCCGATCATTTCATTCAAGACACCTTGATCATCTGCAAAATGTACCATAATTTCATCCATAAGCTGCTTGAGATTTTTCCGGTAGTGCCCCGTTTCCGCATCCCCAGCCCCTAGAGCCTCTTCCGCCTCCAGCAGTTCCTGGGTCAGATTGAGCATTATCATCGGAATATTATGAGATTTATAGCCTTCTGGTGTTGGATAAGGGGCCATATGATAGCTGCCCTTTTGATACCTCTTAAGGATAGAATCATAGATCTTTCTGGCAAAATCTAAGCTATCTGCATCCTTCGCCACAGCAGCATACTTCGCGAGCCCGGCAGCAGCAAAACAATCCGCAAAAATACTGGAATCATAGGGAACCTCATCCGATGCTCTCTTGGGATTACCTTTCTTGTCCATCAGAAACGTACAGTTCCCATTCTCTAACAGACTATGGTCCATCAGAAAGCGGGCGCCATGAGCTGCTAAATTCAGAAACTGCTTCTGCTCCCCTTCAGCAAAAACGCCACCCTCAAGCGATGCGAGCTTAGCATAGATCCAAACAAATCTGCCTTGTGACCAAGTATACTTATCATCACTAACAAGTGTGCTGCCTGAATTATCGTAACAGTTATAATAGCCTCCATCTTCCCAGTCAACCGAACGAAGCCAGAAAGGTAGTAACACGGTTTGCAAATGATCGATATAAAATTCCCGCAATGATTGCAATGATTGACTACTGCTTGGACGGTTCATCCTGCTTAGCTCCTATTCATGCTCCATAAGTTCTCTGGTCACCCGGGCCATTTCCGACAAGTCATTAGATCCATAGCCTTTGAGATGTCCAAGACGAAGCAGGTTTAATCCTCCATCCAGAACGAAGGAAGGCATTTGCTGCTCATCAAACAGCCTTTTCACATACGTAATATCTTTGAGTGCAAAATCCAGGGAAAAAGAAGGATCATACGTTTTATTCACAATTTTGGCTCCATTGCTCTGATACATCGGGCAGCTCACCCCGCTTTGTCCGATAATTTCGAACAGCTTCTGCGTATCAAAACCCAGCTTCTCAGCCAGCGGAAATATTTCAGCATACAGCGCAACATACATAATGGACAAATAGTTATTGGCAAGCTTGGCGATATTCCCTGCCCCTGGGCCTCCAATATAATGAACACCTCTAGAAGCAAACGTGCTGATTATGGGCAAACAATCCTCGTAGGTTTCCATGTCTCCACCAACTGTGACGATTAATGCCCCTTGTTCTGCATGTGTGGGAGTTCCCGTTAAAGAGGCATCAGCGAAAAACCCTCCTGCAGCTGTAACTTTATGATAAAGCTCTTTCGAAGATAACGGATAGCTTGTGCTTAAATCGATAATAGTTTTACCTGAAATTCCATAGGAAATAAATTCATGCACCGTTTCTTCCACTTGAACAGATCCGGGCAAAGACAGAAAAATCACATCGCTGCTTTCCAGAAGCTCCTTTTTATCCGCGGCAATTGTCGCAATCTGGGCAAAAGCTTGAAGATTCGTTGCGTTGATGTCAAATACAGCAGTTGAATACCCTTTGGATATTAATTGATGGCAAATTCCACTGCCCATACGGCCGAGTCCGATAAAACCTATTCTTTTCATATGATGTTCCTTCTCTCCAGTTTGTAGGGGGAAGAGCAACATAGTTGCACTGCTGCCCTCCCGCTTTTTTTATTGAGCTTGCTTCTCTTTGTCAATCAGTGCCTGGAAATCCTTCTGAGCTTTGTCGGCAGCAGCTTGAATATCTTTACCTTCAATCGCAGCACTCATCGGTCCGCTAATAATATCTCTCGCCTCGGCTACACCTATAACTTGCGGACGGTCGATCCCCACACCAATTTTAGTCGTTTCATTAATAACCGTTACCAAATCAGCCGGATAATCCTTGGTGGACTCCGCATTGCTCCAAACCGATTGTCTCGCACCCGGGTTACCGGCTGTTTGAGTTTTCAATACAGTCTCCTTGCTGGTCGCCCACTTCACAAACTCAGCAGCCGCTTCTTTGTTTTTGGAGAATTGGCTGATAGCCAGCGCACCGGAGCTGACATTATAAGGCTTGGCTCCTGCCGGACCTGCCGGGAACATGGCATAACCGACCTTGTCGCTTACCGTAGATTTGGATGGATCCGCGACGTTCAGATAAATTGCGTCCGCATCCGTGAATAGTGCTACTTTACCTTGAGCAAACGCTGCAGCCGCTTCGGTCCAATGCATATTAATCGCTCCCGGAGGACCAAATTTATTGAGCATATCTCCGTAATATTTAAAAGCAGCCAATGCCTCTGGTGTATTTATTGTCGCTTGATCGCCATCGTGGAACTGTCCGCCGAAGCTGTAAAGGAACCCGGAAAACTGGGTAACAGCAACCACTTTTCTGCCCCGGGCAACAAACCCGTACATCCCTTTATCAGGATCATGAAGCTTTTCCGCTGCTTGCATCAATTCATCCATCGTAGTTGGAACAGCAATATTGTTTTGCTCCAGCAAGTCTTTCCGGTAGTACAGAATTTCCCGCTCTGTCGTTATGGGAATACCAATTAATTGATTATCATAAGTAGAAGTATCCAATGAGGACTGAATGAAATCCTTTACATCGTATTCTTGATCATTGTCCACATACTTTCCAAGCGGCTCTACCCAGCCATTTTTGGAGAAAAGCTTCGTTTCATCCAGCGGACGAATAAACATTACATCCAGTGAAGAAGTTTTGGCATTTAGTTCCACAGCCATTTTGTTGCTTGTCTGCTCTTGACTGAAGGATTCCACTTTCACTTTAATACCGGTTTTTTGCTCAAATTCTGGCAGCATCGTCTTAATTGCATCCAGCCAAGGATGCACGGCCATCACGAACCGGATCTCTGTTCCGGCATAAGGCTTGTCACTCGGCGTTGAAGCTCCGCCATCTGGCGTTGCGGCACCTTCATTATTGTTGGAACCACAACCTGTTAAAATCATCACAGATGCAAGCAGCAAGAGAGAAGACTTTTTCCAAAAGCTTTTCATTTTTTTAAACCCTCCCATAATCGATGTTTTCTTTAAGCTTTGATTACTCTAAATAATGTAAGCGGATTTAGGATTCCCCCTTTCATAGTCACCCCTTTACGGCCCCGGCTGTCAGACCCTGCATAATAAATCGTTGAGACGTTAATGACAGGATCAGAATCGGGATGGTGATCAAGACCGCGGCAGCCATCAAAGCGCCCCAATCAATAGCTGCATACGAAATAAAATTGAAAATGGCTAGCGGAAGTGTTTGCGTCTTCCCTCCGGCAAGTGCCATTGAAAACACGAGATTATTCCAGGAAAAAATAAAAGAAAGCAGGGACGCGGTAATAATGCCAGGAACAGAAAGCGGCACGATAATCCGCAGAAACAGCCCGACAATCGAGGAGCCGTCAACAATAGCAGCCTCTTCCAGCTCTTTGGGCAAGGAATCAAAATAAGGAATCATGATCCAGATAATGAAGGGCAAATTAATAAGCAGATGGCTCAACGACAGCGCGAAATGTGTATCCACAAGCCCCATTTTGGAAAAAATAATGTACCATGGAATTAAAAAAGTAATGCCGGGAATAAAACGAACCATCAATATAATAAGACCCAGCATGTTTTGTTTGTATCGGGAAATCGCATAGGCTGCAGGCAGCCCCAGCAATATAGCCAGGAGCGTGGATGCAACACCGATGATCAGACTGTTCATAATCGGTTTGACAAATTCATATTGACCGAATACGGTTTGATAATTATTCAGGATCGGACTGAACACAAACAATTGATCCATGGACATAATTTGCACCTGTGTTTTTAACGAAGCCAGGATCATCCAAAGGAAGGGAAAGCAAATGACCCCTAGAATAAGCAGCAGTCCTACATAGAATGTGACCGAGCTGATAGCTTTGCGTGAAAACCTCGCTGATTTCGGCTTCGCCTGATTCGGGTAAGCTGCATGCATCATTGATCAACCCCTGCCTTTTTTCTTACGTAGACAAAAAACAAACTAACCATCGCTACAAGCAGCAAAAACAGCATAATTAGAGCTGAAGCTAGTCCCACCTTGAAAAAACTGAATCCGAGCACATACCCATAAGTATTCAAGGTCTCGGAAGAATTCCCAGGGCCGCCTTGCGTGGTCGCATAAATTAAATCAAACGTTTTCAAAGCATCGATCATTCTCAGCAGCATAGCGACTACGATCGTTGGAAGCAGCAATGGAAAAGTAATTTTCCAAAATATTTGCCATCTGTTCGCTCCATCGACTACTGCCGATTCATAAGGTTCCGACTGCAGGGTTGTCATCCCGCCAAGCACGATGAGCGTGATCATAGGCGTCCATTCCCAAATATCCACAAGCATCAAAGAATGAAGCACCGTGCTGGAGGAAGCCAGCCATAACTGCGGATCAATGCCGAACTTCCCGAGCAGAAAGTTGGCAAAGCCGACTGTTGGCTCATAGATCAGCATCCATACCATGGCGATCGCAACTGGAGTTGAGACCATAGGAAGCAGGAAAAGCGTCTTGACCAAATTTTTAAATTTAAAGCTCCGGTTGAGCAGCAGCGCAATAAGTACGCCAAGCAAAGTTTCTGCAACCACTACACCGAAAGAGAAATACAGTGTCCGTCCGGTAGCTTCCCAGAACCTCGTATCTTTGATGAGAGCAAGATAGTTTTCCAGTCCTACCCATTTGGGAGCTTCAGTTCCTGACATGCTCCATTCGTGAAAGCTAAGCCAACCCGTATAAGCAAGTGGGAAAACTACCATTAGAGCAACAAACAACACAGCCGGAAGTGAAAATATATAGCGGACATTTTTGTCAACCCATTTAGAAACCACAACGTCACCTTTCCTTGTTTTCAACTTGATACAGATGACAATACGTTACATAACCCTCTTCACTTGAAGCAATTGAAGCAATTGAAGCACTTGAAACCCATTGAACCCCAATGAACCCCTTCTGATTAATATTCACCTAAGATGGAACACATATTCGCCAATGAAATCGCTTCCTTCATATCTAGCACTCAAACCCCACCTTCACTCCTTTAATTGTTTCTTTCATTCATATTCAACTACCATACTAGTTATACTACCATTTCATGTTTTAAAAATCAATAGGAAAAAACACCTTGCGTTTTTCCTTTAAGGAGGGTGCTCATACGTTAGTGCAAGGAGAAAGGAACGGACTGTGGGCTCCAACCGCTGTTAAAGATTTGTTCCCTTGAATGGAATGGATGTGGAGGTTGGAACAAATCTTTAAATGCGGACGCTATCGCTTTTCCACCCACAGCCCTTCCCTCTCTCAGCTACAAAGTGCCGAACACGCCACGCTCAAACGGACTGCCAGCAGACGTCTCTTTCCTGACCGAAAGGACAAATACTTTTAGTGATATAAAACATCACTAAAGAGCCGGCCGTACGCGAAAAGCTGCCTTTAGCAATGAAAAACATCGTTAAAATTCAAAAAATCAGCCAAAAGAGGCCCTCCCTAAGTCATTGGTTGACTTTCGGAATAGCCTCTTCTCATTTTCCCTCACTTTTGCTTACAATAACGCTAACGCTTTGCTATAATTTTCTACAACCCAATTAGCTTGGGGTAACCGCGTTTTTGTATCTAATAACGGTGTCATAGCCTTCGGCCGAAGCTGCACATAGCAGATCGCTTTCTGCACAATAAGCCAGACAGGAAATATGCAGTATGCTTGCCCATTCTGAATCAATGTTAACTAATTGGCTGTTGTCCTTAATCACTCTCGGACGGCCCAGATCAACGAAGCCTTTTTCCTCCGAAAAATAAAACACATGCCCGGCATCCATGGCATCGCCATATACGCCTACGATCGCATTACCCTTAAAGGAGACGAAATCCCGCAAGCCTCCTGTAGAATACAGTCTGCCGTAACTTTTGATCTTTACAAGATCTGGAGTTATATGAGCGAACAGACCGTCTTTGGTACCTATAGCGATGGAGCCGTCGTTCATAACGATACCGCCAGTTACAGCAGCTTGAAATGCTCTGCCTCTGACCGAAGGCGCAGTAATACTCAGCACATCCGTCTCCTGCGTTGCAATATGGTAAACCAGCAGCTGATCGCCACTTCCCGATAACAAAAGACGTCCATGATCCAGGGCGATAACGTGGGCATTGGCTGACGCTAAACAAATATCCGGCAGCAAGGACAGGCTCCCACCTTCTGCGATTCGAAGCTTTGATAATCTGTCATCCGTATCACTAATCAAAAGGGTCTTGTCATCCAGTTTGCATACGATCCGCTCAGCCTGAATATTTTGCAGCTTAATTGCAGCTTGAATTGTAGTATCTATAAGATTGGCTACAAGAAGGACATTGTCAGATGTCAGAATCGCCGTCTCATGGTGAGTCAGAGAGATACTGGACAAAGGCTTACCGTGCTCGTGCAGGACTACAAGCGTCTCAAGACCTTCACTATCTTCTTCGGCAATGATAAGGTAGACAGCGTCACTTCCTGTAATGCATCTGACCTTTCCTTCCGATACACGCATATAGTTAACAGCAGAATTTTTCCAATCTATGTGTCTATGCAGCGCCAATGTGCGGATTCTCTCAGCTTCAATATGCATAAAATAGTGTTTATTTTCATTCATATGCATGCTCTGTTCGATAGAAAGCGCACTCTCAAGCACAGGTAAATGAGACAGCGGCATTTCTTGCTCAGCTACCCCATTATTCTCCTCAGGTGCAGGCGGCTGCAGCTTCTTAACATCAGCAACCAGAATGTAAGGGGAATACTCGCCACACACATCTACGATATGCAGCAAGCCGTCGTCATCAAATAACATTTCGCATACATAATGGGATTGCTTTCCGCCAGGAGCTATAAGACCCAGATTTTCAGGTTCTCCTCCATTTAGAATATCCCATCTGACCAGCCGCATAATATCCTTGCCGTGATAGGTTTCCAAGCCATAATACAACACGAAATTCTCGTCAGCTGCAAGGCCTCCAATAGCGTAGCCGACAATCGGGTTCCTCGGCTGCTCCGGACGTAGATGTATAAATCCATGCCTCGTCACTTCAAGGGTTTCCGGATTAAGCTCGATCATCTCTCCATCCACATTATTGGTTAGAAACAATGTCCCCCTGGAAGATTTCAAGCCATAAATGAACTGCCTGCGGTATTTCGTTCCATGAGGCGATTCGAAGTAAATTTTCAGATCCTCAATCTCGTCCTTGGCAGGGTCCAGCCTCCACAGACTTCCCGTATAGGAACCGCCATATAGGATTCCTTTGTCATCTTTGATCAACCGGCAGCTGGAATATTCCGACACCTTGCCATAATCCTTCAGTTCATTTGTTGTCAAGTCCAATCTGTAGAAATGACCCTTCATATAGCCCAGAAAATAATAATAATTTGGATCATTCCCTAGCATGCCGCCATAAATACTTTCCCTCGGAACAGGAATGCCTCTTACATTTACATCATTGGTATCTGGATCAACAATAATCAGAATCGATCCTGGATAGCCTTCCCAAGTGTGCTCATAATGCTGCTCGTAAGACCATCGTTTATGTCCAGGGGCAGGAGCGGTATTATGCGTTGTCATGATCAATTTACCGTCAGGCAAAAAATCGATGCTCGTATGAATTTTACTAGGAGGCATCTGAGTCGGTGTTACGATCCAGGATTTTTCCAAATCAAAAATAAGCCTTGTATCTCCGGTCTTCGGATCATATTCGTACAAAAGCGCCGACAATGGCTTCTCGTCTTCACCGCAAATACTCAAATAAAACCGGCCATCCGGGGATCGTATGAAATCCCATACGGAGTTATGGCCTTTCTCATTAGGCAGCGGTACAAATCTGGTATGTTCTTCGGCCATCGGCGCTAACAAATTATGCTTCATTTCCCTACCTCCAACATATTCTTGCTTGCCTGGGAATAACAGCGGATTTCGTAGATGGCTGCTGCCGGATCACCGTTTGTGGCTTGCACTGTAACGCGAATCCTGCCTGTACGAATGGATTTTTCTGTTTCGGCCGTTTCGCTTATATCGCCTGGATGGTCCTTATGCTCACATTGACCCGTAAACTCCGGAACGATAGACCGTCGGCGTTGGTAATTGCCTTCAATCGAACCGATTCCCACCCAGTTTCCTTCTACGAAAGCTTCGACAGTAATGTCCTTCGGACACTGCGGGTCATGGTACAAAGCAGGATACGAACGATAGTCCCGCAGCAGATGACCTGGAAACGTCAGTTCAATCAGACCTATCTCAACAGGCTGCTCCCATGATAGCTCCAGCCACTGCGGCATCGGCTGCGCCTGGTCGGAACGCCATAGATTGGTAGACCGATATGGTCGGGTAACACCGCTAATCACCTGGTCCGCCCCATAGCAAGATTGGGCAGGCTCGACGCGAAAGCTCTGTGTCACGCCAGTGCCAAGCCGCCGCATCCGTCCTGTCCCCAGATCATAAGCGCTGACATGGCCCGGTTCGACGGCTTCTGCCTGGCGCCATCGTACATGCGGCTGCTCGCATAGATCCAGCCTCACATATTTCCCTTTATATGCCGATACGTCGAGTCCAAGCTGCCATTCCACCCATTGCTCGCAGCCCGGCTCTACAGTCAGCATGGCCGTAGCGAGAGCTGAACCAGGTTCGACTCTATAATCCCAAATATGATCCACTGCATACAGCCTTGCTTCAACGAATTGTACGCTTTCCATTTCGCTGCTGAGACACACAGACAGCTTCTCTAAGCGATCGCTACCAACGGCGATCCATTGCCCTCGTCTTTGCCTCAACAGCTCATTTGGCGATGCTGCCCCAGAGGTGCAGTCGGCGGGCTCCGCTCCGCTCAGCTTCGCTTCACTGCTTGCACGGATGGCAGCTGACTGAGCCAGATCATCCGCGTCTTCGTTCACCGCATTAGGCAGAAAGCATCCGTCACGAAGCAGCGCCTGCTGCACATTCCGTACGCTCTGTTCCGATAATTCTAGCATGGAGCTGCCTTCACGAACGGCAAAAGCTGCCGCTGTCCCTGCGGCCTGGCCCATTACAGCCGTTGTGCCCATGACACGGACCGTGCCAAGTGCAGCATGGGTGACGCTGACGTTCCTGCCAGCCATCAGCAGATTGTTCATATTGTGTGCTATTAAAATCCGCAGCGGAATTCCATAAGGTCCGACATAGCTTTTGGCCGTATAGGCGCTGTCATGACCCTCGATGGCAGATCTCTCGCTGAAAGGAGCAAGCAGCCCTCCCGGCTCGTGCAGATCAATAAACCAGCCGCCATAAGCGATTTCATCCGGAAACACCGTACGTTCCAGCGGATCATGCTCCGTCATGAAATATTGACCGAGGATTCGCCGGCTTTCCCGCTTTCCAGGCACCTGACCCATCCAATCTATCGCATAATTGGCGGCAGCTTCCTTCAGCTCAGGGTCCCTGTTTTTAATCCAGTCCCAGACGCCTAGAACATGACGGGTTAATTCATGGCGCAGCCGTTCGTTATCATATATGGTATGCCAGGGGACGGACAATTCAATCCACCAGTAACCGCCGCGCAGCTCGCCTGGCCATCTCCCCTGTTTATAGAAAAAATCAGGATTCTCATAAGTAACGGCCCAGGCAGGAGCCTTGAATGGCACAGGACGTCCGGTATCCTTCGCTTTGAAATGGATGGAGCTGCCCATAACAGCTTCACTCCCCTGAACAGGAGCATGAGGTTCGCCGAACTCGTCCCTTCCTTCCGTACCCATTCGCCACTCGCAGCCGGCAAGAGCAGCCACCATGCCATCTCCGGTACAATCGATAAACATATCTGCACACAGCTTCAGTTCCGTCTCCGCGTGATTCACTAGACCGATAACAGCCTCCACTGTCTTATCATCCGCCAGCAGCACTTCCGTAATAGCAGTGTTCAAGTGGAACGACAGGTTAGGCGTAGCCATAACCAAATCGTATTGCACCATATCCCAAACACTGTTAATCCAGCCATTGTCATGTGTCGGCTCCTCATGATTGCGCGCCCGCTCCTCGATCAGCAGCTCGGACACAATGCCTGTTTCCCTGGCATAAGCATGAAAACTCGCAGCCCCCTGAGGGGGCACGCGAATTTCCGACGAGCTGTTGCCGCCAAACACCGGCCGGTCCTGCACAAGGCATACCTTCGCCCCGTGCCGGGCCGCGGAGACAGCGGCACAGAGTCCCGCTAGTCCCCCACCGCACACGACGACGTCGTAACGCTCTTCAATCTGACGCCAATTCGTCCTCATGCTGCTTACTCCACTCATTTCACATAACCTAATGCTTTCAGCTCTGATTCAGCTTTCTGTGTGCGTTCAGGTAAATAGAAGGTCGAATTCAGCTTCTCCACATAGGCGTCAAATTCTGCAAGCGGTCTTTTATCATACATAAACTTAATAAGCTCTTCATATTCATAGCGCTCATCGGCAATAACTTGTTCAGGAAGGGAAACAAAGGAACTGTACACATTAATGCGCGGTAAATTCTTGGCGAAATCAATCTCAGTCTCCTGATCCGGGAATTTAGCTTTCAAATAATCCATCTCATTGCGGCCAGTCAGCTGTACTTGCCAAGCATAGGCTGTTTCCGTAATCGCTGGCAGTACTTTGACTTTACCGTCTACCATTTCAAAATGCTTGCCTTCAATACCGTAGTTGACAGTCAATTGTCCCTTGCCCGGATCGGTAATGTAGTTCAGGTATTCGAGCACTTTATCGAGTTTTTCCGGTTCTTTCTCCAGTGCTTTGGACAGTACAATCATCGGGCCGCTGCTGCCGACATCCCAAATACTGAAATACTTGCCGCCTGGACCGGTCAAAGCGTCAAGCTGTATCCACTCAGCGTTCGCATTAATATCCTTATAAGTCTTCTTCGCTGCTTCTGTAGCAATGGCAGACCAATTGATTGCGATCACGCCTGCCTGACCTTTGAATGCCTTATCCAGCGGATTTTGGTTCGTTACAATTTCAGGATCCACAACCCCTGATTTGATCAGACCGGCAATAAAGCCAAGCGCGTCTTTCGTAATCGGATCTGTCGTAGAATAAACGACTTTATTGTCTCTAATCATCCAATGTCCGGGAGGGGCAATGCCAAATGTAGAGAAAATCCCGTTGAATGCCGGGAGATCTGCACCCGTCAGCCCGTAAGTATCCTTCTTGTTGTTTCCGTCCGGATCCTTTTCCGTAAATGCGACGAGTACCTCTTTAAACTCTTCCAGCGTTGTTGGCACTTTCATGTCCAGCTTTTTTAACCAATCAGCGCGAATCCAATAGGAGTCCATCGGAATCGAAGGCCGTTTCGCTAAAGCATACATTTTTCCATTAAACATCCCTTTTTTCAGATCTGTCTCGGTATATGCGTTTTTAATGTTCGGGAGCTTATCGAGATAATTGCCAATATCCAGCAAAAGATCCTGTTCCACAAACGTCTTCAGCGTGCCTTGGGTAACCCCAAACACATCAGGTGGCGTACCCCCGGCAATTCTTGCTGTAAGCACTTGATGATACTCCGTAATCCCGATATTAAAGTCCATTTCCATGTTCAAATCCTTGTTCAGCTGCTGCAAAATCGGATCTTCCTCCTGTGGAGGATTTCCGCCGCTGCCGGCAATAAATACGCTAAATTTGACAGGCTCCGCTGGTTTTGCCGTTTCCTTAGCACCTTGATCAGTCTGTTCAGGGGTTGGGGATGTGCTTCCAGCTGGTTCTTTTTTCTTGTCTGCCGCGCAAGCAGTGAGTACTAATCCAACACATAATAACAGCACGATGAAGCCACTTTTCCAATTTTGCATATAAACGACCGCCTCTCTCTTCATATCATTGAATGTCAGCCCTTAACTGAACCCAGAAGAACACCTTTGGTGAAATACTTTTGAATAAACGGATACACCATCACGATGGGCAGTGCCGTTAGCACAACCGCGGCCATTTGCAGAGATACCGTAGGCAGCGTTTCCTCCACGTTGAGTTCCGCCGAGCCTTGCGTAGATCTCAATATGGTCTGCAAAATAACCTGCAGGGGATGCAGCTTGCGATCACTAATGTAAATAATAGCGGAGAAAAACTCATTCCAGTGCCCTACCGCATAAAAAAGTCCAACAGTTGCCATGATCGGCAGTGACAAAGGAAGCACAATACGAATCATAATATTCGTTTCTCCCGCACCATCGATTCGGGCCGCCTCATCCAAGCTTTCCGGCAAATTTTCATAGAACGCTTTCATTACCAAAAGATTGAATGAGCCTATCGCACTGGGAATAATCATAGCCCAAACTGAATCGAGCAGGCCAGTCGCTTTTACAATTAAATAGGTTGGAATCATGCCCCCGCCGAATAATGTAGTAAATACAATCAGCAGCAGGAAGAAATTGCGTCCGGGTAAATACTTTTTAGTCAGCGGGTAGGCCATCATAGACGTTAGCAACAGATTAATAAATGTACCTACAACCGTGATAAAAATAGTAACGGAATAAGCATGTGGTATCATACTGTCACTTAGAAATGCCCGGTACGCTGCCAGTGTTATTTTTTTCGGAAAAACCAGAAAGCCCCCTTGCTTCAATACTTCACTGTAAGGGGTAAGCGAGACGCTGACCACATACATAAGCGGAAAAAGAATAATGATGCAAAGAGCTGCCAGGGAAGCGTATACAAAGAACATATATATTTTATCTTTCCATGATTCTGTTACCATATGGACCCCTCCCAACGTCTGGCCAGCTTATTGGCACCAACGACCAGAACAATGCCGATCAGGGTTTTAAACAAGCCTACAGCAGTTGCCAAACTGAAATCCATCTGCTCAAGCCCAACGCGAAATACCCAAGTATCAATAATATCTGCGACTGGATATACATGTACATTATAGAAAATGTAAATCTGTTCAAAACCGGCGTCTAGAATATGTCCCAGTCTTAGAACCAGCAGCAAAAGAATCACATTGCGGATGCCTGGAAGCGTGATATGCCAAATCATTCGAAACCTGCCTGCCCCATCAGATCGTGCCGCTTCATACAGCGATGGGTCAATCCCCGATATGGCCGCCAAATAAATGATTGCGCTCCAGCCCACGTTCTGCCAAAGTCCTGATGCTACCAGCATGCTGCGGAACCAGTCCGTTGAAGTCAGGAAAGGGATCGTTGGACCGCCAAAAGCTTTGATCCACTGGTTAATCAATCCGTCGGTTTGTGATAATAAAGCAATTAATAAGCCGTAAATGATGACCGTAGATAAAAAATGCGGTAAGTAGCTGATGGTTTGAACGACGCGCTTGAATGCCTTATTGCGCACTTCATTTAGCATAATAGCCAGTATAATGCCAGGCGGCATCCCCCAGACCAATTTGTACAAACTAATCAAGAGCGTGTTTCTTAAAATTTGAAAAAAGTACGGTGAATCATAAAACGCTTTGAAATGTTTGTACCATGGATCTGCGAATGGACTTGCCGTTATCCCCTTAATGAAGTTGTAATCTTTAAAAGCAATAATGACACCATACATTGGACCGTATACGTAAATCGCATAGTAGAGCAGACCAGGTATGAGCATCAAGTAGAGCGCACGGTACTTCCACAGCTTGTTCCACCATTTTTTTCTTTGGCGCGGTACGGACAATTTCCCGACGTTTGGAGATGTCTGTACGTCCACCAAGCTTCCCCCCTTTATGTATCAAGCTGTTTACAAGCTTTATTATAACGGGGATTCTATGGGTAAAATATGCAGATCAGACACGAAAATGTCAGTAGATTAACGAGAAGGACGCCTGGCGGCGTCCTTTGAGGTGCATGTTCATGACGTTGGTGCGGGGGAGAGAGTCAGCTATGGGATTCCACCGCTGTTCAAGATGTGTTCCCTTCAATCGATCAGGGGGTAGGAACACATCTTGAAAGGCGGACGCTAGCGCTCTCCATCCCATAGCTGACTCTCTCTGGCACACGCAGTGCGCATGAACACCTAGGCCTCAAACGGACAGCCATCCAGGGTTCCTTCCTGAGACTAAGGGATAATGAACATATAAATTTCGCGCTTCACATAGGCTCAGCTTACGGAAGTGGAAGCGAAATGACGACCTCTGTCCAGAGGCCAGGCTCGGAACGAATTTCCAGGCCATACTCCTGGCCGTAATGAATGCGAATGCGCTCCTGCACATTGGACAAGCCTATTCCCTGACGCACTCCGGCGGGCAGATTCGAAAGATCCGTTTGCTCTGAAGGCGCAAGCGCCATAAGTGTCTGCTTAATCTGCGTGTCCGTCATGCCTTGACCATCATCTCTAACTGTAAGTAGAAGCTTGCCTTCCTCGGCTCTTGCTCGAATCCAGACAGTGCCTTCGCCTTTGACGGCCAATCCATGAAATATAGAGTTTTCCAGCAGCGGCTGCAGAATCAGCTTGGGCACAGTAATCTGAGCGAACTCTGCTCCCAGTTCCTCCACATAGTTAAAAGCTTCACCATATCTAATCTTTTGAATTTGTACATAAGAACGAAGCGCCAGGAACTCCTCTTCCAAGGTGGCATTATCCGTTTTGCCAATGCTGTAGGAAAGAAGCTGGATCAAGGAACGTATGGTTTCCTCTACTTCCTGGACCCTGTGCTGCTTCGCCAAGCTTCCAATGCAGGCTAACGTATTATAAAGAAAATGAGGACGAATTTGATTGATCAGCAGCAGCAGTTCGATTTCTTTTTTACGTTCTTCATTTTCCTTTACTGTCTGCAGCAATTCTTGAATGCGTCCCATCATGGTGTAGAAGCTAAGCGAAAGCCTGCCTATTTCATCCTTGCGTTCGATTTGCCGCGGTGGAACGGCTAGGCGTTCACCACGAACCCGGTCCATTTGCAGGGCAAGACGATTGATGGGGATCGTAAAATAACGGCTGATACCAAGCGTCAATACAATGAGCAAAGAAAACCAAAGCGCTCCGATCGTAAGAAAACGAACGACGAGGCTTTGCCCTGCTTCATTGAATTTACGTTCATCGGTGAGCGTGACCAAATACCAGCCTAGCTCATAACGCTTGCTTTTCACAGCCATAAGCGGGCCATCCGCACCTTCAATGCGGCTTACGCCATTAGGTAGTTGGGTCAGCGCGTTGGTGAAGCTGTCCTCCATTTCAGGAGGCAATGTTGCGTGTTTGTAGGGTACTATGCTGCTATAGGGGTTGTAGGAAACGATATGACCTTGATTCGTAAACAAAGTGAATCCCTGCCCGGAGCTGTACAGCATCTCATTAAGCCGTTTAGTCAACTGATTTGTATTAATCTCAACCAGAAGGATGCCATCGCCACCCTTAAGCGCCAGTGCAAAAGCTATCGTCTGCCCTACCTGGAGCGGTGTATAATAGGGCTCACTCCAGTTGACAAGCCCGCGGTTCTCATGAGCGATACGGGCAATTTTGGGCAGCTCCGGGTGACCGACTACATCATATATCAGCTGGTTGCTGGAAACGACCGAACCGTCCTCCCGCAATACGAACATATGTGAGATGATGGAACTGTTCTGTTCGATATTTCCTCTTAGCATGTTCTCGAGCTTCTTGGGATCCTTCAGTAAGGTATCGTCAATATCAGCTGATGCATTGATTAATATATTGCGGATGTTCTGCAAATAAAGCTCCAGATATTGCCCCGTCCGCTCGATAAAAATAGTCATATCTGCCGATTTTTGCTTACTGAGTGCTTCCCGTGAACTGCTAAGCGCACTATATAGCAGGCCAGAGAAAACAAGCAGACTCGCCAATGCAAGGGTTAGAAAAAGCCTCACGAACATACTGTTGAACACTTTGCGCGAATTAATCATCCGATCCTCTATATTGCCTCGGACATTTGCCATACTGCCGGCGAAATACGTCCGTAAAATAACGATAATTGGGAAACCCCGTCTCCGCGGCAACCTCGTAAACCTTCATTGGACTGTGACGCAGCAAATAACCAGCCTTCTCAAGTCTGATTCTTTTCACATAGTCTTGAAAGGCTTCTCCTGTTTCGTTGCGAAACAGAGCACCGAAATAACTCGTGCTAAGGCCAACATGCTTTGCAACTTCCGGAATGCCAAAGGACTCCTTTAAATGCTCATTTACGTAAGAAACCGCACTTCGAATTTCATAGCGCTTTTCAGGCACATCACTCTCTTTTTTGGACATAAGCCCCTTTGCCTTATTCAAAGACGCGAGCAGCTCATGGTCCCGATAAGTGCCTTTCAATAAATAGTCACAAGCGCCCAGCACCAATGCCTCTCTGGCGTAGCTAAAGTCACTGTGACAAGTCAGTAAAATAACCTGAACCTCTGGTCTCCATTCTTTGATATGACGGGTTAGACTCAGGCCATCCATGACAGGCATAACTATATCCGTCAAGATGATATCAGGCTCCCTACTTCGACATAATGCCAAAGCCTCCTGTCCATGACGTGCCTCACCTACCAGAGCAAAATTATGCTGAGCCCAGGAAAACATACGCAGATTCTCACGAATTGGCACTTCATCATCAACGACCAGTACCTTGGTTAGATCCACCAAAGCCCCCTCCATCCTGTTACAAACATCTATGATTTCCTCTTATTATATAATGAGCTGAGCACCGGAAATAGGCACTCAAATCGGCGAAATGTCAGAAAATTAACGATTTTGCGAAGCGCTTACATGATGTTTACTGCTAAATCGATGATTTAACCATGTTTATTGTACCACATAAGCAAAAATTCCCGCAGGACTTAATAAAGCGCCCCACTGAATCATTTTGTCCCAAATTGGGAAATGCTTCAGCCATCCATATCAATGCCGCCAAAAAAGCAACGATCGAAAACAACACCATAACGGCCAATAATATCACTAGTGCCAGCACAGAAATTATCAAATTCAATAGCATTTGGGACAAGGATAAACCCTTTGATATCTACAGCACTTCTGTCATTGGAAATAACATTACAACCAACATGGCAGCAAAAGGAATCTCAACGCTATACGCAGGCATAGGCGCTCCAAAATATGAGATTAAAACAACAAATTAATCAATGCAACCTTACAATTAAAAGCAGGCGAAACCCAAATTAACAACCAGGAGTTAACAAAATAAATCCAAAACATAGTCTGAGCTGCTGTCTCCTTTGGGCATCCTCTCATTCCAATTGTTCCTTTTTCCTCAAGATGAAAGAACCCGGAGATGATTCAGATCAAGGCTTGGCCTTGGTAGGATCATTTCCGGGTTCTTTGCTTAAGGTCATATATTCAGCTGCGGATTTTCAATGCTAATATTTACTTCACGATAGCTTGCAAGACATCATCGATCTTCTTCGTATTGGCTATTGCTCCGCTTGCCATCCAATAGTTGCTTGGCACTTTAAACACTTGTCCGGCTTGGACCGCAGGAAGGTTTCTCCACAATGCGCTCTGCTGGAACTCTTCCATAAGCGGCCTCGAAGCTTCACCCTGAATCAATACAAAGATATAATCGGCAGCAGGATGTAGAGTCAAGAGTCATCACCTTATTTAAAAAAAATTATTGATAATCATTTTCATTAATTGTAATGGAAAACCGTCCCCGCTTCAACAAGTTATGAATGAGTATACAATACATAAAACAAAAAAATATTTTCCTCAGATCTTGAATTCCAGGTATTTCCTGTTTATAATTGGATATTAAATGAAATATACAACAAGCAATGATGAGAAAGAGTAATTAGACAAAAGCTTTGTACAGAGAACTCCGGTAGCTGAGAAGGAGTAAAGAAACGTCTAATGAACATGGTCTCAGAGCTGTACATCGAACCCTCATTAGGAAGTAGAATGTACCGGGTGCTCCCGTTATTGAGCTAGGGTATAACCACTTATTGGTGGCGTACCTGAAGAGGTCAATGTTGTGAGATATTGATAAAATTAGGTGGTAACACGTGAGTATAGCTCTCGTCCTTTATGGGATGGGAGTTTTTTTGTTGTCTGTATGTTATTTCTAGGCTTTTTTTGAAAAAAAAAACACAGAAGGGATGGATACAAATGAGCATTTTTATTGGTGGTGCATGGCCCTATGCTAACGGCTCCTTGCATTTAGGGCGCGTAGCCAGCTTGCTGCCTGGAGATATTTTGTCTCGATATTTCAGGCTGAAGGGTGAAGATGTCCTCTACGTTTCGGGAAGTGATTGCCATGGAACACCCATTTCAATTCAAGCTAACCAAGAAGGAGTAACACCTAGGGAGATTGCAGAACGTTATCACAACGAATTTGTTGAATGCTTCCAGAAGCTCGGATTTTCGTATGATTTATACACCCGAACAGATGATGCTTTTCATCATAAGGTAGTACAACACTTGTTTCTTAAATTACTGGAGAATGACTATATGTACAAAAAAAGTGTGGAACAAACATATTGCCTAGCTTGCGATCAGTTCCTGCCAGACCGTTATGTTGAAGGAACATGTCCGCATTGTCGTCAAATTGCCAGGGGGGATCAATGCGATTTTTGCTCTGCATTGCTGGACCCATCAGAGCTGCTTGATGTCAAATGTAAATTATGTAAAAGCATCCCTTCCGTTCGCTACACTGATCACTATTTCCTTGCCCTGTCTAAATTTCAAGCTGAGCTGGAAACATACGTCGGGCGAGCGACTGGGTGGAGAGAAAACGCGATTCAACTAACGAAGAGATATTTGAAGGAAGGCCTTCATGACCGCGCTGCAACGAGAGATTTACCCTGGGGTGTCAATGTGCCCATTCAAGGATTTGAGGGCAAAAAAATATACGTTTGGATCGAAGCGGTATGCGGATATTTGTCCGCGAGTATGAAGTGGGCTGAGATTCATCAGACCCAATGGGAACCCTTTTGGTCTGATGACACGAAGGCTTATTACGTACACGGAAAGGATAATATCCCCTTTCACTCTCTGATCCTCCCTGCCATATTGCTTGGAACAGGCGATCTGCATTTGCCTGATGCCATCATTTCGAGTGAGTATTTAACTTTAGAGGGCAAGAAATTTTCGACAAGTAAGAACTGGGCAGTATGGGTGCCTTATATGCTAGAGCATTATAACCCGGACTCACTCAGATATTTCTTGATCATTAACGGTCCGGAAAACAGAGATACTGATTTTTCCTGGAGAGAATTTATTTATAGTCATAACGGTGAGCTTATTGGCGCTTTCGGAAACTTCGTTAACCGGAATTTGATGTTTATTGTGAAGTCATTTGAAGGTGCTGTACCTGAATCGCAAATGGACGAAAGCATAAAGGAGCAAATCTTGGAGCTTTATGATCAAGCTGGGGAGCTAATAGAAGCAGGTAAGTTCAAAGCGGCGCTTGAGGCCATCTTTACCTTTATCCGCAGTTCAAATAAATTTTTTGATGAGCGAAAGCCGTGGGCGCAATGGAAAGAAAATCCGGAGGCATGTAAAGCTACTTTATATACCTGCGTGCAAATCATAGCCAATTTATCCAATTTGCTTGAACCCTTTTTACCTTTTGCTTGTAACAAAATCAGGACCTTCCTGGCTATTTCACAGCCTGCTTGGAGTTATTCGGAAGTAAAGCCAGGGCAATCGCTCCAGGCTCCTGAAATTCTGTTTGAACGGATTGACATCAGCAGGATTCAAGAAGAAGAAAGCAAGCTGCTTGGTTCGCCTTAAGCTGCCAGCAGGCCGGGGGTAGCATTCTAATTAGATTTTCCGCCCCCTCTTCTCTATTGTTGGATTGGAATATATTTGTAATAATATTAGTAACTCCAGCCAAAATATTTGTGAAAGGAGTCTCGAACTACACATGGAATATACAAGTATCTTATTCGAACCCTGTTCTCCGTCGAAAACGATGAAGGAGAGCTCCAGACCTGATTTTTTTCATGATATTCATATGGACAGCATTATCCGGGAGCTGTTAACGGGAAAAGAAGAATATGAGCTCACAGCTCTTTTTTATGAAAAGCTGCCCAATAGAAACGCCATTCAATATCGCATCGCAGTGATGAAAGATATGGAATACGGTCGTTTAATAGAACCTTTGGCCGTTTTCTCGCAAAACATGCGGAAGACGCGTCAATATGCTGCCTACAGTGAGTCTTTTAAAGACAAGGAGCAGCAGGACAAATGGCTGGCAGACGGGGCCCTGCTTTATTGTCAATCCATTAGGGACTTACATCATATCTTGACTTCTGCCAAGCTGCATTCGGCGGGGATGCGCTTTGTTTACAACTGGTTAACAGCATTTATAGATGGTGCCTATTTCTCTGCACTTTATGAGGAAGTCAATGAGCTGCAGCAAAGTTTTGAACGCATTCAGTACAGCATGCTCATTGCTGACAGGAAGATTACGATCTTTCCTCATGATAATGAAATGGACTATTGCCAATCGTTAAGCGAAACCTTCCAGACTGAAAAGAACATGGACGAAGATTTTACGATTCGCTTTTTTACAGGACTTCAGCTTTCAGGGCTAGAAGCAGATGTATTGAACATTCTCAGAAAGCAGCAGCCTGAACCCTTCCGCGCACTCAAAACCTTTGGCTCCAAGTATAAGGGATTTATCGATCCGGCGATCCTTACCTTTGCAAGGGAATTACAATTTTATCTGGCTTGTCTCCAGTATTTTCAAGGCTTACAGCGGCAGGGCCTGCATTACTGCTATCCTACTCTTTCCGATTCCAAAGAATTGCATATCATGGCCGGCTACGATCTTTCCTTAGCTTCCTCCCTTCTGAATACAGGAAAACAGGTGATCTGCAATGATTTTGATGTACATACCCATGAAAGCATTTTTGTATTGACAGGCCCCAATCAGGGGGGCAAGACCACTTTTGCCAGATCACTCGGTCAAATTCTGCATCTGGCTTCGATCGGCTGTCCGGTACCCTGCCAGCAGGCAGAGCTCTTTGCGTTAGATCAGCTTTTTACGCATTTCCCCTCCAAGGAGCATCTGGAAGCAAATACAGGACAATTACAAGATGAGCTTCTTAGACTTAAGCCTATTTTGAATAAGGCCACGGGGTATAGTGTTATTATTTTGAATGAAATTTTTGCCACAACATCAACCTTAGACGCCCATACGATGAGCAAGAAACTCTTAGATAAGCTAAGGCTTCAAGGTACAATCTGTTTATTCGTCACCCACCTCTTGGAAATCGCCACTTCACATAAAAATACGGTTAGTCTTGTCGCTGCTGCTGATCCTAATGATCCGGCTAAACGGACCTTCCTGATCTCAAGAAAAGTAGCCGATGGTCTGGTGTACGCCTCCTCAATCGCCTCTAAATACGGCCTGACACCGGCTAGAATGAAGGAGAGGATCCAGGCATGAAACCAGCCTTGCTATATGATCATCAGGATCCTTACTATCTTCCCCTGGTTTATGACCAGGAACTAATCCAGGACTTGCAGCTGCCTCCGCTCCTGGAGAGGATGGCCCGTCAGGACACTTATATGTACAACAGCTCGAAGCAGGTTATTATGCACAGTGAAATGTCCGTAGACACGCTTAAGTACAGACAGCAAATCTTAAAGGATGGTATGAATCATCCTGCCCTTATCAAAAGCATATACGCTGCTGCAGCTGACATCGCCGAACAAGCGGATGCTTACAGGTCGCAAATGAAACCTAATTACTCGAGAAATATACCTGTCAGAGAAAAATTGAAAACAGCCGTATCGCTGCTGGAAGTTATCCTTATCAACCTCAAGAAGCTGCGGGACTTAGGACTGTTGCACAAAGCGCACTATCGTTCGGGCGGATTGGCCGCTTTCTTCAACAGGCTTGATCTTAGATACCCCGATAGCTTTTTGTCTGGAGCGAATCAGCATCTCAGACTTCTTCAGCAAGCGATCCGGGGAACCCGGCTGGTGATCGGAGCAAGAATTGGTGAAGGTTTAAAGGGAATCCGGTATACCCTCCGGGAGGTATATGCCGAACAGTCGTTTTTATCGGCAAAAAAAATAGGGAAAGCTTCGACGCTTGTTCATTTTGAACATAACTTTAGTGAAATCGAAGAAACTGTCCAGAATCATATCCTAAAAATATTAAAGCGGTTTATCGACGAGACTTTAAGCTTTGCAGATTTGCTGCGTTTTGAGAGCAGCTTCTATGTAGGATGCTTACATTTGCATGAGGAGCTTGTAAATCTCGGCTGTGAAATATCCTTTCCCTTGCCCCTTGGCCCCGGTTCGAGGAGCCTCACCTTTCGAGGCTTGTACGAGCCGGTTTTAGCCATGATCAGCAGGCAGCAGCCGGTCACGAATGGTTTGCGGGCAGAGGACAAAACCGTATTCATCGTTACAGGGGCAAATCAAGGAGGCAAAACGACCTTTTTGCGAAGTATTGGGTTGGCACAGCTTATGATGCAGTGCGGCATGTTCGTTCCAGCCGCTTTCTATGAGTCGAATCTCTGTGACCGCATTTTTTCTCATTTCACTCGTGAAGAGGATCGAACTTTGAACAGCGGCAAGCTGGATGAAGAGCTTTCAAGGCTAAATGCATTCATCGATCATCTGACTCCGGGTTCGCTGCTATTAATGAACGAGCCATTTGCTTCCACAACAGAAAAGGAAGGCTCGCTTATCGCCAAAGATCTGCTTTCCGTCTGCCATGAATTGAAGCTTAAGGTATTTATCGTTACGCATTTCTATGAATTGGCGGAATGGGCATACACGGGAGGGCTAGAACAGGCGGTGTTTTTAGCGCCGGAACGAAACGATAGGGGAACAAGGTCCTTTAAATTAAGCGCCGGGGTCCCTCAGCCTACAAGCTATGGTGAAGATTTGTACCGTGCTATCATTGAACATACCGGACATTGAGTTGGGCTTTGAGCTTGAAGCGGCCCCCTTTCGGCACGAAGCCATTACCCATGCAGGTAACGGCCTCAGACAACTACTTATTCCTTTGGCTATGTTAAACTTGCCTGTTGATTTTCATACAAAAGTTAACCGCCCACTGAAAGGCGGTTAACTTAATCCAAGGGCTATTCATCTATAAATGCTTTTCATAAAATACCATTGTCATTTTGTCGTTTATTACTTTTGTTGCACCCGTTTTTTTATAGCCTATCTTTTCATACAAATAACAGTTTCCTTTCTCTTGTAAGATGGTACCCAATTTCCATGACTTTGCATTATCGTATATCTGCTCAACCATTGTAAAGACTTTTTGAGCAATTCCTTTTCCTTGATGTTCTGGCAGTATAAAAATTGGGCTAATACTATAAATTTGATTATCTTTTTTCACAACTCTAATTCCACCAACAGCAACCTCAAGATGATGAATTATGAAATAATCTGTAAAAGATTGATTGATTTGAATAATAATTCTTTCTACGGTTTCATTGGCGGGGCTTGTTTCAAAATCCTGATATTTTTCCAATATGGGCATAAACGCTTTGACTTTCATTTCATGAATGGTCACTGCATCTTTTAAATCTGCTTTACATAATGAAACCTCCATTAAATATGTACCTCCTATTGAGACGCTTTCTAAAAATACGATTTATAGTACATGCTCTGTTAACTTAGTACCAAGAAAGATGTTCGTCTAAGTTTAAAACCTAGCCCGCGTATCAAATTCTACGCAAAAGGACCTCCATTCCACTACTCAAGTGGTGATGGAGGCCAATGTGTAAAGCCAGGATATATGCCATTTGCTCCCAGGCTCTGCACATAATCCGAACGACATAATCAGAGAAGCAAAATGTTCTTCACAACTTGATTTATAGGCTGAAAGCAGCAGCTGCGCGGCGGTTCAACAAGTCAAAAGGCGGAATCTATATTATTATCCTTCCAATAAATTCACGATGGTAGCTTTGGATTGCTGCTCCTCCATCCATGTCTGGGATAAAGCAGAGATTTTCTCGGTCGTTAAAGACGCCCGAATTTCTTCCTTCTTCTCCTCTAATGCTGGAGTAATAGCATCTTTACGGTCTGTTAGCTTATAAATATGGAATCCGTCAGTGGCCTGGACGACTCCGCTTAGTTCACCAACCTTCAGTCCGAAAACAGCAGTTTCTATTGCGGCTTCTTTATCTCCTTTGGCAAATAGCTCTAGCTCTCCCCCACTATCCTTGGTTGCCGCGTCCGTTGATTTCTCTTTAGCCTTAGCAGCAAAATCATCACCATTTTTCAGTCCTGCCAAGACAGCCTCAGCTTCTTCTTTCGTTGCGACCAGGATATGGGACGTTTTAACTTGCTCAGGTATGATAAAAGTATCTTTTTTCTCGTTATAATAAGCCGTGATATCTTCATCAGTAATCGTTACTTGAGGTTCTAAAATCTTGCGAAGCTGCGCTTGTATGACCATATCCTTCTTCAATCCTTCGACGGTCATTCCGTACATGGCTAGCGTTGACTGGAACTCTTCGTCCGTTGCATAATCTTTGCGAATGCCATCCAATTCCTTCTCGAGATCTGCATCCGTTACGGCTATACCTTCCTTTTCTGCAGCTTGACGAACAAGCTCATTGGCAATCAATTTTTCCATGGTTTGCTGTCCACCCGCTTCATAGAGCGCATCGTAAAGCTTGTCCTTACTAATATTGACCCCGTTCACAGTTGCGACCGAGATACTATCTGCCTTCGCTTGCTTACCCGGTGGGTAGACTACGATATAAACAATAAGAATAGCAGCTAAAACAACTGAAATGTACACCCACAACCGACCTTGAACTGATTTTGACAATCAAATAACACCCCTTCATTTTGCTGATCTAAGATCTTTCAGCTTTAGTTTATATCGCAAGTATGAAGGGGAAACCTGAAATTAGATTGAAGATAACATTAAAACTAGCTGAAATTTGCCCATAAATTGTGTAATATTAATTAAGCGTATGACGGCTTAACAACACCAAATGGTACTTTGATCATCGCCGCTACATAGCTGGGTCTGGCTGATGACGATGCGTTTGCATAAACAGTCAAGCTCCCGGTAGGAGAGACCGTTATTATATCCGATTTTCCCGAAGCATCAGGCAGAGATACGAAATTACCGGACAAAAGCGTGATACCATTGTTCGCAAGGTACGGAATATAAGCAATTATAGTCCCAGAAGCAACCGTGTTTATGTTGACAAGTATTTCAACTGAATCACCGTAAACACGATATTTACTAATGCCTTCAAAGCTATTCAGCATATTAACGGCAGGGGATTCGAGAACTAAAGGTTTCCATCTGGGATTGTTGGATATGTTGTCTCTTTTGAATGCCTCGACCCCCAGCGCTTCACCTAATGCTTCAGCCACTATCCGGTGCCCTATTGCACTGAGGTGTACCCCATCATAAGTAAAGTTTATCGTGTTAATAAGATAATTGGAATCTTTAACTTGTCCATCAATGCTCGCCAAATTGGGGAATGGGATATACGTGGCTCCTGGTACTGTTTTAACAAGCCTTTTCAATTCCGCTCTAATGGGGTGATCATCAACGTTCAGAAAAAGAAAATCAGGCACTATAAGTCTTGTCCCATACAAATTGCAGTAGTATATTAACCAATCTATACGCTGTTTGTATGCCGCTAAGTCAGCTCCGGTTGAACTCCTATCATTTGCGGCAAGCGCCCAGATTAAAGACAAGCATCCCTGAGCCATTTCTTTTATCACATTCTCGGTAACAAACCGCCCTCCTCGCCCATCACGCGAAAAGTTATTAAATTGAAACTCTAATCCTGTGGCATCATTAAGATAACTAATCCCTGTGACACGTACCTTTCCGCTTAGGACATGCACCCTAATTTCAGTAGCACCTATTTGGGTAGGGATACAGGCAAACGCTGAAGTTGACTCAAGCCCTGTGCCACCCCCATTTGTAGTGATAGTCTCAACATCCGTTGAGCCGTTCAGTACAACCTTAAACGAACCCGTTACGCTCCCGTCGTACCATATTTTAATGAGCTTAGATACCGCACCTTGTGGAATAAAATTAAACCACGCGCCTGCTACTACAGATTCTACGGCATAGCCGGCTGGGGTATGTCCGGCTGCCGCGTCTGTCAGATGGTTCCAAGAACCAGTCGTGGTAATGCTATGGATCTCTCTCCCGGTTCCATTGTTATCGTAAGGGGAAACGAAGCCGTATGAATCCGTGCTAAATTGCTTATTAAGTGCATTAGAGAGGATTCTGACATAAGAGTTTTCAGGGATTCCTGCTCCTACAGTCATCCCTGCACCCGCCCCATAGGATATACTATCCCCTAGAAGATTTATTTTTCTCCCCTTGATTTGTCCTTCATTTGCACGCCAAGAATTTATAGTGTTTAGTGTCACGGGAGACTTTACTGCAATTTTGTTTATGTCATTTTGAATCCTTTGATACACACTGAAACCTGAAGCACTGATCCAATTATTCTCCCCTATCGGGGTAGGTTGGCTTTCGGCTGTTACAACAAGACCGCCTCCAGGAATTGCACCACCCCACACATAACATTGTGCTCCGTCTTTATGCCAAATAGCATCACTGGAGTTAGTGATAGTGCCGCCCTCTTCAAAACTGCCGTTAACAAGACTTAAACCAGCCTCGGCCAGGCTGCGCTTCCACAGTTCACGGGTGTTGTTCAAAGTTCCTGGGTTATCGTCCATTTTGCCATACACTTTGGTCACTGCACCGTTAACAATCCCCGTTGTAGCAAGCGCAGCCCCTGCCATTCCCAGAGACGCAAGCATCTTCCTTCTGCTAATGAAGCTTTTCCCCTTTCCCTGATCCTGCTGGTCTTGCTCACCTTCTTGGCTTTCCGACAGTTCCAACTCTTTTCACCCCCTGCAGATTTTAAAGCGCTTTCACATTCATTGTAACAAGCCCCTACTTGCGAGGAAATGGTACAATTTCACTGTTTGGTACCATGAAATCTACCATTTTTGCTTCTCAACAGATAAGAACACAGGCACTCATCACCGTGATATCATTGTAGTCACACACGCAGATTGCCCAAATAAGCACTTTTTAGTTTTTTTGCCCGCTCCTTATGTAAATTAGCCTTGCTGAGTGCAAAATTTGAACAATTCATCCTCTATTTCTATGCCATAGCTCTGATAGTTTGTCCGAGAAAGGGCTAACGATAATCTATGCTCTAACCCCAGTTTAGTGACTGTCTCTCTAGGAAACCGTCAGGTGCTGTTATAAAGTTCAGGTCCCCGGCACAAGTACCGGGGACCTGACTTTAAAGAGCGGATGAAGCTTTAATTGCCGGCAAGCTCGAGCACTCTAAGCAGAATGACTGCCGCTTGCGCCCTCGTTGCCGTTTGGTTCGGCGCAAATTTGTTATCACCGACGCCCTGAACGATGCCTTTCTCGACCGTTGCCGATACTGCCGCTTCCGCCCACGCCGGGATGTCGGCATGATCCGCAAAAGCAGTTGCCGCATTGGCTTCTGCGGTCAGACCCTGCGCATTCGCGATCATCGTCACCATCTCGGCGCGGCTGATCATCGCGTTCGGCCTGAAGCTGCCGTCGCTGTACCCTTTCACGAAGCCGGCTTGCAAGGCCTGTGCGATGCCTTGCTTCGCCCAGTCGCCGATGCTTTCCTTATCTGTAAACGTCAGTGCAGCTCCATTGCCTTCCAGCTTCAGAGCACGGGCCAGCATCACCGCGAATTGGGCGCGGGTTATTTCGCCGTTCGGCTTGAATGTGCCGTCAGCATAACCGTCTACGATGGCTTTCGCAGCCGCTTTCTTGATGCTTGCTTCCGCCCAGTGGCCTGTTACGTCGCTGAACGTTGCGCCTGCACCTGTGTTTTCTTCAAGCTCGTTCTCCGGTTTTTCCTCCGGTTTTTCTTCCGCTTTCTTCGCTACGGCGAATATCGCAAACTTCGTGAAGTGATCGACTTCCGCCGTAATCCGGTTGCCGCTAACCGTCCCACCGATTTCCAACCAAACCTTCTTCACCTCATCGTAATAGAAGAGAGAAGCGATTTGATTCGCACCGACTGTTGCCGAATCGAACGTTAACGTGATCGTAATCGGTTTCGAGAAGTTTTCTGTAAAGTTTTTCAGAATCTCATAGACCGGGCTAAGAAGAATGTCCTTGTTCGTTACGAGCTGCGAGGTTTGGAGCACCTTCTCCACCGTAATCGTCAATTGCTTCTCCGATGCTCCGGCAGGAACTGTAATGGTGACGGCATTTTTTTCGAACTGGACCGTCCCCCCGGTGCCGGCAGGCAGTGTTTGTTTGCTATCAGTTGCTGGTGCGGTCGTTCCTCCTCCGCCTGTCGAGGCGGCGGCACGTTGTACGGTAATCGTGTATACTTTCTTCGTCGCTCCGTCTTCTGCCGTTACGGTTACCGTTACGGCGTTGTCGCCGACAACGAGGCTGTTGCCGCCTGCGACAGCAACAGTTGCCTTCGAGTCAGATGCATATACCGCTACCGTTACGGAAGTTTGACCGTTTGGCACATTCAGCGTGTAGTTCAACGTATTGGCGTTAAATCCGTTTATTGTCGTGCCGTCCACTTTCAAATCGCTCAGTTCGGCATTGGAAGATAGCCCCGCTGCCTCGCGTTTTACGATTACGGTATAGACCTTCGTTGTTTCTCCGTCTTCCGCCGTAACGGTAACCGTTATCGTGTTGTCTCCAACAACCAGGTTGCTGCCGCCTGCGACAGCGACAGTTGCCTTCGAGTCAGATGCATATACCGCTACCGTCACGGAAGTTTTTACGTTCGGCACATTCAGCGTGTAGTTCAGCGTATTCGCATTAAATCCACTTATTGTCGTGCCGTCCACCGTAAGATCACTCAAATCCGCGCTTGTCATCGGTACATTTTCAAATTCTGCCGTCAATGAAACCGGGTTTGCCGGCATCGTAAATGTCAGTGGATTTGTGGTATTGCTTTCATATGCAAGCCCTGTCGCAGTCCATTTTACAAAGCGTTGTCCGCTTGGAACAGCCGCAGCTACTTTAACCATCGAGCCTTCCTCAACCTGTGCAGAACTTCCTGCGGCTGCTCCGTCTACTTCAACCGTACCACCGGCAACAGTTAGAGCAGAGATTGTTCCTTCTCCTCCGCCGCCTTCCCCGTCTTCCACTAACACAGGCATAGTGGCAACAGTGTTGCTCATGTCTGCAAAGATGATTTCCAGAAGATAATTTCCTGGAACTAACTTAGCATATTCGTCCGTTTTATTCTCAAGGTCGTCATAACAAATTTCAAGCACATTTTCGGCTAAGCCATAGCCTGAACCTGGGAACCAGAAGCTTGCAACGGCATCAAGGACCAATGTGCCATCCAGCTTCTTGAATTTGACGCTTTTTACCGCATCTTCCCGGTCTTGCATTGGAATTCCGAGTGCTCCGTTTCCGAAATCCACCTCTACATGAATATGCTTTTTCGCAGATTTGTTATAATACGCGATTGTTGAAATTATGCTTGGAGCTTTACCAGAGACGTCTTCTGAAAGCTTGAAGGTGATTTCAATCGTGTGTACGGCGGTAACATTATTAAAGGTATACTCTCTTGCCGCCGCAGCCTCTGCGTTCTCCACTCCGTCAATTGTAACCGTGTTGACTTCATAATAGTTATTTGGAGTAAACGTAAACTTCTGGCTCAGTCCGCGCTCGACCAAAACATTGCCAGTTGGAGAAATTATCCCGCCCGCTCCTGCAGATGCAATAATGGTTACGAAGTTATCTTCTTCTTCTTCACCAAGATCAAGCGCTCGAGGCACCGGAATGTTGTTCGATGCATCCCAATCCCATACGTTCGTGAAGTCCCATCCCAAAGTTTCGAAGGTTGCTTGCTGCGCAAAATCAGCAGCCGACTTAGATACAAATGCTGGGATAATCACTGAAGGCAATCCATTAGTGCTTAAACGCGCGCCGTCATAGTAATTGATTTTATTGGAGTCTACGATTGGCCTGCTGCTGGACCAATATCCCCCGATTGGACCAGGAGCAGTCCCATTAATTGCATTGGCTACCACATTGCCATTTAAGGTTTGGAGCAGATTGCCTGCAGAACCGCCCATATCCCCAACCAGGGCACCGGAGTATGTGCCAAGCTTATTAAACGTTCCACCTACATAGTTATTCAGAATTACGGTTGGCGAAGACTCATATCGAACGGGAATAGGCGAACCTGCACCGTTCCAATTTGTACCGCCAATCAAGCCTCCAACTGTAGTTCCACTCACTTCTGCAGATACGAAGGAATTTAGCAAAGTGGCTGCATGGAGTGTACCTACAATACCGCCAGTATTGCTTCCACCGGTTACTTTACCATACACATAGCTGTTTTCAATCGTGCCCATGGAAGTTCCTGCAATGGCTCCTGTGCTATTACCACCGGTGATATCAACATTCGCCAATTTCAGATTGACGACTTTGCCTCCATTGCCGATGTATGCAAAGAAGCCTGTACTGTTGCTGTTGCTCGAAATTTTCAGATTACTTATCGTATAACTTTTTCCGTTGAACGTGCCTATAAATGGATTTGAAGTGTCGTTTCCACCAATCGCTGCAAACTCCACATCCTTCATATCGATATTCGCCGATAGCACGTAGTTTCCATCAATCGGATATTCAGGCGTGCCAAATTTCTGCGACAATGCAACCAAATCGCTTGCTGTTTTGATTTTTATTTTTGCTGAGCCGCCGCCAAGATCAAGAACGCGAGGCACGGGTACGTTTTTCGTTGCATCCCATTTCCAACTGACCGTAAAGTCCCATCCCAAAGCCACGTAAGTTGCTTGCTGTGCAAAATCAGCTGCCGACTTCGCTACAAAAACAGGGACGGTTCCCGAAGGTATGCCGCTTGTGTTTAACTTGGCGCTGTCATAGTAGTTCACTTGATTGGAGTCGACGATCGGCCTGCTGCCTGACCAATAGCCTGCGAGCAGCTTTGTAGGATTTCCAATAATTTCGGATGAGACTGCATTACCATTAAAGGTTTGAAGCACGCTACCCGAACCGCCACCCATATCACCAACGATACCACCGGTATATTGAGTTTCACCGATCCTTGTAACCGTACCTCTCACATCATTATTCATAATTACATTTCCAACTGTTTGTTGAATAAGTGACCAACCAGAACCGTTGTAATTGGTGCCTCCAATTAAGCCACCTACTGTGGTCCCGCTAACATCTGCGTTCATGACAGTGTTTTGCAAAGTACCCGCATATAACAACCCTACTATACCGCCTGTATAACCGGTGCCGGTTACTTTGCCGTCCACATAGCTGTTTTCAATCGTGCCACTGGATACCCCTGCAATGACCCCAGTTCTATTCAACCCGGATATGTCTACATTTTCCAAATTGAGATTTACGACTTTGCCGCCAGTTCCGATATAAGCAAAGAAGCCTGTGCTGGTATCTGTGGACGAAATTTTGAGATTGTGTATTGTATAACCATTTCCGTTAAATGTTCCAATAAATTGTTGCGGAACTATAGCTCTACCGATCGATGTAAACTCCACATCTTTCATATCCATATTCGACGTTAGCTCATAATTTCCATCTATCGGATATTCTGTTGAGCCAAATTTCTGCGACAGTGCAACCAAATCGCTTGCTGTTTTGATTTTTATTTTTGCTGAGCCGCTGCCGGCAAGCGGAGTGACCTTAGCTGTGGCGGTGCTAGTTACGACACCGTTATAAAAACCTGTACCCGTTGCAACGGCTCGAAAATATGAACCTACGTCCGCCGCTTTGATCACATAACTAGCAGAAGTTGCTCCTGCAATAGCCGTCCACGCCGTACCGTCCTTCGAGCTTTCCCACTTGAAGGTTGCAGTAGCGCTCGCTGGCGTAATCGAGGCATTCAAGGTTTGTCCTTCTTTGGCAATCCCGTTAACGGCAATATTCGTGATCGTAAACTCATTGACTTCCTGCGGAACCGCTGGATAAGTCCAGGCCTGCAAATCATAAGTGCGCGGCTTGTTGGTAACCAGCACGTCGACATCTCCGGTTTGCAGTTCATCGTTCTTATCGAAACCTTTGCTTGTCACTCTAATTTGATCAGGCGAAATGGAAATATTGGCAAATCCACGTCCGACTTCTCTTATATCGATGTACGCAATGGCAGGATTCCCGGGGTCTGTTTTGTATAACGCTCCGCGGTTGTCCTTATTTGCAGAGTAGTTCGTCAGATAGGTTGTTCCGTCGCCGTACTCCGCAACGACTTTGCCGCTCGCGAAAAGCTTGGTGCGGGCATAAATATGGTCATGTCCCATCAGCACCACATCAATTCCCGCTTCATCAAAAGCGTCCGTCCAGGAAGCAACAGGAGTGGCCATCCGATATCCGAACAGCGTTTTGTGGAACATTCCAACACGCCATTTGGTCGGATTTTGCTTCACGACGGCTTTCATCCAGTCTTGCTGTGCTTTGATCTGTGCGGCGGTGCTTTGATCCTGGTAATCCATTACCAAGAACAACGTGTCGCCATATACAAAATAGTAGTTGCTGGACTCGATCTGCAATTTCGTCAAACCTGAAACCATGCGTTCAGTGCCGTCGCCGCCGCCGTAGAAGGATGCGCCATTTTTAGGCGGATTGTGGCGGCCCAAAAAGTTCTGAAGCGTGGGGTCCACAGGCGTCCAGCTGTTGTTTGCCCAGCTGTTACCCGCTCCGTCAAACTCATGATTACCCGTCGCCATGTAGAGCGGCACTCTCGAGAACAAATCCTGGTTGGCCTCGAAGAAAGCATCCCATTCCCATGTGTCGAAGCCAAAGTTGACCTGGTCGCCCGAGCTCAGGACGAACGCCGCATCCGGAAAATCTGTAAAGGCTTGTGTTAGCGCTTTTTTGCTCATTTTATTATAACTATCGAGCGTTGCTGCATAACCTTTAGTATCGTTTGCTTGGGCGTCGGAAATCCAGTTGAAGTTAAACGAATTGATATTGCTGGCAGGTGTCTTGAAGCTGGCCGGCGCTGTAACGCTCGTCACGTTTTGGACGCCGTCGCCTACGCTGTACACATATTCAGTACCCGGCTCGAGAATGGCCGTTTCTGCCTTATGGCTTTGGACCGGATCAACAGAGTATTGCGTCCCTGCGCCCGTATACTTCGCATTCTCAATGTTGCTCCTCAAGTCTACCGTGAAATTGGTTCCCACTACGAAATCGGTGAACTTGCCATTTTTGTCAAATTCTGATTTTTTTGCATAAAAGAGTTGTGTCGACTTCGTTGTTATTGGAGTTACCCAGTTAAAGCGGGCAATGTACTTGTCTTTTTCCGGCTTTCGTGTTTGTTCATTAAAGCTGTCGAACATGAATGTCACCGAGGTAGGCTCTTTACCGCCACCTGTCGGCTGGGTGATGCTGCTCCCCGATTTGGTAATGGTGAATTCATCGATGACTCGGAACGGTTTGTCAGAGCCTGTCGCTTTATAATACGTTTTATAAATGATTGCATTGCTTGTAACCTCAGCTCTGCTGTATACACCTGGTGAATAGATGGATCCGCCACCTGGATTTGTTTTGTTGATACGAAGGTCATAGAAGAAGTCGTTCCACGAAGTGTCTTTGGTAGCATTCAAGCTGTACGCATAATTGTACACTGATCCGCCGATGACATAGGTGGGCGCTTCGCCAAACTTCGCTTTTTGAATGCTTCCTGTGCCCGACGCAGTTGAGGTTGTCTTTAATGTGGTTCTGGCATAGGCATGCTCGTGACCCGCGAGAACTAAATCGATGCCGGCATCGGTAAACTTTTTACCGATCACGTTGTCGACTGCGTAGTGGCTTGAACCCGGGTCATAAGGCGAAGCATGAAGATTTACGACCTTCCACTTTTTAGTCGATGCTGCCGCCTCATCAGCCAGGAATTTCCACTGAATGGCGTCATCACTGGAATTAAGACCAAAAGAATTAAGAGAGATAAACAAAGCGTCTCCATATTCAAAGGAATATACGGTTCCAACAGTAGCCGAAGACAGACCGCTTGGTCTCTTCAAAGATGAATAATTAAATCTGTTCGTATACTGAATGGAATCTTTGTCATAGATTGAATTGTCATGATTACCAGGGGTAGCCATGATCGGCATCGTACTTGAAAGGTTTTGAGCGGCATCAAAGAAATACTGCCAGTGGTCTGAAAAACTCGCATCCTCTACTACGTCGCCATTATGGACGAGAAATGCAGCATCCGGATGGTTTGCTTTGATATAATCGTATAAATCCGCAGTGTTTTGATATGTGCTTGGTGATGTTCCCTGCGTATCAGGAGTAATTACGAAAGAAAACGGTTTCTTGGCCGCTGGATCTGCAGGTGCGGTAAAGCTGGAGATCGCGGAATAACCGTTTGTCGCGTTTCCTACTTTGTAATAGTACTTGGCTTCTGGTGTCAGATCCTGAACTACTACACGATATGTACGTAGCTCTTTAACATTAACCAGCTTGTTGTCCGGAATGCTGCCAGTCACAGTTGAAGCATTGACTGTGGCAACTCCGGCGCTTTTTGTTGTACTGCCGGCCAGGTCAGCAGAAGTGCCGTATACGATTTCTGATGTGTTAACCGTCGTATCAGCAACCCAGTTGAAAGACATAGCCGTTTTACCATCGGCTGCGCCTCCGCCTATAGCCAACGTGATTTGCGACGGAATGGCCGCGGGCGGAGCTGCTTGAGCCGGCATAGGCGTTGCAATTCCGGTGGCAGCTACCAGCAAAACCAACATTGCCGCCATCCACCTTGACATTTTTTTTCGTACTTTACTCATTCAAATCAAATCCCCTTTCGACAAATTATGTTTACTATAACAAAGAGTTGTTAAATCTAATCGCGTGCTTCTTTAATCTTTCGTAAAGAGTAAACATGACTTATGCAGTTCGTTCCATTTGATTGGAAACCCATAGATTCGAAAAATTGTTAAATAAATGGGCGATAAACGCTTGACTTTTCCAAATTTCCGAAAAAAATCCTCTAAGATATACCTTGCATAAAGGGTATATCTTAGAGGATTTTTTAGGTGATTCTTGTGAAGGAAACACTTGAACAACCGTGGTTTCGCAAACTAAATAAGGGTCATGTTGGGGCTGCTCCCATTTAAAGATATTTTTATTTTTTTATTCAAAACTCTAACCCCCATTTGATTGGAAATTAACATAAAAAAAGACAGACGATTTAACATTATCGTCTGTCTTTTTGTGTCTTTATTCATAATTATGCATAAATACTAAAATCTAAGGAATTCTGCAACAAATCGTCTAACGAATTGTGGAACAATTCTAATTAATTATGGAATTTCACAGACACTTGCGATTTGACATGAATCTGCCCTTAACTACACTTACTATAACCACAATTCACGCAAGTCTTACAACCCTCGCTATTAATCAAGGAAGCTGAGCCGCAAGATGGACAAAGATCCTTCGATGCAACACCAACTGGTGGCGTAGTATGTCCAGAATCATCCACTAGACTAGATGACTTCGAAGGCACAGCTGCTGCTGACCCCAAAGAGCTCACAGATGCTTCTACGACCTCACTCGTAGCGGTTATGAAATCTTCCGCATCGCTAATGTCACTCATGACCTCTGCATGCTGCTCCAGAGCTTTAGCCACAGCATCGGCGATTGACTCAACCCGATTGCTGCCGAAGCCGATGGCGCCTGAGCCGCCAATGCCCTTAAGGTGCTTGACCAGTAGGCGGACCTTGTCTCCATGATCGCCATAGCGCAGGAACAAAGAACAAACCCGGCCAAGCGCTTCCGACATGGCGAATACATCGGAGCCTGCTTTTCCAACGTTCAGGAATATCTCGCTAGGCGTGCCATCCATATCATTTATGGTAATGTAGGCCATGCCAAATGGCGTATTTACTTTGTAAGTTGCGCCGCGGAGTATTTGCGGACGGCGTTTGTACTGTTTATCGAAGACCTGCTCAGCTTCGGCTTTAATTAACTTCTCAGAGTTAACTGTCGCTACTGGAGCAGAACGAACCGTATCTGCCTTCGTAACAGCTTTTTCTGCACTTGCTTTTTCTGCATTATTTTCAGCATTAGCTTCTTCCGTACTAACTGGTTCAGCAGCAGCCGTCACATCGGCCTCTTCCTTCTTCGCATCCTTGTTCTCAGTGCTCAGCACCTGCACATCACGGCTGCCATCACGGTATATCGTTACACCTTTGCAGCCTAGATCGAAGGCAAGCTCGTACAGATTTTTCGTCTCTTCGACTGTGAAATCTGCCGGGCAGTTGGCTGTTTTGGAAATGGAACTGTCCACCCAGGTCTGGATAGCCGCCTGCGCCCTAATATGATCCTCTGCACTCAAGGACATCGAGGTCACAAAGTAATCCGGCAGCTCCTCATTCGGGTGCTTGTCCTTATAGTCTTGGGCAATTGGGACGTATTGCTTGTCATAACCAAGCCGGCTTTGACGATAATATTCGAAAGCAAAGTACGGTTCAATCCCCGTTGAAGTGCCAACCATTGTCCCCGTGCTTCCTGTTGGAGCCTGTGTGATGACGGTCACATTACGCATCCCTTTTTGCTGAATGGCCGTACCCACCTCTGGAAATACGCTCGTCATATTTTTCATAAAACCGCTTTGCAGGAACTTGTCGGCAATAAAATGCTCGAACGAGCCCTTCTCCGCAGCAATATCCGCTGATGCCAAATAAGCTTCTCTAGCCATAAAAGCATAAATTTTATCCAAAAACTCAAGTGATTCTGGACTTCCATAGCGAATTTTCAGCTTGATCATAAGCTCTGCAAGACCCATTGAGCCTAACCCAACTCTGCGTTCACCCTGCTGATTGATGCGGTTTTCCTCGAAATGATAAGGTGTCTTATCAATGACATTATCGAGAAAACGGGTCGAATAACGGACAACCATCCCAAGCTCGTCCCAAGCCACATCATGCGACTGCTCATCGTAAAATTTGGAGAGGTTAATAGCTGAAAGATTACATACACCCCATGCAGGAAGACCTTGTTCACCGCAAGGATTCGTGCAAATAATTGGGTTGAAGTACCAGCTGTTCGACATTTGGTTGTAGTATTCCATGAACACGACACCTGGTTCTGCGGATTTCCATGCCGACTCGATAATCGTATGCCACACATCACGAGCTCTCACGGTGCGATAGGGCTTTACCACTTTACCAAGCTGCTTCCAAGCCTCCAGATTGCCATCCCATTTATCGTTATAATCAGGGTCAGTCGTATCCGGGAACACAAGCTCCCAGTCCAGATCTTCCTTTACGGCTTTCATAAATCCATTGCTTACACACACGGAAAGATTTGCGTTGGTAATTTGGCCCATCGTCGATTTAACTGTAATGAAATCCAGCAAATCGGGATGCCAATCGTTGATCATCAGCATAAGCGCTCCGCGGCGGCTGCCTCCCTGCTCAATCAGGCCGGTTGTATAACTGAACAAACCACCCCAGGATACAGCACCGCTGGAAGAACCGTTAACGCCCTTCACTACCGCGCGGCGCGGACGAAGAGACGATAAATTAATGCCTACGCCGCCGCCGCGGGCCATGATTTCGGTCATTTCACTTAAAGTGGACATAATGCCGCCACGGCTATCTCGAGGAGACGGAACTACATAGCAATTGAAAAGCGTCAATTCATCGCTTGCATCCGCTCCCGCAGCAATCCGTCCACCGGGAACGAGCTTCCAGTCGTCTAGAATATATCTGAATTTGTCTGTCCATTCTTTCTTTTTTTCGGGTGTTGCTTCAACAGAGGCCATTGCTGCAGCAAGACGATCCCACATTTCTTCGGGTGTTTTTTCTATATTGAGTGTCAGCTTCTCCACCAAGGAATCGACAACTTCTCCGCTGCGGGTTCTAACCGTAACGGTTTCACCTTCACGGCTGATAATTTCGCCTACTTCTTTGGCCGGAAATTTCGGATCATCCTTAGTAAGGACCAGTACGGTATCTCCCACCTTGGCCCCACTCGTATCGGCATTTTTCAGCGCGTATCGATCCAAAAAAATCTTCTCGCTTAAACCATCCAGCTTCTGTTTTGACTGCAAAGTTTTCAAGCTCCAACACCCTCTCAAATAAGCTGCATTAACCGAACTAAAAGTGAATTAATCATGTAATAATTTCGTTTGAATCTTTATTATACCTTACTGAATATGGGTCAACTACTAACGCGATGGCAGAATTCAGCAATTAGTATAGGTAGATATCGTCTAAACTATTATTTTCATGCAATCTCTATCTTTCTTAACGATGTTATTCATCACTAAAAGAGGTAATCCAAGATATACCAGCGTTTTAGTGATGTTTTGTATTGTTAAAGGTCATTCTTTCCTCATTATCTGCGAAAATTCCAAGCTTCACTACCATACTTCTCAAGGACAAGCTGCCGGGTTAGCTCATTCTCATAAGCAGTAAGCTCCGCCTCTTCAAACTGAACGCCCAGACTTAAAGCAATCTCCCTGCGAAACGCTTCCTCCACCTGTCCGATGCCAACCTCCGCTTTCCCCTGAAAACGCAGCAGCTCGTTAATCGCCACCGCTTTTTTCGTAAAGCTTTGCTTCATCCGTTCCCCCACCCTCTCATTGGAGAACTTCAGCATGCGGAAGAGCTGCTCTGTATCCATATCAAGAAGAATCGAGCCGTGTTGAAGCACCACATCCTTCTGCCGAACCTGAGCGCTGCCTGCAACCTTACGACCTTCTACGACAAGCTCGTACCAGGACGGAGAATCGAAGCAAGCTGCAGAGCCGGCAGATGCGTACTTCTCCTTCTCCTCATCAGAAGCAAGCTGTACCATCTCAGCTGCAAGCCCAAGCGCCCGGAAGCCCTGCAGGAGCCCCTCGCTGAGTACACGATATGCCTCTGTCACGTTGCGCGGAATGCCTGGATAAGTCTCTGAGACAATGATGCTGTAGGTTAGCTCCTTGTCATGCAGAACCGCTCTTCCTCCCGTCGGTCTACGGACGAAGCCAATGCCTTCCCGCTGCAGCGCTTCCCCGTCTACCTCCTGTGCCTTTTGAAAATAGCCGATCGATAGCGTCGCCGGATTCCAGCCATAAAAGCGAACCGTAGGGGGTACCAGTCCCTCGCTGTGGGCTGTCAGGATCGCTTCATCTATAGCCATATTTTCTGCGGGTGAACGGGCACCTGTATGGATAAATCGCCAAGCTGTCATTATGATGTCATCTCCTCAAAATTTTGCCTAAGCTAAACTCATTTCGTAAGTATAAGCACTTGCACGTTTCGTTGGAAGCTTCCTTCGCAAGCCTTACCGAACAGTTCATCCCATTAGCTTATCATACCTCAATTCAGAGGAAAAGTTATGAAAGCTGTTACTTTAGAGCATACTGTAGATTACTTCTATCTCTCAACCGTCTCAACAAACAATAGCCTAGAGGAGGCACTATGCAACCACAGCGGCCCCAACAATTTATTCGACCTATTCATGAACATTTGCATATGCATTTCGACAGAGAGTGGCTGGCCGATTTCGACGCCCGTCTGAGCGGTGGCGGACCCTGGGACGATTGGACTCTGTATCAGCTCGCCTATGAAGCGGAACAATCCCGCTTGGTTCCTAGCTTTGAAGAGCTGCAATGCCTGAATCATCTTGAACAGCTTGCACCCATGCCCCATCAAATAGACACCGCCAAAAAAGTGCTCAATGAAATGCGCGGACGCGCTATTCTTGCCGATGAAGTGGGACTCGGAAAAACGATTGAAGCGGGCCTGATCCTTAAGGAGTATATGGTAAGAGGACTTGTCCGCAAAACATTGATCCTTGTGCCTGCCTCCCTGGTCCTGCAATGGGTACGGGAGCTTAACCAAAAATTCGGCATTCAGGCGGCAGCTCAGAAAAAAGCCTACATGTGGAAAAGCACCGACGTGATCGTCGCTTCCATGGACACCGCCAAACGCGATCCACATCGCGAAATCGTCATGGGACAGGAATACGATATGGTGATCGTCGATGAGGCCCACAAGCTGAAAAATAAAAAAACTACCAACTACCAATTCGTTAACGAGCTTCGTAAAAAATACTGTCTGCTGCTAACCGCCACACCTGTTCAGAATGATCTCAAAGAGCTTTATAACCTGATAACCTTACTGAAACCAGGACAGCTCGGCGGTCAAAGTCAATTTAAAGCCAACTTCGTTATGGGCAAAAGAACACCAAAAAACGAAGGCAAGCTTCAGCATGAGCTATCTAAGGTAATGATCCGCAACCGCCGCGGCGATGGAGGCCTCGAATTTACCAAGCGCGTGGTCAAAAACATTCCGATCACCCTCTCTCCGGAGGAGCAGGCGCTGTATGAGGGTGTAACCAGCTTTGTACGCACCCGTTATGAAGAGAGCAAAGGCGATCTCTCCAGTATGCTATCGCTGATCACCTTGCAGCGTGAGGTATGCAGCTCCCGTGATGCCGTCTTTATTACGCTGGTCAATTTATTCAAAAAAACCGCTGAGGACTCTCCGGTCAGACCGCGGATCTGGGAGCTGGTCGAGCTAATTCGCAGCATTGGAGCGAACACTAAGGCAGATAAGGCTATAGAGCTCGTGCAGCAAATAGGTGAGAAGGTGATCATTTTCACCGAATACCGCGCGTCGCAGGAATATTTATTAACTTATTTGAAACAGCATAAAATCAGTGCCGTTCCTTATCGGGGAGGCATGAATCGCGGCAAAAAGGACTGGATGATGGATTTATTCCGCAACCGGGCGCAGGTGCTTGTCGCTACAGAGGCTGGCGGAGAAGGAATCAATCTGCAGTTTTGTCACAATATGATCAATTTCGATCTTCCTTGGAATCCCATGCGTGTAGAACAGAGAATTGGGCGCGTGCACAGACTGGGGCAAACCCATGATGTGAATATATATAACTTTTCCACAAGAAATACGATCGAAGAGCATATCCTATCCCTGCTGCATGAAAAAATCAATATGTTCGAGCGGGTAATCGGGCAGTTAGACACTATTTTGGAACGGTTTGAGAAAAAGAAATCGCTTGAAACCTCCCTATTCAGGCTCGTTATGGAATCGGGCTCCGAAGCAGAGATTCGCAGCAAGCTAGATGAGTTCGGAAATGCCTTCTCCGACATTCAGTCGGAAGTGGAAACGACGAATCCCCTAAATGCTATTCTGGATGCAGTAGAAGGCGAAAGGATTGAATTGATACCATGAACAAGCGCCATATTCAAGCATTTGTCATGCGCTTCCTGGAAGTGTTTGGCTGCAGCATCATTGAGAAAACACCCGAATATGTCACAGTCAAGCTTTCACCTGATGCCGATAAGGAATTGACCGGGCGCTCCTATTATTGGAGCTTTGTAGAGCGTACGGGAGCTCCTGCAGAGACGATGACCTACACCTTCGTCTTTGATCCCGAGCGCATTAAAGCCGAGCTCAAGCAAGGCCAGCAAACCATCGCCCGTTCGAACCCTGGCGCACAGCAAGCTCTATCACCACCTGCTCAGTCACAACAAAGATCAAATGCACATGCACCAAATGCAACACATGCAACACATGGGCCACAAACAGGTCAAACAACTCCAGCTGGAAGGGGACCCGCTCCCGCTGTTAACAACCAAGCATCTGACGTCCCGCAGGATAACAGCATTCTTGGCCGTTATTTTGGCTTCGTGCCGACAACTGTTGTGAGCCGCATTCCAAGAGATGAAATCAACTATGGGAGCCGCAGGCTTGAGCAGCTATTCGATATCGTTCAGAACAAAGGACGCTTCGTTTACTTATTTGAGGAGCCCTTCTCTATTCAACCCGTTCAGCAGGCTCAACGGATTTACGATACATGGTTTACTATCAACTATAAAGTCGAGCTTGTCTGTGATATGAAACGCAGCGAAATCCATTCATTGGCCATCAAGCTGAATTCTGGAGAAATCCGTGACCAATTTCATAAAAAACTGCTAACCAAAAACCTGTCACCCCGTCTACCAGCAAACCTGCACATTCTTCCTGCCACGATTCCGCTGCCTAAAGCTATGAACGCTTTGGAGCTGGCGCTGGAGCATACGGTAAGCCGTTACGATCACCGCTGGGCGGATGAAGCGAATGAGCGTCATCATGACGAGGCACATAGGATCGACGATTATTATCTAGGTCTGATCGGGTCTGCGGAAGCTGAGCAGAAAGCCGATGTAGAAGCTCAGTATGTGAACCGCCGCGCAGAAATAGATTGGCAGTATAAGCCGCGCATCCTTGTTTCCGTCATCAATTGCGGAATATTTCATTTAAGCGCGGAATAACGGTAGGAAATTGACTGCAATCGATAAAAGCTATCAATTAATGCCGCGCATTCCAACAATATTTTTAAGGCATTAAGCTTACAATGTAAGCATAAGCTAGTAGGTTAAAGATATAGGCGGTGAAGCAAATTTGAAAAAATATGTCATAGGGCTGCTTGTTACCTTATTTTTAGGAGTCCAGCTATCGGCCCCTCCCCCTTCTTCAGCCGGGCAGACAAACAAGATAGCAAGCTCAACAGCCCCCTTACTGGAAGAAGCAGTGGAAACCTGGAAACAGCTTCTTGCCAAGAAACAAGGCTTTGAAAGCTGGCAGAAAGCTTCCTCCATCATTGAGCCATTAGGTCCCGGCACACATGGTTGGGTAGTCATCCTCACGAAAGATGGACAAGAAGTCGGTTACATGATCGTTCACGCAGTGGAAGATGGAAGCTTTCGCCTCACGGAGTATGGGACTGGCAGTAACCCGCTTTATAGCATGAGCACGCTGTATCAATCCTTGATACGGCTCGAACTTTTACCGGACACATATTCTTTATCCGATTTGATGAAAGATCAGAGCATTTCTATACAAAGATGGTACACTGACGCCCTGCATGCGGTTTGGAAAATCAAGCTGAATCAAACAACCTTGATCATGGACGCCAAAACCGGCGAACAGCTGCCCATTGAGGAAGCGGAGCTGGGGACAACTCTATTTGCAAAACTGCCTGCCTCGACTACACTAACAGGAAAGCTCGATGAGAAGCAGATTTCCGCCTTTGACCCCTATGAAACCATGCCTTGGGTCACTGGCATCCCCTTGCAGATTCAGAGCCTGACGGATCTGAAAGCCTCCATGCAAAAGTATAACAAACTTACTTATACGGCAGAGCTATACAACAGTAAAGCGAGCTTCGCTTTTGCCGTTCTAGGCTACAGCAAATGGGGAAATGATGATGCCTACTTGATTGTGGATCAGAACGGTCCTAAATATTTGCTGTTGGAACTGGCGGTTCAACAAGGGCATTTTTTCAAAACTCGTACTTAATGACAATGAAAATAGTTAAAATAAAAAGGAAAAGGACCTTAGGGATATTCCCTGATGGTCCTTTTTATTTTGGAAATCATTACTCCACCTGTCTCCACCCTGAGTGGTGGATTCAATTTTACTACTTTATCACTTTATTCTTTATTACTCTATTACTTTATCGCGTTAGCAAGTGCTTTTCGATCCGGAGCATGGGGCGGCTCCTCCATCCACTGGCGCTCGATCAGCATCTCCATGCCCTGCTTGCCATTCTGAAGAATTTCCAACAAAATTTGCATATATTCAGCTGCCAAATCAACTCTTGACGCCATTGAAATAGCATGACCTGTATATAAAATGCCTTGAGTGTTAGTCAAACTAATCAATCCAAGGATTAACCTGTCTGAAAAAGGTGAGACCGTAGAAGCTGTTACAGCTGTATTCACCATGATATTCCCTAATAAATCTTCCTCACTTAACGTTTTATTCATAAATTCAATCTGTTTTTCAGCGAGTTTTTTTCCTTTTAATAAATATTGCTTGATTTCATTGTCTTTAACGACCTGAATAAAACCCGTTAACAAAATAACTCCAAAGTAGTTTCGTTCAATGTTAAAGAACATATCGGATAACTCCAGAACATTAAGCGAACGCTGCGGCTCGAACCATTTGGATATGAAGGTTTCTTTTTTCTTCAGAAACTCGATATGCTCCGGGTAAGGGATGTAAGCAGGACGATCATAGATTCCTTTTGACAGCATCAATTCGACGCATTGGTTGTACAGCTTAAGTGAAGACGTTAGACATTTCGAGAAAAAAGCTCTCAAATCTTCACGGGCTACACTAGATGTAAGCAAGCCATATGATACCATCCCCAGACGACTTAGTCCGTACGCATAGCTTAAAGGAAAAAGATTAAAAAACAACGGAGGTGCCGACAGATTTATATCTTCATCTGTATACCCCCTAGGTATAGGAAACTCTTCCTGTGTGAAAAGCCGGGTAATTTCCTTCACAAAGCCTTCAGATTCAGTTAAAGACTCCGATAACAAAGCCTTTACCTCTTGGTCATCTGTATTTGTCAGTAGAACCTTAGTTAAACAAACAGTCATGCTCTCACTCATATATGTCGACCATAAAGCAGCAACTTCTGTTGATGTTAGTCCAACCGATCGCTTGTGATTCATTGCATGTTTTCCCCTTCCAAAAAAAACTCCACCTTTATTATGCACGATCCATTTGGTTGCTATACATATTATGAGAAAGAAACCTTGTGGTGTCCTTTGAGGAGCGTGTTCGTGACGCTTGTGCTTGGGGGAGGAAAGGGGTATGGGATCCAGCCGCTGTTAAAGATTTGTTCTCTGAATTGAATGTAAAGGTTGGAACAAAAATCTTTAAATGCGGACGCTATCACTCTTCCACCCACACCCCTTTCCTCTCTCAGCTACAATCGCCCGAACATCCCACGCTCAAACGGACAACCAGCAAGGTTTTTTCTCTTGACTGGAGGAGATTTCCTAGCGGGCAAAGGGGCTGGGGAAGAAGAATACCCGCCTCCCGCACCAGTGCAAGCAGTTGAAAAGGATCTGCTACTTTAACGATGAAAATCATCATTAAAGTGGATGATTAACCTGGTAACACTTATTTTAACGATGATTTTCATCGTTAAGTGAAGCACTCGCTCATTTCGGGGGAGACAAGCTGTTTAACATCGCACATCCGGAATGCCAGCAGAGGTTGCTCTCCTGAGGGAACGGGATAGTGGCGATATGGAATAAAGGAGCTTCCTTTCCGCTCCTGGAGTATTAATTGTAAATCAAAATAATAAAAAAACACCTCCTGCAGGCATTTAGCCTTTGGGAGATGTCGCTTTGCTTCGGACCTGCTTCGTCAGCATTCGAATAGCTAATGGCACCATGCCAAACCAGCGCACCTGCCAATCCTCTTTCTCCTGCTTGTGAATTTGCTTAATTTGCTTTCGAACTTCTTTGGGTGTATCCATGTAGGTAACAACCTGCTCTGTGATGTACCTGACCAAATCGTCTCCACTAGCCATAAGCATCCACCGCCCTCTACTTCCAGTGTTGCCTGCTAACCCTGCCCCTATACGAAGGAATACTAGGAATACGAAGGACATCGTAGACATCGCTATACATTGTTACACTTTTCCGCCGCTCTCTATAATGATTTTATCAGCGAATGACTTGATAGTCGGACAGCCCACCAGCATGGGCTTAGATTCACACTGCAGCAACAGGATCGCACGTTTCACATCCCAGGCATACTGAAAAGCAACATTAAATCCAGCTACAGTGATATTGAACCTGCCTGAAGCAGCATTGGGTATTGAGAAGCCTTGTTTTCTGCCTAAGTTTTGCAGAGCCTTAAATACTGGTGCCGTTATATGATGATAAGTCCACGTTGAACAAGCTGCCATAAATGAACGCCTCCAATGCACATATTTTCAATATTTGTATGTGCGTGGAGGGGGATTAGTTCCCGTTAATCAAGCCTATGTATTGGTTTTCCCTAATTTTAGGTGAGCGGCAGGATCACACTTACTGTTGTTCCTTTGTTTACTTTACTTTTAATATCCAGGCGCCCCTTGTGTGCTTCAATGATTCTTTGCGTTACCATAAGACCTAAGCCTGTACCTTTTTCCTTCGTTGAATAAAAAGGCTCTCCGATCTTGCTCACGAAATTTTCCGGAATCCCACAGCCTTCGTCAAAAACTTGAATTCGCACATGCTGCTGGTCCTTTTTAATCGAAACTCTGATGATGCCCCCGCTGGACATGGCTTCAATGCCATTTTTAATAATATTAATAAATACCTGCTTCAATTGATTTTCCTCGCAATGCAACAGCGGAATGCCTTCATCGAAAGCAGCGATAATCTGAACCGAATTAATATTTGCCTGCGACTCCAACAGTGAAATAACATCACTCATAATAAAGCAGACGTCCTTTTGCTGAAAAACCGTCATCTGCGGCTTAGCCAGAACCAGGAGCTCACTGGAAATCAATTCAATTCTCGACAGTTCACTCAGCATGATTTCGATATAGTGAGATTTGGCTTCGGGATAAGTATGCTTAAGCAGCTGTATAAATCCTTTTAAAGAAGTTAATGGATTGCGGATTTCATGGGCAACAGCAGCAGCAAGCTGACCGACCGCAGATAGCTTGTCTGACTTTCGGAGCAGCTCCTCAGTTCTTTGCAAATCGGTAATATCTTTTACCGTCCCGAATATCTCTACCAGCTGTCCATTGATGTAAATTGGTATGTTATGTATTCTCACTTCAACCCGGTGCCCCTGCTTATGGCGAATTCCTGTATCAAACGAATGTGAGGCTTGGGTTTCATTGATCATTATCCACTCTTTGCTAAGCTGTTCCCTGTCATCCTCAAATGTAAGGTCCTTCATGGCTATAGTTAGCAGCTCTTCTTTCGAATAGCCGGTGATTTGTTCATATGCAGGATTAACTTCCGTAAAATTCCCATTTAAATCTATAGCCCTTACCCCGTCCGGGTTATATGTGATAAAGGATTCATATCTTTGATAGATTTCAATAAGAGACTGCTCCAGCTTCTTTCTTTCACCCTGCTCTTGAATGATCGCTGGTTTTTCTGTATTTTTTTGCGCGGTTATGTCTTTGGCAATGATGAATGATCCTACAGCGTTCCCCTCAGCATCAGCATCTATTGCTATATGTTGGACCTGCAGTTCTGTAACAAAGCCTAGCATATTACAAATACTAATTTCATAATCCTGTTTATCTGCCACAACTAGAAGCGAATACAGATCTATGGCAGAAAGCTCTTCGGACGTGCAGCCCAGTAATCTCTCAGCAGCAGGATTGGCATGGGTAAGCTTACCTTTTAGATCAAAAAAACATACAGCATCAGGATTTTGCAAAAAAAACGATCTGAAGATCAGCTCGTTGCCAGTCTTATTGATTTGATTGGGGTCCATCCGCCCATCTCCCTTAAGAGCTTTATTTGATCTAATTACCTAACATTATAGGATATGGCCGCTGCAATGTAAAAATACCCAATTCCAAGTGAAAGAGGGACAACCCTGCGGTTTTCCCTCGCAAATTAATCTTTAAATTGGGGATACAATCCAAAAACAATCTTCATATAAACCGCCAAACAACAGCCCCAATCACGAGCAACGTTAAGATGCCTAAAGTCAGCCTCACATAGAGCGGCCTTTTGATCAGACGGTTGAATGTAAAACGGAGTTTTGCGGGAAATTTCAGCTTTAAGCGGGTGCCCCAGCCATCATAAGTCCCCCCTGCTTCCGCCGCTAATGTAAACAGCTCCTTCGTCACGATATTGACAGTCGCCAGGTCCAGTGCGTGCTTCTTGCGAAGCTGCAGTACATAGGGATTGACGGGACGCGAAGCATCCAACTCCGCCTGCATAATCATATAACCAAGCAAACCAGCCTTCCCCTTCACTTCATCCATACTGATTTTACTGGCAAAATGCAGCCAATGCTCTACTTCTCTCACAATTTCCGCTTTATCTCCATGCCGGTTGAGAGCATAGGAAATCTTGGCGTTGCGCATCCACTGTTCTTCCAGCGCCGTAGGGTACATCTCTTGCAAATAAAAGGACCAATCCTCATCCTGTCTAATCGAAGAATAATAGCGAAAAGAAGGAAAGTCCGCCATAATTTGTGCTGCCTTGGATTCCCATTCCTCCGATTCAGCTGCATAGAAGTAAAGCTCCATCTTATTTTGCACAGAAATTCTTCCGACATAAATAGCCTGCTCGGATTCCTGCATACGCTGCATCAGCTTATCTTCAAGGGTATAAAATAAATCCTGGGCACGTTTGCTGGAGCTTCCTGCTGAGTCCCACAGACTGTACATATTAAAAATAACAGAGACTAACCGGCTTAGTCCCTGAATGGGGGCCTTTTCCTTTAAATCTGTATTCATAAATATCATCATCGGCTCCGTGCCGCTGTTTCGTTCGAATAAGTTCCAATCTTCAGGCATGGTTACGGCCTCCTTGTATGCGCTGCGAGGCATCTATATGATCCAACTCTCTATACTTCGATTATAGCGGTGTTTTTATAACTTTCAACCTTTTATTACCACATAAACAAGTTTATCTTGACTATAGATCCAAATAGTTCCATTTATTGGACATATTTGATGGTTACTCTCCTAAGAGCAAAAATGATATACTACCCCTGAAAGACAAATAACAACAACTAGGAGGATTTTATGTCCAAGCACAATGTTTGTAAACAAACAATCATCGGGTTAGGTTGTCTCTCGCTTCTTTGGAGCTCTGCCCTGTTAACACAGCCGACTACAACCGCTGCCGCTGCCAGCCAAACGCAAGTTCAAGCTCAGGCTTCCAGTCTATCATCCGCTCAAAAGGCCACTAAAATCGTCAATTTAGCCCAATCCCTTAAAGGCAAAGTTACATATAAGTACGGCGTCAATAATAGCGTTAAATATATATTTGACTGCTCCTCTTTCACCAAATATTTATTTGCTTCACAAGGGATTACGCTCAAATGGGGATCTAACTTACAAAGCAAACAAGGGACTTATGTGGCCAAGAAAAATTTAAAAAAAGGCGATCTGGTTTTCTTCGGCACCAGCTTATCCAACCTTACACATGTGGGCGTTTATATGGGGAACGGGAAATACATTCACAACACCATCGGTAAAAATATTAACGGCGTCCTCATCAGTGATCTGAGTGCCAGCAAGAAATATATTACGGCTAGAAGAGTTCTTAATTAGCCTCTCGTGAGCATACACTTCAGAGTAGACTGAAGTTTCGGGAGGAATGACCATGCCCACCTATCCGCGTATTTTAAGACGTGGGGATACTATTGGAATTGTGACATTAGGAAGCCCGCTTCCTGCTCCCACTATCAATAATGGTATCGCTTTTTTGCAAAAACTGGGCTTTAAAGTTGTTTTGGGCAAATATGTATATGATGAGGATGGCTTTCTTGCAGCTACCGCCGCTGAAAGAGCGTCCGATCTGATGAATATGTTTACGGATCCAAATGTCAGGATGATCCTGCCTACTAGAGGCGGTGTGGGAGTTGCCGGAATTCTCCCTTACCTTGATTATCAAGTCATTGCCAAAAATCCAAAAATTCTTTCCGGATACAGCGATATATCCGTACTCATGAATGTGTTATATCAACGAAGCAGGCTGGTGACATTCTCCAGCTTGCTTTTGATTGATTTCAGGGCGGATACGCCAGCGTATAATTTTAATCAATTTTTTGAAGCTACTTCTACGATTCATGCTCCAAGGCCTATAACAAACCCACCAGGAACCCTGCTTATCAGTAAGGTTCCTGGTGATGTGACTGGGCCTGTTGTCGGCGGAAATCTGACTTCAATTATCGACACACTGGGTACCCCCTTCGAAATCGATACGAAGGGGAACATTTTATTCCTCGAAGAAACCCATGAACACATTAACAAAGTATATCGGATGCTTAATCATCTTAAACTTGCCGGTAAATTCAATGATTGCATTGGCATCGTAATGGGACAATGTACACTTTGTCAAACCTCATACGGTAAGACATACGATGATTTAATTGATGAATTCATCATTCCTCTAGGCAAGCCTCTTATAACCAATCTCTCGGCTGCACATGGCATGTACAAAGCAGCCGTACCGATTGGAGCCTCCATCAATCTTGACGCTTCCAACAATCTGATTACTGTTCTAGAGCCTACAGTTACGGTGGATTAGGGCTCTTTGCGTATTCGCTTAGCCTCATCATGATCTCCAAGCGCCTCATAGGCTGATGCCATCATCTGCAGATCGAAGCTGGATGGATACGCTAGCTTTTTATAATAATAGAGTGCTTTGGCCTTGTCCCCCTCATCGTCCTTACTGCTGCCATTCAGCCACAGCAGGGCAAGTGCACGCAATGCGTAAGGCTCATCCAGTTGCTGCTCATAAGCTTGCTTCGCGCCTTCATAATCATACTCCATCACCAGCCGATCCCCTTCCAACTGGTTTTCACCGTCTAAAGAGAAGAACGGAACCATGCTATCTATCTTCGTATAGTATCCTTTCGAACTGCTGATTCGTTTCCCCTTCTCATCAAAAGCATCTACACTCCAAACGAAGTCACCACCTGGATAAACAATCCCCAGAATCCCCGGTGTAGACAGCCAAAATTGAGTATCCGAAAAAGATTTACCCACACCACGCGGATAATTGCGCAGCTCCTCCACGGAATAACCGGCTTTTGTATCCGTCCACTTCTCGTCAAGCCAACTGCTGAAGGTTCCGCTAGGAAGCCCTTTGGCATCATGCTCCATTGCCGTGATAGTCAATTGATAGTAAGCTGCTCCAGGGTAGGGCTCCCACGAGAATTGAAGCTCTTCACCCGAAATTTTGGTCATGTCAATGGGGCTGAGCACTTTCACCTGCTGTACAAAGTGGATGTCTGAAGTCGCAGACTTTCCGTCCAGGACCGTGACTTCACTTCCCTCAACTTCTGATCTATACATGCCTTGCAGTCTATCAGCGGAAATGCCTACGCCAACCTCGTATTGATCCGGATTCACCTTATATAGGCGATATACGCCGTCCTGGTCCGTAATTGCCATCGGATAGTTGCCTACAGGCTGCCCTTGCCATGTATGATCATTTTTGCGGTGCAACATCACAAGCACATTTTCGGCGGGCTTGCCGTCGATCATAACCCTTCCTGTGACTGAAGCCTGTTGATCCGGCTGAGCTGAACGCGTTGCGAGAAGTTCAAGAAAGCTTTTGGCTTCTTTGCCATACTGTAAATATTGATTTTTCCGTTTGGAAAGTTCAGGCGAAGGTTCGGCAAGCTCTCTGAAATACCGTTCCGCCTCTGTCCAGCGGTTAGCTTGAAAATAATAATGGGCAAGCTTCCAACGTGCTTCCCCAGCAAAACGATAATCAGGATAATTCGTTAAGAGCTCTTCTAGCTTGCCTATTGCATAGTCTACAACCTTTGTGCTGCCTCTGGCTGACGTAATGGTCGACGACGGGAAAATATAAATGAGATCATTCGAATCAGATAAAAGATCAGGAAAGGAATCCTCTGCCGCCCAATAAAGTGCATCTGCTGCAACGCGGCTTTTTGGAAAATAAGTATCAATCTCATCATATCGCTTCATCTTATATAGAATATCTGGAAGAGCAACGTATAGAGCGGCTGCGGCAATGATGAATATGCATATGGCAGCTGCTAGAGTTTTGACTTTCACAGTAATCATCGTTCAACCTCCTCAAGAAGTCGGTCTACCCTAAAGACACTGTTATCCAGCACTATATAATCAGATTGGGCAGGCATAGACGAGTCTTCTGGCCAAACCATAAACAATCCAATGCCAATGAGCAACACCAATGGAAGAAATGCCAGGGTCAGGGGGATCCGGACTTCTCTTTCCCATATAGACGGTTTGGCCTGCTCCTGTACACGCCTTCTGATCTTCTCGTCCAAAGTGAGAGGTTCCAACTCCTTATCCAACTCCCGCTTGATCAGCTTATTGAACTTATCCTCATTCTGATTGGGATCATTCAATGGATTACTCATGCTGCCATCCCCCCTTCGTCAATTGTTCCTTCAGTATCGCTCTTCCCCTTAGCAGCTTGCTTTTCACCGTATTTACCTTATCACCCAACAGCGCACTAATTTCAAGCACAGACAAATCCTGATAATAATGAAGAACCAATACTTCCCTGTACTTGTAAGGCAGGTTTCCGATATACTCACTTAGCGCTTCACGATCGGCCGCTTGCTCGAGTCCTGGCTCTGTAACCGAAAGCTCATGTTCTTTAATTTCACGCACAAACATTCTTTTCCATGAAGCCCGCCTCATATTAGACCTGCATGCATTCACCGTAATGCGAAGCAGCCAGCCCCGCAAGCTGCCCTCACCACGAAACTGGAGGATTTTGCGAAAAGCGATCAAAAAAACGTCTTGGCTCAAATCCTCAGCCAAATGGCGATCCTTCAGCAGCAGGAAGGCGGTTCTGTAGATTTGGTCCCCGTAACACCGCATCAATGGCTCCAAAGCTGATCCGTCGCCTTGCTGCAGCCGGGCTACCCACTCCTGCTCATCATACATGCCTTGTTTCACCCCTCTATGTAAGGATACACCTTCCCCCCTTGCAGGTTGCATTTTAACATAAAAAAAATGCCTTGTGGTGTCCTTTGAGGCGCATGTTCGTGACGTAGGTGGTTGTGGAGGGAGTGGCTGTGGGCTCCAGCCGCTGTTAAAGATTTGTTCCCTTGAATGGAAATGAATGTAGGGTGGAACAAATCTTTAAATGCGGACGCTATCGCTCTTCCACCCACAGCCACTCCCTCTCCTAGCTACAATCGCACGAATCATACGAACACCAGGAACGGACAGCCAGCAAGGTTTTTCTCTCCTTCATGGAATAATTTCCCTGGAAGTCACGTTCGCTGGGTGATGAAGAGCTGTGAAGAGTTGGGATCTGCCGCTTAGCGATGTTTTCGAGGCTGTCGATTAAACTACTGCAATCGATCAAAACTCGCCTCTCAGCAGCCTTGGAGGCCAAAGCCTTGGACTCTGCCCATAGTAAATCCTGCAAAAGTGCAGGATTTTTCACCTGAAATCGGGTATTGGCCGGGAATTCCTGCAAAAGCGAAAGTGCAGGAAAATAGTCACTTGGAGCGCTCAAACGGACAAGAGACACCTAAAATCCTGCAGATTTGCAGTAATTTCCTTTTATAGGTGCATTCGGGTCCAAAAATGATGTTCTTATGCATCTTTGTCCCCTATGGTTGGTTCTTATTGGAATGTACTCTATAGGTAGGGAAAGAGAGTAGTGGAAAGAGAGTAGTGGAAATAAACATGTATGTTAGTCAACAGGGCTTGGCACATCTTTTTTGTCCACAGTTAATCGACCGCCACATTTCATCGTTAAAAGCATCAGTTCCTCTCCACGTCCTTACTTTAAACCACCCAGAGAGGCTATCCGTCCTCTTTTAACAATAAAAAACATCATTAACTTGACGAATGACCTGAAAACACTTGCTTTAACGATCAAAAACACCGTTAAGTGATGCACACGAACACGCTCCATTCTTGGTAAGCGGGCAACCACTGGGCTGCTTCCAGGATACTACCAGGACACTACCAAGCAGCTACCTGGCTGCTCTAATAATAAAACCAAAAAAAACTGCTGTCACCCTCCCGCTTCTAATTCCGGTTGGGTGACAGCAGCTTCAAATGAAGCTTTTTGTATGATCATTCGTACTACTTAAATGCCTCGTAGGCTCGCTTCACGAGCACGATTGCTTGCTCCCGCGTCGTCTTGCCTAGCGGATCGATACGATTCTCGCCAATGCCATTCATGACTTTGTAATTTGATGCGAAGCGCACCGCCTCAATCGCCCATGGCGCGACCATATCTTCATCTGCCATATCCGATTTCTTGCTCGAATCGAGCATTGTGGCAGGCTTCGCCGATTTTATCGCCCGCATGAGCATCACGGCTATTTCCTGCCTGGTGATCGTGGCGTCTGGAGCGAATTTGTCCGCTGCAATTCCGGTTACAATTCCCGCATTACTCGCTTTCAGCACATCATCGCTAGTTGTATCTTTGAACGGGTTCGGCGATATTTTCTCTGCTTTTGTACCACTTAGCGATTCGTACAGTTTAACGGCAATCCCGGCAAAATGCTCCCGTGTAATAGACTGCTGATAACTGCCGATAACCGAGCCTGTTGTTAGCAGCAGCGTGATCGCTTGCTTCAGCTCAGGCTTAGCCCAGTCGCTGGAGCCCTTCACAAGCTCTTCCAAAAGCGCGTCATTCATCGGAGTGCCTTCTTTTGGCGCTTCACCTCCTGCTGCCGAACCTCCATTCGAACCTGCATTCGAACCGCCAGCATCTCCATTAGTACCTGCAGCAGCTCCCCCGCCACCACCCTCCAATCCCGGAATCTTCAATTTAGGTGAAATGACCTTCTCAGGGTCAATTAGATCAGGCAATGTTTTCAGAATTGAACCTTTATCGACTTTGATGTAGCTCGTCGGCAGTTTCGCTGCAATACTATCAATGATGTCAGACTTTTTCAGCATATCTTTAATTTTCAAAATACCTGATTTTGCCTTGATGAACACTATCGCGGTTTCTGCGCCGGGCTTGACATCGTCCTGCAGAGGGAATTGATCGATTATGGGAAATACGGTATAACAGTAAAGCACATCTTCTTCATTGCTTGTCTCTTTATCCTCATAAGTGAGCGGTCCGATATGATCCATTGTGTTTTTTACGAAAAAGGTTTTATCGCCATCCTTGCCTCCGACGCGATTGATCTGGTAGTAGGATTCCATGTTAGAATTGTCGTTCCACGTTAAAGTAACTGATCCGTCGGTATTAGCCGCGGCTGTAACATCGCTCGCCGAGCCGGGCTGCATGATCTTGAACGGCCCCACATCGACAGTTGGATAACTATCACTACCGATTATGGGTGCGAAATGGGTGGATAAACGCAACCTTGCTGACGTAATACTAGCATCGATCGGAAGACGAAAGATTCCATACACTCCGAAACCATGATATTCATCTAACTTGAGATCAGGTACAGGTATCCAGTTCAATCCATTGTCTGTGGAATAGGATACTCGCACATACTCCAGTGAAGTGCCTATCGCCCGGTCGTCACCGAAGCTGAAACGGATGGTTTCCCCTCCTACCAAGTAGGGTTTCTTGCCGCTTTGAATAAAAAACCCCGTAAGACTAACCTCAGCATGGGCACGCGAAATGGGCAGGAACGTAACAATGAACAAAAAGAATGTCATGATACATATTCCTATCTTAAAAATCCTAATCCTACGCATCTTAATCCTGGTCACGGTCAAACCCTCCATATCGCTCATCTTATTTCTGGCATTTCAAGACCCGTTGGATTGGTTGTCTCGTTCGTCACATAGCTGTCTTTCAAAATGTATATAAGCGGAAATTGATCGGAAGGCAGCGAACTATCAGCGCCATAGCCATAAATCACTGCTTGCTGGCTTCCCTGCAGGTCGATATCGACTTCCTTAACCTCGCCTTTAACCAGATTCATTTCTTCCGACAGCTGCTGTTTATTGCCGTTAAACACTTTAAACTTCAGATTTTCTTTGCCTACGAGAACAAGATGAAGCGTGTTGAATTTCTCGCCGAAATCAAGCTTCACATTATAACTCTCAAATAAGTAGGACTGAAATGCATACGCGCCGTTGTACTGCTTGCCTCCGAATACCAGCTGCTTTTTGTCGATAACATCGTAGAACTTCCCACTGTTAGACTCTGCTTTAACTTGCTCCGCATAGAGGTTGATCCCCTTGCTGGAAGAACCTAGAAGGACCGTTTTGGACTTCTCGTCATACGATACCGGAACATTGAAGCCGTTCGCAAATACTCGTAGAGGCAGATAGGTCGTTCCATCATAAGTGATTGGCAGTACCTCATTGCCTTTGTCATCAGTGGGGCGCCAGCTCGTGCCATTCTTGATAAACTTGATGTCCCCGTTCAAATAAGCTTTAATCACGGTTAAATTGCTTGCGGCATAAGCACCACCTGCCGTAGAGAATAGCGCTGTAATGATAAGCAGAACGACGATTTTGGACCCTTTCATGATACTCCTCCTTGTATTAGGGATGAATTCGTGCCTTCTGCACAATGCTTTCATCGTACCATCGCTTCAGTTTTGTAGATATTGTCCGAGGGTAGTATTAGAGTAGTATATAAGTAGTATTATGAATGCAAAAAAAAAAACCATCAGAGACCCTGACGATTCTTACTAGCGTTAGCGTGTTATCCGCTTTAGGAGGGTGTTAGGATGGAGTATCCAATCATTTGGTTTGCTTGTTTATCAGCTGCATCCGATTTTTGACATCCAGCTTCCTATAAATATGGGTTATGTGTTTTTTCACTGTTGTTTCACTAAGGTACAGATTTTTGGCAATCTCCAGGTTGGAACAGCCTTGCATGACCAGCTCAGCCACATTCTTTTCCCTTTTCGTCAGCCGGTTGAGTGCATCATTCGCATCATCTTCTTCAAGGCCGTCCACAATTCCAAAGGAATCGACCATTCTATTCAAGTAGTCATGAAGCTTATTTCCTCTAGTATCAATAAAAAATAACGGCGTTGGCGTCCTACCGTCATAATCATAGTGCACAACATCCTTGACCTTCTCGCACCCCAGGCTTTGCAGGATCGCATGAGAAAGCGGCAGCGGTGGCGGAGCAGCTACAACGTAACCAGCAAGCATCATATGGTTGATAAATGCTAATCCTGATGCCTGCATCATCGATATATCGCCAAAATCATACACGTCAAGCGTTTTCACAAAATAACCCGCTACCGATGGCTTTGGAACCCTAAGCTCCTTCATCTTGGCTTCCGGCAAATGGGAGAAATACGCAGAGGATAGCGGCTTGGTTAGCAAATAATCCAATGTATGAGCCTGAATAGGAATAATTGCTGTTAAGCCACACACGGCTCCCTGGTCATTTCGGATCAGCTTCACGATACTAGGATCCAGATCGTATAATTCCTGTAGATCTATATGCTTCAATCCGTAGAGGTTTTCTTCGACTGTGATCACGTATTCAATCGACTCGTTCGTATCCCGGTTCGTATGCACTATCCGCGTTTCCTTCGCGGTAAGGAGTCGATTATGCATATATTGCTCAGCTTCCACCCAGTTCATAGCATTCAAAGGCTCCGAGCTGTACAAGAAAAACTTAGGGTAGAAAAGGGATCTGATCAGCTGATTTGCGATATAGTAAACCCATTCTGTACTCTCTCTGAAGGCAGATTTCTCCTTAACTGATTGTTTGATCATCCGGTAATAGTGCAGTATGCACCTTTTCCACAGCCGGTCGAAGTATTCAGGCGCACGCATTTGCATCTCATTGCCAATCGCATCCCGCAGTAGATCATGAAGCAGCCAACCACGATCAACCCGCTGAACAAAAGAATATCGGGTCAGCTTCAGAAATTGATCTGTAGTTACCTGTTTCTCCAAAACAAAGCTCAGCAGCTCCTGATTAAAATGCCGCAATACAGCCGCACCTTCAACCAATTCCCGCATATCGGGATCAGGAACCTCTTTCAACCACGTATTTACAACCTGTGCAAAAACCTCACCTTCATCCGTTTTTGCCGATTTCTGCAATGCTTGCTTCAATGTAGTCGACACTAGCAAAGATAAAGTCAGTGGATGCCCTTTCGTTTGACTCCATATATGATGGATCATCTCTTGCCGCTCTATCCCTGAGCGCAGCAGATATTGCTTGACCGCATCATATTCCAGCTCGGCAAGCGGCAAGCGATGAATGAACTGCCTCCATGCAGGTGAGGATCGCCATGTCCCCTGTAAAGGAAATCTCCCGGAAATAATGACAAGAATATCGGAATTCAGATATGCTAGAATTTCATCCCGTAACCAGTGCTCCAATTCCCCAATCTCCTCAAACGTATCAAACGCTAGTACTACCTTTCCCTGAGCAGTTGTCTTCTGTAGCGCCTCAAGGCAAATCTCCGTCAGTATACCTATCTGCATCTGTTTTTTACCTAAACGATGCACAGGATAACGCAATGCACGCAGAAGATGCAGGCAAAATTCAGGTGGATTTCGCGGAGTGACACGGCAGTCCACCAATAAAAAAGATATATGTGCATGAACCGCAAGGCGACGAAATTCGCCGAGCAGGAAGCTCTTTCCTACTCCTCCGGTACCATAGATATTAACTATTCGTGCTTCGGAGGGCTGTTCAGCCTTTAATCGTTCCAGGAAAAATAACACTTCCTTCTCCCGTCCTACGAGAAAGTGCTGTTCGAGATGATCAATCTCGCTGGCTAACCTTGAATGAGGGTCAACTGTAGACATGACGGGTGTGTCACTCCTCCATATATTGAGGTAATAATAGTAAAGCATAGCAATTATTATATTTTGCGTCAATGATAACATAATTGCTATCTTTGCCACAAACGTCTCCCTTTTTCCTTTCCAAACTCCTTGGTCTCGCTGGCAATTTTCCTGCTATCCCTACATCATATGATCATTTTTTTTGTACAGACCCAGCGCCCAATAATGTACATTAGCTGCACAACGATCAAAAATATTAATAGACTAAAGTTGAGGTGATTTATTCAATCTTGAATATGGAAGGAAAAAGCTTATGATGATCAAGTTGCGGGGCAGTGCTTCCATTCGAAAAGAGGCTATGCAAATCCCAAAAGAACTAGTAAAAAAATGGTGCCTTGCAAACGAACAAACCATGATGCTCAAATTTGGCACCTCAACTATCCCCATCAAAACCCAAGCTTCCAGGATCTTGATGTCCAACGAGATCATCATTTCCAATATAGCTTTGCAAAAATTGAAAGTACCAGCAGAGTGCGCTTTCCAGCTAAAAAAAGTAAAAAACACGCTCATCATAGGCCCTTACATTGGTCTGTTAGTAGATAGGAAAAAAGGTAACATTCCTCTTCAGGATTTGATTCATTACTCGCAGCAATATGGACCCATCGGCGGTGCCATTTTAGCCTTTTCCCCAGAAAATGTAGATACGAATAACAAAACGATTACCGGCTTTATGTTCAAACCTTTGGCTCGCTCCTGGAAACATGGGCAGTTCCGCTATCCCTCCTCTATTTTTAATAAATCATCAGCAAAGAAGCCTCTGATCGATCATTTTAATCAGGTGCTTGGTAAAAACGTTTTTAATGACTACCGTTGTGATAAGTGGATGATGTATAAGCTGCTATCGCAAAAAGCGGCTTTGCGGGAATTTTTGCCCAAAACAGCATTATTTGAACAAACCCGAGATGTCATGCAAATGTTAAAGCATTGCCCAGTGCTGTATTTGAAGCCTATTAATGGATCAGGTGGTCAACACATACTTAAATTGGCTGCAGCAAGTAACAAGTTTATTGTGACTTATAAAGAGGCAAGAAAGGGTTATGTGAACAAACATTTTGCGAAGCCTCAGCAGTTGGTCCATTTCTTGAACAAGCAAGCTCCCCGGAAAAAATACCTGCTTCAAGAACGTATTAAACTCATTTCAAGCAAGGGAAGACTGATCGATTTCCGGATGATCGTAGTGAAGGACGAGATAGGAAAGTGGAGGGATATGGGGCTTCTGTCCAAGTATGGCCAAAAAAATCACATTGTCAGTAATATTACAGCAGGCGGCTTTGCCGAAGAGGGGAACCGGACACTTAGAAAGGTACTCCAGCTTGGCAATAAGGAAATTCGCAGTATTCGCAATAAAATGCAAAGCTGTGCCCTAGAGATAGCCAGGCAGCTAGAAGCATCCGGCTTCCATCTAGGCAATCTTGGAATTGACTTTGCTATAGATACGAATAAAAAGCTGTGGATTATCGAGGTTAATCATAACGATCCTAACCATACCATCGCTCTGGATGCAGGCGAACACAAGATGTTTGCGAGAACAATTAAAGCCAACCTTCTATATGCCAAAAAGCTTGCCGGCTTCGCAAGAAGCAGTCGCTTGGCAACAAAACGGAGATGATGGATAGATGTTTATAAAAAAAATGGAGCATGCAGGAAGCGATTGTTTTTTTGTGGGGGAAGACTTCATCCGTCAATTCCCCAAGCCTCCTAAGCGGTTGAAAGTCCATTTCGGTTCCTGGAGCAAGGAGCTCAGGGTTGTGCGGAATACCAGCTTACCCTATGACTCCGCTCGTATCTCCGCTCAAGCCCTCAAAGGCATAACACTGCCTCATTTGAATTATAAATTGATAATCGACGGTCATCATGTTCATATCGGCCCTGTTCTTGGTCTCGTAGGCTTCAAGTCAGGCGAACGCATCACGACATCCAAATTAAATCAATTTCATGATTACTTGCGTGAATACGATCGAATCAAAGGCTTAGTCTACGTTTGCGGTGCTGATGGAATTCACACCAAGGAAAAGAAGATCAGTGGATATTCCTATAACCCCCTTGGAGCAGCAAAGTCTGGCCAACGTTGGCAATTTGGCACCTTTCCATATCCCGGAGTCCTTTACAGAAGGACGGCACTGAAACCGGAAACGTATCGCGCTGTATCTCAGGCTTTGGGACGTAAGCTGTTTAACGGATACTTCAAGGGAGAGCATTTTAACAAGTGGGATTTATGGAAATGGCTTTCTCCCCATCCTGCGATCCGGCAGCACCTTCCCGAAACGAAGCAATTACGCAATCATGCAGATCTGGATGAGATGCTCAAACGTTACGGTACCGTTTATCTCAAGCCTACCATGGATCAAATGTCCAGGGGAATCATTAAAGTGACGAAATCCTCCGGACACTATGCGTTTATTTTTCCAGAAAATAATAAAAAACAAAATGCTGTTACAATAAAACAGATGAATTCAAGTACAGTTGTACCGTTCATACACAGCCTTATCCGAAAACAAGAGTATATTGTACAGCAGGCTATAACGATGAAGAGATACAACCAAAGAGGAATCGACTTTAGGGTCATCATGCAAAAAAATGAACAGCTCCAGTGGTCTTGTACCGCTGTCATCGCCCGTTTCGGCAAAAAAAACAGCATCGTCACCAACTTCACTTCCTCCGGCTATGCCATGGATGGGAGCCTTGCCTTGCAGAAGGCCTTTCATTTAGGGAAAAGTCAGAGCCAAACCAAGCTAAACCAAATGATTGGGGTTTGCACCAAAGCGTGCAAAGTATTTGAAGTGCGGGGCGGAAATTATGCCGATTTGGGCGTAGATGTGATGGTTGATCCAAATGGACGAATCTGGATGCTTGAAATCAATATCCTTCCTGATCATAAACTTGCCCTTTACGCCAAAAAGAAACCATTATATTTAAAACAAGTCGCAAAGCCGTTGCTTTATGCCAAAGCACTTGCAGGCTTCAAGTGACATAAATAGACGCGCAAGCTAATTACCTCTTAGGGGCGATTATAACTTGTGCTTCTTAAACGTACGTGAAGAATGGACGCCTCATTATGAACGGCGCCCTTTTTCAGTACGTTTAAGATTAGCCTTTAGCTCTCACAATAGCTTCAACTACATGTATGAGCAGTACTTTATTCCCCCCTGTTGAGCCTTTAAATAAAAGTGTGGTTCCCGGCCGCAATTCGCCCATAAGCTTCTTTCTCAACCTGGACATGTTTTTTTCGCTGCTCACCTTCTGAGATGAGAAGCCTGCAGCAATCGCTCCGAGACCAATTTGCTTGGCGTGAGATCCGAATGTATACAAATAATCAATTCTTTTGTCCGCCAGCTGCTTCCCTACTTCTCTATGCATATGCTTCCGGTAAACACCCATATCCTGTATCATCCCTAGTACGGCAACCTTTCTTCCCTTGCCTCCCACATGAGTTAATACATCCAGGGCTGCATCCAGCTCCGGCTTTGTATTGAAGCTATCATTGATTAATATACTCCCGTTGCGAAGCCGATGAACCGTGAGCCGCGCATAAGGTTGTTCATAATTCAGCAGCCCGCTTCGTATCTGTTGGACCGGGCAGCCAAGTCGATGTGCTGCGGCGACGGCAAATAGTGCATTGTATACATTGCAAGTCCCAAAAGCTTTTATGAAAAAGGAGTGCAGCTTCCCCCTTAATCGAACCTCGAAATTCATTCCCTGGTTGGTATAACGAATGTTTTGTGCCTGGTAATTCGCTTTATGTTTAGCACCTATCGTAACCACTTGCCCTTTAAATCGACCATAAGACAATAAATTGGAATGAACGTCATCCTTATTTATAAAAAGCATGCCATTTGCGTTCATATGCTGTATCAATTCGGATTTGGCAGCGGCGATCCCCGTAATTCCCCGATTAAAATGGCCCATATGTGCTTTTCCCACATTCGTAACAATGCCAATGTCAGGTCTAATGAGCTGGCAGTGACGCCGGATGTCGCCCGCATGCTTCATCCCATATTCCAAGACTACCGCCCGATGGGAAGCATTTATTTGCTTCGTATACTGCGTTGTAAACCACACATCATTCCCATTCTGAAAAGACTTAAACGTCTTCCATCTTCTTTGCAGGATCGATGCCAGCATCTCTTTGGTCGTCGTCTTGCCAGCGCTTCCTGTTATGGCAATAATCGGCCTGTTCATACTTATCATAACCTCCTCTCTTTAGCATGCCAATATCGCATCATTCTAGCAGCATTCATCTAGTAGCATCCATCTAGCAGCTTCTATGAAAAATAGGTAGATTAACAGAAGTCTGAATCATCCTCTCTGCATAAGATAATGCTATAAAGTTGTCGGAACCCTTCAGGGTTCCGATTTGGAGGCTAACATAATGACGTTACTTGGCCGTTTGCGTATTCTGGGGTATAAGCAACCGCGTTTGGAGGAAGCCTTGCAAGCTTTTCAGCATGATTTCCGGATCAAGGAAGCTTCTCCTTCTGATCAACAGATAATAATTAAAAGATTGAAACAGTTAACTTCAGGCAATCCAGACATGGAGCTTCTCGCGAGAGTCATTTATTCGGAAGCGCGGGGCGAACCATACAGAGGAAAAGTTGCCGTCGGTGCAGTGGTGTTGAACCGCTACCGTTCCCCGGATTTTCCTAATACCCTTAGGGGTGTTATCACTCAGCCGCTTGCTTTTTCAGTTATTGCCGACGGAAGCTTCTGGCTGCAGCCAAATCGGCAAGCTTATAACGCAGCCAGAGAAGCTCTGCAAGGCACTGATCCGACCGGCAACTGCTGCTATTTTTTTAATCCGCAAACAGCAACAAGCCCGTGGATTCGCAAGCTGCGTCCCAAAATGCGCATTGGACGACATGTATTCGCCTAACGTGCCTGGCATAATTAAAGGCATACGAATTCATGAAAGCTATAGCCTTTGTTGTTAACCCTTCTACTTTGCGATATTAATTTTTTGTCACTTATCATCCAGGTGTGGCTGCGCTTGTTTTTCCTTCTTCTAACGAAGAAATGAGCACAGCTTGTCGCATATACCTTGTAGCCTCTGGCAAGGCTTCTCCGCAGTAATCCTACTGTTTCACCTACTGTCCTGTCGTTAAAACGCACCTTGCTAAACAATTTCTTTCTGCAGACAAGCGTTGCTCCGGCAACCTGTTTGACAAACCGGTTTTGTTCCTTCGGATAGCGGAGAATAAGCTTCTTGCTCGCTTCCAAATAAACGAAGCAGGCCCGTTTGCCCACAATATCTGCTCCAGACTGCTTTAATCCTTCTATTTGGGTCTCTAGATATTTAGGACCGTAATAATCATCGTCATCAAATCTCGCGATATAAGGGTATCTGGCCTTCGAAATCGCGTAGTTGAGACAACGGCCAAGCGAAGTTTTTTCGGGCAGCTTATGAACGTGGATGCAGCTGTATTTATGGATCTGCCTTTGATGCTTCAAAAGCGACATCGTATCCTTATTTAGAATAATAACAAGCTCTTTGGGTTTATAGGTTTGCCTCATGAAATTTGCGACACATCTATTGAAATAGTGCGGCCGGTTCGTACTCACAATAACGGTCACGCCTCTGGCTCTCCTATGGGTATCCTTCATTGTGTAACCTCCTGTCCCCGATCTACCCTTTTCTGTACCGAGAAAGTCCGGGCTCAGCTTCGGTCAACAATTGACTTACGGTGACGAAATTGTAGCCTTTATGTTTCAGACCGTTCACAATCAAAGGCAGAGCTGTTAGCGATTGTGTCCACGGGTCGCACGCATGAAGCAGAATGATAGCGCCAGGATGCGCTTTGGGAACGACTCGACTGACAATGGTAGGGATGTGCTTATATTTCCAATCAAGTGAGTCCGTGTCCCAATGAACAATGGTTTGCTTTAGTCTCAGCAGCTTCCTCACAACCCGGGCATCAAGATCGCCGCTTGGCGTGCGAAGCATCTGCGTCCATACGCCCGTAGCCTTGTGTATCGCCTTCCTCGCTGCGTAGACCTCCTTCTCGATCCACTTGTTGGAATGTTCTGTATAATTTTGATGCTGGTGTCCATGGCTCGCAATCTCGTACCCCATCCTTCGAATTCTGCGGGCAATAGCGGGATGCGCTCTGACCCACATTCCCGTCAGGAAAAAGGTCGCTTGGGTGATCCCAAGCTGGCGCAGCAGCGAAAGCATGCGGATAGGAACACGGCTGCCATTGGCTATATTAAAAGTTAAAGCCACAACCCTTTTCCTCGTATTAATCTTCTCTATAACCGGGGGATGGCTCAAAGGATCCTGCTCCTCCTTGAGGCAGCCAAATTTCCGCCTCTTATATGATTTTTCGTTTTTTTAAGATGCGAAGCATCTGCGCGGCACGATATTTATAGGCGTGCTTAGCCACGGCGCGGTAACCAGCCTGGCGAATCTTTTCTCTCTCTTCAGGGTGCACCAGGTAGTATCTGGCTAGCCGAACCGTTTCTTCCGGAGAGCGGGATACGACAAGATGTTTTCCCGGAGTAAATAATCGCCGGATTTCCGGGGTATCACTTGTTAGCAGGAATCCTCCGGAACCTAATATTTCATAGGTTCTTTGCGTCACCTGCTTTAGCTGATTTTGGAGTCCAATAACAATTTTGGCGGAGTTGTATACTTTCCGTGCCTCAGGATATTGCAGGTATCCGTGAATCGAGCTGCCGGGAATTCTGGAACCTAATACTGGCTTCATCTCCTCCCATTGCCTTCCCCAGAAATCAACCTTGATCTTATTCTGGACTAGCGGACGAAGCAGTGTATGCAGAGAACGAATCCGGAAATGGTCAGGATACTTTTTCAAAATTCTCGAGTAACCGTTAGCTACTACAGCAATTTGGCTGCGAAATCTGGAATGTCCCTGGCCTTTGCGATGAACCGCGCGATGGAAGCCAAAATCCAGATGCGCTGCAGAAATGCCCATTTTTTGATAAGCCTTCACTTGATCCCGGCAAATCGTAAACACGAAATCGGGTTTGGTTGTTTGTACATACGGAAGCGTGAATGATTGATGATGTGTTGGATCTTCTGTCGCCCAATACACATGAGGTATACCCGAGCTTCCTACATACTGCCGTATCCATTTTTGCTTGTATCCTTCATGTTCAGTTGTCCAGCCCAAAGTAATAATCAAATGAGGCTTGAAGCTGGATAGCAGCCGTGGCAATTTGTTCCGGGTCAATATACCCGACACTTTCACTTCATGCCCCAAATCGCGAAAGCCGTTCGGAAGCCCGTGAATCCACATCGGATGACTTTCTAAAAATAAAACTCTCAATCAGCTGCCCCCTTCATAATGGCATCTGGAAGTTATATGAACGTTTGGACAAAACGCCAAATCGATAACCCCGTCTCCTTAATTTCCGAATCACGCTCGGTAAGGCAACCAAAGTCGGGTTGCTAAAATCATGAAACAATATAATAATTCGAGATTGATGGATGCTCTCTGCAACAATTTTTGTTACGATTTGTTTTGGACTTGGAAATGGAGGCTGAGAATCCCCCGAATCGATGTTCCAATCGAAATATACATAGCCTCTGCCCGATAATTCCTTCGCAATCGATTTCATGACCCTCCTGCTGCAAAACACATTATTGCTTCCTCCGGGAAATCGGAGGAGCTGTGTGCGTTTGCCCAGCAATCTCCAAAGCAATCGTTCCATCTTGTAAAGGTCTCGCAGAAAGACAGCCTTGGACACATAAATTTGTGACATCTTGTGCGAATAGGTATGATTTCCGATGGAGTGACCTTGAGCAGCAATAAGTTTGTAGAGCCTCTTTGCCATAGGGCTCTCATTTCCAATAACAAAGAAAGTGGCCTTAACCCGATGTTTGTTCAACAGCTGAAGTAGCTTTTTCGAGTTATTCAAGGGTCCATCGTCGAACGTTAGATAAGCGACTTTATGAGAATGAGCAGCTGGATTCAATTTACGATCAGGCTTCATGAATCTCCCCCTGCTATACAGAAAGGATACCCTGAGACTTTAAAGTCTCAAGCACGTAACGGGCCCTGCTTGCATAGCTATGCAATTTTGCCGCGCGAACGGCATTGCGTCGAATTCGTCCGCATTCAGCAGGCAGCTTGCTATATTTATCGATTAAGGCCTTTGTTTGCTGTTCAGAAGAGGTAACCAGCAGATCTTCTCCTGGACGGAACCACTTCCTGACTTCTGGTGTATCATCCGTAATCAGCAGCCCTCCTGAGGCAAGAATCTCGTAAGTGCGCTGTGTAAGCCGATCCTCCGCATTTTGCGGACCGAGCACGAATTGGACTGAGCTGTAAACCTTCACCGCTTCGTTGTAGGGCAAATACCCATGAATTTCGCTGCTGTTAACCGGTTTAGCCAAAATCTTGCGCATTCGCTTCCAGTCTCTGCCGTAAATATCCACCTTCAAATTTTTGTGAAGAAAAGGATTAACCAGCCGGCGAACCGACTTGAAGCGGTAATGGTCTGGTTTCTTGCCGTAGAGCTTTGCGTAACCATTGGCTACAAGTGCCGCTGCTGCCTTATATTTGGAGGCAGGCGCCACGGGTCTATGAACGGCAGGATCGCTCCCGAAGTCAAGATGCGCTGCCCGGATAGCGCGTTTATTAAATAATCGGACTGTCGGCCGATGAATCGTAAATACAAAATCGGGTTTCATCCTTCGAATGAGAGGTAAAGAAAATTCTTCTGTATAACCAGGGTCTTCCGTTGACCAATGCACATGCAGGGTACCCGAATGGCGTACCAGTTCAGCAATCAGCCGCTGCTTTTCCGGCGTACTGTTCGCAGGGGTCCACCCGATTGTAATGATCATATCCGGCTTAAACCGCTTGAGCATTCCTCTTAGCCTGAGCTCTGGCTGGCAGGTTATCACCCGGTGTCCCAGTCTGCGAAAGCCATTTGGCAGTCCGTCTTTCCACATCGGGTGACTCTCCAGGAATACGATACGCAGTCTGCGTTTTTTCATAACCGGCCTCCCTTTGCTTTTATAAACAAACCTTGTTTGTGAAGAGTAGACAGCATGGTCTGGGCCCGATTTTTATAATGATGTGGATCGATTGCTTTTCTTCCCTGCTTCTGAATCTCTTCTCTTGCCTGTTGATTCTCCAAATAATAGCGAACCTTAAGTACTGTTTGTTGAGGAGTGGAGCTTACAGCAATTTCCCTTCCAGGCTTCAACAACCGGTGGATCGCTGGCGTGTCACAAGTTAGCATAAAACCTCTTGAGCCTAACACTTCATACGTGCGTTGCGTAACCATGTCCTTATAGTTCTGCAAACCCAATATGATTTTAGCTGAGCTGTACACTTTATGTGCATCCTTGTAAGCAATCGGCCCATGCAGCCACTTTTTAGGGATTGCTGCACCCAGGAAGGGCGCCATCCGATGCCAATCACGTCCATAAAAATCGATCCGCAAGCCATGCTTCAATAGCGGACGAATAAGGATTTCCAGCGCTTTGCGGCGAAAAAGAAGGGGATATTTACGAAGCACATCAGGATAAGCATTGGCTACAACGGCAATATCACTGCGGTATTTGGCTATTGGCTTCGTAGACTGATGAACGTTTCTGTGATAGGCAAAGTCCAGATGAGCGGACCGGTAACCCATTTTACGGAATCTGGCTGCTGTCTTTGATGAAATAGTAAAAACGAAATCCGGATTCATTGTTTGGAGTAAAGGGATCGTAAAAGCCTGAGTGAAATTGGGATCCTCCGTTGACCAATAAACCAGAGGAATTTTGTATTGTGTGGCAAGCTTGCGCACTAATTGTTGCTTTGGCCTTGTATGATCGGGTCCCCATCCAACCGAAATAAGAAGATCCGGCTTGAAGACATTTAGATGCTTGGCAACATTAGAGCTTGTGACAGGACCCGACATTCGTACCATATGGCCTAGCTCCCTAAATCCGTCCGGCAGGCCATAGGACCAGAGCTTACCGCGTTCAAGAAACAAGATTCTCATAAATCCCTCCGGTGCTTACCAGACATGAGTCAGTCATACAATCCATTCATTTTTGATGGCATATAATTTAGTAGAGAGGAGGAAGTTCATTGGCTGGAGATGATGCGATTTACCGTGTAGATATTCCGAAAAAATGGGTGGCTTTAACATTCGATATTGGCTGGGGTGGAAAGGTGGCTCCCCGGGTAATCAGGGTGCTTCGCAGGTATAACGTGAACAAGGCAACCTTTTTTCTGTCCGGCCCTGTGGCACAGCTGAGAACAAATATAGTCAAACTCATTCAAAGGAATGGTTTTGAAATTGGATCTCACGGCTATTTGCATGAAAATTATACTTCCCAAAGCAAGAGTTGGATTCGCAAAGAAGTTCGCAAAGCTGAGCGGGTTATTTTCTCGGCAACCGGTATAAGGCCTAGATTAATCAGAACGCCTAATGGAGATATGAATCCTGCAGTCATCCGTCAGCTCAGCACCCTAGGCTACCGGACCATTCATTGGAGTGTTGACTCCCTAGATTGGAAAAACCCAGGCGTCAAAGCCATTATCAGAAATACCACTCACAAAACACACGCTGGTGATATCATCCTGCTGCATGCCAGTGATTCTGCTAAACAAACGGCCCAGGCGCTCCCATACATTATTCAATTATTAAGAGCCAAAGGTTTTTCATTCGTTAGCGTAACTGAGCTATTGAACAGTAAAAAAACTTAAGTCTCGCTAGGCTTCTACCATCATATTCGAAAGAATTCCAGGGGAACTGGGCAACAAACCAAATTTAGAAGCTGGAGATAATTTAACACCTCCGCTTAAGATTTTCCATACGCCTTGCTGCTTCCTTTGAGGTATGTAATTGGGGAAAGCTAACCTCCACTTGCATGTTAACCTGATAACTTTAGCTGGCGCGCTGCTACTTTAGCGATGTTTTTCATCACTAAAAGCCCGGGTTCATCCCCACATACTACTTTAACAATGAAAAACATCATTAAAATCCCTTTCCCCCCAGGAAGATGATGTCATCCGTCCTCTTTTAGTGATGAAAATCATCATTAAAGTGCTGATGGACCTGAAAACAATTACTTTAGCGATCAAAAACATCGTTAAGTGAAGCACTTGAACTTTCTGGCTAATACAACCATGAAATGTACAACAGCTCCTCATCGTAATTCGATGGGAGCTGTTGTATATTTCACAGAAAACATCGTGCTCAATCTCTTCGTTCAATTATATTCGTTCAATTATACTTGTTCATCTATTCTAGAATGAAGCCTTTAAAGTCTGCCTTCGATGACGCTCCTGTGAATACTTGCAGGAAATACAGCCCTTGATCCAAGTGATCGATAACTGTTTCAGCACCAATCAGGCTTTTGATAACGCCATTTAGTTTGACATAGGTATCAGGCGAGATCGTTTTATAAGCCTTCAATGTTAGCTTCCGCTTGGCATTAAGAAACACCCATGCTGACATGATCATCATGTCCGTTGAGTCCGCCTTCGCACAATCAACATAAACTTTGAAGCTGTCCGTCAGCACTTCCGGCATAGACAACCAGTCATCAGGTACACTGTTCTTGATTTTTTGACTGGAATAATCAATTTTGGTATAACCATCTACTACGATTGTACGGGGGGACAGGCAGGAGAAGAGTACACCCGCTTCATACCTATGGCCAATGTCTCCAAAGTGCAGCCGATCTGAAATAATTCGTTGAGCACTGATAGAGGAATACTGCAAAAACCTTTCCGTATATTCGTTCATGTCAATGATCTGAAGTCCATACGCTTCCGCCAGCTCTTTCTTTACTTCGTTGGCTATGCAAGCGATATGTTCGCTCGTTCTCATCGGGTAGTCAGCTGCATATTCAGTGTTTGCTCCCGGTTCAACGATTGCTTGGGTCGTCAGTAGAAACGGTTGAATGTTCTTGGAGTAGCACCAATTAATAATCTTCTCGATTGACCCTTTAAATCCGTCCCGGTAAGCTTTTTCGTTGGGATACAGAAGCCGGTCATTGATTCCAAAGCCGATTCCAATCATTTGTGCATCCTGATAAGCGGATCCTCCTCCGAACTGTTCCTCTAAGATGGTTACCGCCCAGCTTGCATTCGTTCCGCTAAAACCCGAGTTGTAAATGCGCAAAATGCTATTTTGCGTAGCTTCTCGAAGCAATTCCTCCAGATTTTTCGAAAATGTGTTCGGAGAAGTGCTGTCCATTCCAATGGTATTAGCCACCCAGCCCGTCGTATTCACACCATCGACTGTGCTATCTCCAAAAAAAGCAATGGGAAACTTGCTTCCTTGCAGCCACTGTGTCCATGCATCGTTGAACGCACATATTTTTTGTGGTATTAGTGCTTTATTTGAATCATTTTTCTGATTTGTGTGCAAATCTGCACCTCCTATAATTGGTAAAGGAAAAGTTGTTATGTAAGCTTCATAAGCCTAAATTAACATCTATAAGAGTGCTACTTAACGAGCATAATGTCAGATGTCAATTCCACTGTTGTTCTATCATTATACTAGCAGTAAATAGATTCAATACCAATGAACTGGATTAAGATTTGCACATAAATAAATCATAATATTAAATTAACGTTTTCGCTCTCCTCTAACCAAATGAACAACAATTAATACTACCATTACCGCTGCGAATCCATATATGGCGGGCGTCAACCCGACACCCCGGGCAACGAATCCCAGACCAAGTATAGGTATGCTTAGACCCATGTAAGAGACTGCATAGAAAAGGCTCATGACACTGGTTCTGGAACGATCCGGTGTATGCGCATTGAGAACGAGCAGACTACCGCTATAGAGCGGGCCATGGCCGATTCCGATTAAACAGCTCATAAGTACTAGCAATATCAACGACTTTGTAACGAGCATCGCAACTACCGCGGCTAATCCGAGGAGCATAGCTATACATCCAATTTGCGCCGCTCTTCTAGTGGGTAGTTTTCGTAGGAGCAGCTGGCTTAGAGCAGACATTCCGAGCACCAGGGAAACCATGCCACCCGAGAGCAACAAATTTGACCTCCCAACGATATCGTTCATATAAGAAGGGATAACGGATAACAGCAATCCCAAAATCGTCCACGCCAGGAAAGTCGCTGTTGAGCAGTGAAAGAAAATTCCTCTCATCTCTTTGGGAACCTGGAGTTTAAGTAATGGTGATTTCAATAGGGATGGATTATGCGTCTCTGGCACAAAAAATGCAATCCCGAAAAGACACAATAAAGCCAGCGCAGCATGGATAGCAAAACTAAGCACCAGCGGCGCGGGCGCATATTGCCCTAATCCGCCCCCGACCAAAGGGGCAGCAGCATTCGCACTTGTCGTGGCAATTGCCAGGACAACAGCGGCTTTGCCTAACTTTTCGCGGGGAAGGAATGCCATTAATGCTGATACCGCAATTCCGCTGAACATACCTACCGACAAGCCCTGTAGAACGCGAGCCGCCAATAATTCACCGATTCCCTCCGCAAACATGAATAAGAATGATGCCGTGAAGGAGCAGAAGACTGCAGGAACTAGCAGACTTTTCCTTCCCCACCGATCTGAGATTTGACCAACAATGACTATAGTGGGGATGACAACCAGTGCATAAGAAGCAAATAGAAGTGTCATGATCACGGGAGAGAGATTCCACTTCATTCGGTAAAGCGCATAGAGCGGAGTTGGCAGGTTGGCTCCGAGAATGGCGATGAATAAGCTAAAGGCAATGAACCAGAAAGAGGTTTGGGCTCGGAATTGTATGCCCGTTAACGAGATTCGTTTCCTTTGTGTCGATACCACCTGGATGACATCCGCCAGGGCCGTGAGCTGACTCATGATCCGCTGAAGGTGCTCTTCGCCGATGCTCGTGTCGATCCTCATGCGAGAAATAGCTGGACTGCCGACCATCCCAGCGTGTATCCTATCAATATTGTAACCGTTCCGGCTGAAAAGCTCCGTAACTCGTGCTAAGGCGCCAGGTTGATTGTGAACCGTCATCGTAAGTCTTTGCAAAGTAATCATTCATTCGTCCGTCCCCTCATCAACTTATTTAAGTCGATGGTAGCATGGAAAGAGAAGCAAGTGTAATACCCGTTTTGTCGGTAGCACCATCCTTTAAAGTATGTATCCGAAGGAGTGAATCATCATGGATATTAGGCAGCTTCGGTACTTTCTTGAGATCGCTAAGGAAAGGCAAATTACCCGTGCCGCCAAGAAGCTGAACATGGAGCAACCTCCTTTGAGCCGGCAGTTAAAGCTAATGGAACAAGAGCTTGGTGTTGTTCTGTTCGACCGCAGTGGAAAAGAGTTGGAGCTGACGCAGGCGGGTCTTGTATTGCGGCGGGAAGCAGAGGAGATTATTAGGCGTTTAAATGAAGCTGTCGTGGAAATCAAGGAGCTAGATACCGGAATCAGCGGAATGTTGTCTATTGGATCTGCTGTTACCTGCAGCTCCTTAGTATCGCAGCAGATGATGAATTTCAGCAGTGCCTATCCCAACATCACCTACAAAGTGCTGGAAGGTGACCATACTGCGTTGGCCAATTACTTACATCAAAGAAGCGTTGAGCTTGCGATCACCCGTCTGCCCTTCGAATCAAAGGAGGATGCGAATCAATATGCCGTCCGCAGCCTGATTTCCGACCCTCTCGTTGCCGTGGTCCATGAGAGCCTATGTGTGGCCAGCATTTCGGTAACGCTCGAGGAAATTGCCGGCCTGCCCCTGCTGGTTCTGAAATCGGACAGGACAATCGGGCTTTATGATAAAATTATGATGGAATACAGGATGAGAGGGTTAGTCCCAAATGTACGCTGCGAGTGCTCTAGCGTTGCGATTACTATTTCCCTGATCATGGCCGGAATGGGCGTAGCTGTGATGCCTGCATCGGTCGTCTCTTCTTTCCCCTTTCAAGGGCTGGTCATACTGCCGATTCGGGATATGGAATTGCACTCTGACGTTGGTGTTGTATGGTTAAAGGACCGGTATCTGTCCAAATCAGCGGAAGTTTTTATTCGGTTGTTGCTGGAGTGATATATCCTCTACACAAGCGTATGTATACAACTGGTATTCCATCGCAAACTATAGTAAAAAAAGGAGAAATACTTGGATGATTTACTTAATTTTAGTGGCTTCTATTATTGTCTTGGTTTATCTAGTTCTCAACTTTTATCCAGTGCTCGGCGGGAAAAAGTCACAGGAAAGTCTGAGAAGAATTAACGATTCCAATAATTTTGTCAATAGTAAGTTCCGCAACCAAATCCCTACACCTATGGATATGAACTTTAAAGACACCATTAAGATGTTCCGGCAGATGATAAAAGGGAATCCGCTTAGTAAACCAAAGGGCGGTATTACTGTAGAAAGCATGGACCCCAAATTCATTAAAGAAAACGAGGCAGATCAAATTACATGGTTTGGGCATTCGGCATTATTACTTAAAATAGCTGGGCTAACCTTGCTATTAGATCCTATGTTTGGGAAATCCCCATCGCCTTTCCCGGTTTTTGGTCCTAAGCGATATAGTACGAAGCTGCCCATAGAGATTGAGGAGTTGCCAGCAATTGATGCCGTGATTTTTTCCCATGATCACTATGACCACCTGGATTACGGCTCTATTCAAAAGCTGAAAGGAAAAGTCAAACAATTCATTGTTCCGCTGGGTGTCGCAGGACATCTGGTACGGTGGGGTGTAGATCCGCAAATCATTCAAGAGCATGATTGGTGGGACGAGTTTACATTTAGAGGACTCACCCTGGCTAGCACACCAGCAAGGCATTTCTCAGGTCGGGGACTTGGTGGCCGAGATACCTCTTTATGGTGTTCTTGGGTCATTATTAGCGATAAGACAAGGGTATTTTTTAGTGGGGATAGTGGATATGGCCCTCATTTCAAAGAAATTGGCAGTAAATATGGACCATTTGATCTAACTTTAATGGAATGCGGTCAATATAATGAACAATGGGCTGGCATCCATATGATGCCTGAGGAAACTTTGCAGGCACAGATGGACGTGCAAGGGAAGCTGATGATTCCTATTCACTGGGGGGCCTTCACATTAGCGGTACATAGCTGGACTGACCCCGTTGAACGAGCAATAAAGGCTGCCAAGCAGCTAGGTGCAGCTATAGCGACGCCCAGAATTGGAGAAACCGTCTATATTGGAGCTGAGGTATATCCAAATTCGACATGGTGGAAATAATGGTATAAAATCCCACAACAACATTCCCTGCCTCGGCACACCAAATAGAGGGTAATGCCAATTGGCTTCACCCTCTATTTGGTGTGTATTACTACCAGGATCGGCAGCCCCTCTAGTTCTTATCCTTTAAGGAAGCTGAAACACAATAACAGGAGTTGTTGCCGTATTCTCCGATTGCTGCATATAGATACCCGCGTAAGTCATGCGGAAGGTGTATGGGCCCGGCAGCAATTCCTTCGCGGCCTCGCCTCCGGCCGTAGTGCCGAACGTTCTCCAGCTCCCGGCATAGTACGTCACCGCACCGCCATCCACGGTAGTACCGAGGCTATCCTTCAACTGCACCTTGACGTTCACGGTGTTGAAGCCGACTACCGGATCATTCCCGGTGTCCTGCTCTTGTTGTGCATAGCCCCCTTCATACGTCATACCGAAGGCGTAAGTTCCTGGCAGCAATTCCTTGCTGGCTTCCCCGCCGACCGTCGTGCCGAAGGTTCTCCAGCCGCTGGCGTAGTACTTCACGACGCCGCCGTCGATCGCAGCTCCGTGGCTATCCTTCAACTGCACCTTGACCTTCACGGTGTTGAAGACGACTTCCGGATCATTCCCAGTGTCAGTGTCCTGCTCTTGTTGCGCATAGCCCCCTTCATACGTCATACCGAAGGCGTAAGTTCCTGGCAGCAATTCCTTGCTGGCTTCCCCGCCGACCGTCGTGCCGAAGGTTCTCCAGCCGCCGGCATAGTACTTCACGATACCGCCGTCGATCCCGGCTCCATGGCTATCCTTCAATTGTGTTCTGACCTTCACGGTGTTGAACTCGACGATCGGGTCATCCGAAGTATTCTTCACTTGCTTCTGATACGTACCTTCATAGCTCACCGCGAACGTATAAGTGCCTTTCGACAAAGATTTGCTTGCCGTCCCCGACGTGTCCGTTACGCCAAAGTCTTTCCAGCCGCCATCGTAGTAGGTAACAATACCGCCACTCAAGGCATTCCCGTTGCTATCCTTCAGCCGAACCCTTACGTTATCGTCGACCGTTATTCGGGTTGCCGCGGTGAGTCCGCCCGTTGCCGTCGTTGCCGTAATGACAGCTGCCCCGGCGGAGATGCCCGTGATGTGTCCGGTATCGTCTACGGTCGCCACGCTTTGATCATTCGTGCTCCACAGGACGGTCTGGTCCGCTCCCGTAGTTGGAAGGATCGTGGCGACTAGCGTCTCAGACTCTCCTGCGGGTAAGAAAACATCCGTCTCGTTCAGTTCGATCCCCGTTGGAGCGGCTGCTCCCGTCGACCGGCTCAATTGAATGGAATTGAAGTACACTTCGTTGGTTCCCGATTGCCAATCCAACGGGATATTGTAGATCAGCAGCCCATCTACGCCAGCCGGGATGGGTCTTCCCATTCCAGCGTGCTCGACCAATTTGACTCCATCCAACCATAAGGAAAGGGTCTGTTCGCCGTCAAAGGCAATTTCCCAATCGTGGAAGGTTGACGAGTCCGGCATGGTCAGCCGGTCTTGCATATTGCCGGAAATCCCCTGGAACATCACCCTGTTGTCGTCGTTGAAGGTGATGCTGAAATGCTTCTGATTCGCCGTGATCTTGAAGATGACTCCTCGGTTAATTGTATTCTGGGACGGGGTCATCAAGTCCACGAAGCGTGCGTTCAGCTTCAAGCTCCATGCTCCGGAACCTATTGTAAAGTTTTTGTTCATGGTCACATAGTTCGTTCCCGCATCCTGATCCCCATAGAATAAATACTGGCCTGCATCGACCGGTTTCATGCCGACTCCATTGGGATTCCCTTTGGATTGGACGGAATCCGTAATATACACGCCCGTCTTTGGCGTTGAACTTAAGCTCCAAGCTGCGCTTGTCAGATTAGTCGCCTGATCGTCCAAGAGCAGACTGTTGGGGGTACCCGTCGTCTTCACCAACCCGTTGACCCATGAAGTCGGGTAGGCCAGGTTGTACCACTTCTCCACCTTAACTTTATCGCCCAGCAGCCCTAATGCATTGGTTCCGGTAATGTTATTGAACAGGTAGATCCCGTCATAGCCCGCTTCATAGAACTGATGGGCACGCAGAAGATACTGCTCCTTCGTGACGCTAGTTCGGGATAAGTTGCTGGCCACCCCGCGTTTCAGCAGATCCTCCTCCTGTTTGGTCAAATCTATGCCTGCGAGATTGTAATTGATGCCGCCATACAACATCACGTCAGTTCCTCTCACCAGATCGGCAAATTCGCTGAGATTGTTCCAGAACTTCTCGCTGTTCACAGAGGAGGGAACCAGAATGTCGATCAAACCTTCCGCAATCCAAGTTTGAACATCGAACCCGCTCTTGAAGTAATCATGATCCGGTACGCGAACGGAAATGGTCGTACCCGGCAAGGCCAGACGCAGCTCCCGCAGAAATTCCGTCATGAAATCCGCCCGATATTTGACCCACCTCCCCATGCCTTGCAGGGTATTCTCCAGCTTCGGATCTATGCCGTACAACGCCGTATACCCGTTCGTAATTACGGGCTCCCAGCCCAATACATACGGATTGCGATTGAAATCCAGCTCGATCCCCTTCACACCTTGGAAGGACACAGCTTCCTGCAGCAAATCTTCGATAAAAGCACGAACCTCCGGATACCCGTAACTCATGTTATTGCCGAGCGGTGCTCCGTAATAGGTCACATAACGATAGGACTCGTATTGCGGATACAGGTTCCCATTCAGCCACGGGTACTGATTCGTTGGGTAGAGCGCGTTCACCCTTAACGATGCAAACGTATCGATCCCTATTTCTTGTGACCTTTGAGCGACAATCTGCAATGGATTTTTTCCGTCCGCCACGAATTGTAGCGTGACATCGCGTATTTTTTTGTCCACGTCCCGCATGAGCGCTTCCTGATCCGGCGTCATGCTTGCATACGGAGTGCCGGCGACGGCGCTGTCGTAAAAGGTGAGGAACGTCGTTCCAGTAGCGTAATAAATCTTGCCTACGTCCTGATTGGCGTAAATATCAACATCGTTCGCTTTCAGCGTGGCTTCATTCGTTACTCTCCCGGTGGCGAAATCAGTATTGGCATCGTTGTTGTAGATGACGCGTTTGCCACCCGCTCCTTCGTCCACTTTGGTTGCGATCGCGAGCTCGGCATCCGTTAAGCTTTTGAACTTAATGTAAGCAATTCTGGCCTGTTGGCCCGAAGCCGGAGCAAGCTGGACCGTGCCGCCGTCAAAATAGGCCGCCATGGCGAACGATTCAGAAACCGCCTTGTCGCCGTAGGCGTTGGCGGGATCGAATTTGGCGCCGTCGATCTTGATCGTCTGTGCGTACACGCCATCCGTCACCGTAAACCCTTGCGTACCGGAGATATACCCGACATAGACGCCAAACCATCCATGAAGGCTCATCGGCACCTGCAAAGGCGATGATTCGCTTTGACTCTCCAGGAAGACGCCCCCTTCCTGGGAACCGTCATACTGGTAATGGGATTGTTTCCATCCCGCATCGAGTGGGGTGTCCCCAAAGGCATTTGTCATCTCGTACATTTGCGTAAACAAGAACACGTCGTCATCGAGTGCATATATGGATTGATCCGCGTATACCAAGCTGACGGTGGACCGTACCTCTACGTTCTGGGTGAGGGTACTAATTTCGTAATTGCCCCTCATCAGCTTCATAACCAATTGCATGCGTCCCGATTGACCTCGCGGATCGAGCTGAACCGGTATATTGGAGCCTGTAACGACCTTGTTGGACGTCGCGAGGATCGCGTTCTCCCGATACAAGGCAGTTTGCAATGTAACGCTCTGATCTGCCAGCCATAATGGATCGAGATCGACGGTCGAGACAACGGCATCCACCAAGAGGGAGTCTGAGTTCGGCAATACGGTAACGCCGGCGAGATATGGTTTATACCAGAGAGAATGATTTCCAGCTACCATCCTAACCTGGTCCAGATAGACCTCGGTGGAGCCCCCTGCCGTTCCGACGGAATCCTGAATGATACTGATCCGATCCGGTTCTGATACTACAAGCCCGGTTTGCTCGAATACCCCGAGCTTGACCCCGTCCAGACCTACGAAAACGCGGCCTGTTTCGTCGCGGCCGAACTTCCAATTATGGAAGTTCGCATCGGCCGGCAATGCGATTGTCCGTTCTTCATATGTGTCGAGCGCGTTCTTCAACACATACAGCCGATTCTTATCGTTCAAAGTGAATTTATATTTCTTGTGATCGGCTACAATTTCAAAGCTTAATCCCTTGGTAGCACTGCTGCCGGAAGGTGTGATCAGACTCGCGATTCTAGCATCAAATTCCAATGTCCAGGATGAATCTCTTACCTCCAGGGGCTGATAAACAATCGTCGTCACCGTGGCTTGATTGTCGCCATAGATTAGGTATCTGCCTTCGTCCGCGGCCTTCATGCCTGCCAGTGTGCCATTGGACTTGGCATGGTCGGTTACATAGGTGCCTGCCATCGGTGCGTCCGCGTGCCAGCCGCCGGCAGCGAGCATGGAAGCGTCATCTCGAACAATCACATTGTTCGCGGTTTTCATAAGCTTAATATGATCCAGGTAGAATTCGTTCGTTCCTGACTTTAGCTCTAGCGGGAAATTCGTAATGGTGATCCCGTCTACCTTGGTTGAGGCTAATCCGAGCCCTTCATATTCGGCTAGCTTGACGTGATCCCGCCGCAGAGTTAGTGTCCCTAACCCATCGAACGCGATCTCCCATTTGTGCAAGCTATTATCCGTTAGACCGGCCACCTGTTTCGTATAATACGTGCCTCCCGCGTCCTTTTGCAAAACGATCTTGTCTTGCTCGTTAAAGGTCACCCGGTATAGTTTCTTATTCGCCACGATATCGAAGTTGATGCCCATCTGGGCTTGGGTATCGAGCGGGGTGATCAAATCCGCGATCTTGGCGTCGAACTCCAAATTCCAAGCGCCGGGCCCGATGGGCACGTTTTTGGTAATGGAGGAGTACGTGCGATTGTCGTTAGCGATTTTATCACCATAGAACAAATACTGACCAGGCGGCACCGGCTTGAGGGGCACCTGATTCGGATTGCCCGAGGAAACGCTGGAATCGATCGTGTAGGCATTGGGGACGGGAACCGCGACAGGGCCCGTGGTCCACCCCGCCGTTTGCAAATTCGAGGCGTCATCCTCGAACAGCACCCCGACTTCCGTCTGCACTTGCACGTTCGCGTGGGCTTGATAGCCACCGTCATACGTAGCTGCCGTTACCGTAACATCGCCAACAGTGACGGCCGTAACGGTGCCGTCCGGCCCAACCGCAGCAATGCCCGGATTGCTGCTGCTCCACAGTACCGTTTTATCCGTGGCCAGTGCCGGTAGAACCGTCGCTACCAATTTCTCACTCCCACCAACGGTAATGGCGGTTTTGAATTTATTCAACATGATCCCGCTTGCAGGCAGCGGCTTTACCGCAAGGATAGTGTTTGCCGTGAACCCGCCGTCCGCCGTTGTTGCCGTCACAGTCACAAGTCCAGGCGAAACGCCGGTCACGATCCCTTGAGCATCCACCGTTGCCACCCCAGGATTGCCGCTCGACCATTGCACCTGTTTGTTGCTTGCATTACTCGGATAGACATTCGCCGTTACTGTTAGATGATCCCCCACTACAAGCTCGGCTTCCGTCGGGTTCACCGTAATGCCTGAAACGGCTGCAGTGCCTTGGACAACTGTTATGGCGGTTTGAGCCGTAAACCCGCTATCGGCCGTAGTCGCTTTAATTGTAGCGCTGCCCAGGGCAAGGGCGGTTACAACCCCGCTGTTGTCCACCGTGGCCACACTTGTGTCCGCGCTGGACCATACCACGTTCTCGCCTGCGTTGGTTGGCGTGACGGTCGGGATCAAGGCTGCATTCGAGCCTATTGTCATCTCCAGGCTGTTGGGCTCAATCGCAATGCCGGTTGCCGGACGGTATAGCTTCATGTAGTCCAGATACACTTCGTTCGTGCCGGATTGCCAATCCAGGGGAATGTTGTACAGGATCATGCCGTCCGTAGTGCCCGGCAGCGACCTGCCCATTCCGGCATGCTCGGCCACCTTGACGCCATCCAGCCAAAGCGATATCGTCTGAACGCCGTCAAAGTTGATGCTCCAATCATGGATGGAGTTATCGGTCGGCATGTTTAGTGTATATTGGTAAGTCCCCGCCGTTCCTAGGAACAATACTTTGTTCTGGTCGTTGAAGGTCAGGCTGTATTGCTTCTCGTTCGCGTTCACCCTGAATATGACGCCGCGGTTGACCTGGTTTTGGAAAGGCGTCATAAGATCGGCGAATCGCGCGCCGAATTTCAATTTCCATGCTCCGGCTCCAATGGAAAAGTTTTTGGCCATCGTTACATAATTGGTACCGGCCGCTTGATCACCGTACAGCAAATATTGTCCAGCCGATACCGGCTTCATCGCGATTCCGTTGGGGTTTCCTTTGGAATTGCTAGAGTCGGTTGTATAGATGCCATTCTTAGGCGGAGCGCTCATAACCCATCCGGCTGTCGTTAAGCTGTTCATGTTGTCTTCGAAGAAAACGCCGTTCGTTTCGCCATAAGCACTACCGGTTTGAAAAAACGGAATCATATTAACGATCATGATCACGGCTAAATACTTGCTGATTCGACTAAACCATTGCTTGATCATCACTAACACCTCCTAATGGAACTGTGGACGGTCTTCCCTTACAACCCTTGATTACGAATCATCACTGCGTGTTCATCCGCTTCAACGGCAGCTCGGCATGCGAACAGCAGGTCCTTATGCGTGATTTCATGAGGAAGCCCTTCTATTCTGCGAATAAAGTCGTCCGCGAGGGAATAAGGGACCTGCTGTAGGGGGATCTTGGCAAAGGGCTGATCATGCATGACGGTGAACAACAATTCCTCTTGGCCGACGGACGGATCCCCGGTTAAGCGTATTTCTGCACTGCCCCGCGTTCCCGTGACGAATATGCGAAGATCCCCAAAGCTCCAGCATTTCTCCGGTGTGTGCCAGTCAGCGTGCAGTTGGGCTACAGTGCCGCCCGTCATGGTTAATTGCACGACAGCTGTATCGTAAAAATCCGGATATTGCGGCAAAATCGACTTGACTAATACAGCCGATGCAGTAGCGATTTCCTGTCCGGTCAACCAACCAAGGATGTCGAAATCGTGGATGAGCAGATCCATAATAATTCCGCCGTTTTGCCGTTTGGAGAAATGCCAGGCTGGGCGGCTGGCCGGCACCAGCTTATGCGGCTTGCGCATCGTAATGGAGACGATATTCCCCAGCTCCTCCGCATCAATCATTCCCTTCAACGTATAGATCGAGCGCTGCTTCCTAGAAGAAAGCAGCAGCCCGACTTGAATCCGTCCCCGGTCTATGACCGCTTCCAACCGATTCAATCCGTCGCGGCAGGTAACGATTGGTTTGTCGAGCATGACATGCTTGCCGTATTCGCAGCAGGCTTCTACGATTCCGATTTTCTCGTCATTGATGGCGGAAGTACCGATGATCGTTGCCGGTGAATTCCAAATTTCACTTGCGTCCCGCAGCAGCGGAATGTTGTATCGTTCGGCCATCGCCGCTGCCAGGACCGACGGATCATTATCGTAAATCCCGATACAACGATGTCCGGACTTGAACATCTCCTCGATAAACATCGAGATATGGTTATGCTGGCATCCTATGATGGCAAAAGTATGCATCTTTGACCCTCCTCCTAAGCGAAATGAATTTCTTGCTTCGATCTTGACGATTCATATGTGCCCCAGATGAACGCGAGCCCGGACCTCACATCTTCTCCGGAAATGATCGGTTCCCTGTTGTCCCTGATGGCGTGCACCATATCTAAAGGAAAGCCGACGAATATGGACAAATGCCCAGCACCAACGTATTTCGAATGATTTCTAACGACTGCGGGTTGTCGAATACCATGCGAAAATGCTTCACATGACGAACAAAGGAATGTTCTTGCGCAATCTTACTCCCACTTCTTGATTCTCCTCTCTGCGATGCGAATGTTATCGTTTACATTTCAAACAATACGGACAACAGAGCCTCCGCTCAATAGATATAATTCTTACGGATAGACCATATTCCGTTGGAAACGTCAAAAATCCGCTTCCTGTCGAAGCGGATCACGGTTTTTGCGTTATTTCAGGCATCTCGTACAGGCTCAAAATAGATCAAAATCTCGGATAGACGATTCTCATCCGCCACTATCTTTAATGGACTTTTTGGCCATATTTCTTTATTAAATTTTTCAATTTCTCTTCTCGTGTTAATTATAATAAAACTACCCAATCAAATCCCATTTTCTATCCCTCCCGCTGAATTTAAGGAAGGATTTTCCTCTTTTATGTCGAATTTTGTTTTTGGAGGTGTATTTTATGGTAGTCAACATGATGAATGGTATCAAAAGCGGTGCCGAACCAGAGTCTGCATGGCCTTGGATTATTGCATTTTTTATACTAGGTGCTATAATTTTATTCATTTCTTGGATTTTTGATAATTTGAATGCACTCAGCGATAACGGTGAAAAGAGTTTACCTTTGTACAAGCCGGGATTCATCCTATCGACGGATGCCCAATTCAAAGAAGCCATAAATAACCGCTCAAATGTGATCGTATACCAGTCAGGCGAGATCCTCGACTATGGTGGACCAATCGAATCACAAACTGAAATTGCCGTGACCATAGCCGGTAACCACTACCTTAAAACCATCTGCGAGTTTAGGATTCGCTACTGGTAGTACGATATCGTTGGAAAGGTATAAGGCCTGTTCGCGAACTGCAAACGGCCTTCTTGATAGTCTATTTCGTCTAGCAGATCTATGAGCTGCCTGCAGATGCCGATTCTTTTGAATCAAGCTGCAGTGTCAAGCCTCTCCTTCATTTTATTCACATCCTGCGTGAAAAAGGATTCACTCCAAACACTCATGCTATCCCTCCACTCATTTAATTCCCTGCTCCACAGCTGCAAATCCTTCGTGTATAAATGATTCGATTTTTGTCTTGTCCATAGCCAATTCCCTCCTATCTTCCAGAACAAATCGGAACTTAGGTTCCTTTCCCCACAAAGAGGGTCCAAAAGAAGTAGTTATATTAATAAAATGAAAGGGGAATATTTATGAAAATGAAACAAATTAATTTAGCTAATAGAAAAGAATATATCGAGCAGCTCAAAAAGGAAATTGAGCATCAAGAACATGTAATTAAAATGATTGAATCTTACGAGCCCACTAACTTAGATCAAGAGATTATTCTTGAATACGCAATACAAGGCGCTGTCAAAGCGGTAACCGATAAATTGAATAGTGATGGTCATAGGTTCGAAGGTCGGAAATATCTTACTAATGATATCTCGGATGTAATTAGGAAAAAACCAGTAGGCGAGCTTCATGAAATCACTAAAAAAGCCTTTGAACACAACAGCAAAGGTTTTCGTTACTAATTCCAGCAGTCCTGACAACGAATTAGCGATCAGTTATATCAAAGTGAACTACAGATTGAACATCAAAGAAACCTTACAACAGTATGGCTTCAGGGGTTCTATCAGGCAGGCTATGAACACCTAAATGAACATCCAATAACAGGATAAATAAAGAAACTGTAGCAGTGAAAAAAAACTTTTGTACAACAAAAAAAGCCATATGTATCAAGGCTTTCCCGATCTTACATATAATGCGGCCAAGAGGACTCGAACCTCCACGGCTGTTACACCACTAGAACCTGAATCTTGCTCGGCAAAGGGAACCGAGCGGAAATCATGTCCTTTTAGCGGAACCAAAAAACCGAAAAAAGCCTATAAAATCAAGGGGTTTCGGCGTTTCACGCCCCCTTTCCCTAGTGCCGCAAGGCGTCACGGGAATTCATCAAAAAATGAGCAAAATTGGACGTTTGAGAGAACTCGGAGAGAACGACACTCGAATCAGCCCTGCTCCACTACCATCGACAAATTTTAACTGAGCAAACAACTTGTAATCGTTCTATCAAGTCAACCCTGCGACATGACGTGGCAATTCGCTGATTCGTCCCTTGAAATCAGGAGCACTACACGAATCATCGACAACCGCCGAAAGCTTTGTCCTGACTTACCCCGCGGCGGTTTGTTCATCTGCAGACTGGCGAAGCCGAGACTTCATACGTTTTGAGTAGTTGATGAAAAAACCGCTCACGTTCGTAGCGGCAGCTAAGTCACCGACTAAGTACGTGTGAGTGATCAGTTCTTCCAAACATCCTAAAATCCATATAGTTTACGATTATCTTGGGATAAAATAAAATATTACTTTTCACTTTCTGACCCAAACTTTCGAAATGCTTTATTGGGGACTTTGATTAAATTGTATTTATCTTCTGACAATTTACTTATCGCTTGGCGTGTATCGCTGTCTTTCACTGTAATTCCAACAATGACCTGGCTCTTATTTAGTTTGATAATACTATTGAAAAATTGCTCCATATCATTAATAACGATGCTATGCTGTGCAGGCTCATCAAAGATTAATACGCCTGGGTGATTTCCAGCTTTTTCATTAGATGTTTGGAGCAACTCTAATATAAACCTCCAGATTGCTCGTATATTATCACTGGTAGATATGATTCCAAAGAGATGTCTACCTGATTTAAGTTAAGAACACTCTTATAACCAAACTGCCTTAGATTAGTTATAAAACTGTTGCGTAGCGTCTTGATCTTTTCTTCATCCAATTCTGTGAATTTTTTGTTTGGCAATCCGGATTTTTCCGTTAGATATTGTTTCCATTCATCCGATAATTCTTTAAGTTTAATTTTCTTATCTACCAAATAATCAAAACAGAACAATCCTTCACAATGGAACTTGTATGTTGACTTCCTCTCCGCAATGTCCGAAATGGCAATAATTTATACTATCGGACCTTCTACATCGGACTTTGTTTTGAGTTATACCCCTGTCATGCTCTTTTGTCCCCCTTCACGATGTTGTCCATTTGATCGATCAATGCTTGTAAGAATTTCAATGATGCCTGCAGTTCCGATTCCGAAAATGAATCCAATACACTGATAAACCTGTGTTCTATGGCTTCATGCATCATGTCGTGCACTTCGAAGACCTGCCTTCCTTTTGACGAAAGGCTGAAATACACTTCTTTCTTATTGTCGTTCATCTGGCTTCGCTTAATGCAGCCTTCTTTAAGTAGCTTGGTGCTGATTTTCGTAATATTCGCCTTGGACATATTCAATTTTTCCGCAATAGCCGTGTTGTTAATTGGTTCGTTTTTGCCGATGCAATCAATGACATGAATGCTTGTCATATTGGTCGGAACTGTGGTGATACCCAGTTCCAGTGCGAGATCTGCAAACTCATCAATCTGAGTTGTCATCGTTTGTTCGAATAAGTGCAAGTAGTGGTTAAGGCGGCTGTGCAACAATCGCTTGAGTCCCTCGGATGGGTTCATTATGAGAGGCCCCCCTTTTTTTTACTAAATTGTTTTTTATACTATCTTCTATTGTAGCCAACTCACGTTCAAAGTCGATGGCGTTGTGAGCGACGTCTCTAGGATATCAGAATAAAAGGCCAAGTCGAGAACTGCTGCAACTTTCTCCTTGTCGGGTATACCAAGTCTACGGCAATACTCTTGGACATACATCCACTCATGGAATGTAACGTTTACTCCTAGTCGTCTTTCCCATGCGAGCAGCTTGAAATTTTGAATGAGGCAAAACACTGCAGCCAAATCCTCGTTTTGTCTGTTCGTACTGTTGTCACTTTTAAGCGTAACCACTAGTTGTGCGGGCACCTTTTTATCAAACCAATCCGGCTTCCCGCTGTAGGGGATATAAATAAATCGCCAAGGCTCTCTTAGTTTATGGTTCGGTGCCCAAACGGCATGATTTAACAATTCGAGCACGAGTTCTTTAGGAACTGGACGCATTTCAAACGCATGATTATTGTGCCGCGGGATCGTCATGTCCGTCAGCTTCATCGGATAAGATCCCCTCCTGTCTTTGGATGATTGCTTATCTTCTCCACTCATTTTGTAGCGAATTCAGTCAAAAAGTATTCGGCAGAAGTCCGTTCACTCCCTTTTGGAGCTTTATCAAAATATCCGATTTGCAGCAGACCGACAAACCGTTCATCCTCTTGCAGTCCGATTTGATTATAGAACACGTCATTCTGAATAATAGGCTCCGACGTAATCCAAACCATCCCAAGCCGTTGCTCCCATGCAAGCAGTTGAAAGCTCTGCAGAATACGACATAAGGTTCCATAGGCTTCATCGTGTTTGACGGGGTCAAGATCCGTCTTGACAATGGTAATGAGGTTAGCCGGCACCTTTATTATCCATTTACGAAGGCGATTAATCACCGTTCCCAAGGCAATCTTCGCCAGACTGTTCCCCAGTATCTTTGCGCTAATACAGTCGGCAAGACGTTCTCGCTCTTCGAATGTGCCCGCATATAAATATCGCCACCTGACATCGCCATTATAAGCGCACAACTGATCCGCCTTTTGCAGCAGATTCATAACTACCTCCTGTGAAACGGGTTCGTCGTTAAATTTCCGAATGCTTCTCCGTTCCCTGATCAACGTCCTCAAACTCATTGTTCTCCTCCTCGTGAAGTATTTCCTAGACCCGACGTCAACACGCCTGTATACATCCATTTATTATTCACTTGGAAATAATATATCACATTCATCTTAAATAATCAATTTCTAAACACACATTCAAAATTCGACCGAAAATCATTATTAATGTATCGTTTTTCGGCATCCTTTTCGATTGACACCTCACTTCAACATGATAATGAATCTCAAAAATCAATTGACAGAGTTACGCATTACAATATATAGTTTACTCGAAAACAAAAATAACGAAGGAAGTAGGAATCACATATGGCCAGTTCACAAAACTTCAAGCTAGAGCAGCAATCAGAGGCTTTCACCATCAGGAGCATTCTTCCTCAGCTGCTTGCCCTTGTCTTCGGGGCGTTCATGGTTCTTCTCGACAGTACAGTCATTAATGTCGCTATTCCAAAGCTGGTTGATTATTTTGACACCAATCTGAAAATGATCCAGTGGACAGTCACCGGTTACACGCTGGCTTTGTCCGCAGTCATTCCAATGGCTGGCTGGCTGAGCGACCGTTTCGGTTTCAAACGAATTTTTGCCACAACGGTCGCTTTGTTTACGATCGGTTCGGTGCTTTGTTCTCTAGCTCAAACAACGGAGCAGCTCATTTTGTTTCGTGTCATACAAGGGCTTGGAGGCGGAATGGTTATGCCGCTCGTTATGTCAATGGGATTCAAGCTTGCACCCGCAAACAAGAGAGGAACGGTTATGGCCATGATCGGCATCCCTTTATTGATGGGCCCAGCACTTGGTCCTGTCGTTTCGGGCTGGTTGATCGAATATGCAAGCTGGCACTGGATTTTTCTAATCAACTTACCGATCGGAATACTTGCCATCTTTTTCAGCTTGAGATTTTTGCCAGCTTCCGAACGGGGTGAGCCACCGCATTTCGACTATCTCGGAATTATTCTCGCACCCGTTGCTTTTTCAATGCTTGTATACGGTGTAAGTGAAGGAGGAACGAGTTGGACTTCTACCGGAGCACTTGTCGGACTTGGCGTCGGTGGCACAGCTCTCATTCTGTTTATAATCGTGGAGTTGATGCAAAAGCAGCCGTTGCTGGAGCTTCGTGCATTTCGCTCATCCGACTTCACGCGGGGCATTTTGCTCAATTGGATTTTCTTCGTCGTTAACTACGGAGCGATCATTATGCTTCCGTTGTATTTACAAAGCGTCAAGGGTCTCTCACCGCTTCATACGGGACTACTTCAAATGCCAATGGCGCTTATCACTGGAATTGCGATGCCGATCGCCGGCAAGCTGTTCGACAAGATCGGAGCGCGGCCACTAGCCATGGCCGGGATGACGTTTTATGCTGCAGGGCTATTCATACTCTCTGGAATTCATTCGGATTCGAGCTTGGGGCTTTTATATGCACCGCTTATCCTGATGGGTCTCGGCGCCGGTTTTACGCTAATGCCGCTTAATACGCATGTGCTCAACTCAGCTCCTCCACATCTGATGAATCGGGTCACTCCACTCGCTTCCTCGGCCCAACAGATCGTCATTTCGTTTGCAGTTACAAGCTTGGTTGGTTATATGACCTCACAAACAACGGATCATATGCTGAAACTTGGTCAAGCAGGGCACGCAAATCTTTTGACGGCGATGGCTGATGCCTTCGGTGACACGTTTTTCCTGATCGCATGGTTTGCGGTTACTGGAGTCTTGCTAAGTTTGATTCTCCGTAAGCCTAAGAAAAGCCATGGCACCGGAGAAAGAGCATCTGAATCTCCCACGATGATAGGCCACTGAAATCATCTTTTCACTTTCGTCCGGTATAGCCATCCTTTTCAGTTGTCACAATCTTAATTATCTTACTCTTCGGCGAGTCATCTTTAGGAAGAATTACAGATACATCATCAGAACGAAGCTTCTCGTATATATTTGCTTTGTACATTGTAATGTGTGATTTTTACTTATCTTCATGCCATGTTCCAAAATCACTATCGATGGATAATAATATCTCACGAAATATTTCATTTCTAATCTATAAAATGTTCCCGTTACTCTTGTCTGTCCAAGCTAAAATGTTTGGGTTCTCGATTTTCTCTTCAAAATGAGGTAATGGCCTCGGTAACAAATCAAACAACATTTCAAGAAAGACCATGTGTTCATCTTTTTGCGGCCTGACGGAGCGCCGCTCAAATCGGAATACTTGAATCACCGTTTCAAGAAGATTCTCAGCGACAATAATCTTCCTCCAATACGCTTTCACGATCTGAGACATTCTGCGGGTAGCTATCTCCTCAAGCATGGGATGAGTCTTCGTGAAATTCAGGGTTGGCTAGGACACGCAGATATAGGTACGACTGCAAATATCTATACTCATATCGATACTGAGATGAAAAACAACACCGCTCAGAAAATAAGCGATATCTTCTCCAAAAATAAAGAACACGACTCATACAGGAATAAAAGTGAGGACGAGAACAATTGAACAAGAATCTATGGGCATTGCTGGAGGACAACGAGACGGATAGAATGCTCGTAGTAGTAATCGTCCAAAGGCATGTAAAGCTTGTAGCCGAATACAACCATAGGACGACTTGTCTTGAGCGCAGAGAGGCGATACAAGCGGAAATAGCGCTACTGAGGGAAGAGTTTAAGCAAATCATTGAACGAGGAGAAAACAACGAGCGAAATACACATATTCAACCGCATGAGAACATCGGGAATCTCGATTCCATTGTTCCGACCCATACAACGAACAATCAAACTCAGACAAAAAGAAAAGAAGCCTTGCTCAGCAAGGCTTCTTGGGTTTAAAACGATAATGCGGCCAAGAGGACTCGAACCTCCACGGCTGTTACACCACTAGAACCTGAATCTAGCGCGTCTGCCAATTCCGCCATGGCCGCAAATGAAGTCAAGTGCTGCAATGTTTTGCTACCTGTAATAGTCGATAACCTGTATGTTTATACCCCATTATGGAGTCAAAAGGCTGACGATTCATTACCGTTCAAGACATGTACAACTCTTAACTGCGAGATTTATAATACCATGCAAAAGGGAATGAAGTCAAGCAATTGGCCAAATATTTTTTTAACAAATCAAATCAAAAAAAATGCACTACGCATTTCCAATAAAAAACCGTCTCTACTCTATGAACTGCAGCAAGTAAATAACCATAGTTACTGTAAAAATACTAAAAATAGTAGAAGCAAGAATCGCTTGGGAAGCAAATTCGGGCTCATTGTCAAATTCCACAGCCAGCAGCACACTATTGAGTGAGGTTGGAACCGCCGAGGATAGGATAAGAGCCTTGGCCATCAGGCCATCTATACCCAGCATCAAAACGACCAGAAAACCAATTATAGGGCCAATGAGAAGCCTCAGAAAGTTAGAAATCAGTACATCCGGGAATTTAATTTTCCATTTCATCCCTCCAAGCTGCACACCAAGTGTTATCAATGCAGTAGCAATAAACGCATCCGTGACGTAATCAAGGGAAATATAAATGGGCTGCGGTATCGGGATTGCAAATCCCCTAAGTAAAAAAGCAAGCGGAATGGCATAGATCGTAGGCATGGAAAAAATCGTTCGAAGTGTCGATCTAAGACTCCCCTTATGAGCATTGACGCTATAAATCCCATAGGTGTTCGGCAGCAGACTTTGCATCATCATAATAATAATCTGAATGGACATCGTAAATGCATCCCCAACAAAAACGAGCTGGTTCAACGGAATCGCATAATTGGCGCTGTTATAGAAAATTACGCTGTTCCGCATAGCACTCCTCATTCCAGCCTTATACCGCCGAATCCGCATTGTTATTTCAATAACGACGACAAGCAGCGCCATAGACACAAAGAAATAAAGCAGTACCTGCATCAGCACAGACCCTGAAATTATGGATTCATACAGCATTTTAAATACAAGCGCCGGAGAAAATATATAAAAATTTAATTTGGATAAGGTTTTGATATCTAAATCGAAGGCCCTTCTCAACACTGCCCCTATCAGAATCATCGTACAAAGCGGAATTACATTGGAATAGAGAATGTGAAAAAAATAACTCATCTTGCGCCACCCTAGCGTTCATTTTTTTGTGTTGACATTGTTGAGATAGGTATCAGACTCTTGCTTCTTCACATTGAAAGGACCCTACTCTGCTACCAGTAAGGTCCTCTCCATCCTATGATACCACCGCTGCTTTACAGGTCTTCATTTACAATGCCTAGGCTTCCACTTCATCAGGGGGCAATGTAAACTCAGAAGGCCGCTCTGCCTTCGATGGTTGGTATATATAATTACGGTCAAGTGTTACCACACGCCGGTTTGGTCTGCGGATCAATACACTGGTATCATCCCATGCGACAACAATTCCTCTAATGTCATTTTCCGGATTCACATCCCGAATCACACGTACTTTGGTACCTTGCACCCGATACTCATCCAATTGTTCATCGGAAATCATCGTTGTCCTCCTTCGAGCTTTGCCAATGTGGCAATCTGAATTTTCTTCTTAAGCATACACGAATTCCGCTCACAAGGAAACTCATCGTTTCAAGGAAAATTAGCCTGCTTTTACATAATGGAAAGGAACTTGGGAGACTGTAAGCAAAGGGAGGTTGATATCAGTGGATAAAAAAAGCTATTACATAGCTGTAGGTGCCAGTGGCATTATGGAAAGTCAGGGTGATGCAGCATACGAATTTGAAATTGTAGCAACTGAAGAGGATATCCTCAAGCTCAGGGAGCTTTTCGAAGAGCGTGAGGATGCCGACCAGGAAGGATATGTCCACGCTCATGTTCCTTGGATGTACACCTACGACGGTCCTAATGACAAAAATGATTATTACTTAAGCCAGGTATATGGCATGCTCCACGAGTTAGGTACTGAAGAAACGAGAAAGCATATTGAGAAAATGAACGTGCTGCCTCAAGCTGATGAGTAACTCAAGAGGATAATCAAGCTCTAGTTAGTCAAAGACTAATCAAGGACTAATCGAGGACAAAAAAAGACCTGCGATCTGAAATCAGAAACGTAGGTCTTATTCCTATAATAGCTGTAATCAGCTCACATGCTCTTTGGAATCATTCGTTTCAAACCAGAAATCGAGGACTTTGCTCGACATCACGCGACTCTTGATATACGTGATTTGCTGCTGGGAAAACTGCTGTTCCCATTCCATCGATAGTTCTGTGCAAAGCTTAACGACTGTTAATAACTCTGACCATGCTACATATCTTTTGTACCAGAAAAATTGTGGGTGTTCAATCATATACGGATACAGATCATCGAATTCTGTATGTTTGCAATCAAGCGCACGTTCAAAATGATTCTTGGCTTCGGATAACTTGGTTACAAAATACTCTGCGGATACATTGTCGTTTCCCATAAGATTCAGCCTCCTCTCATACCTTACGGTCTATTATAAATGAAAAATCGCTTTCAGGGAAGGCGTAATGCAGATGAAAAATAAGGGCATCACACAAATTCAATGCGTCCGTTCGCCAGCGAAGAGATTCTGGCTAATGACTCCACACGGATGCCTCGTTCCCTCAGGGAAGATCCACCGATCTGAAACGCCTTTTCTACTGCGATGCCTACACCTACCAGCTCAGCTTCAGCCTTTTCAATAATACGGATTAAGCCGCGGGCTGCGTCGCCGTTAGCAATAAAATCATCTATAAGCAGCACCCGCTCGCCTTTCTTTAAATAATGAGTGGAAACTACAATATCCGTCACAATGCCCTTGGTAAAGGATGGGACACGTTCACTGTACGTATCTTGATCCATCATTGGCGTCTTTTTGCGTCTGGCGAACACCATAGGCACTCCAAGCTCGTAAGCGGTAGCGAAAGCCATAGCAATCCCCGACGATTCAACCGTCATAACTTTATCCGGCTTTGTCTCAACGAATAACCGGGCAAATTCTTTTCCCATTTCAGTTACCAGTACCGGGTCTACTTGATGGTTCAGAATAGCGTCCAACTTTAACACTTGATCAGATACGACCACACCCACTTCCTGGATGCGCTTTTTTAATAACTCCATATAATAACCTCCACTACGTCCATACAGGATGAGCATTTTTATTTTGTAGTATCTCATATTTTTCAAATTTTACATAGTCCATTTTTGCTTCCTGTTCATAATGCTTAAGATTTCCTAGGTACTAAGTCCCAATTTGACAAAATACGTAAGTTCTATGCAACTTATAGGGTTCAGATACTGTCTATAAGGGTATAAGACTATGAAAGAACTGTTATACCCTTGATTGAGGGCTCCTGAAAAGATAAAAGCTTATTTTTCCTTCAAATATGCCTTGATTTAGCCATCTTTCCTTATTGTGATGATGCGCCATAAGCTTTATTATTAATTAATGTGTTTCTAAGCCCAGAGCATGGAATCGGAAAGGACCTACTAAATGATGAATAAACCTTGGAAGCTTATTGGTTCAGGAATACTCCCCCTAGCGCTCATAACATTGATTGCTTCAGGATGTGAAGATAAGCCGCTTGCTGTTGTAGAGCCACCAACGGAGACTACAGCACCGCTTCAGCCGCAGCACTCATCACAGCCTAAAGAAAATGAACCTATCGCGGCGGCCTCAACTCCCAGCAGTATTCCGACAGCTACTCCTACTATCAATCATGAAGCGCATGTTTCTGCTAACGAGACATCTCCGGAGGATAAAGCCGCCAAGCCATCTGGCACAGCGACACCTAAACCAGCTGCTAAACCCAAGGTAGACGAAAAGGATGCATACCAGGAGCAAAAACCGACATTGATGGGCTTACAGCTGGGCAGTGATAAAGCAGCTGTACTCAAAAGATTCGGTGAAGCTAAAAACCAGTTTGTTATGGATGAAGATGCGGACGCGATTACAGTGTTTGAATATGCAGATTTCTCCGTAGGCTTCAATGTAAGCAACAAATTGGAATTCGTAGATATTCATACTACGGAAATTGATCCTGGCCTAAGAGGACTGCGACTCGGTCAAAAATCAGAAGACGCCATTTCCATCCTCGGCAAGCCTGATACAAATACTACCTACGTGCTTTCTTACAAAGCTCAGGGCACTGTTCTAAAGCTCGATATCGATCCAAAGGAAAATACCATTCAATCGATCAAGCTGTTTGCAAGCCACTAAACAAGCAGCTGTACATAGAAGAACGGCCCTTTCTGTTAAAGGGCCGTTCTTTTGCGTGATCGAAGATAAATGGAGACGGCAACTAAAGCTGCTAATACAAGCACTAAAATACTGACTCCCAGATAGTGATGAATCATTTCATACAATTTATTGAAATGAGTACCAATATAATGCCCAAGTGTAAGAAATGTGCCACACCACAGAACAGCACCAACAGCGGAATAAACTAAGTATTTAACAAACCCAACCCCGCTAACTCCGGCGAAATAGCAAGTAAAGTGCCTGACCCCTGGCAGAAAAAAGCCAAATAAAACAGCCCACAAGCCATAACGCTTAAACCAACGCTCCGCCCGATCAATACGAACAGGCGTCAGCTTGATCCATTTACCATACCGATATAGAAAAGGCTTGCCTACGCGGTAGCCTAATATATAGCTAATAATCATCCCTGTCATTGAACCTGCTACTAATACAAGCAGCAGTCCCACGAATGTAAACGGGCTACCTGAAAGCGTCAATGAGCCTGCGAAAGCCATCAATGTCTCTCCCGGAACCGGAAGCCCAACTATTCCTACTAACATGAGCAAATATAACGCGGGGTACCCTAATTGATAAACAATATCTGTAATTGCCTGATTCAAACAGAAAAACTCCTTAAGCCTTTGTTTTCAGCGTAGTTTATTTTATATCCGATCAAATACCAGGCTTATCCCAACTTCTTGTCATGGCTAACTCCGTTCAAACATACCTTGTACAATATACCCGCAGAGAAAGGAGAGGTCTTGGGTGCGTACAGGGTCACAAATTATTCGAGTGGCGTTTACATATATGGGTACAATTGTCGGAGCCGGCTTTGCTTCTGGACAAGAAATTTTGCAATTTTTTACACGTTATGGTGGTGTAGCTGTCCTCACGATTGTTCTTTCCACTGCAATGTTTATCGGATTTGGCATGAAGCTGATGCTCATGGCTCACGACCTTAAAGCAGAATCCTACGAGGATTTAAACAAAGCATTGTTTGGCAATAAAATAGGAAATGGAATCAGCTTATTTACTATGGTCGTCTTATTCGGCATCACAACGGTTATGTTAGCCGGCGGGGGGACCGTATTCCATGAACAGCTTCATTTCTCTTATCAAACCGGGCTGCTTGTTACCCTATTTCTGGCCTATATCGTACTTTCCAAAGGTATACAAGCTATTATGACCGTAAATACTGTCGTCGTGCCCATTATGCTGCTCTTTACACTCGTAATTGTGATCTATACCTGGAATTTGCCAAGCTCCGGAATCTGGTTAACACAAACTTCAGATGATTCTGTCGCAAAAATATGGACAGCTCCATTCCTGTATACAGCTTTTAATCTGGCCACGGCTCAAGCTGTGCTTGTCCCCATGGGCTCTGCAATCCGCAACCGGTCTGTTCTTTACTGGGGCGGGCTGCTCGGCGGGGTAGGAATCGGGCTGCTGCTGTTAGCGGCTCACTATGCTTTGTCCGCACAAATGCCAGGTATAGCCCAGTTCGAGATTCCTATGGGCAACATTATTACTAAACTCGGTATGGCTGCACAAATCGCTTATTTGCTAGTCATTTATGGAGAGATTTTCACCACATTTATTGCCGATGCCTATGGCTTGTGCTTACAATTGCAGCAGCGGACGAAGCTCCCTCGTCAATGGATCCTTATCTTTGTACTGCTCTCCAGCTACCTGGTCAGTCAAATTGGTTTTAAAGTGCTGCTTTCCGCCTTGTACCCGCTATTCGGCATGGTCAGCGTCGTCTGGCTTGTTATGCTGCTTTGGAGAAATCGGGCTTTGTGAAGAGCTCCCCTTAGCCTTGGCTATTCCAATGACAAGCAGCAGGCGGGCGAATAACATTAGCATACCCAGCACCGAAAAGATGATACCACATAGCAAATAGGCAAAATGATAAGAGTGTACAAGACCGCTGGTTCTGTCCCGCATAATGGCCATCAAATCAGCCATAAGAAAGAGTACACCGATGACGGAAACTCCCAGCACGCCATAATCCAGAGTGGTCCATCTGGATAAATAACGCGCAGCAATTTCTGTTACGCTGAAGGCTCTCGGGGAAGCTGCTTGCTGGCTCCACAGCTGATGAATCACCCAAGCTGTATATATAGCGATTCCGGTTATCAGCAGTCCTGCTATCCCGCCAAAAATCGCTAAAGCTAAACCCCAATTCATGGTACTGTCCCCTCACTTATTGTTTTTTAGCTGAGTTTTTTGTTAGCTGTTGATGAGTAAATAAACTAGAAGAATGGTAAGTAAAAAACTGATAGCCGGAAGCAGGTACAAAATGGGCAGCAGCAGCGCCTGGGGCAGCTCAGGGGCCTGTTTCCAAAGGAAAAGCAGCTTAGCATGCTCGCGGTCAGCAGTTTTACTTTTAGCTGATTCCGCCAGCGGAGCCCCTTTCCCCTCCTTCGCTCCCCTCTCTATTTTGCCCTTTTTTCGACCTACCTGGTAAGTAAGTTCCCTCTGCTTCGCCCGCTTATCTTCCTTACTCAAGGTCAAACCTCCCAACACTATCATGAAATGTCTTTGTTTCCTGACTACCTAGAGCTCAATCAGTCTCTGCTGTGGAATCAGGCGTACTGCCGCATCGCGAACATGGGCATGACAAGTGAACAAGAGAATTTGATGCTTCTTGCTCAGCTCGCTTAGCACCAGCAAACAGCTTTCCATACGCCGCTCGTCGAAATTCACCAGAATATCGTCCATCACTAATGGCAGCACCGCCTTGCCTGCATACTCCTCTGCCAAGGCTAAACGCATAGCCAAGTAAAGCTGCTCTGAGGTTCCTCTACTGAGTGAGCCCGTGTCAAGCGTTTGCCCATCCTCACGAATGGCTACAAGCCGCTGTTCGCCAAACGGCGCCTTGATTTGCTTATACTTTCCTTGCGTCATCTGTTCAAAGTAAGCAGACGCGCGTATAAGCACCCCTGGCTGTCTGTCCCGCTCATAGGCCTCTCTGGCTTTCTTCATCAATAGGGATGCAAAGGAAGCAACCGCATATTGATCTATCATTTGCTCCAAGGATGCTCTATGTACTTCCGCCTTTTGGAGCTTGTCTGTATGTTCGACTCCAAGCTCCAGCTTGCCTATTTCGCTAGTCAGCTTCCCGAGCAGCTCCCTCAGTCCATTCGCCTCTTCCTCGGCCAGCTTGATCCGCTGCTCCAGATTTTGGCTTCTACGCTTGAGCTCCTCCTCGCCGATTTCGTCTAATAATACTTGCAGCCGCGGCACGTATGTTGTTCCGGCTAAAGTCTCCATAGTACCGCTGAGCATTCTCTGCTCCTCAAGCAGCTTCGCCCGCCGCTCTTGCTTGTTTTGATTTTGCCTTAACTGCTCACCATTCAAAGCTGCTGCTTCCTGCAGCAAACTCTCAAGCTTTACAGATGCACGTCTATGCCGTTCTACAAGTAGCTGACTTTCCTGTACAACAAGCACAAGCTGCTGCCTTATACGCTCACACTCATCTTGTAACTCCAGCTCATGCTTCTCTGCTTCCTTCCAGCGTTTGAGTGCAAGTACAGCGTCAGATCCTGCAGCCGAACCAAGGTACATTGCAGTATCTCGCTCGAAGCTGCTTCTCTGTTCCCTAATCAATTGGACCTTGGATTTCAGCCTTCCTTGACGCCTTATCAGCTCATGGCCGAGCTCAACAAGCTGCAAGCTTTCCAGCACGGCATCTGGCGACAGCGAATCAGCAAGTCCAAGCGACCGCAACCATAAGCCCCATTCTTCCTGAAGCTTATCCCCTTCTTGCGTTAGCATCTCTAGTTCAACAGCAAGTTGATCATCCTGACGGACCAAGGTCAGCAGAGTTTGCTGGGCATCTGATAGCTTGTCCAGCTTGCGCTGGAGTTCCCCTTGACGATGGCTATCCTTCTCGACCTCCTGCTGAAGCTCCACCAAAGATGTATTCAGCCAGTGAAGCACTGCAGACCAGCGGTTTTGATCCTCCGAGTGGGAATTTGAATAAGAATTCAAATTCCTTTCAGGTTTTTCACCAGCCGCGGCCGTCTCCTGCTGAGTGAACCATTTGCCTACCTGACGCTCCAGGCTTTCCTTGTAATGATAGAGCTGCTCCTCTAGACTCCGCAGCTTTTCGTCACCAGTCGGCGGAACTTCAGATCCATTATTGCCAGCAGCCTGTCCACGTTTACTACGCAGAGCATTGCTGCCTGAGACAGATCGGGTCCCTGTCAAAAAAAGAAAGAGGAACACAACAATCCCTATTCCCATCAAAACCCCTGACAAAACTCCTTCGCCCTTCCATAACAGAAAGGCTGAGAGAATCAGGGCGATTCCAAGGACGGTAAAGCCCAGACTTCGTCTTCGCTGACTGGCTAGCAGACGCTCCCGTGCAGCGGCCTCCTGCAGCTCCTCACGATAACGCTGTCTGTCCAACTCCCGCTCGCGAACGTGATCATGCTCACTGTGCAGTTGACGCCACTGCGAGAAATCCTTCGCTATGCGGCTCAGTGCCGGCGCGGGATCCTGTCCCTCCATAAGCATCCCATGAAGCATAGAACCTGCAGCTGAACGAGCAGCTGAAGATTTCAGCTCCTGCTCCTGAGTCTTCACCGCTGCTTCCAGCCTCTCTGTCTGCAGGACCAAATGATGCCGTTCAGCCTGCAAGCGGCCGCTTCGTTCCTGCTGCACAGAGAATCGTTCACGATAATCGCGAATCCGCTCCCGGAGTGAGATCGACACAGGAAAAGCAGCAAGCGTGCTTGCCTCCCAGCTTCCGCCTAACTGACCAAGCAGGCGATCCAGCTCAAGATCAAGCTGGGAAAGTTCCGCCTCAGCCTCCAGCATAGCGCGCTCACTCTCCTGATAGACAGGAGCCTGCTCCAGCAGAGCATTCAGCTCTACTTTATATGTAAGAAGCCCTTCATTAGGCTTCAAAAGCATTAAATTGGCTTTCAGGCTTTCTTCCTTGTTAGCCAAGCGCAAGCCTTCCTCGCTGTAACGCTCAAGTTCTTCTTCCAGAGCCTCATATCTGGCTGTAGCTTGCTCCGGAAACTGTTCCAAATGTGGAAGCTCATCAAGCTCGGCAGCAATTTGATTCAGACGAATCCAAGAGACCCTTGCTTTCTTCGCAAGAGAAAGCTCATCAAGCTCAGCGCGGAGCTCCTGCTTCCCCAGCTCCAAAGCAGCGATCTGCTGCTCACTTGCGCGGCATTTCTCCTGCAGAATGTCATATTCGCCTACACGCTCTTTACTTTGACGCAGGCTTTGATTGAGCTCATCCAGCTCCTTGAGCAGCTTATTGATTTCCTGATTGCGCCCGCGCGGCCTGTACAGCGTCTCCGCCTGCAGCGCCAGCTTGCGCTCGGCATCCATAATGACCGAGCCGCTGACGCCAAGGCCGGCACTATATAAGTAGCCGCTGATCTCATCCGTCTGCAGGGTGCGCAGCTCCTGCAGCTCGCTTAAGCCAAAGGCAAACAAGCTGCGGAAAAGGTCGGCCGACAGGCCGCCCAGCAGCGCGTGCAGCAGCTCCTCCCCGCCGGTGGTGCCGTCACCGAGCGTGACCTTGACGATCCCGGCGGAGGATCGTCTGGCACCGGCCGAGCCGCTGTAGCGCTCGACGCGGATGCGCTGACCCTGCCCATCCAGCAGGGTCAAGGCTCCTCCATGGGCGCCGCCCATCGGCGGTTCGTAGCGCTCCGCCCGGCTGCCGCGGGACGGGAAGCCGAACAGAACCGCGCGGACGAAGCCCATGAGTGTGCTTTTGCCCGCTTCGTTGGCTCCATAGAGCAGCACTAGCGGGCTGTCCGTGAGAAGTGTCCGCTCCCTGAGGACACCGAAGCCCTGCACCTCGATGGATACGATTCTCATCCATCCCACCCCCTGCCCGCGGCCAGCAGGTCCGCGGCGAGCTCTTCAGCGGCGTGCAGCCACTGCTGCAGCCGTTCCTGCTCCAGCGCGGGCGGGCCTCCGGCCGCCTGCGGCAGAGCCTGCAGCGCGGCGAGCGCCTCGCCCGCGAAAGCCTGCAGCGCAGCTTCGTCGAGCTGCAGGCTCTGCGAGAGCCGCAGCAGATCGCCAGCGAAGCTCTTCTGCTGCAGCAGCAAAGCACGGTCGATTTCGCTCCCTGAGCGGTCCTCCATCGACTCGATCCAAACAAAACCAGCCTGAGACAGCGGGTTTAGATCCAAACCTCTTGCAGCTCCACCAATACGCGCAGCTTCCTCCTCGCGTAAATCGGCCATGAGCTCTGCAAGCGCACGACCCTTGCGAAGCAGCTCGTGTACAGGCCCCCGGCCTTCAAGAATCACGCGGACGATGCTGTCACGGCCTTCTGCCGCGAAGCGGATAACGTCCATATGCTCTTCCAGCATACTGCGCAGCTCCTGCTCCGTGCGAATATCACGAATCGACAGCTTCACCACATGCCAGCGGAGGCAATCCAGCTCCTGAAAGCTCAGCTCCGCTGCTCCATCTTCATCGACATTTACAAGGTAGCAGCCGCGGGGCCCCGTTTCACGAATGCTTCTGCCCTGCAGATTGCCTGGATATACAATAGCCGGTGAATCATTCAGCACCTTTCTTGTATGTACATGACCAAGTGCCCAGTAATGCATTCCCCTGCGCAGTAAATCCTGCTTGGAGCATGGTGCATAATTATCATGGCCAGCATCTCCATCCACATTTGTATGGAGCAGCCCGATCTGATAGATTGCAGAATCTAAGGCCCGAAACTGCAGAGCCAGATTCTCAGTTACTGCAGCGGTTTTATAAGAAATGCCATGAATATGCGCAATCACACCGCGGCCGGGCTTCTCCACTTCAATAGTCTCCACCTGGTCGCAAGCAAAAAAATGGACCGCTGCTGGCCAAGTCAGCCGGGCCGCGCGTCCATCCTCCGGGTCATGATTGCCATGTATGATATAGGTTGGAATATTATGATCCGCCAGCTGCTGCACAGCCTTCTGAAAACGGAGCTGCGCACGCAGTGAACGATCAGCAAGATCATAGACATCCCCACCAATAAGAACGAAGTCTACCTGCTCCCGGATAGCAAGCGCCACCAATTGTCTCAGGGCCTCGAAGGTGGACTCCCTCACTTGTTCACGCAGCTGCGGCGGAAGCTCAGTCATTCCTTTAAATGGACTGTCCAAATGCAGATCAGCCGCATGGATAAAGCGTAGTCGTTGCATAAAGGACCCTCCCTACTCCGATGTTGCCTGATACACTTCATATACACCCTTCAGCTGCTGAATTACCCTGTTGAGTGAATAGGTTTTTTTCGCCTTGTCCCAAGCCCCTCTGGCCAGAGCATGACGAAAGGTCGGATCAATGATCAGTTTCTCCATGGCCAGACTTAGTGCATGATAGTCGCCTACTGGAACGAGCAGACCATTGCTGCCATGATCGATTTGTTCGGCGATGCCGCCTACTTCCGTCCCGATCAGAGCGAGCCAGCAGAGTGCTGCCTCAGCAAATACGGAGCCAAAAGCTTCTGCTCTTGAGGGCAGCACAAAAATATCAAAAAACGGCATGAACTCCTCAGGATGGAGCATATAGCCGTAAAATATCGTCTCCTCGTAAATGTTTTGGCTGACTGCCAATTGCTCCAGCTCATGCCGGCTCGGTCCATCTCCAATAATGTGGAGCACAAAGGGATGCCCCCGCCTCTTGAGCTCGCCGCAGGCTAGCAGCAGCGTATCAAGCCCTTTCGCCGGAACAAGTCTGCAAACCGTGATGAACTGTGTCACTTGATTGTCATGTGAAACCGGACGAAAACGTTTTTCGTCAAATCCGTTCGGAATTACACCGATCCGCTCTACATCCTGCACATATTCACCCATGTAATATTTGAAAGAATTCGAGACTGTAATAATCTGGTCGACCGAAGCTTCTATTTCCCTATATAATGAGATGAGGAACAAATGCTCAGGGCCGTTCTCCTCTATTTTCCCATTGAGTATCAGCTCACGCTCAAAGCTGGAGTGTATGGTCATAATAACAGGCGTTTCCGGGTACAGCTGCTTCATCGCCAAGGCGGCAATCGGATGATGGGCATGAATCAAATCATAGCTTTTGTTCAGCCGGAGCTTGGTCCACCATATATAATCCTTATAAGTTTGAATATATTTATCGACGATTGAGTTGCCAGCATATATACGCCAATCAAAGGTTGAGAACTTGACTTCTTCCGTTCCTTTGCCGCGGATTCTTCTAGGGATGGAGAACAGATCCATCTCCCAGCCTCTTTTCTTGAAACGTTCCAGAATATAAGGAACCATCGATGACACCCCACCCGGCTGCTCCGGGGGAAAAAATAAAGCTTGCAGTATGTTCATTCCATAAGCCCCTCTCCAAGCTGTGCTCCATTCTATTGTAACTGCTCCCGTAAGAATAGAAAAGAGAACAGCGCCAATTGGCGAATTTTCATATATAATAGTAAAGCTCACGCATGACCTCACCCATTTCGGAGGAACCTATGAAGCCGTCAGATTATATTTTCGGTGCTTCGGCACCCGTGTTCTCACATGCAATCGTGCTTGTTATTCTTGTCATGATGTTTATAGTTTCCCTCCGCTTGTACGTTGACCGCCGCAAAAAAGGTTATTTGTCCATGACGATTTCCTTGTGCTTTCAAATTAGCTATTATGTACTGCTGATTTACTTTCATCTATATGATCTCAAAAGCAGTCTTGCCACCTATACGACGATAATGTTGAATATTGTTTCTTTTACTTTGCTGAACATGGGAATCTACCAGCTGTACAATCCTACCAAATTGAAACAATATTCATTATTTTACAGCCTAATTACATTTGGCTTCATTGTTTCTCTGCTGTATTTCTACTTGCCTGCCTGGTATCAGGGCACAGAGGTGCAAATGATTCTGCTGCAGGATATCGGCCTTCGGCTCTATTTATTTATTCTTATTTTTGTTTTCTTCTATTTCATTGCTCCCTATATCGGTCAACGTGGGAAATATCAATTCGCTTTAACCGTCTATTTTGCCGATCAGATCGCCCGTATGATCAATTTATATATTTTTGACAACAATCTACCCTTCTTATCCTTAATTGAGCATGCGCTGCCGATTCTCTTTTATTTCCTGTTATTTTTGCTGCTGTTTGAGCGCGTTGTCGAAGTGATGCAGGCTATTTACAATTCAGCGATTACAGATAGCTTGACACAGCTTTATAACCGTCATTTTTTCTGCAACAAAGTTGAACAATATGTCCGGCATAAGGTCCCTGTCTCTGTCCTATTCTGCGATATCGATAATTTCAAAAAATTGAATGACACCAAGGGCCATCACACAGGAGACCAAATGCTGCGGCTCGTTGCCAAAATCGTCAAAGAAGAAAGCGAAGATCACGGGATAGCAGGTCGTTACGGCGGCGAGGAGATTGTGGTGCTAACTACAGATTCCGCCCTCAAAATGAGAGTATTCGCTGAGCGAATCCGCAAACGGGTCGAAGTAGAAACCAGCGTGACGCTAAGCCTCGGGTATAGCAAGTATAAGAGTGGAATAACTGCAGCGCAGCTTATCAAACAAGCAGATGAAGCCATGTACCGCGCTAAAAAAAGTGGAAAAAACAAGGTGGTATCCTATGATCAAAAGTGAGCTAACTCAGCGATATCAAGGAAACCGTACGTCCTGGATGTTCAGCACTGCTCTATGGCATTTTTTTGGCAGCAAGCCGAAATTGATGCGGAGTTGTGCCTGTTTTCCTTTTGAACAACGCATGGAAAAATTTCAGATCCTGGTAGCCGACTAATTCGGCAATATGATGAATTTGATAAGAGGTTTCCCTCAGCAGCTGGCAGCTGTGCTCGATACGCAAGTTTTGAATAAATGCAACGAAGGACACGCCATTGTGGAGCTTAAACAGCTTCTGGAAGCGGCCCGTTTCGATACCCATTTTTTTGGCCAGCTCTTTTGCGCTAAGCTTGGAGTCGTGATAGTGGAGCTTGATTTCCTGCATAATTTCCTCGAATAAGGGCTCGCGATACGGCTGATCTTGAGTATCCTCCACATGTATGCGAAACAGCATGCCTAATATAGCCTGGCTTAACCCACTCATAATCGCCGTATAGCCTGCTCTTTTATGGGTATATTCCTGAGCAAGGTTCATAAATAGCTTATGAAAATCTCCGGTATGATCCTCTGTGCGCAGCCATTTAATAGCTGTTGGCCCATTTTGCAAGCATAGATCGATAAAGGGAGCAAACTCATCAGGAAACGAATCGAGAGACTTCCATTCTAACAACGCTTCGGGCCGGATCAAACAATTGTAAATGACAAAAGGCTGCTTAGGATCTGTGGAAGAGGGACGAAAAATGTGGGAAGTGCCAACAGGCAGCATAAACACATCACCTTTGCGGGATGAAATCCGCTCTTCCTCCAAATAATGAGCCCCCCTGCCCTCAGCCACATAATTTATTTCCAGAAAATCATGCGTATGCTGACTTTGTTGAAAGGATTCTACAACGCGATTGACATAAACGGCTTCATGCGGGTTAAAAAATAACTCTCCCTTTAAATGCACAGTGGCAAATTTTTTCATCTTCAACCCCCTCCGCTCCCTGATTTCATTTTGTCCCCATTAATAATACACCTATAAAATTACCTGATTCAACCTATTTTTTTACTTACAAATTCAATTACACTAGAACTAATTCTGGAGGTGTTGATAAGTGAGTCATCTTTCTGTTGAAAATTTACGTTGTGAATATTTGAATAATCCGTTAGGTATAGGTGTGACCCGCCCAAGGCTTAGCTGGCAGTTAGCTGCTGAAGGAAAAGGTGTGAACCAGGCGGCTTATCAAATTCAGGTTTCCAAGGCTGATGAAACGTTTGCCAGCTTGCATTGGGATAGCGGCAAGGTTTCTTCCAATCAATCCATTCACATTACTTATGAAGGACCAGCCACAGAATCCCGTACCCGGTATTATTATCGCGTTAAGGTGTGGGAACAGGGCGGCAGCTTGTCTGACTGGAGCGAAACTGCTTATTGGGAGACAGGCATCATTAAGCCCGAAGAATGGACTGCTGACTGGATTACCTGCGATTTGGCCGCTCACGACCGGCTGCCGGACGCATCCCATATGCTGCGCAGAAGTTTTGTACTATCAAGTAACATAAAATCTGCAAGAATATATGCCACTGCGCTGGGCTTATATGAGCTTGAGCTCAATGGAACACGCGTTGGTGACGAACAGTTTGCCCCAGGCTGGACAAGCTACAAGACGCGGCTGCAGACGCAAACCTATGATGTAACCTCCCAGCTTCACGAAGGTGAGAATGCATTAGGTGCGCTGCTCGGAAATGGTTGGTACAAGGGCAATCTCGCTTGGGAAAATCAGCACGATTATTATGGAAAGGAACGCGCCCTGCTGGTAGAGCTCCATGTTTGCTATGAAAACGGTGAATCCACAGTTATACGCAGCGACGAAGCGTGGAAAGCGGAAACAGGTCCAATCCTGATGTCGGAAATCTATCATGGTGAAACGTACGATGCACGGTTGGAACGCAAAGACTGGAGTACAGCCGGATACAAGGATTCAGCATGGCTGCCAGTATCCTTGCTGGACAAGGATAAAAGCAACCTGCTTCCACAAGAGAATGTACCTGTGCGAATATTGCACGAATTGTCACCGGTCGAGCTCATTCATACGCCAGCAGGAGAAACCGTACTTGATTTTGGGCAAAACATGGTCGGTTGGGTTGCCTTTCGAATTCGGGGCGCTGAGGGCAGCGAGGTAAGCTTGCAGCATGCCGAAGTGCTTGATCATGAAGGCAATTTCTATATCGAGAACCTGCGGGCAGCCAAACAGACAAATCGCTACACGTTAAGCGGAAATGGCGAGGAAAGCTATGAGCCCCGTTTTACATTCCAAGGCTTTCGTTATGTTAAGCTGGAGGGCTTCCCGGAGGATCTGTCCTTGGATGATTTCACCGGCAAGGTCATTTATAGCGATATGGAGAACACCGGGCATTTCGAGTGCTCCGATGAAAGAATTAATCAACTGCAGCGCAACATAGTTTGGGGACAAAGAGGCAATTTCCTGGACGTTCCGACGGATTGTCCGCAAAGAGATGAGAGGCTCGGCTGGACAGGAGATGCGCAGGTGTTTATTCGCACTGCCAGCTTCAATATGAATAGTGCCTCCTTCTTTACGAAATGGCTGCGGGATTTACAAGCCGACCAGTTTCCGGATGGGGGAGTTCCATCTGTAGTTCCCGATGTGCTGCCGAATTCTGAAGCTGCCAACTCATCTGCCTGGGGAGATGCAGCTGTGATTTGCCCATGGACGATTTATTTGTGCTATGGGGATGTTCGCATTCTTGAGGATCAATATGAAAGCATGAAAGCCTGGGTTGAATATATCCGCAGCCAAGGCAGTAACGAATATTTGTGGAACACAGGGTTTCATTATGGAGATTGGCTGGGTCTTGACGCCAAAGAAGGCAGCTATATCGGGGCAACGCCTTCTGATTTCATCGCTACCTCATTCTTTGCTTATTCGGCACATTTGCTTTCCCGTGCAGCTGAAGTACTAGGCTTTGAGCAGGATGCCATTCATTATCAACAGCTGTCGAAACGGGTTGCAGAGGAATTAAACCGGGAATTTATTACGCCTAGCGGAAGATTGGCAGCACCCAACCAAACAGCGCATGCCCTCGCCCTGCAATTTAACTTAGTAGAAGGCGCTGTTAAGGAAAGAGTATCTGCTACTTTGGCGCAAATGGTGGCCGATAATGGCTTCCATCTGACAACCGGCTTTGTAGGCACCCCTTATCTATGCCATGCTTTAACGCAAAACGGTTATAATGAAACAGCTTACCGCCTTGTGCTTCAAGAGGAATATCCATCCTGGTTATACTCCGTATCCAAAGGAGCAACCACAATCTGGGAGCATTGGGACGGCATCAAGCCGGATGGATCATTCTGGAGTAAAGATATGAACTCCTTTAACCATTATGCCTATGGAGCTGTAGGCGACTGGCTGTATCAGGTTGTCGCCGGCATTGATTTGGATGAAGCTAATCCAGGCTACAAGCACAGCATTATTCATCCGCGGCCGACAGATGGGATTAGCTTTGCAAAGGCTTCGCTTGAGACTCTTTATGGCGAGCTGTCAACAGATTGGAAGATTGAGGATGGCCGCTTCAAACTTGCGGTTCGCATCCCACACAATACTACTGCTACCGTTATATTAAATGGCGCCAGCTTCAGCGAATTGACTGAGCAGGGCCAAGCTGCCGATCAATTAGATGGAGTTATCGATCGTAAGGAACATGCCGAAGGAGTTACGCTTCATCTCCAATCAGGGACTTATAGCTTTGAATATCCTTGGCAACAGCAGATTAAAACGCAAGCTTAATAGAATAGATTTATACTCGAAAGCAGCAAGCCCCAGACAACATCATTATGATGTTGTCTGGGGCTTACTTCCTTATAGTCCCGCTAAGCAATGCTGCATATTTATTATCCTCTTCATTGCTCTATGCTGAACAGCTCCTCAAGATCCTTGTCTAGAAGATCGCTCAGCTTCTTAGCCGTGCCAGGTCCCACTGGTTTAAGGGACCTCTCCAATAAGCTAATAAACGCGTGGCTTAATCCGGATTGCTTCGCCAAATCCCTCTGTGAATAGCCCTTGAGAATTCTAGCTTTGATGAATACCTCGGACCGCGCAACGATTTTCACCCGCACCCCACCTTGTTCTCATTCCGTTCCCCTGGCTTCCATTATATCACTTTATTTCACTTATGCAACCAAATTTGTTTACTTAAGTATTACACATTTCAGGAGTTATTCAATGAGAAATAACTGAAAGCTGATAGGAAAAGGCGATTGTCATCACTAATGTAAACTGTTATTATAGTATTGTTAACTAATGTTTACTTTATCTTATTTATCTTATCTATCTTATCTATCTTAATTATCTTAAATGAGGGTGACTCTATGTATTTTTATGATAAATTGAAGGATTTGCGCAAGATGAAGGGCTTCACCATCCGTGATTTAGCGGATCGCTCCGGTGTGTCTGCAGCGTACATCTCTCAGCTTGAGAATGGAAACCGCGGAGTTCCTTCGCCTGATGTATTGATGAAGCTTTCTGAAGGACTGAATACTTCCTATTCGGAACTTATGGAAATTGCCGGATATTTGGAATCTCAGCATACAGATCGGGAAGTAGTCAACAATCCGGTTAACTTGAGAAGGTTTATCCGCGAGAATCAACTGATGTTCGACGGCTCCGTACTTACTGACGCCGATAAGGAATGGGTAGAACGTATGCTGACTGTGCTTTTCTGGAAGGAACGGCATAGAAATGAGGAAGCCTGATGGATTACTCCGGGCTTCCTTCTTCATTTAGCTTATAGGTCATATAGGTACTTGCCGACTGCTTATCGTTTGTATTCACCGAATCGAAAAGCGATCTAAGCACAATCACATGATCTTCTCTAATTTGCTCTGTCGTAAAGCCAGCAGGAATTAGAGTCCTCCCGCATGTACCCGTGCTTGTTCGACAAGCAACCAGCTCATTATATGTATCCGCCGCTCCGTATCCGTTATTGGTATACAGCGTGAAATACAACACACCGCGATCAAGCAGCAGCTTTCCCAGGTTCGTCTGAAGCTGCCGGAATAATAGGCTCACCTCTCCGCTTGCCAAATCAATTTGCAAAACATTATACCCCTGAATCAAATAAAGTCTGCCCTGCTCCTCATCTAACACATAGGAATTCTCACCCGTAACCGTAGTTGCATAAATGGCATCCGGCCTCGTTCTTGGAAACAGTATCTGGCGCTGCCACTGACCTGAGCTGTTAAACACATGAATGCGGTCGTCAAGAACGACGAGCACTTGATTTTCATACAGGATCAGCTTGGGATGTCCGTAAAGATTAGACATAGGTCCGATAAAATGAGAAATCAAAGTTTTCTTCTCGCTATCTACAATATAAAGCCTGTCTTCAAACAAGGTCCATTCGATAGACGGGGATTGCTTAAAATAACTATCAGCTAAAAGCGTTACCTTTTGCATCGGGCTCTGTTGAATAGGTACTGCCTCCGCTTGTAATGACGTTTTAAGCTTTAGTTCGCTTGTGAAACGCATAGTTCCGTGAAGTCCCTTGACTTCAATCTCGCCTCTACCCAGATCCATGATTCCAGAAGGAACAGTTACATACGTCTCGCCCACAATATCCAGCTTTTCGTTCAGCTTAAGAATCCGGTTTCCGAAAGTATCCGCCACATACCAAAAACCATCCTGAAGGATATAATCCTGCGCCGCGGTGATCTTGACATCATTGCCTGTCGAAGTATGGGCCGATACTGGCAGCTGGCCTAATTCTTTGAAACCTGCTTTGTCCCATTGCTCCAGACGGTCTACGGTTAGTATGTACCATGCTTCACCAAATTTGCGGAGCTTATTGCGGGAAGCGAGATCTTCACTCCCTTTGCCGTTGCTATTGCTATTGCCATTGCGCTTGCCAAGCTCAGCCAGCAGAGCTTCAGGAGCTTGCCCCTGCTTCACTTGCTCAGCATGCAGGTCCAGCAAGGTTAACGGCAAGGAGATTTCCATTGTCACTGGCAATGGCTGTGCTTCGGAAGCGGTTTCACCAGGCAGAAGCTGCTTCATCCATAATGGCTGCGGATCCTTCATCCGGTTATTGATCAAATCATAATGTGAAAGAAAGACCCTCGCTCCATCCTGAACTCCTTCCCACATCGAACCTTTCCTGTTAAGATCAGTAATAGCACCTACAGACAAAGATATGACATGATCTTGTAGGGGAGATACCGCATCCTCAGAGGAAAAAGAAATGGTATCGATAAGACCATCAGCCGCTTTCACAAAGCTTAAACCGTTAAAGACCTCCCAGCCTTCCTCCAGCAGCTTTGGCTGATCTTCCATAATAAATGCTTGATTGGAGGTTAAAAGCACCATATTTCGTGCACCTGCATGATTATTTACCCTTAACAGTACATGCGCATCACTTGCAGCTCCTGAACGATAGCCCGCTGCCTGTGCGTGATCTGTACTCAACACTTTACTCTGTTCCAGCTTGAAGCCGGAAAATCGGTAGGCACCTGCATAAGAGCTGTTATTTTGATAAATCAAAAGACCTTCTGCATCTTCCATAACAAATAAATTTGTGCCCGTAACATTCAGTTTCGTCACTTTGTCAAAGGATAATGTCCCTGCATCCCGGGTAGAAGCTATCCATCGGTCCGTTGCTTCCATACTTTTGTAGGGAGAATAATCATTAATGAGCAATGGACCCTTGCCTGTAGAATCAATCATAAATTCAGCATATGTGCCATTATTATTAACAAGCACTGCCGCCGCTGCGGGTTCCTCAGAAATTGACATTGCAGCTACACGTGCAGGGGAAAGCGGGAGCTCACCCAATCTTTTTAAAGGATTTGGATTTTCGCTGGCAAGGTTGATCTCGTACCATTCGCCTTTTGACGACTCCTCGTCCGGGCCAATGGGAAACCCTATGTAAGCTACCTGTCCGCTTCGCCAAACGTAGCCATCCCTTTTAGTTGGAAAGACGATAGGAATGCTAGGATAGTTGGTTTCTCCAACCTTCTCATAGAGCAATTGATTACCTTGTAAATAAACAACCTCCCGGTTGCCCTGAACGAGGGTGATAGGCTCTATGGAATCTGTGGAAAATAGGCGGTCTGCCTGCTTCCAACTATTGATCTCATTCATGCGCACCTGCAAATTGGCCTCTGCTAACTCTCTATAGTCAGGAGTGGCTTCAGGCTGTACGGTTGATATTACAAGGGGAGGCGCTTCCAATTCAGGTTTCTCTTCATGCGATACAACGAAATAAGCCGTTATGCACGCAGCGACCAGAATCAAACCGGCCAAGCCACCTAGCCTTACTCCTAAATTCATATAAATCCTCCCTATTGGACAGGAAAAGTAATGGATTCATGCTTTTGGCGAAAAAATGAGACATTTTTAGAAAAAATGGCACGTTTTTCATCCGCTTATATTCTACCATAGGAACGAACAGGATAGGCGAAAAAAGATTAATAATTATGTAAAGGACTGGTGAATCTATTGATTAAAGGATTAACAAGAGCAGGAATTGGCAACGTTGGAGATTTCCAAAACTTCGTGAAGCTGGCCTCACAATACGGCTTTGCAGCCGTTGATGCCGCAGGCAGTGAGCTTGAAGCACTGATTGCCGATAAAGGGCAGGAAGGCGCTTCCGGGTGGCTTAAGGAGCAAGGCGTGCAAGTTGGCACTATCGGACTTGCTCCCGAGTGGAGAAGCACGGAGGAACAGTTTCGCAGCGGATTAATCCGCTTGACGCAGGATGCGGCCGCAGCCGCGGCGCTAGGATGCACAACATGCTGCACTTATGTGCTCCCTTCAACCGATTATAATGCAGCTCATTTTATGGCTCTTGCAACACGACGGATGCGCATTTGCGCTCAAATCCTAGGCGCTTACGGTATCAGACTTGGACTTGAGTTTGTTGGCCCTCATCATCTTAGAACCGCCTGGAAGCATCCCTTTATTTGGGATCTGGATAGTACCTTGGATTGGATTGAGGCAATTGGTGAACCGAACGTCGGCCTTCTCTTTGATGCTTATCATTGGTACACCAACGAGCATACACTTGAAGATATATACAAGCTTAAAGCCTCACAAATCGTACACGTACATATTAATGATGCAGCAGACCTGCCCATTCCTGAAGTGCTGGATAATGCACGTGTATATCCTGGAGAAGGCGTTATCGATCTCGGAGGCTTTCTTGGCGCACTGAAGCAGATTGGGTACCAGGGTGTCATTTCTCAAGAAATCTTGACCCGTGAGCCATCTGATGAGCCTGCCGAAGTGCTGCTGAAGCGTTCCCAGGATGGCTTTAACAAAGTTTACAGCCTAGCAGGACTGAATTAATCATCACTTTCCGTAAAAATCAAATCCACAACCGCAGTAAGCGAACAAGCTCTACCCGGTTGTGGATTTACTATTGCTAGGCAATCGGATCCTGGGCGCCAAGAAACCCTACACGGGTCTCTTCCTATCCACAATCCCGAAGATCGCTACCATTGGTAATTGGTATCTCCGAAAGAACCGCATCAAACCACTTCTTCTTCCTCCATCATCGCTCTAGTGACAGCAGCGTAGCTGGTAGGAGTTTCCCAAAGTCGCACTTCCTCAAGTTGAATGCTCGGATACAGGGCTTCCTCGACTAGAGCACCCTGAATTTCCTCATACATCCAAACCACCATATTTTCAGCCGTTGTGTTCATGGGCGGCAAAACCTCATTTAAATATTTATGATCCAAACGGTCGATAACCCGTTCCTTGGTGATTCTTTTGACATCTCCAAAGTCGATAGAGATACCTCTCGCGTCCGTCTTACCACGCATAATTACCTGTACCTTGTAAGTATGACCGTGCAAGCTTTTACACTTGCCTTCATAATTATGCAAATGATGTGCGCTATCAAAAGTAAATTCTTTGGAAACCAATACCGATTTGTTATGATATTTAAGTTGATGCTCTTGGATGTCGCGTCCCAACAATTCAATGTTTTTCGGGATTTCATAACCCATATCTCTCACCTCATCTATATAAAAACATCGAATAGAAATCAAATATGATTCATTGTATCACGGCACATGAAAATAAGGAATAATGAGAGTTTATCCTTCATTCATTCCAACGGTTGCCTCCGGCTTCTTGGAGTCCAGTCCAAGTGTCCCCTGATATCATGCCCCCTTTCATTCTCAATGCGCAGATCAGCTTCGATTTTGGCAATCAACTGGTCGATCTGGTCAACAACCATATCTGGAAGATCCACTTCTTCCAATGATTTGACGATATACAGCAGGCATCTCAAGGTTTCGTCCATAAGTCCCTTCTTCTTCCCCTCAATGACCACTTCCGTTAGAAAAATGAGATGATTCAGTTCCTCCTGCATAAGCTTCATAGGGCATGTCCCCTTTCTACTTATAATTATCTTACATTTTTCCAGGATTAGAAAGAAGCTTGACAACAAATACTGTAATACTTATTATTATATAAAGAATCTGTTATTGAATTGAGTACAGTTAAGAACTAATACAAAGAGAATGCTGGAGGGAAATAACATGTCAACCCAAGTTCATAATGAAATTATTAAGGTAATGGAAGAGCGGCACGCAGTAAAGGAATATCAAAAAGGAGTTAAAATACCTAAAGAACATTTGCAGCAGCTGCTTCAAGCTGCTACACTGGCCCCTTCCGCCTGGAATCTTCAACACTGGAAATTCCTTGTTATTGAAGAAGATGCCTACAAAGAAAAATTGCTTCCCATTGCATACGGACAGAAACAAATTGTAGAAAGCTCCGTTGTTGTCGCCGTTCTTGGCGATTTGCAAGCTAATTTAAAAGTTGATTCTGTATTTGGTCCGCTTGTTGAAGCAGGTTTTCTACCACAAGAGACCAAAGATGCTCTCGCCGGCCAAATTAATGGCGCATATCAAAATAGTCAGGTTGCTCGCGATGAAGCCATACGCAACGCTTCCCTTGCAGCCATGCAGCTAATGCTTGCCGCCAAAGGCCTTGGTTATGACAGCGGCCCAATGGGCGGTTTCGACCCTGCGAAGCTAATTCAAGAATTTAATATTCCTGAACGTTATTTGCCGGTCATGCTCATTGCAGTCGGGACTGCCGCAACACCAGCCAGAGCTTCATCAAGATTATCGCTAGATGAAGTAGTTGTATCCAATACGTTTTAATTAGCAAACATATAGCACATCAAAGGACGCCTTGCGGCGTCCTTTGATGTGCGTGTTCGTGACTTGGGTGCGTTGCGGAGGGAATGGCTGTAGGCTCCAGCCCTGTTAAAGATTTGTTACCTGAATGGAATGGATGAGTAGGAAGGAACAAATCATTAAAGGCGGACGCTACCGCTCTTCTGCCCACACCATACCCTCTTCTCAGCTACAATCGTTCGAATGGCACGAACACCAAGCTCAAACTTACTGCCAGCCTAGCGGCGCAGGCGCTGGAGATGAAGAGCCCGCGCAACTGAGAAGGAGCTGATGCTTTAATGATGTTTTTCATCGTTAAAAGCATCAGTTCCTCTCCACACCCTTACTTTAACGATGAAAAACATCGTTAAAATCCCTTTTAACCACCCTAAGAGGCCATCCGTCCTCTTTTAACGATGAAAATCATCATTAACGTGACGGATTGACCTGGAATTCTTGCTTTAGCGATGAAAAACATCGTTAAGTGGAGTACACGCTCATTTCGGCGGAGGGCGGGCTGCCAAAAGGATTCTACAATCGATCATCCTCCCCACATCACTTCCCGATCAGCTTCAAAGTGCCGAACGTGTCTCTCTCAAAAAGACGACTGCCAGCAGAAGTTGCTTTCCTGAGTTTTAAAGATGTTTGTTAAAAAGGATCTGGCTATCCCTCAATGAAGTTGGTCAGTTTCGAACAGAAGCTCATCAATCAGCTTGTTACGGAATAGAACTGAAATGTTAACCGATTCAAATTCCTTTTCTTTCTCCAGCTCTTCAAGCAGAAGCATAGTGATTAGCTCACGATCGTCAGCATTCCCCGGTTCACGCAGATCAACGTAGCCAGTTAACTGCCTGCGGCTCATATCGATTGTAGCCGTACCAATCGGCAGCCCACCATACGACTGCTGATAAATTTCATAAGTAATCGTATCTTCATCATCCCGGGCAAGAACAAACGTATACTCATTGCGATCAGGAGCGCTTCGGTGTTCAAGGATATCATCGATCTCATTATCCGTGTCTTCCAGGTCTTCCATGCTTCCTATAAATTCTAAATCCGTGGTGAGCTCATTATGCAGCAAATCATAAGTATCAATAATCTCAGCGTTAAAAATCATATTCAAATAATAAGAATCGATTTCATCCTCATCAAACTCTGATACGATGACCTCCGCTGCCCGTTCCATCTCTTCTTCAACCGGATACGTTTTCCAATTGATATTTCCAGAAATATCTGGCCCATGAATATAAAGCGTAACTTCGGCAATAAGCTCTGAATTGTGGTCATAGATATAGTATTCAACAGCATTGTTTTGTTCAGTAATCATGACCAGCTCGTAATCTGCTTCTGTTAGCTCCGTTTCCGCTATATCCATGTAATCACTGTCGTCGGGGTTAATATCTTCAAAGAAGGTTTCATCTTGAACCCACTCGAACGAGGCTATTTCCTCCGCTTGATTATCTATTGTCACGATATGATCGTAAGAGCTGCACGTAACCACTACCTCACAATCCATCACGCCAAGTGATTCAATTAAATGCTGCACATGAGTCTGCAAGAAATTAACAATATACGTCTTATCAGAGGCGGATAAAGATTCCTGCTCCAACTGAATCGCGCCGCACAACCGATCGGATTCTCTATATACAAGCGTTAGTGTACCTACGAACTGATTATTAAGTACAATATCACTAACTTCTCCTCCAGCAGTTTTCAGATTGGGTCTTAGCGTCAATCCGGTCATCTGTTCAAACGCCTCCTTTACATAATTTCAATCCGTATATTGTCCAATTAAAGCCCAAATTATTACTCCACGGGGCAAAAGACTATACACAAATGACTACAACCACATATGTTGTAATTAACCGACAACGATTATACGTGATAGACCAGTTCTACAAATACTAACTGTCGGAAACAATATGAGCAGGGGAGGTTTTCCAATGTCTGCTGTAGGAGCGCACACATCAACTGGAGCAATTCTGGTATTGTTCATTTTGTTAGTCATCATTTCCAGTTCATTCATGATCTAACCTAAGTAAATATCAACCAACCGTAGTCTTTCGGTGAAAGACCACTTTTATATTGGTGAAACACAAAGGACAGCCCATAGTGAGGCTGTCCTTTGTTTCAAGCTTAATTTACTGCTTTTACTGCTTATAAACAATATTTCACAATTGCCTCATACACACCATCATCGTTATTTGAAGCTATGACAGCATCCGCTGCCGCCTTGACACCATCAGGGGAATTTGCAACAGCCAAGCCTAATCCGGCGTAGCTCATCATCTCTATATCATTGTAGTAGTTACCAACTGCCATCACATGCTTGGCATCAATATTCCATGATTCCGCCAAATCCTTAAGCGCATTGCCTTTATTAGCCAAAGGATTCATTAAATCAATAAACAAGTCTCCACTTCGAATCATTCTCAAGCTTCCATAGAGCTTTTGCTCTTCCCAAACCTGCTGTACACGATCCAAAACTTCAGGCTGACCAAAGAGCGTAAACTTCACAATCGGCAGCAGCAGATCTGTCACATTAGCAACAATTTGCGGATCAATCAGAAATTTCTTGTACATTTGCTTCTCATACTCTTCCAGTTTTTCAATGTACATATCAAAAGGCGTATTTACATCAAAGTGGATATTTTCACTACGGACATATTGCAGCATCGATTGAATGTCATCCAAAGAAAAAGGATACTGATGAAGTAATTGCTTTCCAGAGGAATCCGAATGTACGGTTGCAGCCCCGTTATGTGTAATAACTGTACCCTCGAGCCCTAGCTCATCAAGTATAGGCAGTGTGCTCGCAGGTCCCCTGCCTGTACATAGTACGATCTGGCTGCCTTCTTCATGAACCCTGCGAATAATTTGCTTCGTTTTATCCGAAATTTGATAATTATCATTCAATAAAGTGCCATCGACATCCAATGCAATCAATTTGTAGTTCACTTTCTCTCCCGCTCCCTTTATCTTTATCTATAATTCTTCATGCTTACTTTGTCATATTGTATCATAAGAATCAGAATCAGATAACGAGCTAGCAAGAAACAACATAATTTGCTAAAGTAAAGCTATGAATTGAAACTAGGCTTCCACCCCGGCTTCTAACAGAACTTTTTTACTAAAATCCATCTTCTTAAAAGAAATGAGAGGCGATTACCATCGAAAGAATATTAAAATTTCTAAGCGCAGCTTCCATAATCGGAGCATTATTAACAGGCATCCTAATTGGACTTTACGATGGTACCGGTTATGGATGGTTGATTGCCATCACCTGGTGGGCGGGCGGAATCGTAGCAGGTATACTATTCTATGCATTTGCCATGATGCTGGAGCTGCTGTTAGACATATCTCAGGATTTAAAAGCAGTAAGAAAAAACTTCCCGAATACCAATATGCCGCCAAAGCTGGGCAACTCCAAAATGAAATTGGATTCACTAAAAGGTTATAAAATGAATGCCAAGGATTAATACATCCTGTCTTGATTCAATCAACGGACACGATGAACACCAAAGGATTTTTGCACATTTCCTATTATATGAACTGGAATATCCTGCTTTCTTACCGTCCCATTCAAATAGCGAATTTGAAAATGTATCATTTGTACTCCTGGAGGCAATCCTCCCGTCATAGATTGAAGAATAGGATCGAATAGCTCCCCTTTAAACTCCAATGGATCCCCAGAGGATACTAATATATCCTCTATAAATATGGCTTTGCCATCTAACCCGACTGTATCGAGCCAGGCTCTTGCTTCTGCAACGGGAGCCGGTGAACTGCGTGTAGCAACAACAAAAATCTCCCCGGAATAGAAATCCTTAGGCGGCTGTAATGTATTGTGTCCTCTCTCCTCGTGAAGCTGCAGCCATCGTGACGTGTATGTAACGTCAGATTGTATGGTCAATGGAGCCGTTTTAATGGTTTTCGTAATACTATGAACTGCAATTCCATCTGAAGCTGTCAAAGTAACTTTATAATCCCCTGGTAAATCAAAGCGATTTGTCCAATGTACGACATCGGTCATTACTACACTACTGTCCGGGCGGACTATCTTCCAGGTGTAAGTTAAAGCATCTCCATCAGGATCTGAGGATTGATTCGATAACGAAACCATGTCCCCCTCCCAAACAGGTTTTGGACTCCAATCAAAAGCTGCTACTGGCGGCCGATTGATGTACATCCAGGTTTGTGGCGAATAACTGGACCAAACATATCCATCGTGGACTCTTACCCATACGCGCAGCTTTACACCCGTTGGTAAATCGCTATTCACGATCCAGCTGCCCGTTGTGGAAGTGGTCGATTTGGCTATGATACCGGAATCTTTGACGATAACATTATTCGCTTCATTTGTTATTTGAACTTGAAATTGAGTAAAGGTCGTACCTGGATCTGGATCGGTCTGACTCCATTTTAGTTCTGGCCGCGTTGTACTGAATAGGGTCGGAACGGCTTGTTTACCGCTTGGAACAGTCATCGTCGCCGTTGGCGGCCGGTTCGTAATCATCCATCCGACATTCGACCAGTTTGACCAGGCGTTCCCATCACTAACACGAACAACGACCTGATACAAGGAGCCCAGGGTCAAGTTCTGACTTACTACCCAGGAGGCTGAATTCGCTGTCGTTCCTTGCGGTTTAGTCCCTGAGTCAACAAGCACTGTACCTGCCGCATTTTTAATTTGAACTTGATAGGCTGCAAAAGTCGTATTTGCATCCGGATCCGCCTGGTTCCAGGTGATCGTAGGCTGCAGTGTATTCACATAGCTTGGGTTTGCCTGCGTTCCGTTAGGAAACGTCAGAACAGCCGTAGGAGGGCTATTGGGAACAGGGATGTTGATATTAATCGTCTGCTCTACCCAATCGCTCCAGGCTCCATATTCGTCTTTCACAGCCAACCTTACTATATAGGTCCCAGTGATCTCAGGTCTTGTTAATTTCCCAAACTGAGTATTTCCAGCTGGATCCGTATAACTATACCTTCGGTCCACGACCCCTTTTGTTGTCCTGTAGTTAATCCCTGTCGCTTCGGTAGAATACTTAGTCGTACTTAGCCAACGATCAGGATCGTAACTATTATCTGTCCAATTGACAGTATTATCTCCTGCGACTGACAAAGTGAAAACGGCAATTGGCTTCCTATGAATTATGACGGTTTGTTCTGCCAAATCAGAATACTTCCTGTAGTCAGCAAATACGTTATTAGGAAATTTATAGCCAGCTGGTGCAGGATCATCTGGAATCTTGTAAGTTAACTTATACTTACCGACCTTATCTAATTCCAAATACGGTGAAGTAACCGTTTGACCATGCAATGCTGATAAACCAGAATAACCGTCCAATGCATCTAAGAACTTATTGGGTTCTGTGTGAGTAAATGACCAACTACTCAAACTAGCGATAGCCGGGTCATTCTCTGGATCAGAATAAGTTTTGTTATAGGTTAATGACGAGCCAACCAAACCAACATTCTCGATCAAAGAATCCGATCCCACATAGGTTGTTATAGCAAAGTTTCTAAATAAGCTATTAGCAGCTTCCGAGAAAGGTCCTATTTTGCCCGTCGTATACGTAGTGTCTGTTTTATCAATAATAGGTGTTCCACCTAAGTAGATACGTATCCTGGAACCATTAACTTTAACTTTTAAGCTATAGTATTGCTCATAATTTAAATTAAAGTTAGTCTCTCCTAAAATTGTTCTAACTCCAGCAACAACCTTAACAAGTCTTGTCTTTGTCGGTGTAACCTCGGCTCTATACATATTAAGATTATTAAAAATCTTAAAGCCCAAACCTATCGTTGTTGTGTCAGATTGCCTGGTGTTAAACTTGACATCCAAACTAGCTTCCCCATCTTTGAAAGTCACACTATCATTTATTAATTGCCCAAAAGAAGCTCTATCTGAGTCACCTGAAAAGACATCTGATTTGAACGACAGAACTGTAACACTAGTATCACTGTAAGAACTTTCAGCAGACCTAGACACTGTCTGATATTGCGCCTTCAATTCTCCGTCAGCTGAAAGAAACAAACTTGGCATAGGTAAAGTATGTCTAGAATTACTGCCATCTTGCCAACTAGTATCCCCGGGATCATTGCTCATAGCCGGAATATCCGCTAATTGATTTCCAAGTAGATCATAAACTAGAATATTTTTAAAGAAATTTTGTACAATAATTTTATTATCAGCTGAAACTATAGCATTTAGATATGGTAAGTAGTCAGCATATCCATTAGAGTAGGTTTCCTTACTTTTATAAGTTTTTACAAGATGTGTGGCTATTATAGCTCCAGTGGATGTGTTATAAAATCTAAGTTTTATCCTCATATCACTTCCCCAATAACTTATCGGTGGACTTTTCTCTGCAACAACAGATGTGTTTCCCACAGAAATAACGTGAGATAGTCCGACAGAGCTCATATCTGCTTGTGATTGCTCCACTAAAACAGTACCATTAGATCTCAATATTACAAATCCGCCTAATTGTGAGTTTGTTCCAATCGAGGGTGTTCCTAATACTATCCGGTCCTTTGTCCTGTGAAGCACACCCACTAAATGGTTACCAGTGTTAAATTTAGAGCTAGTAGTTATGGTTGTTCCAGAAGGATTAACAGTAAGTAATGAACAGATAAACCCTGTAGTAGACCTATGGCAATTCATATTATAAGAATTTCCGTTCTCATCCTTATCATAACCATAAGTACCATAATCCGTAAAACTACCAGTGTACCCAGTTTGGGAATCATAAAGCCTAACCTTCCCGGACCTCGGGGCTCCTGCAAATGGGAGTTCTGTAAATCTATCCGGAGGAGGATTGAATCCAGGCGGAGGAACTGTCCTATCTCCAGTTGTTGAAGATATAGGGGTTGGTTCATATGCGTTAGCCCATGTGGTAGGTATGGAATTTATGACATCAGATATTCTATACAAGTAATTTATATAACTGTAAACAAGAACACCGTTCACATAATAAGTAGTTGGGGCAGTCACCCATATTAACCCTTGCTCCCTATTCACAAACCTATAATACTCACTATATCCGTTTCCTATATTTTTACTATTAAGGGTCCCTGGAACTGGATTTGTTGCATAGGTTGCTGCCAGATTATGCCATTTCACAGCATAGCTTCCGTTATCCCATCCATACGAACCATAAATATTTGGTCCGATTTGCAATTGTGGTTGAATGGGCCCACACCCTTGTAACTGATATTGGGAGCAATACATGCTAAAGGTTGTTTTAACTACATTATTGGGTCCAATTGATTTGTAAGGCTCAATAGTCTCAGTTGTTTGAATCGCATTTTCAACTGAATTATACTTAAACCTTTTTATGTCCGAAATATCCTTCCAAGTTGTGCTAGTTGATAGCGTTGTAGCTGGATAAGTTGTAGTAGTTATGATTGGAGGCTCAGGATTATTACCACTAACAGTAAAATCAGCTGTAGGAGAATCATTAACCACCTCGAAATAAAAAGTGCCCGTTGCAGATTTCTGATACCCTAGTCCTTCCTTGATAAATATATCAATCTTACATTTCCCTACTTGTGTAGGCGTAAAATTGTACCTACCCTGCGAGTCTAGAGTCATATTCAACACCGTATCGTCTGCATAAGAACTATTATTGTTTTTATCGCAAGTGATCTTATGGGTTAGTGCTGATATTGGATCACCATCAGGACTGTGTGAGGTGTCCTTTATTGGTACAGCTGATCCACGAACCATCAAGCTCTGATAGTTTACTGATGCTATAGGAGGCAAATCCTCCTTTACTTGTAGCTGATGATTAGCAACATTTAATGATTTTAAACCATCACTATCATAAACCATCAGCGTAATATTTTGTGTTCCAGGGGTGTAATAAATATCTTGTTTATTAGTCCACTCATTCATACTATGATTAATGGATCGGCCCATCGGGCTGTAGCTCCCTGCAGCACTCCACGGTGTACTTATCGCTCTACCCTCTACCACGGTGCTAGGCCCAGAAATAACAGCCACAGGATTGGGTGGGACCACATTCAAAGTTACATATTTGGTTGGAGCAGCAGCACCTCTTGTATCGTTACCATTTAATACAACGGTATGAGAACCCAAAACATCTGCTTTAATCCACCCATAATATTCCTCTTTCTCATACCCAAAGTTATCCCAAAGAGACTTAATCCAGGGGTCCGTGCTGTTTTTGAAATCCCAATGATACATGATACCATCGCCATCTGGATCATAGGGCTCAAGTGGGTTCGTTGAGGGATCTTTAACAATTCCTAGGCCCACATAATTTCCAACTACCACTTCTTGAATCGGTGGATACGGGTACGTACTGCCTCCCATAAACCAACCACCACTAAAGACCGGCGGACGATTCGGGTTTGCTGGATCATCTATCATTTCGAACGTTTTGGGACCAATTACCTTGACGGTTCCACAAGTAGAAGTTATTTCTAACCTTACTTCGACAGTTCCTATGACTATATTTCCAGGGTAGGGAGGGCCATTAAAATCTTGTGTAGTGGGCCCACTCGGTTTTGTGCCATACCACCAATCCTTTTTGGTTCCTTGCTGCACTTGCCACTCGTAAGCACTTAATGTACAGCCCCCACCGGACACTGACACACCGACTGCAGTAAATTTATTGGTTTCCTTGTACTTGATAATAGATTTTTCAATCGTGAAATCACCTGTTATAGTTTCCGGTCCATTTGGTGTGGGTGTTGGAGTTGGTGCACCACAAGCCGCCGTTTGAGCCGTAAACGAATATTGCTCGTTGTTATCTGTTGTACTTTCTCCAGGTATGGGGTCTATCTTGATATGTATTGTCTTTGTTACGGTGTCGCTAAATATATAATTGAAGCTGCCACTCTTGGTGGCTCCTCCAGCTATATTGGAAAAGGGTATGGATACAAGTTCAGTAGATCCTATGAATATTTTAACATTGACTGATCCCGTATATGCTGTTGCCCCGTTATTGGTAAAGGAAAAATTGAATGTCTTCATGACTCCAGTTTGAACACATTGACCTGCTTGAGCGAGTGTGATGCTGCCGAGATCTGCTCCGCCGGTTCCGTTCTCGTAGGTTACGTAAACACGATCTGGGTATTGATAGGTGTGGGCTTTGAGGTTTACCTCAAAAGCTGCATAATAGACCATCATTCTTGCACCTAGAGCAGCGTGATCCTTATAATACCCTTCATGATTGAAGTTTTGGCTATACCTTACTGTAAATTGATCTGCACTAGTTGTAGTTACAGAAACAACTGTGGTAGTGGGATCGGAAAATCCAAAAGGAATCCCTGCAGGTCCATTAATCAAGATACCTGCTTTAGGAACTGCAGTATTTACAGCTTGACTAATGTTTACTACTGAGGCATCCATGTAATTTGTGGTCCCTTCTAAAACATACCCCTTATCCCTTACAGCCGGTACAGTTAAATTATTATCTGTACAATTTGGATACTTAGGCATGGCCACTCCAGCAAATACTTCGGTAGGAGCTCCAGCACCGCAAACGTTAGTTTCACCATTTGCTTTTTCCATGTGCCAATCAACTCCCCTAGTTCCTCCCGGAGAATACCTGTCCCAGGCATAATATCCCATGGCAGCAGTGTTCTTCATTGACTCAATACCAACTTTTTTGCCAGAAACATTTGGTATGTTTCCTGTCCAACTAGCATTACCGACCGCTCCTGCTAATGTAATGACCTGAGGGGCACCCATGTCTTTAGCCCACTTCACTTCTTTTATTACCTTCCCTGGAACTCCCTGGATAGTGAAATTATTGCTATTTAATGTGGTATTCTTATCATAAAATGATTCGTACCCAGCCTTCGCTGTTGTAGAGTTGTAATTGAATGTAACTACGGTATCCCCAGGAGCCGCATTAGCTTTATTCCACAGATTATCCAAGTATGAAATCGGTAAATTTTCCAAAACAATCAAACAAACAAAGAAAAAACAAATAATCCTTATATACTTCCTTTTATACAATTAATATCCACCACCTTCCATGTCTTTATTTGCTACTTTTTATTAATCAAAACCCGTAATATCATTTTAGACAAATAATTGCTTCTTGCAGGAGTATCAAGATTTATTGCCACGCTAGAATCGAGAACATATCCTTTTTTAGGGATGATCATTGCTGGAGTATCCCCTATTTGATTCTTAAAAACTAAAGTTGGTGTGTTGAGTGTGTTCTTATAGTAAAAAGCTTGTATGTCTGGACTGTTTATTCCGGACAAACTAAGACTAATATACTTGGAATAATCATTATAAAGAGACTTATCATTATTGTAGTCAACATGTGATTTGTAATAAAGGATGTAACTTTTTTTAAAGTCTTTAATATAGGGACTTGTTTCGTTACTCACATTGTTATGCCATTTCAACTTACTAATATCGCCCAATAATCCCAAATTAGGATCATTTGGATCCTCTAGGTCAATTAGAATAAGTTTGTCCAACGTGGCTTTATACTTTCCATCCTTAGACTCTACAAATAGATTACCAGGATTCCATTGACCATCTGAAAATTGCTCACCACCAAAAATCTCAGGTAGCATGCTGAAAATGTTAGTATTCTTCAAATCCAATTCTGCGTTACTCAAAGCATATTTATCGACCGGCAACTTACCACCTTCAGTGGTAGTTAAGATCCGCTCGATGATTGTAACTGATTGGGCACGAGTAGTTGGTTTCTCTGGGGCCAATTCGCCACGGGATAGTCCTTGAATAAGCCCCGTCTTGGTTGCGTTATACATGACAGATTTATCGTCAATTTGAACTGCCCTATCTTGAAATGTTTTATCAGAGGCACGAACAGAAACACGGGCCATTTCAAGGCGCGAAATTGGTTTATTGATATCTTCCAGGCGGAAATCATTGGTGCGCAAAATCCCCTTTTCTGTAGCAGCTACTATATAGGGCTCATACCATTCAGATCCTGTTACCTCGCCGGCGACTGGAAGCTTCATTGCTGTGACAGTCATTTTTATAAATTCTGCACGGCTTACATTTTTCTCTGGCCGGAAGGTGGCGTCTTCATAACCATCCACGTATTCCTTTTGGATAGCTGTGTGAATCGAATTTGCAGCCCAATGGCCAGTTACATCTGTCAGTGACACTGTCTTTTTGAGCGTTATGTCTTGAACAGAATCAGCAGCTATCTTTTGTGAATCACAAGCGGTTAGTAAGGAAGCAGCAAGTAATGCAATAAACATCTTTTTCATTTTTTTATCCCCTTCATTTGTGAACCAACATTGGTTGGTAGATTTTTTAACGGCAGTTGTCTGAACGATAACATATTATAAGCTTCCTCTTTCTTCTTAGAAGAAGAAATGCATATTTAGATGCTGATGTTTATAGTCAATTACCTCCTCAACTCAAAAATGGATAAATATTCAACTCTTCTAGTATGGCACAATATTTCAGGGAATGTATATCTAATTATCCATAAAAATACATAAAAAAACCACCCTTCATGCCGTTTAATAACGACACAATGGGCGGTTCCTCCGCACAATGTTTTCTTCACCATTTAAAATTATCATAAAATAACATATTTTTCAATACTATTTTATTTATTCTTATTGTCATTGCTTTGCCTGCTGAAGAGCTTGCAGTTCTAATGCAGTCAGCTCTCTTATTTCACCCAATGCAAGCTCATTATCTAATTGCAGTGGCCCCATCGATATACGTTTAAGGTACACTACTTTCTGACCTACTGCCTGCAGCATTCTTTTGATCTGGTGGAATTTCCCTTCCTTGATCGTCAGATGAATCTCAGCAGGTATTTGCTCCAAGGAGCTGCCTGACCGTAGAATAGCAAGTTCGGCTGGCATGGTGACGTAACCGTCCTCAAGGGTTACACCTTTTGCGAATGCCTCGATCTCTGCCTGTCCAACTTCCCATTCTACTTGCGCAAAATACGTTTTCGAGACGTGTTTACGCGGTGAAAGCAGATTATGAGCCAGCTTACCATCGTTAGTGAGCAGTAATAGTCCCTCCGTATCCTTATCCAATCGGCCGACCGGAAATAGCTCAAAGGACAGGTAAGCCGGATCCAAAAGATCTATAACCGTTCGATCACGATTATCCTCTGTTGCCGACACGACACCCTGAGGTTTGTTCATCATCAAGTATACAAATTCCCTGTAAATCACAGGCTCACCGTCAATAGTAATCTGATCAATCTGAGGATTTACCTGAATGCCACTGTCCTTGATCTTCTTTCCATTGACTGAAATCGAGCCCGATTTCGTTAACCTTCTCAGCTCGGAACGGGTTCCGAAGCCCATATGAGCAAGGATTTTATCAAGCCGCTGTGTTGTTTTCATTGTTATGTCCACCTCCAACCAGAAGGATACTCATTCTTCAGCATCCCTTCGCTCCATTTACCCCAACCGACAGCAAACCCATCGACACAGATGAGGCAGTAGCCACGGGCTCCCAATGCGGGGTCATCGCGAACAACTTCATGCTCGGCCACCTCAAGTGTCTCTCCTTTTAAATATCGAATCACTCTACCATCTGAGGTCAAAAGATTGATCGTACGCGTAGCGTCCTCCATCAAGAGACCCATAGCCATCGCATGGGATGGCTGAAAGCGCCCGCGGTGCAGCGCGCCCAAGTACCAGCCCGGCCTCACGATCTTCACGCCGTTCAGCTCGGGCAAGCCCTCCGGCGCCGCGTACGCGTGCTCGCCGAAACACACGAGCCGCTCGGCGGCTTCGGGCACCCTGCCGCTGCGCAGCAGCTCACGCCCGAACGCCTGCAGCGGCTCCAGGCTCACGCCCGCTTGCGGCGCTGCCGCGCGGGCTTCACGCAGCGCGCCTCCGCGCCCGCTGCGCTTGCTGGTTGCCGCGACAGGCTGCGCCGCGGCGCTTTCGACAACAGCTGCGCTTAGCGCCGCAGCTGTTCCCGTCTGCCGCAGCACGGCGACAAAATGGCCCTCGCCTTTAAGGCGATGGGGCCACAATCTGACCGTGTCGGCGACGGCCGCAACTGCTCGGGCCGAGTAAGCGCCCTCGCTGCACCAAGGCATACGCAGCCAGTCAGGTCTGCCTGAAGAAAAACCAACGCCAGCCGATTTTCCTTTTATTCTGTCTCTGATCTCGTCTCTGATCTCGTCACTGATTTTGTCACTGATTTTGTCATTGACTTCATCATTCATCCCATCATTGATCTTGCCTTTGAATTCATCATTCATTCCGTCATTGATCTTGCCTTTGACCTCATTATTCATCTCATCATTGACTTCATCATTCATCTCATCATTCACAAAAACCCTAACAACCTCAAAATCTTCGTGACTATCCAAAAATTCAGCAATCTGAGCCTCATTCTCCTCCGGTGAGAAGGTGCAAGTCGAATACACAAGCCTGCCGCCTGGGGCCAGCATCTGGGCAGCTTGTCCCAGCAGCTCATGCTGCATGAGCGAGCATTCCGTCACGGAGTGGCGCTCCCACTGGGCCATCATGCCCTCTTCCTTGCGAAACATACCTTCACCGGAGCACGGAGCATCAATCAGAATTTTATCGAAAAATCCGGCAAAAGGAGCCAGCATCCGTTCCGGCTTTTCATTCAGCACAACCGCATTGCGGACGCCGAACAGCTCCAGATTTTTAACTAATGCCTTTACACGGTCGGAATGATTATCATTGACTACAAGCACACCTCTGCCCTGCAGCTTTGCGGCAATTTGCGTTGACTTTCCACCCGGGGCGGCACATAGATCGAGCACACGCTCCCCGGGGTGTACATCCAGTAGTTCAACTGGAGACATCGCACTTGGTTCTTGAATATAGTAAAGGCCTGCATGATAATAAGGATGTTTGCCTGGCCTCTCTCCTTCTTCATAGTACAAACCTTCTGCAGCCCATGGAACAGACGTAACGGCAAAAGGCGATTTCTCCAAAAATTCATTCATACCAACCTTAAGCGTATTTACTCTAATTCCAAAAGCCCGAGGCTGCTCATAAGAATCCAAAAATTCCTTAAGCTCCCCGCCTAATAAGTCTTTCATCTTACTCACAAATAATTCGGGTAATTCACTTCTGCTCATCCCATCTTCCTCTCCAGCTTCCTTACCGGAAGCAGCATATCGGTATTATAGCTGACTTGTCACCAAACAGCCAATCTTTTTCTGATCCGTTAGAAGGAAACAGGACATTTGTATAGAAACTATAAATAAGTACGCAAATAACCAACGAGGTGGAACATGAAAAAACTACTTATTTATTTAGGTATTGTCGTTATTTTATTTGGAGCTTTATATGTCGTGAATCAGCAGTCCAAGAAAGTGGATGATGCTAAATATGCCGACAATCCTTACGGTGTAGCCGCTTCTAAGCTGAATCCCGCTACAGTTGCCCTTCTGAACGATCCGAATTACCAAGACATTATCCTGCCCAAAAAGCTTGAGGAAAAAATAGCAAACAAAGAAAGCTTCTTTGTCTACTATTTCAAATCGGATTGCTCTCACTGCATGATAACCACACCAGTTATTAAGCCAGTTGAAAAAGAAGCAGGTGTCACTGTCCATCAATTCAATCTTCTGGAGTATGATAAAGGCTGGCAGAAATATAACATCAGAGTAACACCTACACTCGTTTACTACAAAGATGGCAAAGAAGTAGAGCGTATGGAAGGCGGAGTACCCGAAACACCAGGTGGACCAGGCAACACCCCGGCAACTTTTAAACAATTTTTCGAAAAATACAAAAGCTAGGGAAATCGACCATAAAAAACAGCTTAACAGCCACAACAGCAGCAAAATAACAGCAACAACAAACACAAGCACCTTGACCACATTTCTCAGTGGATGCAAGGTGCTTGTTTTCTAATTATGAATCAGACAAAATCCTTATGTGGAGCTGGCGGATTGAGCTTCATGTCCACAAGAAGCTGTTCCAAGTTCGGGTCAAGCACCTTAATATCCAGATCGTAAGGCTCAAAGGGAGCCGAACTGTACTGCTGGAGCCTCTCTACATAGTCGCGGCTGTCGTCTAACAGCTTTTCAAGGTCAATACCCATAATGTCACGCGGATACGGACTCAGCTTCTCCAGTGCCGCAGTAAACAGCTTAAGAGAGCCATTGCTATTGCCGTTGAAATGATGATAAAGGCCTACTGCAACCTGCAGCAGACCTTGATATAACGTGTTGCGTCCTTCCTCCAGCCACAGTTCTTCCATCACTTCATGACACTCAAAGTAGTCTCTGGCCTCGTTAAAATAGTAAAGAAACTCCACATACAGACGATCATAAATAGCCATAAGGTCAAGCATGCTCCCCTTTTTTCGCTCGTGCAATCGCTGCTTCTATATCAGAAGACAATTCATTCAGACCTCTTGAGTCTTCTTGCTCCCATATTTCATTAAACCGAAGTTGAAATTGAGCTGCTTCCCTGATGCGCCGGTAAAAGTAAAGCTCCTGAATGTGATTAAGCACCTTATTGATCAGGCTGGAATTATCTTCAAAAAGCTTTTGGGCCTCCACAATTTCCTCGCGAATGCTCGACATCTCCTGATCCAGCAAAAAAGCCGCTTCACCCGCTTTACTCAAACGTATTCTTACATCATCGGGCAAGGTTTCTTTATATTTATAGTTCAATGAATGCTCTATCGTCGCCCAGAAATTCATGGCCAATGTCCGAATTTGTACCTCCGCCAGCAGTCTTTTCATTCCCAGCGCCGTTTGTACCGGATATTCGATAATAATGTGATAACTGCGATAGCCGCTTTCTTTTTTGTTGACGATATAGTCCTTTTCATAAACAACCTTCATATCTTGTCTAGCGCGGATGAGCTCAGTTAAATATTCAATATCCTCAACAAATTGACACATAATGCGGATACCGGCAATATCCTCAATTCCAGTCTCTAATTGGTCGCCTGGCACATTTAATTTTTTGGCTTTGTCCAAAATACTGGAAATCTTTTTAACACGGCCTGTAACGAATTCTATAGGAGAATATTCCTCACGGCTTTTCAACTCGCCGCGCAGCGTTTTGAATTTAACCTTTAGCTCTTCTATCGTTTGCTCATAAGGAAGAAGAAACTTCCTCCAGTCACGTCCATCCATTTATCTGCCTCCATTCCAGATGAAGTCACTACTGATCTGCACCAATTGCTTCAGAAATATGGGTAAATCCATCTCTTTCAAGCAGAGCCTTCAGCCCTTTATTCAATGTACCGAGAAGCTCCGGACCTTCGTAGATCAAAGCCGAATATACCTCTACGAGACTTGCGCCAGCCCGTATTTTGTCATAAGCGTCCTGAGCTGTGAAAATGCCCCCCGAACCAATAATCGGAAGCTTCCCTTCAGTAAGACGGTATATAGTTCTTATGATCTCTGTTGAACGCTTGGTTAACGGCCTGCCGCTTAAACCGCCTGCCTGCACCTGATTAGGATGGTTAAGCCCTGCCCTGCTAAGCGTCGTGTTCGTCGCAATGATTCCGGATATTCCATTGTCCATAATGGAGCGAACCGTCAGTTCCAGCTCTGCATCTGTTAGATCAGGAGCAATCTTGACCAGCACCGGCTTGCCAGGATGATTATGCTTATCCTTCTGCAGTCCCATCTCATCCCTTACGGCATGAAGCAGTCTGTTTAAATCATTCCCATGCTGCAGATTACGTAAATCTGGCGTGTTCGGTGAACTGATATTGACCACAAAAAAATCACCCCACTCAAAAAGCCTGCGAATGCAAGAACGATAATCATCCTCTGCATGCTCATTTGGTGTCAGCTTGTTCTTCCCAATATTGACAGCCACCGGAATAACCCGCCGGCCTGCCTTACGCAAATTATCGGCCATCTCTTCAATACCGACGTTATTAAAGCCCATTCTATTGATTAAGGCCTCATCCTCAGGTAAGCGGAACAGCCTTGGCAGCTCATTACCTTCTTGAGGCTTAGGCGTAATCGTCCCAACCTCCATAAACCCAAAGCCCAGCCGGGAAAATGCCTTGACCGCTTTCGCATTTTTATCCAGTCCTGCGGCTAGTCCAATTGGATTCGTGAATGTAATATCCCATAGTGTTTGCGATAAAACAGATGAATACGGAACCCCATACATCGATTGTATCAATTGTTTGCCACCAGGAAAAGCCCCAACCGCCTGAAGCCCGTTAAGGGTAAGATGGTGAGCCTTTTCTGGGTCCATTCGAAATAAAATCGGCTTCCCCAGTTTTTTATATAACATGTACACGCACCCCGTTCTTTATCAATACTCTAACAGTCAGTTTATCCGACTCCGGGAAATTATGCAATCATATTAGGCTTATTTATCCATACCAGAGACAACAGGGACGCATCATGAAAGCGCTAAACATTGTTGTACTAATCTCCTCCGGAAATGTGATATGATAAGCCTATATCCTCATTCCTACTTAAAGAAAGGTGATTGTCATGTCAAGAAGAAAACCTGTTCAAACTCAAAGAAAAAACAAAGATGAAATTAACAAAAAAGCGCTGATCTGGACGGGCTCGATCATGTTGGCTATCATCATATTTATGGCCCTGTCGTTAATTTTGAAGTAGCTTATTTTGAAGTAACGTAATCAACAGGCACTTTATAGTTTTTATTTTTAGTTCAGCCATTTGTATTTTTTTCGGGGGTTAGTTTCCTCTGTCTCTACAGGCAGCTGGAATGATTTGCCCGGTTTACCTACTCCCTTGTCGCCTTTTGATGGTTCTGGCGAGCCCGGGTTTGATGGATCTGAGTCTTCGGGAGAAAGCTTCTTGCCAATCTTCACCTTTGTCTGGTGAGGAACCATATCGTACAGCTCTTCAAGGTCCGCTTGCAGCATTCGCACACACCCAAGGGATTCATCTGCGCCAATGCTGCTGGGCTTGTTCGTGCCATGGATCGCATAGAGGGTATCCGACAGCGTCATGCCCCTGCTTCCAAACTCCCCGTTTGATTTACCATTCGGATTTCTAACCTTTTCAGAGATGATAAATTCTCCTTCCGGCGTCTTATCTCCTCCTAAACCAACCGGATAACTGCGAACGATAAAGCTGCCGCTGACTAACAGCAACCGATGCTTCTCTGTGTCGATGAGAATTTCTAACGGCTTCCCCAGTGGAGAAGACAGCATTTCCATGCTTTTGGCACTTTGTGGCTCTTTAGGCGGCTTCTCTTCCGTTGCAGCAGTGGGATCGTCCGTATTCGACTTTGGAGGCTGCCCGGAAGCTGGCACTCCGCTGTTCGTTTCCCGCTGCTCTTTAAGCACCTCAGGGAACATTGCTTTCATCCGCGGCGTCATGCCGGGCAGCAGATTTTCCGGATAAGGGCTGCTTAATTGTTCCGCTTTGTTAGGCATTACACCATTCTTTTGCTTATACGCCGTTATAGCCGAGCTTAACACGATAGCTTCTTCACGTTCCGCACGCCAATTTTCAACAACCGGCACAACCTCATCAACACTGCTTGCATCGCATGAGCATAATTCTGGATCGTAATACTGAACGAGTGATTGGCTTTTATTGTCCTCACTATGCTCCACTCCGAGTAAAATCTTCGGGGCTTTGAACCACTCGATCCATTGCCCATCGGCCGTTCGTTCACCTTCTACAACAAGCGCCTTTTCCCAAACCTTTTCCTGGGGCGCTATCATCTCCGCCAGCTCATCTTTCCAGCTTCTTTGGGAGTAGTAAATTTTCGCGCCCGTCTCCATGGGCAGTGGAATCACAGATTCAGGCTGCAGCACAGTAAGACCCGAATTTGTTGGTTCAACAGAAGGCACAGGAGCAGAGCTCCCTTCCTCCCTAGACTTTTCCCTGGCCATATCCATAGAAGCTGGAATATATAAAAATAGCAGCAATGCTGCCAAAATAGCCCATCGCCATCTTGAGCTCTGCTTTTGCTTCTGCTTGCTCTCAATTTGTAAATTTGCCAGTAGAACCTTATCCAGGTTATCCTTGTCAAAAACAATTTGCTGGCGCTCAAATGCTTCATAGATTTCACCAGCCTTGGCAAAGCAATAATTTGCCTTTGCTTCCTTGCCCTTTGCAGCGTATTCTCTACCGAGCAAATACCAGCCCATCTTATGCTCGGGATGTTCTTTTACATAATTTTTTAAATATAGAGGATCCTCGATCGGATTATGCTGAAAAAACCGTTCAACCTGCTGCAGATTTCTCCGCTTATCATTCATTGAATGTTCCTCCAGTCTCTAAATTGACTTCTACGTATCCTTTTATCAGTGAATGGGCGTCCGCGCGCAATTGCCCTTCTTTTTTTATCGGCAGCATTTGCTCATTTATGAAGAAAAAAGACGAGCCTCAGGGAGATCATGCCTCCTCCAGCCCGCCATACTTAGCCCCTTTAGTTATCCAATAAATCAGTTATTGAATGCCACTGCTCGTTGGTTAAATAATTCCGGTCTTCCATAACCAGAGCGAACGCGTTCACGACTTCCGGATCAAAATGTGTGCCTTTACATCGGATTAGCTCATGGACACCTTCCATATAGCTTCTTTCATTCGCATAAGGTCTAAAAGTAGTCATCGCATCAAAAGCATCTGCAACCGCAACGATTCGGGCAAAAAACGGGATTTCCGCCCCTTTCAGCTTATCCGGATAACCTGTACCATCCATTCTTTCATGATGATGCTTAGCAACCTGAGAGGCCTGTATCATTCGTTCCCTAGGCTCTATTTTGGATAAAATACGTGCTCCAATAAGGGTGTGTGAAATCATAATTTCAAACTCTTCCTCGTTCAGACTTTCGTCTTTAAGCAGCACACGATCTGGAACTCCAATCTTACCGATATCATGCATTAACGCAGCCCTGTGAAAATGACGGCACTCCTTCTCGTCTACACCCATGCGGCGCGCAATCCACAGTGAATAAATCGCCACACGTGAGGAATGCCCTGCTGTGTATGGATCTTTTGAGTCCAAAGCAAGGATCAGGGTTTGAATAGCACTCATAGAAAAAGTATGCGACTCTTTGCCAGCATCTTTTTGCAGCTCTAATGAAGATTCCAGCAGAAGCGTCAGTTCCCTATTTTTTTGCTCAAGCTCAACAATTCGCTCCTCAAGCTTCCTTACATGAGTCACAGGCTGTCCCCCCACTGTGCTAATCATTGTAAATATCATAATCTAAAGAAGCTGTTGTTGTGAAGCATAAATATGAAACGACAGCGCCTGCTCAGCACAGGATGTGTAGAGTAGGCGCTGCATATTTCATATATACATGGAACATTCATTTGGAGAAAAACGCCTCGTTGCGCCCTTTGAGGTGCGTGTTAGTGACGCAGTGCTTGAGTGGTAAGGGGTGTGGGCTCCAGCCGCTGTTAAAGATTTGTTCCTTGAATAGAATGGATGTGGGTTTCGGAGGGTGGGCTGCTGCCAGGTGCCACTATCACCTTATCGGATGATAGCTGTTCTATGCTGCTGATCCCACTGTACATCCTTGCCGATCTGTTCTGCGAAAAAGCGTACCGGCACATAGGTGTTGTCTTTCTTAATGTAAGGCGCTGCATCTGTAGCCAGTGAAACGTCCGGTTTGTTTGGTTCCATTCGCTTGATGCCAGTTTTGTCTATATACAGCTCAATCGTTACATTACCCTTCTTTAATTGAACTGTTCTGGCTCCGTTCACATTGGAATAAGTAACCTCGTAGCCAAGGGCTTCACTGATTGCCCTCACCGGAACCATTGTGCGTCCATTTACGATTTCGGGTTGAACCTCGAATTTGATCACACTGTCCCTGTGAACAACTTTAACCGAGTCATTTACAGGCAGGCTCTGTGGTAGCTGATACGGGGTAATTTGACGGATTTTATTATTAAAGGCATCCGCCACCAGAATCGTTCCATCTCCAGCAACAGCGACGTTGCTAGGATTATTGAATCTGGCTTCACCTTCGACGCCATTAGTCTCACCAGTTTCAATTGTTCCTGTTAATGTGGAAACTTTGCCATTTAGCAAATAACGAACAGCATGGTTGAGACTGTCTGCGATCAGAAGTCCGCCTTCAGAAGTGACAGCTATCCCTTTTGGAAAATCGAATTTAGCCTTTAGAGCATCGCCATCCGCATAATCTCCTGCTGCATAAAGGGCGTTGGCCGCGAATAAGCTTTTGCCGTCAACCTCCATGCCGGAGCCTGCTACTGTAGTAACTACTCCCAAGCTAAAATCAATATAGCGAATCCGTTGATTTCCAGTATCACTTACGAATAAGTTGCCCTTAGAATCAACCGCCAAACCGGAAGGCTCGTTAAATTTAGCTTCCTTAAGGCTGCCGTCTTTATAGTCACCTGCAATGACGGCTGCGCCTGGCCTAACCTGAATAGCCCGATCTGATGCTGAATTCAACGTAGATACTTTTCCATCCAGTGAAATTTTACGAATGACATTATTTTTAGTGTCTGCTACATACAAGGTTCCGTCTGCAGCGGCGACAACATCTGAAGGATGATTGAAACGGGCTGCCCCGCCTTCTCCATCAACCAGACCGAAAACACCATTACCTGCAAGTGTAGTGACTTTTCCTTTGCTATCTATTTTACGGATCGCATTGTTGCCTGCATCTGCTACATATACATTGCCTTTAGCATCAGCTGCGAGACCCATGGGCTCGTTGAAGAACGATTCAGAGGCTTGGCCATCTAGAAGCCCTCCTTCTGGAAAGCCTTGCTCGTTAAAAGTGACAACAAGCTCTGGTCCAGCAAATGTTGAGACTTGTCCAGCAGAAATTTTGCGGATCACATGGTCCCGCGTATCTGCTACGAGAACGCTGCCGTCTGCTAAGACGACGATGCTTCCTGGTGAGCGGAAGGTCGCATTCAAAGCATTCCCGTTCTTGAGATTGAAATCACCAATTCCGGCGTAGGTTGTAATATCAGCCATGATTCGACCATCAACATTCAGCAGGGCATCTGCTTTCAGGCCGGCAGCCCCGGCCACGGAGCTGCCCAAAAGAGCTGCAGCCAAAAGCGAAGAAACAACAATTTTTTTAAATGGTTTCATGTACTTCTCCTTTTTGTCTGTACTTAAGGTTCAAGAATAAAAGAACTGAAAGGTATAATCGTTTGAGTTGGAGACGGCAGTGTCACTGGGATACGAGTCCCATTCTTAGTAACGAGAATGATACCATTCGCAGGTATTGTTATTTTGCTTTCACTAGAGACACCAGGCCTGGAATCAGGGCTGATTTGGAAATTAAAGGTGACAAGCGTCTTTGTGCCGGAAACTGTGATCGCTGGGTCTGAATTATTATAATTTGTTATCGCGTAAACTAACTCTCTTAACTGAGCTTCTTGATTTTGAGGGTATACAGCAATGTGCTCCACACTATTTTGAGGCCCAAATACAGGGTTAGCATTGGTTGCGATATAAGAAGCATTGATCTTATCGGCGGTAATATTACCGTCATAAAGTAAATGAACCTCTGCGCCAAAAATGGCATTGGCACCGGCAAAATCCTTCAATTCCAAAGTCAGCTTAAATTTACCGAGACTATCAGGCTCTGTCGACTTGAAGCTCACAGTTGGCGTCAATACAGGTGGATTGGTCCCAGGGTCTGGATTTGGATTGGATGTTGAAGGCGTAGAAGGCGTAGTTGTGCTTTGATCTTTCTTATCCAGCTTCGCTTTCTCCTCCAAGAACTTCTTCTTAGCTTCATTATCCAGCTTCTTCAGCAATTCAGCCTCTGCCTTTGCTTTTGCTTCTGCTTCAGCTTTTTTGTTAGCTTCCTCAATTCTTTTCTTCTCTAACTCCAATTTTTCAAGAGCATCCTTCAACTTATTTTTCTGCTCCTGTAATTTCTTAAGCTCCTCTTCCTTCTTTAATTTCTTCTGAGCTTCCAATAGTTTTAGCTGTTCTTGCTTTTTCTTCTCCAGCTCAGCGTCAACACCTGCAGTTTTATCAATAGGCTTAACCTTATCAAGATCAAGCTTCTTAGCTGGATCTGTAATCAGTTTATTTATATCTTCAATAATTTTGTCAATCGCTTGCTTATCTACTTTTTTATCCGCTATAGCAGCTTTAACAATATTTCCAATCAGATTGTCAAGGTTTGCCTTCACTCTATCAAGCTCTGCCTGATCTTTAATAACTAGAGTAGAATCACCCAGCTCACCGATTGCTCCCTCGGCGATTTTTTTCTTCATTAGTGCAATGAATTCCTCATTTTCCAAGTCAATCGAAGCTTTGTCGCGAATAATAGCCTCAATTATAGAACTGGAAACCTGACTAATGAGGTCATTTACATCGACTATGGAAACCTTTAGTTCCAAATCATTAACTTCATCGCGGGAATCTAATGAAATCTGCTGCGAAGGATTTAGGATGGTAACACTATCTGATTGCTGCTCATCATCTTGATTGTCATTTTGAACCGTAGTTTCCACTTTACCGGCGGCAACACTAACATATGTTTGACCTGTTACTGGATCAACAGAAGTTAAAACCTTTGTTCCCCGGACTGCCATAACCGCAGTTGGTGTTTCCATTTCAAACTTGTCACTCGTGCCTGCAAGTGATTTCACTTTAACCCAGATAGAACCTGCCCACACTTTAAATTTTGACTTTTTACTGCCGTTTGAAGTAGATAAATCGGAAACATTTAATTCTGCATTGCTGCTTAATGTAACTTCAGCATCATTGCTGCTGACATTCAGCTTTACTGAACCATTCGAGCCTGTATACAACGTATCGCCCTGATTTAAGCTCATACCTTCATAAGCATCATACTTCTGGGAGCCGCCGCCCTTCTTAACTGTCACATCGCCACTCAATGAAGATACGATAGCGACACGGACTGTCTTGGCTTCTGCTGTTCCAGCCAGGGCGGATGATAGCAGCCCAAACACCAGAACACAGCTCATCAGCATGGCTACAAATGATTTGTTCTTAAAGCATCTGTTATGCAAAAACAATTCCACAATAAGTTCCTCCTCTTTTACAGCTCTCCCATGACTTCATACACCATGACAGGCTTTTCTTTCCCTTTTACTTTGATTTCCCCGACAGGTTCAATACGGAAAATATCCTTAACTCGGGCATATGTATGTTCACTAATTAGAATTTGGCCGGGCTTTGCATTGGATTCCAGCCTTGCAGATAGATTCACCGTGTCGCCGATGGCCGTGTAATCCAGCCTTAGGCCTTCAGATCCTATATTTCCTACAACAGCAGGACCGCTATTAATCCCTAATCCGAATTTAACCCCAATGCCATAATCACGGATAAGCTTCTGCTCTAGAATATCGGCCTGCCCTTTCATTTCAATCGCAGATCTAACGGCCATTTCGGGATGATTATCAAACTCTATCGGAGCTCCGAACATTGCCATTACACCATCACCCATAAACTTGTCCAAGGTTCCATTGAACTTAAAGATGGCTTTCGTGCATACATCCAGGTATTCATTCAACACTTGGATGACCTGTTCCGGCTCAAGCTTCTCAGACATTGGAGTGAAGCCGCGAATATCAACGAAAATCAGCGTAATATCTTTGCGGCTGCCGCCAAGCTTGACATCTTCTCCGGACTGCAGAAGCTCATCGACAACGCTTTTGGCTACAAAACGGCCAAAGATGCCTGTAACGCGCCCGCGTTCCTTGCGTTCTGCCAAGTAATGGCTGACAATCGACCAAATATAAATCGTGACCATGGCAAAGACCGGATAAATTAAGGGTGTAAGTATGGATACAAAGAAATACAAGCTGAACCAAAGCAGCGCATATAAGACCAAAAATCCGAGAAATACGAAGGTGGCTATACGGCCTTTAAATCTTTCAAACAGAAAAATAGATAGTAACGAAATGATAAAGATGATAGCAATACTTGCTGCCTTGCCGCTTTCCTTATAGAACTTATTCTCCAACAACGTTTGAATCATATTGGCATGAATTTCAATCCCAAACATCTTTACCGAGCTCACAGGTGTGGGGTATTCATCCAACATGCCGGTAACATAGGGGCCAATAAGAGCAATAGTGCCTTCTGGGAAGGGAATATCTTTATTTAATACATCCACAAAAGAGATGGTCTCATAGCCGGTATTCGCGTCAATTTCCTGGCGTGGTACCGAATAAAATTCAGTCGCAACCTGATGCTTGCCGCTGGTTGGAATGACTTTACTTCCGCGCATCCATTGTTCAGATACATCGTCCCATCTCACCTGTTCTTCTTCCGGAAGCACCAGGTTTATCAAGGCTGCACTAAATGCAAGAATCATATTATTATTTTCATCAGGTAATCCTACGGGCAATTTACGAGCCTTCCCGTCTTTGTCTACAAATACATTCACATGTGCCATTCTTTGTTTATCCGTAGTCAAGTTGGGAGATGGGTAATCGATCCTCTCGGGGATCAGCTGACCAGCCTCTAACTGCTTCGCAGGATAATTGATTTGTACAGGCATGATGATGTTATCGTAAGCTGCAAGAACGTCAGCTAATTTTTTGTCGTCATCTGAATTTTTGGAGGGCTCCGCCATCACAACGTCGAGCCCGATCGCTGCTACGCCTGCGTTCTCCAATTTTTCAATAGCCGCTGCGTAAACCGAGCGGTCCCAAGGAAACTTGCCTATTTCCTTTAATGATTTGTCATCTATCTTAATAATTTTGATCCGGTCGTCCGGCTGCCTCTCCGTAATCGATTTCGTATTTCGCATAGAGTCCTGCAAAGGCCCTTCTATAAAATACAATTTGTTCGCGGTGTAGAGAAATGTCGAAAAAAGCATCAACACCAAACCGGCCGCAATAGTCTGTAACCAGTTTTTCTTACTCATATGATCCTCCCTATTATTTACTAGCTTCATTGTAAAGTCACATCCTACAATTGGCAATGAATTGTTGTCTTAATCTACAAATTGTATCAATAAAAAAGCCCTGCTCCAGCTAAGGAGACAGGACTTCTTCTACATAATGTGACAAAATCTACAAATCAAGGAATTCATGGATTAATTAACTAAATGGAGAGTCAGCCACTTTAATGGAGTCAGTAGGACATCCATCTTGAGCATCCTGCAGGTCATCGTACAAATCATCCGGTATTTCTGTTACCCCTTTGTTATCATCACCTTCAAAAATCACTTCTGCAATCCCTTCATCATCATAGTCGTAAATGTCAGGGGCAGTAGCACCGCAAGCTCCGCATGCGATACAAGTATCTTTGTCCACATATGTGTATTTTGCCATTTCTCATTCCTCCTCCACGATAGCCTTAATGTACCCTCACACTAGAATATAATATAAAAGGTTCTAAAGTTCAAACTTTTTCAATAAAAAGGGCAATACTTTCAGCATCATCCAAAGATAGCACCCTAATATTGGAAGACTCATAATTCATATTTGTTGCAATAGCCAATGGGGCTGACTTCAAGTTATGAATAATTCTGCTTTGCTCCTCATTTCGAAATACGGCTATCTGCGGATAACTCTCCATCTTAAAGCCTTCTATTAATATATAATCCATGGCTTCCAGAGAAGTGATAATTGCTGCAAGATCCTCTGCTGCTTTCTTTTCAAAGCGATGGATGTAACCCGGAGAAACCGTAACGACAGTATCCGCGCCTTCTCCAATAAATAAAGAAGAATCTGTATGAGGAGCTTCTTTATAATGCCCATGTGCGTCATGTTTGATAACAGCAACCTGGTACCCCTTCTTCTTCAGAACAAGGAGGACATTCGCAATCACTGTTGTCTTCCCGCTATTGGCATATCCTACAAAACCAACGACAACTGCCATTTAGGGCCCACACTCCCCGCTCCTCATTTATTTTCATCCAAAGGGTTATTCTTGAGATGATCCATTTGCAGGGAAGTCCCTCTGGCTTTATGATTTCTTAGCAGAGTTGAAGGATCGTCACCCAGCATACCGGCCGTAAGTATGGCATCCTCGCCAAATTTATCGCGGAGCGAGTCCATAATTTGATTCAAACGATCTTTTTTGGGCTGCTTGTCAAAGTCAAACAAGTCCAATTGAATCGCTGTGTCTTCTTTTGCCGTCAAATTCTGCAAAGTAATCCCCAAAAGCCGGATTGGCTTTCCTTTACCCCAATGCTGATCAAACAGCCTGCAGGCCGTTTTGTATATTTCATCCATATGCTCTGTTGGCGATTGTAGTGTCAGTGAACGGGTAATTGTCTTCATTGCCGGGTCCCGAATTGTAATCTGAATGGTTGTAGCTACTAGCTTTTGTTTTCTAAGCCGTCTGGCTACTTGATCTGATACGTTCAGGAACACCCGGTATACTTCCTCGCTTTCCGTATAATTGCGAGGGAGAGTCGTAGTGTGACCTATGGATTTACTCTGTTCCTGCTCCGGATTTACCGATGAATGGTCTATTCCATTTGCTGAGAGCTTTAATAACGTCCCCATGACGCCAAAATGCCTGTTTAATGCCGCCTCGTCCGCTTTAGCGAGCTGTCCGATCGTATGAATGTTCAGCTTGGTTAGCTTATCAGCCGTTTTTTTACCAATTCCGTATAAATAGCCGCAAGGCTTGTCCCATAAAACGTTGGGCACGTCCCGCAGCCGTAACACAAAGATACCTTTGGGCTTTTTCATATCTGATGCCATCTTGGCCAGCAGTTTGTTGGGAGCAATGCCGATAGAGCAAGGCAGTGACAGCTCCTCATATATTTGACGCTGCATCATGTCGGCGATTTCAAGCGGTGTTCCAAATTGCTTGGACCCGGTAATATCTACAAAGCATTCATCAATAGACATGGATTCGACCAGCGGCGAATAGCTGTAAGCAATCTGCATGAACTTTCGTGAATACTGCCTATAAAGATCAAAATTGGGCTTTATCAGCGTTAAATTCGGACATAGCTGTAGCGCCTGTCTGACCTGCATACCGGTTTTGACACCCTTGGCACGTGCAGCATAAGAAGACGTTACGATAATACCTTTGCGAAGCTCTACACTCCCTGCTACTGCGATTGGTTTCCCCTGGTAAAGCTCTGGCTCCGCGGCTTCATGGACGGAGCAATAAAAAGCATTCATATCTATATGAAGAATTACACTACCCTGCTTGGGGTAATGCTCACTTCCCGGCTTCATGCTCAGCACGTACTATCTTCAATTCTATTATGGAAGGGGTGCGTATATATTTAATAGTAATGGTATCCAAATCTGGCGCCAATAATGTCCTTAATGGTTGAGTAGACAAAATAAAAACACCTCCAGATAATTAAAGCCACTTCCAGCATACAATTACACCGCTTCGAAAGCAAGCAAGCAGACATGGCTATTTTTTGAAATATCGGACAGGGTCCGCTTAAATATGGTATAGTTATTCATTATAGATTAACCTAATTCCCGGAATCTGTCCGACAAAACTAAAAAAAGAATGAATCATTTAGGATTGCTCATGGTTAATTGTTACGATGAAAGTTTTTCTGCGAAAAACTCAAGGAGGATACTTATGTCAAATTCAGTAAAAATCTTCGATACCACCCTAAGAGACGGGACCCAAGGAGAAGGAATCAGCCTTTCCGTTGAAGATAAAATTAAAATCGCCCGCAAGCTGGACGAGCTTGGGGTTCATTATATTGAAGGCGGCTGGCCTGGCAGCAACAGCAAGGACATTGAGTTTTTTGAACGGGCCAAGCAAATGACTTTCCGCAATGCCAAGATTACAGCCTTCGGCAGCACTAGAAGGAAGGATTCCAAAGCAGAGGAAGACATTAATTTAAACAGACTGATCGAATCAGGAGTCAGCGCAGCCACCATTTTCGGAAAGTCCTGGGATTTCCATGTGCATACCGCGATCCAGACAACACTTGAAGAGAATTTAGCGATGATTTTCGATTCGGTGAAATATTTGAAAAGCAAAGGTTTAGAAGTCGTTTATGATGCAGAGCATTTCTTCGACGGTTACAAAAACAATGCGGCTTACGCCCTGCAAACGATTCAAAAGGCACAAGAGGCAGGCGCCGACTGGATTACGCTGTGTGACACAAATGGCGGCTCGCTGCCTGGCGAAATCACTAGTATCGTAAGCGAAATTCAAAACCACATTTCAACACCTATAGGCATTCACGCCCATAATGACTGCGAGCTGGGAGTGGCCAATAGTCTAGCCGCGGTGACGGCTGGAGCCAGAATGGTTCAAGGCACTATTAACGGTTATGGGGAACGCTGCGGCAATGCTAATCTTTGCTCCATCATCCCGAACCTGCAAATCAAGCTTAATTTCGATGTGGTCAGCAGCGATCAATTGAAATCACTGACCTTGGTTTCCAGATACATTAGCGAAATTGCCAATATGAATATGCCTGTCAACCAGCCGTATGTAGGAAATGCGGCGTTCGCTCACAAAGGCGGCATACATGTATCAGCTATCCTCAAAGACGCCAGCACTTACGAGCATATCGTGCCTGAGCTGGTTGGCAACAAGCAGCGGGTTCTAGTCTCTGAATTAGCCGGACAAAGTAATGTTTTGGTCAAAGCCCAGGAAATGAATCTAGATTTCGGCAAAGAAACCCAGAAGACCAAGGCAATCATAGAAAAAATTAAGGACTTGGAGCATCAAGGCTACCAGTTTGAAGGGGCAGATGCCTCTCTCGAGCTTCTCCTGCGCGACGCTTTCGAAGGTTTGGAAGAAATTTTCACGTTGGAATCTTTTAAAATGCTGGTAGAGAAATCTGCTAACCATGCTGTTGTCTCGGAAGCAATCGTGAAAGTCAAAGTGCATGGCCATACTGTTTACACAGCAGCTGAAGGCAACGGCCCTGTCAACGCCCTAGACAACGCACTTCGCAAGGCACTTGTGCAGTATTATCCGGATATCCAACAAATCCACTTATCCGATTACAAAGTCCGTGTATTGGATGAGAAGGATGCGACTGCCGCCAAGGTCCGCGTATTGATGGAGTCTACAGACTCCAACAGCACTTGGAACACACTCGGAGTTTCCAACAATATAATTGAAGCAAGCTGGTTTGCTCTCGTTGACAGCCTGCGCTATGCACTCATCAGCAGAAAACGCATAGATCCCGCCAACAACGAAAACGTGGAACGATTTGGCTTGATGAACCATTAATCGCTTCAAACCACCAATATAAAAGCTGTAGAGTTGACCCGTCGGGTCAACCTACAGCTTTTTTGGCGAATTTTTTTAACGATATAAAACATCACTAAATAGCCACGATTGGGGTCTCTTCCCTCCATAACGATGAAAAACATCGCTATAGCGCCAAATTTAAGGTAAATGCCTACGTTAGCGATGAAAAACATCGTTACAGAAGGAAGAAAACCCTTGCTGGCTGTACGTTTGAACCGTAGCATGTTCGGCACTTTGCAGCTAAGAGAGGGAATGGCTGTGGGCGGAAGAGCGTCATCCATTCCATTCAGGGAACAAATCTTTAACAGCGGCTGGAGCCCACAGACATCCCCGCCCCAACGCACCCAAGTCACAAACACGCACCCCAAAGGACGCCGCAAACGCTTTTCACAATTAACTGCCTATTAATTCATTAATTTTCCGATCCATTTCTTCCATCGAGAAGACGTTGATCACCTCGCGGACCACTCCATCCCTATCAATTAAATAACTGGTCGGAATAAACAAAAAGCGATAAGAATCAGAAACCTTCCCCTCCTTATCCAGCAAGACAGGAAACGTAAACCCATGCTCCTTAACAAATTTCTCCACATTCTTTATGCTATCGCCTTGCGTTACATTAACGGCATACAAGTCAAATTTACCTTTATATTTATCGTACAGCTTCACCAAATCAGGCGCTTCTTCTTCACAGGGTCCACACCAGGATGCCCAGAAATTAAGAAGCAGGGGCTTATCCCGGGGTCCGCCAACTGCATACTCAGTCCCGTCAAGACTTTTCAAGCTGAAGGATGGCGCTAGAAAATCTGCTTTTGGCGCTTGTTCCGTTGGCGTGCTCACATTTTTAGATCTATTTTGTATATTTTGGTAAACGGCGGTACCTACAAGTATGCATATTAATGCCAGTACCAGCAAGTTTTTTTTCACACTCATCACCCCTTCTCTCTATTATCCCCAAAAACCCTAAAATGCCAACATCGAAATTGTGAAACATATCGCAAACCATGTATGGTTATTTGCCAGTAGGGAAAAAGTAAGCGTACCATTGAAACAAAGGAGAGTCCACCCACCCATGGAAAAAATAAAAACTGGAAAGCTGACTATCGGCTTTGAGAGTGACATTCCTGATGCAAAATCAGATTCTAAGAAAAGTCGAAGCGGATCCAGCTCCAAGGACAACAAAGCCAAAGGACATATATGGGAATTCATGGCCATAGCCACAATCCCTCTGGTATTAGTATTAGGCAACTCCATGCTCGTTCCGATTTTGCCTCAGCTGCAATCCCAGCTTGGCATTAGCCGCTTCCAAAGCAGCCTGATCATCACTCTCTTCTCGATCACCGCAGGGCTCGTTATTCCTGTCTCAGGGTATCTGTCAGACCGTTTCACGCGGAAGTCGGTAATTATTCCTTCATTAATCATATACGGTGCTGCGGGCGTTCTGGCTGGTTTGGGGGCACTTTGGAAATCCTACTCGATCATTATTATTGCCAGAGCGATACAAGGCCTTGGAGCCGCGGGGACAGCGCCGATTGCCATGGCCCTCGTAGGAGATATGTATAAGGGTGCAATGGAAAGCAAAGCGCTTGGACTTACCGAGGCATCAAACGGAACCGGAAAGGTCGTCAGCCCTATTCTAGGCTCGCTATTTGCCTTGATTGTCTGGTATGCCCCATTCTTCGCCTTTCCTTTTTTCTGCCTGATCTCGCTGTTAGCTGTTCTTTTTTTAATCAAGGAACCACCTGCTAATAAAAAACCGCCCAAGCTCGGTCCCTATATGCAGCAAATCGGCCACATTCTGAAAGAGAAAGGCAACTGGCTGATTCCCTCTTTTTTCGCCGGCTCTCTTGCCCTCTTCATTTTGTTCGGTGTGTTGTTTTACTTGTCAGATATTCTAGAGGCTCCCCCATTCGAAATTCTTGGTGTAAAAAAAGGTATGGTCCTCGCTATCCCACTGCTGGGCATGGTCGTAACTTCCTATACAACGGGAGCATTTATCAAAAAAAATGGTACGCTGATGCGCTGGCTAATGAATATCGGGCTAATACTTATGACCGTCTCGCTTGCACTAACAATTTTCTTCCTGACGAATTTATATCTCCTGATTGGCCTGTTAACCATTAGTGGGATTGGGACAGGATTGCTGCTTCCCTGCTTAAATACAATGATCACAGGCTCAGTCGAAAAAGAACAGCGCGGTGCTATTACATCTCTATACAGCAGTTTGCGTTTCATAGGAGTCGCATTCGGACCGCCCATTTTTGGCTGGCTTATGAAAATATCGGATCAAACTGTGTTTATCACAGTCGCCTCTCTTGCCCTGCTTACATTGGCGATGGTATTTTTCTTCATTAAACCAAAAGGCGAAATTGCGTGAGACTTGTTGTTCGGGCTTGTTCCGGCTTGTTAAGATGTGTTATTGCTTGTTATAGGACCTGTGAAGCTTGTATACTAAACATCACTTATACCTATAGCAGGAGATGAGAAACCATGACGGTTTTAATCAATGCTGCTTTATATGAAGGGCTTTTACAGTATTGCAGCAGTAAGCTGCCAGAGGAAGCGTGCGGATTTATTACGGGCAATACTACCGGAGACGGGTACATGGCTGTTTCTTTTATACCGGTAACCAATATAGCCAGCAACTCAAAGGAGCATTTTGAAATGAGTCCTGTCGAACTAATCCCGATTCTGTATCGTCAAGCTGAAGCCGGAGATTCTATAATTGGCATGTTTCATTCCCACCCGCTCCAGGAAGCGGTGCCCTCATCAGAGGACTTGAATACGTTATGGCATACGCTGCCTACTTATTGGATCGTATCCTTATCGGATTCAACACAGCCGCTGCTGCACATATACACAATAAAAAAAGCCCCACTGCTCTCCATCCACAAACTGGCGTTTGTGATGAATCAGTGATGACTCAAAAGTGAATATAGATCACCTAAGGTATCTACATTTCTGGCTTTAATCTCCTCCATAAACCGCGACCAAAGCCTGGCTGTCATTAGTGAATCTTCCAATGCGTGATGCCTAAGCGTAACTTCTATATCCATAGCATCCAGCAGGGAATCCAACCCATAGCTTTTATGCTTGGGCATCAGCCATTTAGCTATCATTATCGTATCGAGCACCCTATGTGACAGGCTGATTCTGGAGGTTTTCCAAAGCGCAGCATTAAGAAAATTTTTATCATGTGCGGTTCCGTGAGCTACCAATATTTTTTGCTGAACAAATTCCAGAAATTCTCCAAGCACTAACATCAGATCAGGAGCAGACTCCGCCATTTCATTCGTGATACCTGTTAATTGCTCGATTTCCCCTGGAATATTCCGCTTCGGATTGACCGTGCTGTAATAAGTCCGATCTTCTAGAACTTCCCCGCCTCTAACGTGCACTGCTCCAAAAGAAATAATTTCATCTCCATTATAAGGTGAAAACCCGGTAGTTTCTAAATCAAAAACAACCAGTTCCATATCATGAAGAGCAATATCATATAATGAATTTTTCCGCTGATCCTTAAGCATAGACCGTATAAAGGCCATCTGCTGGGCGCTTTGTACGTTGAACATCGAAGTAATTGCCGGCGTAAGCCCGCCCATTTTGTAGAGCTGCCACATCCGGCCTGCAGGATGCATTTCCTTCATCCTTTCTCCCCCTTCACATGTTAGCCCGGTAATCATGCTATTTTTTTCCTATCTGTTCCTCCACAACTTTTCTTACATACTTTTGCAAAAATGCTCCCGCCCGCAAGCAAGCCTTCAGCTCCTGCCTTAGCTCCTTCGTTAATTGTCCGGCAACGAGCTTTCCCCGGGTTGTATATAAACCATCCTCGATTTGAGAGGGTGTCCTATTCCTAAGCTTTAAGGCAATATGAAAAGCATCTATCCATTCGTGTCCAGCTTCAATCGTTATGCGACCGCCTGTTATTAAATGATCAAGACGCTCCAGCGTAGAAGACTCCCAAACTCCTGCTTGAATAGCTAAAAGACGTACACCGTTGACTATCGGAATATATGCTCCATACTTGATATCGAACCCGCCAGCATCCTCCCCATATCTTTCCGTGATAAGCTGGCCAAAGAAACCTAAGGAAATGGGATGATGCAGCGTGTTCGACAACAAAGCCTGGAGAATTGCAGGGTGCTGTCTTACATATTCAAACAGTTGCTTTTTCAACCCGGCAATCAAGCTTGCCTCTCCATACACACATCGCATATCCACCATAATTAAGACATAACGGACATTTTCCCATACCGGCTCCTGAAGCCATTCCAGCATCATGCTTTCATATTCGGAGTAAGGCTTTCGCCACTGCTTATTGCTGGAAACCACCTCACCTTGACAAGGTGGATAGCCCAGCATATCAAGGCCATTCAAAATATAGGAACTCAGCTTTTCGAAATATTCCTCTATGCGCAGTCTATCTTCTTTCAAAACGGGATCGGCAAAAATGCAGCCATTGTCCTGATCACTCCAGAGCGTTTGTTCTTTACGCCCCCCGCTTCCGAACAGCATAAAGGCGTAGGGAACCGGCGGCAGCCCCCAGCCATGCCCTACCATTTGCTTTTCTGACAAGAAGATAGCATGTTTGATCAAGCCATCATGAATATCATTGATTTGCTCCTGCAGCTCGGGAGAATAAGACAAAAGGAGATGCTCTTGAAACATCTCGTGAACTTGATCTCGAATCGAACGCAGCTCATCGAACCCTTCAGTCTGATTTATGCGTTCCAAGACTTTTTCCACAGAGAGATGATTCATGTTGCATCCCCTTCGCTCTCTTTTGCCTATTGTGAAGGCTTATTTACTGAGAAAGACTGTTGTTCCCTGATTTTTTCATTTGCTCCGGGTATCCGTAAGAGCCATGCTCCGACAAATCCAGTCCGATAATTTCTTCCTCTTCCGTAACGCGGAGTCCGACTACCGCTTTAATAATCATCAATACGATATAGGACAGAACAAGCACGAAAGCTAGTGCGCCAAATACGCCTAAGGCTTGCACTCCAAGCTGATGAAATCCGCCTCCGTAGAACAATCCCGCGCCACCAACACCCGCTTTTTCAGCAAGCTCAGGCGTTGCGAACAGGCCAGTGGAAAGTGTGCCCCAGATACCTGCAATACCGTGAACCGAAAAGGCATAAATCGGATCGTCAATACCTGCTCTTTCAAACCATTGTGCAGTAAAGAATGTGATAATACCAGCAATTGCACCGATAACTATAGCAGCCCAAGCATCTACAAAGGCACAAGCGGCGGTAATTGCTACTAATGCTGCCAATACACCATTTAACATGCTAGGAATATCCGCTTTGCCAAAATACATCCAGGAAACAATCAGTGCTGCAACCGCACCTGCCGCCGCTGCCATATTCGTCGTCATTGCAATATATCCGAAATAACCATCACCCATTGCGCTAAGCGTACTTCCCGGATTAAATCCGAACCAGCCGATCCAAAGAATAAACACACCCAGAACAGACAATACCTGATTATGACCCGGAATCAAATTTGGGGTTTTATCTTTGTTATATTTACCAAGACGAGGCTTCAATAACAACGTTGCTACCAAAGCTGCCGTCGCTCCTTGAAGATGAACAACTGTTGATCCTGCAAAATCCTGCATACCTAATTTACTTAACCAGCCACCGCCCCATACCCAGTGGGCAACAATCGGATAAATCACGATCGTAAAGAGCAGTCCGAAAATAAAGTATACGGGAAGCTTCGCTCTCTCTGCAAATCCGCCAAAAGCAATAGCCAGTGACACACCAGCAAAAGCAAGCTGGAATAAAAACTTAATGCCAATCGGAACATCTGAACCCGACAACGCTCCGAAAGCCCGTTGAGCCTGATCCTCCAGACCTGTTACAAAAAAGCCCGTCGTTCCAAAGAAGCTGTTACCATCGCCGAAAGCCAAACCAAAACCAAAAGCCCAGAATGCAATCGCACAAATTCCAAAGGTCAAAACTGTCTTACCGGCCACATGTCCGGCGTTCTTCATTCTAGTAGATCCTGCTTCTAATAAAGCAAAACCAGCTTGCATAAAAATAACCAGTATAGCTGCAAGCATGACCCAGACCGCATTAATCGCACCTTGAAGCTGAACCGGAGTGGCATCATCAGCAAATGCTAATGTCGGAAATAACAAGACCATGAAAGAAAAAGCTGCCAATAATTTTTTACCCATACGATCTCCCCCTTTCAATGTCATGTTTTATGACACATTATGAAATTCTTAATGTCATTATATACAGGATGAGCAACTTTGACAATAGAGTTTTTCAGAAATAGCTCTCATCTGGCAAATACCTGACATGAACATTTACTTAGCAATCCATTATCACATCAATTTATATTCGAAAAAAGCACAGAAGAGTATATAGAGAGTCGTGTTTAGAGGAGATTTCCTAGCGGGCGCAGGCGCCGGGGATGAACAGCGCGTGAAGTTTGAGAAGGGATTTGCTTGTTTAGCGATGTTTTTCATCGTTAAAAGCACCGGGTCATGTCCGCATCCTTATTTTAACAATGAAAAACATCGTTAAAATCCCTTTTCACCATCCAAAGAGGGCATTCACCTCCTTTTAGCGATGAAAATCATCATTAACGCGCCGGATTACCTAGGAAAAATTACTTTAACGATCAAAAAATCAAACATATTCACTCCAGGCTTCGCACCAAAAACTTAAATGCTAATTACACCACAAAAAATACAAAAGTATTACGTTTGACTGTATGGTTTGATATCAGGTATCATAATTGATATAGATTCAGATTCAATCGGATTGAAAGCTTACATAAACTAGGGGAGTAGAGGTGATTGCGATGGGGGATATTAAGCTCTTTAAAATTGGAGAATTGGCCCGTCTTGCCGATATTAGCCCACGAACCATTGATTACTACACCAAGATGGGTTTATTGGAGCCAGAGAAACGCTCGGACACTAATTACAGGTTCTACAGCGATGAAACTTTAACTAGGCTCAAACGTATTGAAAGTATGAAGAAAGAGAAGTATACCCTAGAAGAAATAAAAGTTAGCCTGGAGCAGTGGAGTAAAATCTCCCGTGATGATGTTGTGACAGATAAACTCACATCTTTACAGCTCCACCTTGAACAGTTGGCCAAAGAAGCACAAGAGCTTGGGCCGATCCTTGAAAAATTAAAGCCCAGTCAACTAAAAAAGCTCAGTAAAATGCTTACACAACCAACGGCAGCTTGCATAGAGGCTTTATTGCTTCTTCTGGGGAAAGGTCCTTTCACTTAAAATTATTTATTGGAGGGAAATCAGCATGCATCCTATGGATTTCTTAATCATTGCCGCCTTCAGCCTTTCCTTATGGGCCTCCTTCAGAGTCAAAGGAACCTTTACCCGCTGGTCACAGGTTCCCATCCATTCCGGCATGACAGGATATCAAGCAGCAAGAAGAATGCTCGATATGAACGGACTTTACGATGTAGCAGTTGAAGCTATTCCGGGAACACTATCCGATCACTACGATCCGATCGCCCGTGTAGTCCGTTTATCCGAACCAGTTTATCATCACAGCTCCGTATCAGCCGTTTCAGTTGCTTGCCACGAAGTTGGGCATGCCATTCAACACAAGGTTCACTATCCTATGCTCGTTACAAGGCACAAAATGTTTCCAGTCGCCAACTTCGCTTCCGGCGTAGCTCCTATATTGATCATTGCCAGCTTTTTCTTCTCAAGCGTTCCTTATTTACTAGGTTTAGGCATTATTTTATTCTCCGCTGCAGTAGCCTTTCAACTCGTTACATTGCCCGTGGAGTTTAACGCAAGCTCCAGAGCGCGTGAACTGATGTTGAAGGAAGGCTTTATCCATCAAGAGGAAGCCAAAGGCGTCGCCAAGGTACTCAATGCCGCTGCATTAACTTATGTTGCCGCAGCCCTTATATCGGTGCTTACACTACTTAAATACATTATGATTTTTAACGACCGCAGATAACATGAATTTCTCAACAAAAAGCTTCCCCTGCATAATAACTGCAGAGGAAGCTTTTTTTATTATCAGATACAGTTTTATTACATAAACCTATTTACTCCCCCCGCGCTTTGCTTGGAAATATTCGATTAAAAACCGCCGAAAAACTTCAGCAACCAGCGGCAGTTGATCTCCTCTTCTGCGAATCAAACCAACCGTACGCGTAACCCGCGGCTCGGTCACCCTCACTTTAGCCGGCTGCAGCATGCTGATTTCGGTGAGCGCCATCTCCGGGAGCAAGCTGACCCCCATCCCCGCGGCCACCAAACCACGAACCGTATCTGTTTCCTCACCTTCAAATTCGATTTTCGGGATAAATCCAGCCTTTTGGCAGGCAGACATAACAATAGTCCGAAGGGAATACTCTTCACTAAACACCACGAACGACTCATCCTTCAGCTGCTCAAGACGTATGGAGTTATAATCAGCCAAAATATGATCCGCCGGCAGAATTGCAAAAAGCTCCTCAGTCAATAAGATTTCACCCACAACCTGCTCATGCGACTCCGGAAACGGAGAAATAAAAGCCAGATCAATTTCCCCCTTGGTAATATCCCGAATTAAGCTGTTATAGGTTCCCTGGCGCAGCCTGAACTTAACATTAGGATGGTCCTTCTTAAAGGATGCCACGACGGATGGCAGCAAATTAAGCACAACGCTATGAGGAAAACCGATCCGAATCTCCCCGGCCTCAGGATCGGAAAATTCATGAATTTCAATTACCGCCCGTTCTAAATCTGTGAGAATACCTTCGATCCGATCCAAAAATAATCTGCCCACAGATGTAAGATGAAGATTCCGCCCTTTTTGAACAAATAAATGAACACCCAATTCTTCCTCAAGAAGACGAATCTGCCGGCTTACCGCCGACTGAGCCACGTGCAGCTCTTGCGCAGCCTGAGTCACATGCTGCTTCCTCGCCACTTTAACAAAATAATGTAACTGCCTTAATTCCACTACTAAGCCCCCTTATATACATAAAGCACCCGACAATAATTATAGCCTTGCCAAGCCGATTGGACAACAAACCTGGGAAAGGATTATAATGAAAAGGATTAATTCTATACATTTCAACGAAATATGAGGAGGAATTAAGGAATATGTCTCAAGAACGCACAAATGTTGCCACATTCAAAGGCAATCCCATTACTTTAGTTGGACCGGAAATAAAAGTTGGCGACAAAGCACCTGATTTCACCGTAAATCTTAATTTGGTAACAGACGCTTCCCTTGCCGACTATGCAGGCAAAGTGAAACTGATCAGTGTTGTTCCTTCACTGGATACAGGCGTATGTGATGCTCAAACCCGCCGTTTTAACGAAGAAGCAGCCAACCTTGGCGACAATGTAGTCATTTTAACCGTCAGCGTAGATCTTCCATTCGCACAAGCACGCTGGTGTGGAGCTGCAGGCGTAGATAAAGTAGTTACGCTCTCCGACTACAAAAGCAAATCCTTCGGACAAGCTTATGGGGTATTGATTAAAGAATTACAGCTTGATATGCGCGCCATTTTCGTAATTGACACTAACGACACCGTTCAATACGTTGAATACTTGTCCGAAATGACAAATGCTCCTGATTTTGAAAAAGCAATTGCAGCTGTTAAAAACCTGCTGTAATCCGTAAAAATTATTGCAAGCATTTACATATTCGCTGGTTAACAGCCAGATTTTCCCTATGTTAAAAAAACAGCAAGGAGGCATAGCTTCCCTGCTGTTTCTTTAATTGTTTATTTTGTAAGGCGCGAGCTTCCTGTCCAACTGCTTATAAATATCCAGAACGGTTCGGTAATTAGAACCCAGATCCCCCAATGATCCTCTAGACGCTGAGTAAATATCTACTGCTGATTTCAATGGATTAATTGAGAACAGGGTTAATGTAATATCTTGAGTCCGCCCCATCATCGTTCTTCTCTCAGCTACGATTTCACCCACATTTTTCACTTCATGCAGCAGCTTATAGCCTGGTGTTTTTTTGAGAACGGCTGTAACCTCGTCCCAAAGTTCGTCTTTCGAAAGCTTGTAGTACCTAGTTTTCAGTAATGGATCCTTCGCCTTCTCCCCGGTTTGCTCGTGGCTGCGCAGCAATCCGATTAATGTTCTTTTCAGCAAAAGCCTTTTCCCCCTTCGATGAAGTGCATAGACTGCTTGCTATTTCTACACTATTCTTTATCTTACCATTGTTTTCGCCCAAGAAAAAGAGGAAAACTAAAAAGAGTTCGAAAACATTTCACAAATGAAATGTTTTGCATAAAGCAGGAAATCGTTGCCAGACTGCGAATATATAAGTCAACAATCTTTGTATATCCACTAAACAAAGAAAACATACCCTTCTACAGTAGAGGAGTTAAGCACATGGTTTATTTTCTTGGCGTTGATTTGGGCACTTCTGCAGTCAAATGTATTCTCGTCGATGAGACAGGCTCTGTCCTCGACAGCCAAAGCGCTGCATATCCACTGCTGCAGCCCCATCCGGGCTGGGCGGAGCAGCATCCTGAGGATTGGTGGCAAGCCACTATTCAAGCCATCCGGCTGCTCATGGAGCAAACAAGTGTAAGCAGCTCGGACGTTGCAGGCATAGGCTTCTCCGGTCAAATGCACGGATCGGTATTTCTTGACAGCAAGCAGGAGGTCATCCGCCCTGCCCTCTTATGGTGCGACCAGCGCACAGCCGAGCAGTGCGCTGCTATTGAGGCGGCCGTTGGCAAGGATGAGCTCGGCCGGCTCACCGGCAACCGGTCGCTCACCGGCTTCACGGCGCCCAAGCTGCTGTGGCTGCGGCAGCACGAGCCGCAGTACTATGCGCGCCTTCGGCACCTGCTGCTGCCGAAGGACTACGTCAGGCTGCGCCTGACGGGCGAGCTCGGCATGGACATGGCCGATGCCAGCGGCACGCTGCTGCTGGACGTCGCCCGCCGCCGCTGGTCTCAAACCGTAGCGGAGCGGCTGTCCATTCCTATGGAATGGCTGCCTCCGCTGTTTGAGTCCGGCCAGGTGGCCGGCCGGCTGCAGCCGGAAGCGGCACGCCTGACCGGGCTCGCCGCAGGCACACCCGTCGTCGCCGGTGGCGGCGACCAAGCTTGCGGCGCCGTCGGCGTCGGCGTTGTGCGCCAAGGCATAGCCTCTGTGGCGCTTGGCACTTCGGGCGTCGTCTTCGTCCATGACGACGCTTATCAGGTGGATGAAGCGTACCGGCTTCATTCCTTCTGCCATGGGGTGCCTGGTAAGTGGCACCGTATGGGTGTGATGCTGGCCGCCGGAGGCTCGCTTCAGTGGTGGAAGAACCACTTTGCTCACGAGGAGCTGGAGCGTGCCCAGCAGGAAGGCCTAGATGTCTATGAGCTCTTGACATCTTTGGCGGAGACCGCTCCCCTCGGCAGCGAAGGCTTATTATTCCTGCCTTATTTAACCGGGGAGCGAACCCCCCATCCCGATCCGAAAGCCCGCGGCGCTTTTATCGGATTGAACCTGCGGCACGGCAAGGCTCATCTGACTCGTGCCGTGCTGGAGGGCATTACCTTCGGACTACGCGATTCGCTCGAGCTCATGAAGGAATCCGGCATCGAAATCAAGGAGCTGCGCGTAAATGGCGGCGGCGCAAAAAGCGCCTTTTGGCGCCAGTTGATCGCCGACATTTTCGGCATCCCGGTTGTGACCGTCAACTCCACCGAAGGACCTGCTTATGGTGCTGCAATTATGGCTGCTTCGGGTGTTCTGGGCAAGGATATTATCGATATCTGTGACGCATGGATCAAAGAAGTAGACCGCACCCAGCCACGTTTAGAGCTTTACGAAAATTATGAGGCTTATTATCAAATTTTCCGAAGCTTGTATGGAACCCTACAGACATCCTTCCATAAGCTGAGCGACTTAGCTCAGTAAAGTACCTAATCTAGGTAACAGTCACACGTAATGGTTATGTATAGTGGTTATACGTAATGGTCATATACAACGAATCGTACTCAATAAATCGTACTCAAAAATTCGCACAATAAAAAGCTCGCATCTCTAGAAAAGAGAATGCAAGCTTTTTTTCATATTCAGTATGCCTATTAGAGCAGCTTAGAGCAGCCTATCTACAAATGATTTTCTATAATTGATTTAAATCTTCTTCGGTTTTCACTACTGTCTTTGTTTCTGCTTCTGCTTCTTCTTCTTCATTCAGAAAAGGCTTGTTAGGCAAATAATGAATCGTCTGGATGTAACGGATTGTTTTTGTTTTGGCTCTCATCACAAGAGAATGGGTTTCAGCCCGTTCTCCCGATAAATAGCGTACTCCCTTAAGAAAACTTCCGGTAGTCACGCCAGTAGCAGCAAAAATAACATCATCCTTACCAACCATATCGTCCATCGTCAGCACCTTGTACGGGTCTTTAACGCCCATATCGATGCAGCGCTGATATTCCTGAGCATTAGTCGGCATAAGCCTTCCCTGCAGCTCTCCACCCAAGCAGCGCAAAGCTGCGGCGGCCAAAACGCCTTCAGGCGCTCCACCCGAACCAACAAAAAGATCAATACCGCTTTCCGGCATAGCTGGTGCGATAGCTCCAGCAACGTCACCATCACTCAGAAACTTAATCCGCACTCCAACCTTACGAAGCGCCTTAACTAAAGAATCATGACGTTCACGATCCAGCAGCATTACTGTCAATTCATTTAAATGCTTACCAAGTGTTTTGGCTGCAATCTTCACGGTATCTTCAATAGGATCTGCAATGCTCACTTTACCTACCAATTCAGGACCAACCGCAAGCTTCTCCATATACATGTCTGGAGCATGAAGCAAGTTCCCCTTATTGGCAATGGCCAGAACCGATATCGCATTATCCAGTCCTTGCGCAACAATGTTCGTGCCTTCCAAAGGATCGACGGCAACATCTACCTCCGGACCTTGTAAGTTCCCCAACTGCTCACCAATGTAAAGCATCGGAGCCTCGTCCATTTCGCCTTCACCGATGACTACCGTACCTTTAACGGACACGGAATCGAACATCACGCGCATCGCTCTTGTCGCGGCATCGTCCGCTTCATTTTTCTTACCGCGACCCACCCATTTGGATGCAGCGAGTGCAGCAAGCTCAGTTACCCTGATAACCTCTAAGGCAAGTTCCCTCTCCATTCACAGCCTCCTAGAAACATATTTAAGAAGCCTTTACAGGCTTCAGTCTTGATGGTTTACTTAAAAACCTTTTTGATTTGCTTGATTCCAATCATCTGTGAACTTTTGAATACCTGCATCTGTAAGCGGGTGCTTCATCATGGACTCAATAATTTTATAAGGAATTGTCGCAATATGAGCCCCAAGCAGTGCTGCTTCTATAACATGTGCCGAGTGACGCACACTTGCAGAAATAATCTGTGATTCTATGCTGTGCACTTGAAAGATTTGGCTGATTTCTTGAATCAAGTTCATTCCAACCTGATTAATATCATCCAAACGGCCGATAAAAGGAGACACGTATGTAGCTCCGGCACGCGCTGCCAAAAGTGCCTGTGTCGATGTGAAAATAAGGGTAACATTTGTTTTGATGCCTAAGGATGTAAATATTTTCGTTGCTTTCAATCCTTCAGCGGTCATCGGAACCTTAATAACGATGCCCTCTCCCAAAGCGGCGAGCTTTTTCCCCTGCTCCACCATCTCAGGCGCCTCTAAAGCTACAACCTCAGCACTGATTGGGATATTCCCAACAATCGCAACGATTTCTTTAAGTGTCTCAAAAAAATCCCTGCCCTCTTTAGCAACAAGAGAAGGATTTGTCGTAATACCGGAAATCACCCCAAGCTCGAATGCTTGCTGAATTTCGCTTACATTGGCCGTATCAATAAAAAGTTTCAACGTTCCCACCATCACTTTCATATTTTTTCACTATAACCTTATCAAATCTTCGCAAAAAGTACAACTTCCTATGTACAAAAAGAACTTGTTTACTGTCAAAAAGACACAAAAAAACCCGCATATGCCGTCCGATTTTCGCGTTTCAAACCCGCTCTCGCAGGTGGGTGTCCGCAGAATCGCTTTTGAAGTCCCCTTTCGAGGGCATTTCATCGTCAATTCAATGTAGGTCTCCCTAGAAACAGTCATTGGTTCAAAACAACTTAAAATCGTAACGAACATCGCAGGATTCATTTGTATGTATCTTATTATAATACCCCCGGCAGTCTTTTTCAACTGGCAGGTGCTGCAAATTAAAAACAACACTCTATAGATGGCAGGGTTAAGCTCTGCCCTGCGCTTTATTCTTTGTGTTTGCTTAAGCTGATTGTTGTTTCCACATCATTGTTGCGATCATCATCTCCGCCATTTTCTTTTGATGCTTCTTCATCAGCCAAACGCTGTTTCTCTTCCAGCTTCTGCTGCTTGAGTTGCAATTTCTGAAAGCTGCGGTGAAACTGCCAGAATGAAAATGTAGCTGCGATGCTTCCCATAAAAAAAGGAATAAGAAACGTAAACTTAAACAAACTGATATACACAATCACACCGTTGCATACTATTAATACAACAGAGTTAATCGGATTTCCAATGGTAAGCAAGATAGAGTTTTTAACTATTTGTAAAATCTTCATATGAAGATGTACCATGATGGAGAAGAAATTAAACAAAGCAGCCGAGATTACAAAGGTAAAAACAATGAAGAGCACAGATAAAAGCTTCAGGGTGTTGCCTTGTGATAAATAGAAGCGATAGTTTACAAAGATAATGACAAAAACGAGAATAAAGATAATCCCGCCGATCATACTTTGTAAGTAGTTTTCTTTGTAGCCGCGGAAAAACGTTTTAAATAGAGGAACATCCTCTTCATTAGTCACCCATTTCCTAGCCACAACAAACATCGCAGATGTCGCTGGAAACAATGTAAACGGACACAAAATAGCTATCAGCGGCAAGCTCGATAAGAGCACCCCTTCTTCTTGGCTGGTTAATGCCAGCAAGGCCAATAAAAATACTGGCACTGAACAAAGGACCCACAGCACGTTAATTACCGATAAACGCATAATCCATTCCGAGATCCTGTAAAATCCACCCATTACACCCTTAAACTCCAAAACTATGCCCTCCTCATGATCTGTTAATCATTATTATAGCTTATTTTCCAGCTGATAGGTAGCTAGCCTTTCCATCGGCCATTTCCCCACATTCATTAAGCAAAAAAGACGAAGATCGATTAAGATCCTCGTCTTGAATGCAAGCCAGCAAATTAATTGTTAACCATAGTTTCTTCGTTCTTGCGAGGCGCTTTGGAACGATCACGGTTCCCGCTGTTGTAATCACGACCCCTGGAAGAGGAAGAAGATGAAGATGAGCTCCGTCCTTCGCTGCTGCCATAATCTCTGGAGTCTTTACGCGGATAACGGGAGTTAGAGCTTGACGAAGAGCCATAGCTCGAACGGTCATTTCTCCGGTCACCGGAGCTGCTTGAACCATAACCGCCGCCAACACGTCTGCCTGAGCTGCGAACGTCGAATTTTTTCTTTCTTGCACGCATTGGCTCTTCCGGAGTAAGCTCGATTTGCACTTCTTTCTTTTCTCCAGTAAGAATTTTCAGCGCTGCAGCAAGTAAATTCACAGAATCATACTGCTCTAGCAATTGAATAGCTACACCTTTGAATTCACTGTGCTCATCAGCCTGGAGGGCATCAGTAATGCGCTCAGCTGTCATTTTTTGCTTGCCTTCAATAGCTTCTGTTACACTTGGCAAAGGTTTTTTGGTAATTTTATGACGTGTAACTTTCTCAATGAAATGAAGGTGATCAATTTCTCTTGGTGTTACGAACGTCCATGCAGTTCCTTGTTTACCTGCGCGGCCAGTACGACCGATACGGTGAACATAACTTTCCGGATCCTGAGGAAGATCGAAATTGATAACGTGAGTTACACCTGAAACATCGAGTCCTCTCGCTGCAACATCTGTCGCTACCAATACATCAATGCTGCCATCACGGAATTTTCTCATTACATTATCACGTTGATTTTGCGAAAGGTCGCCATGCAAGCCCTCAGCTGCGTAGCCTCTTTTTTGCAATGCTTCTGCAAGCTCATCAACACGGCGTTTCGTCCGTCCAAAAATAATCGCAAGATCAGGTGATTCCATATCGATCAAACGGCTTAAAGCTTCGAATTTCTGCTTTTCGTTCAGCTCAATGTAAGCTTGGTCAATCAATGGAGCACTAATGTGCTTAGGAATTACAGATACATGCTCAGGGTTGCGCAGGAACTGCTGTGCAAGCTTCTGAATGTTAGCCGGCATTGTAGCGGAGAAGAGCATAGTGTGACGCTCTGCAGGAACCAGCTTAAGGATGGTTTGGATGTCATCCATAAAGCCCATATCCAGCATTTCATCTGCTTCATCCAATACTACAGTTTGCACATCATCAAGCTTAATCGTTTTGCGGTTAATATGATCCAGCAAGCGTCCCGGTGTTCCAATGATAATTTGTGGCTTTTTCTTCAAGGCACGGATTTGCTTCACGATATCTTGACCGCCATAAATAGGTAATGAGCGAATGCCCTTGAAACGTCCAAGCTTTCCGATCTCTTCTGCAACTTGGATGGCAAGTTCCCGTGTAGGACACATAATCAGTGAAACAATTCGATCCTCTGACATGTTGATTTTATGAATTAACGGCACACCGAAAGCGGCGGTTTTACCGGTTCCTGTCTGCGCTTGGCCGATTAAATCACGGCCCTCCATAGCAAGCGGAATGGTTATTTCCTGAATCGGTGTCGATTCTTCAAATCCCATCTCCGTAATTGCCCGTAAAATCTTTGGTTCTAATCCAAATTCTTGAAATGTTTTCAATCTATCCAATCTCCTTTTGTACAGGGCAGGCTAATGCCTTGTGTCTTTTTTACCCTTAAGTACGACTTTCTATCCGTTTCTATAGTATTCCTTGTGGAATAGTCTTTCGATTCACAAAAACCATTATCCAAACGGCCGCCCTTAAGAATATCTTGAATATTATATCACAGTTCACTCATACATTTCCAGTGGCATCCACAATATCACAAACAATAATCTTATTATTAGCAAAACAGAAGTAATCAACAGTGCCTAATTGTGGAAAATCAAAATCAGGCATTACTTTCCACGCAAAAAATAAAACTGTCCCTTCAAAAGATTTGAAATTATGATATAATGGAATTTGTAAGCTTCATAGTTCTGGTTACATCGTATTTGTTCAGGCGTAGGTCTTTTTCTAATCTTCTGATTGGAAGGGTGATGCTTGTGGAGACAGTGAAATTATCCAGGATTGTGATGAAATTATCGCCGCAGTTGTACCCATTTCTTACCAGCAGCGAACTGAATTCCGAAATTGTCCTGCAGTACGGGATAGAAGCACTTCAGGCTCAAGACGTTATGGAAATCATTCAATTTAGTATTTCAGAGCATCAGAAGGACGCCCTTTTTCATTAAAGGGTGTTTTTTTTGTTTACTTATCCAGCATGAAAGCTGTTTTGATTTATACCACACAATCCCTTAACTCGAAAATATCGAAAAATATTCTTGTTAGGCCATTTTCTACTGTATATTTTGTAATAAAGTCGTGGTATGATGGATAGCATAAGACAACATAATATGGAGGTGTTTGGAATGGGTGCTTTTACTCCGTGGCATTTTATACTAATAGCAGTTGTTGCGCTTTTGCTGTTCGGACCTAGTAAGCTACCTGAGCTCGGACGCAGCTTCGGCAAGATGCTCAGAGAGTTCAAAGATGCTACTACCAGCAGTTCTTCTAAAGATGATGTTCCTGTCCGCAAAGAGCTTCAAGAAAAATAAAAGCTGTTTATAATAAACGTAGACAACCCCCTCGAAAACCTGGTTCTCGAGGGGGTTTTTTTGCTCTTTTTCCCGGGATCGTTTGCGTGTGAATCTGACACTGTCTGGCAAATCTCTACAAAATACCTATGTGCTTCCTCTTAGACTTGTTCTATAATGGTTAGATAGCTAATAGAAATGGGTAGATAGTTAATAGACAAGAAAGGTAAGGAGAGGAACTCATACACATGGAAATATTACTTGCTTCGCTAATGATGATCTGGGGAAACTTAACAGCGTCAAACCCGGACGCAAGCTTTGAACAGCTTATCCAGGCATCCTTGGACGCCAAAAACGCCATTGTTCAAACTGACCCCGTAAAGGAAGTTGATCCCTTAATTCCTGTAAACAAGATGGACCCGCAGAAAGATGCTCCCGTTGTTAAAGGTATTTACGTCACAGCTTATAGCGCCAACGGCAGCCGCATGAAGACCCTGCTTCAATTACTTGATGACACAGAGCTAAATTCAATGGTCATTGATGTCAAGGATGATCGAGGCTATATTACCTGGAAAACCGGCAATCCAGAGCTCGAAGCAATGGATACGACTGAAAAGATAATTGCCGATATGCCACTGCTTATGAAAACACTGAATGAGCATAAGATTTATCCGATTGCGAGAATAGTAGTTTTCAAGGATACGGTGCTAGCCAAGAAGAATCCCGAATACTCCTTTGTCAACCCTGACGGCAGCGTGTGGAATAATGGAAAAAAACCACCTGACAGCTTTGTAAACCCTTATGTGAAAGAAGTTTGGGATTACAATATCAAGGTGGCAAAAGAAGCAGTAAAAGCAGGCTTCAAAGAAATTCAATTTGACTATGTCAGGTTTCCGGAAGGCTTCGAGAAAAGAGCCGATATCCTCAAATACAAAAAAGACGAACGGTCTCGTATTGATGCCGTAGCCGGGTTTGTCAAATATGCTAAAGAAGAGCTTCAGCCTCTTGGAGCAAGAGTCTCTGTAGATATTTTCGGCTATGCCGCTTCTGTTCCTGCTGCTGAGGGCATTGGTCAGGACTTTGTCAAAATATCACAAAATGTCGACGTTATCAGTGCTATGATTTACCCGAGCCATTACAGCACTGGCTGGTTCGATTCCAAAGTACCGGACGCTGCACCTTATGCCACAATTAATGGCGCATCTATCGACACTCACAAAAAATTAGAAAGTCTGGAGAAAAACGGACTCAAGCCAATTATCCGCCCCTGGATTCAAGATTTCACAGCTTCTTGGGTCAAAGGATATATCAAGTATGGCAAGCATGAATTGGATGAACAAATTAGAGCACTCAAAGATAACGGCGTCGATGAATATTTATTGTGGAATGCCAACAATAATTACACCCCTGGAGTATCGTATAAGTAAAGTGCTGGAAACTTAAAACCCCTTGTTTAGTTAGTCCGAATGGAACTAACTAAACAGGGGGTTTTCATTTCCTCAAATTTATGATGACTCTATTAAACCTTTATTGGGATAATCGCTGAGCCAGCTCGTACAGCTCTCTGTTGAACGGACGTTTAGTACTCACTACCTGATGAATGTCTGTAGCAACCAGCTCGCCATTGATCACACCGCAGCCCTTCGAGGAATCTCCTTCTATTAATCTGCGTACAGCAAAATCGCCTAAGCGGCTGGCCAGAATCCGATCATTATGTGTCGGAGTACCACCACGCTGAATATGCCCAAGCACGGTAACACGTGGATCAATGCCAATACGTTCTGTGATTTGCTTGGAAATATCTTCTCCCCGGCCGACACCCTCTGAAATCAGAATGATACTGTGACGCTTGCCATGAGCAAAGTTATCCCGCATCCGGGAAGCCACTTCATCGATGTCATAATCGATTTCCGGCACAAGAATCGTTTCAGCTCCGCTGGCAAGTCCTGCGTAAAGAGCAATCTCTCCACAATGACGACCCATTACTTCTACGATTGACGAGCGCTCGTGCGAAGTCATTGTATCGCGCAATTTATTTATGGCATCGACGCAAATGCTAACCGCTGTGTCAAAGCCTATTGTGAAATCAGTAAAAGGAATATCATTATCGATAGTTCCAGGCAATCCCATCGTTCTAATCCCCAATTTGCTTAACTTGCTGGCACCTTGGTAAGAACCGTCCCCACCGATAACGACAAGTCCGCCGATTCCTCTTCTGCGCAGGTTTTCCGCTGCCAGCTCCTGCCCTTCAGGCGTCATGAACTCCTTGCAGCGTGCTGTTTGGAGAATCGTTCCGCCTCTTTGAATAATATCTCCAACACTCCGCAAATCCATTTGGCGAAGATCATCATGAATGAGTCCATAGTAGCCGCGTTGAACGGCATATACTTCGAGTCCATGAAATAAAGCGCTACGTACCACAGCCCGGACAGCTGCATTCATCCCCTGTGAGTCACCGCCGCTAGTTAATACTGCAATTGATTTTATGTCTGACATTTAGTTTCCTCCCTGGATTTCATAAAACCGGCTTCCGTGCAAAAGGAGATACACAGAGCAGTTTAATTTGGTTTTACATTTGGTATTAAATATTGATTTACCAAGCCCATATTCATGAAGTCTTTCGTATATACATACTATTCAACCAAAAGAAGATCCGGGTAAGCGGACTGTTTTTCATAAGCCTTTTGGACACCTGCCTGACCTGCTTTTGACTCCTTACCTTCGGATCAGATAAATAAAGCGCAAGTAAGCCTTCAATAATCATACGATGAAATCGTGTATGTTCCAAGCATAAAATTTTGGTTCGTGCTTGCTCAACCACAAAGGCAAGCCGCTCCACAGTGTGATCCTTGCTATCATAATAACTGCAGAAATTCAGGTCTCCGCCAGCTATATCCTCGTCCTGGTCAATCAAATAATCCAGCAAAATATGCAGTCCGCATACGTATGGAAAGTAGGCATCCCTGATTTTTTCCACTTCAGCTGTTGAAAGCACAGGAAAGCTTGCCGCCAGAAAAAGCATAAACATGCCTAAGGTTGAGCCCGTCGCTGCCGCGAATTCATACCAGGCTAACTGAGGAGACAGCTCTTTGTGCTTCTCCCACCAGCTTTGGAGTTCCTTTTCCCTCTGGCTCTTGTGGATATGCTTATAAACCTGAAGATCACAATACAGCCCTACCCATTCACGGACCAGCTTCTCAACCCTTGAATAGGACGGAAGCAGACATAAGCAGGACTGGCATGTTTTGACCAGCTCATTTAAATACCCCGCATCATCCGACTCCTGTCTGAAAGCATAATAATCCTGCAAGGGAGCGGATGGGTCTACCGCGTCGAGCATCGATTGATGCAATCTGCGAAAATCCCTTGGATCCAAGGAAGTACTCCGGTCACATAGGTTGTCTAAATAATCACTGATCGTTTGGAAAGCTACAATCAGTGGAATAATCACATGTCGCATAGACAAATTACCTGAGGCATATACAGCGCCACCTTCACAATGGAACTGTTTGCTGGCTATACTATCTAGTGCCTGTTTCCTTAATTCCAAATCTGGAATACTTGCGGCTGCTTCTCTCCAAAGCTGCAACTGGCTTCTCACATCTGGCAATACATAGCGGTAAACACGGTACATGAGTCTGACAGGACCCATAGATACAGATCTCTTACTGCTGCTCAATCGCTTCAATAAGCCTTCCTCCACAACCCTGCTCATAGCAATAATCGAGAATAAGCTTTATTTCAAACCGCTGGATGTGACGAAGCCATTCATCAGCTTTGGCATGCTGCACATCCATCAGCTGCAGCTCAACTGCATCGACAAATACCGCAGCATTCCATGCCGGATAAGAAACAAGCGCCTCCAGCTTGCTGCGCAGCGCATCATTATTCACTTCGGTTAAATCCTGCAATGACAAATAGTTTCTCAGACAGGTGACAAGCTGTGTGGAAATAGGATGCTGGCCGCCATCAGAGAACCAATACTTCGCATTGCTGAAATCACCTTCCATCCGGTGCATCAGACCATGTAAATAGCTTCCCGTGCGGCTGGTGATCTCCTGTGAAATGCTGTGGGATTTATCGAGGCTCTCATTGCATAGAAACAGACCTGCCTTGAAGGCTAAGCCAGCATTCTCTTTCTCCTTGGCTCCCAACGCTGCGCCTGTTTTTGTTCCCGGTTCAATGGAATCGACCATTTGGATGAAGGGTAGTGCCAGCGCCTCTATCCGATTGTCCATGGCTGGATCCCACACATCCGCGGGATTTAAAGCCGGTAAATACGTGATCAATGGCTTCACTATCGTTTGCAGCCAATCCGCTTGCTCATCTGCTTTGTACACTCCAACCATTCCTTCCGCAATTTCTTTTCTGCGTTATATACAAGCAAGCACCCTCTATTGATGAAGCTTCTCATCCACTTCTTGATTGACTCGAAACCACAGGTGCAGATCGTTTATCGTACTGGCCAGATCGGCAATATCAGAATTTAATTGGCAGGAAGCCGGGAAGTCATCCTCCCGATCCAGTTGGGACTGTTTGCTTCTAATAGCAGCCTCCAATTTGTGAATCCGGTCGGGTATTCGGCCTCTGATCTGTTCCCAGCGAAACAAGATGTCGGCACGCTCATGCAGGGAGTATTCCTCCCATTGATGCTTCATAACGGGCAGTTCAATTCCGAGCCTTTCATCAAGCTGAAAAAAATATCTCAAGCGCTTACCTCCAAACTATGTACGGCTTATCTTAACAATGTATCATTTCATGACGCTCTCTTCCAGCTTAAATTGTATGTCTGATTCATAATTATCTGGTATACTTAACTAATGTTTAAGCAGGTAGAGCCCTAGGAGATGTGAAGATGTCGGTAAAAATACGAACTAATCCCGTTTCTTTTAAGCAGCTGTGCTTCTTTTTTCTGCCACTTGGAATCTCGGCCACTCTGGTTACTTTATCGCATGTCATCATTAACAGTACGTTGGCCAGATCGGCAAATCCCGAGCTGATTATCGCCAGCTATGCGCTGCCAATGAGCCTGCTTGCCATCACAGAGAAACCAGCCATCTTACTCAGGCAAACATGCTCTGCGCTAGTAAGAGACCGCAAATCTTTCCGCGCCATGGCCGCTGTCAGCACCTATGTATTTACTAGCATAACACTTTTGGGCTTAATCATCTCCTACACGCCGGTCGGAAAGCTGCTGTTTTTATACTTTTTCGGCGTTGAGGCAGAGCTGCTGGACCCTATTATCAAGGTGTATCGCATTTTAATGTTCGTCAGCTTGTTTTCCGGGATCCGCTGTTTATTTCATGGTATTATCATTTACAACCTGCTAACCAAATGGTTAACGATAGGCATGCTTATCAGGCTTTTGGCGATGTACAGCCTCTCCCTCTATTTCATACATACGGATCAAGTAAAGACCGCAGAAGTAGGAGCGATTATTTTTCTGGTTGGAATGATGATTGAAGCTGCAGTAAGCGTTTGGGAAGGAAGATCCCTGCTCAAAAAAGTGATTCCAGAAAAAATGCCAGGGCATCCGATCGAGACTAAACGGCAGGTTTTGCAATTTTATAAGCCTATGCTGTATTCTTCCTTTATTGCCGTAATTGTAGGTCCTGCAATCAACGCCATGCTCGGTAAAACGGTGGATATTCACTTGGCGATCGCTTCGTTCGCTATTGCAGGCAGCCTTACACAGCTTGTTATCAGCTTTTTTTCGTATATGCACCAGATTGTCTTGAATTTCTATCCCAAAGACGCAAAAACCGTTCAGCGCTTCGCCTTAATGCTTGGATTCATTCCAGGAGTCTTAATTGCTATTCTCGGATATACCTCCCTAGGGCCATGGTTTATGATGAATGTGATGGGCGTAAATAATGAGCTTATGCAGGCAAGCCTTAGTACCCTTAGGGTCTTCATGATATTGACTTTCGTGTTCCCATGGCTGGATTTCACAAATGGTATTATTATGCTCAGGGGACAAACTAAGGTTATGATTAAATCACAGGCTGCTAATGTTATTGTGACCTTAACCACTTTGATTCTTACGGTTTGGTTGACACCTGGCTGGAATGGTATGATTGGAGCGCTCGCCCAGTCACTTGGCAGCTTTGCCGAGCTCTGCGTCGTGCTTTATGTGCTGTATGCCTCCTCTTCTTCTAAAGAACGCCTGGTAGGACAGCGCTAATTTCTGATAGAAATCGAGTGATGCGGTAAATGAGTGATCGAAATAGTACATGGCTGCTTAAAGGCTTTAGCTTCTCCAATTATATGACAATGGGCATTATCGTTTCCTTTTTCCCGCTTTACTTCGATTACAAAGGATATTCCAAGCTGCAAATCGGTATGCTCTATTCCATTGGTCCCTTAATCGGTATTTGTTCCAACCTGTTCTGGGGTATTCTCAGTGATAAATATCAAACTATTAAGAAAATCATGATCATCCTGCTGCTCGGCCAGTTTATTACGGCCGTTCTTGTTTTTAATACTGATTTATTTACTTTATTGTATGTGTTTTTGGGCATGTTCTTCTTTTTTCAGCAGCCTATCAATTCACTCAATGACTCTCAACTGATGCTCAAAGGGAAACAAACAGGCACAAGCTATGCCTCCTATCGGGTCTGGGGCTCGATTGGATTTGCTTTCTCAGCTGGCTTCTTCGGCTGGCTGCTTAAATTGAACGGCACGGGTATTACACCCATCCTATGTCTGAGTACGATACTCCTCACCTTCTCACTTGCATTGCTGCTCAAGGATGTACAGCGTGGCCAGAAGAAGATGGAATTCGGCGGCTTCATCAACATTATCCGTTCCGGGAAATTTCTTTGGTTTCTGTTTTTAATCGTCATTCTCTCTATCTCGCATCGCTTTAACGACGGTTTTTTGGCACTTTATATGAGACAGCTTGGAGCCTCTGACAGCCTTATCGGTTATTCCTGGATGATTTCTGCTTTAAGCGAAATCCCTATATTTTTTCTGCTCAGCACATTCGGTCAACGCTTCAGGGAGCTGCCGCTGCTTGCTTTTGCAAGCTTGGCGTACGCGGTCCGTTTTTGCATGATGAGCTTCGTACACAATCCGGTATGGATCATATATATCCAAATGATGCACAGCATAACCTTCGGTATCTTCTTATTTACAGCGATGAGATATATTCAACAAACGATTCCTGATGAATATCGGGCTTCGGGACAAGCCATTTTTGTGATCACATGGTCTAGCGTGGCCGGACTGATTAGCGGAACTATGGGGGGGTGGATTTTCGATGTTTGGAGCGGACAAACCGCTTATCTGATCGTATCCATGCTGTCACTGGCTGCAAGTATAGGATTTTTAGCTACTCATTTACTGCAAAAGCAAGAAAGTCTCACTTAATATTTTATAAGATTAGGAGGGTGAGGATGTGCTGGTTGTAGAACGATTATCGCATACCTTCCGTAATGGCAACGAGTATACTTCTGTGCTTCAGGATATTGATTTCCACATAAAAAAAGGTGAAATAGTCGCCCTTCTCGGCAGCTCGGGCTCAGGTAAATCTACCCTGTTGAACCTTATGGCAGGCTTAATGAAACCCACCGAAGGCAGCATCCGAATCGCTGGTAAAGCGATTGAGACTATGAACGAAAATAAACTAGCTGAGTTTCGCCGTGTACATATTGGCTTTATTTTTCAATCCTATGAACTTATTCCCCATCTTACGGTTCGCGAGAACATCGAGCTTCCACTCGTATTCCAAGGCATCTCAAGCAAGGTCCGCAAAGATCGGGCTCTAGAGCTTCTTCAACAGGTTGGCATAAGTGGCAAATCCGAGCTTTTCCCCTCTCAGCTTTCAGGCGGACAGCAGCAGCGCGTCAGTATTGCCCGCTCACTGATCACCATGCCAACTGTCGTCTTCGCCGATGAGCCTACCGGAAACTTGGATACGAAGACAGAGACAGAAATTATCGATCTGTTGATCGGATTAAATGAGCAGTTCGGCCTTACCTTCGTCATTGTTACGCATGAGCATGAGGTAGCCAAAAGAACACAGCGGATTCTCCAGCTTAAAGACGGCTATCTGATCGATGGGAACAGCAAGGCAGGTGACGAGGATTGAGAATAAAAGACTATTTCGGTCTTGGCTGGGATCAGATCAACCGCCGCAAGGTAGTCACCGCTCTATGCGCACTCGGCATAGCTATTGGCTCAGCATCCATTATTGTGGCACTTGCATTCGGAGAATCCATTCAGCATTACACCCAAAAACAGATGAGCTATTATATGAAGACAGATGAAATCATGATCTATGAAGGCGATTCAGGAAGAGCCGGAGATGCTTCAGGTAATCAAGGGAGCTCGTATAATTCCGGACGTGTCACCAAAGAGAAGCTTAACCTGATACGCACGCTGCCTCACGTAAAAGCGGTGGCCAGCTTCCAGAATTTACAGCAGCTTTCCTTTGAAACCGAGGATGGAAAAAAGGGCTATCTGGATGTCATGATTACTGAATTGGACACGCTGGCCGCATTCGGTTCGAATTTCAAGCAGGGTTATGCGGATGGCTCGGAAAACTCTATTATTTTGAATTATGGTGCCACCATGGGCGTAGTGGATGACAAAACCAGGCAAATCAGATCTACGTTGATGCAGCAAAATCCAAGCAAGGACATGTCCAATACCTTAAATCAGCTTGACAGCATTCCTGCCCCGCTGTATCAGAAGCAAATCAAGCTTAAACAGGAAAGTTTCCAACAGCCGGGTACAGTTAATGCCGTGCAAACAAATAATCTGGAGATTTCCTTACGCGTCACTGGCGTACTGCAAAAGGATCAGGGAATGCCTGATTTTATGGTAAGCAACAATAAAAAAGCGTATGTCTCTCCCGAAACGGGAGCAAAGCTGCTGGCCTCATATAAAGATCCCTATTCTGGCCAAAGTATGCTTTCTTATTCCGAGGTCAAAGTAAAAGTCGACAGCAGTATCCATGTCAAAGAAGTTGAAACCATGATCCAAAAGCTAAACCTGCGAACACAGTCAAACCTGTTTCAAGAGGACAGGATGAAAAATGAATTCGTAATTATAAGACTTCTTCTCACCGGCGTAGGACTCTTTGTTCTATTCGTTGCTTCCATCTCCATCATTGTAGCCATGACGATGTCTACCCACCAAAGGCGCAGACAAATCGGCATTATGAAGGTGCTTGGCGCCAATCTCCGGCAAATTCGCAATATGTTTATCGTAGAGTCTGCGCTGCTTGGTTTTTTAGGCGGATTACTTGGCATTTTACTATCCTATTGGGTCATTTGGGGCATCAATATCGTTGTGATCAAGTTTAGTAGCGGCATGTCCGGCGAAGATCTTGAAATTTTATTTATCAGCTTGTGGATATTACCAGTTGGCATGTTCTTCGCCCTGCTGACAGGCATTTTATCCGGATTGTACCCCGCTGTGAAGGCATCACGAACGGATGCTCTGACCGCAATTAAACGTGAATAGGAGATTACTGTTTATGAGTAAAAAGAAAATTTTCGGACTGATTCTTGCAGCAGTGATTGTCATTGGGATTAGCAGTACCTTGTATATCATGAGTCATAATGTATCTTCTGGTAATAATCAGGCCAACCTGGAACCCGCAATGACAATGCTTGAGTTCAAGGTCACCAAAGAAGATTTGGTCAGCACCCTGGAAGTTAAAGGAAAATCCTCTTACCAAAAAGAAACGAGAATCTACGCGCCTTTCAATGCCGCCGTGCTTAAATGGAATGTGACAGAAGGTGCTCAAGTCAAAAAAGGGGAGCCGCTGTTCGAGCTCGACGCGGAGTCTCTCAAAAGCGAGATCGCAGCCATCCAGGCCAGCCAAAAAAAGCAAAGCCTGGAAGCTTCGCTTGAGAAATTTACGGCTACAGCCAAAGCTGTGCAGGAAGGCCAAAATGATTTAGCGATAAGTGAACAAGATTCCCGTCAGCGTTATACGGATGCGGAGCGCAGTAAAATTGAGAAGCAGCTCAATGATCTGACGAAGGAAGCCACATCTGAATCACTTGCACTCTCCTTGAAGCAAAAGCAATCTAAGGTGTCGCAGGCACTCTTCAACTCACCGGAGGATGGTATATTTCTATATGATGACTCTTCCAAAATACCACAACTACTGCAGGAGAATGAGCGAATTGGTAAAATTGTTGATTTGACCAAGCTTCAACTGGTGTGTACAATTGGAGAGTTTGATATATTTCATATTCAAGCTGGTATGGCGGTTCAGGTGAAAGTAGATGCAATGAAGAATACGAAGCTGCAAGGAAAAGTAGAGAAAGTATCTAAATTTGCCAAGTCCGGCAGTGATCAAGGCACTGGGGCCGCACAGTTCGAGGTGATCATATCTCTTGAGCCCCATGAGAAGCTGATTGCTGGATTAAGCCTAACAGGATCTATTGAAACGGAGAAAAAAAACAATGCGGTTGTTGTGCCAACTTTGGCTGTCCAGCGTGAAAATGAATCCTATTTCGTCATGCTGCAGACCCCTCAAGGCACAGAAAAGCGAGTGATCGAAATCGGTATGGAAACAGCCGAGAAAACAGAAGTGATCAAAGGACTTGCTGAAGGAGACACCGTCGTACTGCAATAAGAACATATCTTGTAAAGGCAGGTAGTTAACATGATACATTATGAAACTGTAAAAGAAATTATTCAGGGAAGACGAAGCATTCGCCGGTTTACTGAGCAAGATGTCTCCATTGAAGATATCAAAGAGATTATTGATTGCGCCAGATATGCGCCAAGCGATACAAATTCACAGACTTGGCAGTTTATAGCGGTTATGAACAAGGAGAAAATAAAAGAGATCGAACGACTTACCTGGGAACAGCTCCATCTCCGGGCTGCCGCGGCAGAGGAGAAAGGATTAAACAAGGAAGCACGGCTCCTGACCAAATCCTTCGGTCCTTATGCCACAGCTTTCTCCAATGCCCCTGTGTTAATTGTGTGTCTCGCTACTCCTTATACCTCCAAGTTCAGGGATAAGATTTTTGATCCGATCAACTTTGTAGAGGAAGCAGTGTGGGCAGAAGAAGGCATCAAAAGCTCGTGTCTGGCTTCGCAAAACCTTATGCTGGCTGCTCATGCCAAAGGACTTGCAACTTGCCCGATGACAGGCCCTGTTCTGCTGGCCCAGGATCAGCTTAGAGAATACCTCAATATCCCTGCTGAGGAACAGATTAATATGGTCATATCACTTGGCCATCCTGCAGAGATTCCGGGCAAGCTTCCGCGCAAGGAAGTCGATGAAGTACTGCGGATTGTCCAATAGGCATGAGATGAAACCTTGCGGCGTCCTTTGAGTGACTTGTTCTTGACTTGGGTGCGTTGCGGAGGGAAGGACTGTGGGCTCCAACCGCTGTTAAAGATTTGTTCCATGAATGGAATGGATGTAGGGGTTGGAACAAATCTTTAAAGGCGGACGCTATCACTTTTCCACCCACAGTCCTTCCCTCTCTCAGCTACTTACTGTAGAACACGGCTACCTCAAACGGACAGCCAGCAAGGTTTTTTCTCTTGGCTGGAGGAGATGACTAGCGGTCTCAGGCTCAGACGTTGACTCGGGCGCTGGGGTTTGGATGAGGACTGAGTGAAGCTGAGATAAGCTGCTTGGAGCGGCTATGATCTGCTTGGACCTACTCTGTGCCGCTAGGGCAGCTAGGATTTGCTGGGATCTGTTTGCATCTACTTGGACCGACCTGCTCGGTGCCGCTAGGACAGCTAGGATTTGCTAGCAACTGCTATTTTAACGATGTTTTTCATCGTTAAAAGCACTGGTCGCCATCAAATACTTATTTTAACGATGAACATCGTTAAAATCCCTTTTATCCACCCACAGAGGCCATCCGTGCTCATATAACGATGAAAAACATCATTAAAGTGGCTGTTTGACATGGACACACATGCTTTAATGATGAAAAACATCGTTAAATGACGTACCGTTCATTTCTCAGGAGGCGGGCTGCTGCTAAATACGTTCTTATAATGAATAGTTAAAAAACCGTCTGGATCATCGCGATGATCCAGACGGTTTTTTTCTATCTTTCGTTTATCATCTTTTAGTTGGCTTTTGCAGCTTTTCCAGCCTCTGCAGGCTTCTCTGGCAGCGGCTTTATTTGTCCGGGCCAGAAGGACCATTTACCAAGCAGCAGCGTAATAGACGGCACCAGGAACGGTCTCACAACGAAGGTGTCCAAAAGCACTCCGATCGCACAAATGACACCAAATTGAACGAGAACTTGAATGGGCAGTGTAGCCAGCACGGCAAATGTACCTGCCAGAATAAGCCCGGCAGAAGTAATAACACTGCTCGTTTGGCTGACTCCCAAGCGAATCGCTTCGCGTAGAGGTCGAAGGTTGCGTTCCTGCCAAATACTGGATACCATAAAGATATTATAGTCTTCGCCAAGAGCGACTAGGAATACGAAAGCATACAGTGGAATAAGTCCTTGTATAGCTGTAGTATCCATGAAATAATGCAAAATCAACCAGCCTGCGCCAAGTGCCGAAAAATATGACAAGAGAACTGTGGCAATTAAATAGAGGGTGGCTATGATGGAACGTAAGTAAATGAGCAGCAGCAGCGCTATCACAGTAATTACAACCGGGATCACAATTTTTGTATCCCGCTCTACTACCTTTTTCGTATCGTATTGTGTAGCCGTCTCTCCACCTATCCATACTTTTGGCTCAGCAATTCCTGCTGCTTTCAAAGATTGCTCCGCAGCAGAGCGAATGTCAGGTATATGGCCAATGGAACCAATATCATAAGGATCTGATGAGAGAATAACATCAAATGCTTGCAGTTGCTTGTTCTCTATTCCTTCTGTTGGATCGGAAACCGATTCAACATAGGGCAAGCTTTCCAGAGCGGCCTTTACTCCATCAGCCTTGCTTTCGTTATCAACCATCACCTTCACTGGAGCCAGTGTGCCGGGTGAATAATGATCTGAAAGAAGGGTGAAGCCCTCGCGCGAAGGCATACTAGCCGGGAAAGATTCAAGCAAATTGTACGTAAATTTTATTTGTGGAGCAAATGCAGCTAATCCTATGAGGACGATCAGGCTGCTAACGAGCACAGTCCGTGGTTTTTCTGTGACGATCCGTCCTAATCCTGCACTCATAGAGCCGATTGATTTTTGCTGACGCAGCTTTTTGCCTTTACGGGCTTCTTTCTCTGCCAGCATTTCAGGTGTTAACGGTACAAAAGGGAAAAAGGAGGCGCGTCCTACTATAGCAAGAATCGCAGGGACCAACGTCAAGCTGGCTAACACCATAATAAAAATAGCGATGCTAAATGGAATGGCAAAGCGATAGTTGGAGCCGTACTGGGCAAACAGTAATCCTAATAAGGCCACAATGACAGTCAACCCGCTCATACCGATAGCTCCTGCTGATCCTCCAAGCGATTCACGCAGCGCACGATGCTTATCTTTAACTTCCAGCAGCACCTGCCGGTAACGGGCCACGAAAAACAAGCAATAATCAGTTCCTGCGCCAAAAAGCAGCACTGTCATAATCGAAATAATCTGGGCATCTACTACAATCAAGCCTTGCTGGGCCATTAAACCAAGCACAGGAGAAATAATACCGTAGGCAAAGCCAACACCGACTAAGGGGACAAGGGCTAGAATTGGCGAACGGTATAACAGTATTAAAAGCACCAATACCAGCAAGACTGTAGCAGCCAGTAGTGCAAAATCAGCTCCTTTAAAAAGCGCTGTTGCATCCGTTTGAATGCCTACAGGTCCGGTTACGCGGGCATGAAGAACATCATCATTCAGATTTGCCGTTGAGAAAGGATCTGCGCCTACTGCAGATTTGGTTATATCTTTGAGCTTGTCGATATTTTGGTTGAGTACATCCGTTTCTGTTGCTTCCATAAAGGTAACTGGAAGAACCAGAGTCGTCCCATCGTTAGAGATAACGCCTTTTACAGCTGGCAGTGGCATTTGATCCAGTGGGAGTATGCCTGTTTGAGATTCAAGCGGTGAATCCTGCAGTTGCTTGGCTACATTTTGTACAGCTGTAATATCCTCATCCTGCAGGCCCCCTGCGCGGTACCATACCACAAGAGCGGGCACTCCTTCACTGCTTGGAAATTGTTCCTTCTGGATTTTCGCTGCCATCAATGAGAGCGCATCGTCCGGAAGCTTCTGAGCCGCATTATTTTCTTGAGAATTGACGCCCGGCCATACGGCGGACAGCAGTCCAGTTAACAATATCCATGTGAAAAGCGTGACCCACTTACTTCGACGACCGGCAACAATCCCACCCAGCCTTTCAAACAACGAATGATTATGCATCTCTACTCTCCTTTGAACTTGTATGAATTGTTATCTTCGATTCTTATTTAATTATATATACCAGAAGGTTAATTAATCAATCATTTATTTTTATGTCATAGTTTACTACATTTTGGGAAAGTTATGCCACTTGTCCTCCCCATTGAAAACTGCAGGAAATAGCAAGAGCAGATGCAAAAAAAAAGCCTCTACCTCCTTAAACAAGGACAGTAAAGGCTTCTTATTTTCACGAGCTTAAGCACACATTTTTTCAATGGTATAGCAGCTCTGGATCATGCACCAGTTCCCGTTAGGGAATTCCCTCTATCCAAGTGAAAACCTTGTTGGCTATCCGTTTGAGAATGGCTTGTTCTGCAGTAAGTAGCTGAAAGAGGGAAGGACTGTGGGTGGAAAAGCGATAGCGTCCGCCTTTAAAGATTTGTTCCACCCCCTACATCCATTCCATTCATGGGAACAAATCTTTAACAGCGGTTGGAGCCCGCAGTCCTTCCCTCCGTAACGCACCCAAGTCAAGAACAAGCTCATCAAAGGAAGCCGCAAGACGTTTTTCTTCCCCTTATCCGACTCTCTCCATCTCTTCTTCGCTAATGTCAAAATTAGCAAACACATCCTGCACATCATCGTTATCCTGGAATGAATCCATCATTTTCAGCAGCTTTTCGGCATGTTCGCCTTCTACCTGAACTGTATTTTGCGGGATCCAGCGCACGGCCGCTGATGAGAAGCGAAGGCTTTGCTGCTCCAGTGCATTTTTCACAGTCTCTAATTCATGCGGGTGTGTAATAATTTCGAAGTTGTCTTCGGATGTGACAAGATCCTCGGCACCAGCATCCAGCACCTGAAGCATCAGGTCGTCTTCTTCCATTTCGAATTCTTCACGATCGACTACAAGGACTCCCTTTTCGTCAAACATGTAGGCAACACAGCCTGATTCGCCCATATTTCCGCCACGTTTGTTAAAGGTGGATCTGACATCTGCTGCAGTCCGGTTACGGTTATCCGTCAAGCATTTCACCATAATCGCTACACCGCCAGGCCCATATCCTTCATAAATGATTTCTTCATATTCAACTTCGTCGCCGCCGCCAGTAGCTTTCTTGATAGCACGTTCAATATTATCATTGGGCATTTGCACCTGACGCGCACTCGTTATCGCTGTTTTTAAGGCAAAGTTTGCATCGGGATTCGGTCCGCCCTTACGTGCAGCGACATAAATCTCCCTGCCAAGCTTTACAAATTGGTTATTTTTGGCCTGATCGGCTTTTCCTTTACGATCCTTGAATAATTTAAATTTCATCTTGTTGCCGCTCCCCTATTCATTTTTCTGCTTCTATTCTATCATTTGAGCCCACATTTGGTCAAAAAAAACAGCCCCGAATATTCGGAGACTGTTTTTTTTGTGCTATGACACACTATTTATAAGTGGTTTATTACAAATTCTTATAATTTGGTGACATTAGCTGCTTGAGGACCACGGTTACCTTCAGTAATATCGAATTCAACCTCTTGGCCTTCATCTAATGACTTGAATCCTTCGCCTTGAATAGCGGAGAAATGAACGAAAACATCGTCGCCACCTTCAACTTGAATAAAACCGTAACCTTTTTCTGCGTTAAACCATTTAACATTACCCTTCAAATGAACAACCTCCTAAAAATATCACCATCTGTGGCGAATATAGAAATTATATCACTTAAGCCCCTATAAATCAACTTAGAAAACATCATTATAACCATTTTTTCTTATTCAGGTTTACGAATTTTCATAAAATACTTGGAGTTTGGCAAAAATGGAAGCTCTGTTGTTACCAGTTCGACAAGATTGCCGTCCTGCTGCAGTGTTTCTAAAAGCTCATCCAAGCGGGAGTACTGCTCTGTACGGAAATTTAGAAGCGGATAAATGAGAACCTCGCCTCCCGATTTACAAATACGCAGCAGCTCCCCCACTGCTTCAAGATGAAAAGCAAAGTCAAACTGCTCCTCGTATAAAAATAGGAAATGACTGCAAAGCACCAAAGCAAACATTCCCTCTTCAAAAGGCAGCTCCGGCAGCCTCCCCCTGTGATAACGCAGCGCAGCATCTTCTCGTGCATAATCATCCAGAAACAATTTCAGGCTCTTCTCTCTACCTGCTTGATGCTGCGCAATATCCCCGTAATATTCCCAGTTATAAAGATGCTGCAGATCTCTCAGCTTTGCCGTTGAAACTTTAATTTCCTGCACTCCATGTTCCTGAATCTGTTCAACAGATTTGATATACATAGGATCTACAGCCTCTGCCAGAATACCTCTGCTGCATGCTTCCGCTGTAAAGGACGAAGCCCCGCCCGCAACATCGAGAACCCTCTCTCCCTGGTACAAATGCGGCTTTAAAGCAAACATACTCACATATTCCTCAAAGGTTCTGCAGGTCATTGCAACTCCTGATTGCTCGTAGAAATTTAATTTTTCAATACTCATCTCATCTCTCCTCTGCTCTGCTCTACGTTCCTCTACTTACCTCAGCTCTTCCTGGCACGCCTGGAAATCTCAATTTTGAATATTACTTCTTGCTATTCATTCAGGCTTGGAGGAAGTTTATCACCATTTCATCCTCTTGACAATGATTTCCTTCTTTTCTACGCATAAAAACAAGAAATAATGCAACGTTATATCGTATCCTGAGGCTTAAGTTGTTGCGGTCGGCATTGGAAACATGTACACTTTAAGCAAGGGATCGTGGAAATCGAACAGGTTCAAATCGAACGGATGCAGTATTAACCCTATCTTCAACCCCGTCAACTGTCTGTCTGTCCCCAAAATAAAACAAAGCGAGGGAAAAGTTTTGAGCAATCAGGGATTTAAGAAGCATGTAATTTACAAGAAAGACAAATGGAACATGATGAACGTAGAGGTACAAGGCACGAAAATTATTCTTACCGAAATCACCGACCAGTGGGGCGAAGAATCTCATACTTTTATAGGCCGTCCGGCCATGATGAATTGGGCTAAGGAGAGATTTTCCAAAGAGCGCTTTACTGGAAGCGAAGAGGAATGGGACGCTATCATGCTTGCTTTTAGCGAAGTTTAAGAGCTGGCAAATAGCCATTAACAGCGGTCTTGACATTACGCTTGTCCGTTACTTATACTAAGAATAACTTCATAGTCGTCACTCCAAAGGGGAGTAGCTAGTAACAGTAAAGTCGTCAATTCGGGTCCATATGGTCCCCGGCTTTATTGGCAGCGTGAAATACGTTGTTAGCAAGACCTTTGCCAAACATTTTGGTAAGGGTCTTTTTTTGATTCGAAAAAAGCCTTTACCTATGCCCGGTGACAGGCTTTTTCAGGCTTCAACCCCAAAAACAAAGGAGCGGATACGTATGGAATGGTTCTCGGCGGAAATGTTAATGGCGTTAATCAGTATCATTTTGATCGATCTTGTACTTGCAGGAGACAATGCCATTGTTATCGGGATGGCTGCCCGAAATCTGGAGAAAAAATTACAAAAAAAGGTCATTTTGTGGGGCACTGCAGGTGCGATCATCATTCGTGCAATCGGAACCTTGGCTGTAGTCGTCCTGCTTAAAATTCCTGGACTTATGCTACTGGGAGGACTACTGCTGCTCTGGATTGCCTATAAGCTGCTTACGGAGAAAAAAAATCACGCCACTTTAAATGTCCAAGGAAGTGTGTGGGCTGTCATCCGAACCATCATCATAGCAGATGCAGTGATGGGGCTGGACAACGTAATTGCAGTAGCTGGTGCGGCTCACGGACAATTCGTGCTGGTCGTGATTGGCTTGCTGGTCAGCGTGCCCATTGTTGTCTGGGGAAGCACCTTGTTCATCAAGTGGATTGAGAAGTACCCGTGGATCATTTACATCGGATCAGGCGTACTTGCCCTTACAGCAGGTAAAATGATTACACATGAGCAGTTCCTCTCTCCTTTCTTCGATGCAAGTCTACTGGCTAAGTGGTTGTTTATCTCCTTCCTGATTGCAGGCGTACTGGCAGCAGGCAAATGGACCAAAGCGGCAGGCTTCCTGGTTGAGGTCAATGACCGCGGACAAATGACACTGCCCAAAGAGCTGAGCGAACAGGCAAATATGGAGCCTGAAGATCAGTACACGGTGAAAATGGACTCACGGGGCAAGCTAACACTTGTTAAAGTGGATCCAGATGCGGATCCCGATCAAAATGTGCAGCATGCCGGATAAAGAATCCGGGCAATCTCGCCAGGCTAGAAGGGATTTCAAGCTTTAGCATCGAACACTAACTAGAGACCATATTTCAATCTGAACGAGGTGATTTCCATGACGGACTCAGGGTCCATACTTACTTTTATTATCGTTTCCTTCTGCCTGGCTTTCATATTAATATTAAAAAAAGACGCGATTCCGTCCCAAATGAAAAGATACTTGGCACTTCTCGCCATAGTCATGGTCTCCATGTCCTTTGTTTTAATTTTACTCAGCTTTCTGAAAGCTATTTAAAGAACCTGTCCAAATTTACTTCACAGCAGCTTTCTCATATAATGGTAAAGAATCGCTCATCGGGCCATACTAGGTAAAAACCATCATCAGGATGGATTCTACCTAGGAGAGTGGCCGGAATGCGCTGGTTATGCTTCATTGTTGCTGCTGGGGTCATCATCAGTACTTTCCCTACAGCTAAATTGCAAGCTCTTGAAGCTGCGAAACCTCAGGGGCAAGCCCCTTTGAGGCAAAAAGATAGGAGGGCACCAATGGGTCAATTATTGGAACGCAAAGAAGTACCGGTTGAGCATCGCTGGAATCTGGAGGATCTTTATCCGAATCAGAAAGCATGGGACCAGGATTATCAGAAGGTCAAGGATTCTCTTGCTAAGATTAGCGCTTTTGAAGGCAAGCTTAGCGATCCTGCCGCTGTGAAGCAATGCTTTGAGCTGGAGGATGAAGTTTCCATACATACGGAAAGACTTTATGTGTACGCGAACATGAAGCATCATGAGGATACAGCAGAGCCGACTTACCAGGCTTTATCAGATAAAGCCAGGAAGATCAGTGTTGAGATGGGAGAAGCACTCTCCTTCATTTCCCCGGAAATATTAAGTCTCTCTGAAGAACAATTAAAGAACCTGGTCAACCATCCTGATCTTTCCTTTTATAAGAAATCACTGGATGATATGATTCGTCAAAAGCCACACACGCTTAGCAAAGAGCAGGAAGCTCTGCTTGCGCAAGCTGGCAATATGTCTGGAGCGCCAAGCACCATATTCGGCATGCTGAACAATGCGGATCTTAAATTTCCAAAAATCAAAAATGAAAATGGCGAAGAAGTGGAGCTTACACATGGAAGCTACATCCAGTTCCTGGAAAGCCGTAACCGTGAGGTCCGCAAAAATGCTTTTCAAGCTGTATATGGCACCTATCGGGGTCAAAAAAATACGATAGCGGCAACATTAAGTGCCAACATCAACAAAAATATGTTTTATGCCAAAGCGCGTAAATATCCGTCTGTTCTGGAAATGTCACTATTCGGCGATAAAATTGACAAAGAGGTTTATACAAACCTGGTCGATACGATCCATGATTCCCTGCCTGAATTGCAGCGTTACCTGAAACTTCGCAAGAAACTGCTTAAAGTTGATGAGCTGCATATGTATGACCTTTTTGCGCCACTTGTGGAAGAATTCAAGATGGACATTACCTACCAGCAGGCTAAAGAAGAAATCAAGAAAAGTCTTGCACCTCTCGGAGACAATTATCTCAAGATTCTGCAAGATGGCTTTGACAACCACTGGATTGATGTATATGAGAACAAAAACAAACGGAATGGCGCATACAGCTGGGGAGCTTATGGCACCCATCCTTACGTGCTGCTCAATCACAAGGACAATCTGAACAGCATGTTCACCCTTGCTCATGAAATGGGCCATGCCATACATTCGTATCTCTCCGATGAAACTCAGGAATACCGTTATGCACAATATACGATTTTCCTGGCTGAAGTAGCTTCTACTCTTAATGAAGCATTGCTGATGGATTATCTGTTGAAACGTGTAACGGATCCCAAGGAAAAGCTGTATCTGCTTACCTATTATGCCGACCAGTTCCGTACGACAGTGTTCAGGCAAACCATGTTCGCCGAATTCGAGAAGATTACTCATGAAAAAGCCGAGCAAGGCGAAGCCCTTACACCACAGGAATTTAGTCAAATCTACTATGATCTAAATAAGCTTTACCATGGCAAAGATATGGTGGTCGATCAGGATATCGAGATGGAGTGGGCACGTATTCCCCATTTCTATAACAGCTTTTATGTCTACAAATATGCTACCGGCTTCTCAGCAGCTACCAGCTTTGCGAAGCAAATTCTGGATGAAGGGCAGCCTGCGGTAGACCGCTATCTAGGTTTCCTGAAAAGCGGCGGTAGTGACTATTCGTTAAATATTCTGCAACGGGCTGGTGTGGATATGTCATCACCAGAGCCCATCAAGCAAGCTATGAGCGTATTCAGCTCGCTGCTTGATCAAATGGAAGAAATCACAAAATAATTCTTTGTATACATGCAACATACATTCCCCCTTTCACGTTAGTAGGAGTAAGAAACTGCTAATTTTTGGAGGGGGATTTTTTATTATGAAAAAAATGCTGCTATGGAGCTTTCTCGTAGTGGTAAGTGTCAGTCTGATTGCCACCTCATCATGGGCCGGAGAATCACCGGTCAAAAGATCCAAGGGACCCATTCCGATTGAATACAAAGGTAATCAGCTTACTTTTGTACATGAACCGCAAAATAAAAACAATCATTTGATGGTGCCTGCCAAGGAATGGGGCGATTATTTGGGTATTCAAATCGAATGGAATGCCCAGCTGCGAACGGTTACGTCAAAAAGCGGCTCAACCACAGTCGTCTGGACCCTGGGAAAAACCGAGGCTGCAGGCAGCTTAGGCAAGCTTGCTCTAACAGAAGCACCGTATTTACATAATGAAGTCTTTATGGTGCCGCTGCGGGCTTTTTCTGAGGCGTTCGGCTTTTTTACGCTGTGGAACGAATCCAGTAAATCGCTACTGCTGCAAAAGGAAGACAGCGATCTGCCCATTGTCGGCTCCGCGGCAAAGCTCTCCGCTCTTTTGGAACAAAATCCACAATATAATTTGAATACAATGGTAATGAAAACAGAAGCGAGAGCGATGAATAACGAAATGGCCATATCCCCTGTTGCCGAATCAGCTGCCCCTCTTACCGGATCAGATACCGGATCAGCCACAAAGCAAAAGGAAGATTCCGCCTATTCCACGACAAATGTACAAGTTGAAGGTGTAGACGAAGGAGATGTAGTCAAAACAGATGGAAGCTACATTTATCAGGTTAACCGGCAAAAGATCATCGTCAGTCAAGCTCAGCCTGCAAATGAAATGAAGGTCATCAGCACCCTTGAATTCCCTGAGCAAAGTATGGTGCCAACTGAGATTTACGTAGACGCCAAGCATTTGATCGTTATCGGTAATTCCTATATCAGTAATTCCATAGCTCAGCCTGAAGCTTCCCCTAACATATCCAACCGGGCAGAGAAGAAAATGCTGATGCCCATACCTAATTATGGCAAACAAATGGTTAAGGCGATTATTTATGACCTGACAGATAAAACCAAACTTAAAAACATTCGCGAGCTTGAATTAGAGGGTTACTATATTTCATCTCGTAAAATTGCTGATTCACTCTATCTGGTTACCAACAAAGGAATCGATATGCAAGTCCTTCAGCAGAGCAAGAGTGAAGATAATCTCCTTGGGGCGCCTCAGTATCGGGATTCCTTGTCTGGAGACAGCTTTACTACCTTATCCTATGATCGAATTCGCTATTTCCCTACATCCGTCACTCCAAATTATGTGCTCGTTGGCGGTATCGATTTAAGTGCTCCTGAACAAGCGCTGCAGGTTGCTTCTTATGTAGGATCAGGAAATAATATTTATGCTTCTGAGAATCATTTATATGTAGCAGTCAGTGAATATACGAATGATCAGCCCGAGCCGCAAGAAGACGCAGCAGCTAAGAAAAAAATCGCGAATCGTGGCGAATCGTCCCAAATGAATACGCTAGTGTATAAATTTATGCTTGAGAAAGGCAGTGTCCGTTCCGTTGCGAATGGCAAAGTGCCAGGCACGATCCTGAATCAATTTGCCATGGATGAGCATAACGGCTACTTCCGCATTGCCACGACTACCGGGGAAATGTGGCGTGACGATGAATATACCTCCAAGAATAATGTGTATATTCTCGATGGAATGATGAACCTGTCCGGGAAGCTCGAAGGTCTCGCTCCTGGAGAACGTATCTATTCAACCCGGTTTATGGGCGATCGCGCTTATATGGTAACTTTCAAAAATGTAGACCCGCTCTTTGTACTGGATCTCAAAAATCCGCAGCAGCCAAACGTTCTAGGAAAGCTGAAAATACCTGGCTACAGCGATTATTTACATCCCTACGACGAGAATCATCTGATTGGCTTCGGTAAGGATACGCAGGAAGTTAGCATTAAGGGTGACCCTACAAATACCACTGCTGCTTATTATCAGGGCATGAAAATTGCGCTTTTCGATGTTACTGATGTTGCGAATCCTATTGAGCTGTACAAAGAATCTATTGGCGCCAGAGGAACTGACTCAGAGCTTCTGGGCAACCATAAAGCACTTCTTTTTGATAAAGAAAAGGGGCTGCTGGCATTTCCAGTCACTGTAACGGAAAAAGCTTCTTCATCAAATAGCACGAAAGAGAATGAAGCCAGTGAATATGGGCAATTTACTTTTCAGGGAATGTACGTTTATAATCTGAGTCTTGCTCAAGGCTTCCAGCTCAAAGGAAAAATAACTCACTTGTCTCAAGAAGATATCGCAAAAGCTGGGTCAGGCTGGTACGAAAGCGATCTGAACATCCAGCGCGGGCTTTATATCGGAGATGTGCTGTACACTTTGTCACGTGGTTTAATTAAAGCTAACAAGCTGGATTCCTTGCAAGAAGTTGGCCAATTAAAGCTTCCTTAACAAAAGCGTCTTATTGAATAAAGCTCAGGTTTTTATAATACAAAACAACCCTGAATACTCAGGGTTGTTTTGTACAGTTGAGTAATCTACAATGTATAGATACTGCAACATATAAATAAAAAAGGTGATGAATTCAATGACAGCTGTATTGGCAATTGGTTTTTTTATCGTAGTAAGTATGCTTGGACTGCTCACCTGGGTGCTCGGCAAGTCTTATTCCCGAAGAGATCACTAAACCAATACACCCACGTACTCACTTAGAAAGTTAGAGAATATTGAACATATAGAAGAACAAAATAGATGCAGCACCTCCAGCAAGAGAGCTTATGGCATTGACAGCATCATTGGTCATCCAGGCAGCCCCTCTTATTCGGGTGCATGAAGCTTCGCAGTGCGTGTGCTTCTCTACTTCTTTGCCACAAACACTGCAGCGGTACATCACTTGCAAGATTGCCCCAAGCCATGAATCAGACAGAGCACCGATTAATCCCGCCATCATTCCAATGAACAGCAAGGGCACCAGTTGCACTGCATCTAGATGGGCAAAAAGCCACACCATGACTCCGATAAACAAACCTCCAACCGCTGAAGCTCCCGTTCCGAGCCAGGTAATACCTCCCGAAGTTCCTGCTGCAACCTGCTTTCCCGTAATGACCGATCGAGGAAGACTCCGGCTCAAACCACCGATTTCTGTCGCCCAAGTATCGCTTGTAACGGTCGCCATTACACCTACATATGCAGCCCACCATACCGGATCCGGCCAAACAGCATTTATTATACAGAGCAGCAGCCCTATTCCTCCATTCGCCGCAACCTGTGCCGCATCCCTTCTTCCACTCTTCGCATATCCACTCTCTGCTGCAGCTTTCAGCTTTCGCTTCACACTGGAAAGCAATGAGGATGAAATAAAAAAAGCGATTAACGTTCCGAACCATGCCAAGCTTCCGAATACATACATAAGTGTTCCTAATATAACAGCCGCCAGTGCTCCAGAGACAGATAAAGAGCGTTTGCGATAAGCAAGCAGAGAAATGGTCAAGCTGCCCACTAAACCTATCAGCCAATCGGTCATTTGTAAGCCTCCCTCCTTTTATGAATATATATGGAATCTACATCCTGATTGTAAAAAAAACAAAATACATTCCTCTTCATTTGTGCAGGAAGTTTCCATACCTACAGGGAATAATAGTAGCATAAGAAATTGGGATAAGGCTATTCCTGCTTAGGAGGAACTCATGGAAGATGACATAATAGGCTTGGAGCCGCAATTAAAGCAGGAATTAAAGCAGGAATTAGATCCCGAACAAATGCTTCGGATTATTTTTGATTTTGCAGCCAAAATCGCTAATGAGCGAAATCTCGACAACGTGCTAATGCTGATGGCCGATATGGGAAGAGATATGATCGTGTCTGACCGTTGTACAGTTTGGCTGCTGGATAAGAACAAAAACGAGCTTTGGTCCAAGGTTGCTCATGGCATGACAGAAATTCGGATACCTAGTCACGTCGGACTCGTTGGTCATGCCGTCACTTCCGGCGAAGCGGTTTTCATTGATGACGCCTATAAGAATGAAGAGTATCGTGAGTTCTTGGAGAGTGGTGCTCTCAATGTAGATAAGCAAACGGGATACCGGACAAAAGCACTGATGGTGATACCCTTCCGCAATAATGAAGGGGAGATTATCGGAGCTTATCAGGCTGTTAATAAAATGACTACAAGTGGCCAATTCTCAGCAAAAGACATGGAATATCTCACCCTCACTGCCTCCTATGCCGGCAAGTCACTGGAGTCTGCTTTATTAACGAATGAAATTGAAGAGACGCAAAAAGAGATCATTCTCACAATGGGTGAAATTGGTGAAAGCCGCTCCAAAGAAACCGGAAACCATGTAAAAAGAGTCGCTGAGTACTCTTATATTCTTGCATTAGGTCTGGGGATGAGCCAAGATGAGGCTGACTTACTGAAAATGGCATCGCCCATGCATGACATTGGCAAGGTGGCCATACCCGATGAGGTGCTCAAAAAACCGGGCAAGCTAACGAAAGAAGAATTCGAAATCATGAAAGCCCACACGCAAATCGGCTATAACCTCTTAAAAAACTCCAATCGCCACATCCTCAAAACAGCTGCCGTGGTAGCTTACCAGCATCACGAAAAATGGAACGGAAAAGGGTATCCCTGCGGAATAGCAGGCGAGGAAATCCACATCTATGGGCGTATTACAGCCATCGCGGACGTGTTTGACGCATTAGGAAGCGAACGAGTCTATAAGAAGGCATGGAGTCTGGAACAAATTCTTACCTTATTTCAAGAAGAGCGCGGCGAGCATTTTGATCCCAGAGTCGTTGATGTGTTCTTTAAACAGCTGCCGCTTATTATTAAGGTCAGAGATTTATATGCTGAGAAAAAAACCTTCTTGGGCGTCCTTTGAGGAGCGTGTTCATTACGTGGTTGCAGGAGGGAGGTAAGGACTGTGGGCTCCAGCCGCTGTTAAAGATTTGTTCCCTTGAATGGAATGTATGTGAGGATAGAACAAATCTTTAAAGGCGGACGCTAGCGCTCTTCCTCCCACAGCCCTTACCTCTCTCAGCTACTAAGTGCAGAACAAGCCATTCTCAAACGGACAGCCAGCAAGGGCTTCCTTCCTTTGTTATTACAGAAAGGATCTAGCAACAATATTTACGGAAAGAGTCAATATGTAAAAAACGGAGGGGAAATTACCCCTCCGTTTTTATTAGAGTTCCACCCAAGAGCTGGTCCCCCCAATAAAGCTCCAATCGATCTCCGTCATGAACGGCGCCCACTCCCTCAGGTGTACCCGTATAAATAATATCTCCTTCGCCAATTCCATATTGTACTGCGATGTAATCTACCAGTGTTTGTAAATCAAATATCATCTGACTCGTATTGCCTCTTTGTTTGGCTTCTCCATTGTGGAACAGATGAAAATCTGTCTGCAGGAGCGCTGCCGCTCCTGGAAATGGAAGAAAATCCGTAATCACTGCTGATCCAAGGAAGCCCTTGGCTGGAAGCCAGGGCAGTCCCTTCTTCTTCAGCTCGTTCTGTACATCCCGCAATGTGAAATCAATGCCAAGCGCAAATTGATCAATCAGCTCGTCAACGGAAATACCTGCAGAGTAAGTCCTGCCAACTCGAAGTACAAGCTCCGCTTCATAATGAATGGCACCACGATTACCAGGAAGTTTTACCGTTTCCTCCTGCGTATGTACTAATGAGTGGGTAGGTTTAGTAAACACCAGGGGTGAAGCAGGGACTTCGTTTCCCAATTCGGCAGCATGAGCCCGGTAATTGCGTCCGATGCAATATATATTACGAATAGCAGTTGGAAGCTTCATAGCAGATTCGTCCTCCCCCTATTTTATAACTCTACTGAAAAGATGCGAACCTTGCCTTATTTCTTTACCTTTTGAAGCGGTATAACTTTCCCGTCTTTATCCACTTTCGACTTGATGGACAGCTTCGTCAATCTTTCAAACAGCGCCGTTCCCAGCTCTGGGGTCATGATTTCAGGTCTAGCCAGGGTGTTCTTTATCGGTACTAATTGCAGGTTGCATTCTCTTTCCTTGCTGCATGTTGCTTCCAGAATAGCACTCTCCCAAGTTTTCTGAACTTCATTCAGTGTGAAAATAAAGTTACCCAGGCTGTAAGCAATCCATTTTCCTTTGTAGCTTTCCAAGCCCTGCAGAACATGCGGATGACTGGCCACGATTAAATCTGCACCTGCATCAATAAAACGGTGAGCAAGATCCGTCTGATGCTCCACCGGATAATCAGTGCGCTCTACTCCCCAATGGGGAATAACGACAACCAGATCAGCTTTCTCCCGGGCTTTCTTTATTTCTTCGACAGGCCTTTCGTGATTGTAAGCATCTGCTACTCCCGGATTATCAAAAGCTGCTTTCCAAGAACCTTCGGGAACAAAGCGGCTAAAGCCTAAAAAAGCAATTTTGATCCCCTGCTTTTCTATGATGACCGATTTAAAAGCATCGTCGGCATTTTTGCCAGCACCCACATATTTAATTCCCATTTTGTCGAGCTCTTTGAAGGTATCGAACAGTCCTTCTTTGCCGTAATCCAGAATATGATTGTTAGCAAGATTAACCAAATCAAATCCGGCATCCTTGAAGGCCGGTAAGGCAAGCGGTGAGGAGCGGTACACATATTTTTCCTTGCTCTGTGCCTCTTCCCTTTTGGTTATGGGTGTTTCCAGGTTGGCGATCGTCAAATCGGCTTTCTGCAAGTACTCTTTTACGAATGAATAAGGATAATCATAGCCATTTTTTATTAATTGCTCTTCTACTCTATCAGCGAACATAACATCTCCGACAAAAGTAAGCTTTACTTTCGCGCCTGAAACAGGCGTTTGCGGCGCCACGGTTTGAGTGGGCTTAGCCGTTGGAAGCGGCACTGTCGTTGCACCTGCCGGTGTAGTTGCAATAGCAGTCGCTTGTGGAGAAGGCTTCGCTGACTCAGATGGCTCATTAGTCGGCGTATTGGCCGGAGCAGTCTGTTCGGGCTCTTGTGAAGACCCTGGTGTGTTCGTGACATGATCCGTTGCCTGCGGATTTTCTGGCAGGTTTTCATTGTCCACAGCTTGTTTGGAACGATTGGATTCATAGATGGAGAAAAGGACAATAATCAAACACAGCGCCGCAATGGATGCCCAGGCAGCCAGCCGTTTCGCTGGAACAGCGACTTTTGCTTTTTTACGTTTACGATCTGATCTGGATAACATAGCAAACCCCTTTATACATAGCTTTTATTAGTATTTTTTCATCCTACTGTCAAATTATATCAGAAGTGAGCGGCAAAAGTAACTTCTACTCCAGACCTAATCTTCTTTAATTTGAAGAAATCGCTTTTTGGCGTCTGGTTTCTGAGCGAAAGAGAGAGTGACGATAAGGAAAATGGGGACTTCCCCATAGATTCTATGAGTCAAACACGCACTAAAAAAAAGAAAGCACCCAATCTAGTAAATTGAGTGCTCTGCTCAAAAATTCCGTATACACTAGTTTACTACAAGTTCATTCGGTGCTAGGGTTTCAGCTTCATCGTTACCCGCGTACACGGGCGATAGCAAGACCATCATAGGCAGGTATAATCGTGCTATCCAGACGGTCATCCTGGGCTATCTGCTGATTAAATAATCGCATAGCCTGAATGGAGGCTTTCGTTTGGGCAGGATCCTGGACACGTCCATGCATCAGCGTATTGTCGCCTACAATAATTGCACCCGGATTAGCAAGCTTCAGCGCCCACTCTAAATAATTCGGATAATTAACTTTGTCGGCATCAATAAAGAAAAAATCAAATTTTGCGCCTTCCTCCTGCAGCTTTTGCAAATGGACGAGCGCTTCCCCAACACGATATTCAACCAAGCTTCCCAATCCTGCATCGCTCAAATGCTGCCTGGCGACATCAGCAAACTCCTGCTTAAGCTCCAGAGATACGAGCAAGCCGTCCGGATCCAAGCCTCTGGCAATACATATGCCGCTATATCCTCCCAATGCTCCTATTTCCAGTGCTCTCTTGGCTCCATTCATCTTTACAAGTAACGTCAACAATCTTCCATATCCGGGCGCTATCGAGATTTCAGGCATATTGCGGGTACGGATTCCTTCTTTCACCTTTTCCAGTACTGTATCCTGAGCAAATAATGCTTCTACATAATCTTCAGCAGTTTTAGATTCCATCTTATTATTCCTCCTTAAACGACCACCTGTGAGGCTTGGGGAGATTGTAAATCAGCCCCTTTTGTCCTATACTTGATTGTATGGTTTTTTACGAGGAAGTACAACTGTGTTCGCGAACGGATACGGATAGATAGGAAGGTATGTACATCATGTCTCAGTTTGATCTTATTGCAACTACCCCCATGGGGCTTGAAGCCGTTGCAGCCCGGGAAATTCGTGATTTGGGCTATACGGATGTAACCGTTGAGAATGGCCGCGTCATTTTCAAAGGAGATGAGCTGGCGATTTGCCGGGCAAATTTATGGCTGCGCACAGCGGATCGTATTCTTATCAAGATGGGCCAATTCGAAGCCCGCACTTTTGATGAATTATTTGAGGGGACCAAAGCTCTAGCCTGGCCTGATTGGATACCCAATGACGCGGAGTTCCCTGTTCAGGGACGCTCTTATAAATCGCAGCTTTCCAGTGTACCTGCCTGCCAGGGCATCGTGAAGAAGGCGGTTGTGGAAAAAATGAAGCTGCGCAGCGGCACCGAGTGGTTCGCCGAAACGGGCGCCCGCTATGTGATTGAAGTCGCGCTGCTGAACGACGTGGCGACGCTGACCATCGACACCACTGGCCCCAGCCTCCACAAGCGCGGCTACCGTAAGCTTGTGACCGAGGCTCCGCTCAAGGAGACTATGGCTGCAGCTTTGGTGCTGCTTAGCCGCTGGCGGCCTGAGCGGCCGCTCTACGACCCGTTCTGCGGGTCGGGAACGATTCCGATCGAGGCGGCGATGATCGGTTGGAATATTGCGCCGGGCCTCCGGCGCGACTTCCCCAGCGAGCTGTGGGACAACATCCCACCCGAGCTGTGGGAGCAGGCCCGCGAAGAGGCCTACGACTCCGTACGCGACGATTTCCCGCTGGACATCGTCGGCTCTGACATCGATAGCAGCGCCATCGATGTCGCCTTGGCCGCCGCCAAGGCGGCCGGGCTTGCCGGACAGCTCCACTTCCGAGTGGAGCCTGTGGCCAAAGCCCGCCCGCGCGGCGACTATGGCTGCCTGATCACCAATCCCCCCTATGGGGAGAGGCTTGGTGATCAGCAGGATGCCCTGCAGGCGCTGCGCCAGCTAGGTTCGCTAACGAAGAAGCTGCCTACGTGGAGCGTCTTCGTGCTAAGCCCGGACAAACAGTTGGAGTCCAGCATGGGAGGGCGACGTGCCGATAAGAAGCGCAAGCTGTTCAACGGCCGCATTGAGTGCAATCTCGCGCAATTTCTGGGGCCATTGCCTCCAAGAAATTTCGTCCAGTCAGCACAAACTCACGCTTCTCAAGCTTCTGAATCTCCTCTATCTCAAACTGCACAAAATTCTGAGGGCAGGGATTGATTCCTACATCCAAACAGATTAACAAAGAAACCGCACCAGGACTCGAAGTCCTAAGTGCGGTTTCTTTGTTAATGCAACTCCAGCTTTTGCAAGACTAGCCTAAACTTACAGATCTTGATTTGAAATTCAAGCATTGATAGAGACGGACCAGAAATGCTTCAACCTGCGACCAGTTAAATCCGCGATCCGCTGTTTTCTTCTCGGACTCGGCAGTGTCCTGACTATGTAAATCCAGCAAATTGGACAGTGGAGCGCACTTGACGGAAAGCTTAACCTCGCCCTTCCAATAAAAGATCAGCATACTGCTTTTCCTGCCGTGAAACATCTCCACATCCCAGCAGGTCTCTTTCAAAGAATACTCCTCACGATTTATCAGCAGCTTGGGTCCTTCTGATGAAGGAATCAAGCGGGCAACGCTTTTACCGCTAAGGGAAGTCAATACTTCCTCACTATGATTCATCCATTCTGTCTGCATGCTGCAAGCCCCCTTTCTTACAATAAAATATTCATTAAAATAATAAAGATGAGCGCTCCAAGAGTTTACGCAGCACAACAGCGCTTTGAGCACAGTCGGCTTCGTAAATCTTGATTTTTCCCGCTAAAATAGCCCCACACACTTCTACAGGAGGGGTCCTAGTTATATTACCCTATCCTTCGGTAGCTGGCTGGCAGCACAACCTTGTCGGTCGAGTAAGCCCCTAATAGCTTTGCGTCGCTGGCTTTCGCCAGGTATGCCATTTATCGAGAAATATGATTAACGCATCATTACCCGGTCTGCGAAAGAAATACTACACTTAAGAATACGGGAAAATAGGCAACAGAAACATGGTCCATTTGCTCCATTTTGTATACTTTAGTATAGTCTATTGGAACTGGATTTGCAATTAAAGTCGGAAAATGTTATCGAACAACCTTTATAAAACAGACAACGCTATTTCAACTTGGTAATTTTTGCTGGAACAGCATATAATAAGATCAAAGAAAACGGAGGTGAACCTATGAAAATTATGATCACAGGAGGCTCTGGCTTTGTTGGTGGTCACTTAATCCCCTTCTTGCAAAGCAATGGGCATCATGTGATTCTGGTTTCGCGGTCAGCTTCCACAGATTCAGGACTTGATGTTACGAAGGTGACTTGGAATCAACTGCGAGAAGAATCAGCTGCTTTGGAAGGCATTGACGCCATTGTTAATCTAGCAGGTGAATCAATTAATCAGCGGTGGACCCCTGCGGCCAAGAAACGTATCCTTGAATCCCGCCTTCAAGCTGCGGGACAGATTAGCGATTTCATTAACCGTCTCAAGGTCAAACCTAAGGTTGTCGTAAATGCATCCGGTATGTCTATCTACGGAGATTCGGAAACAGAAGCTTTCGACGAACGTAGTCCCCATCGCGTTGTAGATTTTTTATCAGGTATTGTCGAAAAGTGGGAACAGGCTGCTGATCAAATCAAAGGTACCCGGATTGTCAAAATCCGTATCGGTGTTGTTCTGGGCAATGACGGGGGCGCTTTTCCAAAAATGGCCCTGCCATACAAGCTAGGAATTGGCGGAAGAGTAGGCAGTGGTAAGCAGTGGATTTCCTGGGTTCATATCGAAGACATGGTCAGATTGATCGCTTATTGCATAGAGCACGAGACGATTAACGGCCCCGTCAATGCAACAGCGCCAAGCCCGGTAACGAACGACCAATTCGGAAGAGCGATAGCGAGGTCGCTGCGTCGGCCGCATTGGTTTCCGGTCCCTTCTTTTATGATGAAGCTTGTTTTTGGTGAATTATCCACCCTCTTGTTGGATGGTCAGAAGGTTATCCCCCGCGCACTTCTTGAGCATGGCTTCACCTTTAAGTTTCCAGGCGTAGACCAAGCTTTGCAGGATCTCGCAGCTAACCGCTAAGCCGGGAACTGGCTGGAGGCGTAACGCTTCTCAGTAAAAGAGCCTCCGGCTGGAGGGCTCTTTTCGTTTCACTTTATGTATTTCGCGGCTTTCTGGGCATTAATGGTCTCCGTGATTGCCCTTGCTCGGATTCGTAATCATAAAGCCTTCCTTCGGCAAATAAAAATAATCAATACGTATGCCGTCAAGCAATGGCTCGTCCTTGTCCAACAGGACATCAATGCCCTTATCGGTGCTAACAACAACGTCATTGTCCGATTTATCATCAAGACCAAGGCTGTAATGAGCATGATCTCCATGTTTATGTGTGACCTGGATACGAACCATCAAGTTTTGGTTCTCTTCATTCTGTAGCTCCGATAGAAGTACTTTTGCTGCACTGCGGGAAATTTTGACGTTCATTGTTCACATCTCCTGAAACATGTTTTATTCTTATTGTAAAGAATCTGGGGATCGAAATCAACCATTGATCAATTGTCGATCTATGATTCATCATTCATTCACCAATCTTACATCAATGAATGACCAGCTATTGAGCAGCTATTGAACAACTAATTTAATACGAACTTGTCATTTGAACTGTATTTATTTAGTATGAACAGTAGGATATTTTCGAAAGCTCGTAAACATGCAAAGAGGAAAAGGAGCCACACAAACAAGATGATAACTATAAAAACCAAGGAACAAATTGACAAAATGGGTGCTGCAGGCAAGATTCTCGCCGCCTGTCATCAGGAAATTGCCAAGATGATACGCCCTGGCATCGACAGCTGGGAGATTGACCAATTCGTTGAAGCCTTTCTCGCCAAGCATGGGGCAACACCGGAGCAAAAAGGCTACCGCGGCTACCAATACGCTACCTGCGCTTCTGTCAACGACGTGATTTGTCACGGCTTCCCGAGCAAAACGCCCCTTCTTGAGGGAGATATCGTTACGATCGATATGGTCGTAAACCTCGACGGCTGGCTGGCCGATTCTGCCTGGTCCTATGCAGTGGGAAATATTTCTGCAGAAGCCCAAAAGCTGCTTGATGTGACCAAGGAATCCCTTTTTAAAGGCATTGAGCAAGCAGTCATCGGAAACCGTATAGGTGACGTATCTCATGCTATCCAAGCTTATGCCGAAGCACAAGGCTTCTCCGTCGTCCGTGATTTTATTGGGCATGGTATTGGCCAGCTGATGCATGAGGACCCACAGGTGCCACATTACGGCCCTGCTGGAAGAGGCGTCCGTCTTAAGGAAGGCATGGTCTTTACGATTGAACCTATGATTAACGTAGGCAAGTATTTTTCCAAAGTCGATTTGGATGGATGGACAGCGCGCACTGTGGATGGCAGCCTTTCCGCTCAATATGAGCACACAATAGCAATAACGGCCCAAGGACCGCTTATATTAACTCAGCTGTAACTCGAATGCTCAAATACAATCAGGAACTTATCAGAAAACCGGAGGGAATCAAGTGATTTCTTTTTATCGAAAATATTGGAGAACGGCCTTTGACATCGCCTTAATCGTTCTTACTGTTTACTTGTTCATGCTGCTTTTTAGCTATCTCTACAAAATTGCTACCCCTATATTTATGGCCTTTCTTATTTTTTGGATGATTGAACCACTTGCCCGGTTTCTGAACCGCCGGGGAATTCGCAAATCCATTGCTTCCGCTATATCCACCTTTGTGTTTATTACAATTATTTTAGGCGTCATTTTTGCCGCGAGCGTTATTTTTATTAATCAGATTACGACCTTTGCCGGTAAAATCGATGATTACAAGCTCGTTTTTCAAGAACAAATTGTTCAGCGGATTGGCGATCTCCAGGTGCAGCTTCAAGATAAGCTTCCTGCAGACATTGTGGATAAGGCAACGACCTACGCCTCGAATTTCACTGAAAAAGCGTCCGGTTTAGTAGCAGGTTTTTTCTCTGGCCTGATCGGTATGGTCACTTCCTTCTCCACCTTTATTATGAATTTTGTGATCGGTATCATCCTCGCCTATTTTCTCAGCATCGAGATTGATTCCTGGAAGAGGATCGCTACTGATAAGACACCAAAAACATTTAAAAGCGTATTTTTCTTTCTCAAAGAAAATGTGCTTAAAGGGATCATCTTTTACATTAAAGCGCAATTTAAGCTGATCTTTCTTACCTTCATCGTTATTTTCATTACACTACTGCTGCTCAAAGTGAATAATGCATTCTCCATCGCCTTGCTTGCGGGCCTTTTCGATGTTCTACCGCTGCTTGGAGTGTCCACATTATTTATTCCCTGGATTGTGTACCTGTTCATTGTCGGCAATACATCTCTTGCTATTTGGCTTAGCGCTGTGCTGCTCGTCGTCATTTTGGTCCGGCAGATCATGGAGCCGAAAATAACAGGTGAATCCTTGGGTGTATCCGCATTTACTACACTGTCCTTTATGATTATTTCATTGTCCATATTCGGGATATCCGGCCTGATCCTGTCGCCTGTACTGATTATTTTGCTAAAAGCACTTTATGATCAGGGCTATCTGCAGCGATGGATCCACAAGCCTGAAGAAGAATATCCAACTCAGTAAAACACGCCTTGTGATGTCCATGGGTGTGTTTGGGACTTGTGGCGCTTAGGGAGAGAATGACTGTGGGCTCCAGCCGCTGTTAAAGTTTTGTTCCATTAAGCTCAAACGCAAATTTCAAACGAACAGCCAGCAATGGTTTTTCTCTTAAGTTTAGAGGAGATTTCCTAGCGAGTGGGGACTGGGAATGTAGACCGCGTGCAGCTGAGAAGGACCTGATGCTTTAACGATGTTTTTCATGTTTTTCATCGTTAAAAGCATTAGGTCCTCTCCACATTCTTACTTTAACGATGAAAAACATCGCTTAAGTGAAGCACATGCTCCAAAGCTGGTCCCTTTCCACTTCAGGCATCCCAAAAACTTATACTTTCTAAACAAGTACAAAAAAACACAAAATAAGGGCTGTCTCGCCAGTAGCAATGCTACTTCTGAGACAGCCCTATTTATGCTAATTTATCTTCAGCCATATCATGTTTTCTGTTTTATAGCTTCTGTTTTATGGCTTCTGTTTTATGGCTTCTGTTTTAGTTACTTTTTGTTGCTATTTGCTGTCTGCTGACTTCTTGCTCCCTACTCTACAGAGAGATCACCAGGCTTAACTGGCGCTTGCTCTGCAGAAGGAGCTGGTGTTACTACAGCAGGAACTGCCGGAGCTATGCGTTTAGGCTTGGAGGATCCACTAGGCCCGTTATTTCCACTGGCTATGTTAGACCCGTTACCTCCCGACGAACGCTGTGTCAAATTCTTGATCAGCCCTTCGACATCGATGCCTGATACACTTTTGAGCATCTCAGGAGCCGTAGCCATTAGAGAGGTCACATAGTTGCTTATACGTGCCGCCCCTTCTCCATTGCCTGTATCCACTACTGTAAGCTTATCAATTGCACTAATAGGCTCAGCAATTTTACCAGCAAGCTCTGGAAGCATCTTCACAATAATATCGAGGACTGCTGCTTCGCCAAATGATTCGAACGCTTCTGCCAGCTTTTGCTTGGCTTCCGCTTCGGCAAGACCGCGCAAGCGAATCACTTCAGATTCGGCAGTACCCTTCGCTCTTTCCGCATCAGCCTCGGCTTGACCGTTCAAACGCTTCTGCTCCGCATTCGCTCTCGCCTCAGCTTCGATCCGGTAACGCAAAGCATCTGCTTCGAGGAATTTACGGGCTTTCTCAGCTTCCGCGGATTGCTCGACAGAGTAACGATCAGCATCTGCTTTCTTCTTCACTTCAGCATCATACTGCTTCTCGCGGCGCAAAATCTCCTTGCCTTCGAGATCAATTTCACGCTCTTTGCGTACGAGCTCAACCTTCATCTGCTCTTCCACAACGCTCTGCTTGGAGCGTGCTTCCTGAATATGATAAGCCTGATCCGCTTCGGCCTTGGCTGTGTCCTGTTCTCTTTTGAATGAGGCAACCTTCAATTCCTTGGACTTCTCTGCCTCGGCGATGTTCGTATCTCGAAGCAGCTCTGCCTTCTGCCCCTCTTCTGCAGCCTTCGCCTTCTGGACTCTCGCATCCCGTACCGCATCAGCCTCAGCTATTTCCGCATCCCGCTTAACTGCCGCAATACGAGGCTTTCCTAACGCCTCCAGATAGCCCTGCTTATCGCGCAGATCCTTGATCGTGAAGGAAACAATCTGCAGCCCCATTTTTTTCAAATCCCGCGCTGCCACGCCTTGAACTTCCTGAGCAAATTTATCACGATTTTTGTAAACTTCCTCCACCGTCATCGTTCCAAGAATGGCACGCAAATGGCCTTCCAGAACTTCCTGGGCTTCCATTTTCAATGATTCTGTAGGCTTGCCCATATACTGCTCTGCCGCTGTGGATACATCTTCGATGGAACCGCCAATTTTGATAATCGCAACTCCATCAGCCATAACCGGAACCCCTTGCTCCGTATAAACCTCAGGCGTTGATACATCTAGCTTATGGGAAAGCAACGACAAGAATTCAGCCTTCTGAAAAATAGGAAGAATAAATGCCCCGCCACCGCGAACAATTTTCACCTTGCGTCCCATATCGTCATCAGCTATATGCTGATTGCCCAAAAAAGAGCCAGTCACAATCATCGCTTCATCCGGACCTACCGTCTTATATCTGGCCCAGAATGCAAGTCCCAAAATAATAATAACGGCCACTACAATAGCGGGTATTACCAATGCGTCGGATTCTAATAATTTATTAATCATGTAGATGTGTTCCCCTTTCCGTCAACAAAAGTATGAGTACGTTCTTCCAGCAGCGTTACAAAAAGCACCTGCTCTTTTACTTCAACTACGACAACTCTTTCCCCGTCTGCAATCGCTGTTCCTTCAAAGCCTGCCGCAATCTGATTTGTAATTCCAGAACCGACTTTGATCATCACCTCACCGTATCCTCGATCCGGAATGGGAACAACCACTTCGCCGATCCGTCCAACCAGCTCTTTCATCGAAAAACCAGTTGAATTTTCACTTCGCTGTACCGGTTTAACATAAAGAAACCATAACAACGCTGAAAGAAATACAGCTAGAATTCCAGCAACAACCAGGGATAGAAAACCTCCGAGAGGCGAATACTTAAGGAGCAGGATACCAGTCCCGCCAAATGCTGTAACCCCGCCCACCCAAACTACAGGCTGTAAAAAAGCAATAGGATGACCTGCAAGCGTATCTGCCCAGCCACTCAATACTTCCCCAAATAAGAGTGTGACGATCGTAAATAATATACCGGTAATGAAACAGCCCCAAAAGAAAGTTTCCATTTCATTCCTCCCTTGTTCATATGCTGTTGAAGCCTTATGTATGTTCTATACGTCTGACCCCTTCAATAGTTTCAAAGCAGAAGAAAGTAAAATATCAGCTGCAAATAAGCATAAAATATTGCAAACCAGGATAGATCCCCTTGCCACACCTAACATAATATGTTATATTAAAAGCGTGACACATCAACCTTTTCCCTCTTATTCGCACCAGAATTTCTGGATAGAACGTTCACTGATCGGCAAGTCCCATTAGATCAAAGAGGAGTGAAGAAGTATGAATTCATCGTTGCACATTCCGCAAGGAGACGAAGTTATTTTCGTAGAAATGACAGTTAAGGAAGCACTAGCTTTGGCAGGGGCCAAGTTCCCGCAAAACCACCAGCTTGAAACCACCGCCATCAAGAAAGTAAAGCAGTCCATTGAGAACAAGCTTTTAACCACAAATCATTAATCACTTAACACTAACAAGTATCTATACACAAATCATTTATAAAATATACAATACATGAGTATTACAATATCTAAGTTTTAGTTGAATGACTGGCCTTGCAAACGATTGTGAAATCGTTCGTGAGGCTTTATTTTATTTACATACTTAAAAATAAATCTCCATTCAAAAATCTACTTTCGAAACAGTGCTTGAACTAGCGAAAAAAGGTGTGTTTAGCGAACAGTTTTATATCTGCGAAAGCTCCGTGCTCCATCCCATCGCCATATCCACCCTACTTATCAAGGAACCAAGGAAAACTACTCCCATAAAACGTACAGTCAAAAAAGATTTTCACTTAGTTGGAGGTGATTTCCTAGTAAGTGCGCGCTGGGGATACTGAGAGTGGGATGAACTGCTGCTATAACGATGTTTTTCATCGCTAAAAGCACCCGGCCGTCTCCACAACCTTACTTTAACAATGAAAAACATCGTTAAAATCCCTTTTGCCTTCCCAAAGGGGGCATACGGCCTCTTTTAGTGATGAAAATCATCGTTAACGTGACTTATTAACTGGAAACACTTGCTTTAACGATCAAAAACATCGTTAAGTTCATAAAGATATCATTATAGTTCATTAAATCAAAGCAACAACACCAACAACCAGTAACACCGATAAATTTGGCAAATATGGGACTGCTCCCAAGGCCTCTTCCCTAAAAAACTCAAACTTTTTCAGTTCAAATGGAGAGGGTAACCCTCTGTTATACTTTCGTACGTCGACGCACCTTAACTCTCTATATTAAAAAAAAGTATCTGAGGAAGCTGTGCAAAACAGCCTCTTCAAATACTTTAATTGTTCATCATTTAATCCATTTAACTTTCCATTCTGCTAAGTCACAGAAAAATATTTATTCTATGATCACTGCATAAACCTTGCCGGGACCATGGATACCTATGGTCAGATCGTTCTCGATATCGGCACTGCGGCTCGGGCCGGTTATCATGTTTAACGAGGAAGGCAGCAGCTCCGGATTCGGATAGGTCTCCCTTACCCGCTGCAGCATTTCACCCATGCGGGTAACGAGTTGGTCGGCGCGAAAAACGGCGAACAGGATATCAGGCAGGAGGCTGACCGACCTGCCTTTGCCGCCACGCGCCAGGAGCGTCAGCGTGCTGGTATTCGCGATGGCGTAATCCGGCCACACGATGCCCATCTGGCAGCGTTCGGCCGCCCGCAAGAGGGCGCTGCGCGCCGCCCACTTGCTCGCTTGCGCCGCCTGCGGCTGCTCCGCAGCTGCGCTCGCGCTGGCCGCGGAAGCGGCCGACGCAGGCGTCGGCGGCGCTTCCGCGGCTGGCTTGCCGTCAGCATCGGCAAGCTCGCGCCACGGCACAAAGGCTACGCCTGCTTGTGCCAAGGCCACATCGAGCCCGAGCGCAGCGAGCTGCTCGTGGTCCCACATCGTAGCGGCGCTCACGCCGAGCTCGCCGCATACTTCCCGGAGGTACGCCGAAATGGCTGGCCCGGCTTCCTCCGCTTTTACGACCAGAACCTTGCCGCTTAACGCGGTCCAGTTCTGGATGAATAGCTCAACATTCTCCTCCTGCGTCAGGGAGATGGAGCTGTAATGCTCCGGCACGCCGATAACATCGCGTTTTGGTGCTGCTGCCAGCGGCTGCTTACGGCCGAGCCGGCTGGCAATATTTTGCATGAAAGCCTCCCGTCCCGTTTCCGTTCCCCTCGATGTAATGCTGCCCGGAATACCCCCGTTATTTGCATTTCCTGCACTCCCTGTGTTACCTGCATTACTCGCATTTCCTGCGTTTCCTGCATTCCCCGCTTTACTTGGCGTACCTGCAGTTGCTCCGCCTTTATTCGAGCTGCTAGTCTTACTCATTTCCGCCACCTCTTTTCCCTGAATCCTGAGGGGGTGCTGATGCCTTTGCTTTTTGTGCCTGCTCCACATTAGGAGTGACCTGGCGCTTAGGCTGCTGCTTCATCTCTTGCTGTAGAGCCTGCCATTTGTCGCGGAACGATTGCTTGGGCTTCATTGGGAGGAAGCGCGATTGTGTCCAGCCTGACAGCGGGCCGATTCCTTTTTTGATTTGTCCCTTATGAACCAATGGTTTTTGCATGTAATACGCCGACTTGATCGCCATCTTATACAGCGTAACATTACCGAAGGCCGTTTGGAACGTCCGGAAAGCCACTCGTTCTGCGAGCGATGTCATTTTCAGCTTGACCTTGCGATGACGAAGGTGGACGAGCATATCATGCAGCGGAATTTTTACCGGGCATGCTTCATAGCACGCTCCACATAAGCTGGATGCATAAGATAGCTGTCCGGCTTCCTTCATATCCTGCTGGATTAACGGAGTTAATACGGCTCCAATCGGGCCGCTGTACACACTTCCATAGGCATGACCGCCAATATGGCGGTATACCGGACATACATTTAAGCATGCTGCGCAGCGTATACAATTCAGAACTTCTTGAAACATCGGATCGCCAAGCTGTGAGGAACGCCCGTTATCAAGAATAATGACATGAAGCTCCTCAGGACCGTCAAGATCCTCCGGTCTGCGAGGTCCGGTTATTAGCGAAGTATATGTGGTCAGCTTTTGTCCAGTCGCACTGCGCGCCAGCATATTAAGCATGACCTCCAGATCATCGTAAGTAGGCACAAGACGTTCCATACCCATGATCACAACATGCGTTTTTGGTAAAGTAGATACCATCCGCCCATTGCCCTCATTAGAAACAAGCGTGATCGACCCAGATTCTGCGACTCCGAAGTTACACCCAGTAAGACCGATATCGGCTTCCAGGAAATAATTACGAAGCTTTTGCTTGGCATAAGCAGCTAAAACTTTCGTCTCTGGCATAAATTGGGTTCCGGAATCCTCCGTGAAAAGATCAGCAATTTGCTGCTTGTTTTTATGAATAGCCGGAATAATCAGATGCGAGGGGGTTTCCTTCGCCAACTGCAAAATATATTCGCCTAGATCCGTTTCAATCGCTTCGATCCCATTTTCCTCTAAATGGTGGTTAAGATGCATTTCCTCTGACACCATTGACTTGCCTTTTGCTACTAGCTTGGCTTTCTTAGCTTCCGCAATCTCCATAAACTGTTTGACCGCCTGGTCGGCAGTCCGGCAGAAGTAGACATGCCCACCCGTTTTGACGACGTTATCGGTGAACTGGGATAAATAATAATCCAAATAACTGATCGTATGGGTGCGAATCTGGCTCGCTCTCTCTCTCCATACTTCCCAGCTTCCAATATCGGCCATTGCATTTAAGCGGCCATTTTTCAGCTTATCAGTCGTGAAGGCAACTGCTTTGCGCAGAAACTCATCGCCAAGCGCAAGCTCGGTCCGCCTCTTTAACCCTGTACCAATCAGCTCCAGCTCAGCAACACTACCTTTACTTGCTTGCCCGCTCATTTGCAATCACCCCTTTCTCCAGCAGCTCTGCCAGATGCATCACCCGAATAGGCTTGCCTTCCTTGTTCAGCCTGCCATCTATGTTCATCAGACATCCCATGTCCGTCCCAACCAATACCGTTGCACCTGTTTCTGTGACATTCTTGGCTTTCTCGCAAACCATAGCTTCTGACATATCTGCCATCTTCACAGCGAATGTGCCCCCAAAGCCGCAGCAGTCCTCTTTATGCGCTAGATTTACAAATTCCAGACCTCTAACATTGCTCAGCAGCTCAAGTGGTTCTTCCTTAACTCCCAGCAGTCTCATTGCATGGCAGGAGGGATGATAAGTAACCTTCTCCGTGAATACAGCATCCAAATCCTTAACGCCCAACACCTTCACAACAAACTGCGAAAATTCGTATATTTTCCCGACCAGCGCTTCTGCTTTTGCCTTCCACTCTGGCTCGTCCTCAAATAAATAAGGATAAAAATGATGAACCATTCCCGTACAAGATCCTGAAGGTGAAACTACATAATCACTATGCTCAAAAGCGCGAATCATATTCCTGGCCACTTCTCTGGCCTCATCCTGATAGCCGCTGTTAAATGCAGGCTGGCCGCAGCAGGTTTGCTGCTCAGGAAAATCCACCTCACAACCGTAACGAGTTAGCAAGCGAACTACGCTTTCTCCGACCTGAGGGTACATCACATCCGCCAAGCATGTAACAAATAAAGAAACCCGCATGAAAACACCCCTTTCTTTAGCCCTTTTGTATACCTATCAGGTTATCAGATAAGTTGGATTTTGAAAAGCGGATTTTTCAAAATTTTGAATGCTCCGCTTCTCCTTATGTATGCTCGTATGACCGGGCTTCCAGTCGCCTTTTATTTTAAATAACGCAGCAGTACGCGCTCTACGTGAAACAAATGCTGCTTCATCTTTTCTTGCGCCACATTAGAATTACCTGCTTGAACCGCTTCAAAAATTTCCTGATGTTCTTTCCACAGCTGTAAAGATACCGATTTGTTCGAATACATTTGCAGTCTGCGGGTTTCCCGGATGGCAAGCTCCATTTGAGCAGATATCGTTTCCAGCAGTCTGGCCATAATCGAATTATGCGTCGCACGTGCCAAGGTCAAATGAAAGAGCATATCTTCCTTTTCCCCCTGCTCCTCATCCCCAAGACTGTTCTTCATACGTACCAGAATATCTTCAAATGCCAGAAGGTCCTCTTCTGTCCGCTTCTCAGCGGCAAGGCCGGCGTTGGATACCTCCAGTGATTTGCGCGCCTCCAAAAGCTCCAAAATGGTTGTCCGGCTCATTAACAGCGCATCCAGCGAGGGCATTTCCAGATCAGAGGGGTTAATCTTCCGGACGTAAATACCTTCACCCTGATGAATCTCCACAAGTCCCATCGCCTTGAGTGCGCTCAAAGCCTCACGTACCGTAGACCTGCCAACCTGAAAGGACTCCGACAGCTCCCGCGTGGAGGGAAGCTTATCTCCGGGAAGCAGCTTTCCGCTGATGATTTGCTGCCTGATTTGGGCAGCGATCTGCTCATAAATTTTACTTGAGGCAACCTTAATGATTTCCATGCTATCACTCTTCCTCATTCTTTATCCATTTATAGTACCATGTTTTATCGCATAATCCGAATTTCCATCCGTCTTATTTACATTTTCATCCTTTTTTACTATATAACCTGGAAGCAAAAAATACCGTTGACAGCTCAACGGCATCATATTGGGTTTAAGTCACCCGTTTTCTTGTCAATATGCAGGGTACTCCTTTTCCTAGAGCACCTGGTTCCGACATCTTGGCCAAGTAACGCAAACCACGCTCGCACTGCTGCTGGCATACGGCGCAAGTCGAGGATTCGACCAATCGCATTGTATACTGGAGTCTGGATGAACCTTGCAGCTTCTTTTTGATTTTACTTCCTTTGCCCTTACCCGCCATCTCTCACTCCTCCTGAGCGTTTTCCAGAGGAAAACTTCTTCGTAAGCAGCTGCTGCATCCAGCTTCAGCCTATCCGGCTTCCTCTGTATACGCTGCATGCTTCGTATGGAACAGTATATGAGTGAGACATTTATCGGTTCTTTGCCAGACTGTCTTTTCGTGTCCATTTTTTCAGACCTGTGCTACAATTATTGAAGTAACTTACTATGATGAAGGAGGCCATTCAACATGCTGACCTTATATCCCGCTGCTTCCCGGCATTCGTTCGATCGGGGCTGGATTCGCGGCAATTACAGCTTTTCATTCGGTGATTATGAGGACCCGAATCATCATCAATTTGGCCCGCTTCGTGTTTTTAACGATGATACGATTGCTCCAGGGCGCGGATTCGGAGCCCACCCTCATAGCGATATGGAAATTGTTTCAATTGTGCTTTCCGGACAGTTACGACATGAGGATAATCAAGGCAATGAAGCAGTTACTTCTTTTGGTGAAATTCAGCGGATGTCAGCGGGCAGTGGAATCATTCACACAGAGCACAACAGCTCGGAAACTGAAGAGCTTAATTTGCTCCAAATGTGGTTTATGCCCAGCAGCAGAGGCCTTGCTCCATCCTATGAAATGACCCGCTTCGATCCAGCTCTAATGACCAACAATCTTTTACCTGTTGTGGCCCAGCAAGGCTCAGCACAGGTTGCAGCCATTCATCAGGATATGACGATATACTTAAGCAAGCTGGACGGGAGCAAGCAGATTTCCTTCACTCAAGCGGAAGGTCGCAAAGTGTTTATCTTTGTGATTGAAGGACATTTGACGATCAATGAACATCATTTGCTGGAAACCCGGGATTCGGCTAGAATCACTGATATCCCCTGCCTGGAGCTTGGCACCAGCAGCTCTGCATCCTTCGTCCTTATCGATTTACCCTAAAGGAGGCTCACTTAATGCCCGAACATACCAGATTCATGGTAAAGCATGCAGTAACCGGAAAAATGCTGCTTGATTCCGATGGACAGCCCGTCAAATATACGCTGGATCCCTTGCCTAACGACGGCTGGAGGTTTACTGTCAACGAACTTGATCACTCTCAGGTAGAGCCTATTCTAGAGCTTCAGTCTGAGCTTAATGTATTTTTGTTTGAGACCAGTGACGATCAACCGATCGTCAAAAACTGGTATTATGTAAAAAGCGGTGGCGTAGAGTACGACTCTTCCCAAAGAAGCTTAACCATTACCGCAGATTCACGGATTCGTTACCTGCCTTCTGACTATTACGAATAAACTTTACAATGATTAAGCATCTAGACCGGCTTGCCATCTTAAGCATCCAAACCCTCCAACAAAATAGGAAGAGCCTCTTCATACAATTGTGGAAGCATTTCTATAGGAAGAGGGTTCGTGCCCAGACCGATTTCAACGGTAAAGCCGGGTCTTTTAAATTGCTGAATAAACCAGTCCTTATAGCCGGCATCACTACCACTGAGCCTAACCGATTTATACCCGCTTGCCGCGGCGAATAACGAAGCTATGCTTCTTGAACCAAGAGGCTCCATATCACGATAATTCCAGTAAATTTCCTGACCTTGCGTATGTAAAGCGATGACCAGCTCAAAATCATGCATACATGTAAAATGTGCCATTGCCGCAGCCTCAGGCTCTGAGAGCGGTGATGGCCCCCCATAATCTCTTTCCCCTGGCCCCAGTGAAGCTCGGCGCAGACGTTCCTCCTCCCAATGTGCAGGAAACTGGTCGTTAAGATCAACCCCGCGAATATTCGACTTCCAGTTGCGAAAATCAGCCGAACCCCCATTCCAGTCCAGCAGTTCCTTGTAGTACGGTTGGGAAAAATCAGGACCATCCAGCACAAGATTAACACCATCCGGATTTACCATCGGCACAAACCACAAAGTTATATGATCACATATCCGTCGCATATCTTTTCCCCTAAAAGTTTTCCCCTGCTCGCAAGAAATCGCAGCTTCCTCGATAAATTTCATAAGTATGGGAGTGGTAATCCATTCATTGGCATGCAAGGCAGCATTGTAATGAATTTTCCGCCTGCCAGTTCCAAGACGGACTGCCGGAATTTCTTTGCCTAACACACTACGCCCTATGGATTCCATCCGCAAAAAAGGATACATCCATTCTAGTCTCTCAAGATCCTTTCGCAGTTCATCATAATTGTAACCTTTAGTCATGTAAGTCCAGCCTCCCCGATGAGTAAACTTTATTACATCATATGCGCAGGAACTCATCAGTAAAACCCTGGGCGTATTCGGGTACCGTTAACCATATTTCCATATTTCCTTCGCTAAGCATTTCCATCGTTAAGCGCGGCAAAGTTATTTGGATAAATTAAATGACCAGGCGTAGGCCTGGTCATTCTTGTCTTCACTAGCAAATATGCTTGCTTCAGATAATATTCGGGACTTGCCAGACGATCGGCGTAGAGGAAATATGCTCGTTTAGCCAAATTTGCGCAATTCGCTTGAAGAGCTCAGGCTCGCCGCTGCAAAAGAACTGGTGAAGGGGAATAACACCTGTAGATGCCAGCATTCCCCGATGATAAAGGATTGTGCTGATTTCCCGGGCAGTTTCTTCTGCCGAAGAAATTAATCGGACTTTAGGGCCCATCACCTTGGAAATCGGGCCCACCAGAAAGGGGTAATGGGTACATCCAAGTATCAAGCAATCCAGAGCATTCTCAATTAGAGGTGCTAAGGACTGCTCTACGATTTGCAGGGCTTCATCGCCATCAAATAATCCGCGCTCCACAAGTGGTGCCAGCAGGGGACAAGCCTGACTGTACACCTGGATATTGGGGGATATTTTTTTCAATGCCCGCTCGTAAGCCTCACTTCGGATAGTGCCTTCTGTACCTATAACGCCCACATTACCACTCCGTGAGGCTTTAATTGCGGCGCGCACCCCTGGGGATATAACACCAATAACGGGCACGGAAACCTTGGCGCGTATGTCTTCAATGGCAAAAGCCGTTGCTGTATTGCAGGCGATTACAATCATTTTGGGATTGAATTGATTGAAATAATCGACAATCTGCGCAGTAAATCTGCGCACCTCCTCGGGCGGCCGGGAGCCATATGGACTGCGGGCCGTGTCGCCGAAATAGAGGATTTTCTCCTGCGGGAGCTGCCGCAGGACTTCCTTTACGACTGTTAATCCTCCTACACCGGAGTCCAGTATTGCTATCGCTTGCTGCACAAATACACGCTTCCTTTTTCCGTTGATGGTTGAAATATCTATGGTTAGAATATGAACGTTCAGGTTCTAAGGTACTAGGTAAAATCATCGATTTTGTTAAAGCTCGTTCACCAGCCCGAATTCATAGCCCGCTTCTTTAATCGCTTTACAGATACGGTCCAGTGCTTCCATGTTTTCTTTGGAGCCTTGATGCATCAAAATAACATTGCCCTCATGTAAATTATTCATGATATCGTTATACGGATCATCGGCCCCATTTTTGCGGGGTTCCCAATCTCTCATTGCCGTGGACCAGAAAATTGACTTATACCCCATACTGGATACCAGGCTCAAAGCATGCATATTATATTTGCCATAAGGAAAGCGGAAGTATTTCTCAACTTCTTGGCCTGTAGTCTCCTTGTACAGCTTCTCAAAGTCGGTCAGTTCCTTTTTAATTTGCTCATCCGTAAGCTCGTTGAAATCCTTATGCGTCATCGTATGATTGGCAACAAGATGGCCATCTGCGACTACTTTCTTTAAATAGTCCGGGTTTTTCTTAATGGTATAGCCGGCAATAAAGAAGTTTGCTTTGACATCGTTATCTTTAAGGGACTTCAGCATGAGATCGACATCAATGAGAGGTCCACCCGCATCAATGGTTAAATAAACCTTCTTCCCCGTTCCAACCCAAGCGGCTTTCTGATCCTTCGTATAGCTCTTCGTTTCACGCGGAAAGTCGGGAACCTGGCCCTTTCCTTTTTTCATATAATACCAGGAAAGAGCAGTTCGCTCACCTACAGCAGGCTTACCTGGTGTATCCTTTTTGGGTACAGTGGATGATGTTGGAGCTGGCGTAGTGCTGGACGTTTCTTTGGGTGTTGGAGCAGGTTTCTCTGTTGGTGCTGTCGTTGGTGCTGTCGTTGGCGATGCTGTTGGTTTTGTTGTTGGTGTGGGCTCTGTTGTTGGCTTACCAGTAGGCGTTGGCTCTGCTGTTTCTGTTGGAGCAACAGTTGGTTCAGGCTTCGCTGTGTTTGTAGCGGTTGGAACTGTTGATTCCTTAACTCCCTCCGAGCCTGTTTGAGTCGCAGAGCAGCCTGCAATAGCTGTGCTGAGCAGAATGACCAGAGCGGCGTTCAAAGTTGTTTTTCTCATGGGTGCACCTCTTAATTGGGATGGTAAAGCTGTTTTCATGTCAGTATTTGATCAATCATTTCTTTGACGTTTATACACCTCTTTTAGTTCGACATCGCCCGACAAAAACCTGCCTGTCCTGTCATGTACAATTACTGCACAGATGCGTGTTCGTGACATGGGAGCGTTGCGGAGGTAAGGGGTGCGGGCTCCAGCCGCTGTTAAAGATTTGTTCCCTTGAATGAAATGGATAAGGAGGTAGGAACAAATCTTTAAAGGCGGACGCTATCACTCTTCCACCCACACCCCTTTCCTCTCTTTAGCTACTATCGCAGCAATTCTAGGTCCATACCCGATTTCAGGTGAAAAATCCTGCACTTTCGCAGGTTTTACTATGGGTACCATGGCTTTGGCCTACAAAGGCAGGGTGAGCCTCCAGGGCTGCTGAGAAATCTACTCCAGGCATCCCCCAAAACTTATACTTTAATAAAACCACAAAAAATCCCAAGCCACTTAGATAGTGGAATGGGATCGTTATAAGTGTGGTACAACGACCGCAATGAAAAAACGGTCTTTTTTTCGGGTCTAAGTCAGCCTCGATAGTAAACCTGCGAAGGCTTATGCATCTTTTTTTGCCCCCACAGCAGGTTGGACTCGATTTTAAGTGCGTTCAAGACCTTATGTTCGAGATCGTTTGTCCGCTATTGACTTTACACGTATTTAGGCAGCCAGTCACCATGTGCTTCAATCAAGTCATCGCAAAGGGATACGATATCATCAAGCGAAAGCTCTGCAGCTGTATGAGGGTCCAGCATAGCCGCGTGATATATATGTTCTCTTTTGCCAGTGATTGCCGCTTCGATCGTCAGCAGCTGGGTGTTGATATTCGTGCGGTTCAAAGCGGCCAGCTGAGGTGGCAAATCTCCCACATAAGTAGGCGTAACCCCGCTCGCATCTACTAAACAAGACACTTCCACACAAGCTTCTTTCGGAAGATTAGTTATCAGGCCGGTGTTCATCACATTGCCGCCAATTTTGTAAGGTACATTCGTTTCGATAGCTTCGAAAATATAAGATGCATATTCATGAGAACGCTCATGCTCGATGTTCTTATTGTTCACAAGCTCTTCGCGCATCTGCTTCCAATTAGCAATCTGATTCACACACCGGCGAGGATACTCATCTAACGGAATATTAAACCGCTCGATTAGCTCCGGATAGTTCTTTTTGATAAAATAAGGGTGGTATTCTGCACTGTGCTCTGATGATTCCGTAATATAATAGCCAAAGCGGTTCATCAATTCATAGCGAACCATATCGTCATGCTTTTCTTTTTGCTTCTCTGCAGCGCGGCGCTTGATTTCCGGATATAAATCCACTCCATCCTTTGTAACCTCAAGCAGCCATGCCATATGATTAATACCGGCAATTTTGGTTTGAACGCCCTCTTTGTCCAATCCTAAAGAATCAAATAAATGAGGCATACATACCTGCACACTATGACAAAGTCCAACTGTCCGGACGCCGCCGTATGTGTTCATTACATTGGTTAAAACGGCCATCGGATTCGTGTAATTAAGGAACAAGGCATCCGGGCAAACCTCTCTGATATCCGCTGCGAAGTCCAGCATGACAGGAATGGTCCGCAGGTTTCTGAATAAACCGCCAATTCCCAGCGTATCGGCAATCGTTTGGCGCAGGCCGTATTTCTTAGGAATTTCAAAATCCGTTATCGTACAAGGATCGTAGCCCCCAACCTGAATGGCGTTCACTACAAATTTAGCTCCTCTGAGAGCTTCCTTTCTATCGCTATAGGCTTTCACCGTGCAGCTGCTTCCGGCTCCAGCTTTAAGGTTGTTCAACATATTCTCGGAATCCTTCAAACGTACCGGGTCGATATCAAACAAAGCCAGTTCAAAGCCTTGTAGCGCTGGGGTCTGCATGCAATCCCCCAATACATTCTTAGCAAAAACACTGCTTCCAGCGCCTAAAAAAGTGATCTTGGACATGGACGATTTCCTCCTGTAAAATAAAAGTGAGATGCTCTACACAAAGAATATACCTCTAAATCAGGTAAATTCATATGGAGACATCCCACATTCATATGGAATATTGTAGTTATCTTAATAGCTGCTGCGCGTTGCACGCCAAGTAAGAAACTGTACGATGGCAATCAGCAGAAACGCCGTGCCCGCAAGTACTGGAATCGTGATAAAGCCTAACCAGTTAATATAATCCACATCACACGGAACCGGACCACAGGAATTCGCCGCTTCCTGAAACCACGTTGTTTTTTGCATGAGAATATGATAAATGGAAATACCCGCGCCCCAGATTGCCATGGGCAGAACATAAATCGTTTGCTTGTAATCCTTCTTTACCGAAGCAATTCCCAGGATGATAACGAGTGGATACATAAGGATACGTTGATACCAGCAAAGCTTGCATGGCAGGTAATGCATGACTTCCGAGAAATATAAGCTCCCTACTGTAGCAACAAGCGCAATTAGCCACGAGATATGCATCCCGTTGTTTTTCATAAAGTGTTTCCAGCCAGCCATAAATGTGCTCGTCCTCTCTAGTGTTTTGCTTTACCTAAACTGATTTCATAAGCAAAAGCTCTTCCACTTATTATAGAAAAAAGCAAAAAGGAAGTCGAGTCGAAATTACCAAGAATCCCATATCATTCTGAAAGGGTGACATTTATGTTAAAACCTCCATCGTATTCCGTAGCGATCAATCCTTTTCCCGGAAAGGGAGAACTGGTTATCTTATTCGGCGGACATGCACAGACTGACCCATTGCATCAGGTGGGCTCACAAATACTCGACTATCATCTCGTTCATTCTGTTTCATCGGGGAAGGGCAGCTTCCGCTGTATGGGCAATGAATACGAGCTTAAGAAAGGGGATCATTTCTTTATCTTTCCAGGCGAGCTGGTCAGCTACACCTCGGATGCCGAGGATCCCTGGAGTTATAAGTGGATTGCATTTAAAGGAACGCATCCCGATCAATTCCTAAGTTTAATGGGTATCTCGCCTCATAAGCCGATTGTTCATACCGGCAATAACCGCAGGGCTCCAGCTCTCTTCTCCCGAATTGAAAATGTCCTCCGTGAGGCCAGTCCATCCTGTGACATGCAGGCAGGCGGTTATTTGCGGATTCTGCTTGGCGAATATGCGATGGAGCATATGCCCGCCGCTGCACAGGAGAAGGCAATAAGCCCGCAGCAGCAGCAAATGCAGCAAGCGATTCGTTGGCTCACCCTTCAGTATACACAGCCGATTTCGATCGAACAGATGGCCAATGATCTGGGTTATCATCGCACTTACCTGTCCAAAATATTCAAGCAGTTTACCGGCATGGCTCCGACATATTTTTTGTTGAAGCTTCGCATGGATCGCGCCAAACTGCTGCTGCAAGAGCAATTAACTATAGAACAAGTCGCCTCCTCCGTCGGCTTTACGGATGCCCTCTATTTTTCCAAGCAGTTTAAAAAGTGGTCGGGGCTTTCCCCCAGCGAGTTCCGTTCCCAAGGATCATTAAACGCTTATGACTGCACTAAATAATTTTTTTTGCATTTAATGTTTCTTTTGACCCACTTATGGGTAATACAGAGTACGAACTATGTAGAGAGCTTTGAATACAAATAAACAACTCCTTCTGGAATTGGCAAATCCCTCAGCATTAACTGAAGACTCCTTAGCTGGATTTTGCAAATAGTCATCCGTTCCATAATTATACACATTTGGATAAATATTTCGTTCATTTGTGTATTATTGATTTTCAATTTATCTGAAATCATATACAATACTCTTATATAGGGGGATTTTTCATGAAACAGTTAGAGGGATTTGGTAAATTTCTAGAGGTTTTGCGCGGGAAAATGTCGCTGCGGGAAGCTGCCAACAAAAGTGGGCTTTCCCATGCATATATACGTGATCTTGAATTGGAGCGAAACCGCTCTACTAACGATAAAATCAAGCCTTCGCCTGACACACTCAAAAAATTATCGGAAGCCTACAATTTCTCCTATACGGATTTAATGATAAAAGCAGGTTATCTGGAAAAGCAGCGGACCAAAAAATCAGCTACTCCCGACATTGATTTGAAAGAGATCCTCTTCATCGAAATTGAGGCAAAGGAAATAGCCTATCATACTGCAACTGCGAAATTAATGCGAAATGTCAACTCGCTTATTGATTTTAGCGGTTTTCTGGATCTTTTAGATGAGCATATGTTCAAAAAAATGGATACCAATCTCTTTGTAAATATCAATCATGTACAGAAATATATTGAAAAAGAAGGCAAGCTGTTTTTTGATGAGCAAGCTCAAGGAAAGTTTGTAACTCTTTCAGCCTTGCGGCAAAAAAAATATCATTCACTTATTGTACAGACCTTGGCAAGCAAAAACGGAACCAGCCTGGAATATAACTATAACCGCAGCTCCGCAAAAGATTCCCCTTTATTTTTCTTAAAAAATTAAACAGAAATCAGAAACGGCCTTGCTTGCTGCAAACAACACCATGACTTTGCAAAACGGTGTTATTTGCATGAAGCAAGGCCGGCGATGATCACCGTAATCTCAATCTTAGTTCGAGCTGGCTTTACGGTCGTTCAATACGATTAAATCATCGATCAATTCAAACTCTTCGCTTTCTTCAGTCTCTTTTACATCTACAGGTTCTGATTTCCTCCATGAACGAACAGATTGAACTAATTCTTGTGTCTTCTCATTAATTACACTTGCTGCTTGCTGTGTTTTTTCCGTTACCGCGGAAACCTGCCCCGCGATATCGCTCCGCAGCTCACGACCTGATTTAGGGGCTGTCAGCAAAGCCGTGATGGCTCCGAGCACACCACCAATAACAGCGCCGAGCAGAAGATTTTTTCCTTTTTGTTGATCCGTCATGCCCAATCACTCCTTCATAGGTTTCATTTTCTATGTTTCTGGACTCATGCCCATAAGATACTACATTATAAGTAGGTACATCGTATTTTGACACAACATTTTTGCAATATTCCTAAAAACATTTCGCAAGTACCGGACAACTGTGGCATAATAAAGATATACTTAGTCATTTGGAGGCATCTATGAATCGAAAACAAGGTATTGAAGAACTCGAAAAAACACGAATTATCGCCATTGTCAGGGGCGTAACGGAAGAGCACATATTCGGCGTAGCTGCTGCACTGCTTGCAGGCGGAATTACGGTTATGGAGATAACACTCAATACTCCCGGAGCATTAAATATGATTAAAAAATTGAAGGCCGAGTTTGACTCCCAGATGTATATAGGAGCCGGAACCGTGCTCGATTTAGCCGATGCAAGCAAAGCTCTCGAAGCTGGCGCTTCCTTTATCGTAACACCTAACGTGGATGAGGCGGTTATTCGCTTATCCAGAGACAAGGACATCCCGATTTTCCCCGGCGCTATGACGCCAACTGAAATAGTCAAGGCTTGGAAGGCTGGAGCTACCGCTGTGAAAATTTTTCCTAGCGCAAGCTTAGGACTCGGATATATCAAAGAGCTTATGGGTCCTTTCGATCAAATTCCGTTGGTTGCCGTTGGTGGAGTCACCGAAAGTAATATTAGTGAGTTCTTAAAGATCGGCTGTTATGGACTCGGTATCGGGGGGTCCCTCATTAATTTAAAGGAAATTAATTCAGGAAATTACCAATGGATTACTGAGAAAGCCACCAGTTTGATCGCGGCCTCACAGAAATAAAATGAGTAAGACACCTTGCGGTCTCCTTTGAGGAGCGTATTCGAGACTTGGGTAGAAGATTATGAACATATGATGTTAACGAAAAACAACGAAAAGACCGTTTAAAGCCATTTCTCAGGCTAAAAACGGTCTTTCTGCATCTTGGTTCAAAATAGGATGGTTTTTACTTTACTTGCTCTTGTGTGTCAACATGTTCTGCAGTACCGTTACAGCCTCGGCTCTTGTCGCATGGTCTTGAGGCGCGAACTCGTTATCGCCTTTACCTTGCACGATGCCTGCTTGCTTCACGTAAGCAACGCCTTCTTTCGCCCATGCTGGAATGTTCTTATCATCCGCAAAGCCTGTTGCAGCATACGATCCGCCATGCTGACCCAACGCATTGGCAAGGATAACCGCCATCTCAGCACGTGTTATTTCTGCATCCGGACGGAAGCTGCCGTCCTCATATCCTTGGATAATGCCTGCTTGCACCGCTTGCGCAACCGCTTGCTGTGCCCAAGCTCCAATCTTCGCTGTATCCGTGAACGTGAGTGCCGCTCCTTCTCCTTGCGGCTTGAGCGCATTCATCAGCATCATCACGAATTCCGCACGCGTCACGGTTTTCCCAGGCTTGAACGTTCCGTCTGGGTAACCGCTAACGACTCCGCTGCTTACCGCCAACTTGATGTTCGCCTCAGCCCAGTGTCCAGAAATATCGGTAAACGTACTATCCGGTTTCGTATTTGTCAGAGGTGCTTCACCTACAATGAATACCGCAAATTTAGTGAAGTGATTAACCTCAACGGTGATGGTGGAGCCGTTAATCTTACCGCCCGTGACTTCCACCCATTCCTTCTTCGCTTCATCATAATAGTGTACTGCTGCCCGTTGATTGCTCTTCACTTTGTTCGGATCAAAAGTAAAGGTTAGGGTCACAGTTTTTTTGAAATTGTCCGATATGTTTTTCAAAATTTCAAAGACCGGACTGGCTAGAATGTCTTGATTCGTTAGCAATTTTTGAATGTCCGCTAATTTGTCTATCGTTATTTTCAATTCTTTGTCTGTTACATCAGCAGGAATAACGATCGTAACCGCATCTCCCAAACTAACTTTTCCTTTTTTACCTACAGGAAGTGTTAGTTTGCCATCTATAGCGGTAACGGTGTTGTCGCTTGAGGATGTTGAACCAGCGCTACTATCACCACTACTACTGCTGCTGGATGATCCCGCGCGAGTCACTGTAATCCCATAGGTCTTCGTTGTGCCATTCTGAGCCGTCACTACAATAGTAATGTGGTTATTGCCCACGCTCAAGTTAATGGCTCCGCTCGCTTGACCGCTTTCTGTTGGAATTCCGTTCACCGTCATCGTGGCGTTACTATGGAACAAACTCCCCGTTACAGTAAGGCTCGCAACACCATTAGCCACACTGGACGTGTAGGCCGTTGTCTCGGATGCGAATGCGGGACTTATTGCGCCGCTCGATAACGTCAGTCCGCTCAAGTCGGCGTTGCTACTTGCTTCTACGCGTTCGCGCAAAATGATGTCATCGATGAAAAAATAATCGGTGCCTGCCTCCCTCTTCGCGTAAACCTCCGCGCTGCTGTAGTCGGACGGTACGACGAAGGAGACGGACCCTTTGCTGTAATCCTCCGCTTCAAGCTGAAACGATTGTTCGCTCACGACATTGCCCTGTTCATCCTTCAAGACGATGCCGACCTGCGCCCGGTCGTCTTGCGCCAATGCTTTCCCCCACGCGCTCAGCATGTATTCGCTTCCCTGCTTCAACCCGGTAGTCAGCTTCTGCTTCGCCGCTCCCTGCTCCTTGCCGATGACGAGCGCGTCTGCATCGGAGAACGCCGTCAAAGTCGACCCGAGAGCGTGCATAATTTCGGCGCTGCCGGAGAGATCCCAGTTGACATCGTCAAACTCGAATCCGCCGTTGTATATCCGGTTCGTTCCGGTCATTACGTCCGCGACCGCTTGTCTCGCTCCGATGACGGCGTCGAACCATTCCTGGCTCATGCTCCCGGGAATCAACCAATGTCCGCCCGGCGGTTCGGTATAGTACCAGACCATCTCCTCGGTGGAACGGAGCGCGTTTTCGAGTGTCGTTCTCATAATTTGCGGAGTCATCGGATAGTTCTTCTGCCATGGCATATTGTAAACGCCGAAAGCCATGTTTACGCTATCCACGAAATCTTTTCTCAATTCTTCCGGGATAAAATCGTTGCTGCGGTAAGAATCTGCCAGCTCGTATTTGCGGAACTGGAGGGCGTCTTCAAAATCCCCCTCCGATCGCGTCAAATACAATTCACCGCCGTCGACGAGCTTTGCTTTGTTTCCGGCATTTTTAACCGCCTGCAGCATGCCGATGAAATACGGTCCCATCAAGTTTACGGTTCCGACAACATTTTTCGTAAACCAGTCCGGCTTATTCCGATCCGACAAATACGGACCGTGAAGCACCAAAACGGTGGCATCGGGTATTTCACTGACGATGGCATTCATGATCTGCTTTCCGCGTTCACTAGCTTTGTCCTGATATTCTTTTAACGATTTCTCTTTATAGTAGGAGTCTTGAGGGTAGGAGGAAAACCTGCGGAAATACTCCTCATTGTCGTAAAGAATACGCGTAATTCCGACCTCTTTAGCAGCGCGGGCAAAATTTCTTACGTTTTGCTCGACAATGGACCACCCTTCGTCGTCGAATAGATCGCCCGATTTTGAGGCGGTGTTAACGCTATCGCCCATTCCTGTTGGATCGTTCGGATCGGCGGGCCGGTTCGAAAAAAATTCCAAGTAGTTTTTATCCATCCGCTTAAACAATCCTTTTAATACTTTCAGCTCGTCATAGATCGTCTCGTATGAAACCTGTTCGCGCGACATCAGCTTATACGAGAAGGTTGGGGTGATCATCATGCCGTCGAACGGCAGCGATTCGATATATTCGATGTTGTCCTTCACTTTTTCCGGAGTCGTCGTGTTGGCGTCCGGCTGCTGCATCAACATCAAATACGGCTGCGGTTTCGACTGTTCCGACAAAATCGTTCGATCGTTTCGTTTTGGCTTCGGTTCCTCGCTCTGAGCGCTCCATTCCGTCAGTACAAAATCGTCCACGTAAACCCACCCGGTGCCGATGTCTTTATAGACGACAATGGTCGCTTTCGAATAGCCTGCAGGTGCAGTGAAATAAACCGTGTACTCTTTATAATCGGTGGAGTTGACCGTAACTCGGGTCCCCTGCAAGCCGATTCCCGGAACGTCCCAGAAATTGATGCCGACCACATTCAGTTCCTCAGGTCCGGTCCTTTTCGCCCGAAAGGTCATTTTGTAGCTTTGGCCCGTCACGATGTTTACCGTCTGCTCCCGACTGCTCGCATTTACTTTCAGCGCTTTGCTTCCGCTCGCCGCGTCGCTTGTAATGCTTTCAACGGTGTCCTGGAACGACAAGTCCCAGCCGGCAAGGCCGTCTTCGAAGCCGGGGTTTGCCGCTAAATTCGGCAGCTCGTGTAACGTCACATCATCCACATAAACCCAACTAGTGCCGGGAACTTTAAAAATGACAATCGTCGAATAGGAAAAACCGGCCGGAGCGGTGAAATAAATTTCATATTGCTTGTATTCGCTCGAATCGACCGATACACGAGCCCCCTGTAGGCCGAGCCCCGGAACGTCCCAAAAGTTGATGCCGACCACATTTAGCTCCTCGGGTCCGGCCCTTTTCGCCCAAAAGGTCATTTTGTAGCTTTTCCCCGAAACAACCGGCACGGTTTGCTCCTGACTGCTCGCATTGACTTTGATCGCTTTGCTGCCGCTGTGCGCCTCATCCGTAATTTCGGCCACCGTGTCCGGAAAAGAAACGTCCCAGCCAGCGAAATCGTCTTCGAAGCCGGGATTTGCGATCAGGTTTGGAACATCCTCGTTTGCCGAATACGCAGGTTCTTTTCCTTCGGCGTTCACTTCCGCGAGCGGCAAAGAGACGAGGATTAGCTGCATGACGAGTAAAACGATGGCCCATTTCGATTTCGATCTAATTGCGCGTATCAATAAAATTCCTCCTTGTCCATTTTGTGCAAATATTCTTTGACGTGTAGTCTTAAAGTCTGTACGATATAAATATTACCTTTACAAGAAAATACACCCATTTGATTTAAAGCGGAATCCACCTCCAATCGAGAAATTGTCTTTTGAAAGCGATTTCTCCATTCTGAGCTTCAGTATATCAGGTTCAAATTCGGGTTTCTTTGCATTATAAATCTCAGTTTTTGTTCATTCGTTCAGAAGGGAAACCGCTGAAAGAGAAGAATACATATAAATACTTCGTAAACGTTGATTCGGAGCGGAAAGGAGACTTCTTCATTGGTGCTGAGAATGTTGAAGTTGCGGGAGACAGTCGTTGTCGATAAAATCGTAAGTTTCCACTACAAAGAGCTGCCTAAAGATTACGTTGAAGATGTCGGGCTGGACTACTCATTCTGGCAATTTCTCTACGTGGACAAAGGGGAAATCGAACTGATCACGGAGCAGACGGAATTCCATATGCGGCAGGGCGGCATTTTGTTTTTGCCCCCGCATCAGCTTCGCAGAGGAAGAGTAAATCCGAAAAGCCCCCCAAATCTGCTGATTGTTTCCTTTGATTGCCGCACCTCTTCCTTGCAACGTCTGAGAAACAAGTACTTTCAGGTCGACGACGGCAAAAGGAACTATTTGACGCAGATGGTCAATGAAGGACGGAACACCTTTGATCCTTCCCCGCTCGAGAAGCAGAAGGAATCGATCGCGCGAAGAAAAAATGCGCTGTTCGGCTGCGAGCATATGGTGAAAAACTATTTGGAAATTTTGCTTATCAGCATGATCAGAGAAAGCGAGTCACACCTTCCTTCGGGTAAGCTGACATCGACGCAAAAGGAAAAGCAGGAGAAGGAAATCGCCACCCGCGTCGTCGCGCACATTGACGCCCACGTACAGGCGAACCTCTCCTTAGACAGCATCGTCAGCGCGTTTTCCATCAGCAGGACGCAGCTATACTACATTTTCAAGAAGGAAATCGGCTGCAGTGTTACCGAATACATCAAACGGAAACGGATCGACAAAGCAAAGACGTACATACGCGAGGAGAAATACAATTATACGGAGATCGCCGATTTGCTCGGCTACAACAGCGTCCACTATTTTTCCAAAGATTTCAAAAAAATGACTGGCATGTCTCCTTCGGAATATGCGAAAACGATAGTCGCCCGGATTTGATCGTTCTAGGAATCCATACTATAAAAATAGGAATACAACAAAAAAAGAGACCTCCGAAAGAAGATCTCATCTGTCTACTAATCCACTATTGGTTATTGCTCGCGGGTGGATCAGAATGGATATAGTATACTATATCCTTTTATAAATGGCTGGCAACGATTCACACAAAAGGGGCATTCGTTCTGTAATCTAAGGACGAACCCCTTTTATTCATCAGAAGAGGCCACTGAAAGATACGCCACTGACGATTCTTTCTTATATTTGTACGTTAAACCGGCCTGCCTTGGATCACGTACACACATTTCGTGCCTCCCTTGGCGAGGCATTCCGTTCTTTCAACTTCTGCATCCAGCAAATTTTGAAATAAAGAAAGCTCACATTGGCAGGCCTGCTCGAACTGGACAGCTACCTGGGCAATTGGACAGTTATGCTCGCTTACTATAAAGCCTTCTTCTTGCTGCACCCAATCCACCATATACCCGTTCTCATTCTGAATATTAACCAGCTCTGAGACACGTTCCTTAAGGCTATCCGCCTGCATTCTGGATTGATATTTAGCAGTTAGCTTGCTCTCTCTTCTCTTGAACAGGAACTCGATTCTTTGCTGACCTTCTTCCTCCAGCAGCTCTCCGAGCAAATCCAAGGTTAAAAGCTCGTAATTTTTGGGAAACAAGCTGTCAGCACGATCCGTAAGAAAATAAAGATTAGCGGGTCTTCCCATCGGTTGATGGACTAATCTCGTATTTAATAAACCTTCTTGTTCCATAGTATTTAAATGTCTTCTGACCGCCATCTTGGTAACACCAAGCTGCTCGGACATATTGGCAACACTTAATTGACCTTGCGTCTTAAGCATAGAAAGGATCACTTTACGCGTGGATGTCTCTAAGTCATGGTTCATAAGCTCACCTACTTCCAGCCTTTGCTTAGCACCATTTTACCGCACTCGCTAGTATAAGTAAATTAATTGTTAACACAAAAATTAACCATTTATGAAAGCTCTTTATCCATAAAAACACGTATCTGCGCGGTAAACTTCGGCAAAGCCTCCGGCATTTGGCTTATGATCGGATGAAGCTGACTGCGATCCCAACTCATGAAATCCTGGACAAGCTGTTTTCTCAGCTTCACAAGATCAAGCAGGAGCGCAGCCAGCCTATGATCAAATGCATCTTCTCCCTGCACAATTTCAATAATATCCTCATAACTGCTGGCATCCCTCAGTATAAAGGCATCAATCAGCAAGCTGCATACATCTGTTACCGTTTCGATAGCAAGGTGAAGCACTCTCTCCTGAGCTAGCTGTGTGAGAAGTGTAGAATTACCGTCTTGCTCATCTTTGATAATACGCTCGCATGCTTCCACGATGACGGCAAGAAACGAAAGTCTCTGATCGATTTGCTCATGATCAACGAAATACATAGCCGCTATCTCCGCCCCTTTTTCTTCCATTTACTCCAACCGAGCATCCCGATAAAGGTCAGGATAACTAGAAATATGAGGAGAACTGCTTGCATCAAATATTCAAATTTCATCATGCATCATCCTTTAATTATAATGACTTCAATCTGGCGAGTATCGCCCATCGACGCTGCTTTCTCCGGCTATAACGCGGCAGACCTCTATAGATATCCAAGCTGCTTCGAAAAGCCTGTTTAGCGTCTTGAGCGCGTCCCAGCTGCTGATAAAGCTGTCCAAGCCGGTAATAGGCCTCGCAAGACGAAGAATGAATTTCTTGAAATTGCTCCATATAGGAGACTGCCTTCTGTGGATTGCTCGTGGCCATAGCCTCTCCCATCCGCAAATACGGATCTCCATACCTGACTTTAGGATTTAACTCCAATGCCTTCAACATGAGTCTTTCTCCTTCAGCAATATCGCCCTGTCTTAAATGGCATAGCCCTAGCTCATAATGAACATCAGCCGAATTTTCCATTGTGATCATGACTTGCTCAAGAAGACCCGTTGCTTCGCTGTATTTCTTTCTTTCAATGAGTACTCTGGCAAGCTCCAGCTTAGCTGAAGTGTTATGCGGATTCGCACGGTGTTCCTGCCTCCATTTTGCAGTACGACGGCTAAGCTGGAAGGGTCTGAAAATATTAGGTGTGATCCCTACAAACCTTCGATCAAGCAGGTAGAATATAATCACAAGGATGAGAATCGCAAGAAAAGGACTGCCCGTAAGAAACCACAGTAAAGGAAACAACAAAAATTTACCCAAAGAATCCTACCTCCCTTCAGGACTTGCTTACGTATTACCTTAACTATATTACCATATTCCAGTCGACTAAGCATTTTTCAATTATTGCTCGCACCAGTATTCGATTGGTCATTTTCTTTGTCCAATGTTATACTTTTGTGAAAGCTCAAAAAAGGTTGATGTAGGCTAAAGGAGATGCGGATGATGAACGAACAGCAGAAAACAAATTGGAGAAAGAAAAGAGAACTGGGAAGATCCAAATATTTATTATTCTACGGGGTCCTGCCATGGAGTCTCTTACTTACCCTTTTCTTCGGAACCATCGAATTCATTACACAAGGTGAAATCCGCATCATTTGGATTCCCATTCGCTTGATTATATTTGCCATTGTCGGCTTTTTCTTAGCCAATTCGAGCTGGTACTCGAAAGAAAAAAATTTCGGGGCGGCTAATCCCCAGGCAGCCAGAGAACAAAAATAAAAGTAATAACAAGTTTCCCCAGATCGGTCGATATGACCGTTCTTTTTTTTTTGCACTTACTGAAACGTTAAATTTGTTGATGGAAATCTGGAATAAATACTTGAAGATTGTCTGTAAGGACCATCCATGTCTCCATGTATTTAGCCTCTCCCGATATATATGCGTCATAACCACTGTATTATCCATGGATAAGCTTTATCGCATTTAGATGCTTTTTTAACGGTAGCTGTAGCTGTATCGGTTACGTTTTCTTTTGCGGTACTCCGAATAAAATAGCCAAATGAGCACAAGTAAAACACCAATGGAATCCACACCCACATCAATGGCATGCCCTGTCCTTCCTTCCACAAAGGATTGGTGCCATTCATCTGAAGCGGCATAAAGTACAGAGATCAGGGAAGATAACAGAATCGCTGTCGAGCTCTTTATGGGTCTGGCCAGGAAGGCGTAGCCCAAGAGCAGGGACAAGATCGCATAACCGACGACATGTCCTCCTTTGCGGATGAAAAATTCCAGCATCCCATAAGGATCCCTCCAACTAACTAACCCGCCATCATAGGTAAATTCCAAGGGGGACAACCAACTGGACAAGTCAGGATCTGATATCCAATCTGCAAAAAATGGAAGCAGGCTTTGCTCCTGATAGGACTCGGCAGATTTATAGAAAATAACCGCCATCCATAGGATAGCGGCGCCGAGCAGTAAATAAAATCGACGGGATGAATAACGGGTCATGATTCGCTAACCTTTCTCTGAAGTGGATTTTTGACGCATACTTACGAGCGCAAACAATTCCAGAACGATAACATTTACACAAGCAACTGCATAAAAAACAGCGCCAAAGACTTTTATAAACGAATCTTCATTCACTGAGTACCACCAAAGCACCCCTGCTCCGGTAAGCACAACATTCACAATAGTTGATACCCAGAATGAAAAGTTCAGCCTCTTCGTTCTTCTCATAAGCAAGATCCCCAAAAGGGGCGGCACTACACACACTAGACCTAAATAAGTCCAATATATTAAGTTATTCGACATATAAGTTGTCACTCCCATAAAGGATATAATCCTCTATTAGGTTAGCATGAAAATAATGTTTAAACAATGTACAAAAAAAGAAGAAAATGCCCTCATCCCGGCAGTCCAGTCAAGTTCTCTCAAAATCTTAACAAGATGAAGGCAGTCTAGCACTTGTTACTCAAGCTCCAGACTGCCGTTATTCTTTATTGCTTTGACTGAACAATCGTCAGGATGTTGCCGTCTTCATCGCGCATGTTGAAAAAGGCCATTCCGGGAAAATGTTTAATTCCATAAACGATTTCAAAGCCAAGCGGAATCACAAAATCGTGGGCAGCATCGATGTCGTCTGTATGTATAGTGAATAATACAGGGCCTGGTGCAGGCGGCGGTACCGGGATGTGTTCCATCCCATTGGAGTCAAGTGCCAGGTCCGTACCATTCTCCAAATGAAATACGTGCATATGCCCGAAGTAACGATCCTCTGGTGAAACGTTCAAATCGAGCAGCTTTGCATATCGCTCTGCTGCAGCATCAAGATTGCGTACCCAGAGGGTTACCCCGGAAATGTGAGGGCGCAAGGGACTGCGTCGTCCACCCGGCCTTCCATCTACACCACCAAAAGCAAAGGCATATCCGTCCGGATCACGGACGATAAATTCCTTCCACGGCCCTCCGTCCGGGTAGGTGACGATATCTTGCGCTATGTCTGCCCCTTTTCCCTTGAACTCTTTCAGCAGCGATTCCAACTGATCCCATGTGTCCACATAGGCGTAAACGTCCACGCCGATTGCTGCCCCTTTGGCTGGGGTATTCGGTCGCACATCGTCCACGTGATCCGCTTGAAACATTTTAAGCGCGAAACCGTTCAAGCCGTCCCGCTCCACCCACCAATCTGTAACATTAAAGCCAAGTACATTCCGATAATACTCATGTGAACGTGCTAGGTCGCTAACCATGAGAACAGGCAGCGTCGAGCCAATTGCCCTGGGATTCGCCAAACAAAACAGCCTCCTTAAAATGATAAAAATATGTCACTTTACCCGACCATATGTAGCTTATTCAAACTTGTTAGTCACGACTGGTTGACACAAATAAGATGGCCGTCCGGATCATAAAACTTCACATATCCACCACATGGCTCGACGAAATAAGGCTCTGCTTCGATACGTATGCCCGCGCGAACAAGCCTGCGATGCAAAGCTCGAACATCGCGGCTGTGCAGCTCAAGCCCATGAACTGGCTGCTCACCGCGATACCAATGATCGTGCTTGTACTCATCACTCTCCACTTCTAATAAGTGAAGTCCAGGCCCTTGCCCGGAAAGGGTTCGCAAAAATGCGTGCTCCTCGATAGGCCGCTCTGGATGCTCAAGGATAAATCCGAGTACATCTCGATAAAACGAGACCGCACGTGGCAAATCTCTAACCGGCAGCTGGACGAGCGTATAGCCGTCGATGATTCCAGAAGGTTCCTCTCCATCCTGGCACACCATTACAAGGTTGTTGTCCGGGTCGCGAAGCGTGAAAAACTTCACACCAATCCCCTCTATGCCGTGAAACACATCCATTCCCTTCTCAGAGACATATTGGAACGCAGCTTCAATATCGTCACATGCGAACATGAACGGAATTTCATAATTCTCGCCTTGCCGGAAGCGATTATCGTCGAGCAGGATGGCCGCTCCAGTCGTCGTCGGTACCGTATAAATCGACTGGATTGTATCTTCCTCCCGGCAAGCCAACCCCAGCAGACCACTGATCCACTTCGCCGCGGATTTCATATTACGAACGTTTACAAATACGCCGCCGATGCGTGGACGAATCGGGCTTGTGGTCAAAGGCTCATTAGACTCGTCCAACTCAGACCCCGCTACCCCATTGCTCCAACACACCATATACGCACGGCCATCAGGATCAAGGAAGTTAAAATATGCCATGCCCGGGTGATGCTCGGGCTTCATAAGCGGTTCGCCATGCTCCGTCACATATGCATACGCCTCATCAATATCTTCACAGGAGAACATAATAAGCGGTTTCATTTCCTCCCGCCAATCCGGATTCAAGCGATTGTTCGCATTGTTATCAAGGATCAGTCCTGTTCCGGGGATATCGAACCAGTATACGGGCCCACCATTCAGCCGTTCCTCCTTTACCGGCAGCCCAAGCAATTCACTGTACCACTCCGCTGCACGCCTCAAATCAGTTACATGCACGAAAATGCTCGCCACACGATTCTGGATCGGAATTTTGTTTGCTGACGTTTTCATCTAACACCCTCCGCGACTGTTATTTGGGCTGCTGCCAAGCCTGAAATTTATTGCCGTCCAGATCCTTGAACGTAACCGATAATCCACAGCCGGACTCATCTACAAAGTCTTCCTCTTTCCATGCGCCTGCGGCTTGGAGTGATTCATTCAGCGAATATATGTCTTCCGTTTCGAAGCAGATTGCAAACATTTCAACCGGAGTATCATCCTCCGCCCAACCGGTTGTCGTGAATGTCAGCGGAATCGCATTGGGGCTTGGCAGCAGGAACAGCCATTGTCCGTCTCCCATAATCATGATCGCACCGCGCCCAGGCTTTATAGGTGAGCGCAGCTCCAGACCCAGTACACGCTCGTACCATTCTGCCGCAACTGCTGGATCAGCTACCGGTACGTAAGCACAATCAATTCGCTTTAGCATTTTCTTCTTCGTGTCAATGCTCATTTGTATCGCTCCTTCATGGTTTTGTTACTTTTTTGATAAGAAGAACGTTTCAAATAAAGAACATTTGTTCTCATTTTAGAATAACAAATTTTATCTGTAATTACAAGTGGTGGAATACATTTAAATGCAAAAAAACACCCTCTTCATGCAGTCAGAAGGTGCTTCTAGGTGAATGATATTCAGGAAATATGAGTTACTTTACCCAGACCATATAAACATTGGTGTTATCAACAAGCTTTTCATCCGCATAAACCTTCCTTGTTTCTGTTCCCAGCGTATTTGCTCGAATTAAGTGGTAAAGAAGGGCATACGCCAATTTAGGATCAGTCGTCTTATATCCATCATAATCATAACCAATTTTATTAAACGTATCGCTATAAACCCATTCATCCGCTTCACGTAAAGTTTCAAAAGTCATGTTTTCTTCATACCAGCGGATTAAGGGAAGATCATCTTTTTTTAAGTTTTTATTCGTATTTTCAGAGCGTATGATTTCGGAATATTTTTGTTCACCCATGTCCCGGTTCCTCTTCTCTACATTTAAGCAGATTCCCTAAAGCATCACGCCATACAAGTCTTTTCGATCATTAAATCTATTACTTAACAAAATGTACTTCCTGCTCCGAAAAAGGAGTCTGGCTGTAAGCCAACGCGATGCCCAACTGAAGAATGAGCTGCTTCGGAACCCGTTTTAATCTAATAGATGCTGTAAATTCCTTTTTGAATAAAAAGGGTGTTAAACGAATGGTTTCTGTGTTCAGCCAATTTGCTGCGATTGCCTGGTCATCAACTATAGTTTTTAAGCCGTCCTTATACCAGGGATGCTCATTTTCTTTGCTGGCGCCTTCTTCATTCATGCAAACATACAAAGAAATTTCATCACATATTTGTAACAGCTTGAAATGCTTCTTGACCAACTCTTCTGAAAGATTCAACTTTTTCATAATCCGCTGCTGTCTTGCCAATTCTTGATCATAAAAACTCACAGCTTCTACTTGCTTGGAATCCCTAATCGGTTGAAAGGATGAATAATAAAGACTGCACAATAAAGCAGCATATTCATTCCTGCTCTCAGTCTCATCTAATCCATAGCTGTATAACGTTAATTTAGGTAAAAAAGGATAGTCCGTAAACGAAAACGGTGCCCTAATGTGATCATTCCAAACAGGAGTCTCATCTAAACGGATCCAGCTTCTATCATGTTCATAAATAGCAAATAATACATCCTGGACGTAACTGTCATTAATAAATAGTTGCTCCTTCAAATTGCTCGCTGCTTCACCCGACAGAAACGCATGATCATGCTGTTGATACAATACAAAGTCATGTTCTGTTTCACGAACAATCATCCTTGTGGCCCCCTATTTATTCACTGTGCTTCCCCGATAAATAAAAACTACTGCAGCAAGAAGCAGCATTACACCCATCACCCGATATCCATTGATCGGCAGCCTCTGACTCTGGAACCAGCCATAATGATCAATCAGCATACTCATCGTCATTTGGCCGCATATTACAGAAATAACAGAGATGCTCACACCTACTTTAGGCACGGCATAAGCGAGTATAGAAATATAAATGGCGCCGAGCAATCCTCCAAGAAGCTGCCATTTAGGCACCTTAAACACTTCAAGCAAGTTCCCTTTCCCAAAAAATAATACCAACAGGATAAGCCCGATGGAGCCAATGAGAAAAGAGATCAATGCAGCCTCCATGGCTCCGGTATTTTTGCCAAGCCCTCCATTAATTGCTGCCTGAGAGCTCAGCCCGAGCCCCGACAAAATAAGCATAACAACAAAAAATAGCTGGCTCATCTTTTAATTACCAGGGCTTTATGCTGCTTGTGATTACGATGTAGATGCACGGATTCTATAATTATCCATTTACTCATTATTCAACATCCTCCAGTGTCGTTCCATAAAAAATCCAAGCATCCACTAAGTTAAATGTATCATCCATTTGATCAACCTATTCTAGGAAAATAAAGAAATAAAAGCAAGTTTCATTAAGCTGACCATGGTATTTATTATATCAAATTACTGAAAAAATCGATACTCACACGCCCCTAAGTACCTAATCAGGGATAATAATGAATATTTTTGAAAATCTATTAAATCATAATCGATTCATAAAAGTTCCCATCCGTTCCAAAGCCTTCTGAAGCTGTGAAAGCGAGGTAGCATACGAACATCTAACAAATCCTTCTCCACCTGGACCGAAGACATCTCCGGGGACCGTAACCACCTTCATCTCATTAAGCAGCCTCTGTGCAAATTGTTCCGAGCTTAATCCCGTGTGTGAAATTGATGGAAATGCATAAAACGCTCCGAAAGGCTCATGACAGGGTAAGCCGATATCCCTTAGCCCCTGAATAAACATTTGCCGGCGTTGATTGTAGGACTCGATCATATGATCCTTCTCCTCCAGTCCATTTGCTGACAGAGATTCGATTGCTGCAATCTGCCCAATGATAGGTGCACACATCACGGTATATTGATGAATTTTCAACATGGCCGAGATGATTTCCCGATGACCGCAGGCATACCCCACTCTCCAGCCAGTCATCGCAAAGCCTTTGGAAAACCCATTGACCAATATAGTCCTGTCTTTCATACCTGGAAGCGAAGCGAAGCTCACATGTTTCCGGTCGTACGTAAGCTCCGCATAAATTTCGTCGGATATTACGATTAGATTATGCTGCTCGACTATTCTCGCAATAGGTAACCAATCCTCATATGACATTACACCCCCGGTCGGATTATTCGGATAGCAAAGGATGAGTACCTTTGACCGGGAGGTGAGATTGCTCGTAAGTGCTTCAGCAGTAAGCTTGAAATTATCCTTAGCAAAAGTTTCGATTTCGACAGGCTTTCCTCCGCCAATAGAAGTGATCGGGGAGTATGAAATGTAGCAGGGAACCGGTACCAAGATCTCATCGCCCTCAGTAATGATAGCCCGTAAAGCAAGATCAATCGCCTCACTGCTTCCAACGGTAACCAATACTTCATCAGCCGGTTCATATTGGACATCAAAGCTATTGAACAAATACTCTGCTATCGCTTCCCTAAGCTCCAATAGTCCGGAATTAGGCGTATAGGAAGTTTTGCCCTTCTCCAGTGCGAGGATACAAGCATCTCTAACATGTTTGGGTGTGACGAAATCAGGCTCCCCTATCCCAAGTGAAATAATATCCTTCTTGCCATCGATTAAATCAAAAAATTTGCGAATACCTGATGGACGCATTTCCCGTACTGCTGGCGAGATAAAATCTCCCATTGAATGATTAGTCATCGTTAGTTCCTCCCTTTTTTGGAAAACAAAAAAAACCCGCCCCTGTATAAGGGACGAGTTTTGCACCCGTGTTACCACCCTAGTTTCACCTCAAAAAGAAGTGACACTCAACTCACGTATCCAACAATACGTGTTCCAAGTAACGCAGGAAATGCGGCAGAGCTTACTAAATTTCAGCTTGCTTCTCGGAGATGGCTTTCAGTTAACACCTGGACGTTGGTTTTCAGCAATCCCAACTCTCTGTTAGATCAGATGTGCAACCTACTATTTCTCTTCATCGAATTTTGTGTTCCGATATGAAATTTAAACCAATCATAAACATACTTCACCCGTTTGTCAACTTTTTTTTCTCAAACGGAAACGATCAAAAACATCGTTAAGTGTGAGTCACACGCTCCATTTGGGGGAGGCGGGCTGCTGCTTTGGCTGCAAAACGGAAAACGCAAACAACCGCAATATGACAGTTGCATGCGTTTAGGATTTTTTTAGACGAGCGGTTTCTGAATTAATGTAGCAAAATTAAACTGATGAACATGACCATCATTAAGAGTTGTTCTTCCTGTAACAAAGTGTACATGCTTGCCGTTGCCAACAGGAATTGCACGTCCGGTCCTTATTTTTTTGAGATTATGAAAATGGTTCAAGAAATCGGTATGCGTCAAATCTATTTCATGGACATGACTGTTGCCTACCGGGATCACTTGACCTGTAACACCTGCAAATCGATGATTATGCCTATCTGCACCCTGTTCTGCTAATTTAGTGCTGCCTTCAAATTCATGTAGATGAGTTTGTTTTTTCGTTTTTCTTTTCGCTGATTTCCGTATACTCATATGAAAAATCCCCCTTCGATTTAGTTATCATAGTATATTTAAAATTGAAGGGATTTGTGATAGCTAGTTAACTAGAATCACAAGAAATTTCTAAATTGTGTGTAATCACCACTAAAGAATCTGTCGGCGCTTTTATATAGCAGAAAACGAAAACTAAGAAATTTTCATGGTGATATATTTTTTATACTTGATATATTTTTTATATGAGATATACTATATTCATAAGGGGAGGCGATTTCAATTCAAATTTGTCCCTATTTGGAATATTCATTTAGCATATTGGGAAAGAAATGGAACGGTTTAATCTTGCATTACCTGTCACTTTGTCAGAATGGCTCGGCCCATTTTTCTGAAATAAAAAGAGACCTTACGGATATAACACCAAGAGCCCTTTCGCTAAAACTGTCAGAGCTCGTCGATTACGAATTAATTATTAAGAGAGTAACGGCAGCACCAACCGTCATTATTGCGTATGAACTGACGGAAAAAGGACGTTCCTTAACAGCCGCTCTCGAACCTATTCAGAAATGGGCCCTACATTATCAAAATCAGCCATGAGAAGAGGAGAGCACTATGAATAACAACAAGATGATTTGCGATTTGGAAACAGGTGTATGCGGGGAAGCTGGCGAGGATGCCTTGGAAACCATTGATCTCAATCAGCCCCAAAAGGTAGTTCATGTATACTATGTCACTGACCCGATCTGCTCCCATTGTTGGGCGTTAGAGCCGGTTTTGCGCCAGTTTGAAGTGCAGTATGGGCAATATGTTAAATTCCACACTGTGATGGGTGGTTTGCTGGCAGGCTGGGGCGGTTTTGCCGATGTGAAGAATGGGATTAATAATCCTGCAGATGTAGCCCCGCACTGGAGGGAAGTTGGAGAACATTCGCGCATGCCGATAGATGGCTCATTGTGGCTCAATAATCCGATCCAATCATCATATCCGCCTTCACGTGTATTTAAGGTTATACAGCAAATAGATGAGCAAATGGCTAAATCTTTTTTACGCAGGGCAAGGGAAGCTGTATTTGCTTTTAATCTAAATATAGGAGAAGATCCCGTTCTGATTGAAATTGTAAATCAAATAGGACTCGACGGAGCAGCCATCGTGAAAGAGGCAAACCTTCCAGCGGGACAGCAATTGTTAGATGAGGATTTCGCTCTCTCTAAGTCGCTAGGTGTACGTGGATTCCCTACGATCATTATGGTAAACGAGGAGAACAAGGGTGTGAAGATCGTCGGCGCAAGGTCACTGGATAACTACGTGAAGGGACTGCAGCAAGCTCTGCAGAATGAAGCCATTCAAGCTAAACCAATCCCCGCACTAGCAGAGCTCCTAGAGAAGGAAACACGTTTGTTTTCAAAAGAAATAGAGGTTATGTATGATCTTAATCAAAATGAGGTTGCCTCTTTTATACAAGCAGAGCTCTCGCCCGATGCTTATACACTAAAAGAAATTCTTGGAGAAGCCTATATCGAAAAAAGATAATGCAGCCATGCCAATAGAAATAGACCTTCCAGCAGGAAGGTCTGTTCGGTAGGTCAACTCAGTAGGTTCACTCTGTAGGTCAACTCTTTAGCTCTATCCTTCAGAAATATGCCAGCAAACGCCTGATGGATCAATGATGTTGATTTCGCGCTTCCCCCAAGGGTAGACAGTCGGCTCTTTCATTTTAATCGGATACTTCTTATCAAGAGCAGTTGTTTGCAAATGCGTCCAACAACTATCAAGATCTTCGACAACCAGTTCTACCATGAAGTTCTCCTGAAACTCCTGGTTGTGGAAGTTTTGCAGATAGAATTCCTGTTCCCCCATTCGAAAGATACTCAACGAGTTATCTGAGTACACTTTTTCAAAACCAAGATCTTCAAAAAAGTGCTGTGCGAGCGTGTAGTCTTTGCCTGATGGAATAAATGGACGAAGTTTAGTAGCTTTCATAAGTAACCCTCCGCTCTAAGTGCTCAATGTTCCGTTCTACGCAAATAGTGTCACTAAGTTGTTCTGCTTATCATACTCTTTATATTACCAAAAAAGAAATATAGCTATCAAGAAATTGAAGGCATCCTGTATTCGCATGAAAAAAGCCCGAAAGCCAGCAAAATAATCTGCCAGGATCTCCGGACTTCTATGATTAAAGTGATAAATTAGATTCCAGCTTAAGCCTGCTCGGCATCACCTTCGGCCATATGCATGAACTCCCAGAGATGACCGTCTATATCCTGAAAGCTTCCTACATACATAAAGCCATGATCAATGGGGTCGTTTGAAGGCAGTGCACCTGCTGCCAGCGCCTTATTTACAAGCTCATCTACTTTTTCTCTGCTTTCAACATTCAGGGCTACAATAACTTCAGTGGTTTTTGTTGCATCTGAAATTTCTTTTTTGATAAATGTTTTAAAGAAATCTTCAACCAAAAGCATAGCGTATATATGCTCGCTGATAACCATACACGTTGCATTGTCATCGGTATATTGGGGGTTAAATTCAAAGCCTATCTTAGTAAAAAAATCAATGGATTTTTTCAAATCTTTCACTGGTAAATTCACAAAAATTTTATCTGCTTTAGCTGCCATGGGTTATCACCTCTAAGTTTATTTATGCTGCGTGACACCTAATCAAAGTGGACAACTTACCATTGAAATATCCGGGGCGTTAGCGTGGTTCTATTACCTACTCCTTCCCTTGATAAATCGTTTCATCCTCCACTATTATAGCAAGAAACAAACATTGGGATTTCTTCTAGATTGCTATATTATTTGCTAGTGTGATTTATTTCTTCCTTCCTATTACAAAAGCTTTATCCGCTCTAGCAAAACCTATTCGCGGGTAATATTCAACAGCTCCTGGAGCTGCCAACAGTACTAAAGAACATTCATCTCCGATTTTGTCCCTTAGTAATTTTACCAATTTCCTTCCAATTCCATGTTTTTGGTAATTTATATCTACGGCAAGATCAGATAAGTAGCAACAATAGGCAAAGTCGGTTAATGCTCTGGCTAAGCCTATCATTTTTCCATCCATCCAGGCGGTTATCAGAACATCCGAATTATCTATCATTCTCTGTATTCTATCATGATCTTCATAAGGCCTCTTAATTCCTGAGTTCTTGAAAACCTCCGCAACATCCTTGGCATCTTGAACTTTTTCTTCTGAGTAGATAATCATAGGATTTCACCTTTCTTTACCTGATCAATGGACAGGTTCGCATCTGGCGCCGTTCTTAAGATCATTATGTTCTTGGATGCTGAATACTTGTATTATTTATTCAATATTATATCCCATTTATTTGAAAACTTCTGTTATTTATTTCACAGATAATCATTTCCATAACCTTGAAACTTTAACTAGTTTATCACCGTTAAACTCCAGCTTATATATGTCAGGCATCGTTGTTGACTTCCAAAAATCAAAGTTAAATCTTGAATCAAAGCAGCTCATCATTAGCGTCATTATATCTCCGTGTGTACCAATGACCATTCTTTTTCCATTAAACTTTTCCATATAACGCTGCAGCACCTTTACTGCTCTTTCCTGCGCTTGTTCGCTTGATTCTCCGCCAGGAAATGAAAGCTTTTGATTTTCAAAAACCATTCGCTTCGATTCCATAAAATCAGTTATGCTGAAATCTTCTCCTGATAATTGCCGCTCCCGTAAGTCCTCTTCCAATAAAATTTCTTTATTCAACTCAAGTGATAATGCTCTGATGGTCTGGATCGCTCTCTCAAAAGAACTTGAAATCAAAATATCAACCTCTTCCTGCATGAGGATGTCCTTGATCTTTTTGGAGTCGACGATTCCTTTTGCCGTGAGCCCTCTTGAACGCTCTTTTCCTTTAACATATAACGATTCAGCGTGTCTCACAAAATATATAATTGTTTGATTGTTCACAACTACCATTTTGCCCTCCTTAAAATACAAAAGATCGTTAATGAACCAATTGTACATGAATTGCATGTAACATTGCAGGCTTAAAAAATAAAAAAACGCCTTGCGGCGTCTTATGATGTGCGTGTTCATGACGTGGGAGCGTTGCGGAGGTAAGGAGCGTGGGCTCCAGCCGCTGTTAAAGATTTGTTCCCTTGAATGAAATGGTTGATAGGGTAGGAACAATTCTTTAAAGGCGGACGCTATCGCTCTTCCTCCCACACCCCTTACCTCTCTTTAGCTACAACCGAACGAACACCAAGCTCAAACGGACAGCCAGCAAGGGATTTTCTCTGGATGGAAGGAGATTTCCCGCGGGGGCCAAGCCGCTGAGACTGAAGATCGGCCCCGCCAGCGGGCACAACCAAGAGGTTCTGCTATTTTAACGATGTTTTTCATCGCTAAAAGTACCAGGTCGACTCCACAACCTTATTTAACGATGAAAAACATCGTCCTTAAGTGATTTTCTTTTTAGGCAATGTCGTCGTAACGTATTGATCATCTAAAATTATTTTAGCTATATATAATATTTGTCCCATATGTTCTGAAAAATGTGCTGCGCATTGAAATAACATGTCTAAATGGGTTCTCTCCCTATCTCTAACTACTTGCGTTCTCAAAAATGCAGTTTCCGTCATATTCCGTGTGGTATCCTTTAATTCCTCAAATGATTGTTCGAAAATATGCTTTAATTCCGCTTTAGTTCTATACATGTTTTCAAATTCTGCATCTCTATTTCTTATAAAATCTTTATTATTTATCCCTTTACTTATTCGCTCATGGATGTTTTCTGAAATATGTACAATTAAGTTTGTTATGCTATTACTGGCTTCATTAGGACTCCAATTGACTTGTTCATCGCTTAACTGATCTAGAACTAATAGAGTTCTCTTCTCAATCTCGATAAATTTATCTACCAACAGGTTTATAATGTTCTCCATAAAAATCACCTCACTGAAGATATTCCTTCTTCACTTTAAGCCAAATCAATAGTCCTTTATTTCAATTCTATTTCCCTCCGGATCAATAATGACTCCGATTGTTCCCCAATTAAATCTATGAACTTGTATTGATAAGCCTCGATTTTCAAGCTCTTCAATTGTTTGGTCAAAGTCTTCTACTTCTATTCTTATGACAGTTGGGTTTTGAGCCCTATTCTTCTCCGTTTCATTTGATATACCCTGATGCTCAACCATCAAGTAGCTTCCACCAAAATCCAATTTAGATAAACCTTCTTTTCTTTCTCTTATTGGAAGACCAAGCTTTTCAGTATAAAACTTTACATTCTCTTCATAATTTTCTAAAAACAAAATAAACCCTGATTCTTTTATTCTCATTAGATTTAAGCACCTCAATCATGCATGTATTGTTTTTAAGTATTCCTTCAGCGGCACCATATGATGCTGGTCATGCCAGATAAAATCCTTTAGGTATTGCGGGATACTGAATACATGGCCACTACCGTCTAAATAACTCCGATTCACGGTCTCTTCTGATAGTGAACTTATATCACCAATGATCTTCTTGCGATAAAATACGGCCTTCTCCAGTAATTCATTCGTTGTGATAGTTTTACCATACTCAATTGCCTCGCTATTAAAATCATCATAGTTTAAATGTCTAAGCGTAACTGGCTTATCAGAGGCAATTTTTTCAATGGCTTCTTCATAAAAATACTTGTCCCACAGCATGATGTGACTGACTATGTCCTTAACGGTCCACTTCCCCTGCTCAATGCTGGAGTTCCAAGTTTCTTCCGATATTTGCTGCAGCAAATTTGTGAACGAAATCCATTCTTCAAATGATGCGATGAGTTCTTTCAATTCTTTGAGTTCAATTGACATCGTTAGTCACTCCATCTCATTCTTTAGTTGGCCGGATAAAATACCCGCTTTTCTAATAACTTCTATTCGCTCTTCTCTTCCTTCTATTTTCTTCATCATGTCGATTGCCGTTTCAAAATTCATAATTACATAACCTGTTGTCTCATAACCTTGGGGCATTTCAACAAACTTCTTTACCCGTGCTAAATAGTACAATCGATAGGCGTCATATTCTTTCCAATACCAGCTTGCAAAAAGAGTTTTTTCTTCTCCTAATTCGATTCCAATTGTGGTCAGCACCTTTTCTTCCCGATCCCAAACCACCACCACATTCCCATTGTCTAATATCGGGACGCAATGCACGCCACCTATTTGTTTATCTGAGGATATCTCAGAAATGAATTCCAGCATCTTTTGCCCTCCTTTTCTCAGATCTGGTATTTATTTAATATTGTTATTTCCGTATCACCATTTCTGGTATCGATAAACTTTACTAACAAGGAGATGCGATTCTCAGGGTTTAGTAATTTCCAATAATGATCTCTCACATCTTCAATTTCATCCATCAATTCCACTTCAAATGGTTCACCAGTAAAAGGGGTTAAGATGCCATCTATTTCGCTGCTGTATGTATGAATACAATGCCCGATTCCAGAAACAAAGCTATCATAATGATAAAAATATCTCTGGCAGCCTACTACGTGGGTATGTGCTTTTTTTAGAATAGATAAGGAGTAGCGGCTTTCTGAAGTGTCTATAAGTCCAGATATTCTAGGCGTATAATGGGGGGCATCCGGTTCATACTCCCTCTTAAACAATGATTTCTCCAATGATTCTCCAGCTTTAATGCCTTCCAAAATAGTGTCGGTCTGATCTCCATTTGTTATTATATGGTAATTACCAATGCTCTTGATGGGGTAATAAATGATTAAAGAAGGGTCTGTCATCTTGCTTTCATCGAAGGCGATATTTCTCACATCATTATTTTCTTTTTGAAATGCCCGATTTCGACTGTTCTCACTTCTCCCCATAATCCAATATACTTGTACAAAATGGGAACTTGAGGGTGTCATACCGATAATCATACCGCGGCCAGGATATGGATTAGATTGTAGCTGTTTCATATAAGTCTCCTTGAAATTGTTATAGTCTTTCTGCGTTAAGCGGAGGAAGTATGGTTAAAGTATGGTTGTATTTAGAGACTCGCTCAAAAATCTTTCCAGCACTAGTCCTACACCATCATCTTTACTTAAGGTAATTTCTACAATTGGATAACTCTACCATACCATAAATTGTAAGCCCTTGTTCAACAAAAATTCTGCTGCTAAGTTGTTGATCGTTGAGCAGGTTTTCAGCAGTTTCGTGGAGAAATAATCAAATAAACTCTGCCCGTTAGAGTGAAAAGTGGAGGTGTAGCAATGGACATTATTAATAAACTTGCATACAATAAATCATTTTGGTCGGATTACCTTTGGCTGACAGAAGTTGAACGGACCTATCCCGAGCTAGAGAATTATATGGTAATCATGCCAGTCCATGATCAAATGATATTCAAATTGGAGCTGGATGAGGATTTCTCGCTGCTGTCCCTGCTTTTGGCAACGAAGGCTGATGATGAAGGACTGGAGATTGCTTGGGATGATCAGGCCCATCCCCATCCATATGTGTTTCGATTTGAAGAACTGGAAAGAATCAGTGACGCCATTGGTCGCCATCCGGACTATAGAGGACCAGTTGCCCTTCCCTTCCTACTCTTGTTCCGATTTACTGCCGTGCTGCCGGAAGAGTGGGATCGCTTTGCGCAAGTGGTGAAGGAATCATTCCAATCCTTGTACATTTTTAATGAGGAGGAACTCGCGGAGTTGCTTGCACACATCGTTCGAATTAAGGGGCTAGAATTCCAGTGGATTCAGGAAGAGCAGGGTTGGGTATTAGTCGGAGAAGACGCTTATTCGTCTCGCAATCGTCATAATCACGAATTCCCCTTTGCATTGTTAGAGAATTCAGGAAGTTCCTTGGGCGGATCTGATTGATGGATAATCGGCGTACCTTCAGACAGAACCACGCTCGAAATCGACTTTATCTTCTTTGGCTGTTTGAATAGCCTCCTCGCCTCCAAACCATTCTACATAATCCAAAGTAAGAGATTATGTATCATTTTCTGCTCCTTATCTTCATATTCCTTTGTAAATCAATGCGGAGATTGAAATATTCAATTGCCGCTTTTTTATTCACAAACCATTCAATCTTGCTTAAAAGCGTGAAAAGGTTCAATACATCCAGAATTGCTGCTTTTAAGGCAGAAGCCCAAACCATAAGATAAGGGTAAGCAAGCCGGCTTCGGACTTGCGACGGTACCAGTAAAATATGGTAAGGGAGGAAAGAACATGAACTTAACGAGGGGCAAAGGTGTATCTCTGCTGTTGTTATTTGCACTTGTGCTTGCAGCGTGCAGCAGCGGGAAAGGCAGCAGTAACGGAGATGGGAGCAAGTCATCACAAGTTCCGGATTTGACAGCTGCACAGCAAATTCCGAAGAAGGCTAATTTGCCAGAGGGCGGTAAATACGATCCGCCAATCGAATTAACGACTGTACGCGTGCAGCAACCAACGGTTAAGTTCGCCAATGGCGACTCCATGGAGAACAATTATTGGACTCGGGCTTACGAAGAGAAATACGGCATTAAGCTGAAAACCTTATGGGCAGTTGATCCAAGTCAATTTGAACAAAAAATGAATCTGTCGATCGCCTCCGGCGAAATTCCTGATTTCTTCCAGGTATCGGCTGTCCAATTCATGCAGCTTGCGGAAGCTGGTATGCTTGCGGATCTGACGGAGGTTTATGAGAAGCATGCTAGTGATGGCGTTAAGGCATTGCTGACCGAAGAAGGAAACATTGCGCTGGATTCGGCGACGATTGACGGCAAGCTGATGGCTATTCCGTTTACTTCACCAAGCCGGGAAGGGGCTCAAATGCTGTATGTACGCGTTGATTGGCTGAAGAAGCTCAATTTGCCGGAACCGAAAACGATGGACGATGTCTTGAAAATCAGCGAAGCCTTTACCTCACAGGATCCTGACGGCAACAAGAAACAAGATACGTACGGACTAGCAGTCGATATGGATTTCTATTTACTGACAGGATTCTTCAACAGCTTTCATGCTTATCCCAGGATGATGATCAAGGATGATGCGGACAAGCTGACCTACGGTACGATCCAGCCCGAAATAAAGACAGCTTTTGGCAAGCTGCAAGAGATGTTCAGAGGCGGACAGATCGATCCCGAATTTGGCGCCAAAAATGCAAACAAAGTATATGAATCAATTGCGAACGGCAAGATTGGTATGTTCTACAATCCTCCTTATGCCGGCTTGTTTCCATTGCAAGCGGCTAAGGAAAAGGATCCGTCGATGGAATGGAAGGCGTTTGCACTTACCTCAGCAGATGATAAGCCGGCCTTGTCCCAGGCTGAGCTGGGCGTTGCCGCTTACTGGGTTGTAAAGAAAGGCGTTCAACATCCGGAAGCAGTGCTCAAGCTGCTCGACTTCTGGCGGGAAATCAGTTACGAGAATAACATCGACGACATTTTCAAGAAGCAGTATATCGAAGCCTCAAATGAAGACGAACAGGTTTGGCTGCTTAACGCGATCTCCGCTTACAAGTCGTTCAAAAACATCGAGGTGAGCTTGCGGGTTATTCAGGCACTGGAAACTTCCAATACGTCCGAATTAACGACTGAGGAAAAAAGTGTATACGATAAAATTCAGAAGTTCCAGGGCGGCGACAACAGCAATTGGGGCTATAATCTCATATTCAACAAAGGCGGCTCCATGTCGGTAGCTGATTATTACCGAAAAAACAACCTTTATCTCAATAACGAACTGACGACTGCACCATTCCCTTCAATGGTAGAAAATAACGCAACGCTTGCGAAGATGGAAACAGAAGCATTGACCAAGATCATTCTTAATTTGGCGCCGCTTGATTCGTTCGACGATTATGCGGAACAATGGCATAACCTGGGTGGAACCAGTATCCTGAAGGAATTGAATGATTGGTACGCCGCTAAAAGTAATTAATTGATAGGAGGAAAAAACGATGCATCAAATCAAATCGTTAAGCCGGCAGTTTAAAGAAGAAGGGTATCTCATTTTTCCGGAAATATTTGTTGGTGACGAGCTGCAGCGGCTGTTGACCGCGTGCAATTATGTGCACGACCAGTTTGCAGCGGAGCATGACAGGCTGCATCCTGGCGTGGACTTTATCAGCATGTCCCACATGAATGATTCCCGCTGGCACAGCGACACCAGGGAACATTTCAAGACGATTATGGAAACGGTTGCCGACCCGCGCTGCCTCGGCATCGTCGAGCAAATATTCGGCAGCCCATCGTTGTTTCGCAGTATGCAATATTTTGTTAATCGACGTTATACAAGCTCGGAAGGCAACTGGCACCGGGATTCGCAGTTTGGCGCGAAGGACGATGCGGAAGAACGGGCAAATCTTGATCGAATATGGAAAGGGGACTACTCGCAAGGCTACGGATTACAGTTTCAAATTGCACTCGTGGATAACGACGATGTTGAATTTGTGCCCTATTCCGGTAATCGGTACGATTCGCCAGAAGAAGCTTACATTCGTCTCGCCGGTCAGAAGAGTCATAATCTAGAGGATGGGATGCCCAACGCGCTGCGGGTGGAGCTGAAAGCTGGGGATGCGCTCATTTTTAATCCTTTTGGTTTGCACCGCGGCCGTTATTACAAAGAAATACCGAGACGGACACTGATGCTTACCTACACGCCGGAGGATTATCCGACATATGACTCCTTCTCGACGCAGCCATGGTTCGAAGAACCTGGATATTTGGACGGTTTGTCTCCCCGGGCAATCACTTATTTCCAACAGTTCATCGATGTTTTCAGAAATTTCTGGAAGGAAGGAAAATAACGGTGACTAAGAAGGGCTAAATTCAGGATCTCTGGGTTTTCTTTTCCGGAGATCCTTTGGTGCTTCATGTCCCGAAGATGTTTTTCAACCTGGGATCTTGTCTTTTACAAATCGATCAAGGTCGATACTGCTCTTCTAATAATACAAGCTCATTGTTTACAAAATGTATATTAAACAGCCTATCGCTATTCTCAATGGAGTCCTTCTCATTAACAAAGTCTTGAAAGCCCACATATCTTGATTTTGTCCCGTCCAATTGGTAAATAAGCAGATCTTCCTTGGCTGTTACTTTTTTATTTTCTATCTGTTTATTTCTTATGTAAAAACCATTATTTAAAGAGGCTGCATCTTCAGCTTTATCTTCTTTGGCTGCTTGAACAGCCTCCTCGCCCCCATACCATTCTACGTAATCAACAGTAAGGGAATATGTATCATTCTCTGCTTGCAGCTTTTTGATATAAGCTAACTTCTTTGTAACCTGCGGCAGCTTTTCAAAAATTCGATTCAATTTATACACTTCGTCTGAAAGTAGCGATTCATTATATATTTGTGCTTCTTCATTTCTTGTCCGAGCATCCACAATTTCTTGTTTTTGAGATAAGCTTGTAGTGTTTAATTCATTGTATTTTTTATCTACGTCGTTCATATTGTTTATTAATGCATCCATTTGCTGCTCCATAGTTTGTAACGAAGTTACTGTGGACAGGTTCGATATCTTTACTGCTCTAATTTGATAAAAATATACGATGTTTAATAGTATAGATAGACAAGTAATGAAGATTAAAACAGTTATTACGTAATAAAGCCTTTTTACTTTCACTCTACATACACACCCCTACCTTCTTTAATTTAGCCCTTTAATTATTCCTATGGGTAGTTCAAAGCTCTCTCCCAAATCTTTATGATCTCCGTAGCATCCTTCAAGTTTATAGGCTTCTCCTGCATCACTTTTACCTATAAAAAGAGATTTGCAATTTGTGCTTCTTATCCTTTTTTTCCCGTGCTTATCTTTAGAGTTATCATAAGTCAGCTTAATATCTGTGCCATTGTAGGCTAAATTATAAAAGATTGGGTCTCCCTCTATGGTAAAGCGGGTAATTCGCACCTTGTCCTTTTTTTGGAGATTCATGTTAGTTTTAAAGGTGTCCAGTCTTTCCATGTTATTCATGTTCCCGTGTAAATCAACGATATCCCCATTTTTAATGGCAGTTTCATAGTCATATACGGAATTACAAGAGGTTAGAAGTGCACTACATAGTAATATCAAAAATACAAATCGGACATGCATGAATGGATTCCCCCCTTTCTCTTGCCTTTGTTTTTATTTCGACGTCCCTGGCTATAAACCTCCTCTTGGTTGGAGGAGATTTCCTAGCGGGCAAAGACGCTGGGGATGAAGAGCTGCTACTTTTACGATGTTTTTCATCGTTAAAAGCTTGAGGTTGTCCCCACAATTTTACTGCACTTAAACTCTCTTAACTAAACAAAAAACGGACAGTTCCCTCAAGGAAATGTCCATCATTGTTTATTCGCCGATAACAAGCGCATTGCTTCATTCAACTCGCTCCTATTTTCTGACTGTATAAGAACGGTAAGCTCTTTTTGCAGTAAATATAGACAGCAGGATTAACGCTAAGGCCATAACTGGATGAAGTGCGCCTGCCGCGGGCAAATTAGCGGTGAAATACTGGAAATAAATAAGACCAAACAAAGCAAAGCTCAGCCAGCCTGTTCCTTTGGGCAATCGGCCCGTAAAGGCAAAAATAATCAATAAAAGTGGAATAAATTCAAAAATATGCACAAAATTCACGTGGGTTATCCAATGACTAGGCGCATTAAAAACCGCCATCCCGGCTATATAGGTTTGAACGACAATACAAGCAACTAGCGCACAAGCCAATATAAGAAAGATTAATCTTGAAAGCCGCACACGATCACTTAGCTGAGCTTCTTCTTTCATTTGTTTATCCCCCCTCGTTCTATTTTTTTCGTACAATTATTATGGCTATTGCTGCACAAATAAATGGCAAAATAAGCGGGAGATATTTAATCCCAATGGCCTGATCGAACAACAAGAAGCCCGCCGCGCCAATCACCGATGAAAGCACGAAACCTCCAATCACTCCACCCAGCATAGCCACGAGCACGATCATGATCTTTTTATTCATAATGCCTCTTCCTCCATTCAATTTTTCATCTTTCATTACTTGATTGCTATATTAGCACCCAAATGTTGCGAACTTATGACGAACATTTACGGATTCCGTGAAATTTTCCACATTGTTTAAGAGGCGTTATATAATAAAAGGGTGTTGGGAACCACAGAGGAAAGGAGCACGAAAATGACACATAGCTTGCTGCTCGTCGATGATGAGAAAAAAGTACTTGAATTTATGGAGCCCTTTTTGCAACAGGAAGGATATCATACATTAACAGCCAGAACCGGCAAAGAAGCATTGCGACTAGCAAAGGAAGTCAGACCCTCTTTGGTCATTCTTGACTGGATGATGCCGGAAATGAGTGGAATTGATGTGTGCAGGGAGCTGCGCAAGCTTGGCCAGATGGGGATCATTATGGTGACTGCCAGAATCGAAGAAAGTGACAAAATCATTGGGCTTGAGGTCGGAGCTGACGATTATTTGACAAAGCCTTTTTCCTTGCGGGAGCTGGTTGCACGTATTCGTGCTGTACTTCGGCGTATAGAAGGCAATGAGAGTAAGGAAACTACGATGGAGCGCGGGGAACTGACGATTTCGGAATTAGAATGCCGTGTATGGAAACGGGGAATGGAAATTCAGCTAACACCTACGGAGTTCAAATTATTGTTAACACTAGCCTCCAGGCCTGGAATTGTCTACAGTCGGCTGCAATTACTAATGACAGCTATGGAAGACGATATTCTAAATGATGAGCGAACAACAGATGCCCATATTAGTCGTATTCGCAAAAAAATCGAGGATGACCCTTCAATGCCCGTCTATATCAAAACCGTATATGGATTTGGATACAGGTTCGGCGATCGGCCATGAGCGTTAACCGCAAGCTATTTATTGCGATGGCCTCATTCATTGTAGCGGTAAGCCTGGTATTTATTTTAATTACACACGTAGTCGTTCGGGAATCTCTCGGAGTCATTACAGAAATGTCCAAAGGAGAGGATATCGATGGCTTGTCCAGGGACTTTGTTCGCTACTATATAGAGAATGGACAATCTTGGGAAGGCATTGCTAAATTTGAACCCAGCATTGATAGCGCCGAGAAGGATCTATTCGTCAGCTACGTAATAACTTCCAAAGCACGGAAAGTACTGGCTGCCGGAGGAAGCGCTGAGGAAAAGCTGATCATGAACCTTGGGATCGAGCGAAGCTTGCAGATGGATGCTGCGACGATTGGTTATCTGCATTATTACGATCCAGAAGTAGCCAATCTATCCAAATTACGAATAGGTATCCCAACATCAGTCACTTTTCTGCTTTCAACTAGCTTAATTGTGTTTATTCCTGTTGCTCTTTTGGTCGCATATTGGATTTCAAGACGGTTTACTGCCCCTTTAAGACAGCTTGTTCCAGCTATTGATCGTATAGGGAATGGAGAGTATGGCACCCAGGTTCAAATTTCCTCCAAGGACGAATATGGCAAGGTCGCCGCGGCTGTTAACAGCATGTCTTCGCAGCTGCAGCATGCAGAGGAGATTCGGCGCAATCTCGTTGCCGACGTATCGCATGAGCTGCGAACGCCGCTCACCGTCATTCAAGGCAAATTGGATTTTCTCCAGCAGGATGGAAGGCTTATTGCACCAGAGGAACTGCTAACTCTGCAGGATGAGCTGATTCGTTTCACCCGCCTCGTGGACGATCTTCACCAGTTGTCACTGGCAGAAGCCAGGAAATTAACTTTTGAATACAAACAGACCGACGTACTTGCGCTGATGAAACGTACAGTGGACCGCGCCCTGCCCGGGGCACAGGATAAGGACATTGAAATCGTGCTTGAATGTGAAGCGCCTGATTCGATTATTCCTGTTGATCCCAATCGGATGAGTCAAGTATTTCTTAATCTGCTTGTGAATGCTGTTCGATATACCGCGTTCGGCGGTTCTATAAACATCCTGTTGAAAGATGAAAGAGATCCGTCAGCAAAAGCTTCATCAGAGAAGAACATGCTTTGCATTTCCATTACAGATAATGGTTCTGGTATCGCTCCCGAGCATCTCCCTTTCCTTTTCAACCGATTCTACCGGACGGATGAAGCGCGTACACGCAACAGCGGGGGAATGGGACTTGGACTAGCGATAGCCCAAGAATTCATTCTCATTCATAATGGAACCATTCAGGTGGAGAGCAATCTTGGCATCGGGACGACCTTTACAGTCAGGCTGCCCTATTAGGCAGCCCATGATTGCTAAAGTCAATATGTGAGGGATAGACTCAGTTAATGTTCACTCCACCCAAGCTGGCCCCTTGGACAAATAAACGTTCGATCTTCTTCTCTATACTTGGGTCGGGGATTAAAGGTGGTGCTTGATGGGGTTTGATCCGGGCATCGATAATCACAGTATCACATGCCCAATGCTTATTTTCATAATGACTGTTCACACCATAAATATCATGAGAAGGATTACTGCGGGTAAAGGTGGCCCAAAGAAAGTTTTTAACTGTCTCACTCATAAAACGGCTGTCATCACAAAGTATAATCATTGGACAGGTTGGAATTCCTCCCTTATCCTGAATAGCGATGCATAAAAGCTGCAGTTCTTCCTGCGCTTCTGCGTAAGTAATAAATTCAGGACCTTGAATAGCAATTATACCCGGCATCACCATACTTGCGTGTTCATAGCCTTGCAATTCTCTTAAAACACCTGGCACCTCTTTGCATAATTCTCTTTTTTTATCTCCATAAGCTGCGAAGACTACCTTGCTTCCGCTATTTAATCCGGTACCTGAATAATCAAGGGTATCTATAGTTGTATTCGTATAAAAATGAAGATCACGCCGAAGATCGATACGTTCCAGGATATAGGTTAAAAAATCCACTTCATGATGAGTATCTAAAAGCTGCTGCTCTTCTGCCGTTATAAATAAATATTTGGCCAGGCTCAATTGCCCTGTTCCTAAAATCCGATTGGCGATGGTCAGCATCTCGGCCGGCTGTTTGACTTGCTGATAAGGAGTGTAGCGTTCACTGCCAATGGCAAAAAGCAGAGGATGCACGCCTGCAGCATCTACAGCATGAACTTCTTTTACACCAGGAATTTCCTGCCTGATCGCATCACCTGTTATTTCATGGATAAGCTCTCCGAAGACGGTATCCTCTTGCGGCGGCCTGCCAACAACAGTAAATGGCCATATGGCATTTGGTTTGGCATACACCTTGTGCACCCTCATTAAAGGAAACGGATGGGTTAGGCTGTAATAGCCCAAATGATCGCCAAAAGGCCCTTCCGGCTTAGTTTCGCCTTGATGAATTTCTCCTGTTATAACAAAATCAGCATCATTACTAACACAGTAGCCATCAATATAGCTATAGTGGAAACGACGTCCTGAAAGCAATCCCGCAAAAGTCAGCTCACTGAGGCCCTCCGGCAAGGGCATAACGGCTGACAAGGTGTGCGCCGGAGGCCCCCCTATAAAAATGCTTACTTTTAAAGGAGCTCCCTGCTTGTTCGCTTTGTCCTGGTGGACACCGATGCCCCGATGGATCTGATAATGCAAGCCGATTTCTTTATCGATTTCATATTCATTGCCGCTCAGTTGGACCCGGTACATGCCCAAATTGGAATTCATAATGCCAGGCTTTTCTGGATCTTCTGTATACACCTGAGGCAGAGTAACAAAAGCACCGCCATCCATCGGCCAGCTTTGAATAAGGGGAAGGTCAGATATATGGATTTCCTGCAGCGTAGCTGGAGTGCCGCCGGATTGTTTCAAAGGCAGAGCCTTCCATGCAGCTAGCCCGGTCCCGATATGTTTAAACGGATTTTTTATTGCTTTTATGGGATCGCTGCGCAGAGTCATCACATTCTGCACCGCTTCCCATGTATCTCGAAATATAAACTTGCTGCGCTCTATGGTTCCGAAAAGATTGGACAACGCCCGAAATTTTGTTCCTTTAACATTTTCAAATAACAAGGCAGGGCCGTTCGCCTCATACACTTTCATATGAATCGCAGCCATCTCCAGATAAGGGTCCACTTCTTCATGAACACGAATTAAATGCCCATTTTTCTCCAAATCGATGATGCATTCTTCTAAATTGCGATACAATGGAATGGCTCCAATCTCTAAGTGGTTTATGTACAGTTATATATAGTAAAAACAAATTCAAGGTAGTTGTCAATCAAGCAGCGTGTTTCTTGCATTTATTAACTTAAAATAGCTTAAGTTCTTCTTAATTCTTAAGTTCTCCTGCAAAAAATAAAATTCTGCAGTATAGTAATACTAACAGCTACGTTGAGCAAGCGAGTCTTATGCAGCGTAATATTGAATTTTGGAAAGGAAATTTTTCATGCTATTTCATCAATTTCTGCCCCAGCCTCAATGGAGCGAACACATAGACAGCATTCTTGTTCAAGAAGACTTTAGCACGATCAACTTTGCCAACCGGAACCCGGTGAAGGTTCTGCCTTCCACGCTGGCAGTAATCGGGATTCAATATGGCAATCCAATGAAAGTTGTGACTAATAGTAGGGAGGATTTGTTGAGCACAAGCGGCATTACAGGCCTGCAAACTACTTACAAAACCTATAAAAGCACAGCCAGCATCGGAACAATTCTCATCCGTTTCAAGCCCGGTGGATTGACTTCATTTACTCCTTATCCTATTCATGAATTTCGAGACGCAAATGTAGATCTTAAGCTCATCTTCCCTGCTCATTTCGTTTCTGAAATGGAGCATCAGCTTCATGAAGCTGTTAATATGTCGGAACGCTTAACCATTGTGCATAAGTTTCTTTTATCTGTTTACAGGCATCATAAAGCGGATGAAATGATCAGGCAAATGTCCAGACAAATTCAGCAGCAATCAGGCCCTATATCCATTGGACAACTCGCTGGACAATTTTTTGCAAGCAAGCGCACAGTGGAACGGAGGTTCAAGGACTTTATTGGGATCTCTCCGAAAAAGTTTGCAAATATTGTGCGGTTCCAGCAAGCGATTCAACTCAGAAAAGCGGGAACCAATTATTTAGATATTGTGCATGCTTGCAATTTCAGTGATCACGCCCATTTCGCACATGACTTTAAAACTTTTACGGGATGCAGCCCTGAGCGTTTCTTTGGCAGCGAAGTCCAGCCGGAGCTGGCTAGACATTTCAATGACAACCATACCAAACCACTCATTCAACATACCATGTATCATTAGCAATCATGTACGATCTGCTAAAGAGTATCGCCACTTGATCGTGATCGGCAATTGATCGTGATCAAGTGACGATACTTCTTTTACGTTCAATAATGTCGCTTTTTTACAATGAGTATATCAGTTGAAATGATACGCTTATAACCATCAAGCACAATTTTTCTGAAGGAGCTGCATCAGCAATGTCCAGTACCGAAACTTCTCCCATTCGGAAGGATTTTCCTTTCGAATCCCGTTTCCTTGAAGTGGGTGGCTATAAGCTGCATTATATCGACCAGGGGAGCGGAGATCCTATTTTGTATTTGCATGGCAATCCGACCTGGTCCTACACATGGCGAAACGTGATCCCCTATTTTGAAAATTCAGCGCGCTGCATTGCGGTAGATCTCATCGGAATGGGCCGGTCAGATAAACCGGATATTGGTTATACTTTCCTTGAGCATGTCGAGTACATGACCCGTTTTATCGAAAAACTGGGCCTGAGAAATGTGATTCTCGTAGGTCACGATTGGGGTGTAGCAATCGGACTCCACTATGCCATGCTTCATCCGGGCAATGTGAAGGGAATCGCGATGATCGAGCCCCAAGCCTTATATCCTTCTGCGGACTGATCCGAATTTTCTCCACCGGAAGCGCAAGAGCTTTTCCAAATGCTTCGCGATCCTGAGAAGGGATGGCCTTTTATGCGGGAGCATAGTGTGTTCATTGAAGGAATGACTCGGACCATCATCCATCGGTCCATTAGCCCTGAAGAACACGACCATTTTCGAGAGCCCTTCAAGGATCAGGACAAACGTAAGCCCATGTGGGTGTTTCCAAATCAAATTCCAATCGGAGACCAGCCGAGTGAAGTCGTTGAGGCTGTCCATACACGTAACGCCTGGTTCACTGGGTCGCCCATCCCTAAGATCCTATTTTACGCTGCCCCTGGCTGCAATTTTCGCGAGCCACATTTGAATTGGTGCCGGACCAACTTGCAGAACTTGACTCTTTTCGATACCGGTGAGGGATATCACTATTTGCTTGAAGAGAATCCGCATGGCATCGCACAAGAACTCCATCGCTGGTTTCTTCAAATCAACGCGGCGAGCCATGACAACCATCTTTCTGAACAAATCTAAACCAAACTAAAACCAAACCACAAAACAACCTGAATCGCCCTGTTCATTGTTCATGACCAGGGCGATTCAGGTTACTATCGAGCTGAGAATCTAGATGTTTAAGCTTCCTTCATCAAGTCCTGAATCTTTTCGCCGATTTGATCCGGGCGCGCTCCATTTCAACGATGCGATTGCGAGGCTCTGCTTGGGTCTCCAATGTATTCAGCAGCTTTTGGGCAACAACTGCCACCTCTGAGACAGCAAGATTGAATGCTGCTTCATTCACCTTCGAAGGCTTGTTGAAGCCGGAAAGCTTCCTTACGAACTGGAGCGCAGCTGCCTGAATTTCCTCATCCGTAGCTGGTGGTGCGAAATTAAATAGCGTCTTAATATTTCGGCACATGATAGTCTCCTTTTGACTTTTTATTCATCTTACTATGCTTCTTTAGCCTTTTCCACCTTTTCACCGATTCAAATTGCCTGTTCGTTATTGATTTGCTATACTAAACTTACTTCAACAGAACGGAGGGGTTACGTGTGATAAATTTTTCCCGATTGAGAAAGTCATGCAGCTAATTGCTTGCTTTTCTTCTCAGCTTTGCCTGTGTGCAGAGTAATCGGGATTGGTCTGCCTATCCACGGACACCCCAGTTTATTTATAATGCAAGGAAAGAGGACTTTTTCTGAAGAAATTCGGAAGCTGTCCCCTTCTCTATTTTGCATGATGAATGGCTCTGGCATTCCTTTTACGATTACGACAAACACAGGCAGTGATGCGTCTGTGTTTTTAATTTTTTAATAAAAGGAGTGCATGCCCATGACACATTCAAAAGAAAATCTGGATATTATTGATGAAATGGTAGCTATAGCAAACCAAAATGGCTTGCGGGTGAACGCTGAGCATGTTGAAATAAATGAATCCGGTATGGATTTTCTTGTTGCTTTTGCAACGGATGAGGCCGGCGAAGCGTGGGTTCTGCGTAAGCCTAGACGGTCAGATGTATTTGAACGAGCCTCAAATGAATACAAGGTACTACTGCTTATTCGCGGGCAGCTTTCGATCCAAGTTCCGCAGTGGCATCAGTTCACGCCAGAGCTTATTGCATACCCACTGCTCAGCGGTCGGCCGATTGCCATTGTAGATCCCGCAGGTGGCGGGTACTTATGGCAGTATGAGCAGCATTCGCTTTCGAACACCTTCTTCGACTCGTTCGCACAAGCTTTAGCCGATCTACACAACATTGATCATGCACTGGCAGTTCAAGCAGGCGTTAAAATGAAAAGTCCACAGGAAGCGCGCGAAGCTTTCAACAATAATATGGAGGAGATTGCGCAAAGCTTTACGATTCCTGATAGTCTTCAAGAGCGTTGGAATGCCTGGTTGGCAGATGATTCTTACTGGCCCCGGCATTCCGTGCTAAGCCACGGCGATATGCACCCTCCTCACATACTTGTTGATGAGACGCAGCGCGTGACAGGTTTTCTAGACTGGACGGAGGCTGAGATTACCAATCCCGGAAAAGATTTTGTCATTTATTTTGCTCTTTTCGGCGAGGTTGGGCTTAAGGACCTGCTCGTAAGATATGAGAAAGCTGGAGGCAAAGTATGGACTCGCATGCATGAGCACATTACCGAACAGTGGGCTGCCTATCCAGCATTAGTAGCAAAATTTGCGCTGCTTACTGGGAAAGAATCCGATATGGAAATGGCCAGAGGCATGCTGGAGAGCTGGAACACACATTCATCCTGACCGCTAAACTTATAGCTATAGCCTGTACTCTGTCACAAAGTTATCAAATAAACCACACCTTCAAAAGTGTGGTTTTATTTGATAACCTAAGCATATCTCCCTACAAGCTTGTTACTTCTATCCACTTATTTATGATTTCCACAAGCTTTTCTTCCTTAGCCTTCACATCATTCATATCAGTAAATTTCACAATAGCTCTGTCGGCAGCTGCCCAGTCCAATAACCCTGTAGTGTCATCAAATAAGGGTCCCTTTCCCGGGTTATCCTTCACCTTGGCTCCACAATGAAAAATAAGCCGAAAAAATCCTTTACTATGGAAATTAAACGTGAACCTGTCTTCATTGTTATAACAGAAACTTGGGGCATTCCATTTTATGTGTTCGCTCAAATGATTGTTAGCGCTTAAAATGATTTTACGGACTTCTTCAATTTCCTTCTTTTGGGGATGCTCAAAATTGTTCATATACTCAGCTACTTGTTGTGTCTTATTCATTTTCATATTTATTTCTAACTCCTTTGCTTTTGGCGATTAAAGTTCTCCCTCCAGTATCTTCTCCAGATACAGTTCAGGATGAGCAAGAAACTCAGCAAAGCTGCATACATCCGCATACTCCTGATGCTCCTCATCATAATAGCCTACACATTTGCTCTTCGGGTTCCAGACAATCACGATATGGGAGTAGTTATCTACTTCTGAGGACAGCCGCAGCAGCTTTTGCCGCCCAACCTTCATCTCAATCGTATCGGTGAAAGAAAAAAAACGCACATATTCAATGCCTAAATCGTTATCCGGCAGCCCCACATTAAGCTTGTCTCCCTCAAGAAAGGTCGTGAGGTCCTGAGGCAGCTTATAGCTTTTTAAAGCATATCGCTTATTTTCCAGGCTATGAAACTCCAGCGGTTCCAGCGCTTTCAAATAGTCGGCCATTTCCGTATTCCTATTGCTCACAGCAATCGTATAGGCGCGATCTCCGCCCTTTTCAGCAATTGTAACATCTGCGCCGTGCTCGACAAGGTACTTTACCATTGCAAAATCATTATTTCTTGCCGCAACCGTTAAAGGAGTAGCTTTATACGGATATACTTGATCCGGTTCATTATAATTAATATCCGCGCCATGCTCGAGAAAAAAAGCTGCTGTCTTTATATCATGATCGGAAGCCGCCATTCGCAGCGTTTTGCCGCCATGCTTTTGAATATCCAGACCGAGTTCGTGAATGAGCGGGATGTTCTTTTTGTTTCCGTAGTAGGCTTGTTCATAGGCACCAGACTTCAAATGATTGAGCACATGCAGATTAGCCCCGTGTGTATGTACATAACGGACGATTTGCTCTCCGCAATAACGTACAGCGGTTAAGATGGCTGGGTTATTGGGGGTATTTAAATTAGCTCCCTGCTCCACCAGCAGCTTTAAGACTTCCTGCTGTCCGGTAATAAGTGAAATATCCAGCGGGCTTAATTTGGTATGCTTGCTGAGCTCGATAGATTCCTCGATATTCCAACCGTTGGCAAGTGCTTTATTTAGAGCCGGAATATTCCCTTCGTAAATTTGCATCGCAATTTCGGGAAGAGATCCGAAATTGCCGATATCCTTTAGTTTGATCATGTCCGCTCCCTCTCTCTGTTGCGTTACCAGCTTTATTTTTCATAATGAGTATGCTATTTTATTATATACTACGAGTATAGCAAACACTAGTTCCTATGTATAGCTTAAACACCCCCGGCAAACAAAAATGTTGGGAGTGCTTACACTGCTTACCCGCAGCAGGAATCGCAGAGGATGAAGGATCACCCTGCATGTGAAACCGGCTTGACGGATGTATCCACAGGTACTGTATATCTTTCCTGGTCCTGCTACCACCGTAATACTTAGTTTAATACTCCGTTTAGCCGATCAATAAGGTTTTTAAGGGACTCGATATTGTCTGCATAATGCCGCACATCGCTGCCCGCCCATTTGTCCGCTTGTTCTCTGTTAAAAGTAAAGTTATAGGATGCTCCATCAAAATTTCCAGTATTATCGATGATTTTATAGCTAATATTTTCTACATTATCAATCAAGCTAAAGAGCAGTATGGAATTTCTATTAAAAGCATCCCCGCTTATAGCTCCAGATACAGCAGTAAGCTCGGAAGCATCGCTCATCATTAATTGAATCGTTATACCGAAGGGAGGATTCGCTGTTTGAAGCTCCACAGTTCCCCGCTTGATACCAACCGGTAAAGGCATAGCGTCAATGAGCGCAACAACTTTACTGTTATTGCCTACATACGGTGTTTGATTATCGATTAGAGCCTCTATCCCGTATCCTGAATAGGATGATTTTGCAGGTAAATCAATCTGACTTTTCGGATTTGCCGTGAATGCTGTAAGCAGCGAAACTGTTGCAACGATGGTAAGGGCAGCAGCCCATACAGCCGGTTTTCTATATGAAAGTATGTTTGTAATCCTTGATTTAATATGGCTCTCCCCAAAGGCAAGCGGACTGCCCATATGCAAACCGCTTCTTTTAACGGAAATTGAAAGCAGTGAATTTGAATAGCCCCCCTTGCTGTCCATGCCCATTTTTTTAATCACATTTTCATCGCAAGACATTTCCATATCCTTACTCATCAGCACAAATGATAACCACATGATAGGGTTAAACCAATGAACAATCAGCACTAAAAACGAAAAAGGTTTCACAAGATAATCCCATCTTTGGATATGGGTTTGTTCATGCGCTAAAATATATGGCCATTCATTTGCAGAAAGATTTACAGGCACATAAATTTTAGGCCTAATTAAACCAAATACAAAGGGCGTGTCGATTCTGTCTGTTTCAAAAATGTTATCACGAACCAAGGTAGCTGTTCTGATCTTTCTGATCACTTTAAGATAGGAAATCACACTGTAGCCAAGCAGCACAACAATCCCGAGTATCCAGACGCTGCTTATCAAAGACATGTAAACTTGCATCGGATTTGCGCTTGCCGTGGGTGTTGCAGCAGGCAGGAGGTTGTTGACTACTTGATTGATGCTGGTAATGCCCGTTTCAATACTTGGAATTTGCATGAGTCCTATATTGTAAGGAAGATACTCTATTATCCCTGTATCGCCATGTACCTTTGGCTTAATAAAATTTAGGAAGCTAATATCAGAGGTAAAAGAAACAGGACAAACAAGTCTAATCAGCACAGCAGACCAAAGCACATACGAAAATATTTTGGGCAACCTTCTTATCAATAAGCGAATAAGCAGCACACCTAGCGCTATATATGAGGCAGTAATGCTCATGTTTAATACGGTAGTGAATAACATACTCATTTTGTTGCCCTCTCTATAATTCCCTTAAGCTCATTAGCCTGCTGCTCAGAAATTTTTTTCCCTCCTAAGAATGCTGTTAAAAATTGAGGAAGCGAGCCGTCGAAAGCTTTGTCTATGATAGCATTGCTTTCATATTTCTGCGTGTCTTCGCGCTTTAATAGTGAGCTTACCATAGAATTCTCGTTTTGCAGTATTCCTCTCTCACATAATTTGCGCAGCACCGTGTAAGTAGTGGATTTCTTCCATCCCAGCTTCTCCAGGCAAAGTCTAACCAGCTCAGTTGAATTCACTGGCTCGTTATCCCATATGATGTTCACGAACTTATATTCTGCATCAAAAAGCTTATACGGCTCCATCTTTTTCTCCTCCTTATAAGATCAACGCTTTAGCGGCCTTGTATAACAAAAAGGTCTATCACGATAGACCCTCCCTGGAGTTTATCGCAATAAACCTATTTTGTCAACACGACCCTAAGATTACTCCGCCGTAAACGTATATGTGGACATAGATTGGATGTCCTTGATATTTTCCGCGTATGACTTCAACAGCTTTGCTTCAGATCGAATTTGTGATATTAATTTTTCTGGGATATGATCCAAATCTTTAAGTTCATTTAAATAATCCGATAAAGTTATATCGATTTCCCATTTGCCATATTGCAAACTGTGGAATCAATGATTTCTTCTTTTATGATATTCCAGCCGGCATTTGCAGCTAATTCTTGAATATCACCTGGAGTAAACAGGGTGCGTATATTGTATAGACTGTTTTCTTTAAAACACTCATACTATGGTGGAAAAAGGTTTTCATTACTCCTGAGGCATTTGACTCATATCCATATACAGGACATTCCAGCGATGACCATCCAAATCAGTGAAACCGGCGCCGTACATCCAGCCCTGCCCTTGAGGCTTGCTATAGGCTGTGCCGCCTGCGTCTACTGCCCTTTGTATCATTTCATCTACTTCTTCTCTGCTCTCAGCATCAATGGAAAGCAATACTTCGGTGCCTTGATTCGTATCTGCAATTTCATTCCCCGTAAAACCTTTGAAAGCAGCCTCCGGAAAAAGCATCACCATTACATTCTTGTCTCCAATAATCAGGCCAGCCATTTCGTTACTATTCATATGCCGGGGATGAAAAGAAAATCCAAGCTTGGTGAAAAACTCTTTAGACTTCTCAAGATCCTTCACTGGAAGATTTAACCACAATTCTTTAGTCATAGTTATGACTCCTTCACCCTAGTATAGTTTATTTACACAACCTGACAACTTCATAGTATCATAAAAAATGGGCCGCGGCTTCTTCTGGATTGCTATATCTATTTACAGAGAATTGGAAGCCTGAACAAGAAGGTTAGCTAGTAATACTCCGGCATTTGGCCATCGCGAATTTTGCTGTTACATCCTGATTCGTAATAGATAATTTTAGAATTCCTAGAAGCTACTCATCCTTTCCGCTTATTCCATAGAAAAACAAATAATTTAATTCTTCGACGAATTGTTCTATATCCCCATGCTCCTTGGCAATGTCCAGCAATTGTTGGGAGTGCCTAAAAAACATATCAATAAAGGTTAATATAGTGGGGGTGGAAATCTTACTGGACATCTCCCCCCTTTCTTTACCCTCGTTGATGAGACGAATCATGATCGGCATGACCTTTCCCTTGTACTCTTCAATATAACGATACAATTCAGCATCTTCTGTCATTAAATCTCTTAACACATTATAGGGTAGCGTTTGAGACGCTCCTTTTCCGCGCATAATGCTGTACTGTACGATTTCTTTCAAGGAATGCTTTTCGTCTATATAAGCCTCAAATTCAGCAGTAGTCTTGTTCAAATAATCCTTAAATACTTCACGTAAAAGCGCTTCTTTGCTGCCGAAATAATTGTAAATCGTGACCTGAGATACATTTGCTTTCTTTGCTATATCTGCTACCCGTATCCTCTTAGGCTCCCACGTTTTTAGCATTTCGAATGTGTTCTGTATGATCTTCTCTTTAATCCGCTCGGCTCTTTTCTCGAAACCATTCATGAGATTCTCCCCTTATCTGCAGCTAAGTTGTGATTTCGTGAATTTGATGAACTATATCGCAAATAAATTTCATTATTTAATTGACATTATTATTGCTCAAGCGTATTATAACATATGAAATATATGTTTCATAATAGTTCATTATTTTCCCGCGGACTGAACCCCGGAAACCATACCTAGGCATTCCAGCAAAAAAGCAGAAAACCACATTACATGGTTTCTGCTTTTTTTATTTAAACCTAAACATCTCAGATACTTAAGCATCCAACTGAAAGGCAATATCCTAAAATCGCCAATGATCTGGAGTGAATAAACATAGGCTGGATCAACGAATACCGTTAAGCAGCATTCGCAGAGTCTGCAAACAATCTTCCATAGCTTCGGCAGCGTCCGCCGCATCCGGTATTTGGGCAAGCCAAAGTGCCGCCTCATTCATTGCGCCTGAAAGCAAATGTGTGGCTGCCTCCAGCCGGATGTGTTTGAGATAGCCATGCTGCTGCACCAGCTCCAGCTGTCCATGCAACAGCCGCATAGACTGCTGCTCATCCAGCAGCCGCCACTCCTCCCAGCCAAGAACGGCTGGTCCATCTACAAGCATAATCCGCTTGTTTTTTGGCTCTGTTGCCACGGTCACAAATGCCCGGCAACCCAGATACAATTGCTCCCACAGATCATCACTGAGCGCAGCCTCCTCCTCCAGCCGCTGTGCCACTTCACTCTGAACAAGCTCCAGCACTGCACGGAACAACCCTTTCTTGCTGCCAAAATGATGATATACAGCACCGCGGGTCACCTCAGCGCTTTTGGCTATTTCCTCCAATGAACAGTCGGCATAACCTTGCTGGGTAAAATGATGCCGCGCAACTTCCCGCAGTTTATGGATGGTCTCATCTGTATCTTTCTTATTTCTTCTCATCCGTCTTCTCCTCTGTCACACAGATTCCAAATCCAAATAATTGGATCTCTCTTCTTCCGAGGGTGGAATCATGGCAATTACATCTATCAATACACCGCTTGGATCAGAAAGGATAAAATGCCGCTGCCCGAAATCCTCATCCCTAATATCCTGTTCCAGCGTCAGCTTGGCATCCAGCACCAATCGCTCGTATTCGCTATCCACATTATCAACTTCCATGTTCAGAATCAACCCCTCTGCCCTCTTGCGATAAGTAGCGGGAATCGTCGGATGCCCCGCATCCAGCAGTGCCAGCTCATACGATCCCTGCTGGTCTCCTCTTGTCCGCAAACTCACATACCAATCCGACTCATATACAATTTCAAACCCAAAGTACCGTTGATAAAATTCAGCGCTTTTCGCAACATCCGGTGTCATGATAACTGGATAGAAACTATTGATTTTCAAAATTAAGTTCCCCCTTGTAAGAATGGTTTTACAGTATAAATGAATTTTAATATACATACTGAATGTATGTAAATGTACAATCCTACTTTTTTTCTTACTGCTTTATGCTCCTCAGCCAGGAATCACTTCTGTATTTCCTCCGGGCTGCGGTAATTCTCCAAAATCATTCATTCAAATAGGTCGATACCCTGTTTTGAATCAGCTTCGCTACCAGTTCAGCCGATTTTTGCCCGCCAAAAAAAGCTGCGGATTCCTCCGTAATAATTTCTTCCACCTTGGAAGGCCTATACTCCACAGCATGGATCGCATCGTAAAGATAAGATTCCAGGTCTTGAATATGTGCTTCTGTGACCTTAAACTCCTTGCCTTTCAACGCTCCTTCTTCATCAGCCTTTACAGACCCTACCTGCAAGAGCTGCTGTACCTGCTTTTTATAAGCCTGTTTATTTAGTGGAAAGCCTCCTGGTTCTGTCTCTTCCGAAATCAGATACTTGATGAAATCCCAGGCTTCTTTTTGGACCGCAGATTTGGCATGGATACCGATGGTTGTCTCCGTCCGGAAAAAACCTCCGGCTTGCTGCCCTTCCGCCTTTGGTTTACTATACAGCTTGGGTTTGTTGTACATCTCCATATATTGCGTACCGGCAAGTATATAACTTCGGATGGAAGTGATCGTATCCATTCTAAAAAAAGTATCTGAACGACTCTGGTGATTCACTACTTTTTCATCGATCATCGTTTTTACCTGCTTCATTAAACGGGTGAACGCTTCGGATTCGAAATTCGACTTCCGGTTTACCGGATCCACAAATTGGCCGTAGGTCTCATTCACCATTTCATTCAATAAGACAATCGCATCACCGAAAAATGCATATTCATGACCGCCTTGCTGCGCCAGCTCCTTCGCTGTCTGGATGAACTGATTCCAAGTCCAGCTGTTGTCATCGAAGGTTATGCCGGTTTTCTTAATAGCTTCTTCATCACCGATCAATCCATACAAATAGAATCTGACAGGAATCCCGTAAACGCTGCCGTCCAGCTTCACATTGTCCAGAATGTTAGTGAAATACTGCTCTTTTTGAAACCCGGGGTCCTTTTCCATCATCTCGCTCAAATTCATCAACATTTTCTTATTCACATACTGACCCATGGGCAGCTGGTCCATCTCCAGCAGATCCGGTCCTTTGCCTGTCAGCATTTGTGTATTCGTTGTTTTAACGAACTTTTCATGGTTGGCTTCCCAGTTGGCATCATCGCCAATGGCATGGGCATAGGTTAACTGAATCGCAATGTTCGGATGCTTCGCTTCATAATTCTTTACCGCTTCTTTTAAAAAGTCACTTTCATAAAATGTTGAAAAAACAATGGTTTTCCTGCCCTCATTTGAAGCGGCTGCCAGGGCTTCTTCCGTTTCTGCAGTTGTCTTTTGTGGGGTATCCTTCACGTTACCATTATCCGGCTGTTCCACATTTTCACGATCAGAATTACTGCTGCACGCCGCCATGGTGAAGAGAAGCAAGCAGCTTATCAGAAGCAATCCGTATTTGTTCATCTCGATCTCCCTCTCAGAATTTATTCATTCAAGACCGTAGTAACCCTATTTTGAACCAGCTTAGCTACGGCTTCAGCCGATTTTTGTCCATTGAAAAAAGCTTTGGATTCTTCTAAAATGATATCCTCCACTTTGGAAGGTTTAAATTCAACAGGATGAATCGCATCGGAGATATAGGAATTCAGCCTTAGAATATCCTCTTCTCTCACCTTAAATATTTGACCATGCGCTTGTCCTTCTTCATCGGCTTTCACCGATCCTTCTTGTAAAATTTGCTGAGCCAGCTTCTGATAAACATTTTTGTTCAGTGGAAAGCCTCCCGGATTTACCTCATCAGAGATGAGGAACTTGACAAAATCCCAAGCCTCCTTTTTTACAGATGAGTTGGCATTAATCCCAATCGTTGTTTCCGTGCGGAAAAATCCCCCTGGCTTTTGACCCTCTGCTATCGGCTTATTATAAAGCTTTCTTTGTTTGAATGTGTTCACATTTTGTGTCGTACCAGAAAGAATAAAGTTCCGGATAGAGCTAAACATATCCTCTATGAAGTATGTATCCGGAAAATCATAAGCCCCACTAATCACTTTTTCATCGAACATCGTTTTTATTTGTTTCATCAGGCTGGCAAATTCACCGGAGTCGAAATTTCCTTTGCGCTTTATCTGATCCACATAGGCTGCGTAATCGCCCTTTACCATTTGACTCAGCATGTACTCCGGTCTCCCCATAAATGCATACTCACGATCTCCTTTCTGTTTCAGCTCCTTCACCGTCTCGATGAACTGACTCCATGTCCAATTCTTATCGTCGAACGTTACTCCTGTTTTATTAATCGCTTCTTCATCGCCAATGATTCCATACAGGTAGAATCTCACAGGCATGCCATAGACACCGCCATTAAGCTTCACATTATCCAAAATATTTGTGAAATACTGCTCTCTTTGGAACGATGGATCGTTATCCATCATTTCGCTCATATTTGCAAGCACCTTTTTATTCACATACTGACCGATGGGCAGCTGGTCCATCTCCAGCAGATCGGGTCCTTTGCCAGTCAGCATTTGCGTATTCGTCGTTTTTACGAACTTTTCATGATTGGCTTCCCAATTGGCATCTTCGCCATTGGCATGGGCATGGATCAGCTGGATCTCAAAGTTTGGATGCTTCGCTTCATATTTCTTTTTGGCCTCTTTCAAAAAATCACTTTCATAAAATGTTGAAAACACTATGGTTTTCTTACCCTGACTGGGCGAGTTTGTTACATGTTCTGACTGATCTCCAGTTGCCTCGGGCGGCAAAGTTTCTCTAGTCCCGCTATTAGATTTTTCTACTTCTCCACGATTTGACTGGTTGGGTTTTCCACTATCCGTACTGCTATTGCAGCTCGCGATTAAGCATACAAGCAAACTAATTATCAAGAATAGCCCCATTTTTCTCATGCCTATCGTCCTCTCTATATGTTCAAGCGATCTCGAATTCATCATTACTTTTTATTTCAAAGCGGGCCTGGCTTCTTCAGTTGATCCCGCTCTTTGCGATGGTCTAGATTCTCCCGTTGATTTAACTCTTGGTGCTGGTCTAGCTTCTTCTGTTGATCTCACTTCCTGAGCTGGTCTAGCTTCTTCTGTTGATTCTGCGCTTTGCGCTGGCTTAGGCTTTTCTGTAATTCTAACTCCTTGCGATGGTGTAAGTTCTGTTGGTGATGTGATTTCTGGTGTTGATGTGTTCTCTGGTGTTTCGGTGTTTTCTGGCGACAACGTAATTGTTGGTGATGGTGATACGGTTGGTGATGATGTGATCATATCCTCTTTATTCCCACTGCTGCTATCGCCCCCATTGCTATTATCGCAAGCAGCCGTAAGTATAATTAAAGCGAAGCTCAAATACATAAATCCCATTTTCCTCATGTCTCTCATCCTCTCTTAGCCGTTTCTATTTATTTGCATACCTATTTCCCTCTCACTATCATTTATAAAGCAAGGATGTTAATAACACTTCTCTAATTTGTAAACAAAATGTATCTAAAAAGTTTCATTGCCAGCGCACAGAAAAAATCCCTGAAACGCAAATAGGCATTCAGGGATTTTTGTCTGTTTGAACTTTGTGCTCGTGCGGTTGTAGCTGAGAGAGGGAAGGGCTTTGGGTAGAAAAGCGAAAGCGTCCGCATTTAAAGGTTTGTTCCAACCTCCAGATCATTTCAATTCAAGTGAACAAATCTTTAACAGCGGTTGGAGCCCACACCCATTTCCTTCCCCAAGCACCCAAGTCACGAACACGCTCCTCAAAGGACGCCACAAGGCCGTCTATCTCATTTAAATTCAATAATAAAAGGCAACGGATTAGAATCAATACTTTCCTGAGCGGCAGGAGCCGGAGCAGCTCTGCTAAAAAGCTTCCTGCCAGATAACAAAATCTTCTTATTATCCGGACTCCATTGTATTTGAAATGGAATCAGGCCTTTGTAGATCGACTTTTCATTAATTATCGTATTCCCTTGTAATTTGGCCACAAAAATTTCTTCCTGATTTTTGGAATAAGCGATATATTTACGATCCATGGAAAGCTGAAAAATACCAATACGCTGCTCCAATAAAGTTGTTACTGTAGCATTTCGCCGGTCAAACAATTGTAAAGAGCCTGCTGAATTGACGAACAGAATTTGATCATTAAAGATATAATCAAATGTACCATCATCTATGTTTAGAGGATGCTCAGATTCGCTGATGAATTCACTTCCCACTAACTTTCCACAAACGAGAGTATCCTGTCCTTCCACTGTTTTAATCCAAAGCGCGCTTTCCCCATCATCCGAAATTTTAACGCCAAAACCCGCTTCTCTTATTCGCCAGTCTGGAATCAAATATTTTTTTGTAGTCTTATGCACCCTATCATACATATAAAGGCTTCCTTCTGTTCCTCTCTTGCCCCCTATCCCAAAAGAAACAAATTGGCTATTGCTCGACCATTGGATAGGATCGTTAAATGAAAGTCCTTCCTCATTCCCTTCGATGACAACTTCTTTATTAGTGGCAAGATCGAACAGCATTAATTTTTTTCCTGCATCCTCATTTTTAAAAAAGGCAGTATACTTGCCATCTGGAGACAGCTGGACGCCCTCCACGTTTCCAGTTAATTTCGCTGCTATTTGGCGGGAATTGAATGTATAATCTACTCGTTCAAAGCTGCGCTCCAGCTCTTCACCATAAACACCAAGTAATTGGTTCTTATCGATCCACCCAAGGATATCTCGATTCATAACTCCTGTGTCAGATAGGGTATATATTTTACTCACAGTAAAATCTTCATTAACCTTCTCAGGCTCACTGCTCGCTTCCGTGTCAGGGATAATCACCGTTTTGGATTTCAGCTCTTTGGTGCAGCCAGACATTAAGAGACTAAGAACTATGATGGCCAACATCAACCGGGATGTCAACAGGGATGTCATCCCGAATGTCCTACCGGTACAACGGGTCCAACGAATCATAACTGTCCCCCTCTGATCTGAAATATGGCAGTTGAATGCACACATCCGACTGTTGATTCGCACTCACAATCTGAATCGTTCCCCGATGATCGTCGACGATTGCCTTGCATATACTAAGCCCCAAGCCACGGCTCCCCTCTTCTTGAGGCCTCCTGTCATCAGCCTGGTAGAACGGCTCAAATATTCGCTCCATATCTTTCCGGGAGATTTCCTCCCCTTCATTACTGATCGTAAATTGCACGGCATCTGAAACATGCTCCGCCTTTACTGTAATCGTAGAATGCGCCACCCCATATTTGATTGCATTATCAATGATATTGATAAATAGCTGTCTCAGCTTAGGCGCACTGCCAAGGACTGATAGCTCCTCCTGCGCCTTACATTGAATAGTCTTTGTGTATCTAGCGGCTTTAATGGTCATTCCCTCGCATACATCCAATACAATTTGACCTACATCTATGGCTTCAAATGTTTCCTGCCCCGACGTTTCCATGGAAACCTCTAATAACTTCAACACCATTTCATGAAGTCGTCTACTCTCATCGATTATATGGTTCATGCCCTTGTCGAAAAAAAACGCATCGCTCCATCCATTTTCCTTAATCGTTTCCGCATAGCCCAAAATAGTAGTCAGCGGCGTTTTTAATTCGTGGGTAACATTGTCAAAAAATTGCTTACGGTGCTGATTCAGTTCTTCAAGACGATCCCTGTCCTTTTCGATCCGGTGGATTTGGACTTTGATTTTCTCAATCATTTTGCTGAAATTATGAGCCAGCTTTCCGATTTCATCTTTTCTTTTCAAGCTAAATCCGACGTTGAGATTTCCATTTGCAACCTCCGTCGAAGCTTTCGAAAGGTTTACGATAGGAATCGTTATGTTTCTCGATAAAATATAAGAAAATAAAAACGCCGCGGCAAAGATCGCGATCGTAACATAATAAATGAAATTTAAAATCTGCTTGCTTTGCTCGTGCAGCAAAGAGAAATCCTTGGCAAATCGTAATATCCCTACTGCTTCGCCTTCAATAACGACTGGATACGAATAATAAACTTCCGCCAGGCTGTTCACATAAGAAATCATATAAGCTGTCTTTCCATTCAAGGCATGCTCCAGGTCCTCACGGATGACTTCGCTAAACTTGGAGGCATTAGTCTGGTACAACAAATCTCCCTTTATGGTATAAGCACTAATTTCGCTCGAAGTGACAAGACGCAATTCATCTGCCATGTCTTTAGCCGTTTGCTGGAAGTAAATTTCATCATTATTAAAATGATTGATCATAAAAGTTTGCTTCACATATACATTGCTGTTTTTCTTCATACCGATCAAGTCCTGCGTAATGATTTTCTCATTGCTGGTATCAATAATACGCACAACGAAATGGTTTAACAATAACAGTGATATGGAAAAAATAATAAATAGCCCCAATAAAAATTTGACCTTTATAGTTAGGAACATTCCTAGTCCACCTGTTTTTCGAATTTATAGCCTACCCCAAAAACGGTAATAATTACATCATTAGCTTCCAACTTTTTGCGTAATCGTTGGATATGAATATCTACCGTTCGAGTATCGCCAAAATAGTCGTATCCCCAAACAAAATCCAGTAATTCGCTTCTGGAAAAAATTTTTCCTCTATAGCTGTACAAGGTGATCAAAAGATCGTATTCTTTCGGAGTAAGCTCTATAATTTGATTATTTTTCTTAACGATTCTTTCACTTGTGGTAATTTCGATATTTTTAAAGCGAAGTGTAAGATCAGCAGGTTTAGCTGCTGAATGATTGGCATGCACTCTGCGAAGAACAGTACGGATTCTGGCAATAACCTCCCGCAAATCAAAGGGTTTGGTAATATAATCATCCGCGCCGAATTCCAAACCGACAATTTTGTCCGTAATATCCGATTTGGCGGTGATCATAATAATCGGGATATTGTGGATGGCCGTTACTTGCTTGCACACCTCAATCCCGCTTAAATCCGGGAGCATCCAATCCAGCAAAAGCAAATCCGGCTTGAAGGTATGGACTGCATTCACACCATTAGTTCCATTAAGGGCAATCATCGTCTGAAATCCCTCTTTATTCAATCTATAGGCAAGCAGATCTGCGATCGCTTTCTCGTCTTCGATGATTAGAATCTTGGTCTTCTCCAAATGATTCACCCCGCTTTATCACATGTTAACATATCCGATAAACAAGTTGCTATAGCCGTACCCTCTCGCCTTCCTGCAAGGGCTCACTGCTCTCTATAATGACTTCCTGCATATTAAAAATCCCCTCCTGCACGGCTGATTGATTTTCATTAGCATCTACGACCTTAATATAGGACTTCCCCACATAAAAGCCATTGCCAAGCGTTCCCTTTCGCTCCTCAACCACATACACGTATTTGCCAGTTTGATCCTCATGTATAGCTGCGTTGGAAATAAGCAGGGTATTCTTTTCAGTGGGAACTGTTATTCGCAGATGGATGCTTCCGATTTCTCCACCTTTCAAGCTTTCATCCTGCAATTGAATATGGATGCTTTTGGCAGGCAAGCTGCTTTCCTTATTATTCATTGACAAGGATTCATCTGATTGAGTAGGTTCGATTTCAGTTATCTCGCCTTCTACTATCTTTGTTTGCTTCTCATCCTTTTCTTTCTTTTCCTTCACCTCTACTTCAATCGTATCTCCGATATTTAACAGGGAAGCGTTATTGGCATCCAGTGTCACCGATAGGCCAAAGCCTCTACTCGTATTAGAGAGAAATAATGTAGGGGAAGGAACACCTTCTGTTGCATTGACTTTTGTGACGATCCCAGCATAAGGAGCAAGCATTTGCCGATTATTGGCCAGTTCCACTTGCAGGGCTTGTATGCTGCGTTCTTGAGCTTCGATCCCCAGCTTGTACTTGTCCACCTCGCGCTTTGCAGCCTTGATAAGCGAAGCATCTCCATTCCTGCTCGCTTCCACGTAGCTATCAAAAAATCCTTCGAGTTGCAATTTTTGCTGTTTAAGGGCTGTTTGCTCATTTAAAATTTGCAGCTCTGGTGCTTTGCTGTCAAAGGTGATCAGAGCTTGTCCCTTGACCACGCTATCGCCATTTTTCACGTTCAGAGTCGCGACTTTCCAAGCAGTATCGCTTCTTAGCTCTACTGCTTCCAGGGGACTGAGAATTCCGCTCCCTTCAATAGTATGGCTAAGACTGCCTTGAACAGCTTGTTGAGTCAGCACTTTTGGCAAAGTGAGGGATAACAAGGTATTACTAAAAAATGTGCATATAAACAAAACTCCAAAGAAAAGTCCGGCAATGATTTTGATTGTCTGCTTTTTTCCAGCCTCAGCTCGTTTGTTGATACCCGATTCCACTGCTAAACCTCCCTAATCTCTTTATTCCTCTATCCCTTGATGCCTGTCGACTGGATTCCTTTGATAAAATACGATTCTGCGTAGAGAAATAACAGGACAATCGGGCTCATATACAGTAAAGATGATGCGAATCCAAGCCCGCGTTCATCCTTAAGAATAAAAGCGAGATAGAGCGATAACGGATACTTGAGTGGATCCTCGAGAAAAATGAGGGGCTGCTCCACCATATTCCAATAATCAACAAACAATAAAACAATCAATGCAGCCACCCCAGGCTTCACAAGAGGGAGGACTATACGGATGAAAATTGTGAAATGTCCTGCCCCATCTATTCTCGCAGCTTCTATTAACGGACCGGGTACATGTAAAAAAAATTGCCGCAGCAGAAATACACCATAAGTAGCAAAGATTCCAGGTAAAATAATCGCGGACACATGATTCAAAATGCCCAGTTTATCAGCAATCATATAATTCGGCACAAGCGTAACTTGAAACGGCATCAGCATGGCAATGACATAGACCAGAAAATGGGTATCCCTCCCTGGGAAACGAAGCATGGAAAATGCATATGCAGCAAGTGCCGCTACTACAAGCTGGCCCGCAATGATGGGAGTCACCAGCAGTACAGAATTCCAGAACAGGAATAAAAACTTGGGAGATTGGATCAAAATCTTGTCAAATTGGGCAAATGACACCCAGTCGGGTATGAGCTTCAAATTAACAAATCCGGCTTGCTGCCCCAGCTCCGTAATTTTGCCGATTAAATGGTAGTTTAAATCAATCTCTCGTTCTGTCATGAACGAATTAGTAAAAGTAATTACAATAGGAAACAGCATGACCAAAGCAAGCAAGAACAATACCAAGGTTAATGCCGATTTACGAAATAAAGCTGCCACTATGCATCAACCTCTTCCCTGATGTTCATTCCATAAAGTTACGGAACCGCCGTTCCATCCCATAGAGCGCCAATACAATAATAATAATGCTTCCGACCATTAAGCTTGCAGCAGCAGTCAGCTTTTGAATATCAAGTGAAACAAACATATTGTTCATATAATGCTGAAGCATATAAATGCTGTCATACGGATAATCGCCTGCAATGAGGTACGTTTCGCGGAACACCTTGAACGAATTAATAATTGACATCAGAACAACAAAAAACATCGTGGGCATTAAATAAATGAGTGTAATTCTCCGCAATTTAGTGATAGGTCCCGCTCCTTCCAGATTTGCAATTTCATAATAGCTCTCTGGAATATTTTGAATGCCTGCTAAAAATAAAATGATATTATATCCGATGTTTTTCCAAATATAAATAACCGCAACTACAACAATCGCCCCATCTGATTTCATCCAATCCACCCGCTGCATCCCTAAGCTATGCGTCCAGGAATTGATCGTTCCGTTCCAGTCAAACAAGGCCTGCCAAATAAAAACGACAGAGGCTACGGGCACGACAAGCGGCAAAATATAGGCCGTTCTCAGCCATTTGCGCATAAAGACACTCTGATTTAGAAGCAGTGCAAGCAACAAAGAGATGCCCAGCATAAGCGGCACACTAACGAGTGTAAAGAGAGCTGTATTTGAGGCAGCCTTCCGAAATGAGGAGCTTTCAAGCAGCACTTGATAATTGTCCAAGCCTACGAAATTTCCAGCGATTGTACTATCCAAAAAGGAATATATAAAACCCATTACAAACGGAACTGCATAAAAAAGTGCAAATCCCCCCACACTCGGAGCCAGAAACAAAAGTGCTACTACAGTCTCCTTTTTTATTAAAACGGGAATTCTCATGCACTCACCTCTATATCTCTCTGTATCAATATACCCTAGTTATAATAGTTTAAAGATGTAAATAAAACTTCTCTAACTTGTAAACAAAATGTATCTAATGGATGGAGTCAAACAGTAGAAGCCAACTGGAACAGCGAAGATGTTACGACCCGCTTCAAGCTTTTGCGTGCACTCCCCGACATGCTGCAGCATAAAACCTCCTCACCCCTCCATCACACCCTCCATCTTCTCGTCCATGAACGAAGCGGATAGCGGGGTAAGCTAACCAACCGGGGTTCCCTCCCTTAGGGGCGCAAATAATAAAGAAAGCCGGTACCAGAAGGTACCAGCTTTCTTTATTATTTGGCCTAGGAGGATCGAACCCTGACCTGATTAATTTTAATAGAATGGGAATAGTTTACTTACGTTTTCATCCTTCAACCAAAGTCCTCCCCAAGTAAACACAGCTAAATAAACCGGAAACAAAATGTGACTAAAAAGCGCGTTATCCATCCGAACATGTGTAGCAATCACTCCCCCGAAGTAACCGGTCAACAAAATTGCTCCTAAAATGGAAGTGCACGGAATGGCATAAAGAACGATTGATATTCGTGCAGTCCACAGCCTACTTTTGGTTTAGCTACAATCGCATGAGCACCAAGCACAAACAGACAGCCAACAAGGTTTTTTCTCTTGGTTGGAGGAGATCTCCTGGTGGGCTCAGGCGCTGTGGATGAAGAGCGGCCCACCCAGGGCACACAACCGAGTGAATCTGCTACTTTAACGATGTTTTTCATCGTTAAATCCCTGTTTTCCACCCTGAGTGGGCCATCCGACCTCTTTTGACGATGAAAATCATCATTAACGTGCTGACTGACCTGGAAACACTTGCTTTAACGATGAAAAACATCGTTAAGTGAAGCACATGCTCATTTCGACGGAAGGAGGGCTTCCTCTAGACGCTACTATCACTAAGTTCATAAGAAAAACGCCTTGCGAGGTCCTTTGGGGTGCATGTTAGTGACTTGGATGTGTTGCAAAGGGTAGGGATGTGGGCTCCAGCCGCTGTTCGTTTCGGACTTTTTGATTTGTAGACCTATTTAAATATAGGCCGATTTTTGACTTTGGATCAAGGGAAAGCATTTCTGGAGTGCCTTCAGTAATTAGCTTTCCTCCTTCACTACCTCCATGGGGGCCCATTTCAATAATCCAGTCACACCAGGATAATATTGCTGTATCATGCTCAGTAATAATCACTGTATTTCCTTGCTCAGTAAGCTCATCTAGTAGTAGGATTAGTTTCTCAATATCTGGAAAGCTTAACCCGGAGGTTGGCTCGTCAAGAACATACAGCGTATTTTTCTTCTGAACTTTGCCCAGCTCTTTAGCTAGCTTGATTCGCTGCGCTTCTCCACCGCTCAAAGTTGGAGCTGGCTGTCCGAGGGAGATATACCCCAATCCTACTTTGATTAAGGTTTGGAGCATGAGAGAGATAGCCTTTAATTCGCTGAATAGCTCTAGTGCCTCCTCAACACTCATTAATAATACATCATGAATGCTCTTTCCTTTGAAGGTAACCTGCAAAACCTCCTCTTGATACCTAGTCCCCTTACATGAAAGACAAGGCCGTTTGATCAATCCGAGAGGCCCCATATCCACGACTTCCACCCCATCTCCCTTACAAGAGGGGCAAGCTCCCTGATCTGTGTTAAAGGAAAAGTTACTGGAGGTATAACCTCGATTAACCGACTCTTGCTGCTCAGCAAAAATATTCCGAATTTTATCCCAGATTCCTACATAAGTAATCGGCATAGACATTTTGGAGCGCCCGATCGGTTCTTGGGTTACTACAACGCATTTCTCTAACGATTGCCAGCCCTCCAAGGTGCCAATTTCATGCAGATTGGATGTTGGTTTGTCGAGTAGTTCGTCTGTTTCTACGAAGTCTTCTTGTTCCGTGTCAAAATAATGTCTAAGCAAGGGAACTAGAGTGTCTGAGATCAGTGTGCTTTTTCCGCTTCCGGAAACACCAGCCACCCCCACCATAACACCTAGCGGAATTGCGGCAGTCACGTCTTTTAAGTTATGTAGGTTTGCATTACGGATAAGCAGCTTTGGATTATGTTCAGTGATGTTACGTCTTTGCTCCACTTTTTTGTATGGCAGAATTTTTTTCCCTGACAGATATGGACTTATACCTGATGTCTCAGAAAGCAGATAGGAATCTATGGCTCCTTGAAATATCAATTGTCCCCCGTTTTTTCCAGCTGATGGTCCCAACTCTACGATATAATCTGCTTCCAACATGATATTCGCGTCATGTTCTACCACGATCACCGTATTTCCGGAAGTAGTAAGAGATTTCAATTTATGCAATAAAATATGCTTTTCCGATTCATGCAACCCCGCTGTAGGCTCATCAAATACATAAAGCAAGGAATCAAATTGAGACTGAAGATGGAACATCAGATAGAGCCGTTGGAGTTCACCTCCACTTAAGGTAGGTATGCTTCTTAAGACCGTTAAATGAGACAGCCCTACATCAAGAATCAGATATAACTGCTTTGTCAGCCGCTCAGCAATTTTTCTGCCTTGTAGTGTGAGATCCACTTCTTTTTGCAGAACATCCATAAATCTCGAAAGGTCCGTCATCGTCATACTGCAAAGTTCACCTACGTGCTTCCCGCTGATAAAAGTTCTCCGTGCCGTTTCATTCACTCTGTAACCCTGACAATGTTCGCATTCAATACTGGAGCCATACATTTTCTCCAAGTGCTGCCGTTGATTCGGCTTATTTTTAATCCGGTTTCGAATCCAAGTGATAACTCCTGTAAACCCCTCTTGGCCATATAATACTATCTGTTTTAATTCACTGGGTAGTTTCTCGTAGGGGATTCCAACCCAAACAATTACATTCTCTTTCGATAACTTTTGGATTTCCCTTGTTAAAACAGTGCTTATAAGAGCACATATTTTTTCGGTTGTTTTGCTCGGGTCTGGAATAATTTTGCCTATATCAATATCAGTTATAAAGCCGCGTCCATAGCAAGTCTTGCACATGCCAGATTGTAAATTGTAGGCGAAGGCTTCAATGGGGAGGTTGGTTCGCCTCCCATTCGATGCTTTTCCTTCCAGAGCAAATAATAATTTGATGTAATCGAGAATTTTGGTCTTAGTGCCTACCACACTTCGGGGATTGGATTGCAGAATCGTATTCTGCTCGACCGAGATCGCTGGAGGAAGCCCGGAGATATCGTCAAAAGGTTCAAGATCATCCGCGCCTCCACCGCGCAAGTTCAACCCAATAGATTGGAGATATCGCCGTCTCCCTTCCTCATATAAAATATCGAAAGCCAAACTTGATTTCCCTGAACCACTTACTCCGGTAAAAACCACGAACTTCCCTTTTGGAATGGTCACATCAATATTTTTGAGGTGGTGGATACGCGCACCTCGTACTTGGATGTAATTCATTGAATGTCTCCGACTCGCAGGGATATTATGAATTCACGCATTTGTTTCAATGCCAGTAAACCTTTTGTTTCTGCACTTTTGGCTTTTTGAAGAAGTTGTACCGCTTTATCGATGTTTTGCACATCCTTGGGATCTCCGCCTTCTGGAAAAGGAAACAGGTTTGCAAGACCTTGAAGCTCAGCAGTCACCGTTTCATAATGAACAACTGCATCACAGATGCATGTGTTATCATGATCCTTAAATTCTTCCTTTAGTCCACGGAGAAATTGTACAGCAAACTGTCGTAATTCTGAATAAACAGCAATGTTATAGGCATTAAAAAAAGGTACAACTCGCTCCCCTCGATAGGCTTCGATCCATGCATCATAAGCAGCAAGTCCTTTTGTAAGTTCTCCATCACCATGCTTTATGGAATCTGCCGTGTTCCCATGTTCCAATATCATATCCAACATATTGCGTAATGCTGTCAGTCGGTCAATTCCGTTAGGCTCAGATATTGCAATGAGACCAATTTCCGAGGTCTTTCCCTTTCCTAATTGATCATATGTGACAGGAGCTTCTTTCAGTTTGTCCAGTGCATTTAGCTGCTGTTTGTTGTCATCGTACCCGTACACTAATCCGAATTCAGCATGGAATAGATCCCATATGATAGCTGGAATACCTTTATCAATAGATCTGTGAATCGTGTTAAGTACTTCGCCGATGATGGTTGGTTCAACTGGAAGAAAGCTTAATACTTTAAAATCAAAGCCGAGATTGGCCAAAGCTTGCGGGAATTGCTCTTCACCTGCATGAATGAACGGCCCCCCAATATGAATCGTTTCTTTAAAAATGTTTAAACAAAATGCATATCCCGTCAGTGCATTGACTTCCGCAAGTGAAACCTCCTTCTTCCCGGTATACTGAAGCAATCCCCATATACAGTAAGTTACCGATGGTCTGGAGCCCAGAAAGTGGCTATCGCTTACCCGTTCTGTATAAACAGCGGGCCGTTCCAATAATTTTTTTGTCATACATTTTTTCTCCCTCCGCTGGATAAGATGTTCATTAATATAAACTCGAATGCGCTCATGTTGGAGCTTTTGGCGGGTACGGGAAATCGTTTTATAGACACTTGTCGTTGTGATATCGAACATATTTGCAATTTCTTGTGGCGAGAGATGCTTGAAAAAGAAGGCTTCAAATATTCCTCTTTCACGATGGTTTAAGCAGGAGAAGAGTCCGAGTATCGTCTCCAGAGTCTCTTTTCGAACGAGAAGCTCTTCTGGATTGCTGTGAATTTCATATTCCTGCTCCTTGTTTCTTAGCATATAGGTGAGAATGCTCTCCACGTTTTCCCAATCCACCCGATCAGACCGGATAGAGGTCTCAAAACTGGTGAACGGCCGCTCTTTCCCATACGGTCCTCCACGTCTGAGTTTCATCATCGCCTGATTGTGTACAATTGTGCGCAACCATGGAAGAAAGCGAGCGACATCAACTAATGTACCAAGATGCATAAAAGCTTTTATCAGTGCATCCTGCACAATATCATCTGCCATATATGGATCCTGAGTAATGCCTGTAGCCCACGCGTGCGCCTTTGACCGATGTCGACGAACAAGCTCGCCGAAGGCATCGTGATCCCCTTGTTGCGCTCGTTCAATTAACGCGGCTTCCTTCTCTTCCTGATCACCAGTAATGGATGGTCCAATCACAATTTCCTTCACCTTTTGGCTCCTTCACTACTCAGCATTCAGCTATCTAGAGTATAGATGCCATAACGACAATCTTTTTGACATGTATTTAAAAATAGTTCTAGTTATATTTTGGAAATCCTGCCTGCTACGTTAATCTGACTTCGCTTCTGGCCATGAGTGCCGCAAAATGAAAACGAAAAAAAGTCCACGATCTTAATCGCAGACTGTATCTTTTTAATTTACTTATCTAATTTTGGAACAGTAATATCCAATCTATGTAGTTTAGATTCTAAGAAATCAATATGCTTCTTTACCTCAATCCAATTTGAAGCACGATATACAAAGTCATTAGATACGGATAAATTATAAGGCTGGTCATATAAAATAACGGGCTTATTTACAAGAGCAAATTCCTCTGCATAGTGTGGGCCATCATCAATCAAGACATCTACCTTTGAATTCATACACACTTGTAGTTTGTTTTCAATTAGTTCTATATTGTGATAATTAATCTTATGTAATTTAAGCCATTCAATGGTAACCTCACGATAAAGTAAGGGCCTAGCTGTAATAATTGAAATTTGATGCTGATTAAATAGCTGCTGTAATATTTCTACTGCCATAGGTAAAGGTGATGAGTTCCAATGAATGTCATGCCCATATTGACTATATACGACATCCATTTCGGCTTTATCCCATCCATATAAACGGTAAATATAAAAATCATTCACATCGTCGGGTGTTAGCGATAATCCAGATGCTATATTATAATAATGTAAATGGGCTGAAGTGGCGTCAAGAATTGTGTTATCTAAATCTACCCCAATATGCAATGTTTAACAACTCCTAACTTAAATTAGTAGCTTATTGCAAACCCATTATACCATCCAAAGCTGATTGAAACTAGAGTCGAGGTGCTGAAGATGAATGAACCGACATTAAAGAAGGCGATGGATACGCTGGAATTTCTGAGCCAAGATCGTGAAGCTCGCCGTTTGTATGAGGAACGGCAGAAGTTCCTGTACGATGAAGCTTCTATGATTGAATGGGCAACGGAAAAAGGCCTTCAGGAAGGTAGAACTAAAGGACGGGCTGAAGGTCTAGCTCAGGGTTTAGCTGAAGGAGAGCGAAAGAAGGCCCCTGAGATCGCCAAGAATATGCTGGCACTTGGGATCGAGGTTTCAGTCATCGCCAAAGCAAGCGGACTCTCTGAATCAGAAGTTGAGTTATTAAAACCAATTCACTAATTCTCTTGCTTATCCACTGACCACCTTACAGTGAAGTATCAGTAAGAGTTGAACTTAAGTGAATCATCACCTTGTCCTTTTTTAAAAAGGCAAGGTGATTTTTTTTACAAGAAACATCTAAATATATTTGTCTTCTACTACTATTTAGTTACAATTTAGTTTTATTATCTAACCATTCCTGAAATTGAACCGGTGTTCTCACGTTATCGTCCAAAACAGCCATATAAATGTCATAGCTCTTCACTTCTTTTCCGTACTCAGCCCGCGTTGCCCAAATATCTTTGATTCTCAGGATTGATTCCCGCAATTCCGGGGTGAGCCTGTCAGGCATCGTCCTAACATGCATAAGATCGGGTTGTTTTTCCGGTTCGTCTACGAACCAAATATCAAGTTTCCAATCCATACCACTGAGGGCTCTATACTTTAATCCAAGGTATAGCCCGTCAGGATAGGAGGAATCCGTATTCCAGACACCAGAATCATTAAGAAATTTAAGCTCCCGCACACCTTTGCGGACCATTAGTTCAGAAGCGATTTGAACAACAACATCTATGTCGAGCTTGGAACATACTACGGTAATATCCAGATCCCTCCAGACCATCAAACCAAGCGCAGCGCTTCCTACTCGAACCGGATCGCCCGCTGAAGAAAGCAAATCATCGATTTTTAATTCTTCTCCTACCGCTCTGGCTTCGATTTGCAAATCATCTTGTCGTGCCAACAGTTCGTTTTCATCCATTTTTCGCCACTCTCCCACAACAAATAATCACTCCAACTCAGATTAATCAAAAAACGCGACTTGAAGCAAATCCTTTGCCTTCTTCAGATTCCGTGCATCTAACTGTTGAAGCATGGAAAGGATTTCTCTTATAGCAGTTCCCTCTTGAGAAGCGTGCTCGGAAATGCCTGGAGCGGTTTGTGCGTTCTTGGCAGTGTCAGAGTCATCTTCGAAGGATTCCGTTTCAACCCATGATGCCTCTGAAGTGTCTTTCATGCACTGAACAAGAAATTGCATCTGATCAACGTCATACCTGCGCAGGAAATTCCGTACATTTTGTTCAATATGAAGATGCAATTGTTTATGTAATTTATAAATGTGTTGACCGATTGAGGTTAAATGAAACAACACCTCTTTTTTGTTATCAGGTAGAAATTCGGATCGGATTATTTTTTGCTCCACCAGTTTTCGTGTGATTTTCGAAACGCTTCCCCTTGGGATGCCAAACTGTTTTGAAATCGTAATGCCGTTTACTGGCTCTAACTCACCTATGGCATCTATCACATGAAGCGTGATTACAGAAGATTCTCTTAGAAATTCTACAATTCTAGAGTCACTGGTTTTTGTAATCATCCAGCTTCTTTCCTCATCTTCGCCTTCGGCTTGAAACCGTTTTTGCAAATTTGCGACTTGCTGCATCATTTCCTTCAGTAATATTTCTTTCTCTATGTTTTCTGTCTCATTAAATTGTGGGTCCGAAGAACGGGTCATCGAGCATTCCCCCTTTATGCAATCTGAACTCAGTATAACAATTAATCACAACGAAATAAATATTCCCAAAAACAATATTGACAACACGGAAATAAAAACATATTATTGTTTCAATGAATAAATATTGATTCCAAGAATCTATATTTATTCATAATCAAAATAGAGGTGATTGGTTATGAACTGCGTGATCGTCTTTGATCATCCTTACGGAGCTTCTGCTTCTGAAAATATCCCGCAGCGAAGAAGTTACTCTGCAGCACTTTTATCCGCAGTTACACGAGGTCTGGCAGCTAAGGGCCACAGCATTGATCTTATCGACCTGCACACGGATGGATTCAACCCTGTCACATCGGCTTCCGACCTTGCTTTATGGAGGCAAAAACAAACGAATGATCCTCTTGCGGCCAATTATCAGCAGCGGCTTATGGCCGCGGATCACATTATTTTTATATTTCCAATCTGGTGGGAGTCCATGCCCGCGCTTACAAAAGGCTTTATAGATAAGGTATTTGTAAAAGGGGTTCTCTTCGATGAGCCTAAACCTGGACGTCCGTTTGTTAGTTTGCTTCCCAGATTAAAAAGAGTTTCATTATTGACCGTTATGAGCACACCTAATTTCGTATACAAGTGGATATTCGGAAACCCGGTTACAAAAATATTGTTTCGCGGTACTTTTCGTAAAATGGGGATTAATAATCTGAAGTGGTACAACTATACTGGAATGGAAAATCGAAGTTTGGAGAAACGCCAGCAATATATATTGCAAACGGAACGTTTGTTTTCGAATCTATAATTCAGTAACTTTGAGTTCAGGTGTGGTCTAAATCTCAATGCTGTCAAACCTATGAATGTGGCAGGCATTGAGATTTCAGTTATCACTCCAGCGCTTCAGGACTCCATTCCATCTTTGACATTTTGGAGTTCCCCAAGAAGACCCTCAAACCATTCTTTGGCGAAACGGTGCGTTTGAATTCCATAATCAAGCGTCTTTAATTGATATACAAACACCTCCTTGTATGAATCTTGAACCTTGAATTGCTGGTACGCTTCATCCATATGCTGGAGTTCTGCTGCTGCCAATTGAATTTGATTGATGATCCTCTGAATAATTCCTTGTTTTTTTAACTTTCCATCGATCAATCCCAAAAAAAACACCTTCGACAAAGCAGTGGACTCTAATCTACTTGCCGGGAGATCCGCTTCCATCCATTCCATAAAAGCCTCTTTACCCTTGCCGGTAATATAATAAACCTTCTTATTACGCCCCGCATCCACCTCTTCTTCAAATCCAATGTACCCTTGTTGCATTAATTTCTTAAGAGCTGTCTGCAAACTGCCATAACTTGCCCTATAAAACAACGCAATTCCCTGTTGAAAAGCTTTATTCATCTCATAGATGGTTTGACTTTTCAAAATCAGTAAACCGAGTAAGACGTATTCCATCGTTTGTGATCTCCTTTTAGTTATTGACTTTATTCTTGTCCTCACATTACTATTAGGTATATATCTAATAGTAATATAATTCTATACAAAAATCTAATTTATTTATGGAGGATGCTTATGCAAACATTGGGTATTGTCTTAATCATCGTAGTATTGGCTTGCTTAATACTGTTCGCTTTATACCGGCAATCTTCAAAATCAATGAGTGTAGAGCAAGTAAAAGCACATCTTGATACGTATTTAAAGAAATCGCTTAAGAACAGCCGCCAACAAACAGGTCTTCAAGTTCTTGTTGAACATAAAGGGTTCACGTACAGCTTCGCCGGAGGTACTATTTCCGCACTGAACGGTGCTTCGATAGCCCATGATCAGCCCTTTCACACAGCTAGCATTGGAAAAGTTTTTACCTCCCTATTAATCATGAAAATGGCTGAACAAGGAGATCTTTCGATCCACGATCCAATTGCTAAATATTTGTCACCTTCCGAGCTACAGGACCTTTTTGTGTACCAAAAAGTGGATTATGCGAATCAGGTAACTATCAAGCAGCTTCTAGCGCATACTTCAGGTATTGCCGATTATTTTGAAGATCCTGCGATAAATTCACAGCCCTTCATGGAACTTATCATCTCCAAGCCTGATGAATTGTGGACTCCCGATAAATTGATCGATTTTACGAGGCTATATCAAAAACCTGCCGGAATCCCGGGCACACTCTTTCATTACTCAGATACGGGGTACATTTTGTTAGGCCAAATTATTGAACGTGTCACTGGTTCTTCCTTTAGCGATAATCTCCATAGTAAAATATTTGGACCCCTACATATGAACGATTCTTATCTGATGTTTTATTCCGAACCTACAAATACTCCTAAAAAACCAATTCAAGATGTATGGTTAAATGGAGTTGATATAAGCCGTTTTCAAAGCCTAAGCTGCGACTGGGCTGGTGGAGGCATCATCACAACGCCAAAAGATCTTATGATCTTCCTAAAGACATTCAGAAACGGACCATTTCTCAGTACAAATTCGCTGCAGGAAATGGAGAGCTTCGCTCACAAGTTTCGAACAGGCATTTATTATGGTCTTGGATGGATGGAGATTCATTTTGAGGAATTCTTTTTTATGCTGAAAGGCCTGCCACGCTTAAAAGGGCATATCGGAATTGTTGCCACTCATATGCTTTGCGATCCTGAAACAGATACATATATCGTCATGAATTTCGGTTCTAATACCTCCATGGTTAGAAGTTTTAAAGCATTAATTCAAATTGTCAGTACTTTAAAAAAAATGCCTTAATCAATACTCCATATATAAGTCTTCACATGCATATATGAAAGGCCCCTGACACTGAAGCTAGGGACCTTCCATTATTTCTTCACAGGTTCAGATGCCGAAGCTTTTCCGGGTTTCGCAAAATGTACATAGTAGAGATGCGTCCATCTTTGATTTGGAAGCTGATCACCGCGTTATAACGATCCCCTGGACTGCTGGTGATCAGACCAGGGGCCCCATTAACAATTGCAGGACGAACCTGGGTTTGTTCGTCCATTTTTGAAGCGAGTCCTAGCACGAATGCCGCGACTCGCTGCGCCGTTCGAATCGGACGTGTCGCAGCATGCACTTTGCCTCCACCGTCGGTGTAAACCGTAATATCTTCGGTCAGCAAAGAGACAAGAGCGTACATGTTTCCCGTAGAAGCCGCATGAAGAAAACGATGAACGAGCTCTTCAGACTGCCCTTCATCATTCGGCGAAGGATCAGGTTCAGCTTGAATTTTGCGCTTCAAGCGGCTGTACATTTTGCGGCAGCCAAGCTCCGTCTTGCCGATCGTATCCGCGATTTCGCGATAATTGTAATCAAAAGCTTCGCGGAGTATGAAGACTGCCCGCTCTATGGGCGAAAGCCTGTCGAGCAGGACGAGAAAAGCATATGAGATCGTGTCCTCCAGCATAATCGTCTGCAGAGGATCTTGACTGGGTTCGCGTGAATCATACTGAACAAGAGGTTCAGGCAGCCATGGACCCACGTATACCTCCCTTTTCCGGCGGGCGGATTTGAGGAAATCAATACAGCGGTTAGTGACAATTTTGCACAGGTAGGCTTTCTGGTTGAGAATACTGCCGCCTTCTGCACTCACCTCCCATTTCCGGGCTATGACAAACACATCCTGCACCAGGTCTTCGGCATCAGACACAGATCCGAGCATCCGGTATGCGATGGATAGAAGCAGCGGCCTATAGCTCATATAAGCAGAATCAAGTTCCATCCGCGTCCCCTTTCTTCCTTTCATTCTTTGTCTTCTATTATACTTAACGCGGCGCTTTTAGCGCTAGCCAGCGATGCATTAAGCAGCATCCCCTCTGCCCCCACCCAGTCTCCCGCGACGAACAATCCTGCCCTTCCTTTGACGGCGGGGCCGGGCCTCCCCGAATACCCGCCTCTTTCGGCAGAGACGACATCATGGGAGACAAGCATATGCGGTAGAAAGCGGCGCTTAATCACATATTGACGCCAGAGCGGTTGAATCAGATCAAGAAAACGTTCCAGCTCGTGTTCGTCCTGCAGGGCATCCGATTCAACTCCTGGACGCAAATATTTCATGACATGGACGACCGAATGCTTCGGGTTATCGGAGAACTTCGCGACGGCCGAGTGGTTGGAGAAATACCATGGATAATCGGCTCCAATCGCAAAAATCGTTTTGGGCCGCGGCATTCCATCCACAACCAAATCCAGGCAGGCCGCCCGAACAGGAACGATCTTCTCGAACATCGCGGCTTCCGCCGGCAGCAATGCTGGATCGAGGAGCGCCAGGGTTTCTCTGGGTCCGATAGTAGAAAGGACGCGGTGCGTCTCCAGCATCGTTCCGTCTTTCAGGCTGACCCTCATTTCCGGCTCGCTTCCCGCAATACTCCGGACTGCAGAACTGCACTCGATTGTTACACCTGCAGCCAGCGCTTGTTCTTTCAATTGATCCACAAGAACACACCAGCCTCCATCCACATACAGCACTTGCCCATCCTGAAGCTGCGCAATCGCCGCACCAGCACTAAGCATATCCGGAGCGTGGCAATATGTGGCTGTGCGTACGAGTGCAAGCACAGCATTGCGAGCGCGTGGACTGGGTAGGCGGGTCTCCAAATATTGCTGCAGACTGATACTCTGTAAGGCTGCAGGGTCGGCTTTACGCATCTGGGTATAGAATCTAATCAACTGGGTTTTCTCGGACCAACTAAGGAATGATCCCAGCAAAATTTGAAGCAAAGGAAGGGCGGCATCTCCACCTTTGCTTGTTTTGTAAACAACCAGAGCGTTAGGTTTCGGCATAGCTCCCTTCGGTGTAACGCCAACTTCCTGCAAAATCCCGCACGCACTCTTATAGAGCGCATGCGGACCAAGATTAACCCGCGCGCCGCCCATGTCCGTCGATGCAGCTCTGCCGCCGGTCTGAACCGCTTTTTCAAGCAGCATCACCTTTCGTCCAGCCCTCGCCAAATAAACAGAAGCCGTCAACCCTGCAATTCCGGCTCCAATGATCACAACATCCCATTTTATCTCGTTGTTATTCATCATGCTGCACACTTCCTTTATTGTTTGTATGCTAACAAGACGATTTAGGGATAAGATTCGTGACCGTATTTGAGATTTCCAATTCACCTAGCACATGCGCATCCTATGCTGGCTTTTTGTAAGCTCGGAGCTTATGCTCCATATTTTTTCAGCAATATGAATATCGGTGGTCAAACACACACTTTATTTGACCCTCCATCCGTCGGAATCATGCTGCAAGCTCCACAAATTTGCATAGAGTCCCTCCTTTGCGCACAAATCGCTGTGTGTGCCAGCTTCAATGAGTCGTCCCTGTTCAAGTACCAAGATTTTATCCGCATTTTGAATCGTCTTCAAACGATGCGCAATGATCATCACCGTTTTTCTTGCGACCAGTTCATTGATAGCCTGCTGCACAGCGGCTTCATTTTCCGGATCGAGTGATGCAGTCGCTTCATCGAGCAGTACAATCGACGCGTCCTTCAACAGGGCGCGGGCAATTGAAATTCTTTGTTTCTCACCTCCGGAGAGTGTTGATCCCCCCTCCCCTACCGGAGTATCATAACCTTGCGGCAATTGGGAGATAAATTCGTGGCAGCAAGCGCGCTTGGCCGCCGCTTCAATTTCCTCTTGTGTCGCATCCATTTTGCCGATCCGAATGTTGTTGCCAATCGTGTCCTGGAATAAATAAACATCTTGGAACACCATGGATATATGTTTTAAAAGGTTCTCCGGATCGGCATGCTTAATGGATTGCTCCCCAATCTTGATCGAGCCCTGTTGGACATCCCAGAATCGGGCAATCAAGCGCGTTACCGTGCTCTTGCCGCTGCCTGATGGTCCGACTAAAGCAGTGATGGTATTCGGCTCAATCGTAAAGGACAGGTCCTTAAGGACGGGCGCATTGGCATCATAACCAAATGTAACCAGGTCAAAAACAATCTGCCCATGAGGATCGATGCTTCCGGTTCCATCCATCGTCTCTTCACGCTGAACGTCCATAATGCGCTGCGCGCTATAAGCCGAATACCGCATTTCGCCATAGCTCATCAACACCACGGTCAACGGCTCGAAAACACGGCTTCCCACCAGCAAAAATAAGAGAAACACAGGAAGCGAAAGCGTACCGCCAACAAGCAGATAACTCCCGGTGAAAATCATAATTGTCATCCCGGAGCGTGTCAGCAGCATTGCTCCCATAATTAGTGGCCCCATGACACCTTCCAAACGGATGGAGGCTCGCATCAGCCGATCAAAGGAAAGGCGTAATCGCTCAAATCGTTTACCTCCCATATTATGGGCTTTGATCTCGCGGATGCCGGCCAAATATTCCTGCAGCCGACTGGCGGCCTCGTTCTTGGCTCTGACATGATTTTCGCTTAAACGTGCCTGGAGCGCGTCCGTCAGCCAAAGCAGAAGTACGCCGAACGGAACGGCGACGAACATGGCGAGTGCCATTTTCCAGTCCAGAAAGACAAGCCCAACCAGAGCTAGCAGCGGCAGCATAATCGCGCTAATGAGCTGAGGCACGTTGTGCGAAATCGTGTGCTCGACTTGCCCGTAGTCACTTAATAATAAGTTGGTCATATCCCCCGGGTCACGTTTGCCGAAATAGCCTAGCGAGAGATGACGCAGGTGTTCGGCAAGTTTCAACCGTCCAGATGCTGCCAGGCTGTAGGCCGCTTTGTAGGATTTGTCGTAAAGCCAGGCGTACGCCGCATAGGACACAATCAGCCAGACAAACAAAATAGCACATACTGCCCACAATCGTTCGGTGTTCAAGCCCGTCTCCGGTTCGGCAAAGGATCGGTAAATCGTATTAAAAATGTCGACCAAAAGCGCTGCAGGGATGACCTTGGCGATCCCGTCCAATAGGGCTGCAAAAGCGGAAGGCCATAAACTTTTCGTATTTCCTCCCGAAATGTTATAGAAGTATCGATTCATCCCCTTTGACCTCCTTTGAAGCATTAGATTGATGATCTGCTCCCAGTTTCCAGACAGCTGCGCTTATATGAGCTTGCCACATTTGCTCGTATAACCCCTTTAAACCCCGCAGGTCTTCATGTGTTCCCCGCTCGACAATTTCTCCTTGTTTAACAACCAGAATTTGTTCCGCAGCACGTATGGTGGACAGACGGTGGGCTATGATGAGAACGGTTTTTCCTTTTACGAGCTCAACCAGGCCCTGCTGGATCTTCTTCTCATTCTCGGCATCTGCATAGGCAGTTGCTTCATCTAACACCAGAATGGGCGCATTTCTCAAGAGCGCCCGGGCAATCGCGATCCGCTGTGCTTCTCCGCCGGATAAATAGGTGCCGCCTTCTCCGATTTTTGTATCGTAACCGTGCGCCAACTTTTCAATGAATTCATGACAACAAGCCGTCTTAGCGGATGCAATAACATCCTCATTAGAAGCAGTCGTATTCCCCATCCTGATATTCGCTTCGATCGTATCGTAGAAGAGATGAACATCCTGAAACACGAAGGAAACCGTATCCATCAGCTTTTCCGTCCCCATATCGCGAATCGGAACGCCGCCTATCGTGATAGTTCCCTCCTGTACATCCCAGAAACGCAGCAGCAGATTGGCAATGGTCGATTTCCCGCCGCCTGATGGTCCGACTAACGCGGTCATCTCACCCGCATTGGCGACAAAATGAATATCCTTCAACACCGGTTTAAAATCCTTGCTCTCTTCATTTTCATAAGCAAAGGAAACATGTTGAAAAGCGATATCATACGCGGTAGGAACTTGAGATAATTCCGGTTCTTTTACAATCGCTTCTGCGAAAATGGCTTCAATCCGCTTGTTGCCTTCTACAATTTCTCTCAATCCACTTCCCACGTACATGAGCTTCAATAACGGCACCGATAAGCTTGGAGTAATGATCAGAAACAAAATAAGTGTAATTGCAAACGATTGGTTTTCAGAATGACCGCTTGCTAATAAAATGCCGATAGGCACAACGAAAGTAAACAAAGAGCTTACAAGAACGAAAAAAAGACTGTAAGGTGTTTTGCATAAATCTGTTATTTTCAATGAAATGTCGCGATAGTTGGCAACGGCTTGTTTAAACGTTAAAAAGGAATCTGCCTTAATACCGAATATTTTCACTGCCGGCATGCCCCTGACATATTCGACCCCGGTTGCATTCATTTCCTCCACAGCGTATTGAAACTCGCGATACGCCTTTTGTCCACTCTCGCTTCCAAACAAACAAGTCTGCAGCCAAAAGCCGAGGCCAATCGGAAGGAGCAGAACCAGAGCAAGGCGCCAATCCAACCAAAATAAATAACCCAATAGCAGAATCGGTATCATCACTGCACTAACGATATCAGGCAATTGATGAGCAATGAATTTCTCAATTTTTTCAACACTGACCTCGATTATTTTTTTCATTTCGCCTGTAGCTGTTTTTGTATGATAACCCATTGGCACTTTGGCAACATGGTCAACCAATCTCACACGAAGCTGATAGAGGATGTTAAACGCGGCGATATGCGAACACATCCCACCGATATACAGAGCAACCAAGGCCCCAATCCAAGCCATAAAAGCAATTGCGCCCCAATACAGAATAATTTCCTTGTCTATACTTCCTGGACTTTGGGCATGGTTCAACAATTCCTCAACTATCTTATACACCGCGACAAAAGGAACGATTTGAAATAAGCTGGAAAAAATCGAAAAGATGCTTGCGACCGTCAATAACCCTTTCTTCTCGGCAGCAATACGCAACAGGCCTGACATTTCGGATTTGGAACTCATCTGCACCCCACCCCATTCATAAACTTATACTGAAAAAACGAAATCGTCCCTGCCTGATAATCAGACAAGGACAATTGGAGCAAGCTACCCGGCAAAAGCGGATTTTTTTATTCGACGCTTTTATGGTTTTCTTGAATTAACGTTCCGATTCGGTCCAGCATCTCCATACGCCCCATCGCTGTGAATGAATAATTGTAATTGTCAACATTTGTGATTTTATAAATATTTCCATTTCTCACAGCTTTAAGATTGCTCCAAACTTTACTGTCGTTCATTGTGTTTTCGCTGTTCTCCATCAAAATCAGATGATCAGGATCTATGGAGGCTAAGGATTCAAGAGTTATCTCCAGCCCTCCCCAGCTTTCAGGTTCTGGAATTCCAGGTGTACGCTTTAGTCCCAGATCCTGATAAATAAGTTCAGCGGTTCCGGAAGAGGAGTAGATGACAAGATTTTTAGGATAGGTTTCGATTACAGCAAAAGTTTCGTTCTTAAGAACAGACTCTAATTTCTTCTTCCATTCCTCTACTTTTTTCTCATAATCTGCTAACCACTTATCCTTCTTTTCTTCTTCCCCAAAAAGGTTCGATAAAAATGAAAAGCGGTTTCTCCATTCATAATAGGGATATGGCACGATGACTGTTGGGGCAATTTTGGTAAGCTGCTCGTACAGATCCTCATTAAATAAAGTCCCCAGAATTATCAAGTCCGGTTTAGTGGATGCGACTAGTTCCAGGCTTATCGGTTCGGCGTACCAGCCTAGATTGACTGTATCAGCGCTTAAAATATCCTTAATTGTTGGAGAGAACACAGTCTTATTGCCAAAATCCACATTTCCTGAGGCAATCGGTGTTATTCCAAGTAACAGAAGCTCCTCCGTTGATCCTGATAGATCGGCGATGCGCTTAGGATGGATCGGAATTTTCACCTTTTCACCATTGGAATTTTCAACTTCTTTAAGTTTTTGCTGATCTTCCCCGCCACTGGCCGGATTTCCACATGCTGTTAAAATCATAATAAAGCATAGGAATACAAATACGGTTGCACGTTTCATTGTCTCTCCCTTTCAGTTTTAGATAACGATGATAATCATTATCATTGTTTTTGCTATCCCAGACAGTATCTCACTCCGCTTATTGAGCCTGATACCCAAATCGGGAGCGAACCACACAAAAAAGGATTTTGTTCTTTCTAATGCCGAAGCTGGCTGAAATACTCAGAGGGGTTAACACCGTATTTTCTTTTGAATTGTTCTGAAAAATGACCGGCCTTGCCAAAACCTGCTGCATAAGCGGCCTCAGTAATCTTCATGCTGCCTTCCTCCAACAGGTCGAAGGCAACTTCCAGCCTCCGGCTGATCACATAAGCATGAACTGGCAAGCCAAACAGCAGTTTAAACCCTTTTTTTAGTTTGAATTCGTTCAGATATGCAAGTTTGGCAAGTTCACTCAGACTGGGTGGGGAGATCAGATCGGCATCCAGTATGTCCTTGGCCCGTTGAAGATTCGCGATGTCCGTTCTGGACAGACCAAGCAACGGTGAGGGGGAGTTCTTTTCCAAAATAGCTTCATTTAGATATACGGCAAATAGTTCCAATACTTTCCCTTCCAAATAAATATGCTTGATATCACCCTCGTAATGGCAATGAATGATATCATGAACAATACGTTTCATACTAGATGTCATTTGTCCGCTATTAAACAGTCCTGAATTTCCCGATAATGCGGCCGACATTTTGTGTAAAGGGAGATGCTGGAGAGCGCCAATAGATTTCATGTGATTAAGTTTTAAGGTTAAACCTTGAAAGTGTCTATCGACGTCATACTGACACCGATTGCTAGTTTGAAGGACGCCGTAAGCAGAGACCTCCCCTGGATCGAGTCCAAATTCACCCTTTCTTCCCTCAGCGCTCCAACGGATGCTGTCTCCCAGACAAAATCCGAGGTTTATATTATGTTCCCCTTCCTTGCTGCTCATGGTCATTTTTTTATGAAAACGTACGTCGCAAATTACTATATCTATAGAAGAATAAGTTCGAATACGTTGCCAGTACCCCTCACCCATTTCCTTTGGCACCTTCACTACCTGCTCAGAGGAGCAAGCACGATACATTTCATTTAGATTGCCTGTCAGCGCACATTTTCTATTTACTGCATTCTCAATTTCACAATAACGCTCAGTACTATTCATACAATCAGCCCCGTTTCGCTAGTTGGGTCATCAGCAAATTTCCTTATTGTTCGTCTCTCCCTCACCAATTGCGAGATCGTGGCTGTCCGCTCAGGGCCAACACGTACCACTTGTTCTTCTGTCATATGGTTCAATCCTTTCATTTTGAGAAAAGTAAGTTCAAAGCGCACGTTAATGAATATGTAATTCTAAGGAATATAACTTCATCATACATAGATAATGATAATCATTATCACTTTATAAATCAACGAAAATTTGCACAGTGAACAACAGCCCACGACTTCACGTTTGTCGTAAAGTTGGGGGCTGCTGCTTCTACTTCTTATTTTAGCGCGGCGGCGGCTTCGCAAAAGATGCACCACAGCATGACACTGATCTCCTGCCTGCTCACTATTATTGATCAAATCGTTCAAAACCTTCTCATCGAACTCCTTGATCCAGCGCTCTGCTTCTTCTTGTTTTCCCAGAATATCGCCCATTAGGGTTATATCCTTCACAGGATCATAGTAAGGCTCAATGACAAAGGTAGGCGCAACCTTAGCAAAAGCCTCATAACCACCTCTTCTAATTAATTCTCAGTGCAGCTTCATGTCGAGCGAATTCCTTCAAAAACCTGGGTTACCAACTGCCTCACATAATTACTGTCAAGCAAATCACCCGTAACTAACAAGCGGTAGAAAATCGGTCCATAAATGAGATCTGTGCATAATCCGATATCGAGATTCTTCCTCAACTCTCCGCGCCGAATCCCCTGATCCATAATACCATAAACCTCCAGCCGGCGAGGCTGTATATATCGGGTCCGATATGCTTCCGCCAATGCAGAATCAACCTGCCCTTCGCCTATGATCTCAAGAAAAAGTGAGCCCTCACGGCTTGTCATAAACAGGGCCATATTCGAAGCATGTTCCAAAGTATCCTGGAATACCGAACCTGTATCCGGCACAGGCAGTCTGGCAGACGCAGCGGATAGAAAACCGTCCATCACCACTGCAGCCTTGTTAGGCCACCATTTATAGATCGTAGCTTTGCTGACCTTGGCACGATCAGCTATTTTTTCTACTGTAACCGCTCCAAAGCCAATTTCCAACAATAAATCATAGGAAGAGGAAAGGATCGAGTTTTGCGTTTCAATGTTGCGCGGACGCCCTCTTTTTCCCTGCATATGAATCCCCCTTGGTATCTATTCCGTGTCCATCAATAAACAAATCTATACGTTCAGTATACAAAAAATAAAAATTTAAATAAAGAACTATTTACAAAACGATACGTTCAGTATATTATTTAATTTATAATTACAAAACTAAACGTTCAGTATTCAAAGGAGGATTATGATGCGAAAAGAACAACCCAATCAAGCCAGAAGTATATCAAGTTGGATGATGGTTCTGTTGGCAGCCGCGTGCGGGCTTATCGTCGCTAATCTTTATTACGCTCAAACTCTGGTAGGACCTATTTGCGATGCAATTGGCCTTACTTCTACTGCAGCAGGCTTAATTGTTACTGTGACTCAAATCGGCTACGTTGTCGGGCTGCTGTTCATCGTACCGCTAAGTGACGTCATTGAAAATCGGCGGCTCACGGTTTTCATGCTTTTAGTTGCAATTGCCGCACTGCTAACTGCCGCATTCGCACCTAATGCGTCGTTGTTTTTGATCGCATCACTTTTTATTGGAATTGGATCTGTAGTAGCTCAAATTCTGGTGCCCTTCGCCGCATATTTAGCATCTGAAGTTCAGCGCGGCCGCGTGGTCGGTAATGTGATGAGCGGCCTCTTACTGGGAATCATGTTTGCCCGGCCGTTGGCAAGCTTCATAACCAGTCTTTGGGGCTGGAGAGCCATATTTATTTTATCTGCGATTGTGATCTCTCTATTGACTGCTCTGCTATCGTATGTTCTTCCGGAGCGCAAGCCGACTCCTATGGTACGCTATGGAAAACTAATTCTCTCTTTAGGCGCTATATTACAACAAACACCTGCATTGCGACGCCGCGCATTATATCAAGCTTGTTTATTTGGAGCCTTCAGCCTATTTTGGACAGTCGTACCTATACATTTGGCTGATAATTTTGGAATGTCTCAGAGAGGCATTGCATGGTTTGCGCTAGTTGGGGTGGGTGGTGCGATTGCTGCGCCGATTGCCGGAAGATTAGCGGATAAAGGTTGGGGTAAATGGTTAACGGGGCTTGCCATCATCGTAGCCGCCTTGTCTTTTTTGCTCATCCATCTGTTCCAAAGCTATTCAACCCTTGCTCTGATTCTTCTCTTTGTATCCGCATTTACACTCGACATGGCCGTATCGGGAAATCTTGTAATTAGTCAACGTGCGATTTATTCGTTGGGAAGTGAAGCGAGGGGACGCCTAAACGGATTATTCATGTCTATTTTCTTTGCAGGCGGAGCCATTGGATCCTTTCTGGGCGGTTGGTCTTACACCCATGGGGGCTGGAAGCTCACATCTCTCATTGGAACGATCTTGCCGCTCTTAGCTTTGGTTTATTTTTTCACTGAGAAAAGAATGACCAGGGTAGGTACTGATTCGAAAATGCAAGGAAGCTAAGCTCGTTCCGTCTGCATGGACTGAGCCCCGGGGTACGTTGCCCCCTTATCAAGCTCCACCAAAACAACAAAAAACCACTTCAGATGAAGTGGTTTTTTTGTTGTTTTGGTGGAGCCTAGAAAGATGTATGAATCTTGATTGTAGGCTAACGAAGCTTTGTCGAGGAGGACTTTTAGCGGTCGATTCAGACGCCGTGCTCCTACATTGAGGTCTTTCTTCGTAGTCGATTCCTTCATTCCATCCGCGCGGGCGAACCCCTGACCTCATCGCTGCAAGCGATGCGCTCTCCCACAGATGGTCATTAGCACACCCGTAAACATAAATTGGAAAATGACTTATTAACTCAACTTTCACAGCCTGAAATCGGCAGATAAGCCTTGATGTAGCTGGGCAAAGCGGGAATCCATTGCTGGAGCTGACGCTGAATAAGGGCGGAAAGCTTCTTACCGGCTTTCGAAGCGACTTCCTGGATCAACTCGAGTAGTTGTTGCAAAGCGATCGTCCAATCAAGTGTGCCCACTTCGTCGCATAGCAAATAAAACAACCCGCCAAACGAGCGTGTGCAAGCGTAACCGAGTTTCTTCCTGAATCCCGCGTCACGTAAGTATTTCAACACTTTCAATTCTTGAAGTGCCGGTTTGATTTCGTTTGGTAGTTGATCGAGAGATTGCTTTTGATCTATCATAGAGAAGACACCTCTTCTGTGTGGTAGTGATTGGTCGCACTTTCACTTTACCAAACGAAGAGGTGTTGTTCTATTTTCATCAAGCTCACTAACAAACGACCTTCAAACCTATGGCTACATCAGTTGCTTCGCCGATTCTGGCTCTGCGAAAGTTAAGTTGATGAGCTATAAAGTTTCCAGAGCTTGCGATCGCGCCTCGTTGATCTTTTCAACCCCAATGTTTCAGTTTTGAGGTTTTCCCGATGCCAGGGTTGAAGCTGTTGGTGGGATCGCCTTTTTTATAATGGTTGACGAGTGCGGGGGCGGCCTTATAGAGATGGCCGACATTATGCTCCGCCGGATAGACCGCACCGCGTGCGTCTAGAAGCGCCAGCATTCGTTCCTTCAAGGCGTGGGCGTCGACTCCCTTTTTCAGGATGTAGTCCTGATGCAGGACATGGCAAAAGAAATGTCCGTAGTATAGCTTATGTTCAATCTGACTTAAGATTTCCTCAGGCAACTTTTCGAACCAATCGATGTCGTTGCGCCGCAAGGCAATGTCAAGTGCCAAAATATCATCGAATTTATCCTGATGCACTTCCTGAAAGCGAATGGCAGCCCCAGCCGCCACAAAGCGATGCAAGAATGCAGCGGCACCTTCTTCTGGTGTACATACGAAGAAATCGCCCTCAGCTTCTTTAAAGTACTCCGCCAAATAGGCTTCAGCCTCTTCACTTCCTGAGCCTGACATCTTCAACAAAAGATGGTGTTCATATTTATCGCGGTATTCTTCCATTCTTTTGGGCAGATGGTTAGGGAACAAATAGCTGAGTTTCTGCAAAATTCGATCTGGAAGATAAGGCTTGAAAATTTTCATTTTGTTGAAAATCCGCTCCGTATTCGCTTTTAAGGCGAATAAATGAGGTAAAAAATCAGTGCCCAGTTTCTGGATGACGATGAATGAATCTTTACCGTATTTTTTGGCAATATCGTAGATTTCACGGTGCATGTATTCACCAGCAACAGGGAGATTATCGAACTCCGCTAATATTTTTCTTCGAATGGATTGAAGCACATTTGGCGTATTGGTTCCAATGTAGAAAACCTTCTGATTCTGTTCCTTCAGGAATGTGTCGAGCCGCACTGAAAACACCGCAACCTTACCGGAAGAACCTGAAGCTTCATAGAGCTGATCAGGGTTGGCATTGTATCTCGCCGGACTGTCTGCGTCAACGTCTCGTACACGTGTTTGATAAGTATGATCATGCCCATGCTTTGGCGATTCCGGGATCGCATTCGGATCAAAGTTACCCGAATCCAGATTAGCCAGGATTTGCTCCGGCGTATCGCCTAAGTCGATACCGAGATGATTCACCAGTTGCAGTTCGCCGTTCTCATCAATACGGGCAAAAAGCGACATTTCGGTATAGGCCGGACCGCGTTTGACAAGTGAGCCGCCCGAGCTATTGCATATTCCGCCGATGACCGACGCACCGAGACAAGACGAGCCGATGACAGAATGGGGCTCTCGCCCAAGTGGTTTTAACGCATTTTCAAGGGCATAGAGTGTCGTGCCGGGAAAGGATAAAACTTGTCTGCCTTGGTTGATCAGATGGAAATCTTTCATTCGTGTAACGGAGATAATAACGACCTCGCGATCATAACCGTCCGAAGGCGTGGAGCCCTCTGTTAAACTTGTATTTGACGCCTGCATAAGGATGATAATGTCAAATTTGACCGCCACCTTCAGAACTTGCCAGAGTTCGGTCAGATTTTTAGGCTTGACAACAGCCAAGGCATCGCCTTGACCCGAGCGATAGCCCTTGCGATAACGCAATGTTTTCGAAGGATGGGTTATGATATATTTACGCTCTAAAATCTCTTCAAGTGCTGTGATAAATGGTTTTTTCATATGTCCTCCCAAATACGAATGAAACTGCTTATCTTATTTAGTACTCCTGATTCTATCTCATTTCTATATTTACATGAAGCGCAAGCCTTGTCAAAAAGTATTTATCATGAAATCCATAGGATTCCATGCTCGCCGTTATTTGCAGGGCACAATTTGAACAAGCCATTAAAAATCGAAGCTCAAGTCAGATACGTGAGAGCCGACGGCACAATATTGTGGATATTAATAATCAGAAAACACTGATTGTTCATGTGGCATGGAGATGATTCGACATACAGGATCGGGCACCATCCGATATATAGACAGACAAGACTAAAGGATATTATAAACCTAAACAAAAAGGCCAAGAGCACTACAATGGGCGAACAAACCTTACTCTTAAAGAGGCGGCTAATCATTTTCGCATAAGCACCGCCACGATAAATGCTCTAATAAAAGAAAATGGCATGCCGCATTATAGAATACGCAGCCAGTACTCTAATGTCCTCGAGGAAGCTGAAACTTTTCTTTGGCGCGAGACGGCAAAAGAGTACGCAATCACCGGCAATGTCTAGTTGAAGCATATTTTAGAGAGACTTGATTAGAAGAGAGGAATAGGAAAGCGGAAATATCACCCAAAAATTTCTTAGTGTTACCAAACGTGTGACCACGCCCTCAAATCATCCCTATCTAAGCATAACAAAAACCCGCCAAACACCCGGAAATCCTTGTGTTTAGCGGGCTCTTTAAGTATGGAGCCTAGGGGGATCGAACCCCTGACCTCATCGCTGCCAGCGATGCGCTCTCCCAGCTGAGCTAAGGCCCCATGTTGTTGTTCAATGCTTATCTCTCAAGCGAACTTTTTTATTATACAACCCTCCGCAAATTTTTGCAAGCAAAAAAATCCGAAATGTTATTATGCTTTAAAAACGTCACCTTAAAGACATAACTCAGGATAATTTTAAGCAGAATACGTGTACTCAAGCCGAAATGAAGAAAGTTCAATTCTACCATGCTTTTGTCATAATTTCATTATATTGGTTGACTTTTTATATAACGATTACTAATATATGGTGAAGAGAGATCAACTGCTGAAAGGGGAGAACTATTTGATCCAACCTCCAAAGAGACATATCGCAGAAGTCACTGAGGACGAGCCTTATCCACTAATGAAGGTGTATCTATGGGCGTTGTCGTTTCTCAGACCTTATCTTCATCTCTTTTTCTACCTCGTAATGACAACGGTTTTGATATCAACGGCTGAATTACTCATACCCAAGTTTATCCAGCTTTTTATTGACAAAATCATTCCGAACAAGAATCTCCACTTATTCTATCAACTTATTACAGGCTTAATCGGTGTGTTTATCCTAGTGCTCGCAGCTGTCATGCTGCAAAACCTCATTCGGCGGCATCTCCAGGAAAAATCGGCCAGGGATGTACAGCACTCTATCTTTCAACATTTACGCTAAGCTAGGGTTTGCTTATTATGAGCAGCATCCGGTGGGGCAAACGCTTTCCTTTCTAAACACTGAAGTTGGAGCCTTGCAAAGCTTGTACAGGCAGCACCTTCCCTGGCTGATTCAAGACCTTGTTTTTTCAATCATTTCCGTTACCCTTATGGTCTCAGCAAGTCCACAGCTATCCATTATTGTTGTACCTTGCTTTTTGCTGTATTACATATTCGGTCCCACCTTGGAGCGCAAGGCTTCCATTAGCGGTAAAGAAATGGCTGACCAACGGGTAGCTGCTAACCAGAAGGTATATGAGAGCGCATCCGCAATCACAGAGTTACGTGCTTTTTCGGCGACTTTATGGGATTTATAACGTTATTTACAGAAGATTAGCACTTTAAATGCCAGCTTGATTAAGACCTATTGGTACGCTTATTTACGGGGAACCAACCGCAGAATGACTTACCAGATTGGCGGCATAGCCATATTTATTTATGGCTATTACTTGCTTCAGCAAAACCAGCTTTCTGTGGGAGCATTCGTTTCATTCCTAATGTATTATTTTACAGCTATGCATTGTTTGACTGTTGTTGTCACTAATATTACGGAACAGAAGGTGCTTATGTTTCAAGTGGAGCGGCTCTATCGCTTTATACGACTGCAGCCGCAGGTTGAAGAAGCGAATATGCCCGAACATCTGGATAAGGTAATAGGAGAGATTGTTTTTCACAATGTTTCCTTCGCTTATACCGCTGAGCTGCCCGTGCTGCATAACTTCAATTTGGCTATTTCTCCAGGCGAAAGGGTCGGGATCGTTGGAAAAAGCGGCAACGGGAAATCCACCACGTTGAAGCTGATTGGTCGTTTCTATGATGCCGATCAGGGATACATTTCGATTGATGGAATCCCCATCCATGAATTGTCCCTTTCCTCACTTCGTACGTCCTTGGGGTATGTTTTTCAGGAAACTTATATTTTCGGATCCTCAGTTAAAGATAATATCCGCTTCGGGAAACCCGACGCCAGTGATGACGAAGTCGTTGAAGCTGCTAAATCAGCTTATGCACATGAATTTATCTCGGAGCTGCCAGAGGGCTACGATACGCTTGTAGGAGAACGTGGTGTGAAGCTATCTGGCGGACAGAAACAACGAATTGCTATAGCGCGAATGCTGATCTATAACCCTGCGATTGTGCTGCTTGATGAGGCGACTTCTGCGCTGGATAACACGAGCGAGGCTGAGGTGCAGAAGGCTTTTGAGACGCTGCTTAAAGGAAGAACCGTTGTTGCTGTGGCCCATCGCTTATCTACGATCAAACAATTCGATCGAATTGTCTTCATAGAAGATGGCGGGATCGAAGAGATGGGGACTTACGACGAGCTGTTAGAACGAGATGGCATTTTAAAACGATTATCCACTGGCGTCAATGACCAGCTTAAGGAGGCAGCTAATGGATAACCTTAGATGGATGTGGTCGCATGCACGAAGGATTAAAGGCTTATTAAGCCTTGGAATGGTACTCATGGCGCTTGAAGCGCTATCCAATTTAGCATCTATCGGGTTTCAGCAGACGATGATTGATGATGTGTTAATGGGTGGCCAGTCAGAACGGTTCTGGCCGATCTTGGGCGCCATCGGTGCGGCTTATCTGGTGTACTCACTGTTGTTCACATTCGGCCCTCATGTGATTCATCTGGCCATTGCCAAGTTAAGCTATTCTATGGGCCGCCAAGTGATGGATCACTTGCATCACCTCCCCACCCATACGATTCAGAAAGAAAGAACGGCTGATTATGTGTACCGTTTGACGAATGATTTGCAGACTTGCGCAGAAACGGGCGCCAGTGACCCGCCTCGTCTGATTCAGCAGCTGGTAACTGCTGGAGTCATTGTCTTCGTTATGGCTAAAGCCAGTCCTTATATGTTAATCATCATGCTCACTTTTATTGGACTCTACATTGTGATGGGCAAACGTTTCGGGCCTGCACGCAAGCAAATCTCATCGGAAGTAAGTCGAAATCGTTCCTCCTTGCTTGTTCATCTTGAAGAAGGTGTTTCTTCTACACGTGAAGTTATTGCTTTTAATCGGGAGGAATGGGAAGCAGGCATTTACCGTAATAAATTCGCTGCTCTCTTCGACAGTGTTATGGCGGAAGGCAAATTGATGAATAAACAAGTGCTTCTGAGCGATCCATTGAAATGGGGAGCCCATTTGTTTGTTCTATTCTTCGGAGGCCTTCTTGTTATGAACGATCAATTATCACTGGGTATGTTTGTCATTGCCGTACAATTCACTAGCAGGATGATGGAGTCCTTTAACAGCTTGTATCAGTTTGCTATGGATCTCGCAGGTAAGGTAGCATCTATGGAACGAATTACGACCGTTTTAAGGGGGAATACCATCAAAGAAGGAACTAAAATAGTACAAGATCCCGTGCATTCTATTCAGTTTCATTCGGTATCCTTCAGCTACGGCTCCCAAAAGGTGTTATCAGAAATTTCTTTTACTATAGGCAAGGGTCAAAAAATTGCTTTTGTGGGTTCAAGTGGCAGCGGCAAATCGACCATCTCTAACTTGCTGGCGCGTTACTTTGAGCCCTCTGGTGGGGAGATTTTTGTAAATGGTATTCCGATAAGTGACTTGATGCGCTCCGATTGGATGAGCAAGATTACCATCGTATTCCAGGAGCCCTATTTGTTCCCTGATTCGATTCGAACCAATCTATTGCTGGGACGAACAGATATCACCGAAGAACGAATGATCGAAGTATGCCAAGCTATGCTGATCCATGAGTTTATATCCGGGCTGCCAAATGGTTATGAGACGACTATCGGGGAGCGCGGTGTAACTTTGTCTGGGGGGCAAAGGCAGCGGCTCACCTTGGCCCGCGCTGTATTGAGAGACACTGAAGTGCTGATTCTCGATGAAGCCACCTCCTCTCTCGATATGGAAACCGAAAGGCAAGTGCAAGCGAATCTTGATCTACTTCGCAAGGATCGCATCACGATCATTATCGCTCATCGATTATCCACGATACGCAACTCAGATCATATCTTTGTGGTTAACTACGGCAGTATTATGGAGTCAGGTACACACGAGGATTTACTACTTTTAGATTCTGTCTATCGAGCGCTAGTAAGTAAGGAGCGAAATGAGGAGCAGATGATCTCCTGATCCCACCGAATCCCCTGCCCCCTTTCCCCGCGGGGTTAAAGAAAGCAAATCAATCGCCTTGCCCTATTGATTTGGGGCAAGGCGATTTTATATGAACTTTTATGGCTCAACACCACAATCAGTGCTTGACAAATGAATGGGTAGCTAAAACTGGAAAAACATCTGCCAATCCTGTACGGTTGAAAGCCCTACCCAACAACAAAAGAGGAATGGACTATGAAGAATCCGTATATCACAACGACGGAAGATATCTTCCAGATACGGAAAGGACCTGTCTCTAACGGTCACCGCTGACCTTTAGAGGCTGATTTTTACCTATTCACGATTCTACCGGACATCCGCGACCTTTAGAAGGCGGTTTTCCCCACAATCGCCCCTTTTTCAGCCTGTAAGGGACATCCGTGACTAAACTTGACCCACAACGCTTCCAGAAAAATGGGATTTCATATTAGCTCCATATGAGCGTTGTTCAAGAGCGGAAAATATACTATTTTACCAATATATGATGAAATTTGATCTCTCCTCGTAGAGCCCCAGCTCTATTTTCTGTAAAAGAGCCGCTTTCATGTCGGGGGTCCGCGGCAAGCCATAGCTGTTTTTAGTAATTTTGTTCGTTCCCAGTGCTTTTAAAAGGGAAAAATTATTATTATTGGGCTCATTTGGATATTTTTATTTATATAAAATCAACTTAATTTCCAATATTTGATGTTTCCATAAAATTGGAAGCATAGTGGGGCAAGTTTAGACATCCGTGACCGTTACAATCTCATTTCGCTGCATTTCCGCTTCTAACGGACTGCGGTGACCATTAGCGCACGTGTTATCCTCGCCGTGCCGCTATAAAGCTGGCATTTTGGTAGAATTTAACCGCCATCGTATGTTAGCTTTGACTGTCAAGCACTGATTATTAGGTTGAGCCACTTTTAAATTTCGCAATTATTCCGCTGTTACTCCCCAAAAAACTGTTGACGAAAAGCCCATCGCTTTCTATAGTTAAATATATGGTTCCGCTTTCTAATTAATAATCAATATATTGAACTAAAGAAGGGGTGGCCTAGATGTCCCGGAAATTATCCAGTGTTTTTTACAAGCTGTTCTTCTCCTATACGATTCTGCTCATAGTTACAACGTTGATCATCGGCACGACTTCCTACTTGTATTTCACCACTAATTTCAATCGGGAGATTGAACGTATCCACAGCCGAATGCTGGCGCAAACGAATGAATTGATGCACATCAGTATTTTTCAAAAGGCAGAGAAAATTTACGCGGAGCTGATTATGAATCCGGCTTATCAGCCTGCGATCCAGTTATTCGATGCCCCTTTGGAAAGCAATTACAGCACGATTAATGAGGTGTATAAGCAGTTGAAGGATATTTCTTTGTCAGATCAGGATTTATTAGATTATATCTCTATCTATTACAAAGAAAACAATATGCTAATTTCCTCCAAGCATGGCGTGAGCTTCTTTAACGATACTTCCGGGCGTGCTGCAGCGGATAAAGATTGGATTGTCCGGATGGATCAAGCCCGTCAATCCACACTATGGATTGAAACCAGGAACGCAATTGAGAACGCTTCCAGCTACAATGTGAGTGAAAGCATCTTTTCTTATGTCCGGGCCTTCCCTGTCAATGTGAGAACGGAAAGCGCCAAAGGATACATAGCGGTTCATATGAAGGAAAAAGCCATCTTCGAGATGATCCGTTCCAAGGAACCATCAGACCGGGGCAGTAATCTGGTCATCGATGGTGAGGGCCATTTCATAGCTGCTGCTGACAGTAAACTAGCCGAAATCGTGCTTTCAGATTCACATATTATGGCCTCCCTAACTGGAGATGTCCCCGAACAAGGTGACTTCATAGGCTCCATTGATGGCATAAAATCCATGATTTCCTATACGACCATTCCCGCTAATGGCTGGAAGCTTGTTTTTACAACACCGATAGAATCATTCTATCAAACATCCTCCATTGTGCAGCGCACCTTAATCGTGATCTGTTTGGTTGCCATCATCATTGGGATGATTATTTCCAATGTGTTCACATTGAATTTGTACAATCCGCTGCGCAGGCTGCTAAATTCAGTACGCCAAGTGTTCGGCCCTTCTGTGGCTGCCCAGGAAGGTCATGCTAATGAGTATGCTTTTATCAACTCAACCTTGAATCACGCCTCGGCGAAAATGCTGGAGCTTGAGACCGCGGTCAAAGCCAACGTCCCTCTAATCAAGCATAATTTGGCGATAAGCCTGCTGAGCGGGACACTGAGTACAGAGACTGAGCTGCGCGAACGGCTGGAGCTGCTTCATTTGGCACTCGAAGGCCCTTATTTTTGTTCGATTCTTTTTAGCTTTGAAGAGGAAGTTATGATCAACCTGAAGGTGGAAAATAAACAGATCATTATTTACAATGCCCTACGTTTCCTGGAAAATCTCGAAATTCCAAACGTTCAGCATCTCGCGGCCGCCTTATCTGACCTGGAGGTTGTACTTATCATCAGCAGCAAACAAGAGAGTCTGGACCAGAGCCATGACATCCATCAGTTCATTTCACTGCTAACCTCCTACACTTCCGGGCAATTTGGCTTCTTTCCACAGGCATCCGTCGGGGATTGGGTAAATAATCCGTTAGCCGTCAAGAAGTCGCATGAGCAGTCTCTGGCTTTCCTGCAGTATAGCTATTGGTTTCCAGAGCTTAAAGTTTTTACAGGCACTTTATTTATGGAGCGGGAACTGAGCAGGGCAGAAATGCCCGATGCTTTACTCGAAGCGTTTGCGGATGCCTTAAAAACCAGAAACCGCGAAGCTATCCATCACAGTGTCGATGCTTTCGTCAACCATATCCGCGAGGGCTGCTATTCTTCAGAGCATAGTCATGAAAAATTGCGAGCGCTTATTACGGTACACCGCAAATATGTTTCCGATATGCAGCTTCATACCAGAGATATTGTGAGCGAGCAAGTGCTGGAACATATTAAAAACGTCCACAACCTGGATCAATTCCGCAATTGGCTGCTTGAAATCGTTGATATCGTGATTCAATTTATTGACGATCTGGGCACCAACAAATCAAGTGAAGTCGTAGAAAGAGTAAGGCTATTTGTTAGGGATAACCTGAATCAGGAGACCAGCTTACAGAGCGCCTCCGAACTTGTCAATCTCCATCCCCGTTACCTCAGCCGTTTGTTTAAAGAGGAGACCGGGATCAATTTCATCGATTACATTACGAGCATGCGGATGGAGAAAGCAGTAGATTTACTGCTGGGTACAGAGATCACTATGGAGGAAATCGCCGAGCGCGTCGGGTATAACAGCTCTGCCTATTTTATCAAAAAATTTAGAGAGCAGTACGGGATCCCCCCTAAAACTTACCGTTCCAATCACAACGCCAAGAACCTATAAAAAGCTGAAAACAGTCCGATTCCGGGCTTTTTCCTTTTAATAAGGCTAAAATTCACACCTAGTATCACAGAAACTAGCTTAAATCTTCGTTTAGTTACACCAAGTGCAAACATTCATATTGCCCACAGAAGCAATGGATAGTAATGTTGGCAGCAAGTCATCCATCAACACATGGACAAAGGAGCTTCTGGATAATGAATGAAATGCCACATGCCGTACAATCAAACCGTTTAAATCTGAAAAAAAAGAACAGCTTCAGCGCTTATTGGAAATACAAGTATCTTACCCTGATTTTTTTGCCTGCTATTATCTATTACGTTATTTTTCATTACGTTCCGATTTATGGGGTGCTCATCGCCTTTAAATCCTACAAGTTTAGCCTCGGTATACTCGGCAGTCCCTGGGTTGGATTCCAGCACTTTCGTGATCTGTTCGCCTTTGACAGCTTCTGGCAGGTTTTTCGCAATACTTTTCTTATTAGTATATACAAGTTAATTTTCGGGTTTCCTGCTCCTATTGTCTTTGCCCTTTTGCTTAATGAAATCCGGCTTTCGATATTTAAAAGGCTCGTTCAGACCATCAGCTATTTCCCGCATTTTTTATCCTGGGTTGTGCTTGGAGGACTTGCGGTTCAATTTCTTTCGCCCTCTATCGGTCCGATCAATCTGCTGCTGCAAGCCATCGGTCTGGATCCGATCTACTTTCTTGGGGACTCCAAATGGTTCCGCACCGTCCTCGTAGGTACCGAAGTATGGAAGGGGCTGGGCTGGGGAACGATTGTGTACTTGGCAGCTATCGCTGGCGTAAACCCTGAGCTTCATGAAGCGGCTACTGTAGATGGTGCAAACCGTTTTCACCGCATGCGCTATATTACGCTGCCATCGATGATGCCAGTCATTACAATCATGTTGATTTTCGCCATAGGCGGTATGGTCAATGATGATTTCGATCAAGTGTTCAATCTTTATAATCCTGTCGTTTATGAGGTCGGTGATGTGCTCAGCACTTATACGTACCGTATGGGTCTGATCAATATGGAATACAGCTTTGCTACCGCGGTCGGCCTTTTCAAAAATGTCATTGCCTTTGTGCTCATTCTCAGTGCCAATGCAATTGCCAAGAAAATTAATGACTACGGCTTATGGTAAAAAAATCGCACAGGAGTGAACATGATCATGAAACCTTTTGCTAGGAAGCTCCACACCATCAACACCTTCGATATCGTCAATGCGCTGCTTATGCTGCTCATATGTATCGTAACCCTGTATCCCTTTCTCTATATACTTTCACTGTCGCTCAGCCCCGGGGATATTTCCTTTGCGACCCTGCATATCATACCTCCGAAAATCACAATGGCTAATTTCCACAAGGTGTTAACGAATGATTTTGTGATCAGCGGGTTTGTGAACACGATTATCCGTACTTTCCTTGGTACTGCCTTAAGCTTGATGGCGACCATTTTTGCGGCTTACACGTTATCGAAGAAATATTTTCCGCATCGTTCCTTTTGGACCGCTTTCGTCGTATTTACGATGTTTTTCAGTGGCGGGTTGATTCCGAATTATTTGCTGGTGAAAAGTCTGGGACTGATGAATTCAACATGGGCTTTGATTTTACCGGGACTGATCAGCACCTTCTCCATGATTATTGCCCGTAATTTTTTTATGGCGCTGCCGGAAAGTCTTGAGGAATCTGCGAAAATAGATGGGGCTAACGATCTGCATATTCTTTTTCGGATTATGATCCCTATATCGATGCCGATTATTGCCACCTTGACGCTATGGATCGCTGTAGCCCACTGGAATGCGTGGTTTGACAGCCTGATCTATATTACGGATGCGAGCAAGCAGGTGCTGCAAATCGTCATGCGGAGAATTGTGCTCGAGGGCACACAGCAGATGATGGATTTAAACGCGTTCGATGATAACTCCTTGGCGGTTAATCCAGAAACGATCAAGGCCGCGACGATTCTCGTCACGATCATTCCGATTATTTTATTTTACCCATTCCTGCAAAAATATTTCGTCAAAGGTGTTCTCGTGGGTTCCCTGAAAGGGTAACCGTGCTTAACCGGGCTTAACCTGGTATTACCGGTATCGCGGATGAGCGATCATCCTGGATATAGATGTATACATGAAATAGGAGGTCTTTTTATGAAAAAATTGAAATCCACACGGTTCACCACGGCTATGGCCGCATGCGTTGCCCTCACCATGCTTGCAGCAGGGTGCAGCTCTTCCAAAACCACGACTGACAGCGGAAGCTCCCAAACGCCGCAGTCCACCAGTACCAGCCAGACAGAACCGGCAACGGATAAGACGTATCAAATATCGTGGTCTGTCAATAATCTTCTTCAACCAGTAGATAAGGATGCGGAAATGGTTAGATATTGGAACGATAAATTCAATATCAACTTGGACATTTGGAACATTGAAAGCAATAACTATCAGGAATTAATCAACCTTAAATTTGCGTCGAACGAAATTCCAGACCGGCTGTCCGTAGGCAGCTTTCAAGATTTGCAGAAATATGTGGATCAGGATATTGTAGCCGAAATTCCGCTAGAGATGCTGCAAAAATACGCGCCTAACATTTACGCCAAAACAGAGAAGGAATTGCCAGGAGCTTTCAACTACGCCAAAGTAGACGATAAAATATATGGCATACCTAAGCTGATCCACCAGGCCCGTTTCCGTGAGCCCGTTATTTGGCGCGGTGATTGGCTGAAAAATGTCGGCATCGAGAAAAGTCCTGAAACACTGGAGGAATTCGAGCAGGCACTGTACAAAATCGCCAATGAGGACCCGGATAAAAACAATAAAAAAGATACGTATGGCCTCTCGAAATCAGCGCTGAACATGATCTATGGTGCTTTCGGCTACCTTCCCACACAATGGGCTGAGAAGGATGGCAAGCTTGTGTACGGCGCCGTTCAGCCGGAAATGAAACAAGCTCTGGCACTTCTGAACAAGTGGTTCAAAGATAAAGTGATTGATCCCGAATTCGTTACAGGAGAAAATCAGGGCGGATACTGGGCGCTCTCCCATGCCTTTATCAACGGCCGTATTGGCCTTACAGGGCTTGGCGCTTATTACCACTGGAAACCGCTGCTGTTCGAGGGTGATGGAAACTCGCATGACTACGTGGAGCTCAAAAAAGTAAATGCCGCAGCTGCAGACTCCCTCGTTTACGGCATGCCGCCCAAAGGCACCGATGGCCTAATGGGCACGACCCAAGCCAATTTAATTAACGGAACCTTTATTGCCTTCGGCAAGCAATTGGAAAAAGAACCCGATAAGCTGGCCAAAATCCTGCAGGTCATCGACGGCATCAGCGCAGATTCCTATGAAAACTATTTAACAGCCACTTACGGAATTAAGGGAAAAACATGGGACTTCGACGCCAATCAAATTCCTGTATACCTAAATGGCCTAACCATCACCGAAACTTCCAAAATGGGTGCCGGCAATACGATGGAATCGCTGGAGCTGATCGAATTCGTCGCCAAAAGAAATGAAAAGGTCGAAGGCTGGGCCAAAGAAAACAATTACACAGAAGGCGGGAAAAAGGACAGTTTGCTCGCCCCGCTCCCTTCCGGCAGCAAGTACCTGGTTGAGCTCGATAAAATCAGAGAGCAGGCTTATATCGCTATCATTACCGGTGAGCAGCCCGTTGATTATTTCGATGAGTTTGTGAAAAAGTGGAAAAGCAACGGTGGAGACCAGTTGGAGAAAGAAGCGAATGAATGGTATGCGAATGCTGCGAAGTAAGTAGAAGTAATCAGAAGTGTGTAGATCGGCGTAGATGGGTGCAGATCGGTGCTGATAGAAGGGTGCAGATCGTGCATGCCGATCGATGCTGATCGCAGATTAGCAGATCCAAGCAGATCGGTTCAGATCAGTGAAGATCGGTGAAGATCGGTGTAGATGGGTGTAGATGGGTGTAGATGGGTGCAGATCCGTGCAGATATGGCGTTCTAAAGGGCGTAGATAAGGACTTTCTTAGCAATTTTCAGTACGTCTGCCCACACCTGATGTCCAGTCAATATTACCAAAAGCTGCGTATATTGTTGGGGTAACGACATTTTTTCTGTGAAAGGAGTGGCGAAAATGTCCGAAATTCTTCATCATCGTACAAGAACTGCAGAAATTCTAGTTCTCTTCATTCTTTTGGTAATCATCGCTTGCTCGTTCTGCTGGTAACGTAAATTCAAGCCCCCCACTAGCATCCTTGTGGGGGTACATATGACACCAGCGACAGCCAGCAAAGGTAATTCTCTGGCCGAGGGGATTTCCTAGCGGGAGCAGTCACTGGGGATGAAGATCTGATCGATCTGAGCAGGATCTGCTAGTTTAGCGATGTTTTTCATCGCTAAACTAGGGATTCAAATCCACAACCTTACTTTAACAATAATAAACATCGTTAAAATCCCTTTTAACTACCCAGAGAGACCATTTGTCCTCTTTTAACGATGAAAAACATCATTAAAGTGCCGATTGTCCTGGGAACACTTGATTTAACGATTAAAAACATCGTTAAATCAAGCACAAAGCTAAATAACAAACAGCCTTCCCCTAGTAAGGGAAGGCTGTTCAAATTGTATATTAGTTGGCGATAAATTCTTGCACCCATTCACCTTTATAGTAGGCTACGCCGATTTTTGTAAAGTTAGGGCTCATAATATTTTGACGATGTCCCTCACTGTTCATCCATGCAGTCATAACTTCCTGTGGTGTACGTTGGCCCTTTGCAATATTTTCCCCAGCATAAGAGTAGCTTATTCCATAAGATCTCATCATATCAAACGGCGAACCGTAAGTTGGTGACGTATGATCAAAATAATTGTTATTGTACATATCCTTAGCTTTGTCCAGCGCCATTGCTGCCAAAGCAGGATCGCTTGTCAAAGGATTCAGACCACCATTAGCCCGTTCCTTATTAACTAAATCAACAACCTCACTCGCAAAAGCAGAATCTCCTTGGCTCACTGTCCCTTGATCCGGAGTTGGACTAGGGGCTGGACTTGGATCCGGGCTCGGTGTAGGAGCTGGAGTAGGAACTGTTGGAGTTGCTGGAACTGTTGGAGTTGTTGGAACTGTTGGAGTTGTTGGAACTGTTGGAACTGATCCATTGTCAGTACCAGCATTACCTTCATTACCACTACCATTACCAAATTTAAAACTATCATCAAAACCAGGAATATTTAACTTCATTCCTTGAAAAATCAGATTCGGGTTAGCAAGCTGAGGATTAGCTTTAATCAAAGCATCCAAGCTGACACCCTGCTTCTGTGATATAGTCCATAACGTATCGTTACCCGATACCGTACAAGGCGCCGCATAAGCTGCACTTGCTCCGATAACTGGAGTTAGCACCAGTACACCAGTCATAATCCACTTCGTAAAACGATTCAAAAAAATCCTCTCCTTTTCGCGGCCTGCGAGGTTAGCTGACGGATTCGGGTCAAAGGGCAAGCACCCGGCCACTAAGCGTGGCTTCACCCCAATAACGGGATCCCCCGTGCTTCCTTTAGAAGCTTCGGCCTTTTTTTAATGCTCTATCATTCTACCATGGCTTTTACGAGATTTCATGGTACAAAGTCTTCCAAAAGAGCACACAACGAAAAGAAGAGAGACCTCTTATTCAATAAAAATCAGCTCTCAACTGCAATCATACCGGGTAATAGAATAGAAAAATGGCTAAACTCCGAGAAGCTTAAACTGCGATAAAAATACTTTATTTAGATTATATTACATTAATATACATATCATACGAGAGAGAAACTACATTTGCGTCATTAACCAAAAAAAATCCCCTGGGCTCATTTAAGAGTTCAGGGGATTTCGCATTTTAATCCATCTTTTTCAATTTGAACATTTCACCAATGGCTCCGATACTACCAAGCGTCTCAATGGCGCTAGTAGGAATAAATACTTTATTCGCTGGGCCCTTCGCGACTTCCATCAGTGCTTCGAACGATCTGTAAGCAAGTACGTTCTCGTCGAGGCCTGCAGTTCTCAGCAATTCGATCCGAATTTTCTCAGCTTCAGCAATGGCATGAATCGCCTTCGCTTCCCCTTGTGCTTCCAGCTCCTGTGCTTGTCTCATACCTTCTGCTTGGCGGATACGTGCTTCTTTATCCCCTTCAGCCTTCAGGATTTTACTTTGCTTGTCGCCTTCCGCTCTCAGGATCATATCCTGCTTAGCGGCTTCAGCTTCCAGAACAACAGCCCGTTTCGTACGCTCAGCCTTCATTTGCTTATCCATGGCTTCTTGAATATCTAGCGGTGGCTGAATATCAATGACCTCAACACGCTCGATCCGAACGCCCCATTTTTCTGTAGCTTCATCCAAAGCGATACGAATTTCCGAGGAAATTTTCTCACGGCCTGACAAAGTTTCATCCAACTCAAGCTTACCAATAATTTGCCGCATTGTAGCTGTACTAATATTACGCACCCCATACACATAATCGGAAATCCCATAAGTAGCTTGCTCAGGTCCAACAACCTGATAGAAAATAATCGTATCAATTTGAACTTGAACGTTATCCTTTGTAATAACCGTTTGCGGTGGAACGTTAGCTTGCTGAATCCGCAAATCATGGTAGATCCTGACTTGGTCAATGATCGGAACCAGAATGTTCAGACCAGGTGTTAGCAGCCGGTGAAATTTACCGAGTCTTTCGACAACGCCGACACGCTGCTGCGGAACGATTTTGATCGTTAATGCAATGAATACAACAACAATAACTAAAATTGCGATAGTAATAATAATACCCATTAAATCACTCCTCCCCATTTTTGAACTTCCAATGTAGTGTTACCGCGGCTGACCACAATCACGCTATCATTAATAAACAAATGCTCGTTGGAGAATGCGCTCCATGTTTCATTGCCGACTTTTACCACCCCATACTTGCCTTCAGAAATCTCTTGTACAACAATTCCTTGTTTGCCAACCAGATCGTCAATTGCATCCTTAAAGCCTTCCGCTTTTCGAATACGACGGGTTAGCGGCTTCGAGAATATAGTTAGCAAAAGGGCAGCTATGCAGCCAAAAAGCACCTGCAATAAAAATGAATCCGGAAATATTAACGCGATTGCAAAAGCAATCAAGGCTCCTACGCCAAGCCAAAGCATATAGAATGTTAATGTTAGCATCTCAGCTACAAGTAATACGCAACCTATAATGAGCCAAATCGCCCAGAGTTCCATCGAGCTTCCCCCTTTCCATGCCATGATATCATTTATATACGTATGAGGATACAAAAAGTATTCAAAATCCACTGAAAAGCGATTAAAAACTAATTAAACGTATTTAAACGCATCTAAAACGCTCTAAACACTCTAAAAGCTCTAAATGCTCTAAAGCCATCTAAGATAGTAGATAAGTTTCTTCACCTTGCAAAGTAATGAACGGACTGGGCTCCCCAAGGGTAAAAATATGCAAATGATGCATCGCTCTCGTACATGCCGTATAAAATAGCTTCCTTTCGCGCTCATGGCTGTACTGCTGCTTGGACCCGTTATAAATCATTACTGCATCAAACTCTACACCTTTAGCTAAATAGGCGGGAATTATAACTATGCCTTTAACAAAATTTTGTGAAGGAGAGGCAATGAGATGCACCGGCAGCATATCCTTTAATGCTTGGTGGACATCCCTGCTTTCCTGTGCGGTTTTGCAGATCAGAGCTATTGAAGCATATCCTTCAAGCTGCAGCATACGGATATTGTCAATGATACGCTTTTGCAGCTCACTCTCATTATCCGCGATCGTTACCTGAGGCTTGCTGCCACTGCGATTAAAAGGCTCGATGGCCTCACCGCCAGCGACCATGCCTCTTGTAAACTCGACAATTTCCCGAGTCGACCTGTAGCTCTGCTGTAGACGGATGATTTCCGTCTCCTCTGCTCCATACAGCTCAACGATAGGATCAAAGCTGCTAAGAATAGAAGCATGCGCATAGATCGCCTGATTCAAATCTCCAAGCGCAGTCATTCTGCAGCGGGGAAACAATTGCTTCAAATAATGCAGCTGAAAAGGCGAATAGTCCTGCGCTTCATCCACGATAACATGACGGATCGAAGTATTCACTTGAAAGCCCTGCATCAGTTCCTGCAAATAAAGAAACGGAGTGGCATCTTCATAAGCAAGCTCGGAGCTTTCCAGGCGATGGACTGTCATTTGACAGATGGTCTGGTAATCTTCCGGCAATGCTTTCAGAGCATCAGCATCTCCTGCAACCTGCATCAATAAGGACTCATCAGCAAATAGCTGTTTGTATAACGAAACAATGTCAATGAAATTTAGTGATTGAATATCGTCCAGGAGCGGCCTAAGCCTTTGTTTAATTACCATCTTGGAAAGCAGCTCTTTTTCCTTATCAAAATCTTTAAAAGTTTCCCTTTTCTTTTTATTTTTTACTTTTAATTGCTTAAATGCACGCTGGTAATCATCCGAATCGAGAAGCTCGATTTCATCTTCTACCCAAGCTTCCTTCCAGGCTGTCTCAGCAAATGACTTCAAGCTGGCAACTAACCATTCGCGAAGCAGCTGCATCCTGTTCACCAATCTAATTGAAGGGTCATAGGCATAAAATTTTTCCTTTATCTGTTCCGCTGAAACAAGCACACGCTCTTCAAAGCACACGGAGTGAAACCTCATTTGCTCCCGCTCCAGCAAGCTCCGGTAAGCCATAATCATATTCAGAAATTCAAGCGAAGATTTGAAAGCAATTCCGTTTATTCTTGCTGCATAACCAGGGGCATGGACCTCTCCATGGACATACTCGATCTGCGTGAATGGATCTTCCACAGCAAACTGGCTGCTTAAACGGTGTTCCAGATATTCCTGGAGCGTAGTTTGCTGCATATTCTCCTCGCCAAGCTCAGGAAGTACAGTGGAAACATAGCTGTTAAACATGGGATTCGGCGAAAATAAAACCAGCTGATCCGCACGCAGCGTCTTTCTGTGCTTATATAATAAATAAGCAACGCGCTGTAAAGCTGCGGATGTTTTGCCGCTTCCAGCGGCACCTTGTACAATCAACATACGCTTGTCATCATTGCGGATAATACGATTCTGCTCCTTCTGAATAGTCGCCACAATGCTTTTCATCTGGGCGTCCGAGGTGCGGCTCAGCACCTGCTGAAGCAGCTCATCGCCAATCATCAAATTCGTGTCGAACATTAAGCGAATGCTGCCATCCTGAATAGCAAACTGCCGCTTCAACTCCATGACTCCGGAGATCTTTCCTTCAGGTGTAGTATATGCTGCTGTACCCGGTGAATAGTCATAATAAAGACTGGAGATTGGCGCCCGCCAATCGTAAACCAGGTACAGTCCGCTTTCCTCATGCAAATAAGAGGCAATTCCAAGATAGATCCTCTCCGGCTCTTCCGCCCCCCTGGCACCATCCTCCTTGAAATCAATACGGCCAAAATAAGGAGAACGGATCAATCGTGTGAGCCTGCTGAGCATAACACTCGAATGACGATGACGGAATTCCCGTTCAAGCAGTACTTCCGCCTGCTGCTTCATGCTGGAGTACGTTTCGATCAAATCGCTGCTATTACTTAAGTTAATGCTGACATCATCCCAGAAATGTTTACGGATGCTAACAACTTCACCCCTCACCTTCCCAACTTCCTGTTCAAGACCAGCAATACTTTGTCCTATAAGACCAATTACTTCATCGACACGTGTCTGCTCTTGAAGCCAAGCTTCTTCCCGCTCTCTGCTCATGGAATCTCTCCTTTTTGGTTGAATGATCTTTAGTTGACTACCTGTATGAACTAAAATTTTGATAATTATTTGACATCTCCATATTAATGTGATATGATTAAGGAGAAGGATGAATGCGTAAATTTATATATTCCATACTATTCTTCATTGTATCAAGAATTGACTATAAAATCAAAAAGACCATGGCTAATGCCAGGTCTTTTTTTAACATTTTAGAACGTGCAGCAATCCCGTAGAAGTCACTTAGCAGCTTACCTACCGCCTCCACCCCGATTGAGCATCCTCTCTGCTGGTCTGTCTGCACTACTTAACGATGTTTTTGATCATTAAAACAAGGTTTTCAGGTCAATCAGCCACTTTAATGATGTTTTTCATCGCTAAATGAGGACGGTCGGCCTTTCTGAGTGGATAAAAGAGATTTTAACGATGTTTTTCATTGTTAAAGTAGGGTTGTGGACGTGACCTTGTGCTTTTAACGATGAAAAACATCGCTAAATCGCCAAATTAGCAGATCCTCTCAGCGGGCGCTCCCTCTTCATCCCCACCGCCTAGGCGTCGCCAGAAAATCGCAATCGCCTCCAACCAAGGAAAGATCCCAGATCAAATGCCAAAAGGCAGCCAACGGTAATCCCGTTAGCTGCCTTCTTATTCTTTACCAAGAATCTGCGTAAGCTCCTTAAGAAACATGTTGATATCTTTAAACTGTCTGTATACAGAGGCAAAGCGGATATACGCAACTTCGTCCACCGGATACAGCTGTTCCATTACGATTTCACCAATATCACGGCTGTCGACCTCAGGGTTAGCCGTGTTTCGCAGCTGCATCTCTACAGCAGACACGATTACCTCCAGCTGCTCCATGGAAACAGGACGCTTCTCACAAGCTCTGATTAAACCCCGCAGCATCTTTTCTCTGCTGAATTCCTCGCGGCTTCCGTCCTTTTTGATAACGATCAGCGGCGTTTCTTCAACCATTTCGAAAGTCGTAAAACGTCTCGTGCATTTCTCACATTCCCGGCGGCGGCGAATCGATTTATTTTCATTCGCGGGGCGTGAATCAAGCACTTTGGTACCAGAGTAGTCGCAGAAAGGGCATTTCATAAGCTTCTCTCCTTTACAGTTGGCGTTATTGCCATATCTTACATCTCATGATCTTCGTGAAAAAGAACATAATAGTAGTACCAACGACAAGGAGGTGAACAGACATGGGTGCAGGTCAATCTCGCAGCAGCAATGTATTAGTAGTTCCTCAAGCAAACCAAGCGTTGGATCAGTTAAAATATGAAGTAGCACAAGAGCTGGGTATCGCCATCCCTCAAGATGGTTACTACGGCAATATGGCTACTCGTGACACTGGGGCCATTGGTGGCCACATAACACGTAGACTGGTTCAAATCGCCGAGCAACAACTAGCTGGTCAATTTAAATAATGACAGCTAAGTAACACAAAGTAATAAAAAGCAGTAACTGAAGCATTGATCTTCTGCTCTTAACCGGGCAGAAATCAATGCTTCTTTCATATGTCAGAAGGCTGTGGCCATCTGTTGTCGTACAAAGTTTGATACTTTTGATAATAATACAGCACCCGCTGCACATAATGCCTAGTCTCGCCAAAAGGAATTTCGCTAATCCCTTCTTTCGTCCCATCCCAAATCTTGTTCTTCTTCCACTGGTTCACATTGCCTTGACCGGCATTATAGGCAGCTATAGCATAGATGAGATTGCCATTATAATGCTGAGTGAGCCAGTTTATGTACCACGCACCCAGATTGATATTCACATCTACATCAAGTAAATCTTCCCGGGACGTAAGCTTGAATTTTGCAGTTTCTGCAATCCATTCTGCTGTGTCGGGCATAAGCTGCATAATGCCAAGAGCGCCTTTTTTGGACTCCCTGTGATGTTGATAATTCGTTTCTACCCGAATCATAGCAGCAAGCAAAAAGGGATTTATGTTATGATTCTCTGCGCCCTCCCCAATCTCCTGCTGATAATAGATCGGATAGATCTTTTTTCCAATAAAATCGCTATTCATAAAGAGGAAAAGGAGAAAGGCAAGCAGCAAAACAGCAAAAACCCTTTTTTTGCGCAAAAATTTCATGTTAACCCCTTCCTGAGCCAGAATTCGTTAACAAGCCGCTCTGTTTCCTCCATCGTTCCTTGGTTATCAATCACAATATCAGCCCGCTGCTTTTTGAGCTCAATCGACATTTGGGCAGCCAGACGTTTCTCCGCCTGCTCACGGGAAAGCTTGTCCCTCGAAATAAGCCGTTCCATTTGGACATGAGGAGGTACATATACAACCATTACCTCACTAAACATCGCTTGCAGCTCCGATTCATACAGAAGAGGTACATCAACAACGACCAGCTTGTCTGGATGAAGCAGTTCTGCTGTATGCATTCTTTCCTTCATCATGGCCCGGATTGGAGGATGCAGCAGTCCTTCCAACCGCTTGCGGGCCTCAGCATCAGCGAAAACAATCTCACCAAGCAGCTTGCGATTTAGTGAACCATCAGACTGCAGAACAGCTTGTCCAAACTGCTCCGCAACCTTCAACAGCGTTGGACTCCCGGGTTCAACAACCTCACGTGCTATCGCATCCGCATCTATTAGAATCGCACCGCGGCGAACAAGCATGGCGCTAACCGTGCTTTTGCCGCAGGCTATACCTCCTGTCAAACCGATGTTCATTGTACAACGCTCCCGCATTTTCTTTTCTTCCCAATTTTGTCTATCATCAAATCCTTACCCTTGCATCAGCTTCAAAATTCCCATAAGAATAAGTACACAACCTGGCAGTACAGAAAGCTTGCGCATCCAAGCTCTTTGAGCAAAGCGCAGACCGACCCGAAGACCCACAGCAATAAACGTACCGCTGGCAAAAGCAATTACCGAAGCCGTGAGCAGCGGTGTGAAACCGATCAAAGCAGCTCCAATGCCTGCTCCAAATGCGTCCAAAGAAAGCGCAACACCCAGCAAAGTAGCCTCGGAAGCAGAAATATAACCGGATTTGTCTACATCCGCTATGGATGGTGTTCGCAGGATTTGAATAACAAGGCCAAAACGCTTCAGCTCAATGTAAACAATCTTTTTTGTTTTTTGAAGCGCATCTGCAACAGTATTCTCTGCATACCCTGTCGTTAAAACGCGGGGATTGGCTCCGGCTTCAGATACTGGCCCTGCATCACCTTCAGACAATACCACGACTGCGTTGTCGGATTCCTGGTGTTTCTGCTGAAGCATCTGTATCAGTGCCCAAATCCCAATTCCGATTAGAATGACGGCGCCTATGGATTTGGCGATTGCAGGCTGCAGCAAAGAAGACATGAACACCCCTATTTGCATCGATCCGAAAATAATAATACCCGACCATAACGAGATAATACCTATGGACACATAGGGTATACGAATTTTGCGCAAGCCGTACATCACGCCTACACCGAATCCATCCAGACTGACGGCGAACGCGAGAATAAGCAAAGAAATCACAGGTAACATGATACCCCTCCTCCAAAATGCATACAACACATCATATGGAAGGAGGGAGTGAACGGTGCCTATCTTTACTGGTTCTTCTTTCTTGTCCGTTTAAGGGGCTGGCAGGTCAAGCAAATATGAGTACCACGACCACCAACAACGGTCTTCTGAATTTCGCTGCCGCATGCGTAGCAGGCTTCCGCTTTACGTCCATAAATACGCAGCTGATGCTGGAACATGCCAATCTCGCCTTGACCGTTGACGTATGATTTCACAGAGGAGCCTCCGACCTCTACAGAATCACGCAGTGTCTGAATAATGGCTTCATAGAGCACTTGCAGCTCTTTAGAAGTCAACGAGGAAGCTTCACGTTCCGGATGAATACCTGCCAAAAATAAGGACTCATCCACATAAATATTCCCGATGCCTACAATGTATGCCTGATTCAGCAGCAGCGGCTTGATCTTTGTCGTTCTCTTGGCAATCTGCTGACGAAAAGCTTCCAAAGTAAATTCGTCATCCAGCGGCTCCAGTCCCAGCTTGTGAAGCGGAGGCTGGACCAGCTCCTCACCTTTAGGGAAGAGATGCATCGTACCGAATTGTCTAACATCCTTATATCGAAGATCTGTACCATCTGTAAAATGAAATAAGACATGTGTATGCAGCTCAAGCGCTTCCTCTGAAGGATATAAGCCGTAACGGCCTTCCATCCGCAGATGGGAGACCAGCACGTAATCGCTTAGCACAAATCGCAGGAACTTGCCTCTACGTTCAATCGTTTGAATCGTTTGGCCCTGCAATAGAAATTCGAACATGCGAATGTCCGAAGGCTTTTGAATAATTCTAGGCAGTAGAACCTCTACCTCTTTGATTGTTTTCCCCGCTACTAGTACATTAAGCGTTCTTTTCACGGTCTCTACTTCTGGCAGCTCCGGCATTCGCGTTAAGCCTCCGTTCCTATTTCGTTTCGTACCAGGTTAGCCCATAGTTGACATCGGCCCTGAGCGGCACGTCCAGCTTCAGTGCGCCAGCCATAACCTCTGGAACGATGCGCTCCATGATCTCAAGCTCGTCCTCAGGTACCTCAAATACCAGCTCATCGTGCACCTGCAGCAGCATCCGGCTTTGCAGCTTGTCCTGCTGAAGACGCTGTGACATTTGCACCATGGCAAGCTTGATGATATCTGCAGCCGTTCCCTGGATAGGCGTATTCATCGCAGTCCGCTCAGCAAAGGATCGAATATTGAAATTCGATGCCGTGATTTCCGGCAAATAGCGGCGGCGCTGCAGCAATGTGGTTACATACCCGTTCTGACGGGCTTCCAATACAATATCGTCCATATATTTACGAACTCCCTGGAACACGGCAAAGTATTGCTCGATGAAAGTCGCTGCTTCCTTCCGTGTTATACCAAGGTTCTGGGATAATCCATAATCACTGATGCCATAAACGATTCCAAAGTTAACTGCTTTGGCCTGACGGCGCATATTCGAATCAACCTGATCCGCGGCAACACCAAACACATCCATTGCGGTTTTGGTGTGAATATCCATATTTTGCAGAAAAGCTTCCTTCAAATTATCATCCTGGGAAATATGAGCAAGCACGCGCAGCTCAATCTGTGAATAGTCTGCTGCAAGGATCTGCCAGCCGGGCTTGGAGGGAACGAATACCTTGCGGATTTTGCGGCCTTCCTCAAGCCGGATCGGAATATTCTGCAGATTGGGAAATTGGCTGCTCAGCCTTCCTGTTGCAGCTATGGTCTGTCTATAATACGTATGCACCTTGCCTGTTTCTTCACGTACTTCCTTAAGCAGCCCTTCCACGTAAGTAGACTGCAGCTTGGCGATCTGACGATAATTCAGAATTTCTGCTATGATATCGTGATAAGGCGCCAGCCTTTCCAGAACTTCAGCGTCGGTGGAATAACCGGTTTTCGTTTTTTTATAGGCAGGAAGCCCAAGCTTCTCGAACAGAATCTCGCCAAGCTGCTTCGGTGAATTAATATTAAACTCCAAGCCAGCATGCTCGTAAATCCGCTTCATCATGCCCTCAAGCTGCTTGGATAGCTCCTCGCCAAAGAGCCTAAGGCCACTTGCATCCACCTTGATGCCCTTCATTTCCATTTCGCTCAGCACACCTGCAAGCGGCAGCTCCAGCTCAAAGAAGAGGTCACGCATCTCGCTCTTATCCAGCTCCTGCTCAAGCACAGGCACGGCGCGGCGGATCGTATCCGCCTTGCGGCACAAGTGCTCGCTCAGTGCAGCCAGCTCAGGCAGGCGAAATTTCGCGCCTTTGCCGAACACATCCTCGTCTGCCCTAATGGCGGGCAGAGCATGCTTGTACGCCATGCCATTAAGCGTAAGTGTCGACTCTGTCGGATCGAGCAAGTAGGCCGCAAGCAAGCAATCGAAATTAACGCCAGCAAGGGGAGTGCCCTTCCAGGCCAGCGCCAGCCTCGCCTTGTGTGAATCGAAGAGCTGTTTCTTCTTCGTCTCATCGGCAAGCCAGGATTTAATCCCTGCTCCACCTTCACTGAGCAGCAGCTCAAATGGCAAGTACCAGCACTTGTCGGACGCAAAAAACGACAGTCCCACAATATCAGCTTGATGCGGATTCTCGCCTATCACTTCCACATGCAGCGCCGCGCTGTCACCAAGCGATTCAGTAAGCTCGGCCAGACTATCTTCCGTAACAGCGATAAATGCCAGCTTTTCTTCCGCCTGTCCCAGTGAGTCTTCTCCCTCACCGGCAGGCTCCATCTTCTCAAGCAGTGATTTGAACTCCAGCTTACGATAAAAGGCTCTTAAAGCTTGCGGGTCAATGCCCGGGTACTGAAAGGAATCCCATTCGGAAGACATAGGAACCTCACGGAAGATCGTGGCCAGCTCTTTGCTCATAATAGCATCCTGAGCGTGCTGCTCCACCTTTTCTTTCATCTTGCCCTTAAGCTCGGAGGCGTGGCTGAGTACCTCTTCCACAGAACCATATTCCAGCAGCATCTTAAGTGCTGTCTTCTCTCCTACACCAGGAATTCCGGGAATATTGTCTGAGCTGTCGCCCATAAGTCCCTTCAAATCTATAATCTGCAGCGGCACAAGTCCGTATCTTTCTTTGATTTCCTCAGGATTATAGAGCTCTACATCACTGATCCCTTTGCGGGTTAATGCAATCGTAACATGATTGGAGGCTAACTGCAGCATATCCTTGTCCCCTGATACGACCAGCACTTCTTCACCCTTCTCATCGGCAAGCCGCGTCAGGGTTCCTATAATATCATCTGCTTCATAGCCTTCCAGCTCAAACTGCGGAATGCGAAAAGCTCTAAGCAGCTCTTTAATCAGCGGAAATTGTTCGGACAGCTCAGGTGGAGTCTTCGTGCGTCCTCCCTTATATTCCTTATAATCTTTATGACGAAACGTGATTTTGCCAGCATCAAAAGCAACGAGAAAATGCGTCGGCTTCTGCTCTTCGATTAATCTGAGCAGCATCGTCGTGAAGCCAAATACCGCGTTTGTATGAAGCCCGCTTGAATTGCTAAGCAGGGGGAGGGCATAGAAGGCCCGGTTTGCTATACTATTGCCATCAATGATCACTAATTTATCCATAAGCTCACACCCCGATTTTAGACATACTACCTCCATCATAGCATACGAAACTTAAATAAAAAAACGATTCCGAACATAAACATAATAAGGAAAAATAAATGCCGATTCGAAAATGGCTTGGTAAGGAGGAATGCCGCAATGAGCCCTTTGTTTTCCCCTTCGCAAAAAAAGGTTATTTTTTTTGATATGAACAATACGCTGGTCGACCGTCGTCAATGCTTTGACTCCGCCTTTGTTAAAGTGATCGACGAATACACCGCCAGGTGGGAGCCGGACGATTTCACCTGGACCTCGCAGGATGCCCTTCACAGCTATAAGCTGGAATGGAGCCGGCAGCGCCGGTTGTCGCCCCGGCAGCCGGTCTCTCCGGAGGAACTCAGGCAGATCTGCTTGCAAAAGGGGCTGCAGCCTTTTCCCGTCGCAGTCAATCCGGCCTTCTCGCGCAGCTTCTTCTCCCGGGTAGAGCAGGAAGAGGACAGCTATGTCACAGTATTTCCTGGGGTTATGGAGACGCTTGAGGCCTTGTCAGAGCGTTATAAGCTGGCTATTATCAGCAACGGGGAACGGACCAGGCTGGAATCGAATTTAGCCAACCTGAAGCTCGACAAGTGGATTAGCGAGGATCGCTTGTTCAGCTCCAAAAGAGATGGAATCCGCAAGCCGCAATCTGCTATTTATGAAACGGCTATGGAGGCTATGAAGGTTACTCCTGAGCAATGCGTAATGGTCGGAAACTCCTGGAAGAATGATGTCGTAGGTCCTACAAAATGCGGGATGGATGCCATCTGGATTCATGCAGCCCACATCAAAAAAGTTTCCCAAAAAAAGCTAGGGAAACAAAAGGTCATTATTATTCGCGCCTTCAAGCATCTGCTTGATGCCTTCTAGGTACATTCTAGATACATTCTGGATACATTCTGGATGCCTTTAGATGCCCTCTAGATAGCAGCCCCCGCGGCTCCGATATGGTGGGAGAAGTAGACGCTTCCGTTATAAGCTTTGGCTTTCTTCTTCAGAATGGCTGATGCATAGGATATTTGCTCCAAAGATACCGGGGATTCGCATTGGCAGACTACAAGAGATAGCGACAGCGTCACTCCTTCGCTCTGGATACGGTTCCCGCTTCTGTCTTCTATGTAGTCCCAATCCTCCCCGCCATAGAAGCGATGCACGCCCTGCTCGAAGCGGCGGATCATCTCTTGGCAGAGAAGCTCAGGATTCGGGATCATGGAAATGGCAATAAAATCGTCTCCGCCGACATGCCCGACAAAATCGTAGAGTGAACCGCATACCGCAATCGCCTGCTGCAAAATATCAGCGGTAAATTGAATCAGCTGATCTCCCTTTTGAAATCCGAAGCGGTCATTGTACCATTTGAAATAATCCAGATCAGCGTAAATGACACTGAAGGTTTTCTGTTCCTTCAACCGTTTATGGAGATCACGGTTAATTTGCAAATTACCGGGCAAGCCCGTTAATGGATTGGCTACCCGGGCAGTTTCCATCCGGACATTCGTAATGCTCTCCAGAATCGTTCGGATGGAAGCTACCCCGGCCATTTTATTGCTGCTTGTGATGATCACCAGATCATACAAATTTTGAATAGAGCGTGAAGTAGCCATCTGGGATACCAATTCCACGGCCATTTGTTCATCCACAATGAGCGGAAATTCATCCATCACATGATCAATCGTACGGTTCCAAAATAACGAAAACCCATACTGGGCCGAAAGCTGCCTGAACAAATGCTCGCGCATGATCAAGCCTACTGGTACATCATCGCTGACAATAACAGCCCCAACCGCATCCACATTTATTTTAAAATAGTTGGCCACCTCGGAAATGATCGCTTTGCGGTCGAACATTTGGATCGGTGTCACAAGATCGCCAATGGACCATGAAGTTCCGCCGCTATGCAGCTTACGATACTCAAGGATCAACCCGCGCTGATCCTCAGAGATGGAAGCAGGATGAAGCTCGGGTTTTCCCAGCAGGTAGCCTTGGGCATAATGAATGCCCATACGCGTTAGCTTCGTTAGCTCATCGCGATGCTCTATACCTTCAGCAATAAGCTGGATATTCATTTTCTGAGCGAATGTGACGAAGGTTTCCAATATATATTCCTTGATTTTATTGGTGTGAATATCCTGAATAAGTGAACGGTCAATTTTCACAAAATCCGGGTGAAGCTCGGCAATAGCCTGTAGAGAGGAGTATCCGGCCCCTGCGTCGTCAATGGCAATGCGATAACCCTGCTTACGGTAATGCTCCAATATTTTTTTGGCCAGAGCAAAGTCTTCGATAGAACTTCGTTCTGTAATTTCAAATACTACATTGCGGGGATCCAATCCATACTTCTGTAAAATTTCCAATGTTTTTCCTGGGATAAACTGAGGATCATAAATGACTTCTGATGAAATATTAATAAATAATAGCTGCTGATCATGATCTAATATGGAGCCTTGTATGGCTTTTTCACGAGCCATCTTATCCAGTGCATACAAGGTTCCTGTCTTTTCGGCATACTTAAAAAGCTCCATTGGAGAATGAAAGATGCTGTTGCGCGGACCACGCGTCAAGGCTTCGTACCCGTAAACGGCTCCGTCTTGCAAGGAGACAATCGGCTGATATACACAATAGATGGCATGCTGCTCTATGATGCGGCGAAATTCTGTACTCAGCTTTTCGCTAATCGAAGAATTGGGCTCTCGTATATGCCGCTCAGGGTTCATTCTTCATCATCCCTCACCTATCGTGTTTCACTTGCTTTAAATGTTGAGATCTTTTCGTTTGCCTGCGACCATATAAATGACGCCTTCGCCAATATTCGTCACATGGTCAGCTACACGCTCCAAATAATGCGCCACAAGGATTAAATGCGTGAGCTGGCGGTTGCGGTTATAATCTACACCCATCATGGAAATTAATTCCTGCATCACATTGCTGTATAATTTATCCACAAGATCATCTTTTTCCGCAAGGGTTGCAGCTCTGTGAACGTTACGCTCCGTGTAGGAAATTAGACTCTCCCGCAGCATTTCCTTGGCAATTTCCGCCATTTGCGGAATCGTTTCCAGCGGCTTCACCAGCTCTTCACCGGAGAAACGCAGGGTAATTCTGGCAATATCGACAGCATGATCGGCTATTCGTTCGAGGTCTGTTGCGATTTTGATCGCTGTACCGATGATGCGAAGATCACTGGCCATGGGCTGCTGCAGCGCAATAAGCCGGAGACAGAGTTCATCAATGGTTGTTAAGTAATCATCAATATGATCGTCACTCTCGATAATATCATGGGCTAATTTCTCATCGAGGCGGGTTAATGAATCTACGGCTTGGTGAATCAAATTTTCCACACTATTTCCCATTGCCAATAATTCCGTTTGCAGCAACTCAAGCGACTGATGAAACCCAGATCTCGTGTCCATATACATCTCCCTTAGTTTGGTTTTTTATATGCAGCTTGTTTTCTTTGCAGCTCTTAACCAAATCTGCCAGTAATATAATCTTCTGTTCTTTGGTCGTTTGGGTTGGTGAAAATTTTGTCTGTTTTGTCCGTTTCAACCAGTATCCCGTTCAAGAAAAACGAGGTCATATCCGATATCCGCGCCGCCTGCTGCATGTTATGAGTCACAATAATAATCGTATAACGATCTTTCAATGTCTGTGTCAGCTCTTCAACTTTCAGCGTAGAAATTGGATCCAGTGCTGAAGTCGGCTCATCCATCAAAAGCACTTCAGGCTCAACGGCCAGAAGGCGGGCGATACAAAGACGCTGCTGCTGGCCTCCGGACAAGCCCAGTGCGGATTTGTTCAACCGGTCCTTGACCTCATCCCAAAGTGCAGCTTGAACCAGGCTGCGTTCCACAATTTCATCCAGCACAGCTTTCTTCTTGGTTCCATGAATGCGTGGACCGTAAGCAATATTATCGAAGATGCTCATTGGGAATGGATTTGGACGCTGGAACACCATACCTACCCGCTTGCGCAAGGACACAACATCCGCATCAGAGTTGTATATATGCTGGCCATCCACAATCACATCTCCGGTAATACGTACACTATCGATCAAATCATTCATCCGATTCAACGTTCTTAGAAAGGTGGATTTACCACAGCCCGAAGGTCCGATCAAAGCAGCAATCGAATTCGATTCAATTTGTAATTGGATATCATGAAGGGCGTGGTTATCACCATAATAAAGATTTAATTTATCTGCTTTAATTTTTGTCTTCTGCATTTATTTCCCTCCAGATAATCTTTTTTGTAAAATTCGGCTAGGTATAGCCACCAAAAGGTTGAACACAAGAACCACAATCAGCAGCAAAGCCGCGCTGCCTTGGGCGATTTCTTTGGCGTCAGGCACAAGGGATTCGGCTTGAACATACCATAGATGCGTGGATAACGTTTCCCCCATCTTCAGAGGGTTAAAGTCCGGGAAAATTCTTGATACAGAAAGACCGGCGGTATAAATCAGAATAGCTGATTCCCCTAGCGCCCTGCCTGCAACAAGCGTAATCCCCGTGATCAAGCTTGGCATAGAAGCCGGAATTAATACTTTGCGGATGGCCTGCCATTTGGTTGAACCGAGCGCAAGGCTGGCTTCCCAATAGGATTCGGGCACAGTGCGAAGTGACTCCTCGGTTACACGTACCAATACGGGCAGATTCAGCAGGGACAGTGTCGCGGCGCCGCCAATAATCGAGAATTTCAGGCCCATCAAATTAACGAACAACAGAAATCCGAACAGCCCGAACACAATCGACGGTACCGAGGACAAAGCCTCTACAGAAATTCTGATTAAATCGGTGAATCTGTTTTTTTGCGCATATACCGCTAAATAAATACCTGCACCAAGTCCAATGGGCAACGAGAAAGCCAGAGACAGGAACAGAATGTAAAAGGAGTTAAACAGCTGAGGTCCTACCCCGCCTCCAGCTTTCATTTCTTCAGGCTTACCGAAGATAAAGTTCCAGTTCAAGTAGGGAGCACCTTCACCCAATATGCGAACCAGAAACCAGGCCAGGATCATAATAATAACTACGCCTGCCGTCCAGAAATAGATGGTCGCCAACCGGTCTGCTGATTTGCTGGTCATTTCAATTCACTCCTCTTGGACACGATCCGGATAATCAGGATAAGCCCTAGCGATATTAGTAACAAAATAAATGACATCATGAACAATGAATTGTTCCATGTGGTTCCATAATTCGTATTCCCCATGTCTTTCACAATCGCTGTCGTTAGAACGGTTGTCGAATCCAGCAAGGATTTCGGCATTTGCGGTGAGTTCCCGATGACCACAAACACGGCCATGGTCTCTCCTATCGCTCTACCCATACCAAGGATAACTCCCGTCATAATACCAGGCCTTGCTGCCGGAAGCAGCACCCGCCACATCGTCTGCCATCTGGTCGCCCCTAGTGCCAATGAAGCCTCTTCCAGCCTGCCAGGGAGCGCACGGATAGCATCTTCAGATATGGACAGGATTGTCGGCATGATCATAACGGCCAGAATGATGGCCGCTGGCAAAATCCCATAACCAATGCCCCCTGTTACTTTGGCTATGAACGGAATGATGACCGTAAGCCCGATAAATCCGTACACGATCGAAGGAATACCTACAAATAAATCGGCAGCAGGTCTGAGAATTTCACGTGCCCATTTGGGAGCAATTTTGGCCATAAATAGAGCACCTGATAAAGCTAGTGGTACGGCCAAGACGACTGAAATAAGCGTAAGCAGCAATGTGCTGTAGATAAACGGAAATGCTCCAAACTTGTTCTGCGAAGGTGTCCAGTCTGTAGAGAAGAAAAACTCCCAGGGGCTGACTCCCTCAAAGGTTCTTAGCCCTTGCATCCCGACAAAAATAATGACGGAGAAAATAACTGCCGATACCAGGACCGCACTGCCTACAAACACATATCGCATCAGGTTGTCCTGTCTATACTGACCTTTCGTCCATTTCGTCTTCACCGGTTTCATGCTGCGTTCCCCTGCTTTCATTAGCTTGTCTGCCACCGATTCCAATGGTAGATCCCCCTTTTCCAAAATCTCACTATAGCTTATGATAATCGATGATTGTAAATCGACAGTCCAACAATTGTTAAGCGAATGTAAATATTTTTGAGACCACCTTAGGCAAAAATAAGGACAGTGCGTGTGCACTATCCTTATTTCCATCATCTATGATTACTTCTTCAAAATATCAGCAGGTAAGAATCCAAGCTCTCTAACTTGGTTTTCTTGGAACTCTTTGCTTAGGATAAAGTCGATAAATGCTTTTGTTATGCCTGTAGCTTCACCTTTGGTGTACATATGCTCTACACCATAAAGCGTGTAAGAGCCATTTTTAATGTTTTCTTCAGTAGGTTCAACACCCTCCATTTTCAAAGCCTTCAAAGACTCATCCACATAAGGTGTATCGATGTAACCAATAGCTCCAGCAGTTTGGGATACTGCAGTTCTCATGGCACCACTGTTTTCTTGCGTAATTCCGTCTTTTGTAAATTCAGCACCATCAAGAACAAGTTTTTGTACAAGCTTGCGTGAACCGGAACCGTCAGGACGTTGAATCAGCGTAATTTTCAGATCACTACCGCCAACTTCTTTCCAGTTCGTAACTTTACCAGTAAATATATCAGCAGCTTGCTGCTTAGTCAGATTATCAACAGTAACATCTTTGTTAACAATTAATGCAAAAGGTGCGATAGAAACGATATGATCAACAAGGCCTTTATCATTGTATTCTGCAGAATACTCCACATCGGAGTTTCCGATATCAGAATTACCGTCTGCTACATCTTTAACGCCTTTACCGGAACCGCCAGCAGTTGCGCTAACGGATACTTTCGGATGAAGATCCATGAAATCTGTAGCGGCTTGCTTAACCATTGGAAGAAGTGCACTGGAACCCGATGTTGTAATTGTACCGGAAAGCTCTTCACCAGCTGGTGTGGTTGATGCCGATGGTGATGGTGAAGCAGTTGCCTCCGTAGAAGCACTTGGTGTAGGCGAGGCAGCATTTTCATCTTCTTTAGCTTTACCGCAGCCTGCTAGAACCCCCATTAACATAATCGCGCAAAAAACAATGGCTAGACCTTTTTTCGAAATGAACTTTGACATATTCAGTATGTCCTCCTTTTTATTTATCATCCTAAGTCATCTTATCAAGCAAATGTAAACTCCAAACCCACGAAACGTAAACGTAATGTAAAAGTTTTTTCACGGCTTTCATTTACATACTTTTACATCCTTCTAACAAAGAGGGAGGCTTCATTTAATAGAAAGAGCTTATAGTAATAGAAGGATCCTGGCACTTAAGTAAAAGATGTCGGGCGGATATATATAGAAGCGGAGGACATACAGATGGGAAAGAGAAAACGAACGATTACATTCCGGGTCAAACTGATTGCCAGCTTTGCCGGTGTGCTGCTTGTCTTTCTTGCCGTGGCTTTGTTTAATTTGAATCAGGTCGCGCAGATTAAGTTAAGTATGTACAACCAGAATGATAAGGTAGGCTTGAAGGTGATGGCGCTCGAGCTTAAAGAAATGGTGCAGGAGCTCAACATTATTGCATCCGGTTTGGAAATATCCAAAAATGCTGAATACATAGAGAAATATAATAGTAAGAGGCCTATCTACAACGAAATGGTGAAAAGGATCGGAGAAACGGCCACTACGCCTGAGCTGAAAAAAACAAGAAGCTTAATGATCCAAGCGTCCGTAGATTATATCGATAACTTCGATAACGCTGCGCGACTGGTTCAGGACACAAGTATGAAGCCTTCTGATCTGGAATCTAATCTGTTTCATCTATATACGGAATCTCAAGCTCTAAAGGAAACGATATTCGGGTTAGTCGATAAGTTTTATGTGACCTACGCTGGAGATGCAGAGCAAGCCATTGCCCTTTCCACAACTAAGCTGAATGAAACAAGCCGTGTCATGCTGATTGTAGCTTTCCTAGTCTTTTTCGTTACAGTAGGAATTGCAATATGGCTAATCCGCTCCTTCCTAAGACCTATAGTCCGCTTGCAAAAGGCGGTTGCGCTCATTGCTTCCGGTGATTTAAGACATCAGATCAATGCAAGCTCTCAAGACGAGCTGGGACAACTTAGCAGCAGCTTTGACAGCATGGTCGGCCAAGTCCGTCATATGCTGACCAATACGCAGCTAATTGCCTCATCTTTAACCGACCATGCTCATTCCTTTCATTCATTTTCCCGGCACACAGCCTTGGCTAACACAAATTTACTCAAAGCCATTCATGAAATTTCTGCGGGGGCGGATGAACAGGCGGTGCAAACTGAGCGAAGCACGCACATTATTACCGAGTTGGAAACGAAGATGATCCACATTACCGAATATACAGATGTAATGAGACAGACGAGTGCCTCAGCATCCTCTAATACCCACAAAGGCTCCTCGTCTGTCCGGGCCCTGAAAGATTCTCACGAGCACTCCCAGGAAGTTATGCACAAAATCAACACCGCTATGAATACTCTATCGTCGAGCTCTATACAAATCGGTAAGATTGTTCAGTCCATTACTGAAATATCTACCCAGACGAACGTCTTGGCCTTGAATGCCGCTATAGAAGCAGCACGGGCAGGTGTTCATGGCAAAGGCTTCTCCGTTATCGCTAATGAAGTCCGTCAGTTATCCCAACAAACCAATGATTCTTCCAAAAGTATTGCGAGAATCATCCTCTCCCTGCAAAAGCAGATTCTAGATCTGCAAAGCATCATGCAGGAAGCAGGAGAAAGTGCACATATCCAAAACACTAAAGTCGAAGAAACACTGGATTCCTTCGAAATCATTGAACAATCGATGCTATCGATCGCTTCCCAAATCACACAAATTCATGAAAAAACAGAACAAGCCCGCTTAAAAAATGACGAGCTTGTAGAGTCCGTTCAATTAGTTTCCGCGATCGCCCAGCAAACCGCTGCCGGTGTCCAGGAAGTGAACGCTACTTCGATCGAGCAAAATGCTTCCACGCATCGAATTGCTGAGGAGTCCGACGATATTCTGGATTTATCGCAAAAGCTTTTTCAGGAAATCAGCAGGTTTCTGATCGATACAGACGACGAGCGTGCCGCGGCGCATCAATTGGTGCAATTGGAAAATGAGAGCAAAGAGGAATCGATGAATCAGAACGTAGAAGAGGCGGAGGTTTTGGCCGTGAACGATATGGTGATTGATAGGATGTATGATAGTGGTAGTAGCGCGGCGGGAAATGTAGATCCAATCGAATCAAGAGGCGAGAAAAACAGGGATCAGAGTTCAGAGACTCTTAAAGATGAAGATACTGCAGGAAAAAAGGAAGAAAAGACTTTAATCAGCGTCTAATAAATATGGAGATTCGGGGGAACATTGGGTCCCCCGTTGATTTTACACATGCATCAATCCGACATTCATTATTTCCACATTGCAGGCGTAACAAGCAGCTTTGGAACTTCCTTGAAGGTCTGGTCAATCAGTTCTCTAGTTCGCTCCGAAATGGACGGTCCAGCAAGTAAATCCAGATTATTCGCGATCTGCTGCGCATTCTCCGCTCCTATCACAAGGCTGTGAACACCTTCCAAATCACGGATGTACGAGACTGCAAGCTGAGCTAAAGATATGCCTTCCGATAGCGCGATATCATCCAGCTTTTTAAGCATAGCACTTCCATCTGGTCGCAGATTCTCTGGCAGCGTTTGCCTATCATGAAAGAAAAGTCCTTGTAAAAATACGCTCCTGATGACAACTATTTTATGCTCCTTCTTAAAATCCTCCAAGGCACCACAGTGAACCAAGCGATGATCAAATAAATTCATAGGCGCTTGTATCAGCTCAATAACATCATCTTTAATTAAGTCAGCGCATTCTTGATAATGCTCACCTGAATCCGCGTCCAAAGATAAGCCGCCTCTTTGAATCAAGCCATCCCGCTTCATTTTATTTAACACTTGTATAACTTTCTCCCCATATGCCACCAACGTATAAGGCTCATGCAGCAGCAGGGCTGGGAGCGACTTTATTTGCAACCGTTCCAGGATCGACTCGGTCTTTGCAATCATTTGCCTCTCGACCTCATCTAATGAAGTAAGGTTAAGGTCAATTTTCAGCTTCGATGCAATAAAGGGGGTCTCTTTCCCTTGGAAGAACTGTCCAATCTTCACTTCCGCATCTCCATAGATGTGCGCAGTATCATAGCAATTGATGCCTTTATTTTGACAATATGCTAAAATAGCTTCGGCGTCCACAACCTCGGCCCGATTATTGACACCGTATCCGGCTAGCCCCAACTGTGCCGTGCCAAGCATCAGCTTGGAAAGAGTCAGCCCATTTACACTGCTGTAAGTTGTGATGCTTTCTACCAATTACTCCACCCGCCATCCACCACGAGATTGTGTCCGGTTACATATTTGGAAGCCTGAGACGCTAGGTAGACTATCGCCCCTTTAATGTCATCTTCGTCAGCCATTCGTCCTAGTGGTGTACGAGCTGTGTAATTACGCAGGAATTCATCTGAAGCAATTTCCTGATCAGTACCAACCGGATTATAGCCTCCCGGGCTAATACAGTTCACCCTTACATTATATTTACCATAATAGTTGGCCAGCCATTTGGTCATCCCGACCATGCCCCATTTAGCATACGTATATTCGATTCCGCTAGTCATACCTGTATCACCGTATACTGGAAAATGAGGTCCAAGTATGCCTTGAATGGAGGAAATATTAATAATACTTCCTTCCTTACGCTCTCTCATCGTTGTCACGACTGCTTTAGTAAGCAGCATAAGTCCGAGTCCGTTCACCTGCTGTGCTTGAAGCCAGCCTTCAGATGTTGTTTTCTCAATATCGTTCAAGCCATCTCTGGACACGGAATTATTGATCAGAATATCAATACGGCCATACCTGCTTATGGTTTCCTGCACAAACTGTTCGATATTTTGCTCATCAGCCAGATCTAGTGCAATGGCTCCTGCTTCAAAGCCCTTCTCCCGCAGAACAGCTGCCTGCTTCTCACAGCGCCCAAGATTTCGAGATGCTACGATCACAGTCGCCCCAACCTCTGCTAACGCTTCACAAATATGAGAGCCATATAAGCCCGATCCTCCAGTAACAACTGCTACCTTTCCATCCAATCGAAACATGTCCCCAACGCCCATTCTGTCATCACTCCACCTTAGAAATATTGTTTTTTAGACACTTCAACCTTATTTCCTACCTATTTACATGACCATTTTTTCACTAATATTCAATTTGGTTAGACCATACTATATCTTATATATTAGCTTAGCGATTCGTCAATTTCTTGTCAATATTTTTTATTATCGCCGCTGCTACAAAATCAATTAGAATGAAGGAAACCGAATACGAATAACGAATTGGGAGCGTGACATTTATGAACAGAGGAATTGCTTTTGAAATCCCAAATGAATACGGCTCTTTTCTTGGAGACATACTCAAACCCTTTGACACGAAGGATTTCAATTGGCAGCTTGGTAGAGAAGAAGCCTACATAATTCTGGAGGGGGAAATAGGAAACAATCTTTTCGCTGAGGATATATCAACTATTGAGGGCACTGTTCTCAAAAATCTGCTAGTAAACAATACCTATTATATTATTTTCGCTGACCTGCAAGCCTATCCAAAGGGCCATACTATTTCCAAAATGGAGACTTATGAGGAGTTTACACAAAGTGAATGTGAACTTGTTCTGTTGGTAGCAGATAGTTGCTATTCAACCCTCTATTGCAAAAATAAGGGAAAGCTCGAATTGCTATTTAACCATGCACACGATTGTGGTTTTATAGATGTTCAATATATTACTGATGAAAATGATACAAGAACGAGGCTATCGGTATGACATCTGCAAGACGCTGGGTATGAAGAGCTCTACTTTAGCGATGTTTTTCATCGTTAAAAGCATGAGATCGCCTACACAACCATACTTTAACAATGAAAAACATCGTTAAAATCCCTTTTTACCACCCTGAGCTTCCATCCGGCCTATTTAAACGATGAAAATCATCACTAACGCGGCTAATTGACTGGAAGAACTTGCTTTAACGATGAAAAACATCGTTAAGTGATAGAAACCAGATTCCCTCTTAAACTTTCTATTTGTAAAAAAAAAGCCAACAAGATCACTTCGCAGCGATCCTGTGGCTCCTATGATCTTGTGGCTTATATTTAGAATAATGAATTAATGCATCACCCAACCGCCATCAACATTAAGCGTCTGCCCTGTAATAAAGTCACTATCCGACGAGGCAAAAAATACAAAGGCGCCTTCCAGATCAGCGCTGATTTCACGGCGGGAGAAACATTGTACACCTGCAAGATACTCATCCACACCGTCGATAACTTCCGTTCCGACCTTTTCAATCTCCGTTTCGGTGTATACAGCCCCTGGGGTAATACAGTTTACTGTGATGTTCTGCGCTCCTACCTCACGGGCCAAGGCCCGGGTGAAGCCCACTATGGCACCTTTGGATGTCACATAATGAAGGAAATTCGCTTGCCCGGTAAAATAAGTGACCGAGGAGACGTTAATGATTTTGCCATAGCCCTGAGCTTCCATCGAAGGAAAAACAGCTTTTGCACACAAAAACTGCGATCTCACATTGACTCCCATGATGTAATCCCATTCTTCTGAAGTAATTTCATACCATTTCCTGCGCGGATCCATGGCTGCATTATTCACCAGAATGTGCACCGTTCCATAGCGGCGAACCGTTTCTTCCACCATGGCATTTACTTCTTCTTCTTTAGATACGTCAGCACCATATGCGAATGCTTCTCCGCCCAGGCTAACAATCTCATCGACTACCTGCTGGGCAAGCTCTGGATGAGAACGGTAGTTCACGACTACTTTAGCACCTTCCGCGGCATAACGTTTGGCGATGGAAGCCCCGATGGAGCGGGATGAGCCCGTAATAATAGCAACTTTGTCTTTTAGTCTCACAATGAATTCCTCCTATTTAGCTTGCTTCCAATTAAAATTATCCTCAAACGGAAAAAATGGTTTTTGCAGCTTATGAAAAGTTAGAGACGTTAAATTGGCGGTGCTGCTGCCCGGAGTGTCCAATATGTAAATATGCTTGGAAATCCCCTCATAATCAGCCCGGAATTGATTGGCCGATTTAACAAGCACAATGTCAGCCTGCAAAGGTTCAAGCCCGACAGAACGGTACATCCCCGGATCTCCTGTAAAAACAGCCATTTCCTTCAGGAGCACAGATATTCGTCCTATTTTCAAAACGACGCAGCGTCCCATGTGGCCTTGTGTATTTTTGGCAACAGTGCCGCCTTGAAAGTAAAAATTGCCGTCGCCTATTATAGAAACAATTCCCGTAACTGTGAAGGGCTCCCCATAACCTGGACTGAGTGTATGACCTACAGTTAATTCTACCTGCTGGCCTACGCCTGCAGCAATAGCTTTATCAACAGCAGGAGCGTCTACCATGGTTAGCAGACAGGAAAGCTGATCTTGAACACCAAGCTCAAGCAGCTGCCGCAGTACATAATTGCTGTCCCCTGTTGAACCTGCACCCGGACTGTCAGCCGAATCGGAGATAACGAAAGGGCCCTCGCCTTTCTCACGTAAAGCTAATTGAACGATGTCTGAAACTTGAACAAGCTTGATATCGAACTCATGCCTTTTATTCCAAAAAAGCTCAGCCAGCCGATCGGCCTCCTGCTCTGCCCTCGCCTGATCCTCGCCTACTACTACAATGGCAGAGCCCATCTCTTCGATATCCAGCCAAGGCTGCACGGGGTACAGGGAAGTAGCCAGTGAATCGCCGCGCTGTTCCCCTGCTTCCGCTTCTTTCCATAAATCTGCGAAGGGACCACGCATAGTCTGACTGTTCTCTGCAGGTACGATCATCGGAATTTTACGCAGCGCAATGCTAGGTTGCTTTTCTTTACTTACAATAGAAAACAGCAATTTCCCGGCAGCATAGCCAGTTTCGATAAAATCAATGTGAGGATAAGTCCGGTAGCCTACAATCCCGTTCACCAGACCAACCATCCGCTGCGTTACATTGGCATGCAAATCAAGCGAAATGACGAGCGGGATGTCGCTGCCAATCACTTGCCTGATTTCATGTATCAGTTCCCCTTCCACATCATCACAGCCCTCAGCTACCATGGCACCATGCAGGGCAAAATAGACACCGTCACAGCCAATAGCCTGCTTCACCTGCTGCCTCAGCAGCTCCTTTAATTGTTCAAATGACTGTTTTTCAAAAACACCTGACGAGACTGCCTGGCATAAAAATCCTGGCGTATATGCCGCATTTACTTCAGCTGCAGCTTGGCGGAAGCCATTGAATTCATTTGAAATAGTGACTTTCTCCAATTCACTGCCCACAAAATAAATATGACTGTAGAAATCGTCCATTGAAGCTTTTTTCGGACTAAATGTATTGCTTTCCTGAAGAATGCCGCCTACCCATATCCGCATACTCTTCTCTCCTTCAAAACCAGGTTTAATAACAATACTGAGCTATAATGGTTAAAGTATAAAATATAATTGTACGATTGTCTACAATAATAAGTTGTAATGTTTACTTCGTCCTTCTTTTCCGCTAATATAGGTAATAATAGAAGCAAGTTCAAAATCGGCAAGGAGTATGATGAATGATGAGTGACTTTCGTTTTGAAGAACAAAAGATGACTTCCTTACGCCATAAAATTACTGACGATATCCGCAAAGCGATTTTTCAAGGTAAATTAAAGCCCGGAGACCGCCTCCGTGAGGTAGATATGGCCAAACAAATGGGGGTTAGCCGCGGACCGATCCGTGAAGCCATGCGCATGCTGGAGCAGGAAGGGGTTATCAACTCCCAGCCTTACAAAGAAACGATGGTCGCTGAGATCTCCGCTGAGGAGGTTATGGAAGTACTGGTTCCCATTCGGCTTACCATTGAACTATTTGCCATTCGCAAAGCACTGCCGAACATCCAAGAGCCTCAGATTGAGCGCCTTACCCAGATCATTGCCGACATGAAGGAAGGGGCCGCACAGAAGGATTTGCATAAAATTGTGGATTGCGATCTGGCTTTTCACGAGTATTTGGTCACCCTCTCCAACGTGCCTAACCTGCTTGGCATCTGGACTACGATCTTCAATCGGATTCGCCTCCACTTTATCGTTCAGGGGCAAACATACGAAGATTTCAACGATCTGTGGCATAACCATGAGCTGCTTCTCGCCAAAATCAAAGAAGGCAATCTCGCTGAAATTTACGAAGAGCTAACTCGTCATATCGAGGATTTCAATAGTGGCTTTTTAGAGGATAAATAAAAAAAACTTTTTGCGGCGTACTTTGATGTGCGTGTTCGAAACTTAGGAGCGTTACGTGAGGGAAGGGCTGCGGGCTCCAGCCGCTGTTAAAGATTTGTTCCCTTGAATGGTATAAATGAGGTGGTAGGAACAAATCTTTAAAGGAGGACGCTACTTCCGCCCACAGCCCTTCCCTCTCTTTAGCTACATTCGCACGAATCGTACGAACATCAAGCTCAAACGGACTGCAACCAATTTTCTCCTGATTAGATGAGATTTCCTACTGGGTACAGGCGCTAGGGATGAAGAACGAGCGCAGATGAGAAGGATCTCGAAGGATCTGCTACTTTAGCGATGTTTTTCATCGTTAAAAGCACGAAGTCGTCTCCACAACTTACTTTAACAATGAAAAACATCGTTAAAACTCCTTTTCCCCACCCAGAGAAGCCCTCCGCCCACTTTTAGCGATGAAAATCATCATTAAAGTGACTGATTGACCGCAAACCCTTACTTTAACGATGAAAAACATCGTTAAGTCAACTTGAATTTTCTTACCTGTTAAAAAAAGGCCATCGGGTGTATTCAATCCAATGGCTTTTTTTGGTTTACATATGGACAATCCGTATTAGAAGCACGTTCATTTGTTGATTGTGGGCAACTTATTAACATTTGAAGATCATCAGTAAATGGGTTATATTGGAATTAAATATGCAATATTGCTAGTAACTATCTAAGAGGCTGCAGACTATACTAATACTCGTTTTATTATTTGAATGAATGGAGGTGTTTAGCTGCACGTGCAAAGAGTATCATTAGCTGTTTTCACTTTCTGTTTGATCATCATCCTGATTGGCTGTCAAGAAAAACAAGCAAGTGAGGAAATCAGCCCCTATTTTATTAGCGGTAATTTTAGACTTCAGGGGATCGAAGGAAGAATAGGAGTTTTAACTGATGGATTTGTCGCTGGTAAAGGAAATAAATATATGTGGCATTTTTGGTTCAATAATGAAGAAGAAATTAACCGCGAAGATTTTAAAGTTGAGGGCGTTGAACTCAAAACAGGAAAGGTAGAAAAAGTATTAGTAGTGGGATCAGGGACAGATGATCAGGAAACCGTGTGGAAATATGAAGGGAAATTAGGCGGGCCTAACAATGGAGCGGATGCTCACATTCCCTCTAGCATAGAAATTCCAACTCCAGGATTGTGGAGGCTGGACGCCTATTTGGGTGATGTTTATTTTGGAAGTATTACTATATTGGCCAGGGGAGATTCGTAAAGATTCGTGATCAAGTAAAACGTAAAAAGCGTGCGCCGATTGAATATCGGCACACGCCAGCTGCACAAATCTATAAAATTTGTCCGGTACGAGGCTGGAATCCTGAATCTTCCTTGTCATAGAACACCATTTCGCGCACAAGATCTTTACTGTATTTCGCGAGCTTATTAAGATCAAGGTCAATACCGAATCCAGGCTTGTCGGGAACCGCAATCTTAGCTTGCTTGAATTCTAAAGGATTACTAAGGATATCTCCTGTCATGAAGTCGAGATGTGTATCATTGGCAAAAGGGAAATTTCTTGACGCAGCAATCAAATGAACGTTACCCAATGTGCCAATCCCGGTCTCTGCCCAGCTTCCTGTAATACACCAAACGCCAGCCTGTGTGGCTAAATCGGCAATTTGCTTCACTTTCAGCAGTCCCCCAGCTTCGGATGGATACACGGTAAAGCAAGCACAAGCCCGTTTGTCGATCAAACGCAGCGCATCCTCCAGCGTAGCACAACCTTCATCTGCCGTAATTGGCACATCCACCGCACGGGCAACAGCGGCCATGGCCTCCACATCATGATAAGGAGTTGGCTGCTCGACCATTTGCAGGTCATATTTTTCCATTCTGCGAATCGCCCTGACGGCTGTTGGAACGCTCCAGTTCTGGTTCGGGTCGATGCGGATCTTGATTTTGGGACCAACGGCTTCACGCACAGCTTTTACACGTTCCACATCCAGATCGACATCTCTGCCCACCTTCAGCTTTAATTCGCGGTAACCGCGTGATGTGAAGGCAAGCGCTTCTTCCACGTTTTTCTGCGGTGTATCAATGAAAATGTACCCGGCAAACTCCACCTCGGATTTACATTTGCCCCCAAGTAGATTGTAGACCGGTGTATTTAAAATTTTACCACGCAAATCAAGCAGTGCCATCTCCACACCAGCCAAGCCATAATAAGCGATTTGTTTCCAATTCACACTGTATTCCTCAAGCTGATGCAGAATCGATTCCAGTTCCATTGGGTCGCGTCCAATCAGGAAGGGTGTAAACTCCTTTTCCACAACCGCCTGAATCACAGGAATTGTCGGACCTACGGATTCACCGACACCAATTAAGCCTTCGTCCGTTTCAATTTGAACAATGAGGGATGGAGCACTGTATCGCGTCCCGCCAGACCATTTCTCTCCTTTATGAAAAGGAATTTGAATCGCATGTGTCTTGATTGCTGTTATTTTCATCGTATTTCCTCCAATTGTATGATTGTAAGATATGATATAAGTTAGAGAAGCTATTGTCTTTTTTTTACACCGTAACTATAATCTTCACCGTTTCCGCAGGTTCATTTCTCGCAAGAGAAATTGCCTGGTCCAGCTGATCAAAAGTAAATGTCTGCGTAATCAACGGCTTGACCCGTACTCCGCCGTCTGCCTGCAGCTGAACTACACGCTGCCAAACGTCAGGGGCGTTAGTCGTCCCAATCAGCCGCAGCTCCTTCAAAACGATTTGCTGAATGTCAACCGGCACCGGATTCGCCGGCAGCCCGAACAACATCAGCTGCCCTCCCTTGCGGAGAAGACGTATGGCAAGTGCAATCGAAGCTTCATTGCCCGCAGCGTCAATCACAATATCGCAGCTTTCCTCCAGCTCCAGCTTCTGCTCTTGCAGCTCTTCCTCCAGCTCTTGCTTCTGCATCTGCCCCGGCTCCGACCTCTGCTTCTGCGCCTCATCCGCAAAAATCGTAACGTCCGCTCCCAGCTCCTTGCCCAGACGCAGCCTGCTTTCCTGCCTTCCAATCAAAGTCAGTTTGCTGATTCCTGATGCCTTCAATAACTGCAGGAAGTACAGGCCAGTCGGACCGTCGCCAATGACGGCTGCATGCATTCCCAAGCGGATATCCAGCTTATCGATCCCGCCCAGGCAGCAGTGCAGCGTTTCGGCTTGCGTCGCTTCTTCGAAAGTAACTTCGTCTGCGATCCTGTACAAATTGTCAGCTGGCACATGGAGAAATTGCTGCCAGCCACCCGGAATGTGCAGACCGATTTCCACTCCCTCCGGGCAGCGGTGCTTGCTGCCGGATAAGCACTCCATGCAAACGCCGCAGCCGATCAGCGGATCTATGCACACGCGTGTGCCTGGCACCCAGCCGGCTACATCCTTACCGACTCGTTCCACAACACCCGAAAGCTCATGACCAAGCGGCTGCGGCGGACTGCCAAAGGGAAAGTGACCATCCATAATATGTAGATCTGTTCCGCAGATACCAATAGCTTTAATGCGCACCTCGACCTTTCCGGCTCCGGGCTCATCACGTTGAACCTCTCTGGACTCTACTTTATCGAGACCCGTCCACTCCCATATTTGCTGTGTGCTATGAGACATGTGAACCCTCCTTTCCAGTCATGCCAAAAACCAATTTTCAAGCGAAAATCTCGTGTTAAAATTTCTTGGAAATTTCGAATGAAGTTTCGTATGAAGTTTTGAATGATTTTCGAATGAATTTTCTATTTAATGTTTCCTGCACTTATCCCTTAAGCCTAAGGAAGAAGATGTGGGCCTCCAGTTACCGGATACATTGGAAGACTGCGGAAAGCTTCTGCATACTTGGCGCCGATTGCCATTCCTCTCATCGCTGCAGGTCTGGCGAGAAACTCAATATAATCCATGCCATACACATGCTTGAGCCAAATGTCCTGGCTTTCATGACATTTCAGCATTTCACTTCGTTTATCGAATGTATCGCTAATATCCACATAAACCTCTGGATCAAAACCGATTGAACCAATGTTATCCATAATAAAAACATGTGGAATTTTACTCATAGGCGGGTATTCAGTTTCAATTAATGGAACTGTAACAGGGATTCGGCAATCGATAGCAATTTCCCCAGCGATCCGATGGTCGGGATGATAATCGGTTGATCCATGGACAATCATGAAATCCGGATTTGCCTTACGAATCGCATTGATAAAGGCAAGCCGGGTTTCCCGGTCATGAAATAAGAATTCATCATCAAATCCCATCCAAATCAGATCCGCGCCTATAAGTGCAGCAGATCTTTCTGCCTCTTTTTTGCGGATAGCAGCAATTTCCTCTTTACTTAAAGTCGGCGAGCCCACATTGCCATTCGTAGCAATCATCATCGTTACTTGATCGCCTCTTGCCGCACATTTTGCCAGCGTTCCTCCGCACAGTCCTTCAATGTCATCCGGATGCGCCCCAATTGCCAGTACTCTCATATCGTTCCTCCTAAAAGTTTTGCTGGATAATAGTCTCTTCTGCATTTTTTGAATATTATTAATAAACTTCCTAATCTCATTAAATACCGATATTTAAATATTGTCAACAATATTTATTTAAAAATATTTCCGTTGTTATTTCAATATTGTTGACAAAATCACCTCATCCCGCTAAGGTAAAATGACAACGATCTTTTTTCTCAAATACGGAGGGCAGTTTCTATGACTAGTTTCACCTTTAATCAGCAAAGCAATATTTCCCTTCGCGAGAAGGTTACCAATGATATAAGAAATGCCATTCTCAAGGGTGAGCTGCAGCCAGGTAGCAGATTGAAGGAAATTGATATCGCGGTTCAGATGGGCGTCAGCCGGGGGCCGATTAGAGAAGCGATCCGTCAATTGGAAAGAGAAGGACTGTTAATCACATATCCCTACAAAGAAACGGTAGTTGCGGATATTGATGTGGAGGAAGTGAAGGACATCCTGATTCCGATCCGGTTTCATTTGGAATGGTACGTAATTAAGAAATACATTCATCAAATGAATGAGGCCTTTTTTGACCAGATGCAGCAAATCATTGAAAGTATGGACGTTAATCTCAAGGAAAACAATAGAGACCGGCTCGTTGAGCTCGATGTCCAATTCCATGAGACTATTATTGGCTTAGCTCCCGAAAGAACGGTTATTCTTACCTGGAAAAGCATTTTGAATCAAACTAGACTGCATTTCATCAAAAATGTCGGCTACCATAACAACGATAAAATTGTGAAGGATCACCAGGCATTGCTCGATAAGCTGATCACCAAGGACCTGGAGCTTATTCAGCAAGAGCTTCAGTACCACATGGAAGGGGAAGAATCGTTTCTTTTTTCATAGCCTTGAAGATAAAAAAATCGCCCCCGGCTGATGAAGTGCAGCCATTCGGGCGATTTATTGCGATAAATCATATAACTCATAACGATTTTATTCAAAACCACTTTTATACTTATTGGCACTGGATGAATTGCTTTTGGTTTCATCTTTCCGTTTCTCTTCCTTTTTTTCCATAGTTAAATCCTCTACCGGAATCGGATCTACCGTCCTCTGGCTTTTATATAAGTCGAATAAGCTTTCATTTTCCGTCGGATACTGCTCCGGGTGGTCTCTGCTGCCCTGCTGCTTCACCTTTTGAGAATTTTTTTCCCACTCGTTCATGCGCTCACCTCCTTTTTCCCTGATAGGTATGTATACCTTTTATCGGGGATTGTTAAACAGCAAGGATAGGCCGCCATCCACAAACAACGTTTGACCCGTAATGTAAGAGGCCTTATCCGATGCCAAAAACATCACAGCATGAGCCATATCATCCACCGTCCCCTTGACTCCCATCGGAATCTCCATGACTTTGACCGCATTGGCCTGAACGCCAGCCCACCTCTCTGCAGCTGGAGTAGCCAGCATACCAGCAACAACCGCATTAAACCGGATGCCGCTGGCCGCATGCCTGAGCACGGTTGATTTGGAAGGCATAGCTCCCCCCTCTTTGTAGCCTGAATACGAGGCAAAACCATCTTTGCCCAAAACAATCAAGGAAGACAAACTGATAATCGAGCCCCGCTTCCGCTCCAGCATGCCAGGCAGAAAACCCTCTACACAGCGTTCCCCGCTCCTATTTAGCGCTTGAACACGCTCCCCATCCACAACTGAAGCAGCACCACTGTCCAACAGGTCACTGGCATTATGTACAAGAACGTCAACATGCCCCATATATTCCAGTGCCAGAATGATAAATCTTTGCACATCCTCTACATCGCATACATCTGCGCCTATAAAGTAAATTTGCTCGTTGCGGCAAGCTTCCCTGATTTCATCCTGAACATAAGGCCCCTCATCATAGTCTGATCCCGAAAACACAATCTTGGCTCCCGCGGCGGCAAAGCCCTCGACAACTCCCCTGCCAATCCCCTTGACTCCGTCTGTAATGACCACATTTCCCCCTATAAATGGTTTCAGTGTCATGTCCTCCTTCCTGCTGTACTTTATGACTTCTTGTAGATTGCCTGGCTCAAACAAAACATTTTACTATTGTTCCCATTTTCATCCCCAGATTATGATTCATAGCCCAGAAAAATCATAAATTTGGAATGGAGGAGCATAGACTGCTTTATCTATCTATATCTGCATTAAAAGGAATAGTGGATATATAGTTTGTATGAGTCCACAGAGATAATTTTTTTCCAACACTTAAAAATTTAAAAGCGTTAAAGCGTTAATTAATTAAAGCATTCATTGAAAAAAAGACCTCAGAATTTTAGCTCTGAAGCCCCTTTCATTTGTCCTTTATATTTGATTCTGATCATTATTTAAACTATATAATGAAAGACTCTTCATACCCACCTTAAAATCTTCCCCCTGTTTAATATCGTATATTTGGAAGGTGAGAGGGACCTTGCAGCCCTCTTTGGCAACTTCAAATATAACCTCTAGTTCAATCTCCGCACCCTCACTTGAAGATACGGGCACTCTACCCGTAATAACCTGATCTACAATTTCATTATTTTCATCTAATATAGGAAAATACCAGTTTGCACATGTCTGTGCCTGAGACTCTTCCAGTACATTTAATTGGACCACAGCACCGTAGGTACCAACTTCCAGTGGCATGGCATCTAACGAGATGGTTCCATGACTTAGACCGCTGATCTCTCTCAATGTCCATTTCCATGCCAAAGCTTGCTGATCTGGATGTATGTACGCTGTCATATCAAGACTGTTAGTCTCTATTACATTCTTTTTTTGATCCATGACGGCCAGAACAAACAATGCATAATCTCGCAGAAAGGGCTTCTGCTCATCCCGCGCAAATATTTCGAGCTGCTCCATGAAGGCTTCCTTATCCGGTGTATGCTTAATCCAGTCTAACAAACCAGATGTAATCGCCCTCTCCGTCCCTCTCCATATCCAAACACCTTGAAACGAAAATAAATCCGTCGATGCAAAGATAGCGGGGTGAGCTTGGAACTGCGTAATCAGGTTCAGCCGCTTATCAGCGAATTCCATACACTGGCTATTAGCTATCAGCAATTCAAGTGCCTCTTGCGCGGAAGCCGGCAAGTTGATTCCATGACTCTGCATATAACTCAGAACAGAAGCCTCATAATATTCAAATGTGCACATGAGCAGTTGAGCCCGTTTCTTTTGTGCATCTGTAGCCGCCTTAACCACAACCTGCTCCATCAGCTGTCGGCATTCCACAATGTCTTGAAAGGAAATATCTTGTAAATAACTAGGATCGAAAAGATCAAGAAAGTTGTACCTGACTGAAGAATCCGCCCACTTCCGGTACCAAGCTGTTGAGCAAATACTTGTCGTCCAGAAAAGCTCCCATTTATCAAAGTACTGCTGCAGGAAAGGGGCAGCTTCAGCACCAACGGCTCGAACAACCCATTCATTCATCAGTGAGGTAACATCCTGCTTAGGGTTCCATTGCAATTTGGCCGAAATCCATGGTTTGGGGCCTTCACCGAAATTCGGAAAAAGTTCTGCTACATGAGCAATGACCCCATGATTTTCAGCGTAGACGTAGTTTTCAGCCATCTTATTTACATACATACGCGGGACGCAGTACGGATTGCCATATAAATATTCATAGAAAGCCAAATGATCGGCTGCAAGCTGCCACCTTTCGGTATGATGATGACCCGCTGTTTGTTTATCCGGTTCGATCCAGCTCATCCGGTCATCCGTAATATAAGGGATAACACGGGGATGGAGCCTGACTGTTGTCGGCGGATCATAGACATTCCAGTAAGCTAGCAATCCGAAATACTTATCTGGGTATACCTGTAAAACACCTTCAACAATTTTGTTCACCCAAGGGTAATAAACATCTGACATATCCAAATAGCCGATCGAATTTATTTTTCCCGTATAGTTGGGGTGCTGCGGATTCGCTTCACAGTAATTCAAGCTGTCATTGATTCCTAGCGAGTAGGATATTTCCTCAGGATTTTCATCAAAGAAAGCAATGATCCGCTGGATTGCTGCAGCAGCCGTAGCCTCATTCATACAAGGCTGCCAATTGTCTGGATGCGTGGGAACAAGACCATCTGGATAATATTCAGCATGATCAGCAAATACTTGCGTATCAAACAGTACCGTCATATTATGATGAAAATGAATACTGTCATGCATACGGTTTCTTTTCGCCCATTCAGCAAGTGATCCAGCTGGCTCTGTGCCAAAGAAGTGTCTAGAAATGGAAGCAGGCTCTTCACGTATAGTCTCGAATGGAATACAGAGTTCGGGACGATGTGGAACATCCTCTCCATCAGCCCCTGGCAGCAGCCAGCTCACACCCACATATCGCTCAAGAAATTCAATGACGCCAAATTCTGTTCCCCATGGTGTGGAACCGATAATCGTTAAACTATCCTCATGAGGAAATAAGACAAAACCATCACTACCCAGACTTGTCAGCAGCTTATCTACTTCAGATTTACTTTCTGGAGGAATGGTGCCAATATAAATACGGTACATACCGTCAGGTATCTTCGAATCGAGAGTGGATTGAAGCTGCATGCTTCCTCCTGTAGATTGCTGTAAATATCTGATAAGCATTTCGGCCGCACTGCGGGTTTGGCCTGATGCATCCGGAGCGATTAATGCGACTGCAAGTATCTGTCCCCCATTACTAATGTTCATTCCATGATGCAGTTCAGACTTCATTCCAAGTTCCCCCTCTATTAATATGGGTCTCCCCATCCATACTACCTGGAAGGGAGACCCTGTCATGTATTAATTATAGCTTATCCTTTTTTTCTTTCACATACTATTGCGCCTTCTTGACTCATAAAAGCCCATTACCAACCGAGCAGCTTACGAGTCTCCAACGTTTTCTTGTTAAACGCTTCTACACTAGGCACTATGGAGTTGATGTCCCCTCCGTTTTCCAGAAGCCCGGTCAATACATTATCCACATTCACCTGGTAAAAATCTAACTCCGGAGTTCCTAGCAAAAGGCAGCACATCGTCCTCGACATTTTAACTGCCTCGACGTTTTTCCCTTGCCAGACCGGCGCTTCGTCAATGGCTTTATCAAGTTCAGGGTCGATAATAAACGTGTTCGATCCATTTCTCGCCATCCATTTTTGCGCCTCGACTTCATACAAGAAGCTGATCCATTTGAAAGCTTCTTCCTTATGCTTGGAGGCACTTGGAATACCTATCGCTCCAAGCATACTAACTGTAGCTTGTTTGACCTTGCCTTTAGGAAGCGGGAGAATATCCCACTCGAAGGTAGCGTCCTTCTGGTAGCCCGGCAGCACCCAGTCCGCGCCAAGCGTGAACAGCACTTTACCAGTCAGGAAGTTATTAGCCGTTTCCCACCCTAATTTAATGCCTTCCTCCCCACTCGGGCGTACATGCCATTTGGTCGTCAACTCTTGCAACCATTTCAGATCAGCCAGCACTCCCGGTGTATGGGCTACGCTTTGCGTAAAATCTTCGTTTAAGAACATCAGATTCGCTGCATTTCCGTTAGCCACCGGAAGGATCCATTTGAATTGAGATACCATCATCGAATCAAATGAAAGCCCGTATTCACTAGCTGCAGGATCGGTGGCCTTTCTCGCCATTTCCAGGAAGTCATCATAGGTCCAGTCGTTTCCTGGCATTTCCATGCCATGTTTTTTCAGCAAATCCTTATTCACCACGATAAACTCGAATATGCTGGTGAACGGCAGCGCATAGGTCTTATCCTTAGTTTTATAAGCTTCCAGAATACCGTCAACTATGTTGGCCGATTGGATTGTTGGATCCTTCGCAATGTACGGCGTCAAGTCCTCCAGCATATCGTCCTTCGTAAATGCACTCAAATCATTGATCCAGGTCAGATCCGCAGGGTCTCCTGCGGCCTGCATCGCCGCCACCTTGACTTCTTGAGCTACATCGGGAATAACCGGTTCAATCGTAATCCACGGATACTTCTTGTGAAACATATCGAATAACTCCTGATTGTTTCCAACATGCCAAGTAACCAGCTTCAGCGTCACCGGATCGTGCTTCTCTTCCTCTACCGGAGGCTCACTTTCTTTCGTGTCGGTTGTTGCTACCGTTGTTGGTGCTGGCGTCGATGTGGTCCCTTTTCCCCCTGAATTGTTTGAGCATGCCGTAGTAAATATAGTGAACATTAATATACACGCCATGATCCAAGCAAACCCCGCTCTTCTTCGCATCAATCGTTTCATGTTTACATCCTCCATTTTTCAATTGACTATCCTTAATTTCAATGAAGCTTGCCTATTCCCTCAAACGGATTTCACTGCTGCTTTTCATTGCTTACATCATCCGGACGATTCAGACGGCCACCTCCTTTCAAGCAAAATCCGCAACACAAGACTAGCATTATCGCTTCCATCTTACTATCTGTCCCTACTCTACCAGCCCGGTCCGCTCTATGCCTTCCGTGAACCACCGCTGCGTAATGGTATAGATAATTAACGGCGGGAAAATGATGAGGAAGGCCGCAGCCATTTTGGGCCCTTCGGAAATCGGATCTTTGCCCGCCCCAGCTCCATAAACGATCGCACTATTGCCCATCAGCTCCTGCTGCATCATACTGAGCCGCAGCGATAACGGCTGGAAGTCCTTTCCTAAAAACATCGAGGCCTCGTAAGACACGTTCCAGTACCAGATAAACGAGAACAAAAACACGACGATAATCGCCGGACGGGCGAGTGGCAGCATAATGCGAAAGAACAAGCGAAAAACGCTCGCTCCGTCCATCTTCGCCGCCTCCTCCAGCGCCTTTGGCTGCGTCAGGAAAAACTGCCGGAAAATAATAATAAACAGCGCTCCCCGCAGCCCTTGACCAAACAAGGCCGGGATGATGAAGACCAGGGGGGTGTTCAACCACCCAAGCTTGCCAAAGACCGTGTACATCGGGATAATCGTAATTTGTGGCGGTACCAGAAACGTCACGATGATCAGAATAAAGGCCAATGTTTTGCCCGGAAAATGAAGCCGCCCCAGAGCATAACCGGTAATCGCACAGGAAACGACCTGCAAGACAGAGCACGAGAGGGCTATGACAATGGTATTCGTGAAAGCCTCTGGATAACGAAGGCCCCGCCACGCATCGGCCAGATTCTGTCCGTGGATCTTACGCGGAATCCACTGTACGACAGGGTCAATCAGGTCGCTGACCGATTTAACCATCGTCGACATCATATAAAACAACGGCTGTAAATAAAGAAACGCAATTACCGCAAGCAGAAAATAGATGAAGATTTTCGCCAGCCATCCGTCATTCAGATGCTGTCCTATTAGCATCTTCTTGATCCTTTGTGCCTGACGGCTGTGCAGCTTTTGGTCGAGATCTGATTTGGCTTGCTGATAACCTTTGCTTAATTTCACCGGACCACCGCCCCCCTCTTCACAACCGAACGATAGGTGAGACCGAGCGCTATACCCAGCAACACCAGAATTAATGCAAAATAGATCCACGCCTGTGCGCTAGCATAGCCATATCCAAATTGCGGATGGAACATGTTCACCCGCACCTGCTCCAAGACCGGGTTGAATGGAAACGTAAAGAGGTCGACAATCGTGAACACAGCGTTCAGACCAATGAACGGTACCATAGCCGGCAGCGTGATCTTCCAGAAGCTTTCCCATGGCGTTGCTCCATCGATGCGAATCGCCTCATACACCGACCTGGGTATCGTCTGATAGCCGGCGATAAAGATCAGAATCTGCACGCCGGAATACCACAAGATGATAACCGCTCGGCTCAATACATTCAGCATCGGCTCTGCAAGTCTCGGCCCCATATATTGTCTCAAGAGCCCCTCCAGATTATATTGCTCAATGAACGGCAGTTTCCCCGCTCCTTGACCGAACAATTCCATCAGCACCTGGCCGGTAGCGAAGATGACGGGCAGAAAGAAGATGGCGCGGATAAAAGCACGTCCAGGCATCTTCTGATTCAGCAGCAGCGAGACAAAGAAGGAGAAGATCAGAATAAGTGGGATTATGAGCAGCATTTCCTGAAAATAGGTGACCAGTTTAATGGGATACACATTGTCTTCCATGAGTACCCGCCGGAAATTATCCAGTCCCACCCACGTGTAGGTAAATCCGGCTCCTGTCAGCCGTACGCTATTAAAGCTGTTGAAGAACGACCATCCCACCGGGAAGGCAACAAATACAGCGAAGCCAATCGCCCATGGCAGCATGAATAGGTACCCGGTGCTATAGTCTTTCCAGCGATAGCTCCAATAGCCCCTGCGCCGTTCATTCCGTTCTGTCCTTTCCTGCTTGCTCATGGCGTGCCCCCTCCTTTCCTGATGTCGAAGCGGTTGCTGTTATAATCGACGGTTACTTGGGTTCCTTCATCATATGTCATCGTGTAGATCCCTTCGGCTTGCTTGCTATGCTTCACCATGCGGCGGTTCACTAACGACGCGAGCCCGTCGAATTTCTTGTACTCTTCCACAATGCGATCTTTCCATATGGCATATTCACTGCTGTACAGATTGTCGTAATCGGTGCCCTTTAGCTCACGGCTGCGTTCATACGTCAAGCGAAACGAGGGAATCGCACCGTATTCGAGAGCTTTCAGCAGCTCCTTGTCGTACTCGTTGCGCAAGTTGCCTTCTACACCCGTATAGAGCAGTGATCCGTGGACTGCCATCGGATAGAAGGGCACTGTCTCGTCAATAAAGAAATCATAACTGGCTTCGAGTGGGAAGCGTGACAGCAAGTCGCTCGACTGCAGCACATAATCGTTGCCCCGGTCAGTTGCTACTGTGCCTAGCCGCTCCTTTGTATAGGCCAGCAGCGACTGATAGAGATGCGCTGTATCCTCCCGTTCCAGTCCATTCACCGCATAATCGCTAAACACCGTGCTGCCGACCCCATTAAATACAAGGCCGTCTATCCCAAGATCGTCCAGCTTATCGATCGTCACTTTCGCCGAACGAACCGCCGTCACCGGATTCAGGAGGAAGGATGTCCCTCGCAGATCGTGGAACACTGTCGTGTCGATGCTGCGAATCCCTTCCGTTTTCATCGAGAGTTTCGTTTCCCCAATTCGCATCCAAGTAAGAAAATCTTCGAACAGCACCGGGATGCCGCGCTCCTTCATAGCAGTCGTAAATCGCTTCACTCCCTCTGCTCCCCCCAGCTTCGCCTGTATGGGGAAGCGCCGGTCGGTTTCACTGAAGCCACCGTCCTGCCAGCCTTGGACCTGCACCTTCATATTGGCAACGCCTAGTTCGGACAGCTCCGCCACCATCTGTTCAGCCTGCGCAAACGTCGTCGCCGGAATATAGCTATTGCCGCCGAACACATCCTTCGTGCCACCCCCTACAAGGCCAAGCATCATCGGGATGTGCTTCACCTGCGGCAGCAATTCAGGAAGCTGCTGCGTTTCCAACAAGTAATCGCGGTATGCCTGTGCCATTCCGCTGTAATCTGCTGAGCTTCCTGTCAGCAGCCGATACTCGATCTTGCGATCCTGGTGCGTACGCTCCTTGCGCACCGAGTTCACGGCGGGGGCCAGCATACTTACTTTGCGTAAATACTCCTCCCGGTACATAAACTTCGCCCCCAGTGAATGGTACGTCGTCTGTACTCCCGCCGGCATCGCCGTGATCCGAGTCGTATACTTGCCCTCTTTGACAATAGCGGCATACGCCTCCTCGCCCCGCTTGATGCCAAATACCGGATAAGCGATTGCCTCGCGTGGAATGTCGCGCTCTTGCAAGTTAGCTGGATCCTCATCATACATCATGTAATCATATCGGTTTCCTGCTGCGGTACGAGTGCGGTCATAATAAATCAAGCCCCCCGGTCCGTCAGGCACAAATAGATATCCGTCTTCTTCCTTGCCCGATACAGCCCCAAAGAACGGCAGAAGCTGTAGTGAGAACAACTGGTTGTCGCCGCTTTCCTCAATGCCTTGGGAAGGCACGGTCACTTCCAGCCCGCCCGCGGTCAGCTCATAGCGAATCGCCAGGCTGAGACCTATACTTGTGTACCGGTAGGTGACTTCGACACCGTGTTCGGTTCTAATGAAGCTTTTTTCCAGCTTGTCATCCAGTGCATTTGTCATGTTCCGCTGCGTTTTGCCCGCATTCACATATTCCATGACGTATGGTGACTCCAGGTTAGAAAGAATTAGCCCTTTCACTGTTTCTTTATCCAGCTGGGATTTGGCCGGATTGCTGTGCCATAGGAAGCCGCTTTGCTTGTTGCGCACGGCGATTTGCGTCGTGTCTGGTGCAAGGAGCAGCGTAAATCCCTCATTGTCATAGACCGTCGCGAAACCGTCTGCATCGAGCGGACCAGGCTGCCACGCTTCACCCTTAGCAACCGGGATGAAGGTTTGCACCCGCTGTACAATCCCCATTTCCTGCAGCTTTGGCAGCTTATCCCGGTTTGTCAGCATGATGATGGTCATGAGCACAATCGCCAGGGCAGCGATTAGGATCACCCTTCGCATCCATGGAGTTTTGTGCCATAGTTTGAGCCATAAGCCCTCACTCGCTAGAGGGGCCAACTTTTTTTGGGGACTTTTGGATGAGGTCTCCGGGCTGTTCGAGACATCCAGATCAGGCATAGAACGTCACCTCCCGGTAAATTTGCTTCACAAAGTCAAACAGGTTGTAGCTGAGCCCCGACATAATCACTACAAATATCCAAATGACTCCAATCGTAAACAGCGTAATGCCCGCATTCTTGGCGGCTTCGAGAAAATCAAAATTGTGGATCACCTGTGTCATAATGAAGAACTGCACCGCGATCCAGATCCACATCACCTGAATGATCGAATCGACAACGATCCGTTCTTCCAGCACGACAATGTTCGAGAGAAGAATCGCCGGAATCATCAGTACAATGTATGGAACCAGTGCATAGGTACTTGCTTGCAGTACTTCACGAAACCGGCCTTCACCACCCTTGACCGTGCTGACCAAGTAATTGGCTATAATCCAAGTGATCCAAGGCACGATCAGCAGGCAAACCTCCAGCACAAGATTCACCTTACTGAGATCATAAGGATGAAATATAAAGCCCATACCGTAAATGGAAAGAATCCGGATTCCGATCGTAAGCAGCAATAGAGTCAGGATCATGGACACTGAAATTTTCCGCTCTTTCAGTCGATAGAAGCCTTCATAGGGATGGAACATCAGGTACCAGGCATCTTTGGCTTCCCCTCCATACTGTGCCGCGAACGGAGGCCAGGAACGGACGGTCACATAAACCCGGATCTTTCTGAATAGAAACCGCAGCAGCACGATAAGGAAGATCAACACAAGTATCGAATAGATCAAGTAGCTCTGGATCCAGTCATAACGTATATTCCAGAACGCATCCGAATACCCGGCCGCATCGTAGGAATCTTTGAAGTACGACATCGACTTTGCATAACGCTTCTCGAACAGCGCAATTTCTCCCAACCCGTTGTACGGCAGATTCATCATGCCATTCTCTTTCATAACCGCTTCCCAATACGGCTTACTTTCCTCGTAGCTTCCCTCCACATACAGCTTGGACGCCGTCAAAAAGGCCTCCCCGAATGCTGTCCGTTTATACACCTGCAGCAAGTTCAGACTGCTGTCAGCGACCCACAGCTCTTTCTTACTGTTGATAGCCACACTGGTCGGAAAATTCACAATCCCTTGCTGATGAGCCAGCTTATCCATATCTCCAAAATAAACAAGTGCATTCCCGTAAGGATCATAAATGGAAATTTCCCCAAACTCACTATTCATCCCATATAAAAAGCGGTCCGCATCGATCGCCGTGTCCACAAGCTTGCTTTCGCTATACGGCTTATTTAGAAAGGCATCCGCTCCCCCTGCATTCAGCTTCTTAATCTGACCTTTGGCAACGCCGTAGCTAGTTGTCAAGAGAAAACCGTCGCTGGTCATCGCAACATTGGCAATCGCCCCTGGGCGTTTGGCGATTTCTTTATCCATCTGTGTCTGATTGAGGATCGTCCGCTTCAAGCGCGTCAGCCAGTCCACCTCGGTTTTATTAGCACCAAAGAATCCGGTAAACTTTCCTTCTTCGTTCATCCGCAGCAGTCCTTGGTACGAGTCCTTATTGACGACGTACATGACCCCACGGTTGTCGACAACAAGCTTGGTAGGCACATAAAAATAGCCCTCCGGCAACAATACTGATTGCGGTTTTTCAAATGCGCGCACATACACTCCGCCTGCATCATACACAGCAATACGCTTGTTGCCCGTATCAGCAATGTAAATCATCCCGTCTTTGGTGACGAATACACCTTCAGGTGCATTCAAGGCACCATCGCCTTCAGCCGTACCTACCGCCCGGAGGAACCGCCCCTGTTCATCGTATTCGACGATACGGTTGTTACCCGTGTCCGCCACATAGACGTGGTCATCAGCGGTGATATACAGATCATTCGGTGCCAAAAGCGGCACGTCGATGTCGGAATAGCCAACCACTTGAGAGGGCACATAGACAGGTTGAATACGCACCTGACGATTGGTCTCCTGATCCACAAACCACGTGTTGTAAGGCAAGCGGGCCGATGTAGCCGTTGGAAACTGCAGCGTTACAGCCAACGTGATCAACAGGAGCAGAGCGAAACACGCTTTCTTTTGTCTGAAAAGCTTCTCCCCACTTTGTTGCCGGACAGCATGCTGCCATGCCCAAGCAAAAGCAAAATAGGAAACCATTTTGTTGTTTAGCCGTCCTCTCATTTATTTCACCCCCGAATGCAGCATCGTCTGGATCATTTTGCGCTGGAACAGGAGGAACATAATGAGATTTGGAATAAACATCAGCAGCGCTGCTGCTGCCGCAATGCTTTGCCCGGCCACACTGTTTTGAAGGTTCGCCGTTAAGCTCGTCACATAGAAGGCGAGTGTCTTCATCGTCTCCTTGGTCGTGTACAGCGTCGAGCCCTCAGCGTCCAAGTAGACAGCTTGAAACGTAATGATCGCAATCGTCGCTACGGCAGGAGCAGTCAGCGGGATGATGATGCGCGTGAATATGTACATATCATTCGCTCCGTCCAGCTTCGCCGCTTCTAATAGAGAATCCGGAATTTGATCAATAAACTGCTTCATCAGAAACACCGCTACCGGGGAAGCGATAAACGGCAGGATATGTGCCAGATACGTATTCGTAATCCCCAAGCTGCTGACGATCAAATAGCGCGGAATCGCCACCGTCTCCGGTGCAAACATCAGCGACAGCATGATCAGCGACATGATGAGCGCCTTGAAGTGAAAGTGATGCTTCGCCAGCACATATCCCGCCATTGTACTGACCAGAATAACGAATACCAAAGATAGCGACACAACGATGACGCTGTTAAATAAGTAACGCGTGAACGGAACAACACCCGCGCCAGCGTGCAGAAACAGCTGCTCGAAGTTGCGCATCGTGGGCTCTTTCACCCAAATGGTTGGCGGGAATAAGAACAGCTCGCTCAGTGGTTTAAAGGCATTGTTGAACAAAAAGATGATCGGCAGCAGCATAAATACTGCTAAACCAATAAAGCACAGGACAAGCAGCGATCTGGATATGGAGATCCGACGGAGCCTGTTAAGCCTGGTGTTCTTGGAAAGCTTGGGAAACCCCAAAAGCCGTTGTTGAGCCACCGGATTATTCCCCCTCCTTCGTCGCAAACAAACGATAGCAAAACCGCATTGCCAAATAGGAAATAATCAGCAGCGCCACCGAGATCGCCGAGGCATAGCCCCACTCGTAACGTAAGAACGCATAATCATCGATATGATTCGTCATTAAATGCCCCGAGTAGCTCGGCGTAATCGCCAGGCCCGTCAGTTGGGTCGAAATCGCCCCGGCTTTCAGCGTTCCCACAATGGCCATCACGGCACTGAACAGCATTTGTGGCTTCATCGACGGAATGGTGATGTAGTACACTTCCTGCAGCGCATTCTTAATGCCGTCAATTCGGCCGGCTTCATACAGCTCCGTATTGACCGTCTGCAAGCCACCAAGCATCGCCAGAAATCCCACGCCCATGCTGGTCCAGAGGGTGACGATGATCATAATGTTCATCAAATATTTCGGGTCCTGCAGCCACAGCTGCGACGTTTCAATCAGTCCAAACTTAAGCAGGAGGTTGTTCAAATAGCCAACTCTGTCCCCGCTGAAGGTGGCAATCCAAATGACAGATAACGCCACTCCACCAGCCATTGAGGGTGCATAGAACGCCAAAGTGAAGTAATCCCGTACGCTTCTTGGCAGCTGATGGATCAGCCATGCAAACACAAAGGACAGCGCGTAGCCGCCTGGACCAACAATCAGTGCAAATTTGAGCGTATTCGGTAATGTATATTTCATAAATACTAAGTCCTGTGTAATTAGTGCGATAAAATTATCGACCCCGATAAACTTCGGAAACGTAAATCCGTTGTACGAGGTGACACTAAGAAAAACGGCCATGAACACCGGAATCAGAATAAAGCAACCAAAAGCGATCAGAAACGGAGCCAAAAACAAGTACGATAACCGGGCTCGCCAGCATTCCCGCAAAAACTGCCGGAACCGGCGTACAAAACGCGGTTCTACCTCTTGGCCAGGTGTGCTTCCTCCTAAGGCCAGTTCTCCCTTATTTCCCATCATGGTTGCCCCCTCCCTCGAACGACTGCTCATCGATCGGCACCTTCAAATCTGTCCCGGGTCCGAAGCCGAATTCCTTCTGTTTGCGTGCCATCTCCCGCTGCAGGGATACTTCCGCTTTGCTGATCGCTTCTTTCCCTGGCATGCCGCTTAGCACAGCGTTATTCCAAGCGAAATCCATCTCACGTGCCAAGAAATAGTATCCCGGCACATAAGGCATATTTTTACCCCACCGCCCCTGTTCAGCCAGCACTTCCATATCCTCACTCGGCCATGGCACATAGTTAAGTGCCTCGATATTAGCCGGATTCCAGCGATATTCGATCCCTGCGAACGATTCGATGTCATTGGCGAACTTCGCTTGCGTGGCCGTCGACGTCCACCAATCCAGGAACGTCCATGCCTGTTCCTTCCGCTTGCCTTTCTCCATCAGCATTCCTGCCGTCGTACTTTGTGCCGACCAGCGGACCACTTGACCATCTGCACCACGTACGCCAGGCAGGGGCGCCATCTTCCATTTCCCCACAATTTCCGGGGCGGCTACTGATAACTGGATATATGTATTGTAATCAGCAATCCCAATCGGCATATCCCCAAAGCGAAAATGGTTGAAAAACGCCGGTACATCTTTCGGAAAATTGTGCGTGATAAACAAATCGGTCCATCTCTTAAAGGCAGCCTGCCCCGCTTTACTATCAATCGTTGTCGACATCCCATCGGCGGTATAGAATTCCGCACCAAGCTGATAAAACGGCATCACAAATTCTTTGGTCGGATAATAGATATCCATACCATTCTCCTGCAGCGTCGGCAGCAGTTCCAGCACATCATCCCAAGTATCCGGCGGTGTCAGTCTGAGCCGCTCCAGCACATCCGTCCGATAAAACATTACCATGAACGTCTGTGTTTCCGGCAAAGCATACATCCCCCCGTTATAGGCGTACGATCGCATCACCCCGGGGTTAAAGCGCTTCAGCACGTCTTCGAAGCCAGGAAACTGTGACAAGTCCGCTGCCGCCCCACGCATCGCATAATCGACAGGTGTTTCCATCCCGATACCAAGTGCAATATCTGGCTGGTCCCCTGCAGCGTTGCCCAGCATCAGCACATTCGTGCTCGGCATCAAATTCACGTTCACACGAATGCCTGTCTTGGGTGTGAAATCTGCTTCGATCATTTTTTGCAGCAGATCCACATAATCACGACCACGCTGTACCCAAACGGTAATCGCTTCTTCCTCATTCAAGTCCTTCAGATCATAACTTTGGAAAAAAGTGCGTGCGAAGTTGACCGCACTGTAGCTAACCTTATCCCATAGGTTAGGCAGCTTCAGCCCAGGCTTCGCTTCCGGATCGCGCACGACGATATAGTCCAGCATTACACCTTGGCTTTCCATTGGCTTGATCCAAGTGTTGATGCTCGTCTGAATGTCCGCAAACACCTTCACCTGGTTCGGGAGCTCATTGACATTCGCCAGCAGCTCCTCCAAGCTGTTCATCGCTGAGGAGATCGCCGTCGTCGGGTCGGTCACATTCTGGTTCAATCCATCGACGTAATCGCGCACCGAGCGCAACCGCTGGATCATCCCAGAAAGCTTCGTCTCGATCTCAGGATCGTATTTCCTGACATCCCATGTCCTCCCGGTATCGAGATTGGAGCTGCTCCCGGTTCCATAGTTGCCTGAGATGATACGGATATCCCGCTCCATGACGCTTAAATCCTCCAGGGTACCCCGCAGCCCTTCTACGGCCAGGTTGATCAATGAGCTGTCGGCAATAAGACGCAGCCGATGGGTTCCGCCTTCCAGTCGAAATAAATAGGGCTGCTCTAAAGCATCTGTTAATGAGCGAATATCCCACTCGCTACTTGCCGGGAGCCTGCTATGGAGCATCTCGCGAAAAGGAACTTCCCCATCCAGCATCACCGTACGATAAGCATTCGCCCTTCCGTTGTAGCCTTGCAAGTATTTCAAGTCAATGGCATACCAGCCTGTTACCGGCACGGTAAATTCCCATTCGATCCAATCTCCGGCTTGCTGCCAGCGCTCTCCACCGATCGCGTTATAGACGATCCGCCCTTTGGGATCCGGTGAAGTATATGGCTCAGCAACACTTTGCGTCTGCGTCCCAATCGCCGATTTGACCGTGTATCGTTCTGCCTCGATGACGGAATACCAGCCATTCTGCCCAGCATCCTTCTCCAAGCTGCCTGTTCCTGTCGCAGTCACCGGCTCTACCTCTGTGCCAGCCTTTTGCTCTGCAGCAGCCACATAGTCGGCATAGACCGGAATCGGCTTTGGCGCGGTTAGCGTCAGCGACGCGATCGACACGGGCTCACGTCCGCCGGTAAGCCGAATCGTGTGCCGGCCTTTCGAAAGCGGCCACAGCAGCGGCTCCGACGAAACAGCGTAATTGGCCACCTGCACCGTACGCCAGCCTTCAAGCTCGACCTGCTCCGGACGGATTTCGTTGCCAAGCGCATTGCGGTCGTACGGATACTTGCCATCCTTCCACCACCGCTCCAGCGTAATCCGCTCAGCTTCCTGATAAGGGTAACTCCCGTCAATCTGCACACCGCGCACGACATTGGCAAAGCTTCCTTTTAACGGGGAATAGTCCACGACCAGCGTATAGAGTCCGTCCTGAGGCACCTCGACGTTCCATTCCAACCAGCCTCGCTCGTTGGTCCAATCCACAACATCTGCTTTCTGCTCATCCCTACGCACAGCGATTTCACTCTCTGCCGAAACTGCCGTATAAGCGGCAGCCTGGATTCTTACGGGTGAAATGCCCAGGTCACCCCTTACATCCGATGTCAGTTTTTCACGCTGCCACTGCATGTAAAGTGGAGTCGTTTGTGCGAGAGCATTGGAACTGCTTGCTGCCGCAGACCCCAATTTAATCGAACTCACTTCCATTTTTGGAAATAACAGTTGTTCTTGAGATAAGGAACGCAATCCCCAAAGGGTCACCCACAATAGGGAGATACCACAGACGAGAGTCCCCAGGTTGCGGTAAACCCTCCGCCTCTTCATAGGGCAACCTCCGGTGTAACTAGCGATTCCCCACTCCCCCGCTCGAACAAATGCGCTTTGTCCATCCGAAGCACCAGCTTCACGGTATCGCCTACCTGTACCCGTGTATGAGCATCGGCCCGTGATATAATCACCATGCCGCCAAGGTCAGCGTGCACATATGTATCTGAGCCCATCGGTTCCTTCATATCTACCGTGACCGACACCTGCCAGTTTGTATACGCATTCATTTGTAACTGTTCTGAATCACACAGCACATGCTCCGGGCGCAACCCAAGCACCACTTGGCGCAGGTTAGTATTCATCCCCAGCAAATACCGCGCATACTTCTCCGGAAGAAGCAGCTTCAGCCGTTTATTTTCGAAGTAAAAACCATCGGCTTGTGCTACAATTCCCCCTTCGATGAAATTCATTTGTGGCGTTCCGATAAACCCGGCTACAAACATGTTGCGCGGCTCATCATAGAGTGTTTGTGGTGCAGCCACCTGTTGAATTTTACCGTCGCGCATGACTACGATCCGTGTGCCCATCGTCATCGCTTCCGTCTGGTCATGAGTTACATAAACAAATGTCGTCTTTAGCTGGCTGTGAATTTTTATGATTTCCGTACGCGTCTGTGCCCGCAGCTTGGCATCCAGGTTGGAAAGCGGCTCATCCATCAGGAATGCCTTCGGTTCACGTACGAGCGCCCGCCCCAGTGCGACCCGCTGCTTCTGCCCCCCGGACAATTGACCCGGCCGCTTCGTCAGCAAGTGTGAAATTTCAAGCATCTTGGCTGACCTGCTCACACGCAGATCCACCTCGTGCTTAGCGACCTTACGCAGCTGCAGGCCTAGCGCCATATTGTCATAGACCGATAAGTTCGGATACAGCGCATAGTTTTGAAATACCATGGCAATGTCCCGATCCTTCGGTGATACATAGTTTGTAAATTTCCCGTCAATGTAGATGTCCCCCTTGGAGACGTCCTCCAGTCCGGCCAACATCCGCAAGGTTGTGGATTTACCACAGCCAGACGGACCGACCATGACGAGAAACTCGCCGTCGGCTACGTCCAGATGGAAATCATGGACCGAAGGGACGCTTTCATCTTTGTAAAACTTATATACATGCTGAAACGATACACTGCCCATGCCTCTATATCCCCCTTAATCCAAACAATCCATTACTGGGATTCTTTCACTATTAAAATCTCTCTCCCCGTCCAAAGAATCTGGAGGGGAGAGCGCGTAAGCTATTTATTTCAGATTATCCATCGTTTCCTTCACATACTGCTGCGCCTTCTTAAATCCTACTTTATTCATTTCACTGATCATTTCCGACCACCCTGCGTCCAGCGTTTTTTCACCGCTTATGATCATAATCGAATAACGCTCTGAAATATCGATCATCTTTTTATTAATTTCTTCAAATTCCATCGGGAAACCGAGGACATTCGAAATATCGGATAAAATCAAATTCTTGTTCATAAAACCGTCCTGTTTGTCAGCAATTTCTGGATTTTTATTGAAGCTGTTGTCGGTAATCGCTTCGATTTTATTTCCATTGAAACGAAATATATTCCCGAAATATTGGCCTATATTGTAGGGTCCCTTCAATTCTTCACCTACAAAAGTGTTCTTTGGTTCTTTCTTTCTATTTTCCACATTGGCTACAATCTTGTCTCCATCCTTCGAATAATGGATACCTTCAATGCCATACATGGTGAGAGCTCTTCCTTCCGGACTGTAGATATAGTCCAACAGTTGAACGACTCTTTCCGGATCTTTCGTCTGCGAGGAAATACTCCAGCCGCCCCAGAAACCGCCAGTTGACTCAATTCCGCCTTGACCGCCTGGTCCGTCTGGTGGAGGCAATACATCTATCACCGCATTAGGGTTGACCGCATGAACTTGCTCGATAATCCCATCCGCATTCAAGCCGCTATTCGAAATCATCACTCCCGCTTTTCCGGAAGCGAACGATTCTCCTTTTTGTGCGTCATCATTCAGGAAATACTCTCTTTGAATATAGCCTGCCTTGTAGTTCTCATTCATCCATTTCAGAAATTGCTTAAAGGATTCAGCAGCATACCCCGGCTCGTATTCACCAGCCTCATTCTTATTCCATGATGGCTTAACTCCGAAACCGGTACGGATTACATCGAACCATTCACTGATTTTGGAGGCTGTCAAACCAACTGTATCTTTCTTATTATTGCCATCAGGATCATTTTCCGTAAATGCTTTGATCATGGCCGTAAACTCTTCAATATTGGTTGGCTCCTTCAATTGAAGCTTATCCAGCCAATCCTTGCGGTAATAAAGAGAGTGGCTTACCGACAAATTAATTTGCGGGAGGAAGTAGTAATGCCCATTGATCTTTAAATTTTTGTACAAATCCGTTTCCAGCAGTTTCTTCAGATTCGGAGCTTTATCCATATATTTATCTAGCTCCAGAATAACACCATTACTTGCCCAACTGCTGTATTCAGGCAGCGTCGTCAGATAGAAGAACATATCCGGCGCTTCTCCAGTATTAATTTTTAAGGAGAGCTTTTCCAGATACCCCTCCCACGGAGCGCCAGCTCTGCTTATGGAAACATTGAATTTCTTATCCAGCTCTTTAATAATGCTGTCATTATCCATTTTATCGTACTTGTGGAAATCATAAGCATATATCGAAACGTTTACATTTTCTTGCTTTGTTTCATCGCTTGGCTGCGAAGTTGGCGTCTTCGTCTCCACAACATTTTGTTCCTTTTTCCCATCATCTTTACTTGTACAACCCATCGCCAAACTCGATAACATCAAAACAACGATACAAACCATCAACCATTTTTTACGCAATAAAAACCCCTCCATCATTACTGTTTAATTGAGCCTAAAAGAACACCCTTAACAAAATGCTTTTGTAGAAATGGATATACCAGCATAATGGGTAATGTAGCCACAACAACAATGGCCATTTTGTTACTGACAATGAGCTTTAAGGGATCACCTTGAACGGCGCCATTTCTAATGCTGTCCATATTACCTAATATAAGAAATTCACGCAAAATGTTCTGAATCGGAAATAACTTGGCTTGATCAATAAAAATTAATGCAGTAAACCAATCATTCCACTTCCCTACGCCATAGAACAATGCCAGAGTAGCCATGATCGGCATCGATAAGGGAATGAAGATTTTGAACAGTGTATACATATGCCCTGCTCCATCAATCCTCGCCGCTTCCTCCAGACTTTCCGGAATTTGCTTAAAAAAGTTGAGCATCAGAATCGTATTAAAGCCTACGAACATGCCCGGTATAATAAATACCAGCACATTGTTGATTAATCCCAAATTTTTGATCAATAGATAGTTAGGGATCAGCCCCCCACTGAACAGCATCGTAATGATGATAAACAGCAGAAATACATTGCGTCCTTTTAAATAATACCTAGAAAGCGGAAAGGCTGTAATCGCTGTAATCAGCAAATGCAAGAAAGTCGAAACGATAACGATACCTACGGTCAAAAGAAAGCTGCGATGAATAGCCTCATCACTAAGGATAGTTACGTACGAAGAAAATGAAATGTCCCTTGGAAACAGAATAAATCTGTTATTTAAGTAGGACTCATAGCTCGTAATCGACACGACAAATACATGCCAGAATGGAATAACAGTAAGCAGGGCAAAAGCGGTTAAGAAGATAGCGTTCAATAGCTGGAAAGTCATTTCGCCGACCTGCATTTTTTTTACCATATGCCTGATCCTCCCAGCATTTTGGCTGCTTTGTTCGTAATCACAATGAGGATGAAACCGATTAACGATTTAAACAGACCCAAGGCTGTAGCCAAGCTGTACTTACCCTCTAATAAACCGATCCGGTATACATAGGTATCGATGATATCGGCTGAAGGGTAGACGAGAGGACTGTATAAATTAAAAATCTGATCAAATCCTGCATTCAGAATTCCGCTTAAGCTTAGAATAAGCATGATACTAATAGCTGTAGAGATCCCCGGAAGCGTAATGTAGATCAACCGGTGCCAGCGGTTCGCACCGTCGATCATCGCCGCCTCGTACTGCTCGGGATCAATCCCTGCAAGCGCTGCCAAATAAATGATAGTCCCCCATCCTGCTTCTTTCAAAATATCAGAGGCGACCAGCATCGGGACGAAATATACATTGCTTGTCAGAAACGATATAGGCTCGAAACCCAGCTGCTGAATCAAATGATTCACAATACCGTTATCTGTTGTCAACAACACCCTCAGAATGCCCGCAACTATAATCCATGATATAAAGTGAGGCAAGTAAATGACCGTTTGAATCGTCCGTTTAAATATCGTAATGCGCACCTCGTTTAGCAGCAGGGCGAGAAAGATCGGGAATGGAAATCCGAAAAACAAGCGCAGCAAACTGATTTTCAGTGTATTCCAGGTTACCGTCATGAAATTGGGATCACTGAACAGTTGATTGAAATGCTTCATCCCAACCCAAGGGCTGTGTAAAATTCCTTTCATAAAATTGTAATCTTTAAAAGCCAGTACAACTCCATACATTGGAACATAGTTAAATACAATCAAATAAACAACACTCGGCAGTAATAAAAGATACAGCGCCTTGTTTTTTGCTAACGATCCGAGCAATAAGAATCATCTCCCTGAACCCTTCTGTTTGTCTCTCATTTATGAGTATAAAGGAAGGGCTGACAAACAAATAGGCGTCCAGCTTTGGATTATGTGTCGCTTTTTTAGAAAAACTTATTTTCCATGCTGCGTATACTGTTTCGGTGAAATGCCTACTTCTCTTTTAAAAATTTTGCAAAAATGTCTGTAATCGTTATACCCTACGGCACTTGCTACTTCATAAACCTTATACATATCCTGCTTCAGCAATTCCTTGGCCTTTCCTACCCGGGTCAGAGTTAGAAATGAGGTAAAGGTCACGCCAGTTTCTTGCCGGAACAGCCAGCTAAAATAGGAAGAATTCACATAAAACCGCTCGGCAATATCCGTTAATGAAATCTCATTCATATACTGTTCGATCACAAACTCCTTCACTCGCTTAACCAAATTCCGCCCGTCATCCTGATCCAGGTGCTTCAGCTCAGTTCTGACTTCCTCTATTTTCTGTTTGGCGAACGAGAGGATATGAGTCAAATCGCTCAAGCCGCTTAGAGAAATTTCATTCATGCTTTTCATTTCTATATCATGACTTTGTTCCGTCGCATAACCGCAAACCGAATAAAGCATCTGTACTGCAGCATGCTTAACACTCTCGTATTCAATATTTCGATGCCGCGCAATGTGCCCGAACATATCCTCAAAGATAGGCTCCAAATCGCCGTTGCCTGCAGTTATGTACATCGTCAGCGTTTCTTCCGCTTGTTTCAATTGTTGAAACTCCGGATAGTTCAAAGACCTTAAAGCGGGGACTGCCGCCGAGAAGTTAATGGAGCCGCCCCCTGTATAAAATCGGTAAGCCAACGCATCCGCGGCTTGCCGATAGGACTGCGGAAGCTCATCAGGAATATCTACCGCTCTTCCGATTCCCGCGGAGAACAAAGCTCCAACATACACTTCGGAGCACCTCAAGCTGATCTCATTCATAAGGCTGTGCATCGTTTGTTCCAATCGTTGCCCTGCATACTCAGCCTCGCCGGTCGCGGGCATACTAACCAGCAATACAAGGCGGCCATCATTATCAAAAGTATGTTGAAACGATACAGGTAAATCCGCTTGCTCCATCACCTGCGAAGCGGCATTCGGAAGGAACCAGCTGCTGCTTCGCTTATAATCTCCGATAACATCCGTTGCACAGACCGCCGCATTATCTATATCCAGAACTGCACAAATGTAACTTGCCTGCTCTATTGTCGAGTGTAATAATCCGCTAATCAAGCTGCCGATATCCGCATCTGACTGGTCATGAATCCAGGCGTTCAGCTTCTCTTCCCTTAGTTGTCGAGAACCAGCCTCCACTTGCTGCTGCAAAAGCTGCTTCTCCGTTCTCTCCGCTTGTTCGCGATCAAGGATTTCCCTAAGCTGCATAAAGGTTTCGGCAAGCTTATCGCGTTTGATTGGCTTCAGAATATATTGAAAAACGCCATACTCCAAAGACTGCCTTGCATATTCGAATTCACTGAAGCCCGTGAGAATGACAATCTTAACTCCCGGTTTTTTCACTTTAATTTGTCGCGTCAACTCGAGGCCGTCGAGAACAGGCATTCTCACATCCGTCATCACCACATCGACTTCATTGTCCAAAATATAAGGCAGCGCCTGCTTCCCGTTAGCCGCTTCCCCGCAAACCTCAAATCCCAATGCATGCCACTCGATGCTATGGACCAAGCCTTTGCGGATAATCTCTTCATCCTCGACGATAAATAGTTTCTTCAATAAAATCATCCCCTTTTATTCGTCTCATTTCTCTCTCTTTTAAAGGATTGGCAGCATGACAGTAACAACCGTTCCTTCATTAATCTTACTTGTAATCTGCAGCCCATACTGATCACCAAACATCAGCTTGATCCGCTCATTTACATTTAATAGGCCAATACTCCTTGAAGGCTCATGGTACCAATTCCGGAACCGTTCACGTAATTCGTTTAATCGTTCGTCCTCCATCCCCAGACCATTATCCGCAATTTGCAGTTGCAAACTGCCCTCATGGATAAAGCCGTTGATTTGAATTGTACCGGGTCCCTCCATCAGCTCAATGCCATGGTAAATAGCATTTTCGATAATTGGCTGCAGTACCAGTTTAATCGTTTTACAAAGGTTGGCGTCTTCATGAATATTCCAATGAACGTTTAACTTCTCGTTATAGCGAATTTTCTGAATCGTTATATAAGCCTCTGCATGCTGCACTTCTTCCCCGACACTGACGATATGTTGCCCACGGTTAATACCGATCCGAAACAAATCGGCCAGTGAAGTCATCATTTTTACAGCCTTTTCGTTTTCACTTTGAATAACCAGCCAATTAATCGATTCGAATGTATTGTACAAGAAATGGGGATTAATTTGTGACTGCAGCGCGTTTAACTCCGCCTCTCTTTTTTTGGTTTCGAGCTCCTGCTCTCGGATTTTGGAAGCCGTAATTTGCTCTATCAGACTCTGCAGGCGGTCCAGCATCGTATTAAAGCTGCGGCCAAGCAGCTCGATTTCATCCCCGCTGCGCTCATAGAAACGTACACCCAGATTGCCTTCCTGCACCTTCTTGATAACACGAATCAGCGAATGTATGGGCCGCAAGAACACAGCCGATTTCTGGATACAAATAATAACGATTACGAGCATCATGATCGATAAAACAAATAAATTATAAGTAATCAAATCATTTTTGGAGCTCACCAGCTCATTTGAAGGGAGGAGGGCATGAATCCTCCAATCACTATAGCTAAGTCCTGTTTCGGCCTTAAACATCTTGCCTGGCAAAGATAATAGCGGAAGCTCCTTCAGTTTCTTGCCTATCGTTTGTTTATCGTTGGCAGACAGGATAACACCATCACTATTGCTGATCAGTACGGCCCCCTGATTACTGATCCTAACATCCTTGAACATTTGACTTAATAGAGCTTCTTGAATATCCACCTTCAAATATCCGATCGTTTGAGCAAATCCCTCGGTGAAAAGTATATTGCCTTTTATTTCATGAACTAATGAAAATACCTGGTTTTGAAACTCATCAGCATGCGTGTCAACCCAGACCATATTCGTCTTTCTTTCCATTAACGGCGCTTTAAGCTCATCATGAATCTGTGAGGAGGAGTACAACACTTCCCCATTCATTTTGTATAGCGTTATCGTACTTAAGCCATTGTGATAAATCGCTTTGTTCATAATTTCTTTAGTTATCGTTTGCTGCTGCTTCCTGTATTCAGTTAACTCTGTCAGAGGAGGCATCGTATAGAGCAGCTGTACATTTTCATTTGTAATCATGTACTTTGCGTTGCGGATATGACGATTGAGCAGCATATCTATGCTGGATGAGGCTTGTAGCAGTGTCTGGCGAAATGATTGCTCCAGTTGATTCTCTACAATATGTACCGTTTTCTGATACAGCAATAAGCTGAGCACTAACATAGGAACAATCACTATGCACATATAAAATAAAAAGAGCTTATATCCGAATTTCATAGATTTAAAGAAGAGAAACCGGTATCCCTGATTGGACGCATAATAGCCTGTTAGTAATTCAGGTCCATTGATTCCCTTCAGGAAAGCTTGCTTCATCTTCCTGATGCGCCACGTCAACCCCCTTGAAGCGAACATTGCAGCAATCATACAGATAACAACGATAATACTTACATGAAGCACTACAAATATACGAATTTCGTTTAATGGTTTAACGATGTTCTTTTCAGAAATTAAATTAACCAAATACCAATCCATCAGACCTGATTTCATATAAACGAAACGATTGCTCTCTTCGCGAATACTTCCTTCAGGTTTTTCAGCAGCGATCACATTCATTAACGGAGTTGTATCTGTAGTCGTTAGGGTTGTTCCTAACCATGTTTGTTTGGTAGTACGATCTATCGCATATACATTTCCGGCAGACTGTTTTTGCATAATGGATGCGGTGGACAAAAAACTGATCATAATCACATCATTGCCTTCAGAGTTAGAGATTTTCTTCACCATAAAAATGATATTCGTACCATCCCCGGCAACCTTCATCTGATTGCTCCTTGAAGATTGAAACAATTCATCACTGCTGACCAATAAATATTGATCATCCTGCAGGCTCAGCACCTTCTTTTGGTAAATTGGCGTGCTGAGTAATTCCTCGTAGGTATAATTATTTGTCCTGAACCCTGCTGCGAAGTCCTGTGATTGGGACAAAATCATAGCCCCTAATATGGCATCGTTATTAGAGATTGCTGTCTTAAGCAGCTTCTCTACTTCCGTTGCATCCGAGTAACGCTGAAAGGATGTTTTGATAGTTGGAGTAAACACTTGATTCAAAATTGTATTATTCTGCAAAATGCCTGCTGACTGATTCACATCCTCTACAATCGTCAGCAAGCTGCGGTCAATTTGCTTCAATTCGTTAATGAGATATTTTTCTGTTTCCAGAATCAGAATATGCGCTGCAATATTATAAGAGATTACTCCGATCAGTATCGCTATACTCACTACCATAATCAATGATGTGGAAAGCAGCTTTTTGAAAATTGAATTTCCCATGTATCAACCGCCCTAATCTTACAAATGAAATCGCTTGCACATCTAAGTGATCACATAGCCTAGAGGTTTGAAAGTGAATCGTCAAAAACCCACTCAGTCAGGCTGCGCGCCTGAAGGTGGGCTTATGACAATGAATTGTCATTCACAACCTCAATATATTTCACATATGAGAAATACTTTCACAAATCAATAAGTTCATATTAACTCTTTACTATTTTGGTGTCAATATGAATCCTCCTTATATCATCCTTTTTTTAGATTTAAAGCTAATGGATTCCAACCTCGGCAAACTGCATGCGATAGGGCTGGCCAGGCTCCGTAGTGATTTTCCTCAAACTTGTTCCCTCCACTTTAACATAGCGTGCGGATAGCGCTGTAAAAGTAAAGCTTTGCTCCAAACCAGGCGGTAAAGCATATCCAGTCCGTGTGGCAACCGTCGTCCAGGGACCTCCGGCGTTGGCCGCTGTTTTAATCGTAAAATCAATAGGAAATCCCAAACCTACATTACCAGAATCATTGCGGGGATATAGATCCACCCTGCTAATTGTTCTGGAAGTTTGCATATCGAACGAAATCGATTCTGTATGATTTGTGCTTGTATTGCTGCTGCTGGACCACCCATATAATCCAGGTACGGAATTTCGCGTTAAATCAACAAGCTTAGCTACACCCCAATCCGCATTTTCTACAGAACTCGTAGAAGTAACAAGCGAACCTTTGGCAAAGTTCGGCGCGGCATACACCTCAAATTCGCTTAATTGCATACGATACTCCCCTGCACTCACCCTTAAATTGGTACCTTCTAATTTAACGTACCTGGCAGTGACAGGAGTAAAAGTAAACCATTGACTACTATTTCCTGGTAAGGGATATCCCGTTTTTGTAACGACCGTGGTCCAAGGACCAGAAGAACTTGCTGCAACTTGGATCGTAAAGTCGATCGGGAATCCTCTTCCAACATTTCCTGTATCGTTACGAGGAAATAAGTCGACCTCTCCGAACGTTTTGGAAGCGCCCAAATCCATTGTAATCGATTCTGTATGATTAACATGAATAGAGCTGTTGCTGCTCCAGCCTAAAGAACCAGTTACAGTATTTCTTTGATCATCATTTACCAATATTTTGCCCCAGCCCGTACTAGAGCTTTCCAAGGAGCTTGTGGCACTCACGACTGCTTCGGCGGCTAAATTTAATTGAGGTGTAAATCCAGCCGGTAAGGCAAACAAGCGCCCTTCGCCCGGGCTTAAGGTAAGATTCAGCACTCCTGTTGCAGCATTGTAGCCAGGTACACTAACTTCCAAACCAGTTGTTTTGGAAATTTCAGTGAGACTGCCTGGTTTTGGGTTGAAGTTAAAATCTAGTGTTTTACTTGTTGTATAATCCCGATTGGTTAGCATGACATATTTGCGTCCACTCGCATTGGTGAAATAGCCAATAATCATCGGCTCCGCTAAGCTGGCGGGTTTAACAAAGAAATTAGGCGGCAGAAACTTCGTACCTGTCCAAAGGGTAGTACCTGTATGATAAACCCGCAATGAAGTCAGATCTTTCAACGTGCCGCCGAGCTTGCGCATTTCAGAGTTTAACGTCTGCAATTGCGTATAGCGTGGCAGAAGGGTACCATTCTCAGAAACCGGGGTCCCAGGGAAAGATGCTGCCGGATCCGGGCGCCAATACGTATACCAATTCATTTTTTTCATTCCATAGGTTAATAGAGAATACACATTCCATCGCATCATATCCATCGTAACGGTCCTTGAGTTGCCATCCAGGCTTTGTAGAAATCCGCCATACAAGACGTTATTGGCTAGTCCCCGGCCACGGACCAGCTCTGCATTTTGAAAGTAAGATGAATTATCGGAGGAACCAAAAAGGAATGGATAATTATCGTAAAGCATATAATCCGCGCCACTGTATTGAATCCAGTCATCTAGGTAATTTTCGTAGTTTGTGCCTTGATTATCACGAGTTGTGTACAGCCTGAAGAAGAAATCATACGTTTGCGCAGCACCATTCTCATAAGCAGCACCGCCAGCATATACATCAGTATTCGAACGCGTGACCCCGCCGATTAAATTATTACCGCCACCATTATGAACAAGCTCTAAATAATAAGTAGTTAACGGCGTAACATCCTTGCTTAGTTGAAAATAATGATAATAATCCCAGCCCTCGGTTAAACCTGTTCCTAGAGCCAGAGCTTCGCTCATAAGAAAAGTTTTGCTCGGACTGTCCCATAACTTAAGCGTTAACATTTCAGTCGAAGACCACTGAGTTGCGTCGATATACATATCGACACCGTCCAGATAGGTCACTCCTGCAGGTATAGTAATCGTTTGTCCAAGGCTGTGGGTCGATGTCACGCTTGAACTGCTGCCTCTAGCACCTGAATTTGACAGAAACAGCTTTCCATATGGCGCTTGTACTCTTTGATCAGTGACGCTAGGCAGCATGTTTACATAGTAGTCTATATTGGGGGCAAATGCCTTGGCTTGTTTATAAGTATTGGCGAAGCCTTCCATCTCATAAGCTGATGGTTCATCTATAATATTCATCCCTTTTACACGAGAATCACTCTTATATGGAGTCAAAGTGGTTTGCAAGGCAGTAATATCAGCAGGCGTAAAGGTTTGTTTACCCGTTATACCTGAATCGGATACCTGCAGCTTTACGTTATTGGCATAACTGTTGGCTATACCCGTTTCATTGGCAGCTTTGTTCATAACACCATTCCACAGGTGGATTCCGGTGATGATATCTATATTGGCAGCGGCGATATTTGCCCAGTGCGCATTCGTGTTGTAATCGCCTCCAACATAAATCGGTGGCTGCCAATAACCTCCTACTTCAAAGGAACCTGTTCCGGATGCCTTGGCATGATTAGGCACTAACAAGAATATTAAAGCAATTATTAGCACCAAGATAAACCCTTTGCCATTTACACCAATTGTTTCTTCCTGCCACATCGTCGATCACTCCTTCATCAAATTGTTTCACCCATTCTGGTTTCCACTTCAGATGTCGAATGTCACGCCTCTGACTTACTTCCCTTCCCTCCTCAGCTCAAAATACTGCTTTAACATGTAATTCCCAAAAAACAAACATGTTTGGTTCCCGTTCCACCATCATTCTAATGGAGTGCCCGACCAACAAATAGGTGTCTAATTTTGGATTATGTGTCTGTTTTTTAGTTATTAGTATCATTTACGCTCTAATTAGATAAGAAAAACGCTTGGCGGAGTCCTTTGATGCGCATGTTCGTGACTTGGGCGCGTTGCGGAGGGAATGGCTGTGGGCTCCAGCCGCTGTTAAAGATTTGTTCCTTTTAATGGTCGAGATGATGTCGATTAACTGTGGACAACAAATAGATGAGCCAAGCCCTGTTGATTAACATAAATATTTATTTCCACTACTCGCTTTCCCTACCTATAGCATACATTCCAATAAGAACCCACCCTGGGGGACAAAAAGATGCATAAGTACATCATTTTTGGACCTGAGTGCACTCGTAAAAGGAAATTCTTGCAAATCTGCAGGATTTTAGGCGTCTTTTGTCCATTTGAGCGCTCCAAGTGACTATTTTCCTGCACTTTTGCAGCAATTCTCGGACAATACCCGATTTCAGGTGAAAAATCCTGCACTTTTGCAGGATTTACTAGGGGTAGAGTCCAAAGCTTTGGCCTCCAAAGGCAGGGGGAGCCTCCGAGGCTGCTGAGAGGCGAGTTTTGATCGATTTCAGTGGGAGTTTGAGTTGTACCCAGTTAATGATTTTTTCACTCCAGGTATTTCAAAAAACTTATACTAATAATTTCATAAAAAAAAAGCCCTGTACCTCGCTCATAGCGAAGCACGGGACCTTTTTTTGCTTTGGTTCAAGAAAGCGGTCTAGAGTGCATACTTGCCGCCGCTTTCACTCGTCCGTTCAATCCACTGGCCGTTTGTAAAGTCAGGAAAAGCTACTGCACTGCCTCCCAGTTGAATCGATTGTTCCGAAAGCACAGTGATGGCCATCCAGGCCGCCATGTCGTATACATCAATAGGAGGTATGGTTTGTTCGGAAACAGCAGTGATAAACGCACGCAGACATAAATAATCAATGCCCCCATGACCTTCCTGCACGCCCAACTCCAAGTATTCCTGCCAGATCGGATGCTCGTATTGCTCCTTGTACCGGTCAAATGACTCCCACGCATGGGCCTGACTTGTGTCTTCCAAGTGAATCACATTTCCGTCTTCCATCCAAATGCCCTTGGTCCCTTGAATGCGGCCGCCTCTGGAATAAGGCCGCGGCAATGACGTATCGTGGGTAAGTAAAATGGTTTCGCCTTGAGCGCATTGGATCATCGTCGTTACGATATCGCCTAATTGAAAATTGGTCTTAGAAGACGGATGATCCGCCCCCAGATGGGTTTGCGCCCATAATTGAATGCCACGCGTTTTGCTCGCCATCGAAGAAAGCTTCACAAAACGATTGCCGTAATTGATATTCAGGCATTTGGCAACCGGTCCAAGCGCGTGTGTCGGATACACGTCGCCATTGCGGTGCTTGTAATTATGAATGCGGTAGTGCCGGTTCTCAACGCCCAGAGCCACCTCATCCCGAAGGTCATGCTCATAAGCGCCCTGGCAATGGATAAGCTCGCCAAATATGCCTTGTCTGACCATATTGAGCAGGGCTAGCTCCTCGCGGCCGTAGCAGCAATTTTCAAGCAGCATAATGCGCTTGCCAGTCTCCTCAGCCGTATGCACCAGCTGCCAGCACTCCTCCAGGGAGGAGGCGCCGCCAACCTCGGAGCCTACATACTTCCCTGCCTTCATAGCCGCAATCGTGATCGGCAGGTGACTCGTCCAAGACGTTGCAATAATAACTGCTTCAACACTGCTTTGCGCTAGCAGAGCTTCATAAGACTTGAATATGGACGGTGCGGGCTGGCCTGCCGCGATGACCGCCTCAAGAGCGTTTTGCATTCTGTCCTCATATAAATCGCTGAGTGCGGTTATTTCTACATCTTTCATATTAAGCAGCAGTTGAAGCAAGGAACTTCCCCGATTTCCAAGTCCTATAACCCCTAATTTGATTGTCCGGCTCCCCCATTGCTCTCCCATCACTACACACTCCTATTTTGTGAATTATTGTTGTTGTCGTTTTATGTTATCATTAAAAACACAAGTTGTTTTGTCAATAATCGACGATTACTTGTGAATTACCGATATCGACAAAAAGGAAGTGCGGATATGATTGCGAGCAATGCCTCGACACCATGCAACAACGTGCCTCTCGATACAGACGCCTTTGTCCCAAGCGTTCATTGGGCTGAGCACCAACGAATCCCTTCGCAGCAGGGCGGTTTTCGCCGATTGTATGACGGAGAATTGATGTACGTATATTCCGGGAGCATGGCCGTGGAGTTCCAGGATACCGAACAGCGGCTGGTATACCATGCGGGAGACTTGCTCGTATTGCCTCCGGCCGTCCGGCATCGCACCATCGTCTTGCCTCCAGGTCCCGCCCATCTGCTCGGAATTCATTTCGATTTGTACGATGAGCTGGACCTGGAAATTGTAGGCGATATGGTCGTTGTTGAAGCGAATGTATGCAGCGACTACTTTTGCAGATGGCCAGTCTTGCCGGATGGGTCGCCTGCGTTTTCCCGCTGCTACAGGTCAATCCCCAAGCCTATAGCAAGCTGGATGGAGGAGCTGCAGCTAGAGCAAAAAATTCAGCGGCCTGGCTATCAGACCGCCAGCCAGGGATATATGCAGCTGATATTGACTGCGCTGCTGCGCCTCCAGCAGGATATGAACCGCTCGATCGCTCCGGCATATCAGAGTGCGCTGCTCAAGCTGGTCGAGCAGTGGCATCAGAACTTGCATTTGCCATATACCAATACGGCTATGGCGCATCGGCTTAATATTAGCGAGGATTACTATATCCGCTTGTTCAAGCTGCAGTTTGACAAATCCCCGCAGCAATATTTGATGCATATCCGGCATCAGGCGGCCAAACGTTATTTGCGCGAGACCGATTACAAGATTGAACAGATCGGCGCTCTGATCGGCTACGATGATTTGCATAATTTCAGCCATGCATTCAAAAAATGGCAGGGGGTATCTCCCAGAGCCTACCGCAATATGTTTCAGATCGTGTAGGCCCAAGGGGACCGCGAACAGCTCTTTGGAGCGGCCGTACGAGCAGCCTCCGGGCAGAGATTACTCGGCCGGCTGCCCGGTCAGCGGGAAACCTCCAAAAAGCTGAACGTTATCACCTCTGGCTCCAGTCCACTCTCTGAAAGGTATGCGTTTCTGCCGAATCTCTGGCTTTTAAACACATTAATGCGCTTAACAAGCCATCTTCCAGTGGTGTGGAGGATCGGGCGCTTCCCTTCATCACCTCGATAAAGTTTTTCGCTAAAACGGCATCTCCTCCTCCGTGGGACTCATTGTCTGGAAGTACCTCGTAGGTTTCGACGCGGTTCGTATGGTGCATGTATACCCTCAACAGATTCGTGTACCAATCGAACTCTATCGTCCCCTTGTAGCCGAGCAGCCTGGCCCCACGGCCTCCGGCTTTTTTGCGTGCAAAAAAGTTCTGTGAATAGGACGCATGCATGCCGGATTCGTATTGGATGATCGCACTGCCGGAGTCTTCGTTTCCAGTATCCTCCGCGAAGCAGCAATATTCCCCTAAAGCCTCCTCTGCTGTGCTTCGAGCCGTGCTATCCAGGCATACATGTTGTTCATCGCAAGCTGTGCACGTTAACCCGCCAGGTCTCGTTCCCTTAAAGATTTGCTTGGATTTCATCGCGCAAATAGCCGTTGGAGCAAGGCCCAGCAAATACGTAATGTAGTCAAAATCATGCGTCGCTTTTTGCAGAAAGAGTCCTCCCGTTTCCTGCTCATCCCGGTACCAACCGTGATAATAAATGCCGCCGCTGGCTACATTATTTACCGCCTGTACATGCTCCACAGTACCTATTTTGCCAGAACCTATGATTTCTTTGGCCAACTGAGCGAGAGGCGTATTTCGCAGCGGAAAGGATACGACCACTTCCGAGCCGTGTGTTTCATAAGCTGATTTTAAGCGCACTAAATCTTCATAGGTAGTGGCAACCGGCTTTTCCATAAAAAGCGGTATACGGCTTGGCAGTACCTTCAAAGCCATCCCGGTATGAAGCGAGCACCTGGTACCAATCAATATGCCGTCCAGATTTCCGGCTTCAATCATTTCTTCCGGTGTATCGTAGAACATAACCCCCTCGCTTTTCTCTTGCCCGAGCTCCTTCATGATCTGCCCATTTCTCACGTCCGTAATTGCGGTAACATGGCAAGCTGGCTCTACTTTCCGTATTTCATTCACCATCCAGCGTATGCGGTGTCCATAACCAATGATGCCTATGTTCATTGCGTATCCCTCTTCTTCACCTATCGTTTATTGCTCCCAAATGTCGCTTATTGCTTCCAAGTCTCTATTAATTGACTGGCGATTGTATTCAGCTTCTCTGTTGCCGTACCCGAAATCAGCTGCTGAGCTTGAACAGCTGCATCGTTGATGTAGCTTAAGAAATCCTCCATGTAAGCAACCGCCTGCTGTTTGCTTTCTTGATCCAGCAAAATCTGAATGATCATCAGCCGGTAGTTTAATTGGGCGGCGAAGGTCTGATTGATGTCTCCTGATGCCCTATATTCCCCAATGATATCACTCATATCGCTCAACTTGTACGGCACACTCACACTCTCTATAGTCACAGCAGCATCAGCTGTATTGGAATAATGGATACCATCGTAGACTCTGAAGGTGAACTTATCATTGCCGCTTGCTCCTGCATGCGGCGTATAAGTAAACGCGCCTGTTGCGGCATTCGTGATCGCTGCTGTTCCTTTGTTCCCGTTTGTTACAATACTGTAGGTTAACGGGTAATCCCCGGTATAATTGGCACTCAGTACACCGCTATATACAACCCCAGTCTGTGCAGTCAGCCCTATATCATTAGCAATAGCTGTCGCTCCCCCAAACGAAGCATCCAAGGCATACAGTCTGCCCTCACCCGGAGCAAAGCTGGCGGATAATGCACCTGTTGCCGGGTTGTAGTTGGTGTCTACCTCTTGCCCGGTCGTCTTGGAAACTTCTTTCACAGAAGCGGGCTTTGGAGACAGGTCAAAAGATAGCGTTTGTGCATGCTCGGAATCCCTGTTCACCACCATCACATACTTCCTGCCTGCTTGATTGGAAAAATACCCGATGGTCGCCGGTTTGCTGCTGTCGGCAGGCTGCCAGAAGAAATCATCCGGCACTGCCGTAGTCGAGTCAGGAAGCGTCCCCGTCTGATACACGGCTTCCGAGGTCAGTGACTTCAAGGTCGTTCCAAGAAACTGTACTTCCGCATTGATATTTTTTGCCCAGTAATACGATGTATTTCTTGTACCGTCTCCCAAAATGATAGCATTCGTATGCCCCTCGGGTTGGAAATAAGTATAGAACATATACCCTTTGGCCCCATAGGCAAGATTCGTATAGATTTGGAAGCGCATTTCGGACTCCGTAGGCATACGCAAGCCAGTGCTCTGCACGGATTGAATATAGCTCCAGAAATCTATACCGGCCAGTAAGGCTTGTCGTCTTATGACTTCCAGGTTGGCAAAATAGTCCTCGCTCATCCCTCCCCAGCGGGAGAATGGATAGTGGTCGAACGAAAGCACATCCGGTTTTTTACTTGCCCAGCGATATACATAATCCTCATAAGTTCCACCTTGAATGTCTTGATCGATCGTAAACCACAAATCTGCATCAATGGGCGTGCCGGCTGCATAGGCCGTACCGTCATTCACCCAATTATGTCCGGTATTCGAACGAACTACACCGTCTATCGACGACCCGGTACCACTTAGTGCCAGCTCCATATAATACGTGGTATCTGCCTGGACATTGGCATTCAGATGAAATTGCGGCCAATCCGTAGCCGACTCTGTCCTTTGAGCGCTTGCAATTAAATTCCCTTTAGCCGGGGAATCCCAAAGCTTAAGTGTGACCGTTTCTCCTGCTCCCCATGTTTGATGATCCAACCAAACCTGAACGGTGGATATATGAGTTTGATCCTGCTCTGTCTGGATTGTTTGCCCTAAGGGCTGGGTGGAAGTAAGCTGCCCGGTCGTATAGACATCAAGACCAAGCTGTTCATCAGAAGCGTAGTTTGGATACAAGTTAACAAACACCATATGATTGGGATCATTCATTTTTAAACGTCTTGCAGCCTCCTGCAGCTTCGCCATTTTAAAGATGTCCGGTTCATCAAGCAAATAATAGCCTTTTGTCGCTTCGTAGTTTTTGTAGTCTCCTGCTATTCCGTCCAAGTTCGTATCGGAAGGACGATTACGCGCGCCATCACTATAAACAAGCTGCGCATAGATGATATCGAACGCAGCATCCACATTTTGCGCTGTACCGTTCACATAAGCCTGCCCTTCAGGATAAGAATCATTGGTGCTTGCTGACAAGGATATCGGGTCAGTACTATTGCTCGTCAGCTCCATATAGTAGGAAGTTTGACCTGTGACTGGTATAAGCCGAAGGTTAAAAATATGCTCTGGAGAACTAATTGTTGTACTTTTATACAAAGTTTGTTTAGCCGGGCTATCGTAAACACTTAGTGTAGCTGTCGTACCAACGGGCCAAGGTGCCTGATCAAAATCAAGCTTTACATCCCAAAGATACCAGCCATTGCCGCTAACCGGAAAAGTAAACGTCTGCCCTAAAGATTGTGTATTACTTACCGATAGAGTACCGCCAGCCGCAGCTTGAGAAAGCTTATAGTCATCGAAAGCAAAGCGGTCATCGTTCACAATAATTTTAAAATCATTTGCAGCTGCAAGATTTAACGCTGCATCATTCAAATGAGGCTGTGTCACACTGTTGTTGCCAATGAAAAAATTAGCGTTCATCTCTCTCATTTCTTCATATCTTGCTTGTGTTGTATCGGCTGGCCCCGGTGGCCAAAAAAGACCGATGGGAAACGTGTTGGGTACAACAGGCACAGCTGTTAAGGAAAAATCGTCACAATAGGCACTTCCAGTCTCACCACTTGGCCTGTAACAGAAGACGCGGAGGCTAGTATTGGTTGGACCGGTCTTGAAAGTAACCGTACCTTTTGAATAGCTGTTGCCCGTTAGCGTTGTGGTAAGGATATCGCCGCCGTAATCCCTCACACCGATAAATATCGCCCCGCTATCCATTTTGGCATAACCTGTCAGCTGATAAGTGGTGTTAGGAGATAATCCGCCTACGTACTGATTTACTTGCGTGGTTTTTTCCGTAAGTTCAGCTGCATAATTTCCTGTTCTAACGTTTGCGGATAGGTTCGTAATCGAAACCGAGCTTTCCCTTGACCATGGATCCAATGTCCCGCTCTCAAATCCCGGGTTCACAAGCAGATTCACCTCATCTGCTGCTGCAGGTTTGGTACTCCCCATTAAGCTGCTTACTACTAACATAAGAACCGCTAAACTAAAACATACAGTTTTCCGTGCAAATTTCCATTTCATCATAAATACCCTCCTGATTTTCATGATATCCGCAACCATTTCGTAAGCCCGATTTCGCCATATCAGCCATATCAATTGTACAGATGAACAGAATCGCTATAGGCCGTTTCGCTAATATCCAATTCTCACCCCCTTTCAGCAGACTTCCATTATGTTTCTAACAATTGCTTCAGTTTGATTTTCCGCATCCGGAGACGGCGCAGGCAGAAGCGCTCCTTCGCATTCCCGGCGGCGTATGCCAGCAGTAAAGAATCATCAACGAAATGGATCGCCGTATAGCAGAATCCCGCATCCTCTTCGGTTTCGATAGCCAATTCTGCCCCCCATGTTTTCCCTTCATCGCTGCTGACCGACAGTACCAGGGGGGAACGCCCCCCAGCATGCCGCTCATAAACGCGGGTCCGGTAAAGCGGAATTGGATTCCAGACCGCCATTAGCTCGTTGCTAACTGGAATACGCTTCATACTAAGAGGTGACGGTGGTGAGGTGAAAAGAGATGGCGTAGGTATGCTCCAGGTTTCCCCCCTATCTGCTGAATAGGTTTCATATTGGCAGCCCATATCCGTGCGAATCCATGCCCACAAAGAACCATTTGCCAGTTCGATAACACCAGGTTCCTGACAACCCGTCTCAGATCTTGCAGCAGGAAGTGTATGGGGGGAACTCGATTCCCGCCAAGTTCTCCCGTCATCGTCTGAAAAGAAAAAAGTCAGCAGGGCGCGGAAGTTTAACGAATCCAAATCAACCGTACTATGGCCCTGCATACGATAATACGCCGAAGGCACTAACAACCGTCCATCGGACAATTGGATGACACGGTCATTATTAACGGTGTAATACCCTGGGCCTGGCATGCAGCAGACAGCATCTCCCCAGGTGTTCCCTTCGTCAGACGAACGCCGCAGATGCAGCCGGGTATCGTGCCAGCCTTGCCGGATCAGATAGAACAGCCCAATGTCACCGCTGCCGAGCCGCAGCAGACTGACACTCATAATATTTAACGCACCATATTCGGCGGGACTCGCAATCAGCTCAGAATCTGACCAGCTATCTCCCCGGTCCTCCGAGTAACGTTTTGCTACCATAGCACAGGCATAATCATCTTCAGTTTCACCAACAAAACAACTGTATACGAACATCAGCCGCCCGTCCTTCAACTCGATAAAAGCACCTTCGCTGTTGCGGGGATTATCCTCCGTTGGCGCAAGCTCCAGTACTACTTTTCCATAACTATCATGTTTCAACACGAATTCCTCCTAATACCTTGTTAGAGTGATTACGCTGGTTGATCACATTTTAATCGAGCCGGATGATAAGCCTTCAACAAACTGCTTGCTCGCAACCATAAATAACAGAACGAGCGGGAGAGAAGCAATCACATAGCCTGCGAACAAAGGTCCATAATCGGTATATTTTTGTGTAAAGTAAAGTAAACCAACCGGTATAGGCTGCTTCTCGATATCCGTTATGACCATAATGGGCCAGACATATTCGTTCCATGAGCTTAGTATATTGAGCACAGCCAAGGTTCCAATAATCGGCTTCGATAAAGGCACAACGATGGAGAGCAGCACTCTTGCTTCACCTGCCCCGTCGATCCGGGCCGCCTCAAACATCTCTTCCGACAGCGAAGCAAAGAAGGCTCGCAGCACAAAGATACAGAACACTTGGCCGGAGGCGATATAGGGCCCCCACAAACCAAGCCAGCTGTTGATCAATTCCAGACGGATCACAATACTAAATAGCGGAACCAAAGTGAGAACAGTTGGAATCATCAGGAGTGAAATGATCAGGAAATAAATGTGCTCTTTCAGAAAAAAGCGCATCCTGGCAAGCGGATAGGCCGCCATGCAGGAAACAACGATAACCCCGACTACCGTAACACCGCTGATGATAAAGCTGTTCAGTATATATTTGTGAATCATTCGCCAGGCGCTGATGTAGTTGTCCACATGAAGCGGAAAAGTTAGCGTCCAACGATGCTGCATAAATTGGTTCACGTCCTTAAAGGACAAAAGAAACATCATCACAAACGGGATGACCGTCAGAATCCCCAACAAAGCCAAGGTGACATGTTTAAGGCCGGAACCCAAGGTTACATTTCTCATGGTTTCTTCCCTTTCTTAATGCTGATCGAACTCCGTCGGCGATTTCAGAAATTTATTGTTAATCACTGTTAAGGTGAATATCATCACGAATAGGACGACACCAATTGCGCAAGCAAACCCGAGCTGGCTATTATTTACGGCTTCGCGATACATGATGTACCCGGGAACAGTAGTCGTATTCGCAGGGCCCCCATTGGTCAATACGAGCTGATAGCTGAACGCTTGCAGCACAGAGATGATCGACAAGATGACTAAAAGCTTGATTTGTGACACTACGAGTGGAAGCTCAATGCGCAAAAACAAAGTGACCCCGTTAGCCCCATCCATGATAGCTGCTTCCCTCAAAGAAACCGGAATACTCTGAAAGCCTGCTAAATATATGAGCACGGATACTCCGGATACCCAGGGAAAGCCAATCAGCAAGAGGGAGGGAAGAGCCATCCTCATACTCCCCAGCCATAGGGGCAAGTTCTCCTCAGGTACACCAACCGCTGAGAGAAAAGCATTCATCAGACCGACATCCGGGTTCAAAATAAACTGCCACAGCAAAATAATAACCATACCAGGAACAACAAGCGGGAAAACAAAAAGCAGGCGGTACATATTTTGCAACTTGCCGTGCTTCACTCTGTAAATCAGCAGGGCGACCAATAAAGGCGCGGTGATCGAAATGATCATATTAACCAGGGCGAACCAGAACAAATTCAGAAAAGCAATGCGAAATTCCTCCGTAGTAAAAATCGTCTTAAAATTGTGCAGACCAACAAACTTCGCAGCCAGAAATCCATCCCAATTCGTAAATGAGTAATAAAAAGCCGAGAGCGCCGGGTAATAGCTGAATGTAGCCATCATGACAAGGGTCGGCAGAAGAAACAAATACGCTTTTATATTTACTTTCCGCTTTTTCTGCTTATTCTTGTAGTTCTGCTCATTCGGCTTGTAGTCCAGGCGCTCCGGCAGTTGTACCTCCATATAGGCCATAACCATCTTCCTTCTTTAAAATAGCTCATTATCGTCTAGGGGCTCCATCTTAGGAACCCCTATCTCATCCAGCATCCAGCAAGCGTTACTTCACCCAGCCGGGATTGGCCGCCGCCAAACGGTCAGCCGCTTCGTTGTAATACTTCAGCACTTCTTCCGAAAACTTCTCAATTGTCCAATCGCCGTTCACGTAAAGCTGCATCGCTGCTTTCATTTTATCCTTGAAAGGCGCATCCAGAAGAGCATGGTAGCCCTGCATAATCGTTAACGGTATGTCTTCGGCGAACGTTTCTTGACCTTCTGGCGGAGCCGCGCCGATAATATTAGGCATCGTACTCCCTTCCTTTGCAATACGGGTCATATGCTCCGGACTGCTTAAGAACATCAGGAAATCGATAATAGCTTCCACTTTATCCGGCTCTTCCTGCTCCAGATATCCGGGAACCAGCCATTGGGCAGGCCCCCAAGGTCCATAAATTTTGGCTGCTTTACCAGATGCCGCAGGGGCTATATCCTGTGTAATGGCCGGAAAATTGAACGTTCCAAACTCAAACGGCACCTTGGATGCTTCCAGGTAATCGCCAAACTGGTTACCAGCCAGCATCATAGCCCCTTTGCCCGCCATAAACATCTGTTCGGCATCCAATTGCGCATTAAAGCCCTTTGGCCAATATTGCGACCATTCCTTGATCAATGTCCATTGTTGCTTCACGGCGTCCGCATTTGGGAACTTGCCTTCTTTGATCGCTTTGACCGTCTCCTGCGGTTCCAATCTTCCGTTACCGCTTGTATCTATGTCCCCAATCTTATCTAGCATAAACTGACTATGCATAATCGTGTCCGACCAGGGAGCATCGGATGCCGACTCCGTACTGAACACCATTGGAGTTACACCGGAGGCTTTGATTGTCTCCTGAACATCCATAAATTCCTTCCACGTCTTTGGAGGAGACAAGCTGAGGTTATCGAAAATACTTTTGTTGTAATAAATACCGATGGCAATTCCATCTCCTGGAATGGTGTAGATTTTTCCATCCGGCGCTTTAACCGTGTCAAGAATACCAGGGGCAAACGTATCCTTCCATACTTTGTTCTCATTGTACATATTAGGCTTATTCAGCCATGGGTCCATGTCGAGAAACCAGCCTTTTTGATAATGAAGCCAAGTATCCTCGAAATTGCTCCAAAATATATCAGGCGCATCCTTGCTCAGCATTCTGGCCTGCAGCCATGCCTTGCGATCGGGTGCTGTCACTTCAACAAATTCAATGTTGATATTCGGCTTCAGCTTGTGATATTCTTCGGCAAGCTCCTTCATGACTTGATGTACAGCAGGATCCTTGGTCGTGCTTTCACGTGGAAAATAGCCCTGCGGATCAAAGGTAATCGTCCAATTTTTTGCCGGTTTATCAGCCTCTTTCGTCGGCTCCGAGGTACTTTTTGCTGCTTCAGGTGAAGGTGATATCGTTGTCTTTGAATCACCGCTGGAGCAGGCAGAAAGCAATAAAGATAATGCCAGCACAGTTCCTGTCAACATACGTCTTAATCTTCTTTTTCTCATGTTCTTCCCCCTACTTGTTTAGTGCAATGGCAGGTTCATGTAGAGCAACGGTCACATGGATCATACCTCTCCTATCCCTGGCCATATTCCCAATTTACATTTGCCCCATCGCTTACCCCTATTATAAATCCGTAACAAACAACCTTACATAACTGCAAATGACATTACTTTGCTCCATTTGACTAATCTAAGAAAATACTTGCGGCGTCCTTTGAGGAGAATGTTCGTTACGTGGGAGCGTTGCGGAGGGAATGGCTGTGGGCTCCAGCCGCTGTTAAAGATTTGTTCCTTTGATTGGTACAAATGAGGAGGTAGGAACAAATCTTTAAAGGCGGACGCTAACGCTCTTCCTCCCACAACCATCCCCTCATTCAGCTACAATGACACGAACACCAAGCTCAAACGGACAGCCAGCAAGCGTTTCTCTCTTGGTTAGTGGAGATTTCCTAGCGGGTGCAGGCTCTGGAGATGAAAAGCCCGCGCAACTGAGAGGGTCTGCTGCTTTAACGACTTTAACGATTATTTGATTTGCGCCCTGTAACTTGTTGGACTCAGGCCGACATGCTTTTTAAATAAAATACTGAAATGGGCCGGATCCTTGAATCCGACCTCGTAGGCAATCTCATTCGCTTTCAAATTTGTTTGTACCAGCCTGTGCTTCGCCTCCTCGATCCGGTAATACCAAAGCAGGTCACGAAAATTTTGCCCCGTCTCCTTTTTGATCAACCGGCTGAGATACGAGGGATTCATATGGAATTGCTCGGCCAGCCTGGGGAGCGTCATATCTTCTGTGGAATGAACCCTTAAATAGGTGCTGATCTCTTTGATAAGCCCATTCATCGATTGCTTCACGACGGTGGCAATGCGATCAGCAGTTTCCTGAGCCCACCTCTCCAGATACTGCATCAAGTCGACCAATATATCAAAGGACAAGACCGTTTTGTGCACCTGCAGACGGACCTCCTCAGAAGTATAAAGATGATACTCCTCAAGAAGCTCTTCACCCCTTTGAATGATACGTAAGGCAAACGTATGTATATTCGTTTTCGTCAATCCTTTAAGCATCATTTCCCTGGAGATGGTCAGCAAGTAAGGCTGCACCCGCTCCTTTTCCCCTCTGCGAAGCATGCCTGCCAGCTCACGGAGCTGCTCTTCCTCCCGGTTAATTTGTCCCTCTATCAGACCTGGCAGGGCATCGTAAGAAATGATCGATCCTTTACCAAGCAGCATCCGGTAGTCGAAACAATCCTTGATCTCCTTCCATGCCTCAGCCAGATGTGCTAGTGAGGGCTGAATTTTGCTAACGCCAATGGATACGGTGAAGGGTAACGAAGCTTTGCAGCACTCCAGCATATCACGGGCCATTTTCAGGCTGTCCTCACGCATACTCCACATTTGTACAGTCGGTTGAAACAAAATAAGATACATCCCCTTCCGATCCAAGTAAACCCAATAATCGTAAGGATAATAGATCATGCTTCCAATGACTGCTTCTTTCAATGCCAACAAGGACAAGACTTCCCCGGAATCGTTTAATACATCGCCATTGTCAATCACCACACAGATCACGAGTATATGGCGGTCCTCCAGCTTCATTTCATGGAGAACTTCCTCTTTGTACGTTTCTTTCACATTCGCGCTCAGCATCAACTGAATGGTTTGCTCTTGACGCAGGCTGTTATCCTGGCTTGCCCGTTCGCCCCCTTGCATAAGCAGCTCAACAGCATGAAGCAGCTCCGCCGTTTGAATAGGTTTGAGAATGAAATCAACCGCCCCCAGCTTCACGGCATGCTGCGCATACTGAAAATCGCTGTAAGCCGTCAAGAAGAGAAAGCGGATATGAGGAAACCCCGCCTTGATCTGCTCCGCCAGCTGAATACCATCCATTAGCGGCATTCTAATATCTGTAATGACAAGATCCGGCTTATCCACAGAAATCCGCTGCAGCGCTTCAACTCCATCGGCAGCCACACCGGTTATTTGACAGCCCAAATCGCCCCATTCCTTCATATTGGCAAGATGGTTGCGAATCCGCTCTTCATCATCAACGATTAAAATTCTCATGATATCCCTTCCTTCATCAGCGTAATGGGCAGCCGCAGTCTCACAAGCGCACCGGCTTGCTGCGGCCCCACATGGCCTATCGTTAAACCATAACGGTTGCCATAGAGCAGCTCAATGCGCTGCCTTACATTATTTAAACCTATTCCTGAGCTTCGGCCGTCCCTGGACGATAGTTCCGGTCCTGGTCCATTGTCTTCGATCTCTATGATCAAGTCATAAACCTCTATATAAGCACGAATCGCAATAACGCCTTGGATAGCAGTCCGGTCGATTCCATGAATAATTGCATTTTCCACAAGCGGTTGTAAAATAAGCTTTGGCACAATGACCTGACGCAGCTCATCTGACACATCCATGGTCCATATCAGCCGTTCCTCATACCGGTATTTAGCCAACTGCAAGTAGTAAGAGACAAATTGAAGCTCATTGGCCAGTGGAATCAAGTCGCTGCCGGGAGAAATGGAAAACCGGAAAATTTCCGCCAGCAGGCGGATCATATCCGGAATCGAGGACGATCCAAGCTCTTTGGCCATAATATTAATCGATTCCAAAGTGTTATAAAGAAAATGCGGATTGATCTGAGCTTTGATCGCCTTCAGCTCAGCTTCTTTATTCAGCAGCTCGACCTTGTACACTTTTTGGATCAGATCGCGTATATCTGTGATGAGATGGTTGAAGCTGACACACAGCCGGCCAACTTCGTCCTTGGTCCTAATATTGTCGATCGTCTCATAAACCTCCTTCTGGGCTTTCCCCATCAGCCTGCTTAGCCTTGTCAGCGGAGTAGTCACATGCCGCAGCACGATGACCGTCAGGAGCAGTACCAGGACCCAGGTAACCCCGGTAATCAGTAAGGTAAAATAAGCCAGACTATCGATTTCCTGATGGAAGGCGGCTTTGGAGAACAGACTGATAAAACGGAACCCTGAATAGGCGGATTGCCGCTCCAGAACAATGATCTCTTTATTAGCTGAAGGTTTAAAGCGGGTGCCGACCCGCTCAGGATCGGCATTAGAGAGAATCAGTCCACCGGTATTAGTCATATTGAACTCTGTACTTCCATAAGATGAATATGCCTTAGCGATCCTATCCGGCCTCAGCATAATCATAATCAAGCCAGCTTTTTTACCTGTGGAGAAATTTGTAATTTCCATCGCACCAGCCAGACGCCCATGATCAGCGAATGGCGCCCATACGAAAGCATCCGGTTGTTCCTGCGCCATAGCTTCCAACGCTTCCATGGACTCCAGCCTGAATTCACTCTCTGAATAATAAAGCTGGCGGTTGGCATTCATGATGTAGATCGCGTCTATAAACTCATTGCTTTCCATCAGATCAGACAAACGTTGATTCACACGCAAGCTTCTGCCGGATTCCATCACCGTCTCAGCATTGAAGTAATCTTCCCGTAATGTGGTTTCAACGAAGTCGTCTTTTTGAATCCGAACCGCCATATCTGCAACATCCTGTAAATAACCATCGATCTTATCTACCATCTCAACCAGGGATTGTTTTTTGGCATCTGTAATTTTAGCTTCCAGAATATAGCTTGATTTATAATAAAATATGCCGATCACAAGCATCAAAGGAAGTAAAGTCAGGAGCGAATAAATAAGAATCATTTTATTGAATAGTTTGGAGGCGAATAAGTTCCAGAGACCTGTGAATACTTTCCGTGAGTACGTAAAGAACAATACCTTCCCCTCGCTTTCCCCTTACAAAAGCTTCGGAATCATTTGTAAATATGCGGATTTTGCCGCCTGCACTCTTCCATAACAGCCATCTGTCTGCGAATTTGCTCTGGGGTAATCTCAAGTGGAGCACCCGCTGTAAGTGTGTGGTAAAGGCTTTCATACATCTGCTGCGTCATGTATTCAAATCTGCTCTCTTCCGCTGAAGCTTCCCAGTTGTGGTGGTACCATGTCAAATCTTCACTGCAATAAGCCGGCTCCCCCTGATTGTTAATAAGAGGCACACTTACCAGCTCCTGCTGCGGCGCCTCCTCTGGCTTAAAGTATTTCCATTCCAGCCGCTGCGGATTGCCATGCAGCCCGCCAAGCTCTCCCTGAATCTTAAAGCTGTCGTCCGGATAAGCCGAGCAGGAAGAAACCTCCATGTCAATCGTTGGCCGGCCCTGGCCCCGCATGATCAGCTTGACATAATCCTCAGCATCGCCAAACGTATTGACCCGGTCCATGATGCAATGGATTTGCGGCATCATATCCGCTCCGAACAGTTGGAGGGCCTGATCCAGCGTGTGAGAGCCAACATTGGAGAGATTGCCGCCATTGCTGCTTTGCAGGGTTTGCCAGTCCCATCGCCTCGCAAAGGCGCTGTTGTTGAAATCAATCTGAATGATGCGGCCCAAAACACCCGATTCGATCACCCGGCGTATTTGGACAAAGGCAGGCAAATATCTGGATTGCTGGAAAATAGCGAGCAGCTTTCCCGACTTGTTAGAAGCTTCGATCAACAGATCAACCTCGGCTGTAAGCCTTGCTAACGGCTTCTCACAAAGCACATGAAACCCTCTCTGCAGTAAATCCAGAGTAATTGGGAAATGTAAATGACTTGGCGAGGTGTTGATAACCAAATCCAATTGTTCCTGCTCCACCATCGCCTCATAGGTTTCGTATGCCCTGCAGCCAAATCGTTGTATGGCGCTCTCTCTGCGCTCCTGCAGCAGATCCACGACAGCAGTAATTTGGTAATAGTCACTCATATGGATCAGGTGGTTAGCGTGGATATCCCGTCCACTGCGGCCCTGACCAATGATTCCTACTTTTAAAGCTTGGCTAGTTTTCATCAATGATTTACCCCTCTACTGTAAGATTATGACACTCAGTAATGTATCTCTTCATTCAACAGCCACTTCCTGTTTTCCTGCTGCTTATTTAGGTCGTTTAATCATACCCTACTATTTTCTTCGCAAAATAAAGAAGTCCACCAATAGGTAGACTCCTAATTACTAATTTACCTCACTGCGTTTGAGTTGCATGAAGTCCACATTTTTTATCCTCTATTCCTTATAAATGTCAGCAAACGGAATTTTACTAATCCGCAGCCTTCTAAGACAGCTTCTATCTTCCCGATTTCCAGCGCAGTAGGCTAATAGCACAGCATCTTCAGTAAAATGAATGGCTGTGTAGCAGTACCCGCTGTGATCCTCTGTTTCTGCCGCGAAATAGCGTTCCCAGGTTTGCCCTTCATCCTGGCTTATCGCCCCGACCAAAGGAGTACGTCCTGCGGTATGCCGCTCATAGGTGCGCAGCTGGTAATTAGGAATAGGATTCCATATAGCCAGCAGGTCGCCTGTCTGGGGAATCCGCTTCATCGTAAGCGGCGAATTCGGTGAAGTAAACACCGACGGAACCGGAATACTCCATGTCTCTCCCCCATCTGAAGAGAACGTTTCGTATTGACTCCCCATATCTGTCCTCATCCAAGCCCACAACGTACCGTCTGCTAGTTCAATCACACCGGGTTCATCCAGGCCGGATCGTGAACGCGAGCTCGGCAGCGTATGGAAGGACTTCGATTCTCTCCAACTCCTCCCATCATCATCGGACAGGTAAAATAACAGCATCGCCCTTTCGTCCCATGAACTCCAGTCTACCATGCTCTCCCCTTTCATTCTGAAATAACTGGCCGGGACGACGAGTCTCCCACTCTTCAAACGAATGACTCTATCGTTGTTCACATTAAAATATCCGAGTCCGGGTATGCAGCATACGAGCTCCCCCCAGCTTTCCCCTTCATCTGCAGAACGTCTTACATATAGGCGCGTATCATGCCAGCCTTTACGAATCAGATAAAACAATCCAATATCGCCATTACCCAGACGCAGCAGGCTTACGCTCATAATATTGATGGCCTCGTGGTCCTCTGGCGTTGTAATAATCTCATCATCCGTCCAATGGATACCGCCATCATCGGAATAACGTTTAGCAATGACCGCGTACCCATTGTCTTCCGGCGAATCTCCAATAAAGCGGCTGTAAATAAACAGCAGCCTCCCATCTGTCAAATCAATAAATGCGCCCTCGCTATTGCGCGGATTCCCTTCGCCAGGCGGCAGCTCTAAACTAACATGACCGATTTGTTCCATTTCCATACTTTGAACCCTCCCAAATGAAATGTAGGTTACCCTTTAATGGAGCCTGTTAAGACTCCTTTTGCAAAATGCTTTTGTAAAAACGGATATACACAAAGAATCGGCAGCGTCGTAATGATAATAACCGCCGCTTTCAAGCTCTGGGCTGTCGGCTTTTCCATCATCCCAACCATCATGGCTGTATTTAATTCCTCAGATGTCATGGAAAGCACAATCTGTCGCAGTATAACCTGCAGAGGCTGCAGACGTGTATTGTTGATATAAATAGTGGCATCAAACCAGGCGTTCCAATGACCGACCGCATAGAACAAGCCGATAGTAGCAAACGTTGGCAGGCTTAAAGGAAGGACGATTCTGACCAAAATGCCAAAGGGAGAAGCTCCGTCAATCGTCGCCGACTCTTCCATCTCCACGGGTATCTGCATAAAGAAGTTGCGCATAATAATCAAATTCCAGGCACTAATCAGCCCCGGCAGTATCATCACCCAGAACGTATCTAGCAGCTGCAGACCCTTCAATAGCAAATAGGTGGGAATGAGCCCTCCTCCGATCAGCATTGTAATAAAAACAAGAGTGATAAAGCCGTTTCTGCCCGGCAGCCCCTTTCTTGACAAGCCGTAGGCCATCATTGAAGTGAGCAGCAAATTTAGAAAGGTCCCCACCGTTACTCTAAGTAGTGTAATTCCATAAGCATTGTAAATAGTGGAGCCTTTGCTAAGCAGCACCTTATAGGCCGTAAAATCGAAATGCTGCGGCAGGAGTATAAGATTTCCCCTGCGAATAAGCTCGCTTTCGCTAACAAGCGATGAAGAGAGCACAACAAGAAACGGCACAACAAAGGATAAAGAAATCGCCACCAAAAATGTGTAATTGCATACCTGAAACACCGTTTCAGCAAGCGAAACCTGTTTTCGACTCAAGTCACTCCCTCCTACCAAATACCATCTTGATGTAACTTCTTAGCCAGATAATTCGCTCCAAGCAGCAGCAGCAGGGCAATGACGGATTTGAACAGGCTGACTGCCGCTGCAAATGAATACTGTAATTCACCAATTCCTTTGCGGTACACATAAGTATCAATGATATCCGCCACTTTATACACAGGTGAAGAGTAAAGCAGGAAGATTTGCTCGAATCCGGCATCCAGCAGTCCGCCAACGGCAAAGATAAACATAAGCACGATAATAAACATCATCCCAGGCAGTGTAATATGCCAAACTTGCTTAAGTCTCCCTGCACCATCCATAACTGCAGCCTCATACTGCTGGGTATCAATGCCTGAAATCGCTGCCAAGTAAATGATGGTGCTCCAGCCGACTTCCTTCCATATCCCCGATACTACCAGCACGGAGCGGAAATAATTCGTATCACCCAGGAAAAAAATCGATTTCATACCAAGCTTCTGCAGCAGGGCATTGACAAGCCCGCCGTCTGTGGAAAGCAAAGTCGTTACCAGTCCTGCGACAACAACCATCGAGATAAAATGCGGCAAGTATGATATCGTCTGCACCGTACGCTTAAAAAGAACATTGCGTACTTCATTCAATAAAAGCGCAAGCAAAATAGGTGCCGGGAACCCGAAAACGATCCGGTATAGACTAATGACTACTGTATTCTTCAAGATATCCCAAAAATAAAAGGAGCTCACAAAATTCCGAAAATGCTTAAGCCCCACCCATTCACCGGTAATGATCCCCTGAAAGCCGTCAAAAGGAGAGATATCCTTGAAAGCAATAATAATACCGTACAGGGGGACATAGTGAAATAACAGAAAATATACGATACCGGGCAAAATCAGCAAATAATAAAGCCTGTTCTTGCGGATGACGGAAATCATTGACTTCCAACCGCTTTATGATATTGGTCTGTATAGACTTCAATCCACTTGTCCAAACCAGCCGTGTAAAGCTCCTGAATAAACTTGTCATAATCGCTGATCGGCCTTGCCCCCATAATAAACTTTGTAACTTCTTCACCGATCATTCTTTTGATATCTGCCTTATTAGGCAGCTTCTCCGTAATTTCCTTCTGGTCGTAACGATAAGCCGCATCCAGAGTAAACGCCTTCTTGACTCTGCTTGTATCCCCGCTGTATTTACCCAGAAAATCAAATTCAGGCTTGCTTGCCGGATCGCTTGGAGCGAACTGCACCGTGTAAGCAAACGTGCTGCCCGTTAAAAACTCACCTACATAATCCTGGTTCAGCCGCTCAAACACATGGTTCTTCTCATCCGTGTACCTCCAGTGCTTATCCTTGATACCGTAAAAAATACTTAAATAATTGTTGATATCGGAATGAACCCAATCGAGCAGCTTAATGGCAGCCTCCGGATTTTTGGACTTTTTATTCACAAACCATCCTATTGTCGGCAAATCCGGCATCGTCGTAATATTCCCCTTTGGCCCTTGAAGCTCATCCGGTACCTCATACATCGCTTCGGGCACATTTTGCTGCAAGGAATCGAGGATATTGGTTACAACCGAATAGTGAATGACATTGGAAGCAACCCTGTTCTGCTTAATTAATTCACGCATTTTTTCGGCATTAATCGTAAAGGTTTCCTTATAGATATAACCCTTCTGATACCAGTCGGCCATTTTTGCAATAAATTCTTTATATCCCGGATGCAGCTCCGCAGGTTTAATTTTACCGTCCTGATCCAGCCAATCACCGTAGCCGGTATCCATATAGCCTGCTGCCAAGGCCAGATTTAAGCCTTCCAGATTGGTGATCATGGGGATCGTTTGACCCGAACCTGCAGGGTCCTTTTCCTGGAACTCTTTTAGAACGTTTTCAAATTCATCGATCGTTTTGGGCATCTCCAGATTCAGCTTCTTCATCCAGTCAGACCGCAGAAATACAGCTTTCTCAGCTAACGCCGGCACGATGGGAATGCCCCAAATTTTGCCTTCGGTATCGGTAAGAGCTTTCCAGGAACTATCCCATTCTTTGGGCCACAATTTCTTAATATGGTCCCCGTATTGATTGAGCAGTTCATTTAGCGGCTGTATCGCTCCATGATCCCGAAACGTATTGACATCTCCCAAAAAAATATCAAGCGGCTCATTGGATGCAAGCAGCAAATTCAGCTTTTCCGGCACCTGCCCTTTGGGGGGGATGATGGGAACGACTTCGAACCCGGAATTGTCCATAATAAACTGTTTCACGAGCTCCAGATCCTCCGCTTTACTGAGTGTGGATGCAAGCGTCAGATTGCCGGCGTTGGCATACGTGTACACCTTTTCAATTTTCTTGGCAGCATCTGTGGACGTTGGGCCGCTCGTAGTGTTGTCCTTTTCTTTTGAAGTGCATCCATACAGTGTCACAGTGAGCAGACAAGCAGCAAGTAGGCAAGCTCCTTTTTTAATCATGCAATAACCTCCCTTGAATGTATATTTGTTAGCTAACAATTAGATCGTACGGCATCCGTTCATATTTTAAAATGTGACTATTCTTACTTTTGGCCAAATGCTAAAAATAAGATCATTTTTACAAACTCAGTGCAATAGCCTATGCAGGCAGATCCTCAATGTTTGGCCGTGAAAGATTTTCTGTATTCCCCTGGCGTGGTTCCGGTCAGCTCTTTAAAAATACGGATAAAATAGTTCACCTGCGTATATCCCAGCCTATCGCTGATTTCATTCACTTTCATGTTCGTTTCGATAAGCAGCTGTTTACTTGTATCGATTCGCTTCTTAGTCAAATAATCGACAAAGCTGATTCCCTTCTTTTCCTTGAAAATTCTGCTGAAATACGAAGCGTTTAAATGCAGCCGGTCTGCGATCCAGGTTAAGGTAATTTGCTCCAATTGCGCCGTTTCCATCATTTCTATTGCTTTTTCAATGTAATGATGGTTCTTTGATTTAAAAGCGTTATGAATATAAGCAGCCATTTGGGTAATCATGCCCTCAAACCAATCGATAATGGCGCCAAAATCCTTCAATTGCAATAAAACATAATAAGGCTCCTGCTTCATATGCATCATTTTGGTAAGATCAAGGCGCAAGTGATCGGCTGTCTCCATAAAACTGACCATTAATTGAATGAAAGCCCGCTGTAGCTGACAGAAGCTTGTTTTGGCCTCCTGCGACTTTAAATCTTTGACAAATTCATTAAAAACCCGGATAGCGTGATCCCCCTCCCCCTTCTTGATGTAATTGTTGAGCAGCGTTTCTTTATCCTTGGGGTAAAGTAAAATCGGAGCGCTTTCCAGTCTGACATCGTCGATGTAAATGACCTCCCCCGTACCCACAATGCTCCGGTACCTGACGGCCTCTTCCGCCTCTTCGAATGCCCTGGATAAATGATAAACAGTCGGGCAATGCTGGCCAATGCCAATGGTGCAGTTCAGATCGAGCTGCTGCTTAGCTTCGTCCTTCAGTTGTTCTGCCAGTACAATCATTTGTGCAATGTCATGCTCATCCCCATTCACAACGATCGTGAATAAATCATCATACATTTCAACAACAAACCCTCTGTGCATTTGCATACAATGATAGTTTAATAGATCGAGCAGCTGGAGCTTAAGCAGATTATTTCCTTTGAAATCCGATGCTGCCGCATCAGGACGCTCAACGTACACATTCAACAATATCAGTTGTTCCAGCTGAACCTCGATGCCGAACAGCTGCATTCTCCCCGTTATTTCTTCCGTACTATAACGGTTATTTTTAACTAGAGAGACCAGAAATTTCTCCTTATAGGCAGGAAGGCTTTCATTCAATCTCGCCTGCAGCCCCATTCGATCCTCGACCGCTGCTTCAAAGCTCGTTTGAATCCACTTCAGCTCATCATAATGAGGCTGCTGCTCGTTACTGTTACTGTTCCTCGGCTTCTCGGTGGAGTCCAGACTTCGGATATATGCAACCATCCGGTAAATCGGTCTATAGATCGTCCTGCTCGTCAGAACAGTTAATAATAGGGTGAGCGTTAGCAAAATCACTGCAGTTAACAGAATTAAACCGTTCATATGCGAGATGCTTTTGTACAATTTCTCTACATTTACCGCACTGACAAAAGTCCAGCCCAATAACTCCGAGGTTTTGTAAGTAACCAGCATATTCGTGCTTTCATTCTCAATGATTTCCGACTGCGATGGATTCAATGAATTTCCTCTCACATTTTGAATTTCATTAAATTTTTGATAAAACTTATTATTTCCATCATCAATTAATAGCTTTTTCCCTTCGGATAAAACAAAAAATGTATGTTCCTTATTGTTTTCCAGTTTCCTAATAATATTTTGATACATTTTGTCCGCATCCAGATACACGACTACTTCATTGGATTTACCCGTTGATTTGTATATAACAGGAATTACTTTTTTAAACGTATTTTCGTTGATTTTGATCCTTAGAGTCTCTTTAAAATAAGGGTAAGCGCTTACTTGTTGAGGTAATTCAGATTGCTCAAGCTTCACTTGATTATTTTCATCGATTCCGCCATCAGGACTTGTCGTTGTTAGCACAATTCCTTTGGCATGATCGACCAGGTGAACCGAATAAATAAAGTCGTTGGATGTCTTCAGATTATTCAGCATTAACAAAACATTTGCTTTACTATATACATAAGAATGAAGCAGGGGCAGATCCTCGGCATCAATGCTTCCATGGATGCTTTCGTAGTAATTACCTCGTGGGAAACCTTCGAAATCCCTAACCGCCTTGTCAAGTGTAAGCTGTTCAAAGCTTCGGTTTATTTGCTGAATCACAATTTCCACCGCGTTAACCGTTTGATTCAAATAATTAACACTGGCATTGCGAATTTCCTCCTCCATAGAGCTCTTCATATTGTGATAGAAAAAGGCAGTGAGCAGCAGGATTGGCAGCAAAGAGACAATCATGGTATAAGCGATGATCTTGAAAAATAAATTCCGTTTTCTTTTAGCCGCAAGCAGTTTTTTAAACATAATAACTCCCCCTTTTTGATATAATGGTCAGACCAAAAAAATGAGAACAATACAACCTCAAATAGATTTCTGGCTTCTCTTGTCAGTGAGCCAGCCCTCCAAATATTAGGGCTGCTTATATTCACTTTTGGCAAGCAGACGCTCCACAAACACACTAACGGCCATGGCGGCAGAGTGATCTTTATTTTGAATAATCGAGAAATCTCGTCCTATTTTCCCATCAATCGGAATTTCACAAATCTCTCCAGCCTCCAATTCCTTGCGTACGACCAATCTGGACAAAATAGCGATGCCCAGTCCGGCAGCTACGGCTTCCTTGACTCCCTGGCTGCTGTTGAATACATAAGAACGCTTCATAACAAGACCTGCATCTTGTATGTATTGCTCACTGAAGGCACGAGTGCCTGATCCGCTCTCCCGAAGAATCCACACTTGATCCTGCAGCATCGCTGCCTGAGCCTTACCCGCACTTACGTGGGATAACGGATGTTCAGGAGAGACGATCAGCGTCATTTCATCCTTCATATAAGGGGTGACCGTCAGGTCAGGATGCGAAACTTCACCTTCTACTAATCCAAGATCTAAACTGTTAGAACGGACAGCTTGGGCAATTTCTTCTGTATTTCCAATATGTACTTGAATATCAACTTCCGGGTAATGATGAACAAACTCAGCAAGCAGCCGCGGCAATATATATTCACCAATCGTAAAACTGGCTCCGATCCGGATGGATCCCGTCACGACATCCCGCAGCAAATGAATATCTTCCTTCGCCTCTTCATAGAGAGAGAGGATCACTTTGGCACGCTTATATAAAATCTCTCCTGCCACTGTGAGCTTCACCAGTTTCGGCGAACGGTGCATGAGCTTGGCTCCAAATTCATTTTCAAGATTGCGAATCTGCAAGCTCACACCTGGCTGGGATAAATTCAAAAGCTCGGCAGCGCGGGAAAAGTTCTTTTGTTCCGCCACTGTTACAAACACCCGAAGTGTTTCTACGATCATGGAGTCCTCCTAAGAGTTTTGTCTAAGCCTAGAACCACATTATAGACCAAATAAAAGAGGGCAACAATCCTCATCATAAGTTTTACTCATGATGCTGATAGCAGATCGGTATTTCACTTCCCCCTCGAACGGTCGTATAGTGAAGCCATAGAGAAAGCGCTATGCTCAATTACGAAAACGAGGAGTGAGGGCAATGACAACGATACACGCCCTGCCAAGTATACAGAAAATCAAACAAAAAATAAGCATGAAAATAAGAATGAAAAAAAACATGAAAAAGAGCTTCGGCTTCGCGCAAGGAATAGCGATTACTTTGTTACTAGCTCTGCTGGCCAAATATGCTGCCGGCTTTCCTATTTTAAGCATAATGGGTCAGCTTGTGATCGCTATCCTGCTTGGAATCGCCTGGAGAATCGTAGTGGGTGTGCCGGATCAGGCGGAGGCAGGCATTGCTTTTTCGAGCAAAAAGCTGCTGAGATTCGGCATTATCCTGCTGGGCATGCGGCTTAATCTAACCGATATTGTTCATGCGGGACCCAAAGTGCTGGCGATTGCGGTGATCAATGTGACATTTACGCTGCTTATCGTCTACGGAATCACAAAGCTATTTAAAGTCGAACAAAGGCTCGGCATCCTGACAGCCTGTGGAACTGCGATTTGCGGAGCGGCGGCTGTAGTGGCGATTTCGCCCCAGATCAAAGCTACAGATAACGAAACAGCCATCAGTGCAGCAACCGTAGCTATCGCCGGGACCCTTTTCACCCTAATCTACACGTTGCTTTACCCGGTACTCGGTCTGAGCAGCAGCGGTTACGGCACCTTCACAGGAGGCACACTTCATGAAGTTGCCCACGTTATCGCCGCGGCAGCGCCAGGCGGGCAGGAAGCGATAGACTTGGCGGTTATCGTTAAGCTGACGAGGGTTGCACTGCTGGTTCCGGTAGCCATTCTTATCGGGATTTGGAACAGCAGGATGGAACACAAACAACAAGGAACAATGTCAAAAACAAGCTGGAAGTCCATTCCGATGCCATGGTTTATCCTTGGATTTCTCGCGATGAGCGGCCTGAATACCCTCGGTATTCTCCCGGCCGCAATTAGCAATCAACTAGTAATCGCAGCTTATTTGCTTATAGCTATGGCCATGGCAGGGCTCGGACTCGGCGTCAACCTCACAGCGTACCGCCGCTCCGGTATGAAATCTTTTGCAGCCTGTTTGCTTGGTTCGGTATTGCTCACAGGCCTTGGCTATGCATTAGTTCATCTATTTGGACTGAATTAGCCAGCAGCAGCGTTATTTGAAGAGCCTTCCCTAAAATGATATCATATAGTATCTAAAAAAATGGGAATGGGGAAGCCAGGATGACCGCAAATCCGATACAATGTAAAGTAACCGATGCCTTAAATACTGTAGTCGGGAAGTGGAAGCCAACCATTTTGCTGAATCTGCATTTCAAAGGAACCATGCGTTTTAGTGAACTGATGAACAATATTCCCGACATTACACAAAAAATGCTGACATCACAATTACGGGAGCTTGAGAAGGAAGACCTTATTGTAAGGGTTGTATATCCGCAAATCCCGCCAAAGGTTGAATACTCAATAAGCGAGCACGGAAAAACGCTGCAGCCCATTTTTGATATGCTGCATGAATGGGGCGTTACACACCTTGAGCATATGCACACAAATACTGTTGAAGCCTTAGAGGTGAAATAGTTCGAACCCGCCTTGTAGCGTCCTTTGAGGAGCGTGTTCGGGGAGTTGGTGCTAGGGGAGGGACTGGCTGTGGGCTCCAGCCGCTGTTAAAGATTTGTTCCCTTCAATGGAATAGATGAGGATGAAGGAACAAATCTTTAAAGGCGGACGCTACCTCTCTTCCGCCCACAGCCAGTCCCTCTCTTTAGCTACATTCACACGAATCGCACGAACACCAAGCTCAAACGGACTGTCAGCAAGCGTGTTTCTCTTGATTGGAAGAGATTTCCTAGCCGTCGCAGGCGCTAGGGATGAAGATCGTGCGCAGCTGAGAAGGACCTGCTACTTTTATCTACCCAGAGAGGCCATCCGGCCTCTTTTAACGATGAAAATCATCATTAACGTGACGAATTGACCTGGAACACTTGCTTTTTACGATGAAAAACATCGTTAAAGTGGAATACACGCTCATTTCGGTGGAGGGCGTGCTGCTACAAATGCTCATCTCATCCCTTCCCTTCCATTCACTTCACTTCACCTCACTTCCCTTACCTCTCAGCTACAAAGTGTCGAACGTGTCACGATCAAACAGACTGCCTGCAGAAGTTGCTTTCCTGAGAGAAAGGGATAGTGGCGATAGGAAATCTGAGCTTCCTTTCTGATCTCCTCGAAGGATGAAGGATCACACCGTCTACTTTTTCACTGTAAAGCTGCACTGTGTAATCGGGAATTTTTCACTCCAGGCATCACCCAAAACTTATACTTTCCAATAAACCATGATCAAAGGGCGCCGCAAGGCGTTTTTTCTTGTCCTCCCCCTTTATCTTCATACTGATTACGGATACTAGCATAGACAAATCATCCAGTGAATGATTATGTCTCAATATATGTAAAATACTAATGCAAGTATAACTATGGTTAGCTATGGTTAGCTATGGTTAGCTACGGTACATTTATATGCATTTAAAGGTCATTAACCTCGCATGACGGGAGACGATACACAGTGGACAAATTCAAAAAACAAGAAAAAAAGCTGATTCTCCTATGCTTCACCGTTGCTGCGATCATGCTGCTTTCTTTGAGTAGATATTTGGTTAATTAGGAACTTTATTGCAAACATTATATACATGAATTAAACCATTCATCATTTCATCATTTCATCATTTCATCAAATCACCATTTCACCATCTTGGCTTTTGAGCAAAGGGGCGCTTTTCGATGTCATATGATCCTGTTCTTTATAGCCGCATGCTGACGGAGCTGACGCTCGGCTTTCACATTATTTTTGCCACAATTGGAGTCGGTGTGCCTGTTATGGTCGCCTTGGCCGAATGGACAGGCATCAAGCGGAATGATCCTTACTACTTGCTGCTCGCCCGCCGGTGGACCCGAGGCTTCGTCATCACGGTTGCCGTCGGCGTGGTGACGGGGACCGCGATCGGTCTGCAGCTGAGCCTGCTGTGGCCAAGCTTTATGCGAATCGCCGGTCAGGCTATTGCGCTTCCGCTGTTCCTGGAAACCTTCGCATTCTTTTTTGAAGCCATTTTTCTTGGCATCTACTTATACACATGGGACCGCTTCAAAAAAAAGTGGACACATTTTCTGCTGCTAATCCCCGTCGTGCTTGGCTCTTCAGCCTCGGCCTTTTTTATCACAACGGTTAACGCGTTTATGAACACCCCGCAGGGCTTTAAGCTGCAGGATGGTGTCATTACCGATTTGCAGCCGATTGCTGCGATGTTCAATCCGGCTACGCCTACCAAGGTTGCACATGTGCTGGTTTCGGCTTATATGACATGCGCTTTTATTTTGGCTGCCATCGCTGCTGCCTCTTTGCTGAAAAACCGGGTTCAGCTTTATCACCGCAAAGCACTTAAGCTGACCATGACGGCTGCGCTCGTTTTTTCGGTCACGACCATTTTGGTCGGTGACTTATCCGGCAAATTCCTCGCCAAATATCAGCCAGAGAAGCTGGCCGCCGCGGAATGGCATTTCGAAACAGCAGGCAAAGCACCACTTGTGATTGGAGGCATACTGACTGCAGACAACGAGATTAAGTACGGCTTAAAAATTCCCTTTGCACTAAGCATATTGGCTCACGCTAACCCTAACGCCGAGGTTCAGGGATTAAATGAAACTCCAATAGATGAACGCCCGCCTCTGCTGGTTCATTATATTTTCGATTTGATGGTCACAATTGGCATTTTGCTTCCACTTCTGTCATTGCTTTATTTCTGGATGGCACGCAAATATCAAAACCGTCATTATCCAAGATGGATAGTAAGATTGATTGTCTGGTCGGGTCCCCTTGCTGTGCTTGGCATTGAGAGCGGCTGGGTTTATGCGGAGGTAGGCAGGCAGCCATGGATTCTTAGAGGCTATATGAAAACTGCCGAGGGCGCTACTACTTCCACCCATGTAGATCTCATGCTAGTGTTGTTTTGCCTCCTTTATTTAGTGATTGGGCTGACTGTTATTAAGGTTCTTGGTAAAATTTTCAGAGGCAATGACCTTCAGGAGGAACTGCTGGCAAAAGGAATAGAAGGAGGAAAAGCGAAATGAGCTATGAACTCATTGGAATCACAGTGCTCTGGATTTTCCTTTATGGCTATTTAATTGTAGCTTCCATTGATTTTGGAGCCGGTTTTTTCAGCTATTACTCCCACGCCACAGGCAAACGGCATCTTATCCAAAATATGATCGACCGGTATCTCAATCCTGTATGGGAAGTGACGAATGTATTTCTTGTCTTTTTCTTTGTGGGGATCATTGGTTTCTTTCCGGATACGGCGTATTATTATGGAACTGCTCTCCTGGTCCCTGGCAGTATTGCGATTATTCTGCTTGCCATCCGCGGCTCCTACTATGCATTCGGCACTTATGGGGAAAAACAAAACCGAATCTATACGTTCCTGTATGGTGCCAGCGGCCTCCTGATTCCTGCTTCTCTATCTACGGTTTTAACGATTTCTGAAGGCGGCTTTGTCATTGAGAAGGAAGGTAAAGTGGTTTTCCTCTTCCGGGAGCTTTTCACCAGTCCCTATTCTTGGGCAGTCGTTCTGCTGGCTCTGGTCAGTGTGCTGTACATCTCGGCCATGTTCCTTACTTATTATGCTGCTAAAGCCCAGGACCATGGTGCGCTTAACGTTGTTAGAAGCTACGCATTAGGCTGGAGCCCGCCTACGATCCTGTGCAGCTTGTTAGTATTCTTCGCGATAAGAAACCACAATCCCCAGCACTACCAAGCGATGCTTGATTTATCCTGGATGTTCGTCGTTTCCTTCCTTTGCTTCCTGGCAGCCTTTTACCTTGTGTGGAAGCGCACGGGATATGGCTGGGCTTTCATCTTCGTGATGCTGCAGTTTGCTTTCGCCTTTTTCGGATATGGAGCCTCACACCTGCCTTACATCCTTTACCCCTACATCACCTTATATCAAAATTTCACCAGCGAAGCCATGGCTTTATCATTGATCATTGCCTTTATTGCCGGCTTGTGCTTGCTTATTCCGTCGCTTGCCCTGATCATGCGGTTGTTCCTGTTTAATACCAGTTATGTGCAAGGACATGCCCCCAAGAAAAAAGGATGATGCTGAAAAATGGAAAAAATGGATTTCTATTTGCTCATGGTTGCGCCGCCCTTACTCGTTGTTCTATCCATACTGTTCCTCTTTATTTGGTTTACAAAAAGCAGTACAGACAATAACGAAAATCCCCCGTCAGGCTGATGAGGTAAGGATCAATTAAGAAGATCACTTCATCTGCCTGAGCGAGGGTTGACTACAATCTTTTTTATGATAATTTCAACTATTCGTTCATGTAAACTGCCTTGCCGGTTCTGGACGATTCATAAATAGCTTCCAGAATTTCCGAAACGACACAAGCTTGCTCAGGTGTAACCACCGGTTCTGTATCGTTCTCAATCGCTTGAATCCAAAGTCTCATTTCCAGATCCGGAGCACTATCGCTCGCGCCCTCGTAGAAAGCTACACCACCGGAATTAAGCTCAACTTCCGTTGTAAACAGACGGCTGTTCTTCTCTCCATTGATACGAAGACCATTCTTCATATCAGCTCCGCCTTCAGTACCGGAAAGCGTACATTTAGCTTCTTCCACTTCAAGCGTATTCAGAGCCCAGCTGGATTCAAGTATAATCGTTGCACCATTCTCCATAGTGATCATGCCAAATGCCGAATCTTCGACAGTGAATTTGGCCGGATCCCAAGGACCCCATGCATTAGCTGCATTCTCACGCTGCGACAGCTTGTGATAGGAAGTGCCTAGAACGACTTTGGGCTTATAATTATTCATCATCCACAGTGTTAAATCGAGCGCATGTGTGCCAATATCGATAAGGGGTCCCCCGCCTTGCTTGTCTTCATCCAGAAAAACTCCCCAGGTAGGAACAGCGCGGCGGCGAACCGCGTGGGCTTTAGCATAATAAATTTCACCCAGATCTCCTTGCGAACAAACCTCATGCAAATACTGGCTGTCAGCACGAAAACGATTGTTATAACCAATGGTCAGCTTCTTGCCTGTGCGTTTAGCCACTTCTACCATGCGGCGTGCATCAGCGGCCGTTTTGGCCATAGGCTTTTCACACATAACATGCTTCCCGGCTTCTAATGCAGCAATCGTAATTTCGGCGTGTGAATCATTGGGTGTACATACATGAACAATATCGATAGAGCTATCATTCAAAACATCTCTGTAGTTTTCATAAACCTTCTTTTCACCTTTTCCGTACTTGTCAGCGGCTTCCTGTGCTTTTTCAACAACAATATCGCAAAAAGCGACCATTTGTACATTAGTCAGCTTGTCCAGGCTTGGCATATGCTTTCCATTAGCAATTCCACCACAACCGATAATAGCAATTCGAAACGATTTTGACATTAGTATTCCTCCCTGGAGTAGCTGCAGATTCATTTTTTTCGGTATGCATGCGTCAGTCTCTGCAGAAAATATGAAATAATTCCTTTTCTTATACAGTCACAAACACTACAATAAGTATAGACAAAATATGCTCAAAAAAATATGCCAGATCTGGCGCTACTTATATGCGATTTAGCCATTCGGAGGAAGCAGCTATGGAATTCTTTAATGAAAAAATCGATTATGAAAACCCTTTTTTGTCTATAAAAATTTTCCATGCATGGCGTAAGCATGATCATATGACGACATGGCATTATCATAAGGAATTGGAAATGCTCCTTGTGCTGGAAGGAGAATTAGACGTCTACATCGAGGATGAGCTCCTTCACCTGATGCCTGAAGATGTCGTGTTGATTGGCTCTTCCGAGCTGCATCGCGACCGTTCCTGGGAGGATAAGGAGCTTAAATATATTGTTTTTCAGTTTGACCTCGAGCACTATTTTGACCAAAATATTATTCCTTATTTACGTTATTTTGCTGACCCTGCGTTGTCTTTAAGTAAGCTAAACTACATTCTTCTGGAGAATGCCGCTGCCCGGATAGAGGTTGTCCGCTGCGTAAAAACGATTTTTGCAGAATGGACCGCAAAGGAAGAGGGCTATGAAATTGCCATCAGCATTCTTATCAAGCAAATCCTGCTGACTCTGCTCCGCAACGATTCCCGTCATGTGCTAAGCAGCAAGGATCACGCGGACTACATCCGCCTCAAGCCTGTGTTCGAATATATCGAGCAGAACTTGCACACACGGGTTGGCGTCGAGGAAGCGAGCAAGGCTGTGAATATCAGCTATTACTATTTTGTGAAATATTTCAAAAAAGTACTCGGAATTTCTTTTATGGACTATGTTAATTTCAAAAAAATAAAAAAAGCGGAAAAAATCCTACTGACCCAAAACATCAGCGTCGCTGAGGTTGGAGAAGCAGTAGGCATGCCAAATATGGCCCATTTCTATAAAACCTTCAAAAAATTTAACCACTGCTCCCCCCATGTATTCCGCAAAAAGATGCTTGATTGGGTGCATTAAGATGCATTAGGATGCTTCAAGATGCTTCAAGATGCTTCAAAGAGCGCCAGGACTAATCCTGACGCTCTTTGATGTGCAAGCCTATGTAAACCAGTAAATCTAGGCTTATTCAAGGCATATATATATTCTACACTTGATGCAACCAGCACACACTTCTACTTCTTCAAAACACGCGTGACCAGCTTATAGCCTACACCACGAATGGAATCTATTTGCACGGATTGTTGATTCATTTCCAGCTTCTTGCGGAGCGAGCTCACGTGGACATCTACCGTCCTCTGTCCGCCGATGTAATCAAAGCCCCAAACGATATTCATCAGATCATCCCTGGTCACTACGACACCGGGCCGCTGAACAAGATACAGCAGTACTTCAAATTCCTTAGGCCGCAGCGGAATCGAATCCCCGTTTAAGCTGACTTCGTATTTTTCCGGATAAATTTGCAGGTCACCAGCGTGTATAACCTTCTCCAAGCTCTTCTGCTTATCCAAAGCGGCCTCGTCTGACTGCGTTCTTCTAAGCACCGCTGATACTCTGGCCAGAAGCTCCGCTACGCCAAAAGGCTTGGTAATATAATCATCTGCACCATGCTTAAGCCCAAGAACGACCTCTTCCTCTGCATTGCGCGCTGTAAGAATAATCACAGGCGTTTTATTCCCTTTTTGCCTGAGCTTACTAAGAATTTCAAACCCGCTCAATCCTGGAAGCATAATATCCAGAATAAGCAAATCATAGGCCACCTGCAGCGCTTCCTGCAGCCCATCGCCGCCATGATCAATTACTTTCGTATCGTAACCTTCCTGGGACAGGTTGTAGGAGAGCAGTCTGGCCAGCGTGGGTTCGTCTTCTATAACCAATATTTTTTGTGTCATGAGATCCCCCGATTAAACAGAATAATAGATATACAGTATTAGGATACCACCGAATTGTAAAGAGAATGTAAAGATTTTGTTTTTATTTTGTAAATAGTTCAGGATTACGTGTCAATTAGTGAATAACAGGCAAATCAATTGTAAATTTTGTGCCAATGCCAACTTCACTCTCCACACGGATGGTCCCTTTATGCAACTCAACTAAATGCTTTACAATAGATAACCCTAGCCCTGTCCCGCCAGAGCTCCGCGAGCGTGCTTTATCCACCCTGTAGAAGCGTTCAAAAACGCGTGGCAAATCCTTCTTCGGTATCCCCATACCGGTATCGGACACGATGATTTTGAGCCGCTCATAGTCTCCATCCGGATTGATTGCGAAGGGCTCGATCCGAACCCTGACCTTACCGCTTTCCTGCGTATAATTAATCCCGTTCGAAAGTAAATTGATAAAAATTTGCCGTAACCGATCCTCATCGGCCTCCAGGTAAATATCGGACTCCACTTCCATGATAAGTTCTATGTTTTTCTTTTCTGCCTCTTTGCTCATCATATGCAGCGACTTCTCAACAAACTCAGCCATATGAACCGGAGAGAAATGCAGCGGAATCCGCTTCGATTCCATCTTCGAAAGCTCCAGTATGTCTCCTATCAGGCGGTTTAGCCGCTCACTCTCATCAAAAATAATTTGCAAAAATGACTTCGCCGTCGCCTTATCATCAAGCGCTCCAGCCAGCAGCGTTTCAGCAAAGCCCTTCACCGCAGCAATCGGCGTCTTCAGCTCATGTGAAACATTCGCAACGAACTCGCTGCGCATACGCTCCAGCCTGCGGACCGCCGTAATATCATGCAGCACAATAAGCACGCCCGACCATTCCTCGCCTTCCTGCGAGATGGGGCTCAGGTTAATCTCCAGAATCCGCTCAGCCGGATAATAGAAAATCATTTCATCGCGGATATGCTCCCGTGAATCAATACATTCCTTAATCAGCTGGGTAAACTCATACTGCTGCTTCGCTTCATCATATTTTTTGCCCAGCAATTCATCAGAGGAGAAACCGATAATCTCTTCAGCTGAAGGATTCAGCAGTACAATCTGTTCGTCCCGGTCAATCATGAGCACGCCGCTCACCATATTTTCAAGAACACCTTTCAATCTGCCTTCATTCTCCAAAATCCGGTTCATCTGCAGCTGCAGGCTGTCAGCCATCAGATTAATCGCGGCTCCAAGCTGCCCGACCTCATCCTTGTCCCGGTTATGCACCCTAGCCTTATAGTTCATATTCGTAATCTGCTTGGCTACTCTTGTTATTTTCTCAATCGGGCGTGTGATGCCTCTGGCAATCCGATAGCTTACATAGCCGGCAATAATAAACAGAACAGCCAGTCCAATGATCAGGAAAAACCACAGCTTACTAACAGCTGCATCCACCTGCTCCAGACTGATTGCCATGCGCAAATATCCCGTGATAACGTCTCCGTCCTTCACCGGAATTGCCGCATACAGCATATTCTCTTTGAGCGTGCCACTGTAGCGGGTAACAAACCCTCTGCCTTCCTGCTTCGCTTCTTGAATTTCTGGACGACTTAAATGGTTATCCATTTGTTCGGCGCTTTGATCGGAATCTCCAAGCACCTTGCCGTCAGCGCGAATGAAAGTAAGTCGTGCATCCGTGTACTGTTTGATTTTTTGGGCTTGAGCATTGTAGTAGTCTATAAGGAGAGCTTCGCTTTCTTCACGCTTCCAATCACCTGTAGCCTCAATCACCTTAAGCTCGCGCTCCATATTATCCTTAATGACATCAATATGTGAATCCTCCAGCAGCTTGGCCATGAAAACACCTGATGTCAGCATCGAGCAGCCGATAAGCAGCATCAGAATCAGGGTTAGCTTTACACGGAATTTGTTCATTCACATTCCTCCATCCATCCACGTTGGTTGGTACAATTGCCTTTCGCCGTCCTAAAAATAGTAAAAATAGCTCCTCCACCATAAGACCTGGGAACTTAAACATTCAAAAAGGGTTACTCCATATAGTAACCCTTTCTTTTGAACAGAAGCCAGTTATTTTTTTGTAAAGCTTAAGCTTACTTAAATACGGGTTCCTTCAGCTCGGTAAGCTTTTGCAGAGAATCCTTCTCTACCTCAGCATGCAGGCTGTTGCCATGAGCATCCATCGTAACAATCGCCGCGAAGCCCTCCGTTTGCAAATGCCACATCGCTTCCGGCACACCGAATTCGATAAAATCAACGCCATCTACCTTCTTGAAGCATTTAGCATAATATTGCGCAGCCCCGCCGATGGCATTCAGGTACACTCCACCATGCTCTTGGAGCGCCTTCAAGGTTTTCGCGCCCATTCCACCCTTGCCAATTACAGCGCGAATGCCGAATTTTTTAATAATATCGCCTTGATACGGCTCCTCGCGAATGCTCGTCGTTGGTCCGGCAGCTTTAACATGCCACTCCCCGTTCTCATCCTTGCTCATTACCGGTCCGCAGTGATACAACGCAGCACCGTTCAAATCTACCGGAGTATCGTGATCCATCAAATATTTATGCAGGGCATCCCGGCCAGTGTGCATCATCCCATTAATAACAACAATGTCACCAACCCGCAGGCTGCGGATTTGCTCCTCTGAAATTGGCGTATTCAGAATAATCTCACGCCGCTCCGCCTGATCTGCCGCCCCCTCAGCTGCTTCTTCCTCCAGCTCCATCGGTACGGCCGTCCCTGTTTCATAGACCCAGCTTTGAATCTTTCCTTCAACCGCATCAAGAACAACCCCCTGCCGGCGATAAGCCCAGCAGTTGTAGGCAACAGAGACAAAGAAGCTTGCAGGCAAACGATTGGCAACTCCAACCTTACAGCCTAACAAAGTCACCTGGCCACCAAAGCCCATAGTTCCAATTCCCAGTGTGTTGGCATGTGCCATCACATATTCCTCAAGCTTGCGCAGCTCATCGATAGGATTCACGTCATCTACATGACGGAACAGTTGGTGCTTCGCCAGCTCATATCCACTGGTGCGGTCACCACCAATACCTACGCCAATGAAGCCAGCGCTGCAGCCTTGACCTTGCGCTTGATAGATCGCATGCATGATGCATTTGCGGATACCATCCAGATCTCTTCCAGCTTTACCAATTCCCTCAAGTTCAGCCGGCAGGCTGTATTGAATATTTTTGTTCTCACAGCCGCCACCCTTGAGAATCAGCTTTACCTCAATATCGTCCCGTTCCCATTGTTCAAAATGAATAACTGGCGTCCCTGGCCCCAAATTATCTCCTGTGTTCGCCCCAGTCAAGGAATCTACCGAATTCGTCCGCAGCTTGCTATCTTTAGTAGCTTGGGCAACGGCTTCGCGAATTTGCTTTTTCATAATGATTTGGTTTGCCCCGACAGGACAGTGTATAATAAATGTAGGCATACCGGTATCCTGACAAATCGGAGATACGTTCGTTTCTGCCATATGAATATTATTAGCAATCGTCGACAGTGATAGGGCTGATCTCGTTCCCTGATCCTCCAGCTCCTTGGCCGCCTGTATCGTACGTCTAACATCAGCAGGTAAATTAGTGGACGTTTCCACGATTAGATCATAGACACTTTTTTGAAAATGCTGCATAAAAATAAAAGCCCCTCTCTGTTCATCACATTCAATTCATTACATAAATAAAAATAATCACATAGCACCATTATAACATATGCGTCTTGAACATCGAACATCAAACTTACTACAGAAATAAGGAGTTACAATCACATGTTTAAGTTTAAATCTCTCGGCATCTCGCTTCTGCTCGCTATCATCGGTATTAGCGTGATTCTCTCACCTTTGCAGGCAAGCCGCACGGACACAAAGATTTACTACCAGGATCAGGTTGCCGTCCTCATGTACCACCATATCCATGACCAGGACAAAAGCTCTGGCACGATCACCACCGCGCTGTTTGACAACCAGTTGAAAGAGCTTACTGAAAGAGGTTATCAATTCATCTCTCTTACCGAGTTCAAGCAATTTATGCAAGGTGCCAGCGTCCCGGCCAATGCCGTGCTAATAACCTTTGACGATGGCTACCAGAGCTTTTATACAAGTGCATATCCCCTGCTCAAAAGCAGACAAATCCCTGCCGTCAACTTCGTAATTACAGGAACCTTGGCTAATCCTTTAGCCACTTACATCCCTTACATGACGAACGAGCAGATTTCAGAGATGACACACGATGCTGAGAGCAGCATTGATGCGCAGTGCCACACGGATTCACTTCACGACAAGCTGCCAAATGGAAAAGCCAAGATAGTCGGACATATCGAAAAAGATGGCTTAACAGAAACAGATGAAGCCTACAACCAGCGCATCCTTCAGGATATCACCACCTGCAGAGACAAGCTCTCTGTGCTTGGTGAAAAGCCGATAGACTCCCTTGCCTATCCATTCGGGATTACAAACAAACAAGCTAGCAAGCTTGTCCATGAAGCAGGAATCGATTATGCTTTCACAATCATTCCTAAGATGGCAACCCGCAGTTCAGACCCTTTGAGGATTCCACGGATCAACGCTGGTAATCCCAACATAACCCCTGAGCTGCTGCATCGTGATATTCAGCGACGTATCGTAGCACGACCAAATAAGGAGAAGTAAGGAGATCCAACCATGAACAGTACCAGCGATTTTTTTGCGTATATATACCGGCTTCGCTACATTGAGCGCTGGAGCCTGATGCGCAATGTGGTCAAGGAAAATGTGGCCGAGCACTCCTACCACGTAGCTATTCTGACCCATGTGCTCTGTACCATTGCTAACGAGATATTTCACAAGTCTGTACAAACCAATGAAGCTGTTTCGCTTGCCCTGTTCCACGATGTGACCGAAGTGTTCACAGGAGATATACCAACGCCAGTCAAGCATCAAAACTCAGATATTTTATCCAGCTTTCGCAAAATCGAGGAAGTTGCCGCGGACAAACTGTTTCAGATGATCCCAGAGGAGCTCCAGAGCATCTATAAGCCGCTCATTAACGACAAAGAGAGCTCTTCCGAGCTTCGGCGTTTCGTCAAAGCAGCTGACCTCCTGGACGCTTACCTCAAATGCTTGACCGAGCTTTCCGCTGGCAATCGTGAATTCGGCACAGCCAAAAAACAAATCGAGCAGTCCATTCATGCAATGGACATGCCCGAAGTGACTTACTTCCTGAACCATTTGGCTCCCAGCCTGGAGAAAACGCTAGATGAACTAACTGAATAAAAAGCTTATGTAAGGATACTACTTTTTAGCTGAACAGCATAGGATGTGTCATCACATAAAGGATAACAAGAAGAATAATACCGGAAACCCAGCTTAAAGTTTGCACCTTGGAGGCAGCAACGGATGTTGTGCTTACTTCTTTGTTGGCAACAATCAATCTCTTTAAGTTGGACCCCATAATTCCAGTAGTGGCTCCAATAGCAATTAGCAAGACGATGGCTACTATCATCCAAATCACGGATACATCCACCTTGGAAATCATCGCTCCACCTGTAATAAAGGCTACAATCAGGGAAAATTGGCCAACCCGGTTTAAAGTAATTAGTAAGCCCGTATAGCTAGCCTGCTCCTGGCCGGTGAGAGCCGCGGCACGCCCTGCAAGAAACGGGAACACAAGATAAGATCCCATTAGCACTGCGCTAATAACATGGATAAAAATCATAATGCTGTACATATAAAGCCTCCTTTTGTCGTCTATGTAATGGTTTACTTTTAGTATAACCGAATTCAGCGGAGAAGAACAAGAAAAAGGGAGTATGGACCTCAAATCGAAGGTCCGTACTCCCTTTTGGTTCAATCAGAAGGAATTAACCGGCAACAACCTTGATTACATTCCTTACGGAATCAGCAGTTTTATCCAAAGCTGCCTTCTCATCAGCAGTCAATTCAATGTCAAGAATCTTCTCAATGCCGTTAGCACCTAGTACAGTCAGCACACCCATGAACAAGTTGTCATAACCATACTCGCCTTCAAGCAGGGCAATTGTAGGAATAATGCGTTTCTTGTCTTTCAGAATCGCTTCTGTCATTTGCACTAATGAAGCAGCAGGCGCATAGTAAGCACTGCCGTTACCTAGCAGATTCACGATCTCTCCGCCACCTGTACGTGTACGTTGGACGATAGCTTCAATGCGGTCAGCCGGGATCAGCTTCTCGATTGGAACACCACCAGCGTAAGTATAACGGACAAGAGGAACCATATCGTCGCCATGTCCACCAATAACGACGCCGCGAACATCTTCAACAGAAACATTCAGCTCTTGCGAGATAAATGTGCAATAACGGGCAGTATCCAGAACTCCCGATTGGCCAATAACACGGTTTTTAGGGAAACCAAGTGCTTGGTAGGCTACATAGGTCATAGCGTCAACCGGGTTGCTAAGAATAATTACGATCGATTCAGGAGCATACTTTTTAACATTTTCACAAACGGATTTAACAATTCCAGCATTGGTATTAACCAAATCATCACGGCTCATACCAGGCTTACGGGCAATTCCAGCGGTAATGATGACGATATCGGAGCCTGCAGCATCTTCGTAATTGGAAGTACCAACAATATTACTGTCAAAGCCCTGTACGGGACTTGCTTCCAGCATGTCCAGAGCTTTACCTTTAGTCGGGTTTTCCAGCTGTGGAATGTCTAGCAGAACTACATCTCCCAGCTCTTTTTGCGCGAGCATAAGTGCAGTCGTAGCGCCTGTGAAGCCAGCACCTACGATAGTAATCTTATTACGTCGGATTGCCATGGATTGTTCCTCCTAGTGAATTGGGTTTAGCCCATATTTGCAATAACTTGGTCAGCGAATTCCGAGCATTTGATTTCCTTGGCGCCATCCATCAGACGGGCGAAGTCATAAGTAACGGTTTTGTTGTTAATGGATGTTTCCAAGCCTTTATAAACAAGCTCAGCAGCTTCCAACCAACCTAAATGTTCAAACATCATAACGCCGGAAAGGATTACGGAACCTGGGTTCACTACATCTAAGCCTGCGTATTTAGGAGCCGTGCCATGAGTAGCTTCAAAAATTGCATGTCCAGTAATGTAGTTAATATTAGCTCCTGGAGCAATACCGATACCACCTACTTGAGCCGCAAGTGCATCAGATAAATAGTCACCATTCAGGTTCAATGTTGCAATAACATCAAAATCTGTAGGACGGGTCAATACTTGCTGCAATGCGATATCCGCAATAGCGTCCTTCACGATCAGCTTGCCTTCAGCTTCAGCGTCTTTTTGAGCTTTATTGGCAGCATCCAGACCTTCTGCTTCTTTAATTTTATCATATTGTGCCCAAGTAAAGGTTTTGTCGCCATACTCTTCTTCAGCAAGCTCATAGCCCCAGTTTTTAAAAGCACCTTCAGTGTACTTCATAATGTTCCCTTTATGTACAAGGGTTAATGTTTTGCGGCCATGCTTAAGGGCATAATCGATAGCAGAACGAATCAAGCGCTTGGAGCCATCTGACGAAACCGGCTTAACACCGATACCGGAAGTTTCCGGGAAACGGATTTTGTTAACGCCCATTTCATTTTGCAGAAACTCAATTACCTTTTTCACTTCTGCTGAACCGGCTTCCCACTCGATGCCAGCATAAATATCTTCTGTATTTTCACGGAAAATAACCATGTCCACCAGCTCAGGACGTTTAACCGGGGAAGGTACGCCTGAGAAATAACGAACCGGACGCGAGCAAACATACAAATCCAACTCTTGACGAAGTGCCACGTTCAGGGAACGGATACCGCCGCCTACTGGAGTCGTCAATGGTCCTTTGATAGCTACGAAATATTCACGAATTGCTGTTAAGGTATCTGCTGGAAGCCAGCTGTTGTATTTGTTAAAAGCTTTCTCGCCAGCGTAAACTTCGTACCAGGCAATTTTCTTCTCGCCATTATAAGCTTTCTCAACAGCAGCGTCCAGAACGCGCTTGGAAGCTGCCCAAATGTCAGGGCCTGTCCCGTCGCCTTCAATGAAAGGAATGATTGGGTTGTTAGGAACCTTCAGGTTTCCGTTTTCTATAGTAATTGACTCGCCCTCAGTTGGTAATGCATAGGATTCAAATTTTGCCATTTTCTATGTTCCTCCTTATAGTGTACTACTAGATTTCATTTACATGCAGTTAGACACACAAAAAGCGACGGGAGCAGCGGCCATACCCACAAAGGGAAAGCGATAAAAAACGCTCCCTGAGAAGATAGCCGAACAGCCCGCACCTTAAGTTTGAGCTTAAATCGTGGAATTAACGCTGGCTAATCGGAATATACTTTTGATTCTCAAGCCCTGTGTATTCAGCACGTGGACGAATCAGGCGGTTGTTCTCGTATTGCTCCAGAATATGAGCTGTCCATCCTGATGCTCTGCTGATGGCAAAGATAGGTGTGAAAAGATCGCGCGGAATTTCCAGCGAAGTGTATACAGAAGCCGAATAGAAATCTACGTTAGGCTTAAGTCCCTTTTGGCCGGTAACCATATCCTCGATCTTAATGGACATATCATACCAATTCATGTTGCCTGTAATTTTTCCAAGCTCACGTGACATCTTTTGCAGATGCTTAGCGCGAGGATCCCCGTTTTTGTAAACACGGTGACCAAAGCCCATGATTTTTTCTTTGCGCTGAAGCTTATCATTAATAGATAGCTCTACGTTATCTAAAGTTCCAATCTCTTCAAGCATAGCCATAACAGCTTCGTTCGCGCCTCCATGTAAAGGACCCTTAAGGGCACCGATAGCGGATGTAACGCCTGAATAGATATCAGATAGCGTAGCAACGGTAACACGGGCAGCAAAAGTGGATGCATTCAGCTCATGGTCAGCATGCAGCACAAGTGCTTTGTCGAGAGCTTCGATCGCAACCTTGTCTGGCTCGTTGCCAGTCAGTTGATACAAGAAATTAGCAGCAAGCGATGGATAGCCTTTGGAAGCTAACGGTTCCTTGCCTTCACGAATGCGGGCATAAGCAGCAATAACGGCAGGAATCTTGGCTTGCAGTTTGATGGCCTTAAGGACATTAGCTTCGCGGCTCATTTCGTTTGCTTCCGTATCATATAGCGCCAAACTGGAAACGGCTGTGCGAAGAGCTGCCATAGAGTTTGTGTTTTTAGGATAAAGCTTCAATTGCTCAATCACGCCTGCCGGAACCTCACTGTTAGCATTTAAATCTGCCTGCAGCTTCTCCAGCTCGGATTGTGTCGGCAGCTTGCCGAACCAGAGCAAATAAACGACTTCTTCAAACGATGCGTTAACAGCTAGGTCATCAATATCAATTCCACGATAAGTTAGAACTCCATCTACAATGGAGCTGATCGATGAGGTGGTGGCGACAATGCCTTCCAATCCTTTAGTTGCGGTCATAAAATCACTCCTTGGTTCTTGAATTAAACAAAAGTCTTCCTCGAAATACTTCCTTCCTACATTAATAATAAATGATTTCACTTAGTAAGTGAAGGAAAGAAGACATAAAACTTCATTATCACTACCATAAAGATTCTTTTTGACCGAATTTGCATAAATTTCGCATCATATCCGTTTTTATTTGAATGTATCCGCTGCTCTTGATACAATGGAAATCACGAAAATAGTCAACACATGACGAAGGAGCGAGTCCAAAAATGAGCATCAGCACCCGTATCGGAATTATAGACATCGGATCCAATTCGATTCGTCTCGTCGTTTATGAGCAGACTTCCGAGGCGGCACACAGAGTAATTAGCGAATATAAAGAATCGGCGCGCCTTAGCGAACGGATCGGAACGGACGGCATGCTTCATCAGGGAGATATCAGATCCATCATTCCAATTTTAACTCATTTCTCCCAGCTTTGTAAAAATCACGAGGTTCGCGCTCTACGGGCAGTAGCCACAGCTGCAATCCGCAACGCGGCCAATTCTGCTGAAATCAAGGAGCTATTGGAACAGGAAACAGGTCTAACGATAGAGGTGCTGAGCGGTTCAGAAGAAGCAAGATTTGGCTTTCTGGGTGTTATTAATACTATTGATATGAAGGACGGCATTATAGTTGATATCGGAGGTGGCAGCACCGAAGTCACCTTATTCCTAAATCGCAAGCTGAAGCACAGCATTTCCTTTCCTTTCGGAGCGGTAAATACGACCCGGCAATTCTCAAAGAACGGCACCATTTCCGAGGCTGGTCTCGCTGACTTACGGCAAATGGTTGAGCAGGCACTGGCCACACAGCCCTGGATTAGCGAAGCTTCCGGACTTCCGCTCATTGGTCTAGGCGGAACGGTGCGTAACCTGGCCAAAATGAGTCAGAAACGGCTTCGTTATTCGCTCCAGCTCGCTCACAATTACGTACTGTATAATGAGGAGCTCGAGTATTATATTAAGCTGCTCTCCTCCATGCCTGTTGAGAAGCGCAAAAAGGTGGAAGGCTTGTCCAAAGATCGCGCTGACATTATTTTGCCTGGATTAACGATCCTGCATACGCTGTTCCAAACAGCGCGTTCGTCAGCTTGTATCGTCAGCGGTTCAGGCTTGCGGGACGGTCTGCTCTATGAGACGATACACCCTTCGCAGCCTGAGCTGGAAGATGTATTGGAGTCCAGCATTCAGAACCTGCTCTGGCTTCACCCGAATGCTTCAATCCCTCATGTACGCCAGGTAGATAAGCTCGCCATGCTGCTGTACACCGCACTTGAAGGGCATTTAGGGCTGGATTCAAGGCACAGAGAGTACCTCCATGCCGCTTGTCTCCTCTACCGGATCGGTGTTAGTGTAAGCTATTATCAATACAGTAAGCATACCCAATATTTAATTGCTCAAGCAAGAATTGATGGATTTTCGCACCGAGAAATTTTGCTAATCTCCCTCGTCGCTTCCTACAAAACAAGAAGCCGGAACCACCAAATGATGCTTTTGCACAAAGACATTTTGGCTGATTCCGACGAATTGGCAATTATCCAATTAGGTGTGCTGATGCAAATGGCCATTGCTATGGACCGCAGCGAAACGCAGCTGGTTAAAGAAATGAAAGCAGTGATCCAAGATAACAGCCTTCAGCTTTCGCTGATCTGCAGCGATCAGCCCCTTCTGGAGCTGCGCGAAGCAGAAAGCCTCAAGAAGGAATTTCTTAAGCTTTGGAAGCTCAAGCTTCATCTTCAAACTGAAGCTGCTTCCACGAATTAATCGTCATGGCCTGGAACTGGCTCCGGAAAGGAGGCAGTTCATTTTGTATGCGCTCATACATCCCGTTGGACATTAATTTACGTGCTTTTACGTTGTCTTTCAGACTAAAGCCCAAAATTTCCATCATCGTTGTTTTTAGTTTCTGATCCAGAACCGGGCACATCAATTCGATACGGCGGGTCAAATTTCTCGTCATCCAATCCGCGCTCGATAAATAAAACTCAGCATCCCCGCCGTTCTCGAAATAATAAATCCGTGAATGCTCCAGAAATCGATCCACAATGCTCCGCACAGTAATATTCTCACTAAGCCCTGCTACTCCAGGACGCAAGCAGCATACGCCGCGGATAATCAAATCAATTTTCACTCCGGCTTGAGAAGCCTCGTAAAGGGCATCCACCATTTCTTGGTTAGAGAGTGAATTCATCTTAGCGATGATATAGGCAGGCCGTCCCGCTCTTGCATGCTCAGTCTCACGCTTGAACAGCTCGAACAGCTTATCCTTAAGCCCCGTTGGAGCTACGGCAAATGCCTGCCAATCATGCGGAGCTGAATAACCAGTGATCTCATTGAACAGGACAGATGCATCCTCACCGATGATATTATTGGCCGTAAACAATCCCACGTCTGTATACAGGCGGGCAGTACTGTCATTGTAATTCCCAGTTCCAACGTGTACATAGCGTTTAAGTGTATCCTGCTCCTGACGGACGACAAGTGTAATTTTGGCATGTGTCTTCAATCCTACTAAGCCATATACGACATGGCAGCCAGACTTCTCCAGCATTCTTGCCCAAGCTATGTTGCGCTCTTCATCAAAACGTGCTTTAAGCTCAACGACTACCGTAACCTGCTTGCCTGACTCCGCGGCCCTCGCAAGTGCTTGAATGATGGGAGATTTACCGCTTACCCGGTAAAGCGTCATCTTGATCGCGAGCACCTGCGGATCGTCTGCTGAGTGGATAACGAAATCTGTTACGGCATCAAAAGATTCATAAGGATGATGAACCAGGACGTCGCGTTTCTCAAGCAAGGTGAAATAATCCGTCGTGCTCTCGAACTCACGGGCGTATTTGGGTTCAATTTTCGGATAGCGCAAATGCTCGAATCCTTGCAAGCTCCCGGCCATTTTCATAAAATAAGTAAGATCAAGAGGCCCATCAATAACAAAAACATCATCAAGAATTTCGAACTCATCCTGAAGCAGCATAAGGGCATAGGGATGCATGCCATCCTGAACCTCCAAACGTACAGGCACACCCCAGCGCCGGCGATGCAGCTCCTTCTCGATTTCCTCCAGCAAATCCTCCGCACCTTCTTCATTCAAGGTCAGATCGGCATTGCGGGTTAAACGGAAGGCGTGAACCGCTATAGGCGTATAGCCGCTAAAAAGCGACTGGATGTGATGCTCGATCAGTTCTTCAATAAGTATAAATTCCCGCTTCTTGCTGTTAGGCCGAAATGGGAGCGAAATAAACCGGTTCAAATTGTTAGGCACCTGAACGATAGCAAAGTAAGGCTCCTCACTCGGATCCTCGCCTTCCATAGTAAGCACTACAGCCAAATAAACCGATTGATTATGTACAAGCGGAAAAGGACGGCTTTGATCTACCGCCATGGGTGTAAGAACCGGAAAAATAATATCGTGGTAATAGGCATCCATCGCTTTTTTCTGGGTCGCATTCAGCTCTTCATAGTCTGCAAAAACGATCCCTTCCTTAACAAGCTGCCGATTCACTTCGCGGTAGGATTTATACTGCTCACCGACCATTTTGCCAATCCGTTTCATAATTCGTTTGATCAGCCCTGCAGGGGTATAGCCTGAAAAGTCATTTTTATTATACCCGGCCTTTACCTGGTCCTTAAGACCCGCAACACGAACGCTCATAAACTCATCCAGATTGCTAGACACAATGGAAAGGAATTTAATGCGCTCCAATAGCGGGGTACTTGGGTCCTGCGCTTCTTCCAGCACCCTTCGATTAAATTCAATCCAGCTCAAATCGCGATTCAAATAAATTGAGGAGGACGAAATTTCCTTAACTCCTGATTCTCTCATTATGCTCATAATGCCTCCAAGTTTATCCAATTTGCGACAAGACAATACTCACACTCTTATTGTACTATGCCCTTCAGGGGACGACAATCTGAGGAATGATTTTGAAATATTAAGATTTTGTAAATTTCTCCTCTAATTTCATTTCCTCTATCATTATCATATTCACATATCTGATGCGAATGCTATCGCTCTTCCGTCTTCCTAGCGGTCAAAGCCGCTGGGGTTGAATAGCACCCGCCGCGGCCCCGAGCCAGCCATCGCAGCTGAGAAGGATCTGCTACTTAACGATGTTTTTCACATTAAGCATGCATTAAAGCTCACATCGATTTACAAATAATGGATATGGGAAAATCCGGTTCAGATATTTAGGAGTATGTTATATTAATTGAATATTTTTACATTTATTTTGGCAAAAAAAGCATTACTCTCTCGAATGACGTGTGTATTATCCATTAATTGGAATATACATTTAAAATTCCCTTACCTTACAATCATTCGTTGGGGTTCGCTATGCGCATAAACATACTCTGTTT